>JAUVWL010000039.1 GCA_030604135.1 Burkholderiales bacterium | reverse complement strand
GCTTGATGCGCAGGTCCACCACCGGCACGATCACACCACGCAGGTTCACCACGCCCTTGATAAAGGACGGTGCGTTGGCAATGCGCGTGGGCTCCTCGTAGGAGCGGATCTCCTGCACCCGCAGGATATCGATGCCGTATTCCTCGGCGCCCAGGCGGAAACTCAGAAATTCGGCAGCGGTTTGGGCGCTCGTCGAGCCCCCGATACCGGACTCCATCGAAACATGGGCGGCATCGTCGGTTTTCATGAACATGTAGTTGTTCCCCAATTGATCACAGAAAGGGGCAAAAGGCCCCAATTCTTCAGGTTGGATCAGAAGCTTTCCCACTCGCCGGCGGTTTCTGTTGCCAGCTTCTTTCGCTCCGCTGGAGCGGCGGGCATCTGCGGCTTGGAGCCCGCCTTGGACACCGGCGCGCTCAGAGCAGGTCGGGACGGTATCGTCGGCTCGACTTGTCTGGTCACAATCGACGAAGTACCGGCCGTGGCACCTGCGGCCAGACGGAACACACCCACTGCCTCGACCAGTTGCTGGGCTTGCTGACGCAGGCTGGACGCTGCCGCGGCACTTTCCTCGACCAGTGCGGCGTTTTGCTGCGTGGTCTGGTCCATCTGGCTGACGGCCTGGCTGACCTGAGCCACACCGGCGTTCTGCTCCTGGCTGGCGCTGCTGATCTCGCCGACGATGTCGCTGACACGTTGCACCGAGCTCAGGATCTCCCTCATGGTCGAGCCGGCCTGATCAACCAGCTGGCTGCCCTGTTCGACCCGCTCCACGCTGGCACCGATCAGACCCTTGATCTCCTTGGCGGCCTCGGCGCTGCGCTGAGCCAGGGTCCGCACCTCGCCGGCCACCACCGCAAAGCCACGGCCTTGCTCACCGGCGCGCGCCGCCTCCACCGCCGCGTTGAGCGCGAGGATGTTGGTCTGGAAGGCAATGCCGTCGATGGTGCCGATGATGTCGCTGATCTTCTGGCTGCTGTGATTGATGGCCTTCATGGTCTCCACCACCTGCTCGACCACCTGCCCCCCCTGCTGCGCCACCGAGCTGGCGGTGTTGGCCAGCTGGCTGGCCAACTGGGCGTTGTCGGCGTTCTGGCGGGACGTGCTGCCCAGCTGCTCCATGGACGCCGAAGTTTCTTCAAGTGCGGAGGCCTGCTGTTCGGTGCGACTGGACAGGTCCGAGTTGCCCTGGGCGATCTGCACACTGGCGGAGGCCACGCCGTCGGCCCCCTGACGCACGTTGCCCACCACCCGGGTCAGCGCGCTCTGCATGTCATTGAGCGACTTGAGCACAGGGCTGAGTTCGTCGCGCTGCGTGTCGTGAACAAACTGCGTCAAGTCACCATCTCGCACACGCTCTGCAGCGGTCTGCGCGATGGACGTGCGGGCACGCAGGGTACGCGACACAAACCAGGCAAACAGCAGAAGCGACGCCCCGATCAACACCGCAGCGATCGCGATCAGGTTGGACGTGTTGTTGACGCTGACGGCAATCCGGTCGATGTCGCGCGACAGGCCTTCGGCCTGGATCTGTCGGCCGACGGCCAGTTCCTGAAGCAAGGCATTGCGAGCCGGGATGGTCTTGTCCACAAGGAAGGCAAAGGCCTCGTCCAGGCGGTCCTGCTGGATCAAGGCCAAATTGGCCTCACCGACCTGCCAGAAGTTGGCAACCTGAGGAGGCAGCTTGGGGAAATGAGCCCGACCCTCAGGCGAGAACAGACGTCCTTCGAAGGTCTTGAGCACCTCATCCATGTGCTGGCGTTTGGCGCCAATATAGGCCAGGGTCTCGGCACGCTCCTGAGGCGTGCGCGAAAGAATGGTGTGGCGCAGCTGCAACGATACCTGCGTCACGTTGAGTTCCAGTTCCGCCATGGCCTCCAACTGCGGCACGCGATTTTGTTCGGTGAACTTCGCCAGGTCCCCGGCCGCATGCAGGCTGGTGTAGGCATACACACCCAAGGCACCCAGGGCAATGGAAATGGCGATACTCAGGGCGAACAGACGCCCCGAGATACCCAATGAGAATCCGTTTTTCATGATGTGGCAGCCCGCTGCCGGGCGCTGGTCAATTGAATCGGGTTTGGACGTTAGGTCTTGCAGGCCTGCCGAACACCGCGTGCTTGGTCAAGCCACAGGCAACAGTCCCGATCTTCCCTGCTCCTGGTAGGGACTATCGGCCTGTTTAGACGGCACTTAAGGGCCGATGAACGGAATTTTTCCGGGCCAGCTTGGTGCTAATGCCCGCTCGCAGCAAAGAGCCAGCACCTGTCGACATCCCCTGTATAAACCGGTCATGAACATTCACACACGCCCAACGGCCAGCTGCCTGGCCGCCACCCCCTGTCTGGACATCGACCACCCTGCCGTGCGGGCCTTTGCGCAGCAACACGCCGTGGGCGCCACCGCCCGCGAACGCGCCGTCTCCCTCTACCTGGCCGTGCGCGAGGGCCTGCGCTACGACCCCTACCGCATCGACCTGAGCGAAAAAGGCATGTCGGCCAGCACCGCGCTGGCCCAGGGCCACGGCTGGTGCGTACCCAAGGCGGTGGTGCTGGCCGCCGTGGCCCGCGCCGCCGGCATCCCGGCGCGGCTGGGCTTTGCCGACGTTCGCAACCACCTGTCCACCGAAAAGCTGCGCCAGACCATGCAGACCGATGTCTTCGTGTGGCATGGTTACACCGAGCTCTGGATCGACGGCGCCTGGCGCAAGGCCACGCCGGCCTTCAACCTGTCGCTGTGCGAGAAATTCGGTCTGCTGCCGCTGGAGTTTGACGGTATCCACGACTCGCTCTACCACCCGTTCGACCGGGCCGGTAACCAGCACATGGAATACGTCAACGAGCGCGGCAGCTTCGACGATCTGCCACTGGAGCAGATCAGGGCCAGTTTCGCCGAGGTCTACCCGTTCTGGGCACCCGGCGGTCTGGACAATGGCGACTTCGCCGCCGACGCGGAACGCGAGACCGCGACCTGAGAGGGTGAGAGGAATTCGGTCATGGCCGCCTTGACACCCAAACCACCGCCTGCGGCGTTGCAAATGCGCGCCGTAGCCCGAGCTACGGCTGTGCTTTGCGCCCTACCGGCGGCGCGTTAGGGCGCCCTTTCAGCCACGCCCAATTCCCTCTCACCCTCTGAGGCGAACCGGGCATCCTCAGTTCGAGAGTTTGAACACGGCCGTGCTGGCCATCAGGTTGGGCAGGGTGCGTACCTCCTGACCCTCGTGCAGGCCGAAGCTGTCCTCCACCCGCAGGCCACAGCTGCGCGCCAGCACCTCGAAGTCGGCGTAGGTGCCGACGCGGATGTTGGGCGTGTCGTACCACTGGTAGGGCAGGCGCTTGGTCACCGGCATGCGCCCCTGCAGCACCGCCAGCCGGTTGGGCCAGTGGGCGAAGTTGGGGAAGGCCACGATGGCGATGCGGCCCACGCGCGCGGTCTCGCGCAACATGGTCTCGGCGTTGCGCAGGTGTTGCAGGGTGTCGATCTGCAGCACCACGTCGAAGGCGTCGTCGCCGAACATGGTCAGCCCCTCTTCCAGGTTCAGCTGCAGCACGTTCACCCCCCGGCGCAGGCAGGCCTGCACCTTGGTGTCGTCAATCTCCACACCGTAGCCGCTGCACCCGCGGCGCTGCTGCAGGTGTTCCAGCAGCGCACCATCGCCGCAGCCCAGGTCCAGCACACGCGAGCCGGACGGCACCAGGCGGGCGATGCGTTCCATCACACTCAGGTCAGCCATGGGCCACCTCCAGGCCTTGGGCCACCGTCTGGTCAAAATAGGCCCGCACCGCCGCGTGGTAGCGTGGGTCGTCCAGCAGGAAGGCATCGTGCCCGTGAGGCGCGTCGATCTCGGCGTAACTCACGTCGCGTCCGTTGTCCAGCAAGGCCTTGACGATTTCGCGGCTGCGCGCGGGCGAAAAGCGCCAGTCGGTGGTGAAGCTCACCAGCAGGAATTTGGCCGTGGCGCGGGCCAGTGCGGCACTGAGATTGCCGTCGTGCTCGCGGGCTGGGTCAAAGTAGTCCAGGGCGCGCGTGATCAGCAGGTAGGTGTTGGCGTCGAAGTACTCGCTGAATTTGTCGCCCTGATACCGAAGATAACTCTCGATCTGGAACTCGACCTCCTGAGTGCTGTAACGGTACGCCAGTTCGGCCACCGCCGCCGGGTCTTCGCCATCGGCCGGACGCAACGAACGGCCGAACTTTTCGTTCATCACATCGTCGCTCAGGTAGGTGATGTGGCCGATCATGCGGGCGATGCGCAGGCCGCGCCGCGGCAGCGTGCCTTCGCGCAGGTAGTGGCCGCCGTGGAAGTCCGGGTCGGTCACGATGGCGCGGCGTGCCACCTCGTTGAAGGCAATGTTTTCGGCCGTCAGATTGGGCGCGCTGGCCACCACCACTGCGTGGCGCACCCGCTCGGGGTATTGCAGGGTCCAGCTCAGAGTCTGCATGCCACCCAGGCTGCCACCCATCACGGCGGCCAGCGTGTCGATGCCCAGCACATCGAGCAGGCGGGCCTGCGCCTCGACCCAGTCTTCCACCGTCACCACCGGAAAGTCGGCGCCCCAGGGCTGACCGGTGGCCGGGTTGGTGTGGGTGGGGCCGGTGCTGCCGAAGCAGGACCCCAGGTTGTTGACGCCGATGACGAGCCAGCGGTTCGTGTCCACCGCCTTGCCCGGGCCGATCATGTTGTGCCACCAGCCCTCGCTGCGTGCGAGCGGCTGGCCTTGTGCATCGGCGTGGTAACCCGCCACATGGTGGCTGGCGTTGAGCGCATGGCAGATCAGCACGGCATTGGACTTGTCGGCATTGAGCGCGCCGTAGGTCTCGACCGTGAGCTCGTAGGCCGGCAACACCGCCCCGCTGCGCAGGCGCAGGGGCTGGTCGAAGCGAAAGGTCTGGGGTGTGACGATCACGTCGGCATTCCTGGCTGTGGCCCCCCCGACCGGGCCCCTAGAACAAAAAACCCGGCGCCGCCATGCCATCAGAGCCAGGGCGAGACCGGGAATCCCCCCTTTAGCGGCATTTTTCAAGCGCCCGCAATCCGGAACAAATCGGCGCCGCCCGGCCATTGTCCGGACTCGCTCCAGTATACGTCCTTGCACTTCGGGTGTTGTTATTGCGCACCGCCAGACGGCCCGCACGACCTGTCACAGAAAAAAGTCACAGCACCTTCGCCAAACCGCGCATAATGGATTTGGCGTATTTCCCGTCGGAATTGCGCTTGTCAAGTGATCGGTCGGTTTCGCGTGCTACAGGTTTGTTTGCTAACGGGGCTCCGTCGCTATCTTTCTCAGTGTCATCAGGAGTCCCTAGCATGGGCAACAAACTCTACGTGGGCAATCTGCCCTATACCGTGCGCGACGAAGACCTGCAGCAGGCCTTCAGCGCCTACGGCTCGGTCAACAGCGCCAAAGTCATGATGGAGCGCGACACCGGCCGTTCCAAAGGCTTCGGCTTCGTGGAAATGGGCAGCGATTCGGAAGCGCAGACCGCCATTGAAGGCATGAACGGCCAGTCCATGGGCGGCCGCAGCCTGGTGGTCAACGAAGCCCGTCCGATGGAGCCGCGCCCCCCCCGTTCCGGTGGCGGTGGCTTCGGTGGCGGCCGCCGCGAAGGTGGCTTCGGTGGCGGCAACGACGGTGGTTTCCGCAGCCCCTACGGCGGCGGTGGCCGCCGTGATGGCGGCGGTGGCCGCGGCGGCTACTGAGCCAGCTGTGTCCCTGCTTCATCGGCCTGTTGAGGGCCGGTGACCGAACAAACCCCACGACCGCACCGGTCCTGGGGTTTTTTGTTGTCCGGTCCGGGCAGGTCATGCCCGATCGGGCAAAGCCCCGTCAGAACTTGTCGGGCCTGAGCACCTCGACCCCGGCCAGGTACAAGGTCAGGCTGTAGTGCGGGGCATAGCTGGCCAGCACATGGCGGGCAATGGCGTCGGCCACCTCTGGGGTGGCGATGACCTTCATCTCGATGCTGCGATCGGCCTCCCACAGCGCCTCGCGCACCGACAGCCGGCTGCCGCCGCGCACGTCGTGCACGGTGTAGCCCTGGGCACCCAGGCGCTGGCTGTCGGCCACCAGGCGCTTCTCCAGCGCGGCCTCGGTGATGATCACCAGCAGGGTGCGGGCGTGTGTGTCCATGGAAATCAGCCTCCGGGCTGCAGCCAGCGCGCCAGCTCCAGGTAGAGCGGCACACCCAGCACGATGTTGAACGGGAATGTGATACCCAGCGCGGCGGTGATCGACAAGGCCGCGTTGGCTTCGGGCACCGCCATGCGCATGGCGGTGGGGGCGGCAATGTAGCTGGCGCTGGCCGCCAGGGTGGCCAGGATGGCCATGCCCCCCGTACTCAACCCGAGGGCCAGTCCGGTGAGGGCACCACCCAGCGCCAGCACAGGCGGGGTGATCAGTGCGAAGGCCACGATGCCCAGTCCGTGGCGGCGCAGCTCGCCCAGGCGCCCGCCGGCGACGAGGCCCAGCTCCAGCAGGAACAGCGCCAGCACACCCTTGAACGGTGCGGTGAACACCGGCGCAATGGGTGCCGTGCCAGCTTCACCCATGACCGCCCCAATCACCAGGCCACCGGCGAGCAGCAACACCGACTTGCCGAAGAACACGTCGTGGCCCAGCTCACCCCAGTTGACCCGTTGGACCTGCCCGTCGGCGCCCCTGGCGCCCAGTCGCGCCAGCAGGATGCCAGCCACGATGCCCGGCGCCTCCATGATGGCCACCCAGAGCGCCGCGTGAGCTTCGAAAGCCACCCCCTGGGCCGCAAGGTAGGCGCTGGCCACCGCGAACGTGACCACGCTGACGGAGCCATAGTGCGCTGCCATGGCCGCGGCATCCACGCGCGAAAGGCCCAGCAGGCGCAACACCGGGGTCAGCACGAAAGGGATGACAAAGCCCAGCGCCATGCAGGCCAGCATCTGCGGCAGCAGGGTCAGCATGGGCTGTTTGCTCAGCTCGATGCCGCCCTTGAGGCCGATGGCCAGCAGCAGGTAGATCGACAGCGTTTCGTACAGCGCCTCGGGCAGGCGCAGGTCGCTCTTGACGAGGCGCGCAAACACACCCAGCAGAAAAAAGAGGACAACAACGTCGATCATGGCGCGCAGATTGTCGCCGATGCGCGTGCTGCCTTCAGCCCCCTGGTGCCCGACCCTGCCCCTGGCGGTGCTTGCGCGGCCGTCCGGCCAGCAGGCGGTCATACCAGGCGTTGGGCAGGACCCGCAGCAGCTTGGCCACGACCCCCATCTGCCAGGGAATCACACAGTAGCTGTCGCCGGCATCGATGGCCCTAAAAGCCCGGTCGGCAAAAGCCTCGGGAGACATCAGGAACGGCATGGCGTAGCGGTTCTCGCGGGTCAGTGGGGTGTCGATGTAGCCGGGCAGCAGCGTCACCACCCGCACGCCAGTGCCCCGCAGATCCCCGCGCAGACTCTCGCAATAGGCCACCACAGCCGCCTTGCTGGCGCAATAGGCACCGTGCCCGGGCAGGCCGCGGATGGCAGCGACGCTGGCAATACCCACCAGCCGTCCACGACCCCGGGCCCGCATGGCCTCGACAAACGGGTGGAAAGTGGCGGCCATGCCGGTGTTGTTGGTGGCAAAGGTGCGTGCCATGACGTCGATGTCGTCCCGCTCGGCGGTGTCCATGCCCACACTGATGCCCGCGTTGGCAATCACCACCTCGGGAACGCCTTGCTCCTCCAGGCAGGCCTGGCCCGCCGCGACGATGCTGTCGGCATCGGACACGTCGGCACCGTAGGCCCGCCACCGCTCGGCAGGCAGACCCAGGCGATCGGCCCAGGCCGCGATTTCGCCCGTGCGCCTGGCCACCAGCGCCAGTTGCCAGCCCGCAGCGGCATGGCGCGCTGCCAGCGCCTGTCCAATGCCGCTGGAGGCGCCGGTGATGAAGGCCAGAGGGGCGCCAGTTCGATCGGCCATGGTCATCAGGGCTGCCGGGGGTTCAACTGCATTCGAACCCTGCCAGACAACCTGACGGTCTGGCGATCGCCTCGGTAATTCAGTTCATCGGCCGTCACCCTGTCGGCGCCGCGGATGATTTCCACCGGTCGGTCGGAGTAGATGGCATCTCTGAGCGTATACACCTTCAGGAAGTCACCGTGAAACTCCATGCGCGGCAGCGGCTTGCCGGCCGCGTCCCGCCCTGCCTGACGAATGACCACCGCATCGCCTTCCAGGGTGAACAGGGTGCTGTCGGCATTGCTGGTGATGCGGCGGGCCGTTGCAACGGTGAGCAGACGCTCGTCGTTGTACGAACGCACCCGCGCGGTGTCGACTTCCATCCGACCATCGTCGGGGTAGTGCCTGGCTTCAGAGCCGAACACCTCGGTGCGCAGCGAACCGTCCGCGTTGAAAACCTTGACCGAGAAGCGCCGCATGAAATAGTCGGGATCGGGGCCGACGGGCGAGGCCTCGGGCGGCGTTGCCGGTTCCGGCGTGAGCCGGAGCAGCCAGTAAGAGCCCAGGGCCAGCAGACCCATCAGCAGCACCGGCAGGTAGATCGAAACCTGGTCCCAGATCCGCCAGGCCTGCTGGCCCGTCGATCGGCGCGGCGAGGCGGGCAAGGCCTCCAGTCTGACAGTTTCGTTCATCGTCCGGCCTGCGCCAGCAAGCCACCGTAGGCGCCACGGGCCACCAGCAGCAAATCGCACAACTCCCGCACAGCCCCGTTGCCCGAATGCCGCTGCGTGACGTGGTCGCACACGGCCATCACCTCGGGGTGGGCTCCGGGCGGGCAGACCGAGAAAGCCGCGCGGCGCAGCATGGGCAGGTCGGGCCAGTCGTCGCCGATGGCGGCCGCATCGTCCCAGCCCAGCCCCAGTTCGGACAGGATGGCCTCGGCCGCCGGGCGCTTGTCCTCGGTGCCGAAGCGGGTGTGCGTCACCCCCAGTGCGCCCAACCGCGCCCGAAGGGCCAGCGAATCACGACCACTGACCACCGCCGGTGTGATCCCGGCCCGCTGCAACAGCTTGATGCCATGGCCATCGAGCGTGTGAAATCGCTTGAGGGTCTCGCCCGCCTCGCTGAAATACAAGCCGCCATCGGTGAGAACGCCATCGACGTCGAAGAACACCACACGCACCGACTGTGCCTTGAGCAGCAGTTCGGGGTCGATCTGCAGCGCAGGCAGCAGCGGAGGCAATTCGTCGTGGGTCATGCTGCAATGCTAACCGGGGGTCAGATCACCTTGGACCGCATCAGGTCGTTGCTGTTCATGGCACCACACAATCGGCCCTCGGCGTCGACCACCAGCACGCTGGTCACGCGGTGCGCCTCCATCAGCTCGGCCGCGCTGACCGCCAGATCGTCCTCGCGCACGGTGCGCGGGTCGGGGTGCATGACATCGGATGCCCGCAGGCTGCGCAGGTCGGCCGGCCCGTGGCTGCGTTCGATCAGGCGCCGCAGGTCACCGTCGGTGAAAATGCCCTTGACCCGCCCGTCTTCGTTCACCACGGCGCTGGCGCCCAGGCCCTTGGCGCTCATCTCGCGCATCAGGTCCATCAGGCTGGCCTCAGGCAAGACCTTGGGTACCGCATCGCCCTGGCGCATCACGTCGCGCACATGGGTCAACAGCTTGCGCCCCAGCGAACCTCCCGGGTGCGAACGGGCAAAGTCGTCGGCCCGAAAGCCTCGCGCGTCCAGCAAGGCCACGGCCAGCGCATCCCCCATGGCCAGCTGGGCGGTCGTGCTGGCCGTTGGTGCCAGGTTGTGCGGGCAAGCCTCCTTGTCGACCGCGGCATCAAGGACGACATCGGCGTGCCGGCCCAGGGTGGAGGACTGCCGCCCGGTGATGGCCACCAGGGGCACGCCCATGCGCTTGATCAGGGGCAGGATGGCCGTGAGCTCCTCGCTCTCGCCGCTGTTGCTGATGGCCAGCACGGCGTCGCCCGGGGTGATCATTCCCAGGTCGCCATGACTGGCTTCGGCCGGATGCACGAACATGGCAGGTGTGCCGGTGGAGGCCAGCGTGGCAGCAATCTTGCGCCCGATGTGGCCGCTCTTGCCCATGCCGGTGACCACCACTCTGCCCCGGCAGTCCAGCAGCAGTGCCATCGCCCGGGCAAAGCCATCGTCCAGACGGCGGGCCATCGCCGTGATGGCCTGGGCTTCGATGTCCAGGGTCTCTCTGGCAAGACGGGCGGCGTGTGCTGCGTCGAATGTGGATGGCAACGGCATCTGCCGATTATCGCCCCCGCTGCCCGTGCAGCAAGCTCGAGCAGGCGATGCCGGGCGGCGTGCGCACCACGGTCCATCGGTGGCCGCAGCCGATACCATTTGCAGTTACAAGGTGAAACAAACCCATCGGTAATTGTTGATACCGATCGGTATCCAATGCGCTTTTGACTGCAAGGAGACTCACATGATGCAGCGACGCCATTTTCTCGGTGCCGGCGTGGCCGGTGCCGCAGCCTGGGTCTGCCCCCTGGCCTGGGCCCAGAGCAGCCCCGACCTGGGTGCCCCCTCACTGCCCAGCCCCGGCTTCAAGCGCATGAAGCTCGGCGCCATGGAGATCGTTGCCTTGAGCGACGGCGCCCTGCGACGGCCCCTGGGAGAAGAATTTGTGCGCAACGCGCCGCTGAACGAGGTCAAGGCCCTGCTGGCCTCGCAGAACCTGCCCACCGAGTACATCGACATCCCGTTCAACCCGTTCCTCATCGTCAGTGGCGACGGCCGCTTCCTGATCGACACCGGCTTTGCCGACAACGGCCCGCCCACCACGGGTCGCCTGGCCGCCAACCTGGCGGCGGCCGGCTTCAAGCCCGAAGACATTGACCACGTCGTCATCAGCCACTACCACGGGGACCACATCAATGGCCTGGTCAAGAAGGACGGATCGCTGGTCTACCCGAACGCCCGGGTGCATGTGCCCGCGCCGGAGCACGACTTCTGGTTCGACGACGCCAAAATGAATGCGGCACCGGAGGGTGCCCGCGGCGCGTTCCAGAACGCGCGCCGTGTCATCGGCACCCTACCGGCCGATCGCCTTGTCAGGTTCGAACCTGGTGCCGAGCTGGCGCCCGGCATCCGCACCCAGGCCGCCTTCGGTCACACCCCCGGCATGAGTCTGGTCGAGGCCAGCTCGGAAGGCCAACGCTTCGTCTATGTGGCCGACACCACCAATGTGCCCGAGCTGTTCGCACGCAACCCCGACTGGGCGGTTCAATTCGACATGGACGCGGAAATGGCCCGGCAGACACGCCGGCGCATTTTTGACATGCTGGCGCGGGACAACACCCTGGCGGGCGGCTTCCACTTCCCCTTCCCCGCCATGGGCCGCCTGGTTGCATCTGGCAACGGCTACCAGTTCCAGCCCGTTTCCTGAAGGGGTGTGACTGCGGGTCGGATGCAGCCAAATCGGCCCCTGGAAGGTGCTCGCATGGCCCCGTGATGGCTTGACAGCCCCCGCAGTGCGGGGGTGTCCTCATAATGTCGCCCATGGACACCTCCGCCTACCTCAAGAACCACATCCGCACCGTGCCCGACTGGCCGGCGCCGGGTGTGCAGTTTCGTGACATCACCCCGCTGCTGCAAGACCCCAAGGTCTTTCGCGTGCTGATCGACACCTTCGTGCACCGCTACATGGACCCCGCCCTGCGCCCGGACGTGGTGGCCGGGCTGGACGCACGCGGCTTCATCATCGGTTCGGTGCTGGCCTACGAGCTGGGAGTGGGTTTTGTGCCGATCCGCAAGAAGGGCAAACTGCCCTTCACCACGGTCGAAGAGACCTACGAACTGGAGTACGGCAGTGCCACCGTCGAGTTGCACACCGATGCCGTGCAGGCCGGAGACAAGGTGCTGCTGATCGACGACCTGATCGCCACCGGTGGCACCATGATGGCCGGGATGCGCTTGCTGGAAAAGCTGGGCGCCGAAGTGACCGAAGGCGCCGCCATTGTCGACCTGCCCGAACTGGGTGGCTCGGCCAAGCTGCGCGACGCCGGCCTGAAGCTGTTCACCCTGGTGGACTTCGAAGGCCACTAGAGAGTTGAGCCCCCACGCTCCGCCGCTTGCGCGGGTCGCTGCCCCCCACGGGGGCGCGAATCCAGCTTGGGGCGGCCCTGCGCTGGATTCCCTCAGCCCCCACGCTCCACCTCCGAAAACGCCCGTCACTCCGGCGAACGCGGGAGTGACGGGTAGGTACGGCAGGCGCACCAGCCGACAGGTACTGGCAACGACAAAGATCAGGTCACTTAAAGTTTGCCGTACTGGGTCTCGCTGAGCGCGCTGAAATCGCTGTGCGACTCGGGCTCCGGCTGGCCCGGCACGTGCTGAACCGGGTAACGCTGCCCTGGGTCGGCGTGCAATGCCTCGCGGAATGCTTCGAGCTCATCGGCGGCCACCGCTTGCATCCGGCCAGGGGCGCTGGCAGGCGGCACCGGGATGGCCGTCGGGCTGACTTCGGGTGCCGCGACACGGCGCTGGGCAGACACCGCCGCCTTCAGCGCAATGCCGCGCTGGTCGTGCTCGGCCAGGCGGCGCCAGTAGACCCCGCGCACATCCATGCCGTGGCGCGCCCGCGCACTGGACTGAACCCAGCGCTCGATTTCCAGCAGGTATTCGTCTGGCATGGTGACCGCGGGCAGCGCCAGGTCCACCAGGACCAGAAACCCGTCGCCGTTGGCGTCCAGCGTCAACACCTTGAACTCGTAGCTGGTGGACAGCACGCCGCCACGGATCAAGCTTTCGCGAACCACCGCGAACAGCTGCTCGCGCCGCAGGATGCGCCGCCCACGCCGGGGGGAAATCAGGGGAAGCGTCGTCTGGCTGAAGCCGCGTCGCGCCGAGCGCAAGGGTTTGCTCTTGCGTTTCGAGCCCGTCGAGTTGGGCTGGAACCAATTCAGAAGGAAGGACATGGGTCAAATGCCGGGGTATGTCCCGACCTTGGGATGAAAAAACAGGTGCTGCGCGGGCAAAAAGGGATCAGGTCACGGCCACCCGCTTCGGACGGTTGTACATGCGACGCGCCAGCACGGCTGACATGGCCAGTGTCATCTCCAGCGCCAGATCGGGGAAGCGCGTACCCAGCTCGCGAAAGCGCAATGGCGTCAGGCACCACAATCGGCAGTCGCTGCCGGCATTGACGGTGGCGCTGCGCGGCAGGTGGCTGAAAAACGCGCCTTCACCCAGGACCGATCCGGGGCCGACCATGGCGATGCGGATACGCTCCTTGCTGTCTTCGTAATGCACGGTGAGGCTGCCGCTCTCGACAAAATACACCGTCCTGTCCTTGACGCCCTGCTCGATCAGCACCTGTCCCTGCTTGAGCGAAACCGGTTGCAGGTAGTCGGCCACCTTGCTCCACTGAATCTCGTTGAAGTTCAGGGGTACCGCATCGAGGGCGTTGCTCGCGCGCATGGCCAGCGCCAACCCGTTGATATCGGGCTTGATGGCGGACGGCGTCATCGCATTCATGCACCGCAAGATAACCGCCGCCGCGCGCGCGCGGCAAGGCGAATTTACCCCTGCTTACAGTTGAACTCCCACCGGTCGGCAACACCCCCCAGCCGGTCAGTACAGGCCTGGCCAATGTCGCGGTCCCGCTTCACTTGCCGATGCAGAAGCGCGAAAAGATCTCGCCGAGCAGGTCGTCCGCCGTGAACTCACCCGTGATCTCGCCCAATGCCACCTGGGCAAGGCGCAGTTCTTCGGCCAGCAGGTCCAGGTGCTCCGCCTCGGCGGCCAGCCAGCCGACGGCCTGCTCCAGATGAGTCTGCACCCGGGTCAGTGCCTGCAAATGCCGCTCGCGAGCCATGAACAGACCCTCGCTCGCGTGCTGCCAGCCGGCCAGTTCCAGCAAACGCTGCCGCAGGGCTTCCAGCCCCAGGCCCTGCTTGGCCGAGATGAGCAGGTCGTCGGCGCCGGTTCCGCCTCGCAAGCGCGAGCCGGCGTCGGCAGGCACCTGGTCCTGCTTGTTCCACACATGAACCACACTCACGCCCGCCGGCAGGTCGGCCGAGATGGCCGCGTCGGCGGCCTGGTACGCCGGCTGCTCGCAGCGCGTGAGGTCGTGCAGGAACAGAACGGCGTCGGCCCGGTCGATCTGGCCCCAGGCGCGTTCGATACCGATGCGCTCGACCTCGTCGACGTCCGGGCTGTCGCGCAGGCCGGCGGTGTCGACCACGTGCAGCGGCACGCCCTCGATCTGTATCGTCTGCTGCACCACATCGCGCGTGGTGCCGGCAATGGGTGTCACGATGGCCAGCTCGGCACCGGCCAGTGCATTGAGCAGCGAGCTCTTGCCGGCGTTGGGCTGGCCAGCGATCACCACCGTCAGGCCTTCGCGCAGCAGCGCCCCCTGGCGCGCCTGGCCGAACACGCCGTCCAGGGTCTCGCGCAGCCGCGCCAGCTGCCCGCTGGCGTCGGCCTTCTGCAGAAAGTCGATCTCTTCCTCCGGAAAGTCCAGCGTCGCCTCGACCAGCATGCGCAGGTTCACCAGCGCATCGCGCAACGCGTGCACCTGCTCGGAGAAGGCGCCGGCCAGCGAACGGCTGGCGCTGCGCGCCGCCGCTTCGGTGCTGGCATCGATCAGGTCGGCCACCGCCTCGGCCTGCGCCAGGTCCAGCTTGTCGTTCAGGAAGGCCCGCTCGGTGAACTCGCCGGCCCGCGCCGGGCGCAGCCCGGGCAAGAGCGCCTGGCCATCCGCGCCCGGGGCCTGCGCCACCGCCAGGCAACGCGCCAGCAGCAACTGCAGCACCACCGGCCCGCCATGGCCCTGCAGCTCCAGCACGTCCTCGCCGGTGTAGGAATGCGGCCCAGGAAACCACAGCGCCAGCCCGTGGTCGATCGGGCTGCCAGCAGCGTCCGGAAATGGCAGGTAGGTCGCCTCGCGCGGGCGCAAGGTCCGCCCCAGCAGGGCCTGCACCAACGGCGTCAGCCCCCGCCCCGACACCCGCACGATGCCCACCGCCCCGCGCCCGGGGGCGGTGGCGATGGCAACGATGGGATCACGCGAAGCAGCCAGCATGGTCGGAAGAATAAGCCACAAAAACAAAGGGCCCGCAACAGCAGGCCCCGAGGCAAGACGTGCCCCCATCCAGGGGCACCGAGGGTCCGGCTTTGCCGGGCCTCAGGTGTCGTCCCCCTTTTCAAGGGGGAAGCCGCGTCAGCGGCGCAGGGGGTTACTTCTTGAACACTTCCGTCGGCAGCGTGATCTTCAGCGGCACACCCAGCGTGTGGTTGATGTAGGCCTGCTGGATGATGGTCAGGATGTTGTTCGTGATCCAGTACAGCACCAGGCCGGCCGGGAAGAAGAAGAACATCACCGAGAAGGCCAGCGGCATGAACCACATCAGCTTGGCCTGCAGCGGATCCGGCGGCAGCGGGTTCAGCGCGGTCTGGATCACGGTGGTCACGGCCATGACCAGCGGCAGGATGTACCAGGGGTCGGGCGAGGACAGGTCGGTGATCCAGCCGACCCAGGGGGCATTGCGCATCTCGACCGAAGACAGCAGCACCCAGTACAGCGCGATGAACACCGGAATCTGGATCAGGATCGGGAAGCAGCCACCCAGCGGGTTGACCTTTTCCTCCCGGTACATCTTCATCATTTCCTGCTGCATCGCCTGCGGGTTGCTCTTCAGGCGCTCGCGCATCTCCATGATGCGCGGGTTGATCTTCTTCATCTTCGCCATGCTGCGGTAGGCGCTGGCGTTGAGCCAGTAGAAAGCGGCCTTGATCAGCACCACCAGCAGCACGATGGACCAGCCCCAGTTGCCCACGAAGCTGTGGATCTTCTCCAGCAACCAGTACAGCGGCTTGGCCAGGATGGTCAGCCAGCCGTAGTCCTTGACCAGTTCCAGACCTGGGGTGATGGTTTCCAGCACCTTCTCTTCTTGCGGGCCGACGAACAGCAGGGCCGAGTTGACCTGGCGCTCCCCCGGTGCCAGCGCCGACAGTGGGGCAATGGCACCGGCAGCAAACACGTTGTTGTCCACGCGGCGCACGAAGTTCTCGCGCAGCATGCCCTCGCCCAGCACCCAGGCAGAGGCAAAGTAGTGCTGCACCATGGCCACGTAACCGTCGCTGGCGTTGCGCTCGAAAGAGGCCTTGTTCTTCTCGATGTCGGCGAAGTCGACCTTCTGGTATTTCTGGGCCTGCGTGAAAACGGCCGGACCGGTGAAGGTGGAATAGAACGGGGTTTCGTTGGCCACCTTGCCGCCGTCGCGCACCAGCTGCACGTACAGCTGTGGGTTGATGGTCTGCTCGCCGTTGTTGATGACCTCGTGCTCGACCGTGATGTCGTAGCGACCCCGGCGCAGAGTGTAGGTCTTGACCAGGACCACCCCACCCACCTCGTCGGACTCGAAACGGATTCTCAGCTCGTCCTGCCCGTCGGCCAGGCTCAACGGCCCGTCGACCAGACGCATCGGTGTCTTGTGGGTCGGGAAATTGCCGCCGATCAGACCGCTCTGTGCCACATAGATGCGGTTGGCATCCTGGGTCAGCAGGGTGAAGGGGCGCTCGGTCTGGTCCTTGCTGGTGCGGGTGGCCTCGGCATGGCGCAGCAGTTCGGCGCCGACCAGCGACCCGCCCTCGCTGTTGAACACCAGACGGAACACATCGGTGCTGACTTCGTGCCGCTGGGCCACCGCGGCCGGGGCGCCACCTGGGGCTTCACCCGGCAAGGTGGCCGCGCCCGTGGCAGCCAGTCCGGTGGCCGCCGGCAGTGTGTTGTCGGCAGAGCGCACCGACGCCGGCTCGGCGTCGGTCGCACGGGTGGAGGCCGAGCTGGGGAAGAAAAAGGCGGCATTGCCGTTGTGGATCTGCCAGCGGTCCCACAACAGGATCATCGAAAGACCGAATACCACCCACAGGATGGAGCGACGGATGTCGTTCATGACGGGTTCTTCTTGGCTGAGGAAGCGGAAATCAGGCGCGAGAACAGCGCCGGAGGCTGTTCGGGCACAGGATCGTGCCCACCCTGACACCAGGGGCCGCAGCGACCGATGCGGTGCAGCATGAGGTAGGTACCGGCCACGGCGCCATGGCGCTCGAGCGCGCCGATGGCATAGACCGAACAGGTGGGTTCGAAGCGGCAGCTGTTGCCCAGCCAGGGGCTGAGCAGCAGGCGGTAGCCCTTGACCATGCCCACGAGGGCGCGGCGTGGCAGTTCAGCCCACATGAGCGGCTCCGGCGGGCAGGGGGGCAACGATCGGGGCAGACACCCCGGCCCGGTCGAGCAGCTGGCCCAGCTCACCGCGCACGGCGCGCTTGAGCGCGTCGGACGTGGCGCTGCCGAACTGCTTGCGGCTGAACTCGCTGCGCAGGCGCACCACCAGCGCCGCCTGGGGCAGGGCGGCTTCACGGCTGCGCGCCAGCTCGTAGATCTGGCGGCGGATGGTGTTGCGGGTGACGGCCCGACGCGCCCAGCGTTTGGGCAGCACCACCCCCAGCCATGCTTCGGCTGCAGGAAACAAGGCCCTGCCATCGCTGCCAAGCGCATCAAGCGTGGCGCGGTGCAGGGCGAAGTGGGGCGTCTTGGCCACAGGTGTTCCCGCCATCACGGCCTGGAACTGGGTTCGGGACCGCAGCCGCTGCATCACGGCAGGGCCGGCGCGACCGTCGGCGAAGCGTGGCGGGGCAGCGATGGGCAGCGGCACCGCACCGTCGGGCTCAGACGGCCAGGCGCTTGCGGCCCTTGGCGCGGCGGGCGTTGATCACGGCGCGACCACCGCGGGTCTTCATGCGGACAAGAAAACCGTGCGTGCGGGCACGCTTGATTTTCGACGGCTGGTAGGTGCGTTTCATGGCCATGGCAGTGCGGCCCGGGCAGTGCCAGGGCAATTTCAGTTAGAGGAAAACCCGCAATTATCGCAAAGTTCGGCCCAAACAGGCAAGTTGGGTGCCGCCAACGGCTCCAACCGGTGGCCGGGCACTCAGCGCGCCAGCACCGGCGCGGCGTGCTCGTGCTGCCAGGACCGCCCGGTTTCGACCTGCGGGGCGGGCTGCTGTTCCCGCTCCAGTGTGCGCAGGTGCTCCAGCGTCGGGGTCTG
>JAUVWL010000042.1 GCA_030604135.1 Burkholderiales bacterium | reverse complement strand
TTGTCGTCACTGCGCACCCCTTCTCCCGGGCCGCGCATGGCACCTGGCTCCAGCGGACGAAAGCCATAGCTGTTGCTGGTTTGTCCGTCTGAAATCGAGTACCACATGTGACCAGCCTGGGAGGTTTCACCGGTGGGGATCTGGCCCGTGTCGTCATCAAACAAGGGCGTGCCCGGGTAGGCCAGCTTCACGCTCACCGTGTAAGGGCCGCTCATTTGGCAGGCTCCGTCTCACGAACCGTCAGAAACATGGGCACACCTTGCAGCCGAGGTTGATCGTGCAACACCTGAACCTGCAGACGGTAGCGGCCCGGAGCGAGAAACCCGGCACTCCCCAACCCCATCTGGTAGTACATGCCATCGGGTGTGCCGTAGGGCTGCGCAGAGTGACCGCTGCGAGCACCTTTGGCTTTGGCCACACCGTCGCTCAACTCACGGACCACAATGTGCCGATCCATGGGTGAGGGACCCGTCTGAATCCATTCGCCCACACGAAGCACCACCGGCTCCTCCTTGTCACCATCGATGTGCCGCAGGTCCACCTTGACCTGAATGGGATGGTTGTCCACTTGAGAGATCCGACCATCGGGGTCGCTGGCGGTGAACAGCATGCGCAAGCCTAAGTAAATGGGGCGCAGTTTTCTGCCGTTGTCATTCGGTGGCACCCAGAACTCGGTCGTCAGTTCGTGCCCGGCCTTGTCCACCGGAAACGGCAACATCACCGGCACCGTGGCGATGCCGGCCCGCGCCTGAAGGCTCGAGGCCGAAGTTTCCCCACTGCCCTCTTTCGTCTTCGGCGCGCTGCCGTTGCTGCAGCCACCGATGGTCAGCAGCGCCGTGGCCAGGCAGAACGCCAGCAGCCGGCCACCAGTGCGGGTGGTGCTGGCACGGCCTGGGCGTTGGGGGGCATGGTGTTCGGTCATGGGTACGCTCCTGCCAACTGGATGGCTGCGGTGTTCAGGCCAGCACCGGCCCGCTACGGGCTTGGTTGTGAACTTGGGCGTGCGCGTGTTGCTCACGCTCCAGAGCTTGTGCCTGTGCTTGTTGGTCGGCCGCACTCAGGGCCTGGGTCACTTGTTCCGGCGCGGTGTTGGCAGCACGTTGCGTATCGACCTCGGCGACGCGCAGAGGAGCACAGTCCATCTGGCCCAGGCGGATCTGCCCTGACTTGACACGCCTCATTTCGACGCGACCCAGAACCGCGTTGCCGCCGGCCCGCATCGGCGCGTCGATGGCCTGCGTTTGCACCCCTTTGGACGCGTCACCCCAGACGCGGCTGTTGCCGCAGGTGGTGCAGCCGTCGGGAATGGGTGTGTCGTAGTGGCTGTGGGACAGGACCTGGCTGGCTCGGTACGGGGCGCCACGGGTGGACAACAGGGCGGTGTAGTCGGGGGCGGACATGGTGCTTGGCGTGCCTTGACGCGATTAAAACAGGTACTGCCAACGCAAGGCCGGCTGGCCCATGCGCCGGTGCAGCGCATCAAAGGCCTGGTTGTTGGGGGCGGCGTCGGCGCCACTGCCCAGAATCAGGGGCTGGCTGCGGGTGAGCAGGCGGCCAGATTCGTCGTGGGCAAAGAAAAATTCGCAGTATTTGCAGTCTGTTGGCAGGGCGCTGTATTGCACGGCCACGTAGGCAGCGCCGTCGGCAGCGCGCAGGCAGGCCAACGCGACCGGGTAGCGCTGGTCACCCAGCTCGGGGGGCACGGCCACGGTGCTGATCTGGCCGCTGGCGTCCTGCCAGTCGAGGCGGGTGGCCGAGCAACGGGCACGGGCCGGTGCCTCGGCGTCGGTGGCTGTGCAACCCAGCTCGACGTGGGCCACACCACACTGGATTTGCAGCGAGCTGCCTTGCCATGCCGCGCGTTCGTCGGCGCTCAGGGAGGCGGCTGGCGGGCTGCCGCAGGCCGACAGGCCCAAGCCGAGGCCCCCGGCGAGCGCCAGACAGGCCAGAATGCGCGCGAACGAAGCGCCTGAACAGTAGTTGGACTGGGGGGTTGCAGTGGATGGGTTGGACGATGGGTTCATGGCCACGGAAGTGATGGGGTCGGCTCTGCTAAAGCACCACGGGTTTTCAGGCCAGATGCTGCCGCGCCATCGGCCTTGTCATTGAAGGCGTCTCCAGCGCAACGCCGGCGAACCCACGCGGCGATGCTGTTCAATGAACGCGCGGTTGTCAGGTTCTGCTCCCGTTTCCTGGCCCGGGGTGAGATGTCGACCGGCGTCGTCAAACAGGTGCAGCGACCCGCACAAGCGACAGCTCAGCGGAAACGCGGCGTACTGAACGGCCAGGTAGCGTTCGCCATCGCCACCACGAAGGCAGGCCAGTGCCGTTGGGTGGCTGTCGGTGCCAACGTCCTTGGGTGAAGGGATGGGGGTGGTGGGCTGCTTGGCGCTCTGCCAGTCGAGGCGGCTGGCCGTGCAAGCGGCTGGCACGGCATCGGTTGCGGCCGTGCAACTGAGGGTGAAGGTGGCTGCTCCGCAGCTCATTTGTATCGACTCCGCCTGCCACTCCTGGGTATTGACGTGCGAAGGATCAAGCGGTGGGGCCGTACCACAGGCCGCCAGAACAACCAGCGCCGCACCGAGCAACACCGGTCGCATGCTCATCGGATGTGCCGCATGCGCGCTTCGACTTCGACGGTGCGCTGGCCGGGCTTGACATCGACAAATTCTTCGTATGTCACGGGGGTCACCACCTGGAAGTTGCGGTTCTGGTAGGTGTGGACCTGCTGGGCATACCAGCCGTTGGTGACCACGGCGGTGCCTGAGGGCACAGCCTCGGTGCCGGTGGACCGGATGTCCTGAGGGACAACGGCAATCAGGTAGCGCCCAGGCTTGCGGCCCTGGAACGAGAACCGGCCGTGTTCGTCGGTCGTCACGGTGTCGCCATAGGCGGTGAAGCGCGGGTGCGGCACGTACTCGGTGTTCTGCGCCAGCCTGGAGCGTGCGCGGGCCCTTCGGTTGTTCTGCACACCCTGGAGGTACTCACGCAGGTGCTCCGTGTCAGGATACAGCGTCACTTTGACGCGGGCCAAGGGCTGAACCGGTGCGACGGAGAGGTAGACGTCCTGACCAGCATATCGGCCATGCCGTGTGACGCGGTGGTAGACCACGCCCCTGATTTCGGCGGGACCGGGCTCCATGGCGCGCCTGGCGGCATCTTCGTCGAATGGGGTGCTCAAGGGCACCTGAACCAGGGTGTCGGCCTGTTTGATCTGGGCGGCCCGCTCGGCCTGTTGCAATGGCGTGCTGACGCAGGCAGTGAGAAGGAAGGCGGCAAGCGAAGCCAGCACGATGGCCTGCCAGCGGTGACGGTGTGGCAGTTGCGATAAGGATTGGGATTGGGTCATGGGTTGATCACATCACCAGTTGACGAATTCGGGACGCATCAGGCCCTCGCAGGCGGGGCGGGCGTCGGCCGGTTCGCGCGCGGCGACGCTGGCGCGCAAATCCTGGGGAAGCAGGTGCAGGTAGGCCTGGTGGTCGGGCTGAAGCACGAAGGCCAGCTGACGCACGGCCCGGTCGCCAGCGAAGGCCACGTCGTCGAAGCCGGGCCCGACATCCCAGTGGGTGGCGCCCAGGCCATGTGCCAGGCGCACGGCGATGCACTGGTGCAACTGGTTCTGCCGTTCGGCATCGACCGCGTGCGGCCCCTCGCTCTGGATGGGGTGGCGGAAACGGTACTCGATGCGGAACACGCGCTCGTTGAGTCGGTTGAAGTGGACCATGGCGGTGTCCAGCTGCGAATCGCCCGGGGCATCGAGCAGGTCGGCCACGAACAGGCGGGCATGCGCCTGGTCTTGCAGGTCGGGCCATTGCAAAGGGGCGCGGTTGCCGGTGTCGGCTTGAGCGGCGGTTTTGTCGGGCCCTGATGCGCAACCCAGGAGCGCAATGCTGCAGGTCAATGCCGCCAGCAGGGCCGGGGTTCTGACGACACAGGGACGGTGGTTCGGAGTTGGAGCAGTCTTCATGGGGTCGGATGGGTTTGCGGTTGGCGATTTGGGCAGCCGGTTGCGTCAATGGGGATGGGGGCAACTGGCCAGCCCGTTGCTCCCGCCTGGGTCTCCTCGGTAGTCGAGCGGGCTTCCAGGGCCCTGCCATGTGCCCTCGGTGGACGAGTGCGGGCACGTCTGGGTGAACGACGGAATCCACTGCGCGTTCTGTGGGTAGCAGTTGGGAATCCAGGCCCATTGCCCCTGCGAGGGCACAACCGAGACCCAGCAGTGCGCGGGATAACCAAAGCGGCAGAACGAGAACACGTCCTGGTCGTATGGCAGATTGGGGTTGAAGTGGGCACCGCCGGTGTTGCCGCCCTGGGCGTGTCCACCGCACTGGGATTGGGCCTGCGTCAAGCTGGAAGCCATGAGCAGGATCACAAGCAGGATGGCGTGCAGGCTGTGTCTGAAATGCATCGGGGTTGTTGATACCGTAGGCATGGGGTGAAACGCTCTCAGGCGGGCAAGGATTCGGGGGCGGGCTGCAGGGGGCTTTGTGGCGCGTGCCGCAGGAACTCGTGCTGGCGGGCCATGAGGTTGTCTCGCTGGGTGCGCAGGCCTTGGCGGCGACGGTGGAATTCGGGCAGCCAGGTGTCGGGCAGTTCGGGGCTGGGGTGCCCGCGCAGCAGTTCGGTCAGGATTTCGACGTTGTCGCTGGAGCCGGAGAGCACCGCCAGTTCGTCGTCCATGCCGTTGAGGTTGAGCTGGCAGAGCACGGCGGTGTGGCCCTGCTTGACCAGGAAGCAGCGGCTGCGTTCGTCGAGCGCCACGACCAGCTCGTACTCGGCCCGGGTGAGCTTGAGGCCTTCGAGGTAGTCTTTGGGATCGGCGTTGGGGTTGGGCAGCAGGATCAGGGTGGCGGTCTGTTCGATCAGGGCGGCCGATATATCGCTGTTGAGCGCGTCTTGTGGGCTCTGGGTGGCAAAGATGCCCAGACCGTTCTGTTTCCGGATGGTCTTCTGTTTGTTCTTGGCGAAGTCCTTGAGACCGCCCCGCCCTTCGAGCACCTTCCAGAACTCGTCCATGACGTAGATGAAAGGGCGCCCGTCGATGAGCTGCTCCATGCGGTGCAGCAGGTACTGGATGATGGGCTCGCGGGTCTTGCTGTCTTCGATGACTTCGGTGTAGTCGAAGCCAATGATGTTGGCCTGGCCAAAGTCGATGACGTCGCGCGGGTTGTCGAACACCCAGCCGGCCGGACCACCCTGGCACCAGACCGAGAGGCTGTCGTACAGGCTGTTTTCGCCCATGTTGGTCAGGCTCTTGCGCAGGTTGGTCATGGTGCGCAGGTGCATGGGGGTGTCGAGCATGGAGCGCACGGCGCGGATCATGTCGTCTTGCTCGGAGGCGGTGTACCGCTCTTTGCCACAGAGGGTCTGCAGCAGCTCGACCAGGAACTGCTGGTTCTCGGGCGTGTTCTCGCATTGCAGCGGGTTGAAGCCGGTGGGGCTGCCCTTTTCGAGGGTGAAGTAGCGCCCGCCGCAGGCGCGGATGAAGATTTCGGCGCCTCGGTCTTTGTCGAAGAAGAAGATGGTGGGCTCGGGGTCGAGCTTCTGCACTTGGGCCAGCAGGAAGTTGATGAGCGCGGTCTTGCCGGTGCCCGACTTGCCGATGACCATGGTGTTGGCAATGGCCTTCTCGCCCAGCGAGTATTCGTGGGGCCGCGTGGCGTGGAAATTGAAGTGGTAAGCCTGGTTGTTGAGCGTCTGCAGGATGCTGACCGAGGGCCCCCAGGGGTTGTAGTCGGCCTTGCCGGAGGCGAAGTTGTGCAGCGGGCACAGCCCCAGGAAGTTGAGCGAGCTCAGGTTGGCGATGCGTGGTCTGAAGCGCCAGTTGCAGGGCAGTTGAGCGTAGTAGGCGGCGGCGACCGCCACGTCTTCCTTGGTGGTGACGAAGCCGGCACCGGAGAGCTGGGCTCGGGCGGTGGCCACGTTCTGGTAGAGCTCTTCCTGGTCGCGGGCGAACACGGCCATGTTGAAGTGGTATTGGCCGAGCACAAAGTTGCCAGAGGCGAGCTGGTCCATGGCCTGGTCGAGCTCGATGATCTGGCTGACCGCCTTGTCTTCGGACGAGAGCATGGCGCCCTTGGTCCGCTGCAAGGCTTTCATGGAGTCGTAGCGGCTCATGGGGGTGAAGGAGTGGGTGACGATGTACTCGAACTCCAGGTACTTCAGCCCGTTGAGGATGCCTGGCCAGGAGGCATCGGCGTACTCCTTGATGTTGAGGATGGCGCCATAGTGGTTGTCGCCGTCGCTGGTGCGCACGACGAAGTCGCCGCTGCCGGTGGAGAACATGTGCCGGCTGGTGGGCAGGTAGCGGTGGATGGGGGCGCCCAGAACAGGCACGGGCTCGTCGGTGTGGTTGAGCAGGTAGCCGAAGAATTCGAGGTTTTCCGAAAAGACCTGCTTTTCGGTGCTTTCGTAGAGCCCGAGTCGGTAGGGGGCGTAGTCTTTGAGCAGGGCTTCGAGGTTACCGGCCAGCTCGTAGAGCTTTTCCAGGCACATCTTCTGTTGCTCGCGCAGCTCGTGCACATCGGTCGAGAGCGCAGCAAAGCGCTTGCCACTGACCACGGGCCGGTAAACCATGCTCAGGTAGAGCTCGTTCTGCATCAGCCGCTTGGACGAGAGGCGCTCGATGTAGCGGTCGTGCAGCTCCTGGCAGAAGCGCTGGCGGTAGCCGGCCGCCGCGCGGATGGGCCTGCGACGGCGGATGTCGTGCGCCCAGAAGGCCAGGTTTTCAAAGTCGGGCGCGCGCAGGCTTTGCAACAGGTTGTTGAAGGTCTTGTGGCGGTGCTCGATTTCCCAGTCTTCACGCCCGACAAAGGGAAAGCCGCTGAGCAGCCAGGTCATGACGTAGTCGCCCTCGCGCGTCTTGACCACGTGGGCGTCGACGTGGGTGCTGAGCGGCACAAAATTGCCGTAACTGGCGTCGGGTGACAGCATGGACATGGCGTGGGCGTGGATGGGTATCTGCTTCAGGTTTCGTCATAGCCGCGCATGCGCTCGGCCTTGGGGCGGTATTCAGTGGGGCCGAACACCCAGGCACCGTGGTAGGCCTTGCGGTTGCGCGGCAGAAAGCGGAACACGAGGTTCAGGCCAATCAGACGAAAGATCATTTCGTCTTTCTTGGCCATGAGCCGCATGACCAGAATGGACGCCGGAATCAGCAGCAGAAACCACCATGAGATGTACATGGCGAGAATCAGGGGCGTGCCGGCACCGACCACGAAGGGCATGTAGGGAACGCCCAGGATCATGGCCGGCCGGGTGCAGCCGCGGAAGACGGTGTCCTTCTTCATGGTGGTTCAGCAGGTGGCCGCTGTGCCGCCCATGTTCAGCAGGTCTTCGGTGAACCAGCCGGCCAGCGCGGCCGCGCCGCCGATGAGCAGGCCACCGATCAGGATGGGGGCCACATCGGAAATGCGCTTGTGGGCGAACGCAATCTGGAAGCCGGCAAAGATGATGGCGACCGTGACCACCGCCACCGAAACGACGCGCAGGATGAGCAGCAGGTTGTCCATGAACCCGCTGACCTGGTTGCATGCATCGGCAAAGGTCTGTGCCCAGGCACCTGGCGCGAGCAACCAGCCAGACAGACACAAGATCAGCCCGACGGCGACGCGGTATTCGAGCTGGTTGCTGAGTTTGGGAGCATTCGACATGGTTGGATTTCTTGGATAGAGATCAGAAGACAAAGGAACGGTCCGATGGCGGGTTGCCTTGGGGACCGGGGGCGTCTCCGGTGACCGGAGTGGTCCGGTCACCGGGGTTTTCAGACGAGGCTGAAGACTCGGAGGAAAGCAGCAAGGGCCCGCCGCGGCGCTCGACCACGCGGTTGGCCGGGCGGGCGGCGTTGGTCACCTGGTTGGGGTCGGGCCTGGGAAGGGCTTCGCCGGGCAAGGCCGCGGCAGGCGGCAGCACACGGGTGCGGTAGGGGTTGCCATCAACGCCCACCACCTGCACCGGAATCTGGGTACGAATGTCCACGGGAGGGCTGGAAGATGACGGCATCACCGCACCGGGGCCGGGCACTGGAATGGCGGGCCGCGACTCGGTGGTGTCCATGTCGCTGCCCGGGCGCTCGGCCATCAGTTGTGCCCTTGCCGTGACAGCAAGCGGCGTGGACGGCATGAAGCGACGCACCGCGTAGGGCTCGGGGTAGGCGGCGTCTGCACGCAGCGGTGCAGATTGGCGGGGCTGCCCCGCTTCGGTGGGCCTCAGAGGCAGGTTCTCTTCGCGGGCTCGCGCGCGCTGAACACCATTGCGGGGAATGACGCGAATCGGCTCGGCCGACCTCGAGCCGCTGGTCTGCGCCGCTTCGCGCATGGACGCAAACACCTTCTGAACGTAACCGTGGTCAAAGCCGGTGACGAAGTTGCCCGAGTAATAGCAGCTGAAGGCCTTGCCCCAGTCCTGCGCGCGGTCGTAGCACTCGCGCAGAATGCGAGCGCCTGCCTGCAGGTTGGCGCAGACATCGAAGGCTTCGGCGTAGTTCTTCAGGCCATAGGGTGCCAGGTTGTAGCGGTTGACCTGGGCCAAGCCGACCGAGAAGTTGTAGCCTTCGGCGCGCAGCATCTCGACGGTGGCGAGGGCTTCTTCAAGGCTTCTGGGCTGGCGTGCCAGATGCCCACCCACGACACCGATGGCGAACGGGTTGCGCGAGGACTCGACGCGCACCACGTGTTGCATCACGTCGCGGGGGACAGCGAGGTCGGGGCAGTCGAGCATGAAACCCAGGGGGATGTGGCGAAGCTGCTGCCGGCCCAGGGGTGGGCGACGCGCGCTCGCTTGAGGCAGCCCGGTTTCAGGCACGAACGTGCACCGACCCGCTGCCAGAATTGGACAGATCCCCCTCCCTCTCACTTGTTTAACAGCGTGGGGAGTCTAATCTAAAGGTACTAGCTGATTCGGAACCCACCCTGTCAAAACTGACAGGGTAGATCCACCACATTAACCTTTAGATACCAATTTGCGCGGTTTCATCGCCCATCTGTGGGATGAAGCGGACACACAGCCAATGGTGTTCGCTGCGGCGACGAACTGTCAGGCTCCGGTTTGCGGCACGTGCAGGGCATCCACGGTCGGGCGCACGGTAATCCCCCCGAAACGCATCGGGCTGAGAAGTAGATTCAGGCGGTCATGGCCAACCGCTGTTTTGGGGTGATGCCGCCCAAGGCCATGTTTGGGCGTTCGTGGTTGTACATCCACATCCAGTTGGTGGCGGCCAGCGCTGAGCGCGAACGATACGCACTGACTCCCGACTTTTCATCGTCCACCTGCGGGAAGAAGCGCACAGGCGGCCGTGGTGGTCACCGCGCAGGCAAGTTGTCAGTCAATGGCTTGCAGCACGCGCAGGGCATCCACGGTGGGCCGGACGTCGTGCACCCGCAGGATGGCTGCCCCGCGCTCGGCCGCCAGCAAGGCAGCCGCCACGCTGGCGTGCACTCGGTCCTGGGGTCGTTCGTGCCCCGTGACCGCACCCAGCGAGGACTTGCGCGACCAGCCAGCCAGCACGGGATAGCCCAACCCCAGCAGCTCGCGCTGGCGTGCCAACAGGCTGAAGTTCTGGTCCACCGTCTTGCCAAAGCCGATGCCTGGATCCACGGTGATGCGGGAGGCGGTCACACCACGGTCCTGCAGCGCCCTGCCCCGCTGACGCAGGAAGTCCATCACCGGGCCCACGACATCGCCGGCCATGGGCGCTGCCTGCATGGTCTGCGGGTCGCGGTGCATGTGCATCAGGCAGACGCCGCAGCGCGGGTGTGCAGCCACCACGTTCAGGGCCTGGCCCCGGCGCAGGGCCCATATGTCGTTGATGACGTCGGCACCCAGGTCGAGCGCGGCCTGCATCACCTCGGGCTTGTAGGTGTCCACTGACAGCGGCACCCCCAGCTTGACCGCTTCGCGAAGCACCGGCAGCACACGGTCCAGCTCCTCGTCCAGCGGCACAGCCGGGCTACCGGGTCGGGTGGACTCACCGCCGATGTCAAGGATGTCGGCCCCTTCCTGCAACAGTTGCTCGCAATGGCCAAGGGCTGCCGACACACTGCCGAACTGCCCCCCATCGGAAAAGGAATCGGGCGTCAGGTTGACGATGCCCATGACCCGAGGCCGGGACAGGTCGATGTCGAAACGGGACGTGGTCCAGATGGTGTTCAGTTGGTGCTCCTGCGGCAGGGCTGCATGGTTTTGTTGGCATTGACCGGCTGTGATCACAAAGTATAGGGAGGAAACACCGAGCCATTTTTCAGGGCCCGACTGTCGCTGCTTGCCCTGTGCACCGGGGCAGAAGTGGCTCCGCAAATCTGAACAGGTGAGATAAAGCAGACTCCGGGCAAACTGTCTGCTCCGCTGAGGCCAGCGGGAAGGAGTTTTGCGATGAACAAGAAGTCATCCGGGCGGCGTAGCCGTCGTTCTCACTGTCCAGCCTTCAAGGCCAAAGTGGCGTTGGCGGCGCTGCGTGAGGACAAGACCATGGCCGAGCTGTGCAAGGAATTCGAGCTGCACCCCACCCAGATCAACGACTGGAAGCATCAGCTTCTGGAGCGCGCAGCCGACGCCTTCGGCGCTGGTGCCGCACCCGAGCCGATCGATCTGGTCTCGCTGCACGCCAAGATCGGGCAGTTGGCGCTGGAGAACGATTTTTTAGAGAGCGCGCTCACCAAGGCGGGGTTGCTGAGCGCAAAGCGATGATCGACCGCAAAGACCCCCTGAGCGTGGTGCGTCAGGCCAGGCTGCTCGACATCAGCCGAGGCTCGGTGTACTACCGGCCACGGCCCACCAGCGAGGCCGACCTGGCGCTCATGCAACGCATGGGCATCCAGGCGCTGTGTCCACAGCCAGGCACCAGCGAGCGCAACCCTCAGCACAAGGTCTACCCCTATCTGCTGCGCAAGGTGGCCATCCGCCGCGCCAATCAGGTCTGGGCGCTGGACACGACCTACATCCGCATGGCCCGGGGGTTCGTGTACCTCAGGGCCGTCGTCGATTTGGCCAGCCGCCGGGCGCTGGCCCACAAGGTGGCCATCACGCTGGAGGCCTGCCACGCTTGCGAGGTCATCGAGCAGGCGTTTGCCCGCTTCGGCGTGCCCGAGATCGTCAACACCGATCAGGGCGGCCAGTTCACAGCCGAAGACTTCACCGAGGCCGTCCTCTCGCGCGGTTGCCGCCTGTCCATGGACGGCAAGGGAGCCTGGCGCGACAATGTGTTTGTCGAGCGCTTGTGGCGAACGATCAAGTACGAGCAGGTGTACCTGCGTGCCTAAGACTGCGTGAGTGCAGCCAAGACGGACATTGCACAGTTGATCGACTGGTACAACACCCAGTGGCCTCACAGCAGCCTGGGTAACGAGACGCCGGATCAGACCTACTGGGCACTGCTGCCGGGCACGCGGGAGGCCGCCTAGAATGAAAACCGCTGGTGCGCCCCGAGTTGCCCACCGCGTCGGCCGGTTCGTCGCAAGCGCCGACCGCCGTCGTGGACAACTCTGCACCTATTCAACCCGCCCGCAGTCTCCTTATCTCTTGGGGTAAAACTGTTCAGACAAGCGGAGCCACTTCTAAGAATAGAACCAAAGAAAGCAGATCAGGTAAGAGACCAGATCAATGGAACGCCTGTTTTGCTCTGAATGAAATCCAGGGTAACGCCATCGGCCAATTCAACCAGCTTCAGGCCTTCAGGTGTGACATCCATCACACCGAGGTCGGTGATGATGCGGTCGACGACACCCTTGCCCGTCAATGGCAGGGTGCACTCCGGCAGGATCTTCAGGTCCTCGGTGCCGTCCTTCTTGCGCGCCACGTGCTCCATGAGCACGATCACCCGCTTGACGCCGGCCACCAGGTCCATGGCGCCGCCCATGCCCTTGACCATCTTGCCGGGGATCATCCAGTTGGCGAGGTCGCCCTTGCCGGTCACCTGCATGGCGCCCAGGATGGACAGGTTGATCTTGCCGCCACGGATCATGGCAAAGCTGTCATGGCTGCCAAAGATCGACGAGCCCTTGATGGTGGTGACCGTCTGTTTGCCGGCGTTGATCAGGTCGGCGTCCACCTCGTCCTCATAGGGAAAGGGGCCGATGCCCAGCATGCCGTTCTCGCTTTGCAGCCACACCTCGACGTGGTCGGGCACATGGTTGGCCACCAGCGTCGGGATGCCGATACCGAGGTTCACATAGAAGCCGTCCTGCAGCTCCTGGGCCGCGCGCGCGGCCATCTGGTCTTGGGTCCAGGGCATATCGGTACTCCTCAATCAAACTTTGCGGTCGCGGGTGGTGCGCTTTTCGATGCGCTTCTCGGGCGTCGGGTTGTGCACGATGCGGTGCACATAGATGCCGGGCAGGTGCACGTCGTCCGGCGCAATTTCCCCGGTGGCGACGATGCGCTCGACCTCGACAATGCAGATCTTCCCTGCCATGGCAGCGGCCGGATTGAAGTTGCGCGCCGTCAGGTTGAAACGCAGGTTGCCGGAACGGTCGGCCACATCGGCCTTGACCAGTGCGACATCGGGCAGCAAGGCCTGTTCCATGACGTAGGTCTCGCCGTTGAACTCGCGCAATTCCTTGCCTTCGGCCACGATGGTGCCGACGCCGGTCTTGGTGAAGAAGGCCGGGATGCCCGCGCCGCCGGCGCGCAGCTTCTCCGCCAGCGTGCCCTGGGGTGTGAATTCCAGCTCGAGCTCGCCGGCGAGGTACTGGCGCTCGAACTCCTTGTTCTCGCCCACGTAGGACGAGATCATTTTCTTGATCTGGCGGGTCTCGAGCAGTTTGCCCAGGCCGAAACCATCGACCCCGGCGTTGTTGGAGATGGCCGTCAGGTTCTTCACACCCGAATCACGCAGGGCGTCGATCAGGGCCTCGGGAATGCCACACAGCCCAAAACCGCCTACGGCGATCAGCTGTCCGTCGGCCACCACGCCTTTGAGGGCGTCGGCCGCGCTGGGATAGATCTTGTTCACGTCGAATGACTCCTGGGGTTGAACAATCGGAAGCGCTTACGATACTACGTATTCACATACGTAGTTTGCCGTAATGGGGAACCCCAACCCCACTGGAGACCGATCGATGGAGATCGACTACCGCCTTGCCTTCGACATGGCCCCGGTGGGCCTGGCCCTGTCCCGCAAGCGCACCATGGTCGATTGCAACCAGACCCTGTGCGACATGTTCGGCACCAGTCGCGACCAGCTGATCGGCCAGAGCTTTCAGATCCTCTACCCCAGCGCGGACGAGTACGAGCGGACCGGCGCGCGCATCACCCCCATTCTGGGTCGCAGCGGCACCTATGCCGACGACCGGATCATGAAGCGGGTGGACGGACGCCTCAAGGGCGAGACCTTCTGGTGCCATGTGACCGGGCGCGCACTGGACCCGGAGGACCCCCACGCCGCCGGGATCTGGAGTTTCGAGGACCTCAGTGCCCGGCGACCGGTGCGCGCCGAGCTGACGCCGCGCGAGCGCGAGGTGGCCGCCTTCGTGATGGACGGGTTGACGAGCAAGGAAATCGGCAAGTTGCTGGGCATCAGCCCGCGCACGGTGGAGATCTACCGCGCCCGGCTGATGCGCAAGTACCAGGCGCACAGCACGCCGGACCTGGTGTACCGCTTGCTGGCGGGGTGAGCCGCCACCCCGCGCAGCGGCGGAGCGTGGGGGCAGTCAGGAGCACAGCGAAGGGCCGCCCCGAGCAAGGTCAGCCCCCTCGGGGGGCAGCGACCCGCGCAGCGGCGGAGCGTGGGGGCAGTCAGGACCACAGCGAAGGGCCGCCCCGAGCAAGG
>JAUVWL010000007.1 GCA_030604135.1 Burkholderiales bacterium | reverse complement strand
GCTGCACAGCCAGCGTCAGATCAGACGCCCGCAGCGTCAATCCATTGTTGGTGTAGCGGATGTCGCCATAGACAGACGGGGTGTAGGTGGATGGATCACACACCACCAAGCCGCCGGCAACGGCGGCACCGCATTCGTTGTCCGCGTGCGCGCTGGCAGGGACCATCAACATGCCGGTGCCTGTTTGAAGGAGCAAACCCAGCGTCGCCGCGACAGCGGGCCCGATCGAGACTGCGATGCCCTTGCACCGGATGATGCGAGCGCCTCGCCCCACCTTGAAGCCCATCAGAAAGGTGTCCGAATTAAGCACTTTCTTGTGAAAGCGCCATGCAGCGCCCAGTAGTTTCAGCAGGGGCCCACCATACCTATTTCTGATGATTTATGACAGCAAGCATTTCATGAAAGTGCGGATCAATTGACCAAACGACCGCCCACCGTTAAATAGTCACGCACAGCGGCAAGCAGGCGGTCGGGTCCGGATGCGGGTTGGCTCGCAGCCCATGAGTGCGGTGCCATGGGTCGTCAAGCCATTTGCCCCGAGCCTCTCGGGTCAGCACCTCCAGAGCATGCCAAACACCAGGGCGCTCTCCAACAGGCAGCGGCAGGAGTAAAGTTCGTCTCTGAAAGAAAAATCGGAGACCGCCATGAACGCCCCCACCGACCACACCCACCTCGCGCCCGAACTGAAGCTGCGCGAGGTGCCCGCCGCCCTGGTCGAAGCGCTGCAACAGCGCTTCGGCGCCCGCTGCTCGACCGCCCAGGCGGTGCGCGAGCAGCACGGGCGCGACGAGTCCATTTTCGACGTGCCGCCGCCTTCGGCGGTGGTGTTTGCCGAGTCCACCCAGGACGTCGCCGATGCGGTCAAGCTCGCCGCTCAGCACCGGGTGCCCGTCATTCCTTTCGGTGTGGGCTCTTCGCTGGAGGGCCACCTGCTGGCCATCCAGGGTGGCTTCAGCATCGACGTCAGCCGCATGAACCAGGTGCTTTCGGTCAACGCCGAAGACCTGACCGTCACCGTGCAGCCGGGCATCACCCGCAAGGGCGTCAATGAAGCCGTCAAGCACGAGGGACTGTTCTTTCCCATTGACCCCGGCGCCGACGCTTCCATAGGTGGCATGGCGGCCACGCGTGCCAGTGGCACCAATGCCGTGCGCTACGGCACCATGCGCGAGAACGTACTGGCACTGGAGGTGGTCACCGCCCGTGGCGAGGTCATTCGCACCGGCACCCGGGCCAAGAAGAGCAGCGCAGGCTACGACCTGACCCGACTGATGGTGGGCAGCGAAGGCACGCTGGGCGTCATCACCGAGGTCACCCTCAGGCTCTACCCGCTGCCCGAGGCGATTTCGGCGGCCATCTGCTCCTTCCCGACCATCGAGGCCGCGGTGCGCACCGTCATTCAGATCATCCAGATGGGTGTGCCGATCGCGCGCTGCGAGCTGATCGACGCCGGTACCGTGCGCATGGTCAATGCGCACAGCAAGCTGGGGCTGCGCGAGGAGCACATGCTGCTGATGGAGTTCCACGGCTCACCCGCCAGCGTGCAGGAGCAGGCCGAGACGGTGCAGGACATCGCCAAGGAATTTGGCGGCAACGACTTCGAGTGGGCCACCACCCCCGAGGAACGCACCCGCCTGTGGACCGCACGGCACAACGCCTACTTCGCGGCCATCCAGAGCAGGCCCGGCTGCCGCGCCATCAGCACCGATACCTGTGTACCCATCAGCCGACTGGCCGACTGCCTGCTCGACTCGGTGGCCGAAGCCGACGCGTCCGGCATCCCCTACTTTCTGGTTGGCCATGTCGGGGACGGCAACTTCCACTTCGGCTACCTGATCGACCCCGACCAGCCCGAAGAGCACCGGAAGGCCGAGGCCCTGAACCACACCCTGGTGGAGCGCGCCCTGCAGCTGGGTGGCACCTGCACCGGTGAACACGGCGTGGGCCTGCACAAGATGGACTTCCTGCGCGCCGAAGCCGGCGACGGCGCCATCGACATGATGCGCACCATCAAGCAGGCGCTGGACCCGGACAACATCCTGAATCCGGGCAAGATCTTCAGCCTCTGATCCGGCACCGGCTGCCGCCTGGTCGCTCGTACCCCGTCCGAGGGAAGACATCGTCGCGTCGACTGAGTACACTTTCGTGCTCATAAGAACAATCGTCGTCGTTTTCAGGAGGGTCACATGCGCGCGACAGTCACCTCTGCTTTCATCGTCCTGCTGGTCTCGGGCTGTGCCGCCCAGACCGCCGCAGAACAGACCGCCCCGCGGCTGGACACCGTGCGCATCTGCGACAGCAGCGGCTGCTCGGACCGAGCGCGCGACAGCGCCTCCTTTCAGGGCACACCGACCGACCCCGAGGCCGAGCACCGCCTGGCCGAGCTGATCGCTCTGGGCGAACAGGACCCGCGCGCCGCCTACGACCTGGGCCTGCGATTCCTGCGCGGTGACGGTGTCGAGCGCAACAGCTACCAGGCCATCCAGTGGATGCGCAAGGCCGGCGACCGGGGCAACCTCGAAGCCCAGTACGCGCTGGGGCGCATCTACCTGATGGGATTCGAGGAAATGGGCGCCGACCCGGCCGAGGCCGAAGTCTGGCTGACCATGGCTGCGGGCAAGGGCCACAAAGACGCGGCCAAGCTGCTGCCCGAAGCTGCGGCTGCCAAAAGGGACGCGCGACGCGCCCACCAGATAAGAGAGGCCCATCGAAAGTCCTGGGGTCTGTGGTACACGAGCCACCCCTACTACTGGTATTGGGGCCCTCGGGGCTGGTACGTGCGCTGAGGCCGTGCGACACTTCCGCTGCGCCAGCCATCCAACCTGCATGGCCACATTCGACCCGATTTCATCACCAACCCGTTGACTGGAAAGTCTTCACCATGAACAAGACCTCTCTGACCCTCCGTTGGGCCGCTCTGGCGGCCACTGTCGCCCTGGCCGGCTGTGTCACACCCGGCGGTGGCATTGTTTCTTCGGGTGGCAATGCCACCGCGGCCACGGGAGCTGCCGGTGGCGGCACCAGTGTCAACGCCAACTCCAATCTGCAGCGCTGCGATGCGCCGCTGGGCACGCTGGCGGTGGACGATGGGCGCGACAAGGAATGGTGGGCCAGCTACGGTCGCGCCACCCAGGTCACCACCATCGAACCCCTGATCCGCCTGGCAGTGCAGCAATCCAACTGCTTTGTCATCACCTCGGTCGGCAGCACCCGCACCGACTCCAGAATGTCGGCCATCACCGACCGGCAACGCAACTCCGGCGAATTCCGTGCCGGCTCCAACCAGCAAGCGGGCCAGCGTGTGGCCGCCGACTACTACATGGAGCCGTCCATCATCATCAACAACGACTCCACCGGCGGTCTGGCCGCTGGTGTCGGCGGCCTGCTGGGCGGCCGCAACCGCAACCTGGCTGTGCTGGCTGGCTCGCTTGAAAGCAAGGTGTCGGTGGTGACGCTGTCACTGTTTGATATCCGCTCGGGGGTTCAGCTCTCCATCTCCGAAGGCAATGCCACCGCCACCAACTGGGGTGCGGCCATGGGCGCCTTTGGCCCCAGCGCAGCCGGCAGCCTGGGCGGTTTCTCGCGCACCCCGGAAGGCAAAGCCACCGTCGCCGCCTTCATGGACGCCTACAACAACATGGTGATCTCGCTGCGCAATTACAAAGCGCAAGAGGTCAAGGGCGGCCTGGGTCGTGGCGGACAGCTGAGGGTCGGGCAATGATGGGGTTCTCCCCCCTGAGCCGCTGACGCGGCTTCCCCCCTCTCTGGCGCGCCGCTGCGCGTCGCTGGGAGGGGGGACCACACCTGCGGCCCGGCGAAGCCGGTTCCGCGGTGCGTCTGGCCTGTTAAGACACGGTGCGCCCGCACCCTGGCCTCTTCAGAGGGGCCTTTTTCTTGGGGGTTTCCCAGGCTCAGCGCTCGTGGCGCAGTTTGTCGATCAGGCCGTTGAGCTCCTCCAGGGAGCCAAACTGGATGGCGAGTTCGCCCATGTCCTCGACACGGCCGTGGCGCTTGACGCGCTTTTTCACGCGCACCTCGACCTCGGCGGTCAGCAGGTCGGACAACTCTTCTTCGACCCGGCGGATGTCGCGCGACTTTTCCTTCTTGGGCTTCTGTGGCACCAGGTTGAACTCGGCGCTGAGCTTCTTGACCAGGCCTTCGGTCTCGCGCACCGACAGTTTCTTGGCCGCGATCTGGTTGGCGGCCGTGATCTGGGCCACCTTCTCCAGCGCCAGCAAGGCGCGGGCGTGACCCATATCGAGGTCGCCGGCCATCAGCATGGTCTGCACCGGCTCGGCCAGGTGCAGCAGACGCAACAGGTTGGAAGCGGCCGAGCGCGAACGCCCCACCGCCTGGGCCGCCTGTTCGTGGGTCAGACCGAATTCCTTGACCAGGCGCTGCAGGCCCTGGGCCTCTTCCAGCGGGTTCAGGTCTTCGCGCTGGATGTTCTCGATCAGCGCCATGGCGGCGGCGGCCTCGTCGGGCACATCGCGCACCAGGACCGGCACCTCGGTCAGCCCGGCCAGCTGGGACGCGCGGTAACGGCGTTCGCCGGCGATGATTTCGTACTTGCCGGCATTCGCCCCGCCCACCAGCCGGCGCACCAGGATCGGCTGCATGATGCCCTGGGCCTTGATGGACTCCGCCAGCTCGTAAAGCGCGCCCTCGTCCATGCGGGTGCGGGGCTGGTACATGCCGGGCACCATCTCGGTCACAGGCAGGGTGTTGGGCGCTCCCGCCGGCGCGGCCGCGTCGGTGGCCGCCGGTTCTGCCACCTTCGGGCCCAGCAGGGCTTCGAGTCCGCGGCCCAGGCCTTTGGGTTTCTTGGTGACCATCTCAGTTGCCTTTCTTGTCGTTCAGTTCGTTCAGCCAGGCCAGGCCCTCGGGCCAGTCGCCCAGGCCGGACTCGGCGTTGATGTGGCCGCGGTCACCCAGGTCAACAAAGCGCGAGCCCCAGGCCTGGGCCAGGCCCTGCGCCTTGTCGAAGCTGCAGTAGGGGTCGTTGCGGCTGCCGACCAGGGTGCTGGCAAAGGGAAGACGCTGGCGCACGATGGGGGCCCAGCTCGGCAACACAGCCCGCAATTCGTCGCGCTCCGGATCACCCGGCGCCACCAGCAGCGCGCCCTGCACGCGGCCGGTGCTGCGCGAGACCTGGGCCCAGGCCGCCGTGAGGATGCAGCCCAGGCTGTGCGCCACCAACAGCACCGGGCCGTCGCAACCCAGAACCACGTCTTCCAGACGCGCAATCCAGTCGCCGCGTCGGGGGGTCATCCAGTCGTGCTGGTCCACGCGGCGAAAGCCGTGTTGCGCTTCCCAGCGGCTTTGCCAGTGGTCGGAGCCGCTGTTCTGCCAGCCTGGCAGGACCAGCACATTCTCAGGTTTGACAGGCATTTTTGTAGCAGCAAGCGCTCACATCCGTTGAATTCTCTGCACCATCTCGCTGGCGAAGGCCAGGAAGGCCTGGCTGCCTCGCGCGGACGGGTCGAACACCACCCCAGGCAGACCGTAGCTGGGCGCCTCGGCCAGCCGCACATTGCGCGGAATCACGGTGTCAAACACCTTGTCGGCAAAGTGTGCCTTGAGCTGGTCACTGACCTGCTGCTGCAGGGTGATGCGCGGGTCGTACATGACACGCAACAGGCCGATGATCTGCAGGTCCTTGTTGAGGTTGGCGTGCACCTGCTTGATGGTATTGACCAGATCCGTCAGGCCCTCGAGCGCGAAGTACTCGCACTGCATGGGCACGATGACACCATGGGCCGAGCACAGGCCATTGAGCGTGAGCATGGAAAGGGACGGTGGGCAGTCGATCAGCACAAAGTCGAAGTCGGCATCGACCTCGGCCAACGCCTGTTTCAGGCGCTTCTCGCGCCTCTCCACCTCAACCAGCTCCACCTCGGCACCTGCCAGGTCGCGGTTGGCGCCAAGCACGTGGTAGCCGCACTTCTCCGACAGCACGGCCGCCTCCCGGACCGAGGCCGACTCCAGCAGCACGTCGTAGACCGACAGCGACAAGGTTCGCTTGTCAACACCCGAACCCATGGTGGCGTTGCCCTGCGGATCGAGGTCGACCATCAGCACCCGCTGGCCGATCTTGGCCAGACCGGCGGCGAGGTTGACCGTGGTGGTGGTCTTGCCGACGCCACCCTTCTGGTTGGCGATACAGAAGATTTTTGACATCAGCAGCACCCCCACGCACCAACGCCACGGACTTGTTGCACAGGCTGCATGTTCATTTGGAAATCGCCAGCTTGATACCGAATCCGATCAGGAACACGCCGGCCAGCTTTTCCATCGCCTGGCCGATGCGCGGGTTGGCGCGCATGCGTTCGGCCAGGAAGTGGGTGAGCAGCACGACGGCCAGACCGTACAGGAACGTCAGGAAGGCAATGGTGGTGGCCATGGCACCAAAGGTGATCAGGCCCTGGTGCTTCTGTGGGTCGACAAACAGCGGGAAGAAGGCCATGTAGAAAACAATGGCCTTGGGGTTGAGCAGGGTGATGGTCAAGGCCTGCTGGAAATACTGGCGCGGGCGGATGTTGAGCACCGGTGCGTCGCCAGGCTTGGCGGTGAGCATCTTCCAGCCCAGCCAGGCCAGGTAGGCGGCACCGGCCCACTGGACAAAACTGAAGGCAGCCGGGTAGGCGGTGAGCAAGGCGGCCACGCCAGCCACGGCCATCCACATCAGCACCTGGTCACCGGCGATGACCCCCATGGTGGCCGCCAGCCCACCGCGCACGCCGCCCTTGCCGGTGGAGGTGATCAACGCGAGGTTGCCGGGACCGGGAATGGCCAGAAAGACGATGATGGCGACGACAAAGGCGCCGTAGTCTGCAATGCCGAACATGGTGGGTATCCCTCGCGATGAAGGGGTCGAGTTTACGTGAGTCTCTTCATGGATGGACTCTTTGCATGCGCCTGAAGTCCTGGTGTGTTGCGCCTGCGTGTCTGGCTGACGGGTTCAGCCCGTCCGGCGCATCCACACGATGCAGCGCTCCGCATCCAAACCGGGCACCACCAGTTGTTCCACGTGAAACACCAAGATATCCGGAGGCAGGGCAGCCAGCTCGTCTGCAGGGTATTTGCCCTTCATCGCCATCCAGACGGCACCGGTTCGCAGGGCCGAACGGGACCAGGTGGTGAAGTCCACCAGCGACGCAAATGCACGGGAGCACACCACATCGTAGGCATCGCCCTCTTCCGCCTTGAGCGACTCTACCCGCGCGTGGATACCACGCAGGTTCGGCAACTTGAGCGAGGCCGCCACCTGTTGGATGAACGTGGCCTTCTTGAGCACGGTGTCCACGCAGTGCACCTCGATCTGTGGACAGGTGATGGCGATCACCACACCGGGCAAGCCACCTCCGGAGCCGACATCCAACAAGCGAAGGGGTTGTTGCCCCCACGCTCCGCCGCTGAGATCCCTGTCACTCCCGCGAAAGCGGGAGTCCACAGCAACCGACGACACCTCTGCCCTGTCAACATGGACTCCCGCTTTCGCGGGAGTGACGCAACCGTCGGACTCGCACGCTCCACCACTGCTCGTCAAGGTAAACCCTGGCTGCTGACCCTCCATCTGGCGCAGCAGCGGCGGGATGGCGGCCAGGCTGTCCAGCAGGTGATGGGTCAGCATCTCCTGCGGGTCGCGAACGGCCGTCAGGTTGTAGACCTTGTTCCACTTGGCGATCAGGTCCTGGTAGGCCAGCAATTGGTCCACCTGCCCATCCGACAGGTTCAGGCCAAGTTCACGCAAGCCGGCAAGAAGCGCCGGCTTCAGGTCAGAAGCACTCACTGGACTGACCTCCGTGCCGCGCACTGCTGGACAGATGAGCGCCTTCGGAGCGGTTGTGCAACATTCATGCGGTTTCGGCCTCGCGACGTGCAAACCCCTTGTAGCCACCCTTCTTCAAGTGAATAAGCAGCAGCGAAATGGCCGCTGGCGTCACCCCCGAGATGCGTGAGGCCTGGCCCAGGGTCTCCGGTCGGTGTTTGCTGAGCTTCTGCCGCACCTCGATGGACAGGGCCGACACCTGGCTGTAGTCCAGGTCCGCCGGCAGCTTCAGGCCCTCATAGTAGGCAGCGCGCTCGACCTCATCCTTCTGGCGGTCGATGTAGCCCGAGTACTTGGCCGCGATCTCCACCTGCTCCACCACCGCGTCGTGCAAATCACCCAATGTTTCACGTGAAACCACGGGGCGGCCATCCTGATCGTTCGGTGGCGCCGAGGGCGCCCAACGGCCGCCCCCCATGCCCATCAGGTCGGCGTAACCCACACCCGGGCGGCGCAACAGGTCGAACAGCTTGTACTCTCGTTCGATGGCCTTGCCCAACACGCGCTCGGCTTCGGCCGCTTCCAGTATGCGGGGGTTCACCCAGGTCGACTTCAGGCGCTCGGTTTCACGTGAAACCGCGTCCCGCTTGCGGCAGAAAGCGTCCCAGCGGGCATCATCCACGAGGCCCATGGCCCGGCCCTGCTCGGTCAGGCGCATGTCGGCGTTGTCTTCGCGCAGCTGCAGACGGAACTCGGCCCGGCTGGTGAACATGCGGTAAGGCTCGGTCACGCCCTTGGTGATCAGGTCGTCCACCAGCACACCCAGGTAAGCCTCGTCGCGGCGCGGCAGCCAGGCGTCCTTGCCCTGGCACTGCAAGGCGGCATTCAGGCCGGCGAACAGCCCCTGAGCTGCCGCCTCTTCGTAACCGGTGGTGCCATTGATCTGCCCGGCAAAGAACAGCCCCTGGATCTGCTGGGTCTCGAAGCTGGCCTTCAGCGAGCGAGGATCGAAATAGTCGTATTCGATGGCGTAACCGGGACGCAGGATGTGGGCGTTTTCCAGCCCTGGCATGCTGCGGACCAGGTCGTACTGGATATCAAACGGCAGGCTGGTCGAGATACCGTTGGGATACACCTCGTGGGTGGTGAGTCCCTCGGGCTCCAGAAAGATCTGGTGGCTGTCCTTGTCGGCGAAGCGGTTGATCTTGTCTTCCACGCTCGGGCAATAGCGCGGACCCACCCCTTCAATCTTGCCGGTGAACATGGGACTGCGATCAAAGCCCGAACGGATGATCTCGTGCGTGCGCGCGTTGGTGTGGGTGATCCAGCACGACAGCTGCCGGGGGTGCATGGCGGTCGCGCCCATGAAGCTGAACACCGGCACCGGCTGGTCGGCCGTGTCGGAGCCGGGCATCCCGTCACCGGGTTGCTCGATGCACTTCGACCAGTCGATGCTGCGCCCGTCAATGCGCGGCGGGGTGCCGGTTTTCAGTCTCCCCTGGGGTAGCTTCAGTTCCTTCAGGCGCGCCGAAAGCGAAACGGCCGGCGGGTCTCCCGCCCGGCCGGCCGCGTAGTTGTTCAGACCGACGTGGATCTTGCCATCGAGGAAAGTCCCGGCGGTCAACACCACGGTCCGGCTGCGAAAGCGGATGCCGACCTGCGTCACCGCACCCACCACCCGGTCACCTTCGACCATCAAGTCGTCCACCGCTTGCTGGAACAGCCAGAGGTTGGGCTGGTTCTCCAGCATGCGGCGGATCGCCGCCTTGTACAGGATGCGGTCGGCCTGGGCGCGGGTGGCGCGCACGGCCGGGCCCTTGGAGCTGTTGAGGATGCGGAACTGAATGCCGCCCTCGTCGGTGGCCAGGGCCATGGCGCCACCCAGCGCATCCACCTCCTTCACCAGATGGCCCTTGCCAATGCCTCCGATGCTGGGGTTGCAACTCATCTGACCCAAGGTCTCGATGTTGTGCGTGAGCAGCAGTGTGGCGCAGCCCATGCGGGCGGCGGCCAGCGCCGCCTCGGTGCCGGCATGGCCACCACCGACGACGATGACATCGAATTCCTGTGGGTACAACATGGTGAGAGCTCCGGGGCGGACCGGTCTGTTCCGGCGCCCGATGTTCAGAACCGGTGTGTTTCACGTGAAACACACCACGCCAGCGACCTGCTCGGGCCGGGCGGAAAAGCTCAATTGTCCCATCTTTGCCGGGGAAACGCCCTGGGCAAGCAGGTTTCCTGCAAGCGGTCAGTGCCAAAATGAAGCCATGAACACCGCCACCCCCCTTCTTGTCTTCGCGGGCAGCACCCGCGAACAGTCCTGGAACCGCAAGCTCGCCGGCACCGTCAGCGCCATGGCCACCGCCGAGGGGGCCCAGGTCACCCGCCTGGAACTGGCCGACTTTGACGTGCCCTTGTACAACGCCGACCTGGAAGCCAAGGGCACGCCGCGCGATGTGATCCGCCTCAAGGAGATCTTCCATGCCCACCCGGCGTGGATCATCTGCTCGCCCGAGTACAACGGCAGCTACACCGGCCTGCTCAAGAACACCATCGACTGGGTGTCCAGCCCGGTCAAAGGCGACCCCACCTGGAGCAGTGGCACCAAGCCCTTCGTGGGCAAGGTCGTCGGCCTGCTGTCCACCTCGCCTGGTGCCCTGGGTGGTGTGCGCAGCCTGAGCCACCTGACTCCGCTGCTGATGAACCTGCAGACCTGGGTGGCACCGCGCCAGCTGGCGATTCCCAGGGCCACCGAAGCCTTCGACCCGGATGGCCGCCTGAGCAGCGAGGCGCACCGCACCGCCGTGCACGGGGTCATCGAGCAGGTGCTCTGGGCCGCCAAACGCTTCGGATGAACTGCCGCCCCGGCTGCGCCGCCTGCTGCATCGCGCCGTCCATCAGCAGTCCGATGCCCGGCCTGCCGGATGGCAAACCGGCTGGAGTGCCCTGCCCGCACCTGGACGCAGACCTGCGCTGCCGGCTGTTCGGGTCACCCGAGCGGCCGGCGGTCTGCGCCTCACTGATGCCCGGCACAGAGATGTGCGGTGACAACCGGGAACAGGCGCTCCTGTTCTTGAAGCACCTGGAAGCAGCGACCGAGCCGGTCAGCCCTGGATGAAACCTGCGATGTCGTGGCCCACCGGCCCGGCCAGTGCGTCGGGCAGCAGGTGGCCCATGTCCAGCACCTGAAGCCGCGCCCCGGGAATCGCCTCGGCCAGCGCCCGGCCGTGCGCCAGGGGCAGCGCCGGGTCGTGCGCACCATGCAGCACCAGTGTGGGCACCTGCAGGTGGTGCAACCAGGCCGTGCGGGCCTCGGGCATGGCATCCACCGCCAGTGCGTGCCGCAAGGCGGCCACCTCGGGCCGGTGGCCTTGCGCCAGTGCCTGCGCCATCTGCCGACGGACCCGCTCGGCCGGGAACGGCCAGGGGCCGCCATGGAACACCGCCCAGCCTTGCACTGCGCGATCGAGCGGCGACATCTCTCCTGCCTTGGCCGAGAGCTGCCAGAGCCCGGCGAGCAGATCGGGGGCCGGCCCCGGCAGCGACCCACGCAAGGGCCGGCCCATCATGCCGTCCAGGTAGGGCCGGTGGTCGCCCGAACTGGACAGCAGCACCAAGTGAGTCACCCGCTGCGGCAGGTCTCGCGCCAGGGTCTGGGCGATGTAGCCGCCCATGGACCAGCCCACCAGCGCCACCGACGCCAGGCCCCAGGCATCCAGGACACGGCGTGCGTCGTCGCTCAGATCGTCCAGTGTGTAGGGCGCGTCGGTCATGCCGGTTTGAAAGGAGCGCCCGGTGTCGCGGTGGTCGTAGCGCAACACGCGGCAACCCCCATCCACCAGCGCCTGCACCAGCGCCGGCGGCCAGACCACCCCAGGGTTCATCGCGCCCATGATCAGCAGCACGTGGGTACCGTCCTGCGGCCCACAGGCTTCACTCCAGAGGCGCCCCAGGCCGGGCACCTCCACCCACCGTCCGTCCCACACCAAGTTCGTCATGCGCCATTTGTACACCGGAACCGCACCCGGTCCGGCCACAAAAAAGGCCCGCACGCGGCGGGCCTCACACATCAGGCAGACAGGTCAGATCATCACTGCTTGATGGCTTCGACCTGGATGATGATCCTGGTGTCGTCCGGCACACCCATGTTCAGGCCCCAGTTCACGCCCCACAGGCTGCGCTTGATGGTGGTCTCGAAGTCGCCACCACAGACCTCGCGGTTGAGCATCGGGTGATCAAAGCAGTTGAACCGCACGGCCTTGAGGTTGACCGGGTGGGTCTGGCCGCGCAGCGTCAGCTTGCCCTGCACCTCGGTCACCTTGTCACCGTCAAAGACGAACTTCTCGCCCACGTAGGTGGCGGTGGGGTACTTGTCGGCGGCGAAGAAATCGTCGCCCTTGAGGTGGTTGTTGAACGGGCCGACACCGGTGTCCACCGAGTTCATGTCCAGCGTCAGTTCCACCCGGCCGGTCTTGGCGGCGCGGTCGAACTGCACCGTGCCGCTCTTGTTGGCCCAGCGACCGCGGTTGGTCGAGGTGTTGAAGTGCAGCTGCTCCCAGATCACGTTGGTGTGGGTGGGGTCGATCTGGTACTCGGCGGCCTGGGCCAGGCCGGCGGTCGCCACGGTGGCCGCGGCGGCCAGCAGGGTCAGGGATTTGCGCATGGGTGAACTCCTCGTCAGGTGGGGTTGGGTTGAAGAAACAGAAAATGCGGCGGGCCCGAGCTCAGAGTGCGGGCACGCCTGTCAAGGCGATCCTGAAGCGCACCTGCACTTCGTCGGCCACCATCGAGGTGTCGGCCCATTCCTTCTCGCCGATGCGGAAGCTCAGGCGCTTGATCGGGAAGCTGCCGGTGGCGGTGGTGGTGCCGCCGCTCTGCGCCAGCGTCACCGGCACCACCACCTCGCTGCTCAGGCCCTTGATGCTGAGCCGGCCAGCCACCTCGAAGCGGTTGCCCTCCACCCGACGGATGCGGCTGGATTCGAAGCTGGCCTGCGGGAACTGGGCGACGTTGAACCAGATGGGTTTGGGCAGCTCGGCATCGGCGTCGCGGTTGATGCGTGCACTGCCCGTGTCCACGGTGAAGGCGATGCGGCTGTCGTCCAGTTTGGCCGGGTCGAACCGGACCTGGGCCGAGAAGCGCTCGAAGCGGCCTTCCACCGGCACGCCCATCTGCCGGCTCACAAAACGCAGCTCGCTCTGGTCGGCCAACATCTGCTGCTGGGCCGAGGCGGACAGGGGAAGGACGGCGCCAGCCGCCAGGGTCAGGGCCATCAGGACGGATTTCATGGGATCACTCCGGAAAGGGAAGCTCAGGACCGACCCAGACCCATGCGGGCCAGCAGTCGATCGCGGTCAATGAACTGGTGCTTGAGGGCGCCGGCCACATGCAGGACCACCAGGGCCGCCATGGCGTAGGCACCGTACCGATGCATGGGCTTGAGCAGGTCGGCCAGGCTTTCGCTCACCGGCACAAAGTCCGGCAGCGGCAGGACGCCGAACAGCACGATGGGAAAGCCCGAAGCCGAGCTGTAAGCCCAACCCAGCAGCGGCACAGCGAAGAACAGGAGGTACAGGCCCAGGTGGGTGCCCTGGTGGGCCAGCCGCTGCCAGCCGGGCATGGCGGCCTCGACCGCAGCCGGCAACGCGGGCGGACGGTGCGTCAAGCGCCACAAGAGTCGAACAAAAGACAGGGTCAGTATCAGCACGCCGGCCCACTTGTGCCAGTTGAACAGCTGCAGCCGCTGCGGTGAAAACGGCAAATCGACCATGTACAGGCCCACCGCGAACATGCCCACGAGGGCCACGGCAAGCAACCAGTGCAAGACCATGGACACAGGGTGGTACCGGGTGGACGGGTTTGACGACATGCTGGGAGTCTAGGTCGGCGCCCGGGCCATTCAGACGCAGGCGCTTGAATCAAGCATTCAAAAAAATGAAATGAACCAATTCATTTCATTCTCATCTCGTGCACCGCGCCACCCACCCCTGCATGCGCCGTCCTCTGCCTACAATGCCGTTCATGGATGCCCCACGCGCCGACGGCCTGCTGCAGCTCTACCCCGCACTGGACGGCGTGGCAGCTCTGGTGGGTGGGCTGCCTGCCCTGCGGGTGCCGGCAGGCACCGCCCTGTTCGCCGAACAGGCGCCTTGCCAGGGTTTTCCCATGGTGCTTGAGGGTGAGGTGCGGGTGTCGCGCAGCGCGCCCAATGGCCGCGAGCTCGAGCTCTACCGCGTGCAACCCGGTCAGCTGTGCCTGGTGTCCTCGGCCGCCCTGTTCGACAGCCGGGCCCTCAGTGCCCATGGCACCACCACCACCGATACCGCCCTGGTGCTGCTGCCGCCACCGGCCTTCCGACAGGCCATGGCCAACCAAGGTTTCCGGGATTTTGTGCTGGGGCTGTTCGCGGCCCGGATGGCGGAGCTGACCAGCCTGATCGAAGCCGTGGCGTTCCAGCGCCTGGACGCGCGACTGGCCGGCACCCTGCTCGGCCACGGCCAGCAACTGCACACCACGCACCAGGCCCTGGCCGACGAACTGGGCACGGTGCGCGAGATCGTCACCCGCCTGCTGCGCCGCTTCGAGCGCGAAGGTCTGGTCGAGCTGTCTCGGGAGTGCATCACCATTCGCAACAGCCAAGGGCTGCGGGCTCTGTCCAGCGGCGACGGCCCATGAACCAACTGTCACTTTGTTGTGACAGCCATAGATATCCATTTTTATTGACATAGCGCAAGGTGCGCCGCCAGTCGCGGCCTAGCATGGTTTCTCCACCCGAGGAGAACAAGCATGCGCATCCTGTTCCTGCACCCCAACTACCACTCCGGCGGCGCCGAGATCGCGGGCAACTGGCCGCCGGCCTGGGTCGCCTACCTGACCGGTTACCTCAAGGCGGCGGGCTACCACGACATCCACTTCGTGGATGCCATGACACACCACCTCGACGACGAGGCGGTGCGCCGGCGCATGCTGGAGTTGCAGCCCGACATCGTGGCCTGCACCGCCATCACGCCGGCCATTTACAAGGCCGAGGAACTGCTGCGAATTGCCCGCGAGGCCCTGCCCTCGGCCACCACAGTGCTGGGCGGCATCCACGCCACCTTCATGTACCCCCAGGTGCTGCAGGAAGCGCCCTGGATCGACGCGGTGGTGCGTGGCGAGGGCGAACAGGTGTTCCTGAACCTGGTGCAGGCCATAGCCCAGGGGCGTTTTGCCACCGACCCGGATTCGGTCCGGGGCATCGCCTACCGCAGCACCGAAGGTCAGGTCATCGCGACGCCGGCGGAGCCGCCGATTGCCGACCTGGACCGCATCCAGCCCGACTGGGGCATCCTGGAGTGGAACAAGTACATCTACATCCCGCTGGGCAAGCGGGTGGCCATTCCCAACCTGGCGCGCGGCTGCCCCTTCACCTGCAGCTTCTGCAGCCAGTGGAAGTTCTGGCGCGACTACCGCATCCGCGACCCGAAGAAGGTGGTCGACGAGATCGAGGACCTGGTGAAGAACCACGACGTCGGTTTCTTCATCCTGGCCGACGAGGAGCCGACCATCCACCGCAAGAAGTTCATCGCCTTCTGCGAGGAACTGATCGCACGCAGCCTGCCGGACAAGGTGCAGTGGGGCATCAACACCCGCGTCACCGACATCCTGCGCGACGAGGCCCTGCTGCCCATGTTCCGAAAAGCCGGCCTGGTGCATGTGAGCCTGGGCACCGAGGCGGCCGCACAACTCAAGCTCGACCGCTTCAACAAGGAAACCACCATCGAGCAGAACAAGAAGGCGATCCGCCTGCTGCGCGAGGCCGGCATCGTCACCGAAGCGCAGTTCATCGTCGGTCTGGAGAACGAAACCGCCGAGACGCTGGAAGAGACCTACCAGATGGCGCGCGACTGGAACCCCGACATGGCCAACTGGGCGATGTACACACCCTGGCCCTTCTCCGACCTGTTTCAGGAACTGGGCGACAAGGTCGAGGTGTTCGACTTCGAGAAGTACAACTTCGTCACCCCGATCATGAAGCCCGATGCCATGGACCGCGCCGAGCTGCTCGACCGGGTGATGCACAACTACCGCCGCTTTTTCATGAACAAGGCGTTCTTCCAGTACCCCTGGACACGCGACCGCCAGCGGCGCAGCTACCTGCTGGGCTGCCTCAAGGCGTTTGCCAGGAGCGGCTTCCAGCGCACCTTCTACGACCTCGGCAAGGTCGGTTACTGGGGGCCTCAGAGCAAGAAGAAAGTGGACTTCGGTTTTGCCGACCGGCGCGAGCGGACACGACCGGATCCGCTGGCCATCGAGGCGGCCGACGAGCAATGGGTGACCATGCACGGCCCGAAGATCGAGATGCGACGCAAGAAGGGCGAAGACCTGGCGGCCGCCGCGATCACGGCCATGCAGGCCGAACCGGTCATGGCCTGCGGCGGCGGCCACGAACAACTCAGCGCCGAAGAGGCCGCGCGCTACTGACACATGGGAAACGCAGGCACATGCAAGCCCCTACCGGCCTGATCGGCCCGAACGCCATCATCCAGGTGCACCATGCACTGGAACAGTTGCTGGGTACCCCCTTGAGCGAGCGTGTGTTCGCCCAGGCCGCCCTGGCCAGACACCTGGTGCGCAGCCCGCAACGGCCGGTTCCCGAGCAGGAGGTGCGCAGCCTGCACATGGCGCTGCGCCAGGCGCTGGGCGAATCCCAAGCCGAGGCCGTGGCCCGCGAGGCCGGTCGGCGCACCGCACAGTACCTGCTGGCCCACCGCATTCCCGGCCCTGCCCAGGTCCTGCTGCGCCGCCTGCCGGCACGCCTGGCGCTGTGGGCCCTGCTGCGCGCCATGCAACCCCAGGCCTGGACCTTCGCCGGCAGCGGGCGCTTCACCCACCGCCTGGTCTGGCGGGGACCCATACTGGCCGTGCTGAGCATCCACAACAACCCCCTGTGCCGCGGGCTGCAGCTGCCCGGCCCGGCCTGTGCGTACTACGCGGCCACGTTCGAACACCTCATGCGCGCCCTGGTTCACGCCGGTTGCGATGTGGTGGAAACCGACTGCGAAGCCACGGGTGCCACGGCCTGCCGCTTCGAGGTCCGCCTGGCCCGGCGCAAGCCCATGTGACCCGGGTCACAGACGACACCGGCCGGCCCGGGTCCAATCGCGCCATGGCCCCATCCGGATGGCCATCCGCTGAACAGCGGCACCCCTTTCATTTGGAGCATCACCATGACCAAGAACGTCGGCGGCATCGACCGCACCCTGCGCATCATCGTCGGCCTGGCTCTCATCGCGGCCGCCGCCACCGGCACCGTGGGCCTGTGGGGCTACATCGGCGTCGTGCCCCTGCTGACCGGGCTGATGGGCTGGTGCCCGCCCTACGCGCTGCTGGGCTTCAACACCTGCTCGGTAAAAAAATGAGCTGAGGCGGGGCCTGTCCTCCGCCTCTGTGAACACCCACCGGAACGCGCAACACGACACGCCCGACCGGATCTGATGGATTGCCTGTCTTGCAGGGGACAGTCGGGCGCCATCGGCTTGTTTTTCAATGTGTGAAACGGCGGGTCCACCGCCCGACAACAGGAGACAAGCATGGATCTGGAACTCAAGCTCCGTGCCACCGCCAGGCTGGTCATGCCCAGGCGGCGCTGGCTGACATTGACCGCCTCCGCTGCGGCTTGCGCGGCTGCTTCACCGCTGCGAGCCCAGACCGAACCGATCCTCATCGGCCAGAGCGCACCCACCTCGGGGCCAGTGGCCGTCGCCTTCGCCGCCCCCCTGGCCGGGCAACAACTGGCCGTTGACGAGATCAACCGGCAGGGCGGCATTGGCGGGCGACCCCTGCAGCTGCTCATACGCGACGACGCCTACGACACCGAACGCACGGTGCAAAACGTGCGGGAGCTGGTCGAGAAGGACCGCGTGCTGGCCCTCACCGGCCTGGGCAGCACCGCTGGCGTGGGTGCGCTGCTGCCCTACCTGGCGGAGCAGCGCATGCCCCTGGTCGGCGCCTGGACCGGTGCACACGTGCTGCGTGCCCGGCACCACCCGACTTTCTTCACCACCCAGGGCAGCTTCAAGGACGAAGCCGAACACGCCTTGCGCACCCTGGCCACCATCCAGCTCGACCAGATCGCCGTGGTCTACCAGGACAACCCCTTTGGCCAGAGCATGTTGCCGGTGATCGAGGCCAGCGCGGCACAGCTGGGCCTGAACCTGGTGGTCAAGCTGCCGCTGGCGGTCGATGGCAGCAACGCCGGCGACACGGCGGCCGCGCTGGCGCAGGCCCGCCCCAAGGCGGTCTATCTGGTGGCCGTGGGTGCCTCGGTGGTGAGCTTCATACGGGCCACCAAACCTCGCCTGAACGTGCCGGTCTACACCTTGTCGGTGGCCGCCAACTCGGTGCCCGCCCTGGGCGAGAACGCCCGTGGTCTGGTGATCACCCAGATCGTGCCCTACCCCTGGCGCACGGTGGACCCGATGGCGCGCGAGTTCAACCGCCTGGCCACGGCCGCTGGCGTGCCGGTGCACTACGGCAGCTACGGCGGCTACCTGGGCGCGCGCTTTCTCATCGAGGCGCTGCAACGCGCCGGCCCGCGCATCACGTCTGACAACCTCATCCGCGCCATTCAGGGCATCCGCGACTGGTCGCTGGGCGGCAACCTGCTGAGCTTCGGGCCGGATCGCCACCACGGCAGTTCGTGGGCCGAAATCACCATCGTGGGCAACGGTGGCCGCTTCATGCGCTGAACCAGGCGCTCAACATCAAGGAGAAACCACATGCTCGACATTCCATCGATCAAGGACGCGGTCAGTGCCGAAGAGTGGCAGCTGCGCTGCGACCTGGCCGCCTGCTACCGGCTGGTGGCCGCCTACGGCTGGTCCGACCTGGTGTTCACCCACATCAGCGCCAAGCTGCCCGACAGCGTCACCGGCGGCGAGCACCAGTTCCTGATCAACCCCTACGGCCTGATGTTCGACGAGATCACGGCCTCCAGCCTGGTCAAGGTCGACATGGCCTGCAACAAGCTGATCGATTCGCCCTTCCCGGTCAACCCGGCGGGCTTCGTGATCCACAGTGCGGTGCACGAGGCGCGGCCCGAGGCGCAGTGCGTGCTGCACACCCACACCCGCGCCGGGGTGGCGGTCAGCGCGCAAAAGGGCGGCATCCTGCCGATCAGCCAGCAGAGCACCTTTGTGCTGGCCTCGCTGGCCTACCACGACTACGAGGGTGTGGCCTTCCGCCCCGACGAAAAGCCGCGCCTGCAGGCCGACCTGGGCCACGCAAACTTCCTGGTGCTGCGCAACCACGGCCTGCTGACCGTGGGCAAAAGCATCGCCGACGCGTTTCTCTCAATGTACACGCTGGAGAACACCTGCCGCATCCAGATCGACGCCCAGGCCGGCGGCGAACTGATGTCGGTCAACCCGGCCATCCTGGCCGGCATGGCCGACGTGATGCGGGTGGCCACAGCGGGACAGGGAGCCCAGTTGGCCTGGCCCGCCCTGCTGCGCAAGGTCGAGCGGCTGGACCCGGGCTACCGGACCTGAGCCACGTCAACGAAACGCTGCATGCCGGCCAGCAGGGTGCGCATGCGCGTGACCTCGCGTGAGCTGTCCAGCCGGGTCGACCAGCTGGCGACGCGCATCAGCCAGCGCAGGCGGGGCAGCAGGCGGCGCACAAAGGCCGCCAGGTCGGGCCCGCCGGCACCGGCCTGCCGGTAGGCCTGCAGCACCTCGAACACCGCCTGGGGGCCCAGCGGCTCCAGAAAACGCGCCAGCGACAGCACCAGTTGCAGCGCGTCGTAGAGCTGCACCGTCGGCAGCGGCAGCGGCGGGTGCAGGCACTCCTCGAAATCGAGCCGGGCAAAGCGCTGGCCGTCCCAGGTCAGGTTGCGCGCCTGGGCGCCCCCGTGCCAGTGGCCGCGCGCATGGAAACCGGCCAGGTCGGCCGCCGCCGCGCGCATCAGCGGCAGACGGTCGGCCTCGGGGATGCGGTGCAGCAGGTGTTCCAGCGTGGTGCCGACGTCGCCGGTGACCAGTTGCCGGCCGTCAAAGGCCAGCACCGGTGGCACCTGCTCACCGGCCGCCGCCAGCGCGACCAGGCGCTGGTGCTCATAGGCCAGCAGGACGGTGCCATCGGTCTGGTGGATGGCGGACCAGGGCACGGGCACACCCAGCACACGCGAGAACAGCCACACGCCCAGCGCGCTGCCGGTGCTTCGCAGCGGCCGCTCGGCGGTCTTGGTCCAGGTCTTGGGGGTGGTTGGCAGGTTCAAGCGGGCGATTATCGCGAATCACCACGCAAGGGGTGTTCTTCAGCCGGCCGCAGCATAGCGCTGCAATTCCCAGTCGCTCACATGGGCCTGCCACTGCGCCCATTCGGTACGCTTGAGCGCCAGGAACTGCGCGCACACGCCTTCGCCCAAGGCATCGACCAGCGGCCGGTCCTGCGCCAGCGCGTCGAGCGCCGCCCCCAGGTCGTGCGGCAGGCGCGGTGGCAGAGCGCCGCCCTGCGCCTGGCAGGCGTACAGGTCGTCGGCGCGCACTGTGGCCTCGGGCACGGTGGGGTCGTCGATGCCGCGCAGACCGGCCGCCAGTGTGGCCGCCAGCGCCAGGTAGATGTTGCACGACGGGTCGGGCAGGCGCCATTCGAGGCGCCCGGCCACCGAGCGCAGCAGGCAGGTGCGGTTGTTGTCGCCCACGGCTTTCCACACCGGCGACCACGTGGTGCCCGAGGCACTCTCGCTGACCGCCAGCCGCTTGTAGCTGTTGACCGCGGGTGCACAAACGGCCGCCAGCGCGTCGGCGTGGTGCAGCAGGCCGGCCGCGAAGCGCTGGCCCGCCCCGCTCAAGCCCAGCGCGCCAGCCGGGTCCGCCATGAGGGGCTGGGTGTCGGCGCCGGTCAGGCTGAGGTGGAAATGCAAGCCACTGCCCGGCGCACGCGCCAGCGGCTTGGGCATGCCCGAGTAAACCAGGCCGTGCTGCGCCGCCACCGCCTGCGCCGTCAGCTTGAACAGCTGGAAGCGGTCGGCCGCGGCCAGCGCCTCGTCGTGGCGGTAGTTGATCTCGTACTGGCCGCTCGCGTCTTCGTGGTCCGTCTGCTGCAGCTCGAAGCCCAGGGCCGTCAGGTGGCGGCGCATGTCGTCGAGGAAACCGTGGTTGCGCACGATGGCTTGCAGGTCGTAGGACGGCTTGTCCAGCCGGTCCTCGGCATCGGCCACCCGGTAGTGCCCATGCTCATCGCGGCGCAGCAGGAAGAACTCGGGCTCGATGCCGACCCACAGCGTCCAGCCCCGCTCGCGCAGCCGCGCCAGCTGGCGCTGCAGCACCTGGCGCGAGCAGGTGTCCAGCGGCTGCCCGCCCGCAAAACCGTCACACACCGCGTGCGCCACACCCGGCAGCCAGGGCAGCGGGCGCAGGCTCTCGGGCAGCACGCGCCCGAAGTATTCGCTGCGCGAGCCCATGCGCGGCAGGCCGGTGCCCCAGATGCTCGGTCCGGCAAAACCGGCCCCGGTGGCCACCACCTCGGGCAAGACCTCCAGCGGCACCAGCTTGCCCTTGGGCACGCCCAGCAGGTCGGTGAAGGTGGGCATCACCGAATGGATGCCCTGTTCGCGCAGGGCGTGCATCCGGTCCTCCAGGCTGGCTTGGGTCATGGGTTGGCAGGCACAAAAAAGCCGGGCGAACCCGGCTGAGGAGAAAGCGAATCAGGCCAGGCCTTCGGCCAGGGCCTCGTCCAGGATGCCCAGCGCCTCGTCGAAGATCGCGTCCTCGATGGTCAGCGGGAACAGGAAGCGGATCACGTTGCCGTACACACCGCAGGTCAGCAGCAGCAGACCGCGCCTGAGTGCCGCCATCTGCACCCGCTTGGTGGCCTCGGCATCGGGGGCTCCCTGGGCGTCCACCAGCTCACAGGCCACCATGGCGCCCAGGCCGCGCACATCGTGGATGCGCGGGTGCTTCTGGCGCGCGGCGCTCAGGTGGGCGATCAGGCGGTCACCCAGGTGCTGCGCACGTTCGGGCAGGCGTTCTTCGGCCATCACGTCCAGCACCGCCAGCGACGCGGCAATGGCCAGCGGGTTGCCGGCATAGGTGCCCCCCAGGCCGCCCGGGGCCGGGCCGTCCATCACCGCCTGCCGGCCCGAGACGGCCGACAGCGTGGTGCCGCCGGCCAGGCTCTTGGCCATGGTGATCAGGTCGGGTTTGACGCCATAGTGCTCCATGGCAAACATCTTGCCGGTGCGGGCAAAACCGGTCTGCACCTCATCGGCAATCAGCAGGATACCGTGGCGGTCGCACAGCTCGCGCAGCCAGCGCGCGGCGGCCGGCTGGATCGGGTTGAAACCGCCCTCGCCCTGCACTGGCTCGAAGATGATGGCCGCCACGCGGCTGGGCTCGATGTCGCACTTGAACAGCTGCTCCATGGCCTTCTGCGTCTCTTCCAGCGAACTGCAGTGGCAGGGGAAGGGCACGTGGTAGATCTCGGGCGGGAAGGGCCCGAAACCGGCCTTGTAGGGCTGGACCTTGCCGGTCATGGCCACCGCAAACAGGCTGCGCCCGTGGAAGGCGGCACCAAAAGCGATGACGCCGCTGCGGCCGGTGGCCGAGCGAGCGATCTTGATCGCGTTCTCCACCGCCTCGGCGCCGGTCGAGAAGAAGGCCGTCTTGGCCGGCCCCTCGATGGGCACGATGGCGTTGATGCGCTCGGCCAGCTGCACGTACTCGGTGTAGGGCACGACCTGGTAGCAGCTGTGGGTGAACCGCTGCAACTGCGCGGCAATGGCCGCCTGCACCTTGGGATGCACATGGCCGGTGTTGAGCACCGCGATGCCCCCGGCGAAATCGATGAAGCGGCGGCCCTCGATGTCCCAGAACTCGGCGTTTTTCGCGCGCTCGATGAAGAAGTCGCCGAACACGCCGACACCGCGCGGCGTCGCGGCCTGGCGCCGGGCGTGCCAGGCGGTATTGGTGTGGTCGGTCCTGAGGTCGTTCATGGCGTTCATGTCGGTCTCCTTCAGATCGGGCTGTCGATCCGTATCCAGGTGGTTTTCATCTCGGTGTACTTGTCGAACGCATGCAGCGACTTGTCGCGGCCCACACCACTCTGCTTGAAGCCGCCGAAGGGCACGGTGATGTCGTCCTCGTCGTAGGAGTTCACATGCACCGTGCCAGCGCGCAGCGCCCGCGCCACGCCGTGTGCCTTGTTGATGTCGCGCGTCCAGACCGCGGCCTGCAGGCCGTAGACGTTGGCATTGGCCTGCCTGACCACATCGGCGGCATCGGTGAAGCTCAGCACCGACAGCACCGGACCGAAGATCTCCTCGCGTGCAATCGTCATGCTGTTGGTCACGCCATCAAAGATGGTCGGCTGGACATAGCAGCCACCGGCCACCGGGGCCACGCGCTCGCCACCGGCCAGCAGCTTGGCCCCCTCGCTCCGGCCCGACTCGATGTAACGCAGCACGGTCGACAGCTGCGTCTCGTCGACGATGGCGCCCATGACGGTGTTCTTGTCCAGCGGGTTGCCCGGCTGGTACTGCGGCACCTTGGCCAGCGCCCTCTCCAGAAACGCGTCCTTGATGCTGGCCTCGACGAACAGGCGCGAGGGTGCGTTGCAGCTCTCGCCCTGGTTGAAGAAGATGCTGCCCACGGCCGCGTCCACCGCCTTGTCCAGGTCGGGGCAATCGGCGAACACGATGTTGGGCGACTTGCCGCCCAGCTCGGTCCAGGCGCGCTTGAGGTTGCTCTGCCCGGCCATCACGTGGATCTGCTTGCCCACGCGGGTGCTGCCGGTGAAGGCGATGCAGTCCACGTCCATGTGCAGGGCCAGCGGGCTGCCGGCCTCGGGGCCGTAACCGGGCACCACGTTGAACACCCCCGGCGGGATGCCGGCTTCCAGCGCCAGCTCGGCCAGCTTGAGCGCGGTCAGCGGGCTCTTCTCGGACGGCTTGAGCACCACCGAGTTGCCCGCGGCCAGGGCCGGCGCGATCTTCCACGCGGCCATGATCATGGGATAGTTCCAGGGCACGATGACCCCGACCACCCCCACCGGCTCGCGGGTGATCAGGGCCAGCGCGGTGTCGGGTGTGGGCGCGATCTCGTCGTAGACCTTGTCGACCGCCTCGCCGTACCAGCGGATGCAGTTGGCGGTGCTGTTGACGTCCACGCCCTTGGCGTACTTGACCGGCTTGCCCATGTCCAGCGTCTCGGTCAGGGCCAGCAGGTCGCCCTGGGCCTGGATCAGCTCGGCGAACCTGATGAGGATGCGCTTGCGCGCGGCCGGTGCCTTGCCGGCCCAGCGCCGGTCTTCAAACGCGGCCCGCGCGGCGGCCACCGCGGCATCGATGTCGGCCTGGCCGCAGCGAGCGACCTGGGTCAGCAGACGGCCGTCCACGGGCGAAATGCAGTCGAAGGTCTGGCCGTCGCGGGCGGCGACACGGGCGCCATTGATCAGGGCGCGGCCATCGAAGCTGGGGGTCTGTGTCTCGGTCATGGTGGGGTCAAGGGTCTCAATGGCACCATGCTACGCCCGATTCAGGTCCGATGGGGCATCCACTTTGGTCATTGGGCAGGTATCCACTCGGCGGCAAGGCGGCGCCCCATGGCCTGTCAGGTGCCGCAGAAGGTGCGGTAACCCGCCATCTGTGCCGCAGCCGGCGGCGTGGCGTAGGCCTCAGCCCCCGGCTGGTCATCGAACGGGCGCTGCAGCACCGCCAGCAGACGCTCGAAGGGACCCAGGTCGCCGTTGTCGGTCGCGGCGGCCAGTGCCTCCTCCACCCGCAGGTTGCGGGGAATGTAGGCCGGGTTGGCGGCGCGCAGAGCCTGGGCCACGCTCGGACCAGCGCCCTGGCCCAGTCCGGTGCGTGCCGTCCAGCGCGCCCACCAGCCGTTCCAGGCGGGCAAGGCTTCCAGGCCCACACGCTGCGCCGCCGCTGGAGGCTCCCCTGGATCAACGGCCACCTCGGCCAGCCGGCGGAACGACAGCGTGAAGTCCGCCTGCTGTCCCGCCAGCAGGTCCAGCCAGTCCTGCGCCAGTGCTTCGTCGCCAGGGGCCTCACCCACCAGCCCGAGCTTGCCCCGCATCACCCGCAGCCAGGCCGTCTGGTACCAGGCGGGGAAGGCGTCGATCACCGCCGTCGCCTGTTCGATGGCCGCCTGCACCTGGGCTTCGTCGTCGGGGGTCTCCACCATCAGGGGCAGCAGGCTTTCGGCCAACCGGGCCAGGTTCCAGCGCGCGATGTGCGGCTGGTTGCCGTAGGCATAACGGCCACCGCGGTCGATCGAGCTGAACACGGTGGCCGGGTCGTAGGCGTCCATGAAGGCACACGGACCATAGTCGATGGTCTCGCCCGAGATCGTCGTGTTGTCGGTGTTCATCACGCCATGGATGAAGCCCACGCCCATCCAGCGCGCCACCAGATCGGCCTGGCGCCGGGCCACGGCCTCCAGCAGGCCCAGGTAGCGTCCGGGCTGGCCGCTGAGCGCCGGGTCGTGCCGGGCGATCACATAGTCGGCGAAGCGGCGCAGCTGGGCCTCATCGCCACGCGCGGCCACCCACTGGAAGGTGCCGACGCGGATGTGGCTGGCCGCCACCCGGGTCAGCACCGCCCCGGGCAGGGCGCCGGCCTCGCGCAACACCGCCTCGCCGGTGCCCACCACCGCCAGCGCGCGGGTGGTCGGGATGCCCAGCGCGTGCATGGCCTCCCCGATCAGGTACTCGCGCAGCACCGGGCCCAAGGCCGCCTTGCCATCGCCGCCGCGCGAGAACGGCGTGCGGCCCGAACCCTTGAAGGCGATGTCGCGCCGCCGGCCGCGCCGGTCGATCACCTCGCCCAGCAGCAGGGCGCGGCCGTCGCCCAGTTGCGGCGAGTACTGGCCGAACTGGTGGCCGGCGTAGACCTGGGCCAGCGGCTGGGCATCGGGCAGCGGGCGGTTGCCGCTGAACCAGGCCGCGCCGTCCTCCCCGGCCAGGGCTTCGGGCGGCCAGCCCAGTTCCTCGGCCAGGGCGTGGTTCAGGCGCAGCAGCACCGGGGCCGGCACCGCGGCCGGGTTCCAGGCCGCGTAGAGGTCCGGCAGCTCGCGGGCGTAGCTGTTGTCAAAGGTCGGCACCCAGTCGGGGGAGCGGGCGTCGGTCACGCGGGAATCCTTCACGGTGGTCAAGCAACAAAAGAGACAGTGTGCCGCAGTCCCTCCCTCTGCGCGCAAGGGACACCCACCTGCCCCGGATTGCGTCAGGGTCGTCGTACCCCGGCGCCGAAGCATCGCACCGGCAGAGACCACCCCTGCGGCGCCGCGCTGGCCGGCTTGCGGCACACTGGGCACACACGACGAACAGGCCCTGTTGGCCAACCCCCCATGCTCCGACGACTGCGCTGGCCCCTGAAACTGCTGCTCCTGCTGCTCATCGGCTCGATGCTGTCGGTCTGGTCCTGGGGGCGATTTGCCACCCGGGCCCAGGGCGAGCCCTCGACCACCCTGTTCGCCCAAGCCGACGCAACGGCCCTGGACCGGCTCCTGGCCGGGCCCCTGCTGGCCCGCCCGGGTGACAGCGGCGCCGCGCTGGTGACCGACAACATGCAGGCCTTTGCCCTGCGCGCCATCACGGCGCGCGAGGCGGGCCGCAGCCTGGACGCCATGTACTACATCTGGCGCGGCGACCTGACCGGCAACCTGCTCAAGTACGAGCTGCTGGCCGCGGCCGAACGCGGCGTCCGTGTGCGCCTGCTGATCGACGACATGAACGGCCCGGCGCGCGACCCGCTGCTGCTGGCCATGGACACCCACCCCCTGTTCGAGGTGCGCCTGTTCAACCCCACCCGCAACCGCACCACCGCCTGGCGCCGCGCGCTAGAGAAGGTGATGCGCTTTGTCGGCTTCAACCGCCGCATGCACAACAAGGCATGGATCGCCGACAACCGCCTGGCCCTGGTCGGTGGACGCAACATCGGCGACGAGTACTTCGACGCAGCCCCCACCATGAACTTCCACGACGCCGACCTCCTGCTGGCCGGGCCGGCCGTCGAGCAGGCCAGCGCCGTGTTCGACCGCTTCTGGAACAGCGCCGAGGTCATTCCGCTGCGCGCCCTGCGCTCCAAACCCGCCGAACCCGAGAAACTGCCCCAGTGGCGGGCCCAGCTGTACGCCGACGCCGGTGCCTCTGCCTGGGTGCAGGCCCTGGGTGACCCGCGTGTGCTGGCCGACCGGCTGCGCCAGGAGGTGCGCATGCACTGGACACCCAGCCTGCGCGTGCTCTCCGACCCGCCGGAGAAAGCCGCCCCGCTGGCCAGCCGCCGGGAACGGGCCGACTGGTTGCTGTACGACCTGATGCAGCTGCTGTTCTCGGCCCGCGAGCGCAGCTGGCTCATGTCGCCTTACTTCGTGCCCGGCGACCCCGGGGTGCTGCTGCTGACCGGGCAGGCCACCCGCGGCGTCGACGTCAAGGTCATCACCAACTCACTGGCGGCCACCGACGTGCCGGTGGTGCACGCCGGCTACCAGCACCAGCGCGCGCCGCTGCTGTCGCGGGGCGTGCGCCTGTACGAACTGAAGCCGTCGGCGGCCAACATCAACCGGGAACTCCTGGGCAGCAGCGGCGCCAGCCTGCACACCAAGGCCTTCGTCATCGATGGCCGGCGCGGCTTCGTCGGTTCCTTCAATTTCGACCCGCGCTCGGCCCAGCTCAACACCGAGATGGGGGTGCTGTTCGACCACGCCCCCCTGGCCGCCGAACTGGAAGCCATGTTCGTTCGGGCCAGCGAGCCCGACAAGTCCTGGCGGCTGTCACTGGACGACACGGGCGCCCTGCGCTGGCACGAGGCCGACCAAACCCACGGCAGCGAACCCCAGGTGCCCCGTTGGCTGCTGGCGCTGGTCCACCTGCTGGGCTGGCTGCCGATCGAATCGCAGCTGTGAAAACCTGCGCCTGGGCTCAGGTCTTGGCCGCAGCGGCGATTTCGCGCTGGCGCTTGCGGGCGCTGCGCGCCACCCACAGGGCGTAGGTCACCACCACGATGGTGACGGTGCAGATCAGGATGGTGGCCGCCGCGTAGATGGTCGGGTTGATGCCCCGTCGGGCATAACCATAGATCACCTGCGGCAAGGTGTTCACCCCGGGTCCGGACAGGAATTCGGCAATCACCACGTCGTCGAAACTCAGGGTGAAGGCCAGCAGGAAGCCGGCCAGGATGGCCTGCGACATGTTGGGCAACGTGACCAGAAAAAACACCTGGTGCGGCTTGGCCCCCAGGTCCATGGCCGCCTCTTCGAGGCTGCGGTCCATTTCCTGCAACCGGCTCTGGATCACCACCACCGCAAACGCCATGCCGAACAGGGTGTGACCGATGACGATGGTCATCAAGCCGCGCTGCGGCCAGCCGAACAGGTTCTGGGAACCCACGAACAGCAGCAACAGGGACAGGCCGATGATCACCTCGGGCATCACCAGCGGTGCGCTGACCATGCCCGAGAACACCGTGCGCCCGAAAAAGCGCCGGTAACGCACCAGAACAAAGGCCGCGAACGTCGCCAGCGTGGCCGACAGGATGCCGGTGGTGGTGGCCACCTTGATCGAGGTCCAGAAGCCGTCGATGATGCGGGTGTCGTTGAGCAGCGCCTCGTACCAGCGCAGCGAGAAGCCGGTGAAGCGGGCATCCTGGCGCGTGCTGTTGAACGAGAAGACGATCATGAACACCAGCGGCAGGTACAGGAAGGCGAACACCAGCACCAGCCACAGGCGGCCGAAGTAGCGCGAGATCAGCTGGTTCATGCCCGGCCCCCTTCCTGCTGGCGCGCCATGTGGTGGTGGTAGAAGGCCAGCGGCACCACGATGAACAGGATCATGACGGTGGCCAGGGCGGTGGCCCGCGGCCAGTTGTTGCCCAGGAACATCTCGTCCCAGACCACGCGGCCGATCATCTGGTTCTCCGGCCCCCCCAGCAGCGACGGAATCACGAACTCACCGACGCAGGGGATGAACACCAGCATGCAGCCGGCGATGATGCCCGACTTGGACAGCGGCACCGTGATCAGCCAGAAGGCCTTGAACGGCGTGGTGCCCAGGTCATAGGCCGCCTCCAGCAGGCGCGTGTCCATCTTCACCAGGTTGGCATACAGCGGCAGGATCATGAAGGGCAGGTAGACGTAGGTCATGCCGACAATCATCGAGATGTCGGTGTAGACCATGCGGATCGGCTCCGAGGTCAGGCCGATGGCCATGAAGAACTGGTTGATCACCCCGCGGTCGCCGAGCAAGCCGCGCCAGGCGTAGACACGCAACAGGAACGCGGTCCAGAACGGCAGCATCACCATCAGCAGCAGCACCGGGCGGATGCCCTCGGGCGAACGCGCGATGAAGTAAGCAAACGGGTACCCGATCAGCAAGCACAAGACCGCAGTCACCGCCGCGTAATACACCGAACGACCATAGGCCTCGATGTAGAGCGTGCGAAACAGCGGCGCCCCCTCATGCGTGCGGAAGATGGACAGGTAGTTCTCGTAGCGCAGGCGCAGCACCCCGGCCTCGGCGTCCCAAAGGGCCTTGAATGGGTGGATGTCCGCCCCCTGGTCCACAAAACTGATGTACAGGACGATCAGAAAGGGCGCCAGAAAGAACAGCAGCAGCCAGGTGAACGGCACCCCGATGACGAAGCGCTTGCCTGGAATCGGTAGGGAAGAAGCCATGGATCGCTCCTGTCTCTGAATCAGTCGCGCAGAACGACGGCGTCCAGATCGTCCCACCAGAAGAACACATCGTCCTCCCAGGTCACGTCCAGCTGCTCATGCCGCGATCCGTTGGGCTCGGTGATCTTGACCTTGGTGCCCTGGGGCGTCACCACGATGAAGGTGTTGTATGAGCCGAAATAGGCGATCTCCTTGACGCGGCCACTGAACACGTTGTGGTCCACGCCCACCGGCCGCTCCTTGGCAATGTCGATCTTCTCGGGTCGCACGGCCACCGCCACCGGCATGCCGGCCGCACCACTGATGCCATGACCCACGTGGACCTCGCCAATCGAGGAGCCCACGGCACAACGGTCCGGCTCGTCCAGCGTCAGCTTGCCCTCGAACAGGTTGACGTTGCCGATGAAATCGGCCACGAATCGGTTGGCCGGGTACTCGTAGATCTCCTGCGGCGAGCCCACCTGCAGCACCCGCCCCTTGCTCATGATGGCGATGCGGTTGGCCATGGTCATGGCCTCCTCCTGATCGTGCGTGACCATGACCACCGTCACGCCGACCTTCTCGATGATGTTGACCAGTTCGAACTGGGTCTGCTCGCGCAGCTTCTTGTCCAGCGCCCCCAGGGGTTCGTCCAGCAGCAACAGCTTGGGCTTTTTGGCCAGGCTGCGCGCCAGCGCCACCCGCTGCTGCTGACCACCCGAGAGCTGGTGCGGCTTGCGCTTGGCGTACGGGGTCAACTGCACCAGGGCCAGCATTTCGTCGGTGCGCTTGGCCACCTCGTCCCTGGGCAGGCCTTCGCGCTTGAGACCGAAGGCCACGTTCTCCCAGATTGACAGGTGGGGAAACAGGGCATACGACTGGAACATCATGTTGACCGGGCGCACATAGGGCGGCATGCCCACCACGTCCTGTCCACCGAGCAGGATGCGGCCCGAGGTCGGGGTCTCGAAACCGGCCAGCATGCGCAGCAAGGTCGACTTGCCGCAACCTGAAGAACCGAGCAGGGCAAAAATCTCGCCCTTGCCGATGGACAGGGACACATCGTCCACCGCCACGGTGTCGTCGAACCGCTTGACCACCTTCTCCGTCACCAGAAAACCCGGGTTGTCCACCATGTCAGCACCTGTCGTTCATGCGGAATGCAGATAAAAAAAGGGCTGTCCAACCCGTGGGATGAACAGCCCTGTGTGTTGGCCAACGAAAATCAGCGGCCGCGCTTGAAAGCGTTGTAGACCTCGTTGAGCACGCCGCTCAGCTCATTGGGGTAGCTGCCCGAGGGCACCAGACGGGCCATGTTCTCTTCGTTCAGGAAGATGGTCTCGTTGCCCTTGATCTCTTCGTTGATCAGCGGCAGTGCGGCCTTGTTGCCGGTCGGGTAGTTCATTTCATTGGCCATGGACGCGCCACTTTCGGCACGCAGGAAGAAGTCGATGAACTTGTGGGCGGCAGCCACGTTGCGCGCATCGGCCGGGATGGCCATCACGTCGACAAAGAAAATGCCCCCGGTGCTGGGCAGCAGCGGCACGATTTCGTCGGCGCCGCCCTGCTCCTTGACGCGGTCGGCGGCGATGTTGATGTCGCCCGACCAGCCGACGAAGGCACAGCCCAGACCGCCGGCGATGTCGTCGATCATGTTGCTGGAGAACTGACGGATGTCGGGGCGGACCTTGGCCAGCATTTCGCCGGCGGCACGCAGGTCATCCGGGTTGCTGCTGTAGGGGTCCTTGCCGATGTAATGAAGGGCCGCCGGCATGATTTCGGTGGGCGAATCCAGGAACAGGATGCCGCAGCCGCGCAACTTGTTGCTGTACTCGGGGTTGAACACCAGCTCCCAGGAGTTGGCCGGCAGGGCGTCGGTGCCCAGGGCCGCCGCCACCTTCTGCTTGTTGATGCCCACGGTGGTGAAACCCCAGCCCCAGGGCACGTAGTGTCGGTTGCCGTCGTCGATCGAGGCCAGCTTCTTCATGAAGGTGGGATCGAGGTTGGCCAGATTGGGGATCTGGCTCTTGTCCAGCGGCTGGTACATGCCGGCTTCCAGCTGCTTCTTGGAGAAGCCGATGGTCGGCACCACGATGTCGTAACCCGAGTTGCCGGCGATCAGCTTGGCATGCAGGGTCTCGTTGTTGTCGAAGGTGTCGTAATTGACCTTGATGCCGGTTTCCTGCTCGAAGGCGGCCAGCATGCCATCGGGGATGTAGTCATCCCAGTTGTAGATGTTCAGCACCTGGGCGGTGGGGCTGGCAGGCGCTGCCGCCGGGGCTGCAGCCTCTTCTTTCTTGCCACAGGCGGCCAGGAAAACGACCGACATCGCCAGGGCCAGGGCTTGTTTCTTCATGGGTCAGGTACTCCGTACAGGATGTGGAGGGACAAAAAAACAGTGAATGCGGTTCAACCCGGTCTGCAAACGCAACTTAGCAATAAGCAGGCCACCTTCAGACGCCGCGGGGCACTCAAGCGGGCACTGTAGCAAAAATTTTGCCCCACCATGGTGCAGGTTGCCCATGAGATGTCACGCGCACAGACCCTGGATCTTCAACTCCTCATGCGTCGCGTCCAGGCAACGCACGATCAGGGCCATCATCTCGTCGATCTGGGCCCGGCTCATGCTCAGGGGCGGGGCGATGATCATGCGGTCGCCCACCGCACGCATGATCAGTCCGTTGCGGAAGCAGTGGCCGCGGCAGACCATGCCCACCGCCAGGTCGGGGTCGAACATTTCACGGCGCGCCTTGTCCTTGACCAGCACCAGGCCGGCCACCAGACCGCAGGTCTCGGCCTCGGTCACCAGCGGGTGGCTGTTGAGCTCGGCAAAGCGCTCGGCCAGGTAGGGGCCGGTGTCCTCGCGCACCCGCTGCGCAAGGCCCTCGCGCTCCATCAGCTCCAGGTTGGCGAGCGCGACGGCGCAGGCCACCGGGTGGCCGCTGTAGGTGTAGCCGTGGTTGAACTCGCCCCCCTGCTCGATCAGCACTTTGGCCACGCGGTCGCCCACCATGACCCCGCCCAGCGGTATGTAGCCGCTGGTCACGCCCTTGGCGAAGGTGACCAGGTCGGGGCGGTAGCCGAACTTCTCGTAGGCGAACCAGTGGCCCAGGCGTCCGAAGGCGCAGATGACCTCGTCGGAGATCAGCAGAATGCCGTACCGGTCGACGATGCGCTGGATCTCGGGCCAGTAGGTGGCCGGCGGGATGATCACGCCGCCGGCACCTTGCACCGGCTCGGCGATGAAGGCCGCCACCTTGTCCGGCCCGACCGCCAGGATCTTCTCCTCCAGCCAGCGCGCGGCCCGGATGCCGAAGTCGTCGCGGCTCTCGCCCGGGTTCGCGTTCTCGAAGAAATAAGGCTGATCGATGTGCACGATGTTGGGAATCGGCAGGTCGCCCTGGGCATGCATGCCGCTCATGCCACCCAGCGAGGCACCGGCCATGGTCGAGCCGTGGTAGGCGTTGTGGCGACTGATGATGACCTTGCGCTGGGGCTGACCCAACAGGTCCCAGTATCGGCGCGCCATGCGCACGTTGGTGTCGTTGCTCTCGGAACCGCTGCTGGAGAAGAACACGTGTTCGAAACGGCGCCCGCCGACCTGGGGTGCCAGTTGCGCCAGCTTGGTGGCCAGCTGCACCGCTGGCACGTTGGTGGTCTGGAAGAAGCTGTTGTAGAAGGGCAGCGTCATCATCTGCCGGTAGGCCGCGTCGGCCAGTTCCTTGCGGCCGTATCCGGCATTGACACACCAAAGCCCGCTCATGCCGTCGAGGATCTTGTGCCCCTCGGAATCCCAGACATAGATGCCATCGGCATGGGTGATGACCCTTGCACCGCGCGTGGCCAGGTCACCGTGGTCGGTGAACGGGTGCAGGAAGTGCGCGCTGTCCAGCGCCTGGATGGACTTGGTGTCGTGCTTCTCGGCACGCTGAACCAGCACCGGCGGGGCAATGAGGGAAGAAGTGTTCACAAGGTACTCGCTTTCACGGAAAGGGACGCCGGGAAGGGCTTCGGTCCATAACGCCGCGGAACCGGCTTTGCCGGGCCGCTGGCGTTGCCCCCTGGGGGGTGACGCGAAGCGGCGCGGGGGGGTTAGACATGCAGAAGCAGGTGCTCGCGCTCCCAGGGCGAGATCACCTTCATGAACTCCTCGAACTCGAGCTCCTTGATCTCGGTGTAGATGGTCACGAACTCCTTCCCCAGCACCTCGTGCAGGTCGGATTCGCGGCGCAGCCAGTCCAGCGCCTCGCCCAGGCTGCGCGGCAGCGCGTAGGGGGCCAGGTAGGCGTCACCCTTCATTTCGGGCTTGGGCTTGATCTGGTTCTTCATGCCCAGATAGCCGCAGGCCAGCGTCATGGCCATGGCGACATAGGGGTTGGCATCGGCTCCGATGACGCGGTTTTCGACACGGCGCGCGGCCGGGCTGGAGATGGGCGAGCGGATGCCCACGGTGCGGTTGTCGTAACCCCACTCGATGTTGATCGGTGCCGCCGTGTGGCGTGAGAGGCGCCGGTAGCTGTTGACGTAGGGCGCCACCAGGGCCATGGCCGCCGGGATGTAGCGCTGCAGACCACCGATGTAATGGAAGAAGGCCTCGCTGGGACTGCCGTCCGGGTTGCTGAAAAGGTTCTTGCCGCTGGCCTTGTCGACGATGCTTTGGTGGATGTGCATGGCGCTGCCGGGCTCGCCGGCGATCGGCTTGGCCATGAAGGTGGCGTACATGTCGTGGCGCAGCGCCGCTTCGCGCACCGTGCGTTTGAAGAAGAACACCTCGTCGGCCAGGCCCAGCGGATGGTCGTGGAAAAAATTGATCTCCATCTGGCCGGCACCGATCTCATGAATCAGGGTGTCGACATTGAGCTCCATCAGGTTGCAATACTCGTAGATTTCTTCGAACAGCGGGTCGAACTCGTTCACCGCGTCGATGCTGTAGGCCTGGCGCGAGGTTTCGGCCCGACCGCTGCGGCCCACCGGCGGACGCAGCAGGGTGTTGGGGTCGGTGTTGCGGGCGGTCAGGTAGAACTCGAGCTCGGGTGCGATCACCGGCGACCAACCCTCGGCCTCGTACAGGTTGCAGATGTGGCGCAGCACCGAGCGCGGGGCGTAGGGCACCAGCTTGCCGGTGTGGTCGAAACAGTCGTGGATGACCTGGGCGGTGGGGTCGCTGGCCCAGGGCACGATGCGCACGGTGGACGGGTCCGGGCGCAGCTGCATGTCGCGGTCGGTCGGTTCAATGACATCGAAGTACGAGCCGCTGGTGGGCTGCTCGCCGGTCACGCTCATGGCCACGATGGCGTGCGGCAGCCGCATGCCGCGGTCCTCGGTGAATTTCTCGCGTGGCAGGATCTTGCCGCGGGCCACGCCGGTGAGGTCGGGCACCAGGCACTCGATCTCGGTCACGCGGTTTCGGTTGAGCCACTGCTCCAGGTCGTTGAAGTTCTGCGGGGCATTCATCTGCCGGTTCCTTGGTGGTTGATCGTGTGCGTCAGTGCCGGGCCAGGTCGGCGGCCTGCAAGCGCAGGCTCATGCGCTGGCGGCAGGCCCGACCGAAGGCCTCGAAGATGGCACTGTAGAAGGCATTCTCGTGGCTGCGCCACTCCGGGTGCCACTGAACCGCATAGGCAAAGGTGCGCGCGCCCTTCACGGCAAAGGCTTCGACCAGACCGTCGGGGGCGTGGGCCATGGCCTCCAGGCCGGGCGCCAGACGCGCAATGCCCTGGCCATGCAGCGAGTTGACGCGCGCCTCGCGGGCTCCGGCCCAGGTCTCGAACGGACTGCCCGGGACGAAACGCACAGGATGCGACGGCGCGTACTGCACGTCCGGCGGTGCGCCCTTGTTTTCACGGTGGTCCATCTGGCCGGGCACCTCGTGCACCCGCTGGTGCAGGGCGCCTCCCAGGGCCACGTTGATCTCCTGGAAACCGCGGCAGATGCCCAGCAAGGGCACGCCCTGGTGCACGCAGGCCCTGACCAGGGCCAGGGTCAGCGAATCGCGCACCGGGTCCAGGGGCAGGCTGGGGTCAGCCACCGCCTCGTCGAAATGCGAAGGGTGCACATTGGACGGCGAGCCGGTCAGCATCACGCCGTCCACCAGCGACAGCAGCTCGTCGATCTGCTCGACGTCGGCCAGCGGGAACATGACAGGCTGGGCGTGGGCGGACACCTTCACCGCACGGGCGTACTTGTCGCCCAGCAGCAGAAAAGGCATCTGGTGCCCGTGATCGCCCAGCAGGCGGTGGTCGGCAGGCAGCCAGACCATGCAGGGTGGCGTCTTCATGGAGTCTCCTAGACTTGATTCTGCTCTGAAAATTGGATCACAATGGGAGCCAGTTGGCATGCCGTGATGGTGCCAATTGGAATGACCCCCCTGCGCCGCTTCGCGTCTTCCCCGGTGTGGTGAGTTGGGCTTGATGGAAACAGCAGAACCGATGGATTTTTGGCACTGATTAGGCGCAAACCACAGCCATAGTTCGACTATGGCGAGGATTTGCAACGACATCAGGGCCGAAAAGACGCGGTTGTGCGTTCCAGAAAGCCCAACTCACCACACCAAAGGGGGGACCGCGCCTGCGGCCCGGCAAAGCCGGTTCCGCGGCGCGTGCTGGACTGGCGCTTGGGTTGTGGTGGCACCTCATCGTCGTCCTGTCGGACTCCTCATGCTTTCTGAATTTCTTTTGGCGGAGATGCACCGGCTGGGCAGCCAGGATGCGCTGCCCCTGCACCGGCAGCTCTACGAGGCGCTGCGGCGGGCGGTACTGGACGGCAAGCTGGCGCCGGGTGAGCGCCTGCCGTCCAGCCGTGACCTGGCGCAGGACCTGGAGCTCTCGCGCAACACGGTGGTGGCCGCCATCAACCAGCTCTCAGTCGAGGGTTACCTCAGCAGCCATGTGGGCAGCGGCACGTATGTGCACGACAACGTGCCCCGTGCCGGGCGCGGCAACGGCGGCGCCCGCCAGCACCTGCCAGCCGGCACCCCGGCAGGCGGTCTGTCGGCGCGTGGCCAGACCCTGAGTCGGCAGTTCTGTGCCCGGGAGCTGGAGGTTCAGCCCTTCACCCCCGGCATCGCCGACTTCAGCGCCTTTCCGCTGGCCCTGTGGCAGCGGCTGCAGAACAAGCACTGGCGCATGACCTACCCGGACATGCTGGACTACAACGCCTCGGGCGGCTACGCGCCGTTGCGGCGTGCCATCACCGACTACCTGCGGGTGTTCCGCAGCGTGCACCTGGACCCCGACCAGGTGGTCATCACCACCGGCACCCAGCAGTCGCTGGAGCTGTGCGCCCGCCTGCTGGCCGACCACGGCGACACGGTCTGGGTGGAGGACCCCGCCTACTGGGGTGCGGCCAAGGCCCTGAGCGCCTGCGGCCAGCGCATCCACCCGGTCCCGGTGGACGACGAAGGCATCTGCCCCGGCCCGACCGACGAGGCGCAATCGCCCCGGCTGATCTACGTCACACCTTCCCACCAATACCCGACCGGCGCCGTGATGTCGCTGGCCCGGCGCCACCAGTTGCTGGCCACCGCGCGCGCCCACGGCGCCTGGGTGCTGGAGGACGACTACGACAGCGAGTACCGCTTCAGCGGTCCGCCGCTGTCCTCGCTGCAGGGACTGGACGCCGACGGCCGTGTGCTCTACATGGGCACCTTCTCCAAGGTGCTCTACCCCGGCCTGAAGCTGGGCTATCTGGTGGTGCCCAAGGCGCTGGCCGAGGCCTTCCGCCAGGCCCACTACGACCTGAACCGCCCCGGTCAGATGCCGACCCAGGCGGCGCTGGCCGAGTTCATCGAGATGGGCCACTTCGCCAGCGCGCTGCGCAAGGCGCGACAGGGCTATGCCGAACGGCGTCGCTGCCTGCTCCAGGCCCTGCAACCGGTGCTTGACGCCCCTGGAGGCCAAGGGCCTTTCATCAGCGGCGCCGAACAGGGCCTGCACCTGTGCCTGCGCCTGCCGGCTCCGGTGGACGATGTCGCCCTGGCCCGCCAGCTGGCTCTGCAGGGCCTGACGGTGCGGCCCCTGTCAGCCTACTGCCTGGCGCGCCAGGACCTGCGCGGACTTGTGATCGGCTACGGATACGCGCCGCTGACCGGCATCGGGCGCTGGGGCCCGGCGATCGCCACCGCCGTGCACCAGGCCCTTGGCTGACGCATCAGCCGGCCAGCGCGTCCCGCGTGCGGTACCACCACATCCCCAGCGCCAGGCTGGGGGTGCGCATCAGCCGGCCACCCGGAAAGCGGTGGTGCCGCAGACGGGCAAACAGGTCGAAACGCTCGGCCTGACCCGCCACCGCCTCGGCCACCAGCCGGCCGGCCAGTCCGGTCAGCGCCACCCCGTGGCCGCTGAAGCCCTGCAGATAGTAGAGGTTGTCGCCCAGTCGGCCGAAGTCCGGTGAGCGGTTCATGCTGATGTCGACAAAACCGCCCCACAGGTACTCCACCGGCGCTGAGGCCAGCGCCGGAAACACCTCGCCCATTCGCTGACGCATGACGGCTTCCAGGCGCGCCGGGGTGCGTGTGGTGTAACTGACACGCCCGCCGAACAGCATGCGGTGATCGGCGCTGAAACGGAAATAGTCGAGCACCACGTTGTTGTCGCAGGCCGCTGCGTTCGACGGGATCAGCCGGCGGCAGAGCGACGGATCGAGCGGGGCAGTGCCCAGGATGTAGGTGCCCACCGGCATGATGCGCGGCGCGATCTCCGGCGCCACCTGGGGCCCATACTCGGGCAGCATGCAGTTTCCGGCCAGCACACCGAAACGCGCCGTCACCTGACCCTGCTCGGTGCGTGCCACCAGCGTGGCGCCGCGCGTCAACCCGGTCACCGGCGACCGCTCGAAAATCCGCACCCCGGCTTCGCGCGCGGCCTTGGCCAGACCCAGTGCGTACTTGAGCGGGTGCAAGTGCCCCGAACGCGATTCGTAGGCCGCGGCCCGGTAGCGGGGGCTGTCGATCAGGCGCGGCACATCGGCCCCCTCGGCCCAGTCACACGGTATGCCCAGCGCCTGCAGGCCATCGACCTCCTCGCGCAGCGCGCGCACCTTGCGCGGGCTGTCGGCCACATACAGGTAACCCGGCACCCAGTCGCAGTCGATGCCGTGGGTATGGATGCGTTGCTGGATCAGATCCAGACCTTCGAGCGACATGTCCCAGGCCCGGCGCGCCTCGGCCGCCCCCAACTGCTGCTCGAACGGTTCCTGGCCACAGGCATAACCGACGATGGCCTGGCCGCCGTTGCGACCCGATGCACCGGAGCCGATGCGGTCGGCCTCCAGCAACACCACCGCATAGCCACGCTGCGCCAGTTCCAGTGCGGCACTCAGCCCGGCAAAGCCGCCACCCACCACCAGCACATCGGCCGTCTGCGCACCCTGCAGCGGCGAGTGGGCGGCCGGCCGCTGCACGCTGGCCTCGTAGTAGCTGCGGCGGTTGAGCTGGGTGTCCGAGCCGATCAGGGACGTGCTGGCCATGATCAGACCTCCGCCAGGCGGCCCAGACGGCGCGCCACCTGCCCGCACAGGTAGGTCCAGACAAAGCTGGCGGCGGCGTTGCTGGTCAGCTCGGCATGGTCGTAGGCCGGGGCCACTTCCACGCAGTCCATGCCGATCCAGTTCAGATCGGCCAGGTCCTCGAGCAGGGTCAGCACCTGTGAGCTGGTCATCCCACCGGGCTCGGGCGTGCCGGTGCCGGGCGCGAACGCCGGATCCAGGCAGTCGATGTCCAGGCTGAGGTAGCAGGGGCGCTGGCCGATGCGGTCGCGGATGGCAGCGATCACCGGCTGCAGACCGGCGCCGTCGAGACCGCGCAGGGCACGGGCGGTGAAGATCTGCCCACCCTGGTCGGCCACGTACTCGCGCGCTTCGCGCACGCCCGCGGAGCGTATGCCGATCTGTACCGTGTGGGCGGCGCTGACCAGGCCCTCCTGCAAAGCCTCGTAGGTCCAGGTGCCGTGGCCCGAGGGCTCGCCGAAATGGTCGGTCCAGGTGTCGCAGTGGGCATCGAAATGCACCAGGGCCAGCGGCTGACCACCGTGGCGTGCCCGGGCCGCACGCAGCAAGGACAAGGTCACCGAGTGGTCACCCCCCAGGAACACACAGTGGTGGCGCGCCATCAGCTCGGCCGCCTGGCTTTCGATGTGCCGGCGCACCTCATCCAGCGGCGAGGCATTGGGCAGGCGCAGGTCCAGCGCATCGCCCAGGTGCTCCAGCGGCGACACGTCGAACACCGGGTGAATGCCGTCACACAGCATCAGGCTGGCGCTGCGAATGGCCTGCGGCCCGAAGCGCGCCCCGGGGCGGTTGGTCACCACCCCGTCGTAGGGCACTCCGGCCACCGCGAACGGCTGGTCGGCCAGGGGCTCACAGGCCAGAAAGCGGGTGCTGTGGTTGGCGTAGGCGAATTGACCGATGGCCATGGCGGGGTCCGAAGAAGATGCAATTGGCGCGACGATACGCCATCTTCTCCCAGACCGGCAGGTCCACTTGGACGCGGTCGGCAGGGCCAACCGGCCCCAACCATGACTAGTGCAGGGTCGGCCCGTTGGGGAAGATGGCCGGGAAGGCTTCCCATTCCGCGTCGTCCTGGGCATCTGCCGGGTCTGCCCGGTCGCTGGACGACGGCATCAGGCGCACGCCCAGGGCGTTCCAGTCGACCAGGCTGTCCACTGGCGAAGGCGGGGCAATTTCAGCGGCTGGGGCCTCGTCTTCCTGCCAGAACGCCGACTGGTAGGAGGCCAGCGTGCGCCTGAGGCGGTCGGTCAGCACCGGCCGGGCCGCTGGCGAGAGGTAACCGTGCACCGCCAGCACGGCCATCAGGGCATCCAGACTGGCCTCATCGTCCAGCGAGCCGTCCTGAACCCGGTCTTCCACACTGCAGATGGCGGCCAGGAAATCGGCCAGACCGTTGCTCTGTGACTGCCACAACAGGGTCGGATCCACCGTCAGGCAGATGGCCCGAAACGCATCGAAAAAACGGCCGTGTGCCGACAAACCCTGGACACCGGCGACCTGACCGAGCTGCTGCATGAGGGCCCGCAAGGACACCGGCACTTCGGCGCCCTCGGGCTGCGACAGGGGGTTGACTGATTGGGACATGGGGCACCACGTTAGCGGCAAGACCAATGAAACCCTAAGTATTCCAAAAAACCTTTTGTTACGGAAGGTGGATAGAGGGTTTTTATTGCTCTGGCGGATGAACGGCAATGCTTTGCTTAACCTTTGCGGATCAAACCGCAATGGGTGCACATGGATGCCTGCATCCGCGGGCACGACGGGACGAAAGGTGGCGGTGCCTCAGTAGCTGAGAGGGAGTTGGGCCTGCCCGATTGCCTTTCAGCCTATCAGTCCTGCCCCAGGCCCACCGGTGCAGGTGCCTTCATCACGATGCGGGTGAACAGCCGATCGAACATCGGGTCGCGTGGGATACGGGCGTTCAGCGGGTCCTGGTTGGTGGCAAAGGCCGCGTTCAGGGCGTGCCAGTCGGCATCGGTGAGCGACTTCTCTGCCGCCGGCAGCACCACCGATTCTTCCAGCCCCATGTGCTGCAGATACCGCTCGACGTACAGCTTGGCGGCGTCTTCGAACGCCTGCCGACGCGTGTCGCCCAGGTATTCCCAGGCCATCAGCAGGTGCATGAGTTCACGCACCTTGCCCTCGCTGACGTCGTGATCGCGGTCGAGCTGGGCAATGGCATCGACCACCTCGGGTGAGGCCTGGGCGATGCGCGGAAACAGCAGATCGGTTTCCTTGGGGTGGTGCAGTTTTTCGGGAAACTCGTCGATGTAGAACAGCATGGCCCGAAGCACATCAAAAAAGCGTTCGTGCTCGTCTTTGCCGTCCGGCTCGGGGCCTCGGCGCACCATCTGCACCAGCGAGCGCAGCATGGCCGCCAGACTGGCATGTTCGTCACGAATGACTTGCAGGGCTTTGTGGTTCATGGTCGTGTCTCCAAGATGGGCTCTCGCATGAAGCCCTGAGTGTGTGAGCATCTCCGATTTGAAGCCCACGCGCGTTGATGCACGTCAAGCCTTGCCCAGGAGATGGTAACTGGACGTTCTTGCCCGCCCAATGCCTTCGCGGGAGCAGGCTGTGCGCAGGCATGACGGAAGGGGCTGAGAAAAGGGGAGGTCTGTGCCTGCCGCTGGATGCCCGCATGCGCGGGGATGATGGAAGTGGATGGCAGAAGGGGCCACAAGACACAGCGACCACAACACCCTGGCCCCGTCACACCCGCGCACGCGGGTGTCCACGAACTGCAACGGGTCTGTGGCTGTCCCTCTATACCCGCTCCAGGCCTACACGGGGGCAGGCTGTGGCCGGCATCAACGAAAGCGCCTGTGGCCCGTGGACGCTATCGGGGCGGTTGCCAGCGTCGCAGCAGCAGGGCGTTGCTGACCACACTGACCGAACTCAAGGCCATGGCAGCACCGGCCAGTACCGGGCTGAGGAAGCCCATCGCAGCCAGTGGAATACCGGCGGTGTTGTAAGCAAAAGCCCAGAACAGGTTCTGGCGGATCTTGGAGACTGTGCGGTGCGAAATGTCCAGCGCAGCACCCACCAGGGCCACGTCGCCGCGCATGAGGGTGATGCCGGCCGCGTGCATGGCCACGTCCGAACCACCACCCTGGCTGTGGCTCATGGCAATGCCCACATCGGCAGCGGCCAGTGCCGGGGCGTCGTTGACCCCGTCGCCCACCATGGCAACTGTATGCTGGCCTTTGTCCCGGAGGTTCTCTATTGCGCGGGCCTTGTCACCTGGCAAAACCTCGGCCAGCACCTCGCCCTGGTCGGCGCGCAGGCCCAGCAGGTGGCCCATGGCCAGCGCAGCGCCGCGGCTGTCGCCCGACACCATGCGCAGACGCATACCCTGCTCGCGCAGGCTCTCCAGCGCTGCAGCCGCACCGGGTTTGGCTTCGTCACCGAACACGAACAGGGCCAGCGGCGTCCAGACACCCTCTTCGCTGCCGGTGGCCAGCATCGACACGGTGCCGCCTTCCTCCTGCAGCACCAGCGCACGCTGCACCAGGGGGCAGTCAGGAACCGCGAGTTCCTGCATCCAGCGCAGGCTGCCCAGGGCCAGCCAGGCACCGGTGACACGCCCGACCATGCCCCGGCCCGGCACCGCCTGCACATCGCGCGCGGTCTCGGGTTCAATGCGCAACCCATGCGCACGTGCACCATCAACGACCGCCTGGGCCAGCGGGTGGGTGCTCTGGCTCTGCAGCGTGCCAGCGGCCTGCAGCACCGCCAGTTCGTCCACCCCGTCGGCCACCTCGACCATGCGCAGCCGAGGGTGGCCTTCGGTCAGCGTGCCGGTCTTGTCGAATGCAACCGTGTCCACCCGGTGTGCCATCTCCAGCGCCACCGGGTCCTTGATCAGGATGCCGTGGCGCGCCGCCACCCCGGTTCCGGTCATGATGGCCGCCGGGGTGGCCAGACCCAGTGCACACGGACAGGCGATCACCAGCACCGACACGGCATTGAGCAGGGCGGTCTCGATGGGGGCGCCCAGCTGCCACCAGACCACCAGGGTGGCCATGGCAATCAGCAGCACCGCCGGCACGAACACCGCCGCGACGCGGTCGACCAGCCGCTGCACCGGCGCCTTGGCCGCCTGGGCGTCCTGCACCAGGGCGATGATGTGCGAGAGCACGCTCTGGGCACCCACCGCGCGCACCCGCACCTCCAGCGAGCCGTCGCCATTGATGGCCCCGCCCGTGACCCCATCGCCGGGCTGTTTGGGCACCGGCATCGATTCGCCGGTCAGCATGGACTCGTCGGCCTGCGATTCACCGATCAGCACCTCGCCATCGGCCGGGAAGCGCTCGCCGGGCAGCACCCGAACCAGGTCACCGGGCAGCAGTTCGTCCACCGCCACATCGGTCAGTTCGGTGCGCTTGACGCCGTCGGGCAGCAGGTGGGCCCGCTCGGGCCGCAAGGCATGCAGGGCACGGATGGCATCGGTGGCCTGGCGCTTGGCCCGTGACTCCAGCCACTTGCCCAGCAGCACCAGGGCAATCACCACCGCCGAGGCCTCGTAATAGAGGTGGACCATTTCACCGGGTTCGGCCCGCCACCACAACCAGGTTGACAAGGACCAGCCCGCCGTGGTGCCAATGGCCACCAGCAGCTCCATGTTGCCGGTCAAGGCCTTGAGTGCGTGCCAGCCAGCCCTGTAGAAACGGGCACCCAGCACAAACTGCACCGGCGTGGCCAGCAGGAACTGCGCCCAGGCGGGCAGCATCCAGTGCTTGCCAAACAGATCACCGACCATGGGCAAGGCCAATGGCGCTGCCAGCAACAGGGCGGCCACCACCGGCCAGGCATCACGTGGCACACCCAGCCAGCCGGGGGGTGTTTCCTCTTGTGTGGCCATGGGCGATCGCGGCTCGTAACCCGCATCGCGCACCGCGCGCTTGAGTCGCAACAGGGTGTCCTCAGCGGCTTCGCCCGCCAGCATGACCCGGGCCGACTCGGTCGCCAGATTCACCGACGCCTCGGCCACCCCAGGCTGCTTCTTGAGCACCCGCTCCACACGCGACACACAGGAGGCACAGGTCATGCCGCCAATACCCAGATCGATCACGGAATCCATGCCTTGAGCATAAAGCCTCACATGATGGCAAGGTCAAGACCTGCCCGGGTAACAAAGCGCTTGACCTTGACACCATGTCAAGGTTGAAAATACAAGCTTCGAAACAGGCATATCCCAAGGAGTTCCCCATGAGCCAGATCTTCGACGTGCAGGGTATGACCTGCGGCCACTGCGAAAAAGCCGTGATCAGCGCCATCCGCGAAATCGACCCCAAGGCCACGGTACAGGTCGACCGCAGTCAGAACCGGGTCGAAGTGGAATCGGCCCTCGAACGCGAAGCCATTGCCCAGGCCATTCGCGAAGAGGGTTACACCGTCGCCGCATGAAGCCCGGCCTGCTGCAGTCCACGGCGCAAGACCGGGACAGCACCGTGCATTGGCCGGTGCCCATCGGCACCGCCGCCAGCCTGAGCGGCATCTCGCCCAAGATGCTGCGGCACTACGAATCGCTGGGCCTGCTGGGCCACGTCGCGCGCACAGGCAGCAACTACCGGCAATACAGCCTGGCCGATGTGCACACCCTGCGCTTCATCCGGCGCGCCCGAGACCTTGGCTTCGGTCTGGACGCGATCACCGAACTGCTGGGCTTGTGGCAGGACCGCCGCCGCAGCAGCGCCAGCGTCAAGAAGGTGGCCCAGCACCACCTGGATGAGCTGCACAGGCGCATCGAACAGATGCAAGCCATGCAGCGCAGCTTGCAGGCCCTGCTCTGTGCCTGCCCGGGTGACGAGCGTCCCGACTGCCCGATCCTGGACGATCTGGCCCACCCTTGACCTGGGTCAAGACCCAGACGGAAAGCCGTCAGACAGTGGAACAAAACTTTACACAGGGTCATCTTTCACGCACAGGACAGACACACCCGGCTTTGACACTGGAGTCCTCGATGCGGTGCCTGGCCAAGCTCCCGGCCCCGCCTTCTGTTCCCCCCTTTCAAGGAGTGACCCCATGATCCAGCACCTTCCCCGCAAGACCCTGTTGTCGCTGAGCCTGGCTGCTGCCGTGCTCGGTGTCTCGGCCACCGCGATCGCCCAGGGCAGCACCACCCCCGAGGCCCCCCAGGCCGCATCGGCTGAGGTCCAGAAAGCCGAAACACCCCGCATGGGCCGGATGCACCGCCACGGCCAGTACCGCGAACACATGCAGGCCCAGCGCACCGAACGCCTGGAGCAGCTCAAGACCGACCTGAAGCTCACGCCCGAACAGGAACCAGCCTGGCTGGCCTTTGTGGCCCGAACCTCGCCCGATGCGCAGCCCAGGGCCGCAGCCGAGCGCGCCGACTGGTCCCAGCTGAACACGGTGCAGCGACTGGAACGCATGGAGGCACAGCATGAGGCCCACAGCGCCGCCATGAAACAGCGCATCGACGCCACACGCAGCCTCTATGCCACGCTGAGCGACGAGCAGAAGCAGGTCTTCGACCAGCGTGCCATGGGCGGCATGATGCGCACCGGCATGCACGGTGGACACCGCATGGGCATGCAGGGCGAATCCGGCAAACCGGGCCAGGCCAGCGGCAAGATGATGCACCGGCACGGTCAGGGCATGGGCATGGGTGGCATGCCCTGCCAGCCCCAGAGCTGAGGTCCCTCGGCCCCACCACTCGCTTGACCTGCGTCAAGCGAGCCAGTGGCGGTGGCGCGTATGCTGGCGCTCCATGGATTTCGACCTCCTTGTGATCGGGGCAGGCCCGGCCGGGCTGTGCCTGGCCCGCGCTCTGCGCCACAGCGGTCTGTCGGTGGCGCTGGTGGACCCCCAGGACCGCGATGCCCTGGCCGACCCGCCGTTTGACGGACGCGAGATTGCGCTGACACAGCGCAGTGCCCAGCACCTGCGCGAGCTCGGCCTGTGGCCACATCTGGGACAGGACCACATCGCTCCCCTCAAGGATGCCCTGGTGCTCGACGGGCACCCCGCCGGGCGACAGGCGCGCATGCGCATCGGCCATGAACTCAGCCACTGCCAGGAACTGGGTTTTCTGGTTGGCAACCACCACATCCGGCGCGCCGCCTGGCAGGCCAGTTTCGGCGCCTCTGAACCCGGTCAGGCACCCACCTTGCTGCACGGCCGGCGGGTGGTGCAGATCCGCACCGACGCAGAGGCCGCCCGCGCCACACTCGACGATGGCCAAACGCTGACGGCCCGCCTGGCCGTGGCCGCCGACAGCCGGCATTCGCTCACCCGCCGCGCCATGGGCATTGGCGCCGACCTGCATGACTACGGCCGCACCATGCTGGTGTGCCAGATGACCCACGACGAGCCGCACCACGCCACCGCCTGGGAATGGTTCGACCACGGCCAGACCTTGGCCCTGCTGCCGATGAATCCCTGCGAGCAGACCGGGCGCCACCGTTCCTCGGTGGTGCTGACCCTGCCCAGCCAGGACATCGACCCCCTGATGGCCTTGTCCGAGGTCGCCTTCAACGAAGCCATCACCCTGCGCTTCGCCTCCCAACTGGGGGCCATGCGCCTGGTCAGCACACGCCACGCCTACCCCCTGGTCGGTGTCTGGCCACACGCCCTGGTGGGTCGGCGTTTTGCCGCCATCGGCGATGCAGCGGTCGGCATGCACCCGGTCACAGCCCACGGGTTCAACCTCGGTCTGCACAGCGTGCAGGCCTTGTCGGAGGTGGTGTTGCAGGCGCAACGGCGCGGTGCAGACATCGCCGAGACGGCCGGCCTGGCGCGTTACCAGCGACGGCACCGCTCGGCCAGCCGCGGCCTGTATTTCGCCACCCACGCCGTCGCCTCGCTCTACACACGCGAACAGGTACCGGCGCGCCTGATCCGCCATGCGCTGGTGCAGCTGGGCGAGCGTTTTGTGCCTTTCAAGCGCGCGGTCGCGGCCAGCCTGACCGGGCTGGCCTGACCAAGCTGCAGACCCCACTCGAGAACATTGCTCAACATCAAGGCTGACGTCAGGTTGAACTCCTAAAGTGAAGGTGGTGACTGGTCCCGCCGCAGGATCGGAACCGACCCGATCGCCGAGGAGACCTTGCCATGTTGTCCGCCTACATCACCCACAGCGACTGTGCCCGCCACGCCATGGGCCCCGATCACCCCGAATGCCCCGAACGCCTGGGCGCCATCAACGACCACCTGCTGGTCAAGGGCCTGCTCGACTGCATGATCCCGGTCGATGCCCCACTGGCCACCGAAGAGCAACTCGGGCGTGCCCATGCTTCGCTTTACGTGCGCGAACTGTTCGCCGCCTCGCCGACCGAAGGTCTGCATGCTGTCGACCCGGACACCAACATGAACCCGTACACCCTGCAGGCCGCCTTGCGGGCTGCGGGCGCGGCCGTCAAGGCCACCGACATGGTCATTGCCGGTGAAGCCCCCACCGCCTTCTGCTGTGTGCGCCCGCCCGGTCACCATGCCGAACGCGAAGCCGCCATGGGTTTCTGCTTCTTCAACAACGTGGCCGTGGGTGTGCGCCACGCACTGGACGTGCACGGCCTGAGCCGGATTGCCCTGATCGACTTCGACGTGCACCACGGCAACGGCAGCGAGGACATCTTCCGCGGTGATGAGCGGGTGCTGATGTGCTCGATCTTCGAAAAGGGCCTCTACCCCTTCAACGGTGAGAGCGCCATCGGCCCGAACATGGTCAATGTCGGGCTGCCCAGCCGATCGGGCAGCGACGCTTTCCGCGCGGCCGTGACCGAACACTGGATTCCGGCCCTGGACGCCTTCGCACCCGAGATGATCTACATCTCGGCCGGCTTCGATGCCCACCGCGAAGACGACATGGGCAACCTCGGCCTGGTCGAGTCCGACTATGCCTGGGTCACCCAGCAGCTCATGACTGTGGCCCAGCGCCACTGCCGGGGCCGGGTGATCTCCTGTCTGGAGGGCGGCTATGTCCTCAGTCCGCTGGCGCGCAGTGTGGCCGCGCACGTGCGGGTCCTCATCGGCGCCGACTGATCCTCAGTCCGACCGGCCGTCGGCCCACCACCCGCTGGACACGCGGGTGGCCGATAAATACCTGTTGAAACCTGGCCTAAGCGGTCTGCCCCTTTGGGCAGGCCGGAGTCTGGCCATGCCCTGATCATGGAAAAACACTACCTCACCCCCCTGTTTCTGCCCGAATCAATCGCTGTCTTTGCCGGCCCAAAGGATTCGACCGAGCCACGCTTTGCCCAGGCCCAGGCCGTCAGCGCCGCGCTGCGGGCCCAGCGTTTTGCCGGGCAACTGGTGTTCATCGACATCCACACCACCGGTACCCTGGCCGACCTGGCGCAGACCCGGGCCGACCTGGCCATCATCGCGTTGCCACCGGAAGACGTCATCCAGGCGCTGGAAGTGGCCGGTCGCATCAAGTGCCGCGCCGCCCTGGTCGTCGGCAGCGGCGTCACGCCCGATAAGGCAGCCGAGATGCACCGGGTAGCCCGGCGTCACGGCATGCACATGCTGGGCCCCAACAGCCTGGGCATGCAGCGTCCGCGCGCCGGTCTCAACGCCAGCGTGGTCGGTCCGCTGGCGGCCACCGGCTCCCTGGCCCTGGTATCGCAATCGGGGGCACTGACAGCGTCCATCCTCGACTGGTCAACACAGAATTCGGTGGGTTTCTCGGCCGTGGTCTCGCTTGGCCCGCACACCTCGGTCGACATCGCCCAGGTGCTGGATTTCCTGGCCAACGACGCCCAGACCCACAGCATCGTGGTCTACATGGAGGGCATCGGCAACGCCCGTCGCTTCATGAGCGCACTGCGTGCGGCCGCCAACGCCAAACCGGTGGTGGTACTCAAGGCCGGCCGGAAAAAGGCTGGCAACCAGGCCGCCCAGACCCACAGCGGCGCCATCGTCGGCAGCGACGACGTGTTCGACGCTGCACTGCGCCGAGCCGGCGCCGTGCGGGTGCGCTCTTTTGTGGAGCTCTTCTCGGCCGCCAAATGCCTGGCCTCGCGCTACCGACCGGTCGGCAAACGCCTGAACATCATCACCAACGGCGGTGGACCGGGCGTGCTGGCCGCCGACTGGGCCAGCGAAATCGGGCTGGAGCTGGGCCCGATCAGCCCCGAGCTGGCGAGAGACATCGCGCCGCAGCTGCCGGCGCTGGCTTCGCTGACCGACCTGCTGGACCTGTCCGAAGAGGCCACCCCGGCGCACTACCGCACCGCCATCGACGCCGCCGGGCGTGACAAGGCCGTGGATGGCATCCTGGTGGTGCATTCACCCAAGGCGGGCGTCGATGCCACCGAGATCGCCCGCGCCATGGCCGACGCCAAAAGCCACCTGAGCAAGCCCCTGCTCAGCTGCTGGATGGGAGACGCCTCGGTCGGCGAAGCCCGCCAGGTTCTGGCCGCCGCCGCCATTCCGAGTTTCCGCACGCCCGAGGCCGCCGTCGGGGCCTTTGGCAACATCGCCAGCTTCTACCAGAACCAGCAACTGCTGCAGCAGACGCCACCGCCGCTGTCCAGCCTGGCCAAGCCCGATGTCGAAGGTGCCCGCCTGATCATCGAAAACGTGCTGGCCGAGCGGCGCAAGGTACTCACCGAGATGGAGTCCAAGGCCCTGCTGTCGGCCTTCCACATCCCGGTCACCCAGACCATCCTGGCGCGCAGCGCCAACGAGGCCATGATGATCGCCACCCAGCTGGGTTACCCGGTGGCACTCAAGATCGATTCACCCGACATCAGCCACAAGTCCGATGTCAATGGTGTGGCCCTGAACGTGCGCAACGCCACCGTGGTGCGCGACGTCTACAACAGCATGATCCAGGCGGTCGGCAAGGCCCAGCCCGGTGCCCGCATCAATGGTGTGACCATCCAGAAGATGGCGCCGGCGCAGCGCGGGCGCGAAATCTGCGTGGGCCTGGTGACCGACGACCCGTTCGGGCCGGTGATTGCCTTCGGTGCCGGCGGCACCATGATCGAGCTGATCGACGACCGGGCGATGGAACTGCCACCGCTCAACCAGTTTCTGGCCCGCCGCCTGATCGACCGCTCCCGGGTGGCCGAAACCCTGGGTGACTGGCGTGGTGCCGATGCCATCGACCGCGAAGCCCTGGAGCAGGTTCTGCTGCGGGTCTCGGAAATGGTCTGCGAGCTGCCCCAACTGCGCGAGATGGACATCAACCCCATCATCGTCGACGCCCACGGCGCGGTGGCGGTCGATGCCCGGGTGGTGATCGACCATGCGCCGGCCGGCACCCACGACTACAGCCACCTGGCCATCCTGCCCTACCCGGCGCGTTACCAGCAGCGCTGGCCGTTGCGAGGCGGCGGTGAATACACCATCCGCCCGATCCGCCCGGACGACGCCCAGATGCTGCAGGAGCTGGTGCAGAACCTCTCGCCCGAAAGCCGCTACTTCCGCTTTGTGTCTTCGCTGAAAGAGCTGCCCCCGTCCATGCTCTCGCGTCTGACGCTGATCGACTACGACCGCGAGATGGCCCTGGTGGCCATCCATCGCGAGCGCGACACCCGCGTGCCGGGCGACGACCGTGAGATCGAGCGGGTGGTCGGTGTTTCACGCTACGTCACCAACCCCGACAAGACCAGTTGCGAGTTCTCGCTGGTGGTGGCCGACGACTTCAACGGCAAGGGCCTGGGCTCGCGCCTGATGCTCAGCATCATGGAAGAGGCCCGTGACAAGGGGCTGACCGAGATCGAGGGTCTGGTGCTGGCCAACAACCCCGGCATGCTCAAGCTGATGAAAAGCCTGGGCTTCGTCATCAAACGGTTCGCCGACGACCCGGATTTCATGCTGGTGACACACACGCTGTAGCCGCCCAGATCGTCTCTCTCGTGGATGCCCGCGCACGTGGGTATCCACGACGGACGCATTGGTGGACTCGAACCGGTGTCTCCCGCTCCTACTCTTCTTATCTACATTCTTAATTTTTTAGATTAGTAGTGGTAGTAGAGGGACGCTATCTGTGTGGAAAAGCCCTGTTTTTCCATCCAGATCAAGGACTTGCCAGCCTCAAAAACCTGTGCGAAGAGGACCAGTGGCTTGACAGGCCAACGGGGACAAGTTCCAGAATTTCCATGATCTTGTGGATAACTGAAGGTTTTCACGGATTTTATCCACAGGCTTGTTGACAAGCCAAGCTGGACAGTTGCACGGAGCAGACCGGTTGCCGGCATGGCCAGGAAGGCATCCGACCGCAGTCTGCTGACCAAGGTCTTCTGTCACAAGCCGTCACCGAAAGCCCGAGGTGCGCCTTCCGCCCGGCTGATAAGATGCGCGGCTGAGCGGTCGCCTCCTTCGGCCGACCCCCCGGAACCCCCCTGCCCATGTCCGTTGCCCTCGCTGCCAACGCGCCCGTCACCTTCGAGATCAAGAGCGCCAACCTGCCCCTGGTCGCGCTCCTCCTGAAGTCCGCCGACCTGACCCGCCTGGCCGACGAATTCGCCCGGCGCTTCGGCGATGTTCCTGATTTTTTCGACAACGATCCCCTGCTGATCGACCTGCAGGCGCTGGCTGCGGACGAAGCAAGCCCTGACTTCGCTGCCTTGTGCGACATGCTGCGTCAGTACCGCCTGTCGCCGCTGGCGGTGCGGGGTGGCAACGAGGTGCAGATGGAGCAGGCCACCGCGGCCGGCCTGCTGGCCGCGCCGGACGCTGTGGTCCAGCGCCCCCCGCCGCGCACCGAAGCCCCGCAAGAACCTGCCAGTGCCGCGCCCGAACCGGTTCAGGCCGTGGCGCCACCGCCCGAGCCCGGTGCCCTGGTCATCGACCGCCCGTTGCGCTCGGGCCAGCAGGTCTATGCCCGTGGCCGCGACCTGGTCGTCATGGCCATGGTCAACCCCGGTGCCGAGGTCATTGCCGATGGCCACATCCATGTCTACGCACCGCTGCGCGGCAAGGCCATTGCCGGTGCCCGCGGCAACGGCGATGCCCGCATCTTCGCCCTGTCCATGTCGCCCGAGCTGATCTCGATTGCCGGCATTTACCGCACCAGCGAGGTGGCGCTGCCGCCCGAGGTCGCCGGCAAGGCCGCCCAGGTGCGCCTGGTGGCCGGACCCGACGGCGACAAGCTGGTGATCGACCCCCTGAGCACCTGACCCGAACCCTTCACCCCGAGGAAACCTTCACCATGACCAAGATCGTTGTCGTCACTTCCGGCAAAGGTGGCGTGGGCAAGACCACGACCAGCGCCAGTTTTGCTGCCGGCCTGGCGCTGCGCGGCCACAAGACCGCCGTCATCGACTTCGACGTCGGCCTGCGCAACCTCGACCTCATCATGGGTTGCGAGCGCCGCGTGGTCTATGACCTGATCAATGTCATCCACGGCGAAGCCAACCTGAACCAGGCCCTGATCAAGGACAAGACCTGCGAGAACCTGTTTGTGCTGGCGGCCAGCCAGACCCGCGACAAGGACGCGCTGACGCAGGAAGGCGTGCACAAGGTGCTGACCGATCTGGCCGCCATGGGCTTCGAATACATCGTCTGCGACTCGCCTGCCGGCATCGAGACCGGTGCCCTCATGGCCATGCACTACGCCGACGAGGCGCTGGTGGTGACCAATCCCGAGGTCTCCTCGGTGCGCGACTCCGACCGCATCCTGGGCATGCTGGGCAGCAAGACACAGCGCGCCATCGAAGGCAAGGAGCCGATCAAGGAGCACCTGCTGATCACGCGTTACAACCCCAGCCGAGTGGCCGACGGCCAGATGCTCAGCCTGGAGGACATCCAGGACATCCTGCGCATCAAGCTGATCGGCGTCATTCCCGAGAGCGAGAACGTGCTGACCGCGTCCAACCAGGGCACACCGGCCATCCACCTCAAGGGCACCGACGTCGCCGAGGCCTACAGCGACGTGATCGACCGTTTCCTGGGCGCCGACAAGCCGCTGCGTTTCATCGACGCCGAGAAGCCCGGTTTCTTCAAGCGCGTGTTCGGGAGGAAGTGAACATGTCCTTCCTGTCCTTCTTCCTGGGCGAAAAAAAGAAGACCGCCAGTGTGGCCAAGGAACGCCTGCAGATCATCCTGGCCCACGAACGCAGTGGCCGCAACGCCGCCGAGCCCGACTACCTGCCCGCGCTGCAGAAAGAGCTGGTGGCTGTGATCGGCAAGTACATCAAGATCAACCCGGACGACATCAAGGTCCAGCTCGAACGCCAGGATGACCTGGAGGTGCTCGAGGTCAAGATCGAGCTGCCGGACCGCAAGTGAGCGCACGCCTGGCCTTGTCATGAGCCGCATCCAGTTCGCGCTGCCGCAGGGCTTTGTCTTCGCCACCGAGATCCAGATCTACATCAGCCACGTGAACCAGGGCGGGCACCTGGACAATGCCCAGCTGCTGACCCTGGTGTCGGAGGCCAGGGTGCGCTTTTTCAAGTCGCTGGGCTGGCGCGAGTCCGACGTGGCCGGCTGCCCCATCGTGGTCGGTGATCTGGTGGCGCAGTACAAGTCCGAAGGTTTTCACGGCGAGACCATGCGCGTGCGCATGGTGCCGCAGGACTTCAACCGCTACGGCTTTGACCTGGCCTACTGCATGGACTGTGTCGACACCGGGCGCGAGGTGGCACGCGGCAAGATCGGCATCGTGTTCATCGACCGCGCCACGCGCAAGGTGGCGCCGGTTCCGCCGGTCTTTCTGGAGCAGGTGGCGGGGCTGCCAAACCTGTCCTGATAGGCTGTCCTGATCAGCCCTTGTGGCCACCGAAGGCCTCGATGCGCCGCGCCGTGTCGGGGTGGGCAAAGCAGGTCATCGCGGCCTGGCGCTCGGTCTCCAGGGCCGCTTCCAGCGCGCCGCCCAGGCCGGTCAGGGCCTTCTTGAGCAGGGCGGTGGCGTGGCTGGCGCGTTCGGCCACCTGCGTGGCCAGGGCCAGCGCCTGTTCCAGCACCTGATCGGCAGGCACAACCCGGTTGACCAGGCCCAGCGACTGCAGCGCGCGGGCATCGAGCTGTTCACCCAGCACAATCAGTTCCATCGCACGCTGGTGACCCAGCGCCTGCGGCAGCAGATGCGTCACGCCGCCGGTCACGAAATGGCCCAGCTGCATCTCCGGGAAAAAGCATTTCAGGTCCTCGGCGGCCACCACCAGGTCGCAATTGAGCACCCATTCGAAACCACCCCCGACCGCCCAGCCATGCACCGCACCCACCACCAGCTTGGGGCCGAGCATCAGGTCGCGGGTGATCTGCTGGATGTCGGCGCAGACCTGGGCCACGTGCTGCGCTGACTGTGTCTGTTCGCTGAACTCCTTGAGGTCGTCGCCGGCACAGAAGGCCCGGCCGGCGCCCGTCAGCACGATGACGCGGGTTTCGGGGTCGCGCTGGGCCCGCTGCAGGGCCTCGTGCAGGTCGGGCAGCAGCTGCCCGCCAATGGCGTTGAGGCGCTGCGGGCGGTTGAGCGTGACCAGACTGATGGGGCCGCGGGTCTCCAGGGTGGCGTCGGGCATGAAAAGTCTCTCCGGTGTCAGGGGGACGGGGCGTGTTCCCGGTCCCAGGTGTCGGGCGTGATGCCCTGTTCGATGATGAAGCGCGGCGAGATAAATCGCACCACTTGCGTTGGATAAATCGGCCAGTTCAGATTTGCATCTAGCAGAACGGCGTTACTTCAAGAGAAACGGCAGGGCCCGACTACTCCTCCACCAGCACGAAAGGTAGGTCGGGAGCGTCACCGCGAACCTCGCCATCCTTGATCAAAACACGGTCGCCAGAGGCGGCAACACCTCTCACTCGAACCTCACCGCCCCCGGGTAGTTCTACCGTTACGGATCCGTCCGAATGGCTGACGGTAGCCGTGCCACTGAGCAATGGCGGCAAGGGAAGCAGATCCAGAAGTTGCTTGTATGGATTCATTCGGTCGATCCTCAGACAGATGTGAGTGGGCGCTCTATCTGGATGCTCTGACGGACGACTCCACCGAAAACTGCTGATGCGTTTACCGATCGAACCCGACCTCGCCAGGGCTGGGAAACATTGATCTGAACCAGTTGGCCGATGTCAAGGATCCCCGGCTGACCGGGGCCGCTTAGGATCGGGAGGCTATAGGTGACCAACTCCTTTCTGCCTCCTGCGCCAACGATGGACCGCCCCCGCTGTCGAACAACCTGCGCTTCGGTCATCAACGGATCAGTGACAGGAACTGCGAGCTTCTCGCCTGCAGTTCCATCACGCCTGTATAGGCCATGCACTCCCTGCATCTCACCCGAAAGATAGACGGCATTGATGTCGGGCCCATCCATCTCTTCGCTGGCCAGGGTGACCAGCGCGTCAGGAGCCAATTCGACGTCAGGCACGACCGTGGGGTGCGACCAGTTCCACGGCCCACCAGGTAACCCGCCAACTAGGTCGGGGTAGGGGTGACGCACCAATAGCGTCGGGCCGCTGCGTGCGCTCTGAAGATACCCACCGGCTGCCTCCGCGATAGCTTGAACCGCCTCAAGTGGTGTACCTGAATGGCTCCAGGCACCCGCAGGCACCAGCCAATCGACAAGCCCCCAATCAAGCGCAAAATCTGTGAACTCCAGTGCGTCCAATGCCAACTGCTGGGCTGAACGCGTCTCGGTGCTGAGGCGCTGGGTCTGGCGAGCAAACGGCCTGGCCAGAAGGGCGGTGATGCTGCGGGCGGTAATGCTGCAGCCTCGCTGACCAAACTGTTCGCGCTGTGCCCTCGCCAGCACCAAGCCCTCAAAGGCCAGGCCGTCAAGCACGACTCGGATTTGCGCCCGCTGAGCGCCATCCGGAGCCAACAAGTCGTACGAGCTGGCCGGAGCATTGATTTGCAAGCTCCACCCAAAGCTGCCCCGATCAGCACTGATCGAAACGTCGTAAATCGGGACCGGTACAAGCTCCGGCAGGCGATAGGCAATTAAGTCGTGGACGCTCATGTAGAACCTCGCGGGAAGAATCTGCAGCGGCGCGCCTGGCTCCGGTGGCGGCAGCACGCACACCCGCCCAAAGACCAAATTGACGGACCCACCCAGCCACGGCGGGCAGCCGAACACCAGGTGCGTGCTGGGCACCCTGGGCGTCACCGTCCCAGGATCCACCGGTGGCCACACCTCGCGGCCGGGCGGGATGACGCGGGCCACATCCCACGGCCACAGCGACGTCAGGCCGGCAGCGGCTGCCACCTGGCGCCCGCCGCTTGCCAGCGCCTGCTGACGAGCGGCCAGAAGCCATGGCACGACCCGATCGGTGTGCACCTGCAGGCCGACCTGGTGCGGCGCGCGTGAGGTGGCATGCAGGGCTGCCGCGACCTGCCAGGGCAGCAGCGCCTGAGCCCGCAGCATCTCAGCGGCCTGGTGCACGAACGCTGCCTGGGTTCCAGCCGGCACAGCCAGCACCCAGGGCACGGCGCGCTGGTCAACGATGCGGCCGGGGCGATTCCAGCCGGTGTCGGTCTCGCGCGCAGCGCGGCCTGCCTGCTGCCAGGTGGTGCGCTCCTCGCGCAGCCCTTGGCGACTGGTGCCCCAGCCCATGCGCGTCTCAGGCAGCGCCCGGTCGGCCACCTGGTGAGGCAGACGTGCGATGGTGCTTGCTCGGCGCGGGTTGCGGTTGTCGTATGCCACCAGCGCCGAGAACGTCATGGCCGAGAACGTGGCCGTAATCGTGACCGTTGAGTCACCACCTCCAGTTCCGGCTGAGTCGCCGAACACCAGGTCAACAGGGCCCCCGGTGTAGCGCGGCCGGCTGAATACCAAGTCGGCCACGTCAGGGCTCCGCGAACGTACCGGTGACGGTCAACTGCCCGCCGGTCCATATCTGTGCAGACGTCGGGTTGTCATCATCGGACACAATCGCCTGCGCACCACTCCCGGGCGGGCCGGCCGTCACGTCATAGACACCCACGCCATCGCCATCAACGAACCGACCCCAGGTCGGCTGGCCACTTGTGGCGGCGTTGCCGACCACGCTCAGCAGCAGGATGTCCAACGTCTCATGCAGCGCAAACGACTCGACATCGAGCGCAATGATGGCCAGGGGCGAGCCCGACGGCGCCTCACCCGGGTTGCTGGCCATGGGGCCGTCAAGCAGCAAAAGCGACCCGCCATCGCTGGCCAGTATCAAGTCCCGGACGGTCACAAGCCGGGCACGACGAGCGGCGAGCGAAAGACTCACGGCATCGGCTCCGCGACCACGTCGGTCTCGATGACGCCGCCGTACAGCCCGGTGTGGTCAAAGGCCGTGACGTAGTAGGTGCCAGCCGCCACGAAGTCGAAAACGTACTCGCCAGTCGCAGCAGCCGACCACGTCTCTTTCACAAGCAGTCCGTCGGACTGGCGATGCAGGCGGACACGGCGACGCACAGGCGTCGGCGGTGTGCCTGTGTTCCGGGTCGTGCCGGCCACGCGATGCCGACCTGCGCGACCGATCAGGTACGCCTGCGCGATGTTGTCCGGCGTGGTCACAGCCGGCATCAGCGCCACCCATCCAGTCGGATGAAATGCATGGACGGCGTGTTGCCAGAACGAGAAGGCACGCACAGAAAGACCTTGGAGCCCACGGTCACAACCTCGCGCGCTACAAACGGCACGCCCGCCTGGTTCGCCAAGAGCCATGCATAACCCGGTAGTCGTCCTCGCACGCAGGGTCCGGCGCTGAGCACGTAGGTGATGTCGTGCACCACCGGGTTCGCATACACAGCCGGGTTTTGAAACGTGCTGGACCCGGACTGTGCAGTGCTACCAGGCACTCCAAGCACCGCCTGGTAGATCGGCTGGTCTTCGGATACCAGGACGCCGCGAGGTGCATAAAGGCCCGCGTTGAAGCTGGGTGAAGTCTGCGGCGCAGCGCCACTCACCAACCCCCAGGAGGTAGAGCCTGCGACAGTCGTGTTCGACTGTGTGGCAAGCAGTGTGCTACCAGCGTCCGCCTCATAAAACGACTCGATGTCGCCGAACCAGTTGATGCCGAACTGCAGGGGCGACGTGTTCATCTCTGTGATGAGATAGAACCCGCGGTCATCACCGACCACCGCCCACGCTTTTGCCGTTGCGTTGTTGACGTGCCCCTTCTGGACGTAGGCACCACCGGCCACCTGTGCGTTGGACGGCGCCTGCCCCGAGTACGTGTTGATGTCAGTGATGCTGGCCGTCGGGATACACAACCAGCGAGACATGGATGCCGAGCCCGAGTCGTCGACCCGCAGACTGTTCGGCTTCGCCTCGGGCGCCGTGGACCCAACGATGGCGATGTTCGTTCCGGTGTGCGTCTCGGACCATCCCAGCGGCGCGCGCTTGGCGCTGATGGTGCCGGTATAGGTCCCATCTGCCACGCCAGGGGCCGGGAACGTGAACGTGTTGGTCAGCACGTTGCTGATGCGCTTGCGCCCGTTGAGCTCGGACACCGGCGCCCCCTCGATGAGCACCAGCTTGCCATAGGCTGCCGAGAAGCCATGCGTAGCGGCCGTGACTGTGGCCACGCCGCTGGCGACCACGATGCTGGTCACAGACACCGCGCCGAAGCCGTTGATCAGGCACGAACGCAGCACCTCCAGCAGGCTGCCGGCCGCATTGTTGAGCGTAGGCGCCCCCGCTTCCGACGAATCGAACCAGCAGGGGGTGGAAACGGGCAATGTCACTCAAGTCTCCTGTCAGGGGGCGTCCACGTCGGCACGGAACGCGATGGTGGCGGCGTCGCTCTGCACGCTGGGCGGGCCCTGCAGCACAGTCAGGGCAGCCCAGGCTGGGGCACCGCATGCGGCCGTGTTGAATCGCAGCACGTTGCCAACGGACCAGCCGCCGCCCCAGCCAAGGTCCGGGATGGTGAAGTACGGTGCACCGGTCTGCGGGTTGATCGCCTCGATCGCCGTGGTGATGCTGACGTTGGTCAGCACCTGACCGACGTTTTCACCCACAACGCGCACCTGGGTGGCACCGGTGAAGATCACAGCCCAGCGCTCGGTGATCGCTCCACGGTTGGTCACCTCGATCGGGTAGTCGATGTCATTGAAGCCGGCCGTCGGCGCGCTGCCGATCAACTCGTCCGACCAGGCGCCGGTCCAGGCAGACTGCTCGATGTAGCCGAACGTCCTGGCGAACAGGTCACCCTTGCGCAGCTTGCTCGACACGTAACTGGTCTCGGCCGGGTAGTTGTGCGTGAGGCCGGCCACCAGGTCCAGTCGGCCGCTGATATCGGCACGAAGCACCAGCAGTTCGTCCTCGATCCGGTGGTGCACCGTGAACGGCTGGTCGAAGCCGCTCAGGTCGGTGCCGATAGGGAACGTGATTGTCCCGGCGTTGAAATTGACTGTGTACCGGTCACCGGGCACCTTGATACCGGCCACGGTCCGCACCTTGACGGCCGCGATTCGCTCGCGCCCCAGGTCATAGGCCGTGCCCAGCGTCACAGGGTTGGGCAGCACGGTGGGCAGCGTGTTGTGCACCAGCACCTGACCACCGGGCCGGAAGATCGGCACCCTGCCGTCCAGCGGCAAACGCGTGGTCTTGACCCCCAGCAGATCCTCATCCAGTGGCACGTACTGCAGATAGACCGCGTTGTATGTGACCTCGTCGGCGCGCACCGGCACACCCGTGCTGGCACCCAGGTCGTCCACCGCCCAGCGCACGATGCCGCGCACGAAGTCCACCAGGCCATCGAAGCCGCCCGAGAGCACGCCGCCGCTGTTGGCCGAGCCGATGACCGCGCCGGCCTGCAACTGGAACGCTCCAGCCTTGATCGGCGCCACACCGACCCTGAACACGCCCTGGTAGACGTTGAGCATGGACGCCGCGTCCAGCGCGGCGTTGGCCCAGGCGACCGAGTTGCTCGATCCACCCGGCAGCGACTGGCCCATGCTGATCAGGCCTTCGCTGCTGACGCTGCCCACCGGGGTGGTGGCAGCTGTGCCCACATGCCAGCCGCGCGAGAGCGCGCCGTCGCGCGAGGCATGCACAGCACCAGCCCACGTGAACGCCAGGCCATTGGTGACCAGATTCAGCCCCACAGCCGGCGTGACCTCGATCAGCCAGGGCGGCGAGACCGCCACGCTTTGCACCGATGCGCCTGCGGCCGGCAGGTAGCCCATCTGCAGCACCCCGTCGACATCCAGCGTGTACGAGGTGTTTTCGGTGATGACCCGGTCGTAGTACCAGGGGTCAGACCCACCCTGCCACGAACTCGACGAAGTGCGCTCAACGCGCGTCGAGGACAGGGTGACGCCGCCGGCGGCCAGACTCACGGCGCCCGTTGTGTTGTTGATCGTGCCGATGACCGTGTTGCCGGCCGGTGTGCGGGCATAGACGTCGGTGCCGCGCGAGAAGCAGTTGAAAACGTAGGTCAGCCCCGTCGACGCCGTGGCGAACAGCCGGAAGCGCAGACTGCCGACCGCGATGGGTGCGCCGCTGAGCGTGTAGTTGCCGCCGCCGTCATTCGTGAACGCAGCGTTCTCGGCCTGGCTTTCGTAGCTGACCGAGATCAGCCCGTCGGGCATGGTGTCCGGGCTGAACAGCACGCGGTAAGTGCCGCCGTCAAGGCGCTCGACCTCACGGATCTGGGCCGGGCCGGTGACGGTGCCGTTGGCCGCCAGCGAGGCGTTGTACGTCGTGCCGCCGCGGCCCCACTCAAACGCCAACGTACCCGGTGCCGGCGGCTCAGCCAGCGGGATGGCCGCCCAGGCGCGCGTGGGCAGCCCTGTGGCCGCTTGAGCGGTCTCGGCGTCACCCCACAAAAATATGATGTCACTGCCCACGTCGGGGATGGCGCCCAGACTCAACGCCAGCGAACCGGTCTGGAACGAGATCGTGCCCGAGCCGTAGCTGCTGTCAGCGCCGGACAGGCGGCCGGTGCCGTCTTCCTCCAACGTGTACCAGCGGCCCTGTGCCATGTAGCTGACCATCAGGGTGCCCGGCGCCGGCGGCGGATCAAAGGCAAACACCCAGGCCAGCCCCTGGTTGCCCGTAGTGATCTCCTGGCTGGCCGAGTGGGCCAGGGCCCCGACCACGGTGGCCGGCCGGTAGCTGAGCGTGAGCGACTGCGTGCCGTAGCTGGGCGCAGAGCCCGACATCGTCACCGTGCCGTTGCGGTAGTCCACCGTACCGACCACGGTGGTGCCCTGCAGCACCTCGCCGGCATTGTTCGTCGTGAACGCCGTCGCGCCGTGGGTGAACGCGACCGTGGTCGGCTCTGCAGCGGTGGGCATGCGCAGCACCGTGCCAGGGCCCAGCGCCAGCGACTGTGCCGGCAGCGTGAGCACTGCAGCCGAGGTGCGCGACAGGCTGGGGCGCGGCACCAGCGGATACACGTCCAGCACAGGCTCCTCGACCGTCGCGGCCGGCACGATCGGCGAGTAGATGCCGTCCTCGGCCGTCACCGACCGGTCGCCGATCTCGGCAGCGATGCCCAGGCGCTTGACGCCATAGAACCGCGCACCCACGCTGGGCGTGGTCGAGTAGGCCACGGCCGTGTTGCCGGCCGACGGGTCGGTCAGCTGGATCGCCTTGCCGAGCAGATCAAATTCGAGCTCGTTGCTGAGCTCACACGAACACAGGTTGATCTCGCGCTGGCCACCCTCCAGGAACACCAAGGCGGTGGACAGCGTGGTCTTGAGCACCCGCACGTACTGCTCCGCGCCGCTGGGGTTGCGCACCACGATGGTGTCGCCCGGCTCCGGGAAGCTCGTGCCCGGGGCGATGTTGTAAAGCTGCAGCAGCAGCGCGCCGGCGTAGTGAACGTCCTGGATGCGGCTGAGCAGGCGCGAACCCTTGACCAGGTAACGCTCGATCTTGTCGGTGGCATCGGTCCGCTCGCTGAACCACTCATCCACCTCGACCAGGTTGACATGCACCAGCGGGTCCTCGGGCGGCGACAGCACGGCAAAGCTGGCCCCCAGCAGCAGGTCGGTGTCGTCGGTGTGCGCAGCGCCGAACACCTTGCGCAGCCGGAAGCGACCGCTGGCGCGGTCGTCGCTGGACGTGTCCGGGAAGATGTTGTTGCTCTGGCCGTCGACCACCTCGATACCGGTGGCCGCGCCGCCGCCTTCGGGTACGTCGGCCATCACGGCGGACCGCAGCAGTTTGATGTCGTCAGATTGGATGGGCATTTGAATTCGTCCGGTCAGGTCCGGGTGGTTTCAGGCTGAGCTGCAGGAGCGCTCCACAGCGGATGCGCGACGCGGTGGCGCCACCCTGCGCCTGTGCAGATGTAGCGGCGCAGTCGATCTCTCACCCGCCACTCGCCCACTGGCACAGGCAACGAGAGCGACCGGCCGCGCACCGCGAACGGCCGCCGCGCGAAGCCCAGGCCATGGGGCTCTCGGCAAAGGCGATCGTGGCCGCCGTGAACTGCACCACCAGGTCGAACCCAAACATCAGCAGCATCAGCGGCGCGGTCGAGATCAGCGCCAGCCACTTCTTCGAGCAGCATGTGTTCGCTCCTGTCAGGTGATTTCAATCCAGGCGCGTTGCAGAGCTGCCCAGCGGTGCCGTGAAGAAGTAGGGTCCCTGGTCGAGTACATCGCTACCGAATCGGTAGGCCTGGCGCTGGGTTTCACCGAAGACGTCGAGCGTGTACTTGTACTGGTCAGCGCTGATGTCCATCTGCCGCTTGCGAAGCCGGTAGTCCTGCGTCATGTTCAGCACCGGCACAAATCGATCGAAGATTTGCAGGCCACGGTTCCACCAGGAACGCTGCTCGGCCAGTTCTTCACGCTTGAGCGCAGTGGCATCGGCCTGGGCCTGTGCGGCAAGTACCAGCTGGGAAGTACTTCCGCCTGACGCTGCCGGCTTGCCAGTGCCGGATCGGCCCATGACAAAGCCCTTGACCATGTCGTTGCCCGACTCGACAGCGAACTTTAGCCAAGCCATCTGTTCCAGGCGCTCGAGCTCAAGCTCGGCTTTACGCACCTCCAGCATCAGGTCCGTGGTGCTCTTCTGAACAGCCGGCGCCTGGCCCGCTGTCTCAGGTTTGGTGGGTGCCGTTTGGCATGCGCTCAGCGCCAAGGCTGAGGCAACGACCAGGATCAATTTGAAGGTGCTGCGCTTCATTGGGTTTGCTCCAGAGTGGACGAGGGAAACTCCGCAATAGCCCGATCGAGGTCGGTTGTGCCCCAAACGGGAGCGGTGATCTGGCCTGCTGATGGCGGGAAGGTGGCCGGCTGACGGGAAGCCGAGGAATTGCGGTTGGAGCCTGAGGCGGTCGCGCGAGCAGCCTGCAGCTGGGCGAGACTGGCCTCTACCCTGTCAATGCGTTGTCCGAGCAGCAGGTTGGATTCCTGTGCCATCGTGGCAGCGGCAATCGAATCTGCGCGCGAAGGTGCCGGAACGTCCCGACAGCTTCTGCAGTACCGCCACACGAAAACCAGTGACGCCAGGAGCAACGCGATCACCAGTGCAACACCCAGCACCTGCGTGTTTTGCTGAGCCCATGGCATTGCCCGACCAGCTGCGCCCTTCACCCGCGCAACGAGGCCCTGCAGGAAGGGTTTCACTGAGGAAATGGCACGGTGCAGGGCCTGCAGGACCCGGCGCTGGCAGGTCTGGGTCTTCGGTGAGTCGGTCTTCTGTACATCCATGGATTGCCTCACAGGACGAGCAGGCGCAGCGTGACCTGAAACGGGTCTGTGGCCTGGGGGTTGAAGTAGTCGACGTCGACGTCGGTGATGACCTGACCAAGGCTGTTGCGCACCGTGTAGCGGCTTGGCGCACCTAGCATGTCGGGTAGCGGCTCTGCATCAATGGCAGCCTGCTGGTGGTCGAAGACCACCTGGTAGGCATCAGATCCGTGGGTGAGAGTTAGCTGCAGCCCGGCCTGGTCAGCCCATCCACGCAGCGTGGTCAGCAGCCCGCGCTCGCACCAGGCCCGTTCCTGGGTGCCTTGAAGCGTGATGGGTCGGCCGGCCTGGCGCGTCCACTGGTCAATCACCAGAGCGCCAGTGCTGGCGTACTGACGTGTGGATTCAACCCGGTTCCAGGTGTACTGGTCCACCCAAAGCAGGTTGGACGGCAGTTGCACCGCCAAGGGGGTGCTGCCGGGTCCCGCGGTCGGGTGAGTGAGGGTGATGACGGGCATGCACGGCATCGTGCCGCGCGCGCGCGATCAGGTATTTGGGCCGAGGGCAGTGTCTGCTGGCTGGACTGAGATGTTCACCTGCCGGCCCGCATGGCGGCCTGCTGCAGACTACGCACGATGGCTTGGGCCCCGGCGTCGTCGGTGTTCACGGTCTCGGTACCGCGACCGGTGTCGATCCTGACCTGCACGGTGCGGCCTACGGCTGGGGCTTGTTGTCCACCCAGGCGAGCCAGCTGCTGCGCCAGCTGCTGACGCACGTTGCGCCACTCGTTTCGGTCGGCTGCCCCTTCCAGCGAAAATGCCGCAGGATTGAGTCGGTCAAGGTCACGGTTTATCGCCTCGTTCTGGTCCAGGGCGGAGATGACGGCGCGAATCGAGTCTGCATCTTCTGGAGTCAGCGTGCCGGTGCGCAGCTTGTCCCTGAGCGCGAATGCCAGTGTGTTGTCGACGGCGTTCTGCCCCTTAAGTTTCTCCGCCCTCAGGTACTCTTCCTGCGTCTGTCCATCAGAGTTGACTGGTTTCGCGTCTTGCGGCCGCGCGTACGGACTTCCTCTGCCGGGGTCCTTGGGGTCGGTTGAACCCTCACCAGGACGGCTGTATCTCCGGCTCATCTCGGCTACCCGTGCAGCCGCGGCAGCGGCACTGTCCGCCGCGCTGGCCAGAACCCGAAACTGACCAGCTGCGGATCCTGCGGCGTCACCAAGCTGTCCGGTCGCTGTAGATGCCTCGGTCATAGCCTGCACGATAGATCGACCTGCGGCATCAGTCGTGATCTGAAGGCCTCGCATGGCAGCCTCGGCCTTCAAGGACTCGGAAGCGACGCCGCCGTTGGCTCCGATGGCGGCCTCGGCATAGGTGCGGAATGCCGTCTGCAGGCCCTCGGCCGTGGCCTGGCCACTCTGTCGTATGAGATCGAAGTCACGCCGTGCGTTGGCTGCAGCTTGCGCCAACTCGTCCTTCGTCCGAATGCCCATGCGTTCAAAGGCGTTGGCCACCTCGGCCGCAGTGACCGAGGCCTCGCGGCGCGTTTGCCCGAGCGCGGATTGCATCTGCTGCAGCTTGGAAACCGCGGTCTGAACGTCCCCTGCCTTCAGGGCGGCCTCGTACTCTCGCTTGAGGTTCTCGACTTCAACACGAACCTGCCGTGCCGCCGCAGTTTGCATGGCCGCCGCAGCGCGTGCCTTCATCCCAACGGCCTCAGCGTCACCACCGGTTTCCTTGAGCGTTTCCCCAAGCTGTTCGAAGACCTTTTCGCTAGCTCTGGCCTGGGCAGCCGCCTCTTGCGTCTGACCCGTCAAGCCTGCCCAACCACTCCTGGCCAGTTCGGCACCGTCGGCCATGCCAATGAAGCTCTCCCGCGCCTTCTGGGCCAGCGCCTCCGACGAAGCCCAGGTGGCCTCTGCGCTGATGCGCATCTCCTCGGCAGCCGCGCTGAAGGATTTGGATACGTCTCCGAAGGTGATGCGCGAGAGGCCCTGCAGGATGAGGGCGATGCCAGACTGGATATTGCTGGCCACTCCGGCGAACGCCTCGCCGACGGTATAGACAACGGACATCACACCGTTGACGCCAGCGGTCATGACTCCCCAGATGGTGCTGGCGATGTTCCCAGCGTTGGTTGCCTTCTCGGCAAGACTGTCGAATGCAGCGCCGACGCGATCGGCGGCACTCCCTGCCCGCTCGGCCAATGCGGCAAAGTCCACCTCAGAGATGAAGGCTCTGGCCCAGGTGAGTGCCGCCTGGAAGCCCGATGCGATCGCACTGCCGAACCGTCCGACCGTGCCATCACTGACAGCAGATCGCAGCGCGCCGGCCAGTTGGGTGATACCGTCCTTGAGAACTGGCAGCACAGGGGTCGCCAGCGCGTTCTTGACGGTGTCCCATGCACTGCCCAGGCCTCGCGCGGCGCCCTGCAGGTTGTTTTCCATTGTGTCGGCGGTGGCCTTTGCCGCGCCTTCGGCGTCCAGGAGCTTGGTCTTGAGCTCGTCAAACGCACCAATGCCCTGGTTCAGAAAGGCGCGAATCGCTGGCCCGGCTTCAGTGCCCACCGCCAGCAGCGCCTTTTGAGCCCCTGGCCCAGCTGCTGCCATCTGACGAAGAGCCTCTTCGAAGTCGTTGGTGGTGATGCCGATGGCCGCCAGCTCCTGGCGAAACCTGCTTGCAGGATCGCTGAATTGAGCCAGGATGGCGTTGAGCGCGGTACCTGCCCGGCTGGCGTCGATGCCCGCATCGGCGAACTTTCCGATGATGGCGACCGTGGTCTCCATGCTCAGACCCAGGCTTTGCGCTGTGGGTGCAGCGTAGCTCAGGGCTTGGGCCAGGCCCAGGACGTTGGTGTTCGCGCTGTTCGCCCCCTTGGCCAGCACGTCGGCCACCTGGCCGGATTTCTCCGCCTCCAGGCCGAACCCTGCCAAGGTCTTTGTGACGATGCTGGCCGACTCCTCCAGACCAATGTTGCCGGCCTGGGCCAGCGCCAACGTACCAGGCAGAGCAGATATCGACTGGTTTGCATCCAGGCCTGCACGGGAGAGGTTCCCCAAAGCCCCAGCAGCCTCCGTGGCGGTGTAGCGTGTCGTGGCGCCGGCATCCTCTGCGGCCTTTCGCAACCGCACCATTTCATCGGCAGTGGCGCCGCTGACCGCTTGCACCTCGCTGAGCTTGCCCTCGAGCTCGGCTGCACCATTGATGGCCCCCAGGAATGACCTGAAGCCAAAGTAGGCCACGATGGCCGCGCCCACCTTCTTGGCGTTCTGTCTGAGCAGATCCAGGACACCAGAAGCCTGGTCTTTGGCATTGATCAGGATGGAGATCGGCTTGATGGCCATGGTGCTGGCTCCAATGGTTCAGATGGAAAAACAGCGCCCGCAGGCGCTGTCGTGCTGATTCAGGCCTGGCCGGACATCAGGCCGGCGTGAGCATCTGCTTGCGCATGTATTTCGAGATGCCGGCTCCGGTCTTGGTCGGGTCGCGCAACACCTCGCCCTCGATGTCCAGCGTGGCAAAGGTGCCCGCGCTGATGAGGTTCAGGCCCTGGGTGGCCGAGAGCTGCACGCGCCAGAAGTCCACCACGCTGGGGGCGTCCTCCTGGGCCTCGTTGACGCCAGAGAACACCATCTCCAGGATGGGAGTGGCAGCGGCCAGCACCTCCAGCAGGTCGTAGCCGCTGTGCGCATAGTCGACCTCGATGTCCAGGCCAGGGAAGTCCTGGCCGGGGTTAGCGGTTTCGAAGGCCGTTCTCGCTGCCGCAAGTGCAGTCGAATCGTCGAACCAGAACAAGCCCTCGGGGCGCACCTCGAAGTTGCCAGCGGCGGCGATCGCGGTGGATGTGTCCGCATTGCGCACCACCACAGTCGAGGGGTTCAGATGCTCCAGGCGCGTGAGGCCCCCGGCGCGTGCGACCGCTTCCTCGTCGGTGACCGTGCTGGCGGCAATTTCCTCGTGGCGGGCGCGCAGGGAGCGGGCCAGGTTGACCGGGTTGAGGTCCTGCAGCTTGGCCGCCAAGGTCATCTCGTTGATGCGGTAGACCACCGCCCGGTTACCACCACCGCTGGACTCGGTGTTGCTTTGGGTGATCTTCTGCTCGTCGATGCCGACGGTGAGTTCTTCAACGCCGCCGATGGGTTGCATCGGCTGCAGGGAGCCCAGTTCACGGGCATAGACGACGCCGGCCATCATGGTGGGGCGGAAAACTCGGGTGCTGAGCATGGTGGGCTCCTGTGTTGCAGTGGATGAAAGCGATTTGCTTAGGGGGGGTTACTTCAGGATGTTCAGATCGACCTGGCAGATCAGCGGCAGGTACTGCATGCCGTTGCGAAATACCGGTCCTGGTCCTGGAACGAACTTGACAGGAGAGGCGGCACTGGGCAGGCGCTCGCCCACCACAGCCTGGAATACGCGCAGGGCCAGCTCGCCGCCGTCCGTCCTGGCCGAAGAGCCGCTTCGGAGGTTGCGCACGTTGCGGGTGACCACCTCCAGAGCGAAGAGCTGCGCCAGCAGGGTGGCGCGGCCATCGCTTCGCTGACGCTGCTCGCTGGAGCTGAACTTGTGCCCTAGGTACACGACGTTTACGGCCGGTACCGGCTGGGTCTTGGCATTGGATTTCTCTCCCTCGCCTTCGCTTCCCAGGTCGGCAGGTGTCAGGACGTGCACCGCCGGCCGGATGTCGGCCAGACGGGTCTTGATCAGCGCTTCCAGCTCGTCCTGCAGCACGAGCAAGCTGGTGATGGGCGCGGGCATCAGTACGCCCCCCAATCGAACGACTTGGACGGGCTGCGTGCCACCGTCTGTCCAGGCGGCTGGGCCACCCCGACATCGGGCTGCCCGAGGCTGACCACACCTTTGGAGACGTCCACCAGGTACTGGTCCGCCCAGGCTGTGCCGCGGCGCAGCTCCTCAGGCAGACTCGCGCCCCACAGACGGCGCAGCGCGATCGCTGCGCACACGGCCGGCAGGCTTGAGGCGAGCACGACCTCGGGTGCCAGCGGCATCACGCTGCGGTACCGGGGGAAAAGGTAGGTGTCGATGTGCTTGCTGGCCATGTCGATCGCGCTTTCCACGCGCGCGGCAGCCTCGGCCGCCATGGCTTGCTGCTCAGCCGACCATTCGTCCAGGCTGTCACCCTGCACCGCTGCCTGCAGCAAGTCGCCGTCGACCCCGGCGCCGGTGGGCTGCGCGCGCTGCGCCAGCTCCTCCCAGCCACCGGTGGCGGTGTCTGCAATGTCGGCAGCGGTGCAGTAGGCCATGGAGGCTCAGGTCAGCGCAGGATGCGGATGAACTCGCCAGCGCCGGTGGCGGCATCCAGGGCACGGCCTGCAGCAGCTCCAGCTGCAAGGGTGATGGCGCGGCCCGAAGCGTCGGTCTGCACCTGGGCACCCAGGGCGATGGCGCCACCGGACTCGACCACCAGCGCGCCGTGGGTGTCCACACCGGCCATTTCGCCGGCCGAGTAGTCGGCATTGGCGCGGCCGATGACCGGATCTCCGGCTGCCGGGGTGGCGCCAGCGAAGTTGACAAAGCGGTTGCTGGTCAGGGCGCCGGCGGCCAGCACGGAGATGGTGCCGATGATGACGTTGGTTTTCATGGATTGCTCCTGGTCAAAAAATGGGGGCTTTCACTGCCTCAACCCCACCAGGCACTCATGGCCTGGTGGGGGGTCGACGCTCTCGGGGGGGGTGTTATTCCTCGGATGGCGTGGTGGCAGATTCGACGGGTTCGACAAAGCCACGCAGGCCAAAGGCCTCGCGCTCGGTCAGCTCCACGGTGTCGGCCTCGCGCCCGGTGGCCGGGTCTGCAGGTCGCAGCACCTGACCGTCGCGGCGGATGCGTCCGAGCACGCGGTAGGTGCTGGCGTCCTGGGCTTCGCTCTTGACCACAACCACAGGAGCCACGGGCTTCCTGGAAGGTGTGGTCTTGCGGGCGGCAGACTTCTTGGCGGGGGCACTCATGCGCAGCTCCTATCAGCCAGCGTCCTGCACCAGATAGCCGGCGTCGGCACCCAGCAGGAAGGGCGTGAAGATGTCGGTGTTGCGCACCAGCTCCAGCTTGCCATCCTCGGTACGGGTGTCCACCACCGGCTGGCCACGCTTGCGCAGGGTGTAGCCGAAGCTGGGCTCGTACATGCTGCGCATGCTGCCCGGATCGCCGGCCATGCCGTTGACCACCGGGGCCTGCGGCGCATCGGGCACGAAGGCCAGCACCGCGTTGTTGCCCCAGATGTCGGTCACGGCGCCGCTGTCGTTCTGATAGACGGCGCGGCCGACCACGATGTTGGGGATTTCGAAGATCTCGCGCAGGTCCGCCAGCTGCACCAGGCGCGGGCGGTTGTCGCTCAGGACGGCCTTGAGCTTGGGATGGCGCTTCAAGCTGCGCCACATGGTGTAGCCGATCACCATGGTGTTCGGCTCCTTGACGATGTCGGCACGCACGGCAGCCTTGGCGTCGTCGATCACGCCTTCGGGGTCGCTGTCCGGGTCGGTGAAGCTGTCGGCGCCGGACAGAGCAATCCGGTTGCTCGTGTGGTAGCTGGCCGGGTTCTGCACCAGGTCGGCCACCATCTTCTCGTGTCGCAGGCGGATGCCTTCGGTCACGCTCATGGTGGCTTGCCGCTCCAGCGGGAAAGCGCTTTCGGACTCCTCGCGGTAGTCGATCGGGTATTCCAGGTCGTGCTCGGTGAGCGCGAACGGCACCGTGGAGACATCACCCGGATCGACGCGGTTGGACTTGGCGCGCAGGGCACGCTGGGTCTGGTAGACCTTGAAGTGGTCCTTGTTGAAGATCGGCACCAGGCCGGCCTCCTTGTCGACCGACACGTAGGGCATGAGGGCAGTGGCGACGAACTGTTCGTTCGTGTAGCCGACGGCCAGGTTGGTCAGCACCGGGTTGACGATGCGCAGATTGGAAAGGCGTCCCATGGTGGATGTGCTCCTGGTGGTGGGGGTTGCGGTTGGGGATCAGACCTGCGCGGGAAGCGTTGCCACGGCCAGGGCCGCCTCGCCGTAGGTGAGCTTGTGCTCGACGGCGTAGGCGCGGATCTTCTTGTCCAGCTCGATCGCCTCGGGCGAGGTGCCCTCGGCGTACTGCACGGCCTGGCCGTCGCCTTGGCGTTGGGCGGCGCGCTCGCGGCTGGCCTGTTCGCCAAACTCGACCCGTTTGGGCAGCCCCTGCAGGAAGGCCTTGAACACCTCGCCCATGGGCTTGGCCGCTTCACCCTCGCCGAACTGGACGTTGCTGATCTGTTCACCGGCAATCACCGCCGGCTCCAGGTGGTTGAGCATGGCCACGACCAGGTCCTTGCAATCGCCCGGCAGGCGGGTTTCGGCCACCAGTGCATCGGCAAAGGCTGCGTGCTCGGCGGTCTTGGCTGCCTGGGCACTCTCGCGCAGACGGCTGTTGGCAGCGTCAAGGGCGGCCTTGAGCTGGGCGTTCAGCGCTTGGAGCGCGGCTTTTTCTTCAGGGGTCACGGTGTTGCTCTCCTGTGAGGATGGCGAGGGTGGTGGTGTCGAACCCTCGGGACTGCCACCTGCACCCGGCGTGTGGGTGTTCTCAGGAGGCAGGCTCGAAGACTCGGGGTCTGCTGCGGCGGGTTGTGCGGTTGGCTCTTCGCTGAAGTCCAGCTGCAGCTCGATGCAGTCGGCCTCTTCGGCGAACTCGGTGGCCTTCAGGCCCTTGACGGCGGGCGGCTGGGCGCCCAGGAAGCCGATGTGACGCAGGTAGTACACGCCAGGCACCGGGTTGTTTGGGTGCGTGGGCGGGTAGAAGCTGGCTGAGACCTTTTTGTAGGCGCCGGCCTTGACCTGCTCGGAGAACTCGGGGTTGACCTGGTGCGGCTCGGCAAACAGATCTGAGCCTTGTGCAGCCAGCGATCGCGTCCAGCCGTAGGCCGGGTCATCTATGGCCGGGTGGCCAACCACGATGGGGGCTTCGTGCTTGACCGGGTCGTAGGCGGCTGCTGTGGCCGCCATGTCGGCTTCGGTGAAGTCGATCGTCTGGCCGCTCATTGCGGTCTGTCGGCCGGCCTTGAAGATGTGGATTCGACGCATGGAGGGCATGTTCGGGCCCTCGCGCGTGGAAGTATTTGGAACGGGGACAGTCTTTGCGGGGGATAGAGCCTCAGAAACCGCGTCATGACGCGTCATGACGTGGGTCAGCGGGCCAGGACATACCAGCGCCGCACCAAGCCCAAAAAACGCCTCACAGGGCCGGATTTCGGGTCAGTCAAAAATCCCGTCGATCCAATCCTGCAGCAGCTCGTCGATGGCGGCCTCGTCTTCGGCGCCCAACTGCCCTTGTTCCGGATCGGAATAGAGCAGTCCTCGGCGGGGCATGCGCTCAGTGCCGAACTCGTGATAGGTGCCGTAGATCTGACCGAAGCCGACGCGCACGCTCGTATCGGTCGCCTGCCAGTTCAGGCTGCTGATCAGGTCGCCGGTGCGCTGCAGGAGCTTGCCGCGCCCGTCCTTGGGGTAGTTGGCCAGGTATGAAGGAGACCAGGCCTGCCAGGCTTTGCCATCAGGGTCGCTGCGCGTCTCGAACCGGTTGGCAATGCGGCTCTCAAGCTCCGAGCCCACGGACTGCATGACCGGCCTGAGGTTCTTCAGGCGCCGCTGCAGCTGCTGCAGCGCCTGGTCGAAGGCCTCGGTGTTCGTCTGGATCTCGATCATGGTGTTTGCCCTACATGCCGGCACACCCTAAAATCGAATCGCTGGCCGACGTTTCGGACGTTGTGCCCAAGGAACGCAGCAATGCGGTTCATGCGGCAGGCCAGCATCCTCAGCCCCTCACCTTGCGCTTGTACATGGTCAACAGGACCACATCCGAGCGGCGCACCTTCACCACCATCTCGTACACGATCCCGGCGTCTATGGCCACGGCGATCAGGCGAGGGGTGCCGTCTCTTCCAACGGGCGGATCGCCCGGCTTGAATTGGGCGATACCCAGCAGTCGGTCAAACATCCCGAAGTCGTAGGCTGTCGCTGGAATCTGGCCGCGCAGGGTCTCTGCATCGCTCGAGTGGCTCCTGATCGCGTGGATGATTTCGTCATGCACCAGTCCGATGGACTTGCCGGCGATGCTCACGCCCAATGCCCCAGCCCTGGCGGCCGTCTCCGGCAGCACCTTTCCGAAGGCAAACGGCTTTTGCTTGGTCGCCCTGTCGGCCCAGGCCGTGATGGCGTAGTCCATCGCAGCCAGCTGCATGGCACCCGGCAGCCGATCGGCAAGTCCGGATGCCAGCCCCGAAGGCATGGCTGCCGCCTTGCGATCCACCGTCTCCTGCAGCTCCAGCAGCTTGCGACCAGCGCGGCCCGGGTTGTACCCGAAGCCGGGGTCAATGCCTGCAGGGACGCTGCGCACTTTGCCCGCGGCCCGGTCAAGCCAGTCGCGCATGACCACCTCAGGCGCGGTCTTGACCATGGTCGCCCCGGTGGGCGTCGCGCCGCGCTCGAAGTCCCGGCGACTCACCGGCACCACGCGACAACGGCAACGCCATCCATTCGGAGGGAAGTGCGTTGTCCAGAACGGGTCATCGACCGGCAGCGTGACGTTGTGCCAGGCGCGATGCGCCGGGCGCACCCTGTCATCGTCCATGGTCACGTAGCGCAGGTAAGGATGCGTCTTCTTCGTGGCTTGCACGCGCTCCCACTGTCCGGCTGCATAGGCCTGGCGGGTGTTGGTGTCGTAGATGAGTTTGAGGCGGGGCGGGTCGAAGCGGGTTCTGACCAGTTCACCGGTGGCGGGGTCCAACACTTCTCGCTCGCCCCACCAACCTGCCCTGGTCAAAGCAGCACGCGCATCGCGCAGGTAGTCGCTGCGGCTCAGATCGCCCTGAACGCTCTCGGTGATCAGGCGCTGCATGTCGGCAAGCAGGTCGGCACTGGCCAGGCGGGAGATCGTGAACTGGCGCGCGTGTTCTTCCTGCCACAGCTCCGACCAGCTGTAGGTGGTGGTTAGCCGATCCCGGGCGCGCAGGTAATCCACCGCCTCCCGTGGTGTGAGACGGCGCAATGCCGCGAACGCCTGGGCTGCGGTGGCCATCGACGGTCAGCCTTGCGTGTCGTCGGTTGGGATCCCAGCACCTGCGCCCAATCGCGCCAACATGGATGTGCGTGCCAGCTGCTCGGCCAGGGCTGACGGATCCATCTGGGCGGCCAGGGCAGGTAGTCGCTCGATGAGCTCTGCTGCAGTCCATCCCTTGGTCACCGCTTCATCCAGCAGGTCCTGCACCGGGTTGATCAGTGGGCTGATAGCGTCTTGCCAACCCTGCAGCTCCTGGTCGACCAAGTCATCAATCGCGTCGCGCTGCACCATCTTGCGCGGATCAGCAAAATGGTCCGCGTAGTCGGGCGTTCCAGAATCACCCTCAGGTGGGGCATCGCTGCCCTCGGTTCGCCTGGGTGGGTTTGTTCCGGGGGACTCGGTCGGATTGACCGCCGTCTGCACCAGGTCGCCCTCCTGCAATCCGTAGGCACGCATCCAGTAGGCTGGGCTGAAAGTTGCTCCTGCACGGTGCATGGCCTCGTCGCGCTTGGCCTGGGTCTCGCTGATTTCAGTCTGCTCGTACAACTCAAAACGCGGTGACGGGGCCGCCTCGCTTTCATTGAGATCGGTGACCCACCGCAACAGTCTGTTGATCGCGGCTTCGATCAACCTGGCATCGCCGTCTCGCAGGTCCTGGGTCACCTGCAGGCCAGCCACCGCGCTGGCGTGGGTGCTGCTGGCCTCCGTGGACTGGTTCTGACCGAGCAGGGCAATGGAGACCTCCGATCGGCAGAACATGAGCAGTTCCTTGTACGCCCCGGCTGAGTCGCTTTTGCCGCCACTCTCCATGATGTCCACGCTCGAATCGTCCGGCACGACGGCCACCGCGTCCTGGACCATGGCTTCGAGCTGGTCCAGCAAGGCGTCAGTCTCGGTCTTACCTGCGCTGCGCGGCTGCTTTCCGACCACCCAGGGGGTGCCGTACTTCTCGGCGAAGGTGACCCAGAACTTCAGTCCCCCACGTTTGAACGTGGTGGGCCAGAAACACATGGACAGATCTGCGAAACCATACGGATTGGCGTAGCTGGCATCCTGGCGCGGCACCAGGAACTTGCGCGGCTGCAGAGCTTCGCCGTACATCGGTTGGTCTCTCGACCTGAAGCGCAGCTCACCTTCAGGTGTGAAATGGAACCACTCGTGCGGCTTGGCCAGCACCTGGGCCGGCAGCAGCGCACCGCCAGCCCAAGGCATGCGCTGCCACATCACCTCCATGGGTACCCACCCAAGCAGTGGCGCGTCCAGCATCTCCGAAAGTAGTGCATCCAGGTCGAGATCGGCCAGGGCATCCTGGGCCAGAAGCATGGCTCGAGGGCTGGCCTTCTGGCTGGGCCTGGTGCCAGTTTGACCGGTTACAGAGTCCACGATGCGCCACTCCATCGCTTTGACCGCCGCCTTGCGTCGGCGCACCGAGCCTCCGACGTGGGCATCACTCCTGAGGTCTCGATAGACCGCCGTGTCCTTGCCCATCTTCTTGAGCACCGGATCCGGGTTGGGAAGGTACATCCCCAACGCCTGGAAGTCGGTCGAACGGTCTCGACTGGCGATGTGTTCGGTCAGTCCTTTGGTCGCCTTGCCCTCGGCAAAGCGGTGCAAAGTGCCGTCTGGTAGGTACAGGCCTCGGATTCTGTGGTTCATGGTGTAAGCCCGTTTCTCTCTCAGTAACCGGCCAGCTGGCTGCGAATGCTGCCCTTGCGCTGGCGGCTGCCCACGGTGACCGGCCCGGCGTTCAGCTCGCGGCTGGCGTAGTACGCCAGGGCCACGGCCACGGCCGCGTCGCCGTGGCGTTTGCCCTTGTCTTCGCCCTTGGTGCGCACGTCGGGGATGCGCGGCACGCCACGCACCACCTGCACCGCGCGCAGGTCGGCCAGTGTGTCGGCGTCTTTGGGCAAATCGACAAGGTTGCCGTCTTCCAGGGCGGCCTTGACCGGTGGCATGTGTTCTCGGTACCAGCTCTCGCTGAGCATGATCTGCTGGATGCGCGTGGCGCCGTAGCGTTGCATGGCGAACTCAGCGAGAGCCTGCCCGTTTCCCCGGGCGTCGAAGGCCCCACCCATGAAGCGCGGCAGGCGGTCAAGCAGATAGAAGGCAACCTGCTCCTGTTGGCGGAAGGGCACGTTGCGCAGTTCCACGGTGAACGGCACGCGGCGCACCAGGTTCTGGTGCTGGATCAGCGGCACGTGCACCGAGAGGTCTCCGGAGCGGCCGAAGTCTTCGCCATCAAAGCTGAGCGCCTCGGGCGGTAGGCGCTCCAGATGCGGAAGCATCTGGCCTTCGAGCCAGTCGCGACATTCGGCGGCGCGAATGTGGTCGGAGAGCAGCTCGAAGCCGGGCTTGCAGGCCCAGCGCAGCACGGGCGTGTCGGCGCTCATTCGGCTTTCGATCAGGGCGCGCGAGAGCCAGGCGCCCGAGCCGTTGGCGGGGATGCAGTCCAGCTCCTCGGCCGCGCCCTCGCCGTAGAAGCTGTACACGCCGGCCACCCAGACGGCCTGGTCGGGCTCGGTCCAGGGCTTGCCCAGGCGCATGCACACGCGCTGGTACAGGCCGTCGGCCACGGCTTCCTGGAAGTCGACGCGGTGCACGGTGCCGGCGCGGCGGCCGGCGCGGATGTCGGTGATCAGCTCATTGAACGGGTTGTCGTCGCCGTTGTGGGTGCTGATGACGTGCACCTGGCCGCCCCAGATCAGCATGGCCAGCGCTGCCTTGAGCAATTCCTTGAGCTGGTCGTGGAAGGCGGCTTCGTCGATCACGATCACGCCCTGGCGTCCGCGCAGGTTGCTTGGCCGGCTGGACAGCGCGACGATGCGGAAGCCCGAGGGGAACTTGATCGTGTACGTCTTGATGGCCTTGTCGGCGTCGGCCTCGTCGTCCCAGATGCCCTCTTCGATCTCGCCGGCCGCGTAGTTGAACACCCGAGCCCACATCGAGCAGGCCTGGATGTACTCGATGGTCATGTCCTGGTTGTAGGCGATGTAGTAGACGTTCTGCCCGCCCGCCGTGCGCTCGCTGGCGGCGGTCAGCACGTTGTCGGACGCCTCGCCCCAGGTGATACCCGTGCGGCGGCTTTTCTCCATCACCTTCAGCGGCGAGCGGTCGGCCACCCAGCGCTGCTGGTAGCCCATGAGCACGGCGCCCGGCACCGGCAGGAGCGCGGTGTTCGGGACTTCGAAGGGGACGAGGGCCGCGTCGGTCATTGGGCGCTCAGTCCTTCCAGGTCTGGGCCTTGACCAGCCACATCTGGGCTTCCTGCGCGTGCGTGATCGCCAGCGAGGCCATGCGCTTGATCTCCGGGTTTTCGGTGTTCTGGCGCAGCTGGTGGGCGCGGTCGATCAGGGCGGCGGCTTCGGCCTTGGCCAAGACCACGTCGTCCTGGTTGCTGGGGTTGAACTGCAAGCCCACGGCTTTCTGGCCGAAGGTCTGGGGGCGCAGGTCGGGGAAGTTCATGGCGCGGCTCCTTGTGGTTGACAACAGGTTGAGGTGTGGCGAGCAGCGGTCAGACGGCGATGCCAAGGATCTCGCGGCGAATCTGCGCGGCGGTGTCGGCGGTGAGGCCGCCTTTCTTGGCGAGCTTGTCGACGGTGTCGGCGGCGGCCTGGGCTTTGGCGCGGACTTCGGACTGGAACTTCTTGAGGCCGATGCTGGAGCGGGTGAGCGTGGCGATGTTGCGGGCCGCCTTGCTGAGCAGGTCGACCCGGGCAGATGCGATCTCGTCGGCGCTGGCGCCTTCGGGCAGATCCACGTCGTCGGCCTCCTGCAGCGCCAGGATGGCCTCGAACAGCTCGGTCTGCACCAGGGCGGTCAGTGCCTCGCTGCGGGCGTCCTGGTCGTCGCCAGCCTGGGCCTGGATGAGCTTGGCGGCCTCGGTGCTGGCCCTGATGGCGGCCAGGCGGCGATCGAGCTTGCTGCCGTAGCGGTGCAACGCACTGCGGCTGGGCAGATCGCCGGCCTTGGCTTCGGCCGGGAAGCGCTCTCTCAGGTCGGCGATCAGCTCGTCGAGGGTCTGTGCGCCGGTGGCGAGCATGGCCTCGATGTAGCTCTTGACCTCGGCCGGCAGGCGGCTGACGCTGGATTTGCGGCCCATGGGTGTCACCAGTACTTGGCCGGGCGGGCGATGCCGGGCTCAACGTCGACGGTGTATTCGGCCACATCCACGCCGTGTCGCGTCAGCTCGGCGTGCCAGGGACCGGAGGGTGCCTTCTTGATCTCGACCAGCTGGCGATCGTCCAGATAGTCCAGCTCTCGGCGGATCTCCAGTGGCGAGGCATCCGGGTACTGCGTCTGGGCCACGCTCAAGATGGGCCCTTCGGCGCAGCCCAGCGGACGGGCATTGTTCAGCGTCAGCAGGATCAGCCAGCGCAGGGCCTCGCGGCGCACGCGGGCCAGGTCGGGCATGGGAAGTTGCGGGTTCACTTGGCGACTCCGGTGTTGGGCATGAGGCCACGCAGTTGGGCGTTTTCGATCTTGGTGGCCAGCCCGTCGAGCTTGGCCTCCAGCACGCTCTGGCCGCGGATGTAGTCGTCTCTACGCACGTATGAAAGCGGCAGTTCGGCCTTGAGCCCCATCAGCTCGCGCTCGATGCGCTGCCAGTTGCCTGCCTCCGCGCGGTTGGTCGCCTCGATCTGGTCCAAGCGCACGTTCTGAGCCTGAAACGACGCGTCGATGTGTCGCACCTGCTGGCCCAAGAGCAGCTTTAGCAGGCCAGCGAAGGCGCCAAGCAAAGCCACCGCGATGGCAATCAGTTGAGGGAGTTCGATCTGCAAGGTCATTCGGCTGGCTCTCTTTGGGGCTCTTCGGTGGTTGTGGGGGTCAGGTGCCAGTCGATCAGGGCGTCAAGGCGTTCGCGGCAGGACTCGAATCGGCTTCCGGCTTCAAGGGCCCACTGCGCGAGGTCGGAATCGGTGGCAACGGATCCACCCTCTGCAGCAGCGTCTCCAGTGGGCGTGGGCAGCTCAGATAGACCGGAAACGGTGAGGCCGGTGGCGCCGTCGAGCACGCGCAGAGCACGATCAGACAGACAGGCGCGGCCATCAGTTGCAGCCTTGAGTGCATGCTTTTTCTCCTGGGTCAGCTGGGTGTTGGCCCGTTCGGCCGCCTGCAGCTTCTTGGTCAAATGGTTGCCGCGGGCCTGGGCTTGTTCCAGCCGCTGGGCGCTGGCCATGGCCGCCAGCCTGAGCGACTCTGCGTGAGATTCACGCAGCTGTGCGTGCTCGGTGCGCAGATCGGCCAGCTGCAGCTGCACAGGCGCGCGCGCCATGGGCCAGACGACGGCCGAAGTCAGCCCTGCGGCCATGAGGTAGGGGGCCAAAGACCACCAGCTCACCTGATCCCCCAGACAAACCAGGTGAAGGCCGCCAAGGCGCAGACAAACAACACAATCAGCACCAGCACGACAGCGCCCAGCCAGCGTTCGAAGCGGCCAGAAGGCAGCATCTGACCTGAAGGCGCGGGCACAGGCATGTGCTGGTCCAGTGGCACGCGATCGGTTTGGGCCTCGAGCGCATCGAGCTCTATCTCGGCGCGAGCCGTGGCCAGGCCATCTTGTGCCAGCAGGCGCAGCAGCACCACCAGCAAGGCGAGGCCACCCGAGATGATCGGCCACTTGCTGTCGGGAAACAGCGGCGCCACCAGCGGCAGCACCTCGGCCTGGATACCCGAGAGCAGAGCCAGCAGCATGGCGGCCTGCACGCTCAGGAACCGCCAGGCCAGGCGCCAGTCGGGGATCAGCTTGACCCCGCTCATGCCAGACCCTTGAGGTACTGCGTGGGCATTCCACCCCGGAACACGGCGGTCAGCACCTCGCGGCGGGGCATCTTGCTCTCCTCCGCTATGGCCAGGTGCACCCACGTACCCTCATGGATGACCTGGTCAAACTGCAGAGAGCTGTCCCGGATGGCCGCCACGATCTGCTTGGGCGTGCCAAAGCGCGGGGCGATGAAGTCGACCGCTAGGCCGCGCGTGTGGGCCGAGTTGTACGCCCCTCCAATGAGGTTGTTCAGCGCCTGTGACCGGTAGCCCGAGCTGACCAATATGGGCGAGTTCAACAGAACCCGGCGCACCTGCTCCAGGAACAGCGCCAGGCGCTGCAGGTTGGCCAGGGCCGTGCCCACTGGCGCATTGCGGATGCCGCGCCTGGCGGCCGTTTGGCTGACCGTCAGCTCAGCGAGGGTGAAGTGCGGCGAGAGCCGGCGCTCAGCAGAGGTGGGGTTCTGGGTAGGCATGCACGGCAGGATGCCGTGCGCGCGCGATGGCGTATTTGGGCCGAGGGCAGTGTTTCAGCGGGTTGCCTGGCTTGAAGCACCCGCGTCGGATGCCTCTCTGGCGCTTATCACCACAGCGTCACTCACCTTGCCTCGCAGCAGGGAAGCGTTGATGCTAAGCAGGACCTTCTTTTTTCCCCACTCGGCATCCTGGATCAGCTGCTGCTGGTGGTAGGGGAGCTCCGGCGGCACATCAGCCTGCAGCGTCATGTCGTTTTCCAAACTCCGCAAGGTGATCCTGAACCCCTCACCCTTGTCCGTTCGATTGCCAAGCACGACAAACTCGCCCTCCATGAAGTGGTCCTCGGCGCGTGCGCGCTCTGGATGAACCAAGGCCGCGGCTTCCTCTGCTGGGACGGGTACCGTTCCAGTTGTCATCACGTCGCCAGGGCGGACCACCTTCAACATTCGATTGCGCGTGTCGGAAATGTCTTCCTTGGTCGCCTCCAGAATGGGCTGCCTTCCGAGGGCTTCGGCAAAAATCCTCATCCGCTCGGTCTCACGGTCTGACAGCGCAATCTGCGTCTCCATCTCCTTCTCGCGCTGGCGATGAGCGAGCCATGCCCTGTACAGGACCGGCGCCGTGAGCATCAGGCCAATGCCAAGAACGGTGATGACAACCTGGTTTCCATTCATACGCAGAACAGCTGCCTCCGCGATGGTGTTCAGCTGCTTCCATAGTTCAGCATCGAAGAGAGACGAGCCTTCGCCGACCTTGACAACGACCTCGATGTCGTCTCGCTCTTCGTCCTTGAGTTTACGAAGGTTTGGGGTCCCATAGCGAACACTCGCGTATGCCCGGTTGATATCGCGCTGCACATCCAGGAACGGCGACATGATTCGGGTCGGAACTGTGCTGCTCCAGTCTTTCCCTTTGACGTCCATCTTGAACACTGGCCATCCGTCACAGACCAGGTGCACATCATCCTGGAAACCATCTCCAGAGGTGGCTCGTTCTAGTGCAAGCCACGCATCTTCCTCGCTGCGGATCACCAGGTCCATCGGATTCCTCCAGTTTCAGCTTTCTTGTTGGTCAACGCCGAACGACCACACCTGCTTGCATCACCCAGCTGCTTGAGCAACTCTAGAAGGTCACATGCCCGCACACGACTTTGCCTGCGCGAAGGCCTGCGCGAAGCCTGCAGTGTCGATAGCCATCGTGTCATAGAGCGTGTCATAGGGCCAGAACCGCAGGCGAAGACGAACGGTGCGGGCCGAAGACAGTGACTCAATGAGCTGCGGTCCCTTCGAGCTGCCCATGACATGCTGCCCGCCCTTGATATCGAGGGCGACGAAGTCAAGGTTGTCTAGCTTGACCCCCATCCCGTTGATATCGTTGTGGAACAGGTCCTTGTCCGTGCTGGTGCGCACCCCGAAGACAGTGCCAGTAGGGGCAACCGAGATCGCCAGATTGACCGGAATGAACTTGAAGTCGCCTTTCGGCTCGGGGGTCGTTACAGGCGAAATAACGAGACACCCAGTGCGGCCGGTCATGTCATCTTTGGTGCGGCGGAATTCCCACGTGCCTCGCGTGGAGCGGCCACTTAGGTTGCTGTCCCAGGTCTTCACCGTTTCGGACTTTTTGGCAGTGGCGGCGCATGGCGCATCCTGGAACACCACCCTGCCGTCGGGCCCGGTGCATTTGTTGACTGCCCAAGCAGATGGGGACGCGGCAACGGTGACGATGAAGGTGAACATGAGAAGCGTCGTGGGCAGAAATCTGAGCCCAAAGGGTCGGGACTTGCCACGGCTCTCAAGACCAATGCAGGTAACCCAATTTTGGTGATTGAGGCTCATATCAGGGGCACCCCCCAAGCTTTCGGCATTCGGCCAAAAGTAGTGCGTGCCTCTCGCGGAGCTCACGATCCTTGGTGTTGCACCGTGCGGCCGATGCAGCTTGCTCGGCCGCCTTTTGAGCAGCGTCCGTTTTACCGTACAGGTTCTGCACGTACTGACCCTTGCTGCGCTCCAGCCGGTCCTGTTCTTCCTGGCACTGATTGATGTTCACCTGAATAGCGCTCGCAGCTGCGGGCACTTCACGCTCAACCAGTTCGCGACGGCGCCTGTCCTTCTGGCTCTCTGCCACCGCTGCCTCGATTCGCTGGGCCTCGGTCATTGCACCTGGCATGGCCTCTGCCCGTGCAGGAGCCGAGCCCGAGGCAGGTCGAACAATGATGGTCTCCCCTCTCCCAGAACATGGTGCATCCTGAAAAACCACCTTGCCATCAGGACCGGTGCACTTGTTGACGGCCCAGGCCGGCGCAGATCCAAGGGTGAGCAGCGCGATCAAAACCATGCTCTTTTTCATGAGTTCCTCCCTGACGTGGTTGATGAGCGTTGCAGTCTGCGAGCTTGCGCCTCGTCGGCCTCATTGGCCAGCCTCAGCGCACGTTCTCGCTGAAAGGCCGAGACCGGTGGCGGCTCCAAGGTCACCGGTGCTTCACTGTTGGTCAGCACCGCCTGCACGTAGCGCTTGACCCGATACAACTGATCGGGTTGGAGCTCGATCACCAGTCGCGTTTTGAACTCCTTCTCCATGAACTTCAGGATTGCAATGCGATCCGGGACCCTGTTCAGCAGATCAAGCACTTCGCGCTGAGCGGGCGTGGCTCTTCGGCCTGCAGCCGAGGCCCGGCCGCCGCGAGAGGGGCCGCTCGCATGGTGGTGGTTGATGACGGTGACGTTGCCGTTCAGTCGTCCTACCTGCACCGTGCCACCACCTTTGTTGCTCTGCCTGGGCATCAACATGGCCCACAGCTCCCTGAGAAATCTTCTGTACGCGATCAATGCTCACTTCCCCCTGTTCTTGATCGTCACCCGACTGCCTGACTGTTGACCCACCTGCACGCTGCCTGGTGCGTTATTGACCATGCTCGCCCCGACTTGACCTGCCATGCCGGCCGACAGCAGCGCGGCCGTCTGGATGAGGTTGCGTTTTGCTTCCGGGTTGCATCGACGGTAGCTGTCCAGCAGTACGCGCTCATCTGAAGGCAGCAACTCCACTTCGGCTACGCCTTGACTGCGTTGGCCAGCCACGATGTAGAGCACATCTGCGCCCGCTTCGGCCAGTGCAGCGAGCTGCACCGTTGTCGGTGACGAAACACCCTTCTCCCAGTCGATCACTGTCCTCTTTGAGGACATGGCGACCTCGGCTAACTGAGGTTGCGTGAGCCCGAGTCGCTCGCGCTCTTCCTTCAGCCTGAAATTGATCACGCAGAAATCCTCATCTATTTGTTGACAGGTGCAAATATCTGCACCACAATCACTATCAATCCATCCCGAACCAGACGCATCCACCACACAGACGATGAACAAAAACCCAGTGCCTTTAGCCGCCAGCGATTCGGCGGCGAATGCTCACTTTGGAATGAGTGGTCTGGCTGCCGTGCCTGCAGACAGGGCACTCCCAGTAACCCTCCCCGTTGCCGCTGAGCACGACCTTCTTGCCACTGTCGAAGCAAGGCTGACAGAGGAAGTGGTCGATCTCGTCAGCGCGCTCAACAAGTTCAGCCGCGCCACGCAGGCGATACGCGAAGAACTCCCTGTGACTTCCCACTTTGGAAAGGACGTAACGCTCTTTCTCAGCCTCGCGAGCGCTCATGTCGCGAACGCGCTGCTCCAGGGAAGCGATAAGCCGCTGCTGCTCGATGACGGTGCCCTGCAGTTGCGAGAGATGGGTCTGAGCCTCAATGAGTTTGTTCGTGAACTCGACCTGGATGGCCGTCGCTTTCTGGCGGTCTCGCTCATTCACAAGCAAGGCGAACAGGTCCGACATCGCGCTGAAGCTGGCGAGACCCGTTGAGATGTCCATGCGTTCCTCCTGATTCTTAGAAACATCAATTTACCACTTTCAAACACACCATGAAGACCAAGCCCACCGCTGTCATCACGCGCCTGCCGTACCCGCAGACGGTGCAGAGCGCGCGCACCTTCATCCTGGCGCATGGACTGAGCATCAGCCAGCTGGCGCGGGCCAACGGCCTGAATCGCCTGGTGCTGCAGGACATGCTTCGGCCAAATGGGCAACTCAAGGGCACCCGAGGCCATGCGCACCTGGCCGCCATCGTGCTCGGGCTCAAGCCGGACCCGTCCATGGCCGAGGCGGCTGACCCGGCCAAGCTGCCGCGCCGCAAGAACGCAGCAGTGGGAGCGCTGGCATGAGCGCCCAGGACAAGACCGGTGCCCAGGTGCTGCGCGTTCTGTCCATGCTGGAGCTGCTCAGCGGAGAGCTTCCCTTGGGCATGAGCAACAAGGATATCGCCACCGCCCTGTCTGTGCCGGCCAGCTACGTCACCCGTGATGCCGAGCTGCTCATGGACAAGGGCTGGGTCGAGAAGACGCCCGAGGGGCGTTTTCGGATCACCACGCGCTTCAGCCAGCTGAGCGTGCGCAGCCTGCGCGCGTTCGAGAAGTGTGCGCAGCAGCTGGAGGACATGCGCCGCAACTACCTGCTGGGCTGACCCCCGTTTTCATCAACCACCGCAAGGACAGAGACCCACCATGGGAAAACAACAGAACGAGACCCTCGACGCCGTCGAGGTGCTGGGCGCCAAGACCACCGAACTGGCCCAGCTGCACGCCGAGCAGGCCAGCAAGGCGATCACCGTGGCCCGACAGATCGGATACGAGGGAACCATGACCGTCGGCGCCCTGGAAGACGAAATCCGCTTCTACCAGCGTCGCACCGTCGAGGCGATTCTGGAGACAGGCAAGCGCCTGCTGGTGCTCAAGGAGCTGACACCGCATGGGGAGTTCACGAAGCGGGTGGAGCTGCTGGGGTTCCACATCAAGACAGCTCAACGTTTCATGCAGGCCGCGCTGAAGACCGCCAAAAGCGACATTCTGTCGCATTTGGCCGACCGGGCGAAGAACGGTCAGGCCTTCCTTGAGCTGGTCACCCACGACGACGACGTCCTTGATGGCCTGCAGGAGATGGACGATTTCGACCGCATGAGCGCCAGCGAGCTGCGCCAGGCGGCCCGTGAGCTCCAGGCCGACAAGCAGGCCGCAGAGGAAGTGGCCGCTAACAAAGACCGCAAAATCAATGAGCTGGAGCGTAAGAATAAACGGTTCAATGTGGTGGTTGACCTGCCCGACCAGTTCAAGGCAGCGGACGCACTGGCCAGCGCTCTCAAGCGCGATGCACTGGCCAAGCTCAAGGCACTGCGCGACATCCGCATCCAGGCGATGGACGACCGGCCGGGCGACGAGGAAGGACAGAAGATCCACGACGCAGCCCTGGCGGTGATGGCGGTGACGATGCGCGACATCTACCTGGCCATGGAAGAAGAGCTCGGCCGCTCGATGAAGGACTTCATGGACACGCTCGGCATGTTCCTGCCCGAGTGAGCGAGGTCGCCATGGCAAGCAACAACAACATGCCGCTGAGCGCGGACGCGCTGGTTGACCTGGTGGCCCTGCGCGACCGGCTCAACGCAGCCGCGCATGGCGATCGTCGGTCCATGGTGGAGCGGTATGCCATGGGCCTGGGTCGCAGCACGAACACGGTCTACAACTGGTTGCGCCAGTACGCGGACTACGACAGCGGCCGCAAGGCGCGCACCGACAAGGGCAGCAGCCGCCTGCCCGATGAGAGCCTGCAGGCGATCGCCGCCATGAAGCGCGAAGGGGTTCGCCTCAACGGCAAGCAGACCATGCCCATTGGGGTGGCCATGAACGTGGCCGACATGAACGGTATCACGGTCAACGTGAGCCAGAGCCAGGTGGCGCGGCTGCTGCGCGAGCGGCGGATGGATGCGGCCTCGGTCATGTCGTCACGCGTGACGACCGAGCTGCGCAGCGAAATGGTGAACCACGTGCACCAGATCGACCCGTCGCTTTGCCTGCTGTACTACATGGGCGGCAAGCAGCACCTGATGACCGAGGCGAAGTTCTACAAGAACAAGCACGAGAACTACGCCAAGGTGAAGCTCAAGGTGTGGCGCTACGTGCGGGTGGACCACTTCAGCGGGGTGGTCGATGTGCGCTATTTCGAGAGCGCGGGTGAGAACCAGGGGGTGCTGTTCGACTTTCTGATGTGGACCTGGGGTCGCCAGGAGGGACGTCTGAACTTCGGCGTGCCCAAGCTGTTGCTATGGGACAAGGGCAGTGCCAACACGAGCCACGCGATCAAGAACCTGCTTGACGGTCTGGGTGTGCGGCACGAGACGCATGCGGCCGGCCACTCCTGGGCCAAGGGCAGCGTCGAGCAGGCGAACAACCTAGTGGAGACGCACTTCGAGAGCCGACTGAAGCTGGAGCCTGTGAACTCGGTAGAAGAGCTGAACGCTTCAGCCCTGGCCTGGTCGCGTGCCTGGAACGCCAACCTGATCAAGCACGTAGACGCTCGACTGGTGCGTGCCAGCGGTGAACCGATGGTGCGCGATGACCTGTGGAACCTGATCTTGAGAGCGCCTGGCGCACTGGTGGAGTTGCCAAGTCGCGAGGTGTGCCAGTGGTTCATGGCCGGGCGCGAGCGTGAGCGCCAGGTCAACAACCTGCAGATCACCTTTGCTCACCCGGAGCTGGGCCGGGCCGCGCGCTATGACCTGCGAGCGTGGGCGGAATTCATCCACAACCGGCAGAGGGTGACCGTGACGCCCCTGCTGATGCGCGACGGCTTGCTGCGGGTGGAGATTGCCCGCCCTGGGGCCGAGCCGTTGCTGGTGGAGGTTGAGCCGCAGCGCGACTTCGACGCGGCAGGCCGCAGCCTCTCAGCTCAGCTGATTGGTGAGGGCTACCACCGCGCACCGGAGACGGCCGGTGAGGCGGTGGCCCGCCGACTGGCGGTTGCGGCCTATGGCGAGGGCACCACGGTGGACGGTGCCGAAGCCCTGCGCGAGAAGAGCGCGCGCCCGTTTGCCGACTTCAATGGGGGCAAGGGCATGGTAGCCCACACACCACTGGCCGAGCACGAGGCCCCCGCTCGCCTCTTGCCGGTGGCCACCGAGGTGCAGACCGAGGCGGTTCGCGTGGCCGGACGCTCGGTGCGCGAGGTGCAGGCGGCGCCGCTGTCCCATGTCGAGGCGGCCAAGCGGTTGCGCGCGCTGGTGGGCGATGCCTGGACAGCAGAGCACTTTGCCTGGTTGGCACAGCGGCACCCAGGCGGCGTGCAGGAAGACGCCCTGCAGACGATCGCCGATGAGATCAAGGCTGGCAGGACCATGCAACCGCTGCGCGCAGTGGGAGGCGCCTGATGTCCACCCTGCAACTCAAACAGGTCATGAAGGAACACGCCATCCGCCAGGAGGACATGGCGCGAGAAATGGGGATTGCGCGGCCCACGCTGGCCGCCCTGATCAACCACGGCCAGTGGCCGCGAACGATGGACATAGAGGCCCTCAAGGGCGTGTGCATCGCGTTTTTGAAGGACTGCGGAGTCGGCGACCGGGCGCTGGCCACCGTTTTTGAAGAGGTGCCGGAGCCGCGTGTGCAAGACGTGGCCCCGGCGGTGTCCCCGGTTTCATCAACCACTGACGAAGAGGACCATGCAATGCTACTGCGAAAACAAGGCCTGGCACCAGCTGCCAAGAAGCACTTTGGGCTGTTCCGTGACCCCCTGGCCGATGAATCGGTCACCAGCCACGAGGATGTGTTCGTCTCCCCTGACATCCGCTACGTGCGCGAAGGGATGTGGCAGACCGCTCGCCACGGCGGCTTCATCGCTGTCGTGGGCGAGAGCGGCTCGGGCAAGAGCACGCTGCGCAAGGATCTGATCGACCGCATCAGCCGTGAGAACGCCCGGGTGATCGTCATCCAGCCCAGCGTCGAGGGCATGGAGGACAACGACACCAAGGGCAAGACCCTCAAGGCCGGGCATATCGCAGAGGCCATCCTGGCCGACGTAGCGCCGCTGCAGACGGTCCACAGCAGTCCGGAGAAGCGCTTTCGGCAGGTCCGTTCCGCGCTGCGCGACAGCCACCGCAGCGGCAACCAGCATGTCCTGGTCATTGAAGAGGCACACGGCCTGCCCATCCCCACGCTCAAGCACCTCAAGCGCTTCTTCGAAATCGAGGACGGGTTCTGCAAGGTCCTGTCCATCATCCTGATCGGCCAGAGCGAACTGCGCGACAAGCTCAACGAGAGCGACCCCCGGGTGCGCGAGGTGGTCCAGCGCTGTGAGCTCATCGAACTGCAGCCGCTGGACACCCGGCTGGAAGACTACATCCGGTTCAAGTTCGACCGGGCAGGCAAGCCGGTTGCCGAGGTCGTCGACCAGGGGGCGATCGACATGATCCGCACCCGCCTCATGACCACTCGACCAGGTCAAGGACGTGGGGGCTTCGGCAAGCAACAGGCTGTCAGCCTGCTGTACCCGCTGGCGGTGAACAACCTGCTGACTGCCTGCATGAACCTGGCGGCTGACCTGGGTTCTCCGAAGGTCACCGCCGACGTGGTCAAGGAGGTGTGACATGGGTCTGTTCCGTATCACCCTCACGATGGACAACGGGAAGCTGTTGCGGGGCTTCGGCTTCTTCCTCTCCCGTGAAGATGCCCTGGATCAGACCTGGGCGGACTACCCGGACGCAGGCGCCGTCAACGCAGTTCGACTGACTGGAGGCGCCCGATGAACAGCACCCCAAAGCGTATGCGCAGTTGCACCGAGCTGGGAGTCTGCCAGATGCGTACGCCCCCCTGCAGTGAGACCCACATCAACGTCAATCACCCTTGCATGCGCCCGTTCGCGCCGGGCGTGATCGAGGCTCACAAGGTCGGCATGTTCGGCACGGCCAGGCGGCGGCGTGAGCTTTTGCGCTGGGTCAAGGCGACCGCTTGGTGGTGTGCTTTTGCCGTCCTGGCAGGACTGGCGGCTGGCTTGATCGTCGGGAGAGTGTGATGTCAGACCGGCTCAGCCCCGAAGCACTTCAGGTCTACCGCCTCATTCGCGATGGTGGTGGATTCTGGACGCCCTCAGATGTGGCTCGTCACCTCATCCCTGGTGAGCCACTCAATAGGGCGTCAGCAACCGCCAGCCGATGGCTGATGGCGCTCGCCAGACGAAATCACATCCGTATCAACCCGCTGGCTCGTCGCTATCCCAGCTACGGAGTCACAGCCTTGTGCACACCCATTGAGGGCGAGCCCATGCCCCCAGGCAATGACCAAAACCCGGCCGTCCCGGCCTGAAAGGTTTCCCATGAACAACATCCCTCTCTCTCCCGTCCGTGGCTCTGCAGAGTTCACGCTCAATCACGCCGCGGCCAAACAGCAGGCCGACCTGGCCAGCCGCCTCATGCGCATGGCAGTCCTGGGTGTCCCCAGGTGTGAGTCCGACAAGGTCTGGCCCACCAACTTGCTGGCTTTGCATGCGCTGATCACCGCGTATATGGCGCTGGCATCCGCCGATGAAACCCTCACCGAAACCGCTGCGTCGGTCACCTTCGATGTCAGCGATCACTTGATGCAGGAGCACGAGCGCCGCCAACGCCACTCTGCTGCAGCCCCCCTCAACTGACCAGGAGCGACGCATCATGGCCACCAAGACACGCCTGAAGGCAGTCAGCAACGTGCAGGCGCCGCAGAGCAAGACCGATGTCATGCGTGACATCAAGTCCATCGGCGACCTGCAGCGCGAGATCAAGCGCATCGACACCGAGGTCAACGACCAGATCGCAACGTTGACCAAGTCCGTGGCACCTCGCCTGGAGTCGCTACGCGATCGCATGGAAATGCTCCAGCTGGGCGTTCAGACCTGGTGCGAGGCCCATCGTGTCGAGATCTGCGGCAAGGGCAAGAGCGCCAATCTGATCACTGGCGAAGTGAGCTGGCGCAAGCGTCCCCCCAGCGTTTCCATCACCAAGGCCGAGGATGTGATCGCACGTCTTCGAGGCCTTGGCCTTGTGCGCTTCATTCGCGAGAAGGAAGAGGTCAACAAGGACGCCATCCTGGACGAACCCACGCAGGTGGCAGGCATCAAGGGGATCAAGGTGGTGACCGACGTCGAGGACTTCATCATCACGCCGTTCGAGGTGGACGTGGGAGATGCGGCATGAGCGCGCCCTACACACCCCAACAGAACAGCCTGGCCTGGCGCGTCGTGGCCTACTTCCGCCGACTGCCGGACGAAGAGTTGACTCACCACGACATTGCGCTCAAATGGCACAGCGACTCGAAGAACGTGCCCAAGCAGTTGGCTGAGGCTGTCGCCTCCAACCTGCTCAAGCGCGACGGTCTGGTCTTTTCGGCCGGCGCGGATATCGAGCGCTTCGATCTGACTCCCCAGGCACTGGCCATCTCAGATCAGCCGGCGCCGAAGAAGCCGAGGTTGGCACCTCTGGTGGATATCGAGGCGATTGAGTTCGAAGACATCCCTGAGACTGCAGCTCAGGCGATGGCACGGGTGCACCAGCGCTGGGTGGCCAAGATCGCCACCATGCCCGCTGGCAAGTCTTTTTCGATGCCGATGGCTCACCGCCATGCCCTTCGCACCGCGGTCACGGAGCTCCGAAAGAAGGGCTGGAAGCTCTCGGTCCTGAACGAAGGCGAAGACCATGTTCGGGTCGTCTGCTTTGAGGTGGGGGATCGGCCATGAAGTCCGTGAACGACCTCGCTTGCGCAGCCTACAACGCCCACGCCAAGGAGCTCCAACGGCTCATCGGTGTCGACTCTCGTGCGTGGGTTGAACTGCCCAGCTCTGAGATCAAGTGCTGGCTCGCAGCAGTACAGCAAGTTCTGGCAGAAGCGGCCACCATCGGCATGGACATCAGCAAGCTTTTGCCGACCATCAACAGTGAATCCGTCATGCCGGACTCGACCGATCCACTGCCATGGATCCGGGACGACCAGGCAACCTATCTGTCGCTCTGTCTGGTCGGTGGCCACCACGTGCCAGAGTCCGCCGTCCGAGGCTGGACTGACCAGCAGTGCATCGACGCTGAGCGCTGGGCCCACGCGGTTCATTTCCACGCGAGTGACAACGAAGATGTCGACGTTCCGCCAATGCCGCCGCACGTGGCTCGCTGGGCCGGGGCACCTGCGGATCAAGGTCTTGCCGAAGGAGTGGACTGATGGACAAGCCATGCCAGCTTCAGATCAACCAGAGCGGCTCCTGGAGGCGCGCCATCGACTTTGACGCCAATGGCATGCCAGACGAGTTCTTGGAGCACCTCGACGGTATGGCCAGGTTGTGCGGGGGCATGACCATGCGAATCGTGATCAGCCACCCGAATGGTCGGGGCCGATCGGTCGCCTCACATGACGTGCTCAAGACCTGGGACAGAACCAAAGGATGGGCAGCAGCCGGAGCTTAGCAGCAGCGCTCCAGGGGATAAGCGGTGGGTGCCCCCGGCCACGCCAACTACCGCAGCCTGTGGCACCGCCTGGTAAGGGTACCTTTCCCCTCCCAGGTCCTCCACCCCTGGCGGGGCAGGTGCTGAGCAGACCGCTTTCCGGTGGGCGATACCACCGGACTTACCGAAGCTCATCTCCACCTGCAGGTGATCTTCGGTAAGCCAAGGAGCCCACCATGACAACGCCAGCCAGACAAGCCAAGATCCCTGCCAATCGGCAGGCCGATCAGCGTAGCCGCCTGATTCGGCTCATTCATGTCGCCCGCCGTGATCTCAATCTGGACGAGGAAGGCTACCGCACAGTTCTCCTGGAACGGGGTGGTTCCTCTTCAGCGGCCGCCATGAACATAGCGCAGCTGCAGCGCGTCCTGGACTACCTCAAGAAGACGGGTTTCAAGGTCAAGAGCAAAAAGGCCAGCGGCTCAGCGGCCGATCGCCCCCGCGTGCTGGCCTCCGATCAGCAGTCAAAGAAGGCCAGGGCCATGTGGCTGACCCTGCACGCCATCGGGCAGGTCAGGGACCCGAGTGAGACTGCGCTTCTGGCCTACGCCAGGCGCCAGTGCAAAGTGGACAGGCTCGAGTGGGTGTCTGACTTCGTTCCGCTCATCGAGTCGCTCAAGGCCTGGCTGCTTCGCTCATTGCCTAATGTGGTTAATCCGTATCTGGCTCACGACTTCAACCTCGAGGAGTGGTCTGGTCACATGCCAGAGTCCTGGAAGAAGCAATGGGCAGCGGCTCGCATGCAACTGTGGGTAGCCCAGACTGAGGGGTATTCACAGATCCTGGACCAATGGCTGGCCTTGTACGACCTGATCATCCTCGCATCGCTGCAGAGGAGGTCGGCATGAAGCACACCGAGCGGTTCGAGATCAAGCGGGCTGAGCTGTTTGACGACCTGGTCGCGGTGACCGCTGAGTTCTTGCGCGCGCACGACGTCAACGAGAAGGCGGCCAACATCGTGGCCAACTCTCTGGCAGATCACTTGGCCGACACCTGGGGTGGCCAAAACATCAACATCCCGAAGGACTACCAGCGCAAGCTGGCCGCTCGTGAGTTGGAGCTCTACCAGGCGTTCACAGGTCACAACCACGGCGAGCTTGCCCGCCAGTTCGGGATGACCGAGCGCAGCGTGTACAAGGTTCTCAAGCGCGTCCGTGAGCGCCTTCGCCGGAACGCCCAGGGGCACCCCCAGTTGTTCGAAACTTCCTGACGCCAGGTCATCCGCACAGCGAGCCGCAACGGGTGCAAAATACCCGGGCGGCTCGTTTCACTTGGCGTAACGCTCTTACAAGCCAGCGTCCCAGAATCTCCCATCTGGTCCCGCCATATCCCGATTTATCCAACGGCCGACCGTGGATTTATCTCTCTCCTGTTCACGATGAGGCGGAATTTCTCCACCTTGTCGGTCGGTGTCTTGGGCAGGCTGTCGGCAAAACGGATGTAGCGCGGCACCATGAAGCGGGCCATCTGCTGCGCCGCGTGGTCGGCCAGCGCGGGTGCGTCGAGCGTGCTGCCCGGGCGGCGCACCACGCAGGCCATCACCTCGTCCTCGGTCATCTCGCTGGGCACGCCATAGACGGCGGCCTCCAGCACCTCGGGGTGGGTCTCCAGCCCCATTTCCACCTCGGCGGCCGAGATGTTCTCGCCGCGGCGCCGCACCACGTCGCGGTTGCGGCCGACAAAGTAGAAGTGGCCGTCGGCGTCCTGGCGCATCAGATCGCCGGTGTGGAACCACTGCTGGCGAAAGGCCGTCAGCGTGGCCTCGGGCATGCCCCAGTAGCCGCGCATGATGGCGTCCGGGGTCCGTGGCCGAACCACCAGCTCGCCGATGGCCCCTGTGGGCACGGCAAACCCCTCCGCGTCGTGCAGCTGGGCCTCCCACAAGGGGCCGACCACGCCGCACGAGCCTGGGCGGCGCGGCTGGTCCAGAGGGGTGTAGATGTTGGTGCCGAGCTCGGTCGAGCCATAGAGTTCCACCAGCCGGCAGCCGAAGCGGGCTTCGAAGTCGGGCGCCCAGCCCGGCAGCGGCACACCCCAGCCCAGGCGGGCGCGGTGGTCGCGGTCGCGCGGGTCGGGCGGCTGCTTCCACAGCATGGTGAGGGTCGCCCCCATGAAGTCGAACACCGTGGCGCCCAGGGTGCGCACCTCATCCCAGTAGCGCGAAACACTGAAGCGTTCGCCAATGGCCGCCACCGCCCGCAGGCGCAGCGCTGGCGCCACCGTCATCACGGCGGCATCCAGGTGGTACAGCGGGTAGGGGCAGTACAGCACGTCGTCGTTTCGCAAGCCCAGGCCGGCAATCACCCCGTCGGCCTGCGACAGCACGAAGCGGTGGCTGTGCATGGCGGCCTTGGATCGCCCGGTTGTGCCCGAGGTGTAGAGCAGCAGGCACAGGTCCGACGGGGCCACATCGACCACCGGCAGGGGCGCAGTTGACCCTTCGAGCAGCGTGGCATAAGGCAGGGCATCGGGCAGGGCATCTGTGCCGGGCAGCGCCGGGCCCACCAGCACCTGCTCGCGCACCGTGGCCAGCTGCGGCAGCACCGGCTGCCACTGCTCGGCCAGCGAGCTGTGCGCGAACAGCCAGCGGCTTTCGACCAGGTTGATGGCATCGCACAGCACGGCACCCCGGAAGGCGGTGTTCACCGGCGCCATCACCGCCCCCAGTTTGGCCAGCGCGAACCAGATCACGACAAACTCGGGGCAGTTGGGCAGCATCAGGCTGACCCGGTCGGCACGGGTCACGCCGCGAGCGGCCAACGCACCCGCCAGCGTGTCGGACAGGCGGTCGACCTCGCGGTAGCTGAGCTCGACGCCGGGCATCCGCAGAAAGGGTCGGTCCGGGGCTTCGCGGGCGGCAGCGCGCAGCTCCTCACCCAGGGATCGGGAAGGCGGAGTCAGCACGGGCAAGGCACTCATGCCACCAATGCTAAGCCAGGACGTGGTGCGTGCCGCGTCCGCTGGCGACAGCACGTGTTCAGCGTTTACCAGGGGAGAACCGGTAGAACAGATTGGGTTCCGACACCAGGTACACCTCACCTCCCGGTGCCAGCGCAATGCCCTCGGCCTGCGGCACGCGCCGGCTCAGCCCCCGAAAGCCTGGCCACAGCGGCAAGGTGCCGGCCAGGGAACCATCGGGTGCGTAGGCCAGCACCATGCCGGTGAGCTTGCTCAGCAGCAGCAAGTGGCCGCTGGGCTCGTGCAGGGTCAGCGACGAGTAGTCGCCCAGCGGCACCATGCCGCCCCCGGCGGGGCGCCATTCCCTGATCGACAGCTGGAAGTCGGACCGTGCCAGGGTGGCCAGGCCCTCGATCACCCAGACCTTGCGTGGCCAGATCTCCTGGCTCACAAAGAGCCGCTGACCCGCGTGGTCCCACGACACGCCTTCGATGCCCTGGTTCTTCAGGGGTGCCATGGCCAGCTGAAGGCTGGGTTGACCGTTCACCGATACGCGTGTCGTGCTGGGGCCGATGCGGACCCAGTGCAGGCGGTTCTCGCGCTCCTCACCGATCACGAACAGGTTGCCCTGCACATGGGCAATGCCTTCGGGGTCGCGCAGTCCGTCGATGGGCAGCAGGCGCAGAAGTTCACCCTGGGTGCTGATCTCGGCCACCGTCGGTGGGCGGTTGATGACCGCGAACAGGGTGCCCGTGCCCGTGTGATAGGTCAGACCGGAGGTGTTGCTGGCAATGCCCTCGATGGGTCTGGCTTCGATGTCGACCCGGTAGTCGGACAGCGGCAGGGGCGCATGTCTTGACCTGGCATCGTCGCTTCGCAGTTGAAGTACCTGCCAGGCCAGCGGCAGCAGCTGCAACTGCCAGACCACCACGGCAAAGAAGGAGAGCGTCAGCAGGCCCATGACCCGGGCCGTGCGCCGGGTGGCGCGCGCACGTGTCGACAGGCTCTGGCTGCGCATGGGTCTCCGTTCAGGTTCTGGATCGAATGTACGTGAATGTAACGCCGAACCGTGGCACTATCATCTGGCCATGCTGATCGAAACCCTGGGCGCCGCCCGTGACATGGGGCGCCTCAACCAGATTCTGGGCGTGCTCATTCGGCACGGCTTTGGCGACAGCGTGCGCCGCCTGGGGCTGACCGAGCAGCTCGACAAGGCCGGTCATGCGCTGCGCTGGGACCATGCGGCCGACCTGGCGCGCCTGGAGCCTCCGGTGCAGCTGCGCCTGGTGCTGGAGGAGCTGGGGCCGACCTTCGTCAAGTTCGGTCAGGTGCTGGCCGGCCGGGCCGACCTGTTCGGGCCAGAGTACATCGCCGAGTTTGAAAAGCTGCACAGCCACGTGCCTGCGGTGCCGCTGGAGGCCCTGCGCGAACAGCTTCGAGAGGACCTGGGCGGTGAGCCCGAGGTGGTGTTTGCCCATTTCGAAGCCGAGCCACTGGCGGCCGGGTCCATTGCCCAGGTGCACGGCGCTCGCCTGCAGGACGGCAGCGAGGTGGTGGTCAAGATCCGCCGGCCGGGCATTGCCGACACCATCGACGCCGACCTGCGCCTGCTGGGACGGCTGGCGGCGGTGGCCGAGGCCGAGATCCCGACACTGCGACCCTACCGCCCGGTGCAACTGGTGCGCGAGCTGGCGCGTTCGCTGCGCCGCGAGCTTGACCTGGCCAGCGAATGCCGCAACGCCGAGCGCATCGGCACGCACCTGGCCGAACTGCCCTGGATCGTGGTGCCCAAGGTGCACTGGACGCACACCCGCGAACGTGTCAATGTGCAGGAGCGCATCACCGGTGTGCCTGGCCACGAGCTGGAGCGTCTGGCCGCCCAAGGGCTGGACCGCCGGCTGCTGGCCCAGCGTGGCGCTCAGGCGGTGCTCAAGATGATCGTGCAGGACGGCGTCTTCCATGCCGACCCCCACCCGGGCAACGTGTTCTACCTGCCGGACAACCGCATTGCCTTCATCGACTTCGGCATGGTCGGCCGGCTGCCGGTGCGCCGCCGTGAAGAACTGCTGCACCTGCTGCTGGGCCTGGTCGAGCGCAACCCCCAGACCGTGGCCGATGTGCTGCTGGACTGGACGGGCGACGACCACAGCGTCAACCTGACCGTGCTCGAAGGCGAGATCGAGGCCTTTGTCGACCAGTACCACGGCACGCCGCTGGCCCAGCTCGACCTGGGGCGCATGCTGGCCGACGTGACCGCCATTCTGCGCGAGCACAGGCTGGCGCTGCCTGCCGACATGGCGCTGCTGATCAAGGCCTTCATCACCCTGGAGGGCATGGGGCGCAACCTCGACCCGGACTTCCACATGACCTCCGAGGCGCTGCCCCTGTTGCGCGAGACGCTGCGCGCCCGCTACCAGCCGCGCGAGCTGGCCCAGCGCAGCTGGCAGACCTTGCGCCGCACACTGGCGGTGGCCGAGCAACTGCCCCACGACATTTCGCGCTTGCTGCGCAACGCGCGCCGGGGCCGGGTGCATGTGGGCATTGAGGTGTCGCACCTGCGGCGCGTGGGCAACCAGCTGGACCGCGCGGCGAATCGGCTGGCGATGGCGCTGATCATCGCGGCGCTGGTGGTCGGCTCATCGATCGTCATGACGGTCGAGGGCGGCCCCACCCTGTTCGGTTTGCCGGCCTTTGGCTTTCTGGGCTTCTCTGCGGCGGTGGTCTGCGGCCTCTGGCTGATCCGCGCCATCTGGCGCAGCAGCCACCAGAGCGACCACGGACAGAACGACTGACGGCCGTTGAGCCCTGTCAGATCTGTCAGGGGTGCGTGGCGACGGGCGACGGTGGTCGGGCAGACTGTTCGGCTTCGGACCGAATCCCTGCGCATGAACGACAGCACCCGCTTCCCAGCCGAACCTGGCGACGCCGCCGACTGGGCCGAGCATGGGCTGGACGGGCCCGATGAGCGCCCGTTCACCCCTCCGTCCCCCGGGGCCTGGCCATGGCTGGTGGCGCTGCTCAGCCTGGGTGGTGCCGGGCTCATTGGTGCGTCTGTCTGGGGGCCCCTTGCAACGGTCGATGCCCTGGGCTCGGCCGCCAGCTCCCTGGTGACCGTGGTTCGGACCTCCATCGGTTCCCATGACATGTCGACTTTGCCTGTGCAGGACCCGCCAGATCCGGGAGTCGACCTGGCCAGCTCGCCCCACCAGGCACCGGTATCCAGGCCCTTGGCCACCGAGGCCGAAACCGATGTCGCTCCATCGGCGCCGGCTCCGCGCCCCGTGGTCCGCAAATGTGTCCGCAACGGCCACACCACCTTCACCGACGTGCCCTGTCCGGACGGTGCGCGCGACGAAGCCCTGGACCTGACCGTCGCCGCACGCACCGAAGGCGCACCCGGTACCGTGACCTTGTACCGTTGTCGAAGCCACGACGGGGGCTTCTTCTGGACGCGCACGCATTGCCACCGCCAGGGGTCAAGGGTAGACCGCATGGCCGAGGTGCCGGCTGAGTTGTCGCTGGTCCAGCAGACGCGCCTGGCCGAACAGCGGCGGCTGCAGTCCCAGGCACTGGCCAACCCGCCGCCGGCGCCACGTGTGCGGGTGACTCAGGGACCGTCAGGGGCACGGGGTATGCCGTCCCGCTGCGAGCTGATTGAACAGCAGATTGCCCGGGTCGACAGCCTGACGCGGCTACCCCAGAGCGGACCGAGGCAGGACCAGTTGCGCGCAGAGCGCCGGGCCCTGCGCGATGAGCAGTTCACACTGCGCTGCCCTTAGTCCGTTGCGGGCAACACAATGGCTGGCACGTTTTTCGCTACCCTGCTAAAATCGAAGGTTTTGATGGCCTGACCGCATTGGGGTCATCAAGGCACCAGGCCCTGAACGCCCGCACCGGTTGGCATCGGAGAGCGGGGCTGTCTCCCTTGAGGGCTTCCCGTGTGCTTGCGCCGTGTCCGCTGCCGCTGACACCGACCGAGGGCCATCATGGCCTGCGCGGGCACCCTGCTTCCGATCCCCGGCCCGAGACGCCGGCCGACGGTCCGCCTGCCGGCGCGTCGGATGAGCCTGGGCTGTCCGCCAGGGCGTCAACCGGAAGCAGACCGTGCCCGTCCGTCAGGCTGCACCCGGCATTCGCCCGAGCAGCCCGAAACCGATCATTGCAAGCTAGAGGAATCGAAACATGGCCAAGGAAGAACTTATCGACATGTCGGGCATCGTCAACGAGGTGTTGCCCGACTCGCGTTACCGCGTCACGCTGGACAACGGGCACCAGCTGGTGGCCTACGCCGCCGGCAAAATGAAGAAGCACCACATCCGCATCCTCGCGGGTGACCGCGTCTCGCTCGAACTCTCGCCCTACGACCTGACCAAGGGCCGCATCAACTTCCGCCACCTGGAAGGCCGTGGTCCGGCCTCTTCGGCACCCCGTCGCCCGCGCTGATCGCCCAGCAGGGTGGTGGACACGGGCTCACATGCCCATGCCACCGTCCACCGGCAGGCCGGCTCCGGTGATGAAGCCGGCCTCGTCCGAACACAGAAACACCACCGCATCGGCCACGTCGCGCACCGTGCCCAGGCGGGCCAGCGGGGTCTGGCCGACAATGGCCGCGACCGCCGCGTCGGTGGACTCGAACAGGCCGGCCTGCACCACGTCGGTGGCCAGTTTCATGCCCATGTCGGTGGGCACCAGGCCTGGGTACAGGCAGTTCACACGCACACCGTAGCCCAGCCGCCCCGACTCCATGGCTGCCACCCGTGTCAGGCGATCGACCGCCGATTTGGTGGCCGAATAACCGGCGATGGCCGGGAACGCAATGGTGGCCGCCACCGAGGCGATGTTCACGATGGCCCCGCCCCGGCCGGCCAGACCGCCCGGCCGCATGGCCCGCAGGCCGTGCTTGAGGCCGAGGGCCGTGCCCACCACATTGACGTCGAGCATGCGGCGCAGGGCATCCGGGTCCAGCTCGGTCAACAGCGCGGTTTCCTCGACGCCGGCGTTGTTGACCAGAATGTCCAGCCCGCCATAGCGCTCCTGGGTGAAGCTGATGGCAGCCAGCCACTGGGCCTCGTCGCACACGTCCAGGCTCACAAAATCGACCGGCAGCCCCTCGCTGGCCAAAGCGGTGGCAGTGGCCAGACCCGTGTTCTCCAGCACGTCGGCGATCATCACCGAGGCGCCGGCGCGTGCCAGGGCCTCGGCCATGCCGGCCCCCAGTCCGCGCGCAGCACCGGTTAGCAGGGCGGTGCGGCCCTGCAGTCTTTGGGTGTTCATGGTGGTTTCTCCTTGCGTTTGCCATGGTGCCGGCAGGGATGGCACGGGCGGTGGCACCCCCTGTCGGAATTGACAGGGGGCGCCCTGGTTCAGCCGAACAAGTCCAGCGGCTCGACCGTGCTGCGCTGGCCCACAGCGCCCAGGTGCTTTTGCAGCCAGGTCTGACCGTGTTCCCGGCCCAGTTCGAACAGCGCTTCGAAATAGCGCAGGCCGGCGGCCGCCTGCAGGCCCTCCCCCAGATCCCGCAAATCCTGGCCACCCTCGACCAGGTGGAAGCGCGCAGCGGCCAGCCGCCGTTCCAGCGGTCCCCGGCGCCACCAGGCCAGGGCGCGGGCGCGTTCCTGCAGGTGACCGAACAGGCGCATCTCGCGCAGGAAGGTGGCGTTGAAGGCCAGCTCCATGGAACGGTGGCGGATGTCCTGGGCCGACTCGGGTGTGGCCGTGTGCCGCAGCGGTGCCAGCAGCACCAGCAGCAGGTCGCGCACCGGGCCGTCCAGAAGCAGCGGGTAGATGGCCGGGTTGGCCGCATAGCCGCCGTCCCAGTGGGGCTCACCATCGATCAGCACGCTGCGGTGCAGACTGGGCAGACAGGCCGAGGCCAGTGTGGCCTCCAGACTGACCTGGTCACCATGAAACAGCCGCAGCCGCCCGGTGTTGGCCTCGGTCGCCGCCACATACAGCCGCAGTGGTGAGCGGCTGCGCAGGGCCGCAAAGTCGATCTGGGTCTGCAGAATGTCGCGCAGCGGGTTGACGTTCAAGGGGTTGAGCTGCCCGGGAGCGAAGTGCTGCGTCCATTGCAGCGCCAGCCGCATCGCCGGGTTGAGCCGGAAGCCCTGGCCATCGGCCGCAGGCAGCGCCACCTCGAAGGGCAGGCTTTCGGCCACAGCGGTCCAGAAGCGGCGCAGCGCCTGGCGCGCACCCTCACGTCCACCGCTCATCAGGCCCTGGGCCAGCACCACCGCGTTCATGGCGCCGGCGCTGGTACCGCTGACCCCATCAAGGGCCAGGCGGCCGTCTTCCAGCAGCGCATCGAGCACACCCCAGGTGAAGGCCCCATGGGCACCGCCGCCCTGCAGCGCCAGGTTCACGGTGGCTGTTCCGTGTCTCCAGGGCAGTTGCATGGCATGGATCCTTCCTGACCTTGTGCTTGTGATGACGGAGGCCTGCCTGGCCGCCGTGTCGATTGTCGCCTGTGTGTCTGACCGGTGAACTTCGTGCAGGGCGAAGCTTGCTAAGGTGGCTCCACCATGAAGATCCGGGAATTCGCCAAGCGATGCCACCTGTCGGTCCACGCCCTGAGGCACTACGAAGCCCTGGGCTTGCTGGTGCCTGCGCGCTTGCCCAATGGCTGGCGCGACTATGCGCCGCAGCAAATCAGGGAGGCGGTCTTCATCGCCATGTCCCGTCAGGTTGGCGTGTCGCTGCCGGTGTTGGCAGACCATCTGCCGGCGTACCGCGCCGGGCGGATGAAGGTGTCTGACATGGTCGAGGAACTGGAACGCATGCTGCAGGCCATCGAACGGCAGATGGCAGGGCTTGAGGATCAGCGACGGCGCATTGCCGACCACGCGGCCTGGTTGAGAACCCGGGCCAAAGCCATGTCACCGCCCGCTGCGTCCTGGCCGCCGGCCAGGCGGCAGCGTTGACACACCCTTTTACCCACCCAGACAGGAGCACCGCATGGACCCGGATCACCCAACCCAGTTGCGACTGGTCAGTCAGGCCCTGGCTGCCATGCCCGTGGTGCAGACGCTCGGTCTGCGCTGCCTGGGCCTCAGGCCGGGCCAGAGTGATTGGGAAATGCCCTACAGCGACGCGTTCAGCTTTGCACCCGGCATCCTGCAGGCCACGCCGGTGTTCGCCATGGCCGACTTCGCTGCGGTGTCGGCAGCGGCCACCACCTTGCCGGTCGGCGGGTCCAACGCGACCACCGACACCACGCTCAAGCTGGTGGCACCGGCGCAAGGGCGTCTGCTGCGTGCGCGCGGCAGGGTCATCAGCGTCGGACGTTCACAGACCGTCTGCGCTTCGGAGGTCTACAGCATCGACGCGATGGGCGAGGAAACCCTGTGCGCCACCCTGCTGGCCACCGCGACCAACCGGATGCCAGCGGCGCTCAAGTCTCAGGCCCCGGTCTGAGCGGTGCGTCGCGCCTTCACGGCCTGGGCCAGGTCCTGCAGCACCGGCAGCGTCTGGTCCCAGCCGATGCAGGCGTCGGTCACGCTGACACCGCGCTGCAGCGGTTGACCGGGCACGATGTCCTGGCGGCCTTCGCTCAGGTGGCTCTCGATCATCACGCCGGTGATGCGTGCGTCGCCCGCGGCGATCTGTTCGCCCACCGCGGCGGCGACCTCGATCTGCTTGCGGTGCTGCTTGCTGCTGTTGGCGTGTGACAGGTCGATCATCACTTGCTCGCGCAGGCCAGAGGCCTTGAGCAGATCGCAGGCGGCCTGCACATCGGCCGCGCTGTAGTTGGGTGCCTTGCCGCCGCGCAGGATGACGTGGCAGTCGGCGTTGCCGCGGGTCTCGAAGATGGCGGCCTGGCCCATCTTGGTCATGCCCATGAAGGCGTGGGGTGCCTGCGCCGCCAGGATGGCGTCGCTGGCCACCTTGATGCCGCCATCGGTGCCGTTCTTGAAGCCCACAGGGCAACTCAGGCCGCTGGCCAGCTGGCGGTGGCTCTGGCTTTCCGTCGTGCGCGCGCCGATCGCGCCCCAGCTGACCAGGTCGGAGATGAATTGCGGCGAGAGCAGGTCCAGGAACTCGGTGCCCACCGGCAGCCCCAGGTCGACGATGTCCAGCAGCAGCTGGCGCGCCAGCTCCAGGCCTTCGTTGATGGCGAAGCTGCCGTCCAGGTGCGGGTCGTTGATGTAGCCCTTCCAGCCCACGGTGGTGCGCGGCTTCTCGAAATAGACGCGCATGACGACGAGCAGCTCGCCGGCCAATGCGTCGGCCTGTGCCTTGAGCCGGCGCGCGTAGTCCATGGCCTGGTCGTGGTCGTGGATGGAGCAGGGGCCGACCACCACGATCAGGCGGTCGTCCTGGCCGTGCAGCACGCGTGAGATCGCGGCGCGGCTGCTCTCGACCAGGGACTGCGCGGCCGGGGGCACCGGCAGCCATTCCTGCAGCAGCGCGGGTGTGATCAGGGGGCGCACAGCGCCGATGCGCAGGTCGTCGATGCGGGTGCTGTCCTGGGTCGACAGGGGGGTGGCGGTGCGTTGGGCGTGCGAGGTCATGGCCCCGATTGTCGCGCCATGCGTGAGGCCGGCTTCAGGGGCGGCGAAAGCGCACCGGTTGGCTGGCCCAGTAGCGGTTGTCCAGGCGGTCCAGGCGCACCGTGCCGCCGCTGGAGGGCGCGTGCACGAATCGACCCTCACCGACATAAATGCCCGCATGCCAGGCCGGGTCGCGCCCAAAAATCACCAGGTCGCCGGTGCGCCGGCTGCTGGCATTGACCGGCTGGCCGAAGCCGGCCAGTTGCGCCACCGTGCGCGGCGGGGCTGTGCCTGCCTGCCGGGTGTAGACGTAGCCGATCAGGCCGCTGCAGTCAAAGCCGCTCTCGGGGGTATTGCCTCCCCAGCGGTAGGGCGTGCCCACCAGACCGATGGCGTGGATGGCCAGGTCCTTGCCGGCGTCAGGAGACAGGGCCGGCAAGGCGCTGGCCGGTGCCCGTCCCGGTGGTGTGCTGCCGCAGGCGGCCAACAGCATCGCGGCGGTCAGGCTGAGAACGACAGGCAGGGTGCGCAACATGGGGGGCAGCATACGTCGAAACCCGTCCAGGTCAAGCCACGGAGGCTATCTTGTGTGACGCAGCCTGTGCCTGCCAGAACCGGGGCAGGTGGTTTTTGCTGCAGGCCTGCAGCGCACACAGGAGGGCGTGGTCGGGCCGGGCCACGCCGTGGCGCAGCATCAGGTCGTGGCGGATGCGACCCAGCAATTCGGCCGCCATCTCGGCGTCGGCCAGCGCGCGGTGGGCGGCGCCGGTGCGCGGCAGGCCGAACCAGTCCACCAGGGCGCCCAGCTTGTGGCTGGGGGCATCCGGATAAAGACGGCGAGAGAGCATGACCGTGCAGGCAAAAGGCTGCTGGGCGGGCAGGCCACACAGGGCCAGCTCGGCTTGCCAGAAGCGGCGGTCGAAGCCTGCGTTGTGGGCCACCATCGGTGCCGATCCGACAAAGCGGGCGGCTTCGGCCATGACCTGGGCGGCCGGCGGCGCGGCGGCCACCATGGCGTTGGTGATGCCGGTCAGCTGCGTGATGAAGGCCGGGATGTGCACCCCGGTTTTCATCAGGCTCTGAAAGCGGTCGACCACCCGACCGCCCTCGGTCATGACGATGGCGACCTCGGTGGCCCGGTCGCCCTGGCCCGGCGAGGTGCCGGTGGTTTCGAAGTCGATGACGGCGATGGCGTCTTGGGCAGGCATGCCCGATTGTAGGAAGCGGCGCCGGGCGCCTTCGCGTCCGCCTCAGCCCGCGCCGTGTTCGACCACCAGCAGCGCGGTGGCGGCCGACTTGCCCGGGTTGCGGATGGCATGCGGCACATCGGCCGCGTAGCGCGCGGTCTCGCCGCTGCGCAGCTTGCGGATGTCGCCGGCGGCCTCCACCAGCAGGTTGCCGCCCAGCACCGACAGGTGTTCGCGCGAACCCCGCTCGTGGGCTTCGGACACCAGCTCGCCGCCGGGCGCCACGCTCAGCTCGTACCACTCGAGCTGACCGGCCAGCTCGATCGGGCCGAGGATGCGCAGGGTGCACAGGCCGTCCGGGCTGCGGATGACCGGAATCGCGTGGGCCGGCACCAGCGTGACCGGCGCGGCCACTTTGGCCGACTGGCCCGGGGCCAGGAACTCGGTCAGCTCGATGCCCAGCGCATTGGCCAGCCGCCACAGGATGGCGACCGTGGGATTGGCCTGGTTGCGCTCGATCTGCGAAAGCATGGACTTGGACACCCCGGCGCGGCGCGAGAGTTCGTCCAGCGACAGCTTGCGGGCCTGACGCAATTGCTGCAAGGTGGCACCGACGGCCGGGGGGCCGCCGGCGGGTGGGCTGGCATCGGGGGCTTGCGACATCCGGAGGTGTTCGATAAAATGAAAATTCGTTCGATAAAACGAACAAGTTCGATATCACGAATCATACCCCGAAGGAACCTGCCATGTCCAAGACCGCTTCTTTCCACGCCTGGGTGGCCGCCGAGCTGGAGGCCACGCGCCAGGCCGGCCTGTACAAGCACGAGCGCGTCATCACCACACCCCAGGGCAGCCTGATCCGCACCAGCGACGGCGCCCAGGTGCTCAACCTGTGCGCCAACAACTACCTGGGCCTGTCGGCCCACCCGGCGGTGATCGCGGCCGCGCACAAGGGCCTGGACGAGCGCGGCTTCGGCCTGAGTTCGGTGCGCTTCATCTGCGGCACGCAGGACATCCACAAGGCGCTGGAGGCCCGGCTGGCCGCCTTCCTGGGCACCGAGGACTGCATCCTCTACGGCTCGGCCTTTGACGCCAACGGTGGCCTGTTCGAGCCCCTGCTGGGCGAGCAGGACGCCATCATCAGCGACGAGCTCAACCACGCCTCCATCATCGACGGCATCCGCCTGTGCAAGGCGCAGCGCTACCGCTACGCCCACAACGACCTGACCGACCTGCGCCGGCAGCTGCAGGCCGCCACCGGGGCCGGCGCGCGCCACATCCTGGTGTTCACCGACGGCGTGTTCTCCATGGACGGCACCATCGCGCGGCTGGACGCCATTCGCGAGCTGTGCGACGAGTTCGGCGCCCTGCTGGGCATCGACGAGTGCCACGCCACCGGCTTCCTGGGCGCGCGCGGGCGCGGCACCCACGAACTGCGCGGTGTGTTCGGCCGCATCGACATCATCACCGGCACCCTGGGCAAGGCCCTGGGCGGCGCCAGCGGCGGCTTCACCGCCGCCAGCCGCGACGTGGTGGCCCTGCTGCGCCAGCGCTCGCGCCCCTACCTGTTCTCCAACACGGTGGCACCGGCCATCGTCAGCGCCAGCCTGGCGGTGCTCGACCTGCTCGAGTCCGACACCACGCTGCGCGACCGGCTGGAGGACAACACCCGTTTCTTCCGGCAGGGTCTCACCGCCCTGGGCTTTGACATCCGTCCGGGAGAGCACCCCATCATCCCGGTCATGGTCTACGAGGCCGAGACCGCGCAGAAGCTGGCCGCGCGCCTGCTGGAGCTGGGCGTGTATGTGGTCGGCTTTTTCTTCCCGGTGGTGCCGCGCGGCAAGGCGCGCATCCGGGTGCAGATGAGTGCGCTGCACAGCCGCGCCGACCTGCAGAAGGCGCTGGACGCCTTTGGCCAGGCCGGGCGCGAGCTGGGGGTGCTGAAATGAGCGCAGTCCGCATCCTGCTGACCGGTGCCAACGGCCAGCTCGGCACCGAGCTGGCGCAGGCCCTGGTTGATCGGCATGGCGCGCAGGCCGTCATCACCAGCGACGTGGTGCCGCGTGGCCGCATTGAGGGCGTGGTGCACGAGACGCTGGACATCACCGACGCCGGCGCGCTCAAGGCGGTCATCGAACGCCACGGCATCACGCAAGTCTGGCACCTGGCGGCCGCCCTGTCGGCGGTCGGCGAACGCGCGCCGACCTGGGCCTGGCACCTGAACATGGCCGGCCTGCTCAACGTGCTGGAAGCGGCGCGCCAGCACCGGCTCGACAAGGTGTTCTGGCCCAGCTCGATTGCGGCCTTCGGCCCAACCACACCGGCCGACCTGACGCCGCAGCACACCGTCATGGAGCCGACCACGGTGTACGGCATTTCCAAGCTGGCCGGCGAGGGCTGGTGCCGTTGGTACCACGCCAACCACGGCGTCGACGTGCGCAGCCTGCGCTACCCGGGCCTGATTTCGTGGAAGACCGCGCCCGGTGGCGGCACCACCGACTACGCGGTCGAGATCTTCCACGCCGCGGTCAAGGGCGAGCCCTACACCTGCTTCCTGCAGGCCGACGAGGCCCTGCCCATGATGTACATGGACGACGCGGTGCGCGCCACGCTCGAACTCATGGACGCACCGGCCGAGCGCATTGCCGAGCGCGGCAGCTACAACCTGGCCGGCCTGAGCTTCACCCCGGCCGAAATCGCCGCCGAGATCGGCCGCCAGTGCCCGGGCTTCGAGGTCGGCTACGCGCCGGACTTCCGTCAGGCCATTGCCGCCAGTTGGCCCGGCCGCATCGACGACAGCCAGGCGCGCAGCGACTGGGGCTGGCAGGCCCGCTTCGACCTGCAGGCCCTGGTGGCTGAGATGCTGGGCCAGCTGCGCCGCGCGGCGGTTTGAGCGCATACCAGCCAGCGCCGTCATGCCCGCGAACGCGGGCATCCACGCGCATCTTCTATCTCGTTGGTCCTTGGACACCCGCGTGCGCGGGTGTGACGGAGACGGCCCTATCGAAAGGCGACTGGGGTGCAGGCGTCCTGGCCAATCGGTGTGACGGTGCGTGTCATGCCGCCGCGCCCACCACCTCCCCGAACCGGAAACTCGACGCCGCCACCACACCCATAAACAGATCCTCGTGGTAGACGCAGGTGCCAACCTCGTTGTGCGCCGCACCCACCGCCACCATCAGCGGGATCAGGTGGTCTTCGCGTGCGTGGGCGATGCGGGCCGCAGGGGCGCGTTCCCATTGCAGCAGTTGCGCCTCGCGTTCGGCGGGCGTCGAAGCCGTCAGCGTCTGCTGCAGCCAGGCGTCGAACTGCTGGGACGGCACGGTGCCGGCGGCATTGAGCAGCCGCAGGTTGTGGTAGCTCAGGCCGCTACCGATGATGAGCACGCCTTCGTCGCGCAGCGGCGCCAGCAGACGGCCGGCGGCGATGTGGGCGGCCGGATCGAAGCTTTGCAGCACCGACAGCTGCACCACCGGAATCTGCGCTTCGGGGTAGGCAGCCTGCAGGGCGGAGAAGGTGCCGTGGTCGAAGCCGCGTTCGGGGTCGAGGCTGGCCGCGACGCCGCCGGCCTGCAGCAGGTCGAGCGCGCGCTGGGCCAGTTCGGGTGAGCCGGGGGCGCGGTAGTGCACTTCGTAGGTGTGTGCCGGAAATCCGTAGTAGTCGTAGATCATGCCCGGCTGGGGCGAGGACGACAGTTCGAAGCCTGGCGTTTCCCAGTGTGCGGTGACCATCAGGATCGCGCGCACCTGGCCTTCGTGGGCTTTGGCCATGGCCTGCAGCGAGGCTTCGAGCCGGTCGTAGCGGCCACCGGTCTGCTCGCGCATCCAGGGCCATGGGCCGCCGCCGTGCGAGACGTAGTAGGTGGGCAGACGGGGCATGGTGCAGCTCCTGGTGTCGGGGACCGATCCAGCCGTCGGCCAGCACCGATATTACCGGGACGCTATGCACCAAATTCAGCCGCGGTCGGCCCCGCGGCGGGCGTCCGGGGGCCGTGCATGCCGCTCATTGGTGCAACCTGGGGCCTGGCGGGTCATCCTGGCGGGTTCTGCGGGTTGGCACGCTTCATGCTGACTCTGTTCTCGCAAGAAGAGCGATTTGTGAGCGCAAGCACACTTCCTCGACCGCACAGGTGCACTAGGGTTCCGGTCACGGTTTCGTGATGTCTGGTCCGAGAGTGTGCCGGCCTCATCGCAGGCTCCACGGAGGGACAAAAGCCCGGGAGAACGATCACCGATCGGTTCTTCTGCACGTCCCACCAACCCTTGGAGTCCTCTGATGAAAAACACCGCCCTCACCGCCAGCAGCCTGGGTTCTTCCTCGCGGCGCCACCTGTTCCTCAAGCCGGCCCTGGGCCTGGCCCTGTCGCTGGCCACCGCCGGCGTGATGGCGCAGACCCCGGCGTCCATGAAGCTGGCCACCGTGGTCTGGATCGGCTATGGACCCTTCTACGTGGCCGACGCGCTCGATCTCTACAAGAAGTACAACCTGAAGGTCTCGCTGCAGGTCTTCAACGACCCGGCCCTGATTCCTTCGGCCATCGCCTCGGGTGCGGTCGACGGCGGCATGCTCACCTACGACCAGGTGGTCGGCCAGGTGGCGGCCGGCCGCAGCATGAAGGTGGTCATGCCCATCGACTACTCCAATGGCGGTGACGCCATCGTGGCCGACGCATCGGTCAAGTCGGTCAAGGACTTCAAGGGCAAGAAGGTGGGCTACAACCCGCTCTCGCCCAGCGACTTCCTGCTGTCCTATGCGCTGAAGATCAATGGCATGGGCGAGAAGGACATCAGTCCCGTCAGCATGACCCCCGAAGCCGTGCCCGCGGCCATGGCCTCCGGCCAGCTGCCCATTGGCGTGACCTACGAGCCCAGCCTGTCGCAGATCCTGGGCCAGGGCGGTGGCAACAAGTTCAAGGTGGTGTTCTCGTCGAAGGACGCGCCGGGCCTGATCGCCGACGTGCTGGTGTTCGACGACAAGGTCATCAAGGCCAAGCCGGCGCAGATCACCGGCATCATGAGGGCCTACCTCGACGGCATGGCCTACATGAAGGACAAGCCGGACGACGCCGCGAAGATCATCGGCAAGTTCATGGGTGTGTCCGCCGCCGAGGTCAAGGAGCAGCTCAGCGGTGTCTACAACATCCCGCTGGCCGAGATGCCCAAGGCCTTCGTCAAGGCCAAGGAAACCACCTCGTATTACGCCAGCGGCGAAATCATCGCCGAGCTGCTCAAGGCCAAGGGCCAGATCAGCAAGATCCCGGCAACCGAGGCGACCTTCGACGCCGGTCTGGTCAAGGCCCTGGTCAAGTAAACCCCTGGTGGCCGCCACCTGCACCCGCCCGGTGGGCCGGGTGCGGGCCGGCCGCGCGTCGCCCATCAAGGAACCCGACATGAAACCGGTTTTCCGCCACGCCGATGGTGTGTGGCCCAACACCCTGGCCCTGACCGTCACCGTGCTCGGCTGGCCGCTGGGCATCGCCCTGCTCGGCCAGGCCCACTGGGCGCTGAACCTGGCCGGTGTGCTGCTGGTGACGCTCACGCTCACCTGGTCGGCCTACTTCATCCACGAGTTCGCGCACCACGCCATCTTTCGCACGCCCGAGGCCAACGAGCGCTGGGGCAAGCTCATGAGCTGGATCAACGGCAGCTGCTATGCCAGCTTCGCCGACCTGCGGCGCAAGCACATGCGCCACCACATCGAGCGCGCCGACGTCATCACCTTCGACCTGCAGGGCTTCCTGCGCGCGCGCCCGCTGGTGCGGCGCGTGGTGCTGGCGCTGGAGTGGCTGCACATCCCGGCGGTCGAGTTCGTCATGCGCGGCTTCGTGCTGGCGATGCCCTTCATGGGCGAGCGCAAGAAGGAAGCGCGCGGCCGCGTGATCGGTGTGGCCATGGTGCGCCTGACGGCCTGGGCGCTGCTGGCCTGGTGGTCGCTCAAGGCCCTGGCCCTGTACGCGCTGGCCTACCTGCTGTTCGTGCACCTGCTGCGATTTGCCGACTGCTTCCAGCACACCTACGACGCCTACCCCATCCTCGACGAGGCGCCGATTCCGCAGGACAAGCTGCGCGACCGCGCCTACGAACAGGCCAACACCTACAGCGACGTGGTCAGTGTGGACGCGAAGTGGCTGAACCTGATCTGGCTCAACTTCGGCTTCCACAACGCCCACCACGAGCGCCCGGTGGCGCCCTGGTACCAGCTGCCCCGCCTGCACCGCGAGCTCTACCCCGAGGGCAATGCCCAGGTGGTCACGGTGGGCGAGCTGCTGCGCGCCTACCACCGCCACCGCGTGACCCGGGTGCTCGCCAGCGACTATGGGCAGGTGCTGCCACCGGGCACTCCGCGCCGTGCGGACGGCTTCATCGGGGCCGTGGGTGTGTCTTTTCTGACCGCCGTATAGATATGACGATCCCCCCGCAGCGCCTGCGGCGCTACCCCCCAGGGGGCAACACCTGCCGTCCGGCAAAGCCGGCCCGGCGGTGTTCCCGGCTGGCTGCCCCTCACGCGCTGGAGGGCTGAAATGCCCACGCAAAGCTATGGCCTGCAAGGCAAGACCGTATTGATCACCGGTGCTGCCGGCGGCATCGGCCAGGCACTGGCACGGGCCTTTCTGGCGCAGGGCGCGCAGCTGCTGCTGCTCGACCGCCAGCCCGAGGCGCTGGATGCCCTGGTCACCTCGCTGCACAACAGCCAGGTGCACAGCGCCGTGTGTGACCTGGGCAGCAACGCTCAGGTGGCGGCCGTGGCCGCGCAGGTGGGCCAGCGCTGGGGCCGGCTGGATGTGCTGGTGAACAATGCGGGCGTCGAATACCCCACACCCATCGACAGCCAGGCGCCCGACGCCATGCTGCGCTGGGTCGCCCTGCTCGACAACAACGTCACCAGCATGGTGCGGCTCACGCAGGCGCTGCTGCCGCTCATGGCCAGCGGCGGCAGTGTCATCAACCAGAGCTCCATCTGGGGCCGCATTGGTGTGGCGGGGTTCTCGGCCTACAGCGCCAGCAAACATGCGGTGGTCGGCCTCACGCGTTCGTGGGCGCTGGAGCTGGGCCCGCGCGGCATCCGCGTCAATGCGGTGTGCCCCGGCTGGGTGCGCACCGAGGCGGCCCTGCGATCGCTCAGCGCCATGGCGCGCGCCAGTGGCCGCAGCGAGGCCGAGGAAGAGCGCGAGATCCTGTCGCGCCAGGCGATGGCGCAGATGCTCACGCCCGATGAGCTGGCCGGCGTGTTCCTGTTTCTGGCCAGCGACGGCGCCTTGCCCCTGACCGGCCAGTGCCTGGTGGCCAGCCACGGCGAGGTGATGGCATGACCGACCTCATCACACTGCAGGGCAGGACCGCCCTGGTCACCGGCGCCGCCACCGGCATCGGCCACGCCACCGCGCAGTTGCTGGCGCAGGCGGGCGCCCGGGTGGTGGTCAACCACCTGCACCAGGCCGAAGCGGCGCAGGCGCTGGTGGACGGCATCTTGGCCGCTGGCGGGCAGGCCGTTGCCATCGGGGCCGACGTGAGCCAGGCGGCCGAGGTGCAGCGCCTGGTGGACCAGACCCTGGCCGTCACTGGCGGCATCGACATCCTGGTCAACAACGCCGGCATCATCCAGGAGAAGGCCTTTCTGGACACCACCGAGGCCGACTGGGACCGCCTGCTCGGCACCGACCTCAAGTCCGTGTTCCTGATGTGCCGTGCCGTGCTGCCGGGCATGGTGGTGCGCGGCGGCGGGGTGGTGGTCAACATCGCGTCTGACCTGGGCATTCTGGGCCGCGAACGCTACGCGCCGTATTGCGCCGCCAAGGCCGGCGTGATCGGGCTCACCCGCTCGCTGGCGCGCGAGTTCGCGCCGCACCAGATCCGCGTCAACGCCATCGCCCCCGGCCCGGTGGCCACGGCCATGGTGTCGCTGGAACACATGAGCGCCGAGTGGGTGGAAAAGGAGCTCGCCACCCCGCAACACCGACTGGCCGACCCGGCCGAAATCGCCGCCAGCGTGCTGTTCCTGTGCTCCGACCTCTCGCGCTTCTATTGCGGCCAGGTGCTCGGCCCCAACGGCGGCTCTGTCATGCCATGACCTTCCTGCCCTCGCGCCCTTCCGACCGTGTCGCCACCGCCGTGCTGCTGTTCTCGGCCAGCCTGTGGGGCCTATCGTGGATACCGCTCAAATGGTTCATCGGCCAGGGTCTGAGCGGCCCGGTGGTCTCGCTGCTGTCCTACGGGCTGGTGGGCCTGTGCGCGTTGCCCTTCATCTGGCGCGACCGCAGCGCATGGCGCGCGCAGTGGGGCTTTGTGCTGGCGCTGGCCCTGGTGGGGGGCTGGGCCAACACCTCGTTCGTCAACGCCCTCATGATGGGCGACGTGGTGCGGGTGATGTTCCTGTTCTACCTGTCGCCGGTGTGGTCGGTGCTGGGCGGCTGGCTGTTTCTGAAAGAGCAGATTCCGCCGCTGCGCTGGGCCGCGGTGGTGGCCGCCATCGTCGGTCTGTGGATGGTGCTGGGCGGACCGGGGGCCACCGGCTTCTCGCTCACCCTGGTGGATTTTCTGGCGCTGTCGGCCGGCTTCGCGTTTGCTGCCAACAACATCCTGGCGCGCGCCGCCCAGGCGGTGCCCATGCGCACCAAGACACTGGCCGTGTTTGCCGGCTGCGGGCTGATCTCGCTGGCCGCCACCGGCGCGCTGGGGCACGGCGTGCCGCCCATGGGCACCGTGGTGTGGCTGGGCATCCTGGCCTATGGCTTTGGCTGGCTGCTGCTGGCCACCGCCACCTGGCAATTTGGCGTCACCCACCTGGAGAGCAGCCGGGCCGGCGTGATATTGCTGGCCGAGCTGGTGGTGGCCGTGCTCACCGCCGTCTGGTTCGGCAGCGAAAGCCTCACCCCCATGGGCTGGGCCGGCGGGGCGCTGATTGCCATCGCCGCCCTGGTGGAAGCGCTCGACAGCGGGCGCTCGACCTCCTCCAGGCCCCAACCCGCGCCCACCTGACCGGAGCATCACATGACCGCCCGAACCGACACCCCCACCGTCTGGATGAACCAGCTCTCCTGGGTCGACTACCAGCAACGCATCGTCACCGAACACCCGCCGGTGCTGCTGCCGGTGGGCGCGCTGGAGCAACACGGCCCGCACCTGCCCCTGGGCACCGACGGCCTGCTGGCCAGCGCCGTGGCCGCCGACACCGCCGCGCGCGTGGGTGGCCTGGTCGCGCCCACGCTGAGCTACGGCTACAAGTCACAGCCCAAGTGCGGTGGCGGCCAGCACTTCTGCGGCACCACCAGCGTCGATGCGGCCACCCTGATCGGCCAGGTGCGCGACGCGGTGCGCGAGTTCGCCCGCCACGGCGTGGACAAGCTCGTCGTCGTCAACGGCCACTACGAAAACCAGTGGTTCCTGATCGAAGGCATCGACCTGGGCCTGCGCGACGCGAAGGCCGCCGACCCGGCCTGTGCGCTGCAGGTCATGCGGCTGGAGTACTGGGACTTCATGACGCCCGAGACCCTCGGTCATGTGTTCCCCGACGGCTTTCCCGGCTTCGCGCTGGAGCACGCGGCCGTGCTGGAGACGTCCATGATGCTGCACCACCACCCCTCGCTGGTGCGCATGGACCTGCTGCCGGACGACGGCCCGGCCGACTTCCCCCCCTACGACATGTACCCCAGCCGCACCGACTGGGTGCCGCCCTCGGGCGTGCTGTCGTCGGCCAAGGGTTCGGACGCCACCAAGGGCCGCCTGCTGGCCGACGAGGTGGCGCGCCGCATGGCCGACGCCATCACCACCGGCTTCACCCGGCCCTCCCCATGAGCACCGTGCCCGGCCTGGATGTCAACACCACCGCGCTGGTCGTCATCGACATGCAGCGCGACTTCTGCAGCCCCGGTGGCTACGCGCACCAAGCGGGCATCGACATCTCGCGCATGCAGGCGGTGGTGGGCCAGGTGCAGCGCCTGCTCAAGGCCGCGCGCGCCGCCGGCCTGCCAGTGGTGCACACGCGGGAAGGGCACCTGCCTGACCTGTCGGACTGTCCGCCCGCCAAGCTGGCGCGCAGCGTGGCCGCGGGTGCGCCCATTGGCAGCACCGGCCCGCTCGGTCGCCTGCTGGTGCGTGGCGAGCAGGGGCACGACTTCGTCGACGCGCTGCGCCCCATGCCCGGTGAAGAGGTGATCGACAAGCCCGGCTACGGCGCCTTTCACCAGACGCGGCTGGACAGCCTGCTGGCACGCCACGGCACCCGCCGGCTCATTGTCTGCGGCGTCACCACCGAGGTCTGTGTGCACTCCACCCTGCGCGAAGCGGTGGACCGCGGGTTTGTCTGCACCACCGTCGGTGACGCCACCGCCGCCAGCCAGCCCGAGCTGCAGGCGCCGGCCCTGGCCATGATCGGTGTGGAGGGCGGCATCTTCGGCCAGGTCTGCAGCACCGACGAGGCCGTGGCCGCACTGACCACACTCACACCCGTCACCCCCGTCACCTCCCATTCCTGAAGCCCGCACACCCGCTCTCGCATGAACCCGCACCACCCGACCTTGCCCGCTGGCTGGCGCCCGCTGCCCGAACCCGCCTCCGCCGGCGCCGTGCCTGCGGCCTACCGTGGCGTGTGGGTGCGCACCCTGCTGGAGACCCCCGAAGGCCGCGACACCACCACCCGCGTGCACTGGCTGCAGACCGCGCTGTGGCACGCCGACCTGCGCGTGCCCGCCGGTGTGGACCCCGCCAACCCCGCCGGCCGTGCGCAGTTGCAGGGCTTTTGCGGGCACACCCGCATCACGCCCGGCCAGGCCGGCCAGCCCGATGTCTGCACCTGGCACCGCCTGTGGGACATCCAGCCCCCGCGCAGCACGCCCGACGCCGGCTTCATGGTCTTCGAGACGCCCGAGCGCGTCATTGAAACCGGCGTGCACGGCCAGTACCTGGAGGTCTGGGAACGCCTGCCCGGCTCCACCGGGCCGCTGCTGGCCCTGGAGTCGGTCAGGGCCCACGGCCAGTCCAACCAGCCCGACCAGCCCCGCGACCAGCGCCTGTTCATCGCCGGCCGCCACGCCATCACCCTGCGCCCGCGCACCGCACCCTGGCCGGCCGACCTGCGGCCCGACGAAACCCTGGCCGAACTGGTGCAGCGCCACCCCGACCAGGCCGCAGCCTTGCTCGACTTCGAGGTGGTGTTCGGCGAGGCGCCCGCCTGGGCGACCGCCGGCCAGCCCGTGACGCCATGATGCAGGTCCTTGACGGCGACTGGTTCGAGTTCCGCCACCTCGGTGACAGCCTCACCCTCATCACCGAGCCCCACGTCATCCCCTTCCTGCGCTGCAACATCTGGCACATCCGCGGGCGTGGGCTGGACCTGGTGGTCGACACCGGTCTGGGCGTCAGCAGCCTGCACGCCGCCTCGCGCCACCTGTTCGGCCAGCGCGTGGCGGCGCTGGCCACCCATGTGCACCTGGACCACATCGGCAGCCACCACGAGTTCGGCGAATGCTGGTGCCACCGCCTCGAAGCCCCCGGCCTGCGTGGCGCCGACCCGGCGCACACCCTGGCCGACTTCGACCTGCGCGACGTCAGCATCGACGTGCCCGGCTACCAGACCGGCGGCCCCGCCATCACCGCCCTGCCCACGCCCGACTACGACCTCTCGGCCTGGGAAATCCGGCAGGCCAGCGTCACGCGCGAGCTGGAAGACGGCGACGTCATCGACCTGGGCAACCGCCACTTCGAGGTGCTGCACCTGCCCGGCCATTCACCCGGCAGCATCGGCCTGTGGGAGGCCCGCACCGGCACCCTGTTTTCGGGCGACGCCATCTACGACGGGCCGCTGATCGACCACCTGCACCACTCCGACCGCGTGGCCTACGCCCGCACCATGGAACGCCTGCTGGCCCTGCCGGTCAGCGTGGTGCACGCCGGGCACGACCCCAGCTTCGGGCGCGAACGGCTGCGGGAGCTGGTGCGGGCCTACCTGGCCGCGCAGGACGGTGCGGGCTGAGGGCCAGGCGGCATGCTCCATGCTTGTCCCTGCGAATGGACCCCACCGCTCCCCTGGCCCCAAACCCGCCCAGGCCCGCCGCCCACACCTGGTTCGATGACACCCACGCCCTGATCGCCGGCTCGCTGTTTGTTGCGCTGGGCATGATCATGTTCGGCCACGCCGGGCTGCTGACCGGTGGCGTGGCGGGTGTTGCCTTTCTGGCCAGCTACGCCAGTGGCCTGCCCTTTGGTGTGTTTTTCTTCCTCTTCAGCCTGCCGTTCTTCGTGCTGTCCTGGTACCGGCTGGGCCCGGTCTTCACCTACAAGAGCTTCGGCGCCGTCGCGCTGGTGTCCGCCTGCACCACACTGGCGCCCAAGGTGGTGCGCTTCGAGCTGCTCAACCCCTGGGTGGCCTCGGTGCTGGGCGGCTTTCTCATCGGCTTTGGCCTGCTTGCGCTGCTGCGCCACCAGGCCAGCGTGGGTGGCGTCAACATCCTGGCGCAGTGGCTGCAGCAGGCCCGGGGCCTGAGCGCCGGCAAGGTGCAGATGTCGGTGGACGTGGTGGTGGTGCTGGCCGCCGTCTGGGTGCTGCCGCCGCTGCAGGTGGCGCAGTCGGTGGTGGGCGCCATGGCCATCGGCGTCATCCTGGCGCTCAACCACCGGCCGGGGCGTTACCTGGGGGTCTGAGCCGTCTGTCTGGTGCGCAGCGGCTGTCAGGCTCCCGTTGGCTGGGCCGCGTCACACTCTTGCAGAGGTCTCACCTCAAGGGAGAACAACATGCCGTCTCGCCATGCCCGCCCGCTGCTGATCGGGCTTTGCCAGCTGCTGCTGGCAACCGCGGCCCAGGCCGCCACATCCGAGCAGGTCGAACAGTTCAGCGCCCTGCTCAAGACCCAGGTGCACACACCCGAAGCCATCGAGGCCGTGCGCGACACGCCGCCCGCCGAATACGCCCGCTGGGGTGAAGAGGTGTGCAACTGGGTCCGCATCGGCAAGGCCGACTTTGCTGCCACCCAGGAGAACCTGGCCGCCTTCTTTGGCGACGACCTGTCCGCCGCCATCGTGTACGCGGCGCGGCGCGTCATCTGCCCCGAACTCAAGTAGCCCGCGTGTTCTGCTTCTTGCAGATGCGGACCCAGTCCCGCAGGGTCTGCAGTAGGCGGTTTTTCGCGTCGGTGTGGCTCTGATCGAAGGCGCTGGCCAGCTGCTGGCGTATCGCCGCATCCGGCGGCGGCGCCCGCAGCGCCTTGAGCCGGTCCATCACCAGCATCACCGTCTGAAAACTCCCCGACGCCAGCGCCATGGCCAACGGCGTCTGCCCGTCGTCCGCCGCAACCAGCACGTTGGCGCCGTGCCCGATCATGTGCCTGACCACCCCTGCCTTGCCCCCCGCACAGGCCCAGTGCAGCGGCACCAGCCCGCCATCGAGCCGGGCGTTGAAGTCAGCGCCGGGCGCCAGCAGCTCCGGGGCGAGCGGCCAGCCGGAGGCTTTGATCATTTGCTGGAGTTTCCAGTCGGGCATGGGGTGGTTGGGTGGTTGGGGAATGGGGTGTAGGGTACGGCATGGTGCGGAGTCGGTTTCACCGCGACCACTGTTCGAGATGTGGATGGGCGGTTTCGACCCCATGCAGCTCGGATGTCCTGGCCACCAACAGCCGCTGTGCAGCGAAAGCTGCCGCTCATCTACGGGCGCTGGCGGGCCCCTATTGGGGAAACAGCAGACCTACGTAGGGTCGTTGGCTCAGATTTTCCACTGATCAAGCGCCCTTGGGGTGAACAACATTGCGAGGCTCGCCAGACACGAATGACTCAACATTTCCAATGAGCTGATCAGCCAGTGCCTGGATGGCCTCTTGGCTGGCCCACGCCACGTGGGGCGTGAGAATGAAGTCAGGACGGTCGAGCAAGGCCATGAACGGGTGGTCGGCTGGGGGGGGCTCTACCGAGGTCACGTCAAAGGCCGCTCCCGAGATCTGACCGGCGTTGAGCGCTGGGCCCACGGCCGCCTCGTCCACCAAACCGCCACGGCCGGTGTTGATGAGCAGGGGACAGCGCTTCATCAATGCAAACTCGGGTGTGGAGATCATGTGGCGCGTGCGCTCGTTGAGGGGGCAGTGCAGCGTGATCACGTCGGCCTCACCCAGCAACTGCTCGAATGGCGTGTAGAGGCGCCCCTGACCTGTGCGCCCCTTATGCCCTGAGAACAGCACGCGCATGCCCAGCGCGCGGCCAATCGCGGCAACGGATTGCCCGAGATCGCCGTCGCCGATGATGCCGAGGGTGGACCCCGCCAGGTCGCGGATGGGGTGGTCGAAGAAGCAGAACTGCCCGGCAGCCTGCCAGCGCCCGGCACGCACTGCATCGAGGTAGGCGCAGACGCTGCGCCGCAGGGCAAAGATCAGGGCAAAGGTGTGCTCGGGTACGGTGCGGGTGGCATAGCCGCGAACATTGCTGACCACGATGCCGTGGGCCGCACAGGCGGCCAGGTCGATGTTGTCGGTGCCGGTGGCGGCCACGGCGATGAGCTTCAGGCGCGGGGCTTGTGCCAGCACGGCAGCGGGCAACTTGACCTTGTTGACGATGACGATATCGGCCTGCGCGATGCGCTCGGCCACCTGCTCGGCGCTGGTGCGTTCGTGCGCCTCCCAGGTGTGGTCAAAGTCCGGGCTGCGCAGCTGCGTCTCAGGCGAAAGGGTTTCGCGATCAAGAAAGACGATGTGCATGATGATGGTTTGCGTGGGGTGTCAGGCCTGGAGCAGGCGCCGTGCTTCGGTGGCCACCGCTTCTGCGGTGATGCCGAACAGTTTGTAGAGGGCGTCGGCCGGACCGGAAGCGCCAAAGCCCTTCATGCCCACGAAGGCGCCGCATGCGCCGAGATAAGCATCCCAGCCGAAGCGCCCGGCGGCTTCCACCGCGACCCGCACGCCGTCGCCCAGCACCTGTTGGCGGTAGTCCGTGGACTGTTCGTCGAACAGCTCCCAGCAGGGCAGCGACACCACGGCAGTACCCACGCCCTCGCTTTCGAGCAGGGCGCGCGCTTGGACGGCCAGTGCCACCTCGGAGCCGGTGGCCAGCAGCGTCACCAGACGTGGTCCTGACTCGGCTTCGTACAGCACATAGCCGCCGCGCGCGCAGTGCTTTTCGCTCGTGTGCACCGGGCGGACCAGCGGCAGGCTCTGGCGTGCAAACACCAGGCTCACCGGCCCCGCCCGACGGGCCAGAGCCAGTGCCCAGCATTCGGCCGCTTCGACCGCGTCGGCCGGACGCATGACCCACATATTGGGCATCGCGCGCAGCGAAGCCAGGATTTCCACCGGCTGGTGGGTGGGGCCGTTTTTGCCGATGCCGATCGAGTCGTGGCTGAAGACGAACTTCACCGGCAGTCCCATCAGCGCAGCCATGCGCATGGCGGGGCGCTCATAGTCAGAGAAAGCGAGGTAGGTCACGCTCAGCGGGATGACACCGCCGTGCGCGGCCATGCCATTGGCCATGGCACCCATGACGTGTTCACGAACTCCGCAATGCACGTAGGCGCCGGAGCGGTCGGTGGCGGTGAAGGCCTGCAGGCTGCGCTTGTGGCTGGTGGGGGCTTCCAGGTCGGCGCAACCGACGATGCGCTCCGGCAGCAGCGGGGCGAGCAGGTCGTTGATCTCGCCAGAAAGAAAGATGCCGCTCGGCACCGCTGGCGCCTCATGGGCTCGCCGCTTGTAGTCGAGCAGCACATCGTGCCAGCCGGCGGGCAGTTCCCCGCGCATGACGCGTTCAAACTCGGCTCGCTCGGCCGTGGGCAGGGCGGCCAGGCGCTCCTGCCATGCATGGTGTTCGGAGAGGCTGCGTCGGCCGGCATCGCGCCAGGTGGCCTGGATGTCGGTGGGCACTTCGAAGGGTGGGTGCGGCCAGTCCAGCAGGGCACGAGCCTCTTGGGCGTCCTGTTCGAACAGGCGCGCACTGTGGCCGCCCCGCTGACCCTGCACGCGTGGGATGCCCTTGCCGATCACCGTTCGGCACGCCAGCAGCGAGGGGCGTGCGTCTTTCCTGGCGTTGGCCAGCGCGACTGAAACGGCGTCGATGTCGTGGCCGTCGAGTTCCTGCACATGCCAGCCCGCCACGCGAAAACGTTCAGCGACGTCTTCGCTGATCGACAGCGAGGTGGGTCCGTCGTCGGTGATCAGGTTGTCGTCCCACAGCAGCACCAGCTTGCCCAGTTGCAGATGACCGGCCAGCGAAATCATCTCCTGCCCCACGCCTTCCTGCAGGCAACCGTCGCCCACGAAGGCGTAGGTGTGGTGGTCCACCAGACCGGCGCCAAAACGGGCGTTGAGGTACGCCTCCGCCACCGCCATGCCCAGCGCGTTGGCAATGCCCTGACCGAGGGGGCCGGTGGTGATTTCGATGCCCGCTGAAGGGTGGTATTCCGGGTGCCCTTCGCAAATCGCGCCCAACTCGCGAAAGCGCTGAATTTCCGTCAGCGGCACAGCTTCATAGCCACTGAGGTGCAGCAGCGAATACAGCAGCATGGAGCCGTGCCCGTTCGACAGGACCACCCGGTCGCGGTCCCACCACGTGGGGTCGGCTGGGTTGTACTTGAGGTGCTTGACGTAGAGCGCGGTCGCGATTTCGGCCATACCCAGGGGCACGCCCTGATGGCCTTCGCCGGCCTTGACGATTGCGTCGATGGACAGAAAGCGGATGGCGTGCGCCAGGGGCTGCAGGGGATGGTCTGGCATGGTGATGGCGCTTGACCCGCAGGCCCGCGCTTGTCTCCGATTTGTTGCTTGAGCCCGGATTCTTCGAGGGGCTGTCAGTTGAAGACAAGCGACAAATATTCAGGCATACATGAAGTTGGTTCATGTTGGGGCTGAGCTTCAGCCTCACTTGCCCGCATTGCCCTGGGCTTCCTGGCGCATCCATTCGAGAAACGCCTTGACCTCGGGCCGGGCGGCGTGCCGGGCTGGGTACACCAGAAAATGCCCTTGCACCTCAAGCATCATGTCGTTGCCAAAGACCGGCTGCAAGCGGCCGGTGGCGATCAGCGCCTGGCCCAGCGTAGCGCTCTCCAGCGCAACACCCAGTGACTGAACGGCTGCGTCAAGACTCATCATGGCGCGGTCAAAGCGCAGGGCAATCTGCTCGGGTCGTTGGGCTGGATGAAAACGCGCGAACCAGTCCGACCATTGCGCCACATTCACCACCGACTGGATCAGCGGCGCGCGCAACAGATCCTCGGCCCGGTGCAGTGTGTGCTCGCGGATGAAGGCGGGACTGGCCAGGGGCATCACCTTCTCCGTGAAGACCGGCTCCACTTCCAGGTGGGGCCAGTTGGGCAAGCCATAGCGGATATCGATGTCCACGAGCCCGAGCTGGAAATCCGAATGCACGTGGGAGGCCGACAAAGCCAGAGCGACGTGGGGATAGGACCGACGGAAACGAGCGATGCGGGGCATGAGCCACAAGCTGGCAAAACTCGGGCTGCAGTGCAGGTGCAGCGTGTCTTGCATGCCGTGGCGCAAGGCTTCGGTGGCGGTGTTGATGGCGCCAAGCGCGTTGGCCACCCTTTGCAGATAGCTGTGACCGGCCGGCGTCAGCTCAACGCCGCGGGCCGAACGTTCGAACAGCCGTACACCCAGAAGACCCTCCAACTTGGCCAATTGGTGGCTCACAGCTGAAGGTGTGAGATGCAGCTCCTGGGCCGCGAGGGCAAAGCTTCGGCGGCGCGCAATGGCTTCAAAGGCCTGTAGGGCACTCAGCGGCGGGATCATGGTTGAGATTTGTTCATTTATTGCGATGCAACATGAACAGAATTGCATCATGGATGAGTTTATATCGTTTGTTTTCAGGCGACAGGGCTCCCAGAATCCGCCCCATCGTCAACACAGCAAATCTTCAGGAGACATCAACATGCTGCTCAAGGACAAGGTTGCGGTCATCACGGGCGGGGCTGGCCTCAATGGCCTCGGTTTCGCTACCGCCCGCATGATGGCCGCCCAGGGGGCCAAGGTCGTGATCCTCGACCTGGAGGTCGCCAACCCACTAGCCGCCGCCGCCCAACTGGGCACGGACCATCTGGGTCTGGTGGCGAACGTCACCGACAAAAGCTCGTGCGAAGCCGCGGTGGCGCAGATTAAGGCGAAGTACGGCCGCATCGATGTGCTGGTCAATAACGCCGGTATCACCCAACCGGTGAAGTTCCTGGACATCACCGGTGGCGACTACGACCGAATTCTGGATGTCAGCCTGCGCGGCACGCTTTACGCATCCCAGGCGGTTCTGCCGGTCATGCAGGCCCAGAACAGCGGATCCATCGTCTGCATCTCGTCTGTGTCCGCGCAGCGCGGAGGCGGCATCCTGGGCGGTCCCCACTATTCCGCTGCCAAGGCGGGCGTGCTGGGGCTGGCACGCGCCATGGCCCGCGAGTTCGGCGGCCAGAACATCCGCGTCAACTGCGTGACGCCGGGCCTGATCGCCACCGACATCAACAAGGGCAAGATTCCGGAGGACAAGCGCCAGACCATCCTGGACGGCATTCCGCTGGGCCGTATCGGCGAACCCAACGACGTGGCCGGTTGCGTGGTGTTTCTGGCCAGCGACCTGTCCAAGTATTGCACCGGCGTCACGCTGGATGTCAACGGCGGCATGCTGATTCACTGAGTTCATCGTTCGGGCCCTTGAGGCCACAACCCACCGTGGCCCATCGGCCACCCCATAACCAGGAGACAAAGATGACATTTCCCAAGATGCTGCGCCGCAGCCTGATCGCCGCTGCCGCACTGACTCTCAGCGGCGCTGCCTTTGCACAGGCCGCCGTCAAATTGACACTGGGGCACGGCAACCCGGTTGGCAGCCCTCGTCACACTGCGGCTGTGAAATTCGCCGATGAGCTCAAGGCCCGTTCCGGCGGACGCATTGAGGTGGCTGTGGCACCTTCGGCCCAGCTTGGCGACGACGCGGCCATGGTGACCGCATTGCGCACCGGCGCTCTGGACATTTCGGCCAACTCGCAAGGCGCGCTGGCCAACACCGTGCCTGAATATGCCGCCTTCGGTCTGCCTTTCCTGTTCAGCGATCTGCCGCAGGCCTGGAAGATCCTTGATGGTGCAGTGGGTCAGGAGCTGGCCGCCAAGACCGCGGAGAAGGGCATGGTGGTGCTGGGCTACTGGGACAACGGTATCCGGAACATGAGCAACAGCAAGCGACCGCTGCTCAAGCCCGAAGACCTCAAGGGCCTGAAGATGCGTACCCCGCCGGATGCTGTCACGGTGGACATCATGCAGGCGCTGGGTGCCGAAGCCCAGCAAATCAAGTTCTCCGAGCTGTACGTGGCGCTGCAGCAGGGTGTGGTGGATGGTCAGGAGAATCCGCTGACCAACATCCACTCGGCCAAGCTCTATGAGGTTCAAAAGTACGTATCGCTGACCGGCCACAAGTACGAGATGACCCCGTTCCTCATGAGCAAGCGCACCTGGGATCGCCTGTCCGATGCCGATCGCAAGGCGGTGCAGGAGGCTGCCAATGTGGCCACGGCACTGCAGCGCAAGCTGTCCAAGGAGAGCGACGATAGCCTGGTGGCTGAACTCAAGGCCAAGGGAACCCAGGTGGACGTGGTGGACAAGTCCGCTTTCCAGAAGGCGACCGCGTCGGTGGTGAGCAAGTGGGAAGCCAGCCCGATCGGGCCCTTCGTGAAACAGGTGGTGGCCGCTTCGCGCGCCCAGTAATGCTGTCCTGTCTGTCAGCAACCCGATCCTGGCTGGGGTCGGGTTCCTTCTGGAGACCGATATGTCCCAAGCCGAAACGGGCTGGCTGGAGCGGCTGGTGTGCGCCATCTGCAAGGTCGTGCTCTGGATCACCGTCTCGGTGATCTTCTTCATCCTCACCGCCAATACCCTGCTGCGATACAGCACCGGCAGTAGTCTGCAGTGGGCCAGCGAAGTACCCGAACTGATGTTCCCCTGGCTGGTGATGTCGGGCATCGTGCTGGCCGCGGCCAAGGGCGCTCACATCACCACCACCTTTCTGGTGGGCGCACTTTCGCCGGCCTGGCAGCGGCGGGTGGCTGTGGCGGCCTGGCTGCTGGTCGCGGGTCTGTACGGCTATCTGGTCAAGGCGACCTACATGCTGCTGGAAATCGTGCACGACGAAAAGTCGCCCATCTTGCAGGTCCCAGGCTCTGTCACCTACGGTTGTGTGATGGTGGGCATGGCGCTGCTGTGTGTGCTGGCTCTGCAGTCGGCTTGGCAAAACCTGCGTGCGGCGACGCCGCCCGCAGGTACGTCATCGGGGGCGGTATGAGCGCACTCATTCTTCTGGTGTTCTTGGGTGCGGCCACTCTTGCCGTACCCATCGCCCACGCGTTGCTGATCGCCTCCATGGCGGCCGTGGCCACCAACGACCGCATTCCCGCCGACCTGCTGGTGCAGCAGATGGTGGCCCAGGTGCAAAGCTTTCCCCTGATTGCGATCCCTTTTTTCATGCTCACCGGGTCGTTGATGATGGGCGGCAAGCTGGGGGCAGCCCTGGTGGGCATGCTGTCCGCGCTGATTGGCCGTTTCCATGGGGGACCAGCCCAGGTTGGGGTCATGTCTTCCACGGTGTTTGGGGGTGTCTCCGGGTCCGCAGTGGCTGACGCATCGGCCATCGGGTCCTTGATGATCCCCTGGCAGAAGAGTCTGGGCTATCCGCCAGCGTTCTCGGCTGCGACCCTGGCCGCTTCGGCCACCATCGTGATCCTGATTCCACCGTCCATCCCGCTCATCTTGTACGCGCAAACGGCCGGTGCTTCCGTTGCCGCCTTGTTCGTGGCGGGTGTTCTTCCCGGGCTGTTGTTGTGTGCCGGCTTTCTGCTGGTGTGTTGGTGGTCTGGTCGTAGCCGCAATTTCCCGCGGGACACCACCCCGATCAACTGGCCCGAGTTCCGCAAGAACCTTCGCCACTCGGCGCCGGCCTTGATGTTGCCAGTACTGATCGTGAGCCTGTTGCGTCTTGGTATTGTGACGCCGACCGAGGTCTCGATCATCTCCACCCTGTACGCCTTGCTGATTTCGGTGGTGTTCTACCGCGACCTGAGTATTAGGCGACTGCATGAAGCGGTAGTGGACTCAGGCATCGCAACTGGGGTGGTTTTGCTGGTGATCATGGCATCGGCTTCCATCGGCTGGCTGCTGACCTTCGATCAGCTTCCGTCCATGGTGACCCAATGGATCGGCCAGAGCGTAGGTGAAGCCTGGATGGTCATCCTAATCATGAACATCGTGATGCTCGCGATCGGCATGTTCATCGACCTGCCGGCCGCCGTCCTGCTGCTGACCCCGGTGTTCCTGCCGCTCGCGCAGAGCATTGGTATGGACCCGGTTCAGCTGGGCGTGATGATGGTGGTGAACCTGGCGATCGGGCTGTACTCACCCCCAGTGGGCACCACCCTGTTCATCACCAGCGAGTTGGCCCGCGTCAAGGTAGGGCAAACGGTCAAGGAGTTGCTGCCCTTCTACGCCATCGGGTTTTTGGTGCTGGCCCTGGTGTCATACGTACCCGCCAGCATCCTGCGCTGATATCTGTCCAACCCTCTTCGCAGTGCCTTGGGGCGTGTGTCCCCCTGGTGGCTGCCACCAGCGCTTCGAGCATTCCCCAGCCATCTTTCTGGAGATTTCATGAACAGTTCCGCATCCACCTTGACCGAGCTTGAGGCGTGCGCCCACAGGATTCGGCGCTACGCCCTGCGCATGGGCGAAGTGCAAGGGCAGGGCTATGTCGGTCAGGCCCTGGGCTATGCCGACGTGCTGGCCGTGGCCTACGGCCATGCGCTGAAGTTTCGGCCTGAAGATCCTGACTGGGACGGCCGTGATCGCTTCCTGCTGTCACACGGCCACTACGCCATCGCGCACTATGCGGCTCTGATCGAAGCCGGCGTCATCCCCGAGGACGAGCTGGAGACCTATGGCAGTGATGACAGCCGCCTGCCCATGTCGGGCATGGCCACCTACACGCCTGGCATGGAGATGTCCGGCGGGTCCCTGGGTCAGGGTTTACCCATTGCCGTGGGCATGGCCCTGGGTCTTCGCCACCGAGGCAACCCGGCCTTTGTCTACAACTCCATGTCGGACGGCGAACTGGACGAGGGTTCCACCTGGGAGGCCGCCATGTCCGCCAGTCACCACGGGCTGGGTAACCTGATCTGCCTGGTCGACATCAACAACCAGCAGGCCGACGGACCGTCGACAAAGGTCATGGGATTCGAACCGCTGACCGACAAGTTCGCGTCGTTCGGTTGGCATGTACAACGTGTTGACGGCAACCACCTGCCGGCCGTCGTTCGCGCGTTTGATACGGCACGCCAGCTGCCCGAAGCGCGTCCACGTGTCATCTTGTGCGACACGCTCATGGGCAAGGGGGTGCCATTTCTGGAGACCCGGGACAAGAACCACTTCATCCGTGTCGACCCGCCCGAATGGCAGCAGGCCCTGGACATTCTGGACGCCAACCGTCCGTGAGGAACCCGAAGATGAACACCGTGACCGAGAAGAAACCCCGGCTGACCACGTCGGCGATGATCGCTTCCATTGCATCGGAGGGCCACCGCGTCAAGGCGGCGCCATTCGGCAAGGCGCTGACGGAGTACGCTGCGAACCACCCCGAGATCGTGGGCATGACGGCGGACCTGGCCAAGTACACCGACCTGCACCTGTTCGGGCAGGCATACCCTGAGCGCTTTTTCCAGATGGGCATGGCCGAGCAGTTGCTCATGGGTGCTGCCGGTGGCATGGCCAAGGTGGGACTGGTGCCATTTGCGACGACCTACGCGGTGTTTGGCACGCGGCGCGCCTATGACTTCATCCACCAGGTGATTGCCGAAGAGAACCTCAACGTCAAGATCTGCTGCGCCCTGCCAGGCTTGACCACCGGTTATGGCCCCAGCCATCAGGCCACCGAGGATTTGGCGATGATGCGCGCCATTCCGGGGCTGACCGTGATTGACCCATGCGATGCGCTGGACATCGAGCAGGCCGTGCCGCAGATTGCGGCCCATGACGGGCCGGTCTACATGCGCCTGTTGCGTGGCAACGTGCCTCTGTTGCTGGACGAGTATGACTACCGTTTCGAGCTGGGCAAAGCCAAGTTGCTGCGCGACGGAGCGGATGTTTTGGTGATCGCCAGCGGCTTCATGACCATGCGTAGCCTGGAAGTGGCCAAGCAGCTAGAAGCCGACAACGTCAAGGTGGCCGTGCTGCATTGCCCCACCATCAAGCCGCTGGACGAAGAGTCCATCCTGCGAGAGGTGCGCAAGCCTGGACGCCTGGTGGTGGTGGCCGAGAACCATTCCACCGTGGGCGGCCTCGGTGAGGCGGTGGCAGCCCTGCTGTTGCGCGAGGGCGTGTTCCCCACCCGCTTTCGACAGCTGGCGCTGCCTGACGCATTCCTGGACGCCGGCGCGCTGCCCACTCTGCATGAGCGATACGGCATTTCTGCCGATCGCATGATCGCCTCGCTCAAGGCCTGGCTGACCTGAGACGATGCTCACCGGTTGCGCCGCCTCGTTGGACGACCCTCGCGCCCTTCTGCGCCACCTGTACGACGTGGCGGTGCAACGTGCGTTGCCGCTGCACAACACGGCTGCGCACCTGCCGCCGCCGCCGAGTGGCCGCACGCTGGTGCTGGGCGCGGGCAAGGCCGGTGGCGCGATGGCGCATGCGGTCGAAGCCCTGTGGCCAGCCGACGCGCCGCTGTCGGGCCTGGTGGTCACGCGCTACGGGCACACGCCGCCGCGGCCCGCCGGACTGGCCCAGCGCATCGAGGTCGTCGAGGCCGCGCACCCGGTGCCCGACGCGGCCGGACTAGCCGCCGCTCAGCGCATCCTGGCGCTCACCCAGGGCCTGACGGCGGACGATCTGGTGCTATGTCTGATCTCGGGCGGCGGCTCGGCGCTGCTGACACTGCCCTGCGACGGACTGACGCTGGCCGACAAGCAGCGCATCAACCGCCAGCTGCTGGAAAGCGGCGCGCACATCGGCGAGATGAACACCGTGCGCAAGCACCTCTCGCGCATCAAGGGCGGGCGCCTGGCGGGGGCCTGTGCCCCAGCGCGCGTGGTCACGCTGACCATCAGTGACGTGCCCGGTGACGACGTGAGCGTGATCGCCAGCGGCCCCACCGTGGCCGATGCCAGCAGCTGCGCGGACGCGCTCGACATTCTGGCCCGCTACCGGATCGAGGTGCCTGCTGCGGTGCGCGCCGAACTGGACAACGGCGCCCTGGAAACCCCCAAACCCGGCGACCCGAGGCTGGCGCGCTGCGAGACGCACCTGATCGCCACGCCGCAGCAAAGCCTGGAGGCCGCGGCCGAAGCCGCCCTTGCGCTGGGCCTGAGGGCCTACATCCTGAGCGACGAGGTCGAGGGCGAATCGCGCGAGGTCGGCAAGGTGCATGCGGCACTGGCGCGCTCGACCGCGCTGGGCCGCAGCAGCTTCGAGACACCGTGTGTGATTCTCAGCGGCGGCGAGACCACGGTGACGGTGCGCCCGAGAGCCGAGGGACAGGCCAGGGGCAGGGGCGGGCGTGCCGGCGAATTCTGCCTGGGCCTGGCGCTGGCGCTGAACGGCCAGCCGAAGGTCTGGGCGCTGGCGGCCGACACCGACGGCATTGACGGGGTGGAGGACAACGCCGGCGCGTTGGTCACACCCGACACGCTGGCGCGGGCCGCGGCGCTGGGCCTGAAACTGTCCGATCACCTGGCGCGCAACGACGCCTACGGCTTCTTCGAGCCGCTCGGTGATCTGGTGTACACCGGGCCCACCCACACCAATGTGAACGACTTTCGAGTAGTCTTGATCGTGTAGCTCAGCATCGCACTGCGTTGCTATCTGGCGGGACGGACACGCCAAATCCAACGCATTTGACTGTGTCGGGCCCAACCCAGAACTACACACCGTTCCTGAAGGTGTCGTAAACGCATAAAGTGGACAAAGCGCACAAACATGACAGCGATTCGTGGTTTTGCCATTACCGGGCATTGTGCGCAGTGATCTGTCCTACCAGCGCGTTCTGTTTGATCTACAGGGTACCGAAGAAATCGGGCCATTGAACATGCATCGGATAGCGCGCCCGTTTCTGGTCGCAGCGGACATTCGGATTTGTAATGGCGAAGGACTTAACTCAGCCTTGACCTGCCGCACAAGTTTTAGGTATCAGGGGTCGTTCATGGTGGAAAGCCGACGACCATCTCTTCTAACAGCCAGCCACCAACGCTGATTTGATCAGGCCCCGACCGAGCCCAGCCGCAGCATCAGTGTCATCGGGTGCAGCGGCGACTGCTGAAAGCCGTGGTGCTCGTAGAACGCCTTTGCGCGTTCGTTCAGGGCGTGGACCAGCAGTGCCCTGACGCCGGCGTTCTGCGACACGTGCACGGCGCGGGCGACGGCGTCCTGCAGCAAGGCGGCGCCCAGCTGGAGGCCTTGGGCCTGGTGGTCAACGGCCAGACGGGCCAGCACCATCACCGGAACGGGGTCGGGCATGTTGCGTCGCACGCCGCTGGTGGCCTCTTGGTGTGCAACCGCTCCGGCGGCCATGGCGTAGTACCCGTAGACGCGACTGTCCTGATCGGCCACGACGAACGTGCGGCTGGCGCCGCTCAGCTGGTTGGCCAGCGCCCGGCGCTTGAGCCATTCATCGAGACTGGCTTCACCACATGCAAAGGGGCCCAGGACATGGCTGGCTGCCAGTGGAACGGGTTCACTCAGTTGAAGGCTCATGCCGACCGTTTGCTCCAGGGCGCTTTCACTGCCATGAGGCGTTCAAGCCCGGGGTTGGGGCCGGCGGGCTCGTCGAGCAGGTCGGTGAACTGCTTGAATCTGTCGGCGTCCAAGCTGAAAAAGACCTGGTCCAGCACCACGGCCTGCGCCCGCTCGCATGCCGCTTCGAGCATGAAGTCTGATCGGTTCTTGCCCAGCAGGCTGGCGGCGTGATCGATCAGGTCCCGTTGTTCGGGCAGGGCGCGCAAATTGATGGCGGCATCACGCATGGGAATCTCCTACCGACGTATACACAACAGATAGACAAATTGTCCGTGATTGTGTAGCTGTTGTCAACACAGATCGAGATGGACAACATGGCTGGCCGAGGTTCAGAGGGGCCACTGGCCGCCCCCACTTGGGGCGCCCCACACCATCCTGGTGCATGCCCCCCGCCATCCACCCCCCAACACCCCCCGCCACACTGGCACCGCTCTTGCTAACACCCTGACCAGAGAGGCGCCGTGCCCTGCACGCCGCTTGCCTTGAAGACCGCTAGGGTTCCGGGCGCTGCTTCTGCATTCATGCAGAGCGCGGCGCTGTCTGGTCCGAGAGCAGTCGGCCACCATCGCGTGGCTCCACGGAGGGACAAAAGCCCGGGAGACGCTTCGTTGCATGCGCACGAGCCTCTCCGCCTTTTGTCCCCGTCCAGGAGTCCGCATGTCCCAGACCCTTCCTCCGGCCGCCCAGGCCATTGTGCCGGTGGCCCGCGCACCGGCCGTGCCGCGGCGACGTTCCAACCTGTGGACGGTGCGTGCGCCCATTTCGCGCCGGGCCTACTGGGTGCTGGCCCTGACCGGCCTGGTCACGCCGCTGTTGTTGTGGACCGTGCTGGCCGCCTGGGGCGGCATGGACGCGACCTTTCTGCCGGCGCCGCTGCAGGTGCTGGACAGGACCTGGACCTGGGCCACCGAGACCGGGCTGATGGGCGACATGGGCATCAGCGTCTACCGGGTGGTGGCGGGCTTTCTGCTGTCGGCGGTGATTGCGCTGCCGCTGGGTCTGCTGATCGGCTCGTACCGGGCGGTGCAGGCGCTGCTGGAACCGCTGACCGATTTCATCCGCTACATGCCGGCGGTGGCCTTCATTCCGCTGGTGATGCTGTGGATCGGCATTGGCGAGGGCTCGAAGATCGCCATCATCTTCATTGGCACCTTCTTCCAGATGGTGCTGATGGTGGCCGAAGACGTGCGCCGCGTGCCGGCCGCGCAGGTCGAGGCGGCGCAGACCATGGGGGCCAACCGGCGTGAGCTGATCGAGAAGGTCATCTTCCCCAGCGCCAAGCCGGCCCTGCTGGACACGCTGCGCATCACCATGGGCTGGGCCTGGACCTACCTGGTGGTGGCCGAGCTGGTGGCCGCCAACTCGGGCCTGGGCTACGCCATCCTGCGGGCACAGCGCTTCCTGCAGACCGACACCATCTTCGCCGGCATCATCGTCATCGGTCTCATTGGCCTGGTGACGGACCAGCTGTTCCGCCTGGCGCACCGCCGCGCCTTCCCCTGGCTGTATATCAAGTGAATACCCCCCTGCGCCGCTTCGCGTCTTCCCCCCTCTCTGGCGCCTTCGGCTTGGAGGGGGAACCGCACCTGTGGCCCGGCAAAGCCGGTTCCACGGTGCGTGTGGAGGGTGCAGCCGCCCTCGTCGCACCTGTGCTGACCTCTGACATGAAAGGCTGAACAGCCATGACCCCGACCCGTGACAGCGCCGTGCCCAAGGTGGCCGTGCGCGGCCTGTACAAGCGCTTCGAGGGCGCCACCGTCAACGCGCTGGAGCACATCGACCTGGACATCGGCGCCAACGAGTTCGTCACCTTTGTGGGCGCCTCGGGCTGCGGCAAGAGCACGCTGCTGCGCACCATCGGCGGGCTGGAGGTGCAGACCGCCGGCGAGCTGCTGGTGGACGGCCGCGCCGTGTCCGGCCCGGGCATCGACCGCGCCATGGTGTTCCAGCACTACAGCCTGTACCCATGGATGACGGTGCTGGAGAACATCAAGTTCTGCCGGCAGCTGGCGGCCCACACGAAGGACCGCACGTCGTCCGACGTGGAGGCCGCCTCGGGCCGGGCCGACGCGCTGTTGCGCCTGATGGGCCTGCAGAACGTGGCCGGTGCCTGGCCCAACCAGCTCTCGGGCGGCATGCAGCAGCGCGTGGCCATTGCGCGGGCGCTGATGGGCCGGCCCGACATCGTGCTGATGGACGAACCCTTCGGCGCCCTGGACGCGCAGACGCGCGAGGTGATGCACGACCTGATCCGCTATGTGCACCGGCTGGAGAAGGCCACCATCGTGTTCGTCACGCACGACGTGGAAGAGGCGCTCTACCTGGGCCAGCGGGTGGTGCTGATGGCGCCGCGCCCGGGCCGCATCGACACCATCTACGACGTGCCCTTTGGCGACCAGCGCACGCAGGACCTGAAGCACGCGCCCGAGTTCCTGAGCCTCAAGCGCGACATCCTGGACCGCATTCGCGAGACGTCCGGCATGAAGACCGACCTGGAGCAGCTGCAGCGCCTGTCCGGCGCCACGGCCGAAACCCTCTGACCTGGCCCGACCCCACGATCAACGGAGACCGCCCATGAGCGACACCACCCCCACCACCTCCAGCACCCCCTGGACCGAGCCGCAGGTGCCGGTGCCCGCCAACCCGCCGCAGGCCGCCCCGGTGGACGCGCCCGCGCTGTGGCAGCGTTTTCCGCAGGCGGCGCTGGCCGGTGTGGACACCGCGCGCGCCATGTGGAGCGAGATCGTGCCCGGCGGTGGCCACTGGAGTTGGCGCATGCCGCGTGGCAGCGCCATCCGCTTCGTGGCCCTGGAGGACGGACCCAACGTCAGCGTGGTGCTCTATTCGGCCCTGGAAAAGCTGGAGCGCTACAACATGCCCGACAGCCTCAAGGCCCAGCACACCGTGCACTACCGGGCCGGCCATGTGCTGATGAGTGACATGGGCCGCAGCCTGGCCAGCGTCACTGCCGACAGCCTGGGCTGGCACGACCCGCTGGGCGCCCTGCTGGACAACGAGCGCATGGCGGCCAGGTACGGCGAGCGCCGCTACGAAGACGCGCGCAACGGCATGTACCGCTCCGGCAAGGACGGGTTGCTGATCGAGATCGGCAAGTACGGCCTGACCCGGCGTGACCTGATTGCGCCAGTCAACCTGTTTTCAAAGGTCAGCGTGGACGCGCAGGGGCGCTTCCAGTTCGTGCCCGACCACGCCAGGGCCGGCGACCACGTCGAGCTGCGCTTCGACATGGACGTAATCCTGGCCATCAGCACCGCGCCGCACGCGCTGGACCCGAACCCGGTCTACGCGCCGAAGAAGGTGGGCCTGCTGGCCTGGCGCTGCGGAGCCGCACCGGCCAACGACGCCTGCCGCGCCTTCCGCCCGGAGAACGCGCGCGCCCTGCACAACTCGGATGTTCTGTACCTGTGAACGCGGAGACCTTCATGAACGCCACCACCGAAAACCAGGCCACCGACATCCGCATCCAGGAGAGTGCGCTCGACCCGGCCCAGGCCGTTCTAGACCAGCGCCACCCGCCGGGCGAGCCCATTCTGTTCGCGGTCAACAAGGGCCAGACCCTGCGCATCGTGGACCTGGAGGGCAACCAGGCCGCCGACGTGCTGTTCTACAACCGCGACGACCTGGCCGAGCACTACAGCGCCATCGACACCATGGTGCACCAGGGCGGCATCTACCTGACCACCGGCTCGGTCATCCGCAGCAACGACGGCCGCCCCATGCTCACCATCGTGGCCGACACCTGCGGCCGCCACGACACCCTGGGCGGCGCCTGCGCGGCCGAGAGCAACACCGTGCGCTACGCGCTGCAGAAGAAGTTCATGCACAACTGCCGCGACAACTACCTTGTCGCCATGCAGCACGCCGACATCGGCCTGACCAAGCGCGACCTGGTGCCCAACATCAACTTCTTCATGAACGTGCCGGTCACCGACAGCGGCGACCTCCAGTTCGCCGACGGCGTGTCCGGCCCGGGCAAGTACGTGGAGATGCGCGCCGAGATGGACCTGTGGGTGCTGATCAGCAACTGCCCCCAGCTGAACAACCCCTGCAACGCCTACAACCCCACCCCCATTCAACTGCTGGTCTGGGACCAGACATGAGCACCCCCCTGCGCCGCTTCGCGTCTTCCCCCCAGGGGGACCACACCAGCGGCCCGGCGAAGCCGGTTCCGCGGTGTGTGCTGGAAGCAGCCCGTGCACGCATCTGTTTCTTCCATCTGACGACGGGACGACCCGTCTGATGTCATCGCCTCGGCAGGACGGCCTGCCACCGGAGAACCCATGTTCCGCAAGGTCCTGATCGCCAACCGAGGCGCCATCGCCTGCCGCATCATCCGCACCCTCAAGGCGCTGGGCGTGCAGAGCGTGGCCGTATATTCCGAAGCCGACGCGCAGGCCCGCCACGTGCGCGAGGCCGACGAGGCCTATTTGCTCGGCCCCGCGCCCGCGGCCGAGAGTTACCTCCGGGCCGACCGCATCCTGCAGATTGCCAAAGACTGTGGCGCCCAGGCCATCCACCCCGGCTACGGTTTCCTGTCCGAAAACCCGGGCTTTGCCCAGGCCTGCGAAGACGCGGGCATCGCCTTCATCGGCCCCACGCCCGATCAGATGCGCGCCTTCGGCCTCAAGCACACGGCACGCGACCTGGCCGAACAGCGCGGCGTGCCGCTGCTGCCCGGCACCGGTCTGCTGCAGGATGCCGCGCAGGCCCGCGCCGAGGCCCTGCGCATCGGCTACCCGGTCATGCTCAAGAGCACGGCCGGCGGCGGTGGCATCGGCATGCGCCTGGTGTGGAGCGAAGACGAACTCAGCGATGCCTTCGCCTCGGTGCAGCGCCTGGCCAGCGCCAACTTCAAAGACGCCGGCCTCTTCCTGGAGAAGTACGTCGAGCAGGCGCGCCACATCGAGGTGCAGGTCTTCGGCGACGGCGCGGGCACGGTGCTCGCGCTGGGCGAGCGCGACTGCTCGGTGCAACGCCGCAACCAGAAGGTGATCGAAGAGACGCCCGCGCCGGGCCTGACCGACGCGCAGCGCAGCGAACTGCACGCCACCGCGGTGCGTCTGGCGCAGGCGGTCAACTACCGCTCGGCCGGCACGGTGGAATTCGTCTACGACGCCGCCACCGGCCAGTTCTATTTCCTTGAAGTCAACACCCGCCTGCAGGTGGAACACGGCGTGACCGAGCAGGTGACTGGCGTCGATCTGGTCGCGTGGATGGTGCAACTCGCCGCCGGTGATCTGCCGCCGTTGGCCACGCTGGCACCCACCCCGCAGGGTGCGTCCATCCAGGTGCGGCTGTACGCCGAAGACCCGGCGAAAAACTTCCAGCCCAGCGCCGGCCTGCTGACCGAGGTGGCTTTCCCAAGCGATGCTCGCGTGGACGGCTGGGTCGAGCGCGGCACCGAGGTGCCCGCCTGGTACGACCCCATGCTGGCCAAGCTCATCGTCACTGCGCCCGACCGCGAGCAGGCGCTGCACAAGCTCGAGGCCGCGCTGGCCGCCACGCGCCTGGCCGGCATCGAAACCAACCTGGGCTACCTGCGCCAGGTGGTGCGCGACCCGGTGTTCCGCACAGGCCGGCAGGTCACGCGCTTTCTCAACAGCTTCCACTTCCGTCCCGCGACCGTCGAAGTGGTGGAGCCCGGCGTGCAGACCAGCGTGCAGGACTGGCCGGGGCGCCTCGGTCACTGGGACGTGGGCGTGCCGCCCAGCGGCCCCATGGACGCCTACGCCCACCGCATGGCCAACCGCCTGGTGGGCAACGCCGACGACGCGGCCGCGCTGGAGATCACGCTCTCCGGCCCCACGCTGCGCTTCAACGCCGACGCGGTGATCGCCGTGACCGGCGCGCCGGTGAAGGTGACACTTGACGGCGCGCCACTGGAGATGTGGCAGAGCCACCGCGTAGCCGCCGGCAGCGTGCTCGCCATCGGCCGTGCAGAGGGCGGCGCGCGCCTGTGCCTGGCCGTGGGCGGCGGCTTCGACGTGCCGCTGTATCTGGGCAGCCGCAGCACCTTCACGCTCGGCCAGTTCGGCGGCCACGCCGGCCGCCACCTGCGCACCGGCGACGTGCTGCACCTGGCCGCGCCCGGCGCCGGCACGGCGGGCGTGAGCGCATCCCCCGACACCGTGCCCGCCTTCAACCACCACTGGGACGTGGGCGTGCTCTACGGCCCGCACGGCGCGCCCGACTTCTTCACACCCGATGACGTGGCCACCTTCTTCGCCACCGACTGGGAGGTGCACTACAACTCCAGCCGCACCGGCGTGCGCCTGATCGGTCCCCGGCCACAGTGGGCGCGCCCCGACGGTGGCGAGGCCGGCCTGCACCCGTCCAACATCCACGACAACGCCTACGCCATTGGCGCCATCGACTTCACCGGCGACATGCCGGTCATCCTCGGCCCCGACGGCCCCAGCCTCGGCGGCTTCGTCTGCCCGGCCGTGGTGGTCGACGCCGAACTCTGGAAGCTCGGCCAGCTGCGCCCCGGCGACACGGTGCGCTTCCACCGCCTCTCGCTGGACCAGGCGCTGGACCGCAGCGCGATGCTCGACGCCGCGCTCATCTCGCTCAGCCAGCCACTGGCCGCCAAGCCAAGCGACGACGTCACCGCCCACCCCACGCCCATTGTCCTGGCCGACCCGGCGCGCGAAGACGAGGCCGTGCCCGCCATGGTGGTGCGCCAGGCCGGCGACCGTTACCTGCTGGTCGAGTTCGGCCCGCTGGTGCTCGACATCGAACTGCGCCTGCGCGTGCACGTGCTGATGCAGGCGCTGCGTTCGCGCATCGAGGCGGGCACCCTGCCCGGCATCGTCGACATGACGCCGGGCATCCGTTCTCTGCAGCTGCACTTCGACCCCGCCAAGGTCTCGCGCGCCGCGCTGCTGAAGGTGCTGGTCGAAGCCGAAGCCGCGCTGCCCGCCGTCGACGACATGCAGGTGCCCAGCCGCATCGTGCACCTGCCGCTCTCCTGGGACGACCCGCAGACGAAACTGGCCATCGAGAAGTACATGCAATCGGTGCGGCCCGACGCGCCCTGGTGCCCGAGCAACATCGAGTTCATCCGCCGCATCAACGGGCTGGGCAGCATCGACGACGTGTTCAAGGTCGTCTTCGACGCCAGCTACCTGGTGCTCGGCCTGGGCGACGTGTACCTGGGCGCACCGGTGGCCACGCCGGTGGACCCGCGCCACCGCCTGGTGACCACCAAGTACAACCCTGCGCGCACCTGGACGCCCGAGAACGCCGTCGGCATCGGCGGCGCCTACCTCTGCGTCTACGGCATGGAAGGCCCCGGCGGCTACCAGTTCGTCGGCCGCACGCTGCAGATGTGGAACCGCTGGCGCCATGGCGAGCCGGGCTCGGTGTTCGAGCAGCCCTGGCTGCTGCGCTTCTTTGACCAGATCCGCTTCGTGCCGGTGGACCAGGACGAGCTGCTGCGCATCCGCGCCGCCTTCCCGCACGGCGGCTACGCGCTGCAAGTCGAAGAGACGACCTTCAGCCTGCGCGACTACCGCCGCTTCCTGGCCGACAACGCCGCCAGCATCGGCGCCTTCAAGGCGCAGCAGCAGGCCGCCTTCGACGCCGAGCGCGAGCGCTGGGCCGCCAGCGGGCAACTGGCCTACGCGGGCGACGCCGACGTGGCCGCGGCCGACGCCAGCGTCGAGCTGGACCTGCCGCCCGGCGGCCGCCCGCTGGCCAGCAGCGTGCCCGGCAGCGTGTGGAAGGTGCTGGTCAGCGAAGGCCAGCGCGTGGCCGCCGGCGACGTGCTGCTGGTGGTCGAGTCCATGAAGATGGAATTCAACGTGCTCTCGCCACAGGACGCCACCGTGCACCGCCTCATGTGCCGCGAAGGCGCGCCCGTGGCCGCCGGCCAGGACGTGCTGGTGCTAGTGGAATGAAACACCCCCCGCGCCGCTTCGCGTCACCCCCCTCAATGGGGGCGGCACCAGAGGCCCGGCAGAGCCGGTTCCTCGGTGCCCCTGGATGGGACCGCTTCACGCGTTGCGGGTGACGCTCCGGCGCCATGGACAACCGAAACACATTCAGATCCTTTTCACGGAGCCCCCGATGGACCTCAGCACCCTCAGTTTCGACCTCGCCAGCCTGCGCGCCGCCTACGCCACCGGCACCCCGGTGCGCGCCGTCATCGCCGAGGCCATGCGCCGCTGCGCCAGCGACGCGAACAACGCCTTCATCCACCGCCTGACCGACGCCGAGATCGAGCCCTACGTCGCCCGTTTGGAAAGTGCTGGCGGCGTGGACCCGGCCAGCCTGCCGCTGTACGGTGTGCCCTTCGCCATCAAGGACAACATCGACCTCGCGCACATCCCCACCACCGCGGGCTGCCCCGAATACGCGTACACGCCCACGGAGAGCGCCTTCCTCGTGCAGCAGCTCATTGCGGCCGGCGCCGTGCCGCTGGGCAAGGTCAACCTCGACCAGTTCGCCACCGGCCTCAACGGCACGCGCTCGCCCTACGGCGCGTGCCGCAACGCCTTCAACCCCGACTTCGTCTCGGGCGGCTCCAGCAGCGGCTCGGCCGTGAGCGTGGCAAAAGGCTGGGTCAGCTTCTCGCTGGGCACCGACACGGCCGGCTCCGGCCGCGTGCCCGCCAGCTTCAACAACCTCATCGGCCTCAAGCCCAGCATCGGCCTGCTCTCGGCCACCGGCGTGGTGCCCGCCTGCCGGTCGGTGGACACCGTGTCCATCTTCGCCCTCACCGCCGCCGACGCGCAGGCCGTGCTGGCTGTGGCCGCGGTGCCCGACGAAACCGACGCCTTCAGCCGCGCCGCCAAGCCCTTTGGTGTGGATTTCTCGGCCGGCCCGTTCCGCTTTGGCGTGCCGCGCCCGCAGGACCTCAACTTCTTCGGCAACGAGGCCGCCGTCGAACTGTTCGCGCAGAGCATCGAGCGCCTGCACGCCCTCGGCGGCACCGCCGTCGAAGTGGACCTCACCCCCTTTCTCGAAGCCGCGCGCCTGCTCTACGAAGGCCCCTGGGTGGCCGAGCGCTACGTCGCCATCAAGGACTTCATCGACGCCCAGCCCGAGGCCGTGTTCCCGCCCGTGCGCACCATCATCGAAGGCGGTAAGGCCAAGACCGCCGCCGACGCCTTCGCCGCAAGCTACCGCCTCAAGGTGCTCAAGCGCGTGTGCGACGCGGTGTGGAAGGACATCGACTGCCTGCTCACGCCCACGGCGGGAACGATCTACCGCATCGCCGACATGCAGGCCGACCCGATCCGCCTCAACAGCAACCTGGGCTACTACACCAACTTCATGAACCTGCTGGACTACGCCGCCGTCGCGGTGCCCGCCGGCTTCCAGGCCAGCGGCGACGCGCAAGGCCTGCCCTGGGGCGTGACCCTGGCCGCCCCCGCGTTCAAGGACGTGCCCCTGCTGCGCCTGGCCGATCGCTTCCACCGAGCACAGGCCGCGCCCTCACTCGGCGCCACCGCCGCAACGCTGGCCGACACCCCCGCCATCACCACCACCGAGCTGCCCAAAGGCAGCAACACCGCCGGCACCGTCAAGGTCGCCGTCTGCGGCGCCCACCTCAGCGGTTTGCCGCTCAACTGGCAACTCACCCAACGCGGCGCGCGCCTGCTCGGCGCCGTGCAGTCCGCACCCGAATACAAGTTCTACGCCCTCGCCGGCGGCCCGGTCCAGCGGCCCGGCATGGTGCGCGTCAACGAAGGCGGCGCCGCCATCGACATGGAAGTCTGGGAACTGCCCGCCGAACACTTCGGCAGCTTCGTCGACGGCATCCCCGCCCCGCTGGGCATCGGCAAGGTCAAGCTGGCCGATGGGGCGTGGGTGAGCGGGTTTGTGTGCGAGGCGGTTGGGGTGGAGGGGGGGACCGAGATCACTGCGCTGGGGAGCTGGCGGGCGTGGTTGGCGCGGCAGGGCTGAGGTCCGGAGCTCGCTCTTGGCGTGATCCAGTGAAGCTTCCGACTTGAAGATGTCTGATGGCTTGGTCGAAAGAATCACCGCATTGCGGTTGAAGCACCTCGGCCAGGGTAGGGTCATCCCGAAAAATAAACATCAATCGCCGTGATGCAAATTCTCTTGCATTCTCAGAAAATGCACGTATCATTTGCGTCATGGCGATTGATGCACACATTTCCACCGTTGGTAGCTTGGCCTCCCTGCAGGGTGGCTACCCTTTTCGGGGCTCCATAGAGGAGTCGGCTGACGGCAGCACCCTGGCTGTCCAGATGAAGGACGTTGACCCCGACCAAGGGGTGAACTGGTCTGGCGTCATCCGCACATCCCTCGCCGGTCGCAAGCACCCGGACTGGCTCAAAGCTGGTGACGTCCTGTTCGTCTCCAAAGGAGCCCGGTTTTATGCGGTCTGCATTGACGAGCCGCCCAGTGCGGCCGTGTGCAGTCCGCACTTCTTCCTGCTTCAAGTGTTGCCACGGGCCGCGCTGCTGCCAGCCTTTTTGGCGTGGCAGATCAACCAGCCGCCGTTCCAGCGTCAGCTTCAGCAAGCCGCTGAAGGCAGCAGCCAGCTGAGCATCCGTCGCCCCGTACTGGAATCGCTCACGCTGAGCGTGCCGTCACTGGCGGATCAGCACCGCATCGTTGCTCTGGCCGACCTCGCGCGCCAGGAGCGACAGACCCTCCAACAACTCATTCACAACCGCGAGCAACAACTCCAAGCACTTGCGGAAGGTCTTGCGCATGCTGCACAGGCCACTCACTGAACAACCCAGGGACCCAACACCATGAACGACACCGCCACCCAAATCACCTCTGTCAGCCAGGACGACATCAACGCCGCCGTCTGGGCCGCCTGCGACACCTTTCGCGGCACCGTGGACCCCAGCATCTATAAGGACTTCGTCCTGACCATGCTCTTCCTCAAGTACGTGTCCGATGTCTGGCAAGACCACTACGACACGTACAAGCAGCAGTACGGCGACCACCCCGAGTTGATTGAGGAAATGCTCAAGAACGAGCGTTTCGTGCTGCCTGCCAGCGCCAGCTTCTATGCCCTGCACACCCTGCGACACAGCCCCGGCAATGGCGAACGCATCGACAAGGCCTTGCACGCCATCGAAGAGGCCAACATCACCAAACTGCGTGATGTGTTCCAGGACATCAGTTTCAACTCCAACAAGCTGGGCGACGAGCAGCAGAAGAACGACATCCTGCGCCACCTGCTGGAAGACTTCGCCAAGCCCGAGTTGGACTTGCGCCCCAGCCGCGTTGGCCAACTCGACGTGATCGGCAACGCCTACGAATTTCTCATCAAGAACTTCGCCTCCACCAGTGGCAAGAAGGCGGGCGAGTTCTACACCCCGCCCGAAGTCTCCGCACTGATGGCTCACCTGATGGCGCCGCAGGAGGGCGACGAAATCTGCGACCCCACCTGCGGTTCCGGGTCGCTGCTGATGAAGTGCGGCCGCCTGATTCGTGAGAACACCGGTTCCCGCAAGTACGCGCTCTATGGTCAAGAAGCCATCGGCAGCACCTGGGCGCTGGCCAAGATGAACATGTTCCTGCACGGCGAGGACAACCACCGCATCGAGTGGGGCGACACCATCCGCAACCCCAAGCTGCTCGACGGTGCCGCCAGCCTCAAGCACTTCGACATCGTGGTGGCCAACCCGCCGTTCAGCCTGGAAAAGTGGGGCTTCGAGGGCGCCGATGCCGACAAGTTCAGCCGCTTCCGCCGGGGCGTGCCGCCGCGAACCAAGGGCGACTACGCCTTCATCCTGCACATGATCGAGACCATGAAACCCGGCACCGGCCGCATGGCGGTGGTCGTGCCGCATGGCGTGCTGTTCCGTGGCGCTGCCGAGGGCCGCATTCGCCAAAAGCTGATCGAAGAGAACCTGCTCGACGTGGTGATTGGCCTGCCGGAAAAGCTGTTCTACGGCACCGGCATCCCCGCCGCTGTGCTGGTGTTCCGCAAGAACAAGGCCGACGACAAGGTGCTGTTCATCGACGCCAGCCGCGACTTTGAAGCCGGCAAGAACCAGAACCTGCTGCGCGAAACCGACCTGCAGCGCATCCTGAACACTGCCTTCACACGGCAGGGTGTTGAGAAGTACGCCCACCTCGCCACGCCTGCCGAGATTGCCGAGAACGACTTCAACCTGAACATCCCGCGCTATGTGGACACCTTTGAGGAAGAAGCCGAAATCGACCTGATGGCCGTGCGCAAGGAACGTGAACAGCTCAAGGCCGAGCTGGCCAGCCTGGAAACCCAGATGGCCGTCTACCTGAAGGAGCTGGGCTATGAGTAAAGCGCCAAGGCCTACCAAGCGTGCCAGCACGCCCGCCAAGGCGATGAAAACGCCGGTGGAGTTGCAGGCTTCAGCCAGCGCCGAAAGCCAGGGCGAATTTGTTCTCTACACCACCGACGATGGCATCACCCGCGTGGAAATGCGGGCCGAAGGCGGCTCGCTGTGGCTCAGCCAGGCCGAAATCGCCACGCTGTTCCAGACCACGCCACAGAACGTCACCCAGCATGTGAAAGCCATCTATGCCGAGGGTGAAGCCGACCCCGAGGCAACTTGTAAGTCCGGCTTACAAGTTCGCCAAGAGGGTGGTCGGCTCGTCCGACGCAATGTGCGCTTCTACAACCTCGACGTCATCCTGGCCGTCGGCTACCGGGCGCGCTCGGCGCGAGGCACCCAGTTCCGCCAATGGGCCACGGCGAACCTGAGCGAATACTTGCTCAAGGGCTTCGTGATGGACGATGAGCGCCTGAAGAACCCACCCGTGGGTGACTCGGCATTGCCAGACCGCTTCGGCGAGTTGCTGGAGCGCATCCGCGACATCCGCGCCAGCGAGCGCCGCATGTACCTGCGCGTGCGCGAAATCTTCGCCCTGGCGGCTGACTACGCCCCCACGCTGCCCGAGACCACTACCTTCTTTCGCATCATCCAGAACAAGCTGCACTACGCCGTGTCGGGCCAGACGGCTGCCGAGATCATTCGCCGCCGTGCCGACCACACCCAGCCCCATATGGGCCTGACCACCACCCGCAAAGGGCAGGTGCAGAAGGCCGACGTGGGCGTGGCCAAGAACTACCTGAACGAGCAGGAAATCAGCGAGTTGAACCGCATCGTCACCATGTGGCTGGACTTTGCCGAAGACCAGGCCACGCGCCGCAAAGAGGTGTTCCTGAAAGACTGGGCCGAAAAGCTCGACGCCTTCCTCAGCTTCAATGACCGGCAGGTGCTGGTGGGTGCCGGCAAGGTGTCGCACAAGCAGGCGGTGGCCCATGCGCAGAGTGAGTATGAGCAGTTCGCGGCGCAACGGCGGGCGGCGCTGGAGGCGGAAGGCGAGGCTTATGCCGTCCTCATGCTGGGTTCGAACTCTACCGACGACGATGCCGTGGCAGCCTTGGGCAAGGTGGCCAAGCGACTGAATAAGAAAAAGGAGGGGTGAAGATGTATCCGACTGAATGGAAAGTCTGCACGCTTAGCGATGTGACAGAAAAGATCATGGTCGGCATTGCCAGTGCGGCAACGCACGCCTACTGCAGCTCCGGTATTCCGATGCTTCGTAACTTGAACATTCGACCGGGATACATCGATGAGCAAGACGTCTTGCAGATTGACTCCGAGTACGAACTTGCTCATAGAAACAAACGTTTGAAGACCGGTGACGTGTTGGTCGTCCGGACGGGCTATCCAGGCGTGTCAGCTGTTGTGCCTGAGAAATATGACGGGGCGCAATGCTTCACGTCTCTTATTGTTCGCCCCAAGAAGGCCGAGTTGTCAGCGGAATACTTCTGCCAGTACATGAACTCTGCCTTTGGAGAACGTCTGTCGGCTGCAGCAGAAGCTGGTGGAGCACAGAAAAATCTGAACGCAGGCGAACTAGAGAAGCTGCAACTGCAACTTCCAACTATTCAGGAGCAGCAACGCATCGCCGAGATTCTCTCCGCTTGGGATCAAGCCATCGCCACTGCTGAGCGGCTATTGGCGAACAGCCAGCGGTGCACCCGTGACCTGATGGCGTCGATGTTGTCAGGTCGCCGCCGTTTTCCCGGGTTCTCGGATAAGTGGCGTTTCGTGGATTTCGATACCGTCTTTGAACGGGTTACGCGCAAGAACAGCACGCAAAACACCAATGTGCTGACGATCTCGGGGGAGCATGGCCTCATCAGTCAACGCGACTACTTCAACAAGTCCGTCGCCAGTGCCAACCTTAGCGGTTACACGCTACTGCATCGGCATGACTTTGCCTACAACAAGAGCTACTCGGCAGGGTACCCGATGGGGGCAATCAAGCCGCTGTTGGCCTATGACGCGGGTGTGGTTTCAAGCCTCTACCTGTGCTTCAAACTGCGCGACGACGTGGACGCCGACTTCGACTTCTTCCGCCACTACTTCGAGGCCGGCCTGCTGAATCAGGAGATTGAGGGCATCGCACAGGAAGGTGCGCGAAACCACGGCCTGCTGAACGTGAGCGTGACAGACTTCTTCAAGCTGCAGCTCCACATTCCCACCGCGCCAGAACAGCGGCGCATTGCCGAGGTCGTCAATATCGCCAGGGCAGAGGAAGCGCGGCTGCAGGCTCAGGTGCAGGCATTGCGGCAAGAAAAAGCTGCCCTCATGTCCCAGCTCCTGACTGGCAAGCGCCGCGTCAAGCTGCCGGACGCCGAAACAGAGGTGCAGGCATGAACACCACGCCCAACTCCCGCGAGCAATACAGCGCCCACTTGCCCGCGCTGCACCTGCTGTGCAACCTGGGCTGGAACTTCCTCACCACCGCGCAGGCGCTGACCCTGCGTGGCAGCACACGCGAAGTGCTGCTCAAGCCCCGGCTGATCGAAGTGCTGCAAACCCGGCGCTACGAATACAAGGGCCAGTGGTACCCGTTGTCGCCCGGCGGCATCGACCAGATCGTGCGGGAGTTGTCGGCACTCAGCCTGGCCGAAGGGCTGATGCCCGCCAACGAGCGGCTGTACGGCAAGCTGGCGCTGGGTATCACGGTGACGGAGTTCATGCCCGATGGCAAGAAGCACCAGCCCACCATCCACGTGATCGATTGGACGGATGCCACCGCCAACCGTTGGGATGTGACCGAAGAGCTGGAGGTGCTGGCCGCGCAGGGTACGCACCATCGCACGCCGGACGTGGTGGCGTATGTGAACGGTATCCCGTTGGTCGTCATCGAGGCCAAGCGGCCCGAGTCGGGCGGCGGCAGCCACCCCGCCAAGGCGATGGTGACGGAGGGCATCAGCCAACACCTGCGCAACCAGCGGCCAGACGAGATTCCCAATCTGTTTGCCTATGCCCAACTGCTGCTGTCCATCAGCCAGACTGAGGGGCGCTACGGCACCACGCACACGGCGGCCAAGTTTTGGGCCAAGTGGCGGGAAGAGGAGTTCGACGAAGCCCACATGCAGGCGCTCAAGAACAAGGCACTCAAGCCAGATGTGCGTGCGGCGCTGTTCGACGGCAAGCCTGCCGCGCTGGCGGCGTACTTCGACACGCTCTGGAGTGCCCCCATGCAGGCTACCGAACAGGACCGCTTGCTGGTGAGCCTGTTGACCCCGGCACGGTTGCTTGAATTCCTGCGCGGCTATGTGCTGTTCGACCGCAAGGTGGGCAAGATCGTGGCCCGCTACCAGCAGTTCTTCGGCATCCGTGCGCTGCTGGCGCGTATCAGTCAGAAGAAACCCGAATCGCAAGGTGGTGGCCGCGAGGGTGGCGTGGTGTGGCATACCACGGGGTCTGGCAAGAGCTTCACCATGGTGTTCCTGACCAAGGCTCTTCTGTTGGTAGACGCCTTGAAGGAATGCCGCGTGGTGGTGGTGACCGACCGCATTGACCTGGAAACCCAGCTCGCCCGCAACTTCATGACCGGCGGCGCCTTTGGCTCCAGTATCGCCACGCAGAAGGATGGCGAGAAGAGCCGCACTCTGTCTGGTCGTGACCTGGCCCAGCGCATCGGCAAGGGCATGGAGCGCATCACCTTCACGCTGGTGCACAAGTTCAACACGGCCTCCAAGTTGCCGGAGTGCCGCAACGACTCGGCCGACATGATCGTGCTGGTGGACGAAGGCCACCGCAGCCACGGCGGCGAGACCCATGAACGCATGAAGAAGGCCCTGCCCAAGGCGGCCTACATCGCCTTCACCGGCACCCCTTTGCTCAAGGATGAAAAGACCGCCAACAAGTTCGGCCCCATCGTGCACGCCTACACCATGCAGCGCGCGGTGGAGGATGAAACCGTGGCTCCGCTGCTGTACGAAGAGCGTGTGCCCGAGCTGGACATCAACGAAGAGGCGGTGAACCGCTGGTTCGAGAAGATCACCAGCAACCTCAGCGATGCCCAGCGCACCGACCTGAAAAAGAAGTTCGCCAAGAAGGGTGCCATCTACGGTGCAGCCAATCGCATCGAGCTGATCGCCTGGGACATTGCCACCCACTTCAACGAGAACATCAAGAAACTGGAGCTTGGCCTGAAGGGGCAGGTGGCCACCGACAGCAAGCTCGACGCCATCCGCTACAAAAAGGCGTTTGACGACACCGGCTTGGTGACCAGTGCGGTGGTGATCTCGGCCCCGGACACGCGCGAAGGCAACTCCGATGTGGACGAGGACACGCTGCCCGAGGTGCAGAAATGGTGGAAACAGGCCATGGCCACCTGCGGCAATGATGCCGAGACCTATGAGAAACAGGTGGTCAATGACTTTGGCACGGATGGCGCGCCCGACTTGCTGATCGTCGTGGACAAGTTGCTGACGGGTTTCGACGAGCCGCGCAACACGGTGCTGTACATCGACAAGCCACTGAAAGGGCACAACCTGATTCAGGCCGTGGCGCGCGTCAACCGGCTGCATGACGCCAAGCGGTACGGGGTGTTGGTGGACTACCGAGGCATCTTGAAGGAACTCGACACCGCCATCCGTGCCTACCAGGACCTGGAAGCCCGTACGCAAGGCGGCTTTGACATCAGCGACCTGGAGGGCCTGTATCACCAGTTCAGCACGGAGTACAAGCGCCTGCCTGCTTTGCACGATGAATTGTGGTCGTTCTTCAAGTCGGTGACCAACAAGCTCGACCGCGAGCAGTACCGGCAGGTGCTGGCACCGAAATTCGTGAAGGGCAGTGATGGCGAGGAGTATGACGAGCGGCAGAAGCTGCGAGACGACTTCTACGAGGCCCTGACCGCTTTCGGCTTGTGCTTGCAGACCGCACTTTCATCACGCAGCTTCTTTGAGGACAAGAGCTTCTCCGAGGCACAGATTGCCCAGTACAAGGCCGATCTTCGCTTCTTCACCGAACTGCGCCAGACCGCCCGTCGCGATGCCATGGAGACGGTGGACTACAGCGTCTACGAAGAGCAAATCCGCAAGCTGGTGGACAAGCAGGTCATCGGTACAGCAGTGCGCGAACCCGAGGGTGTCTATCTGGTGCACCAATTGGGGCAAGCAGAAGATCCGAAGGACTGGTCGGAAGAGAAAACGCGCAACGAGACGGACATGATCCGCACCCGGCTGCGCAAGACAATCGAGCAGGAACTGGCGGCCGACCCCTATGCGCAGAAGGTGTTTGGCGAACTGCTGCGTCAGGCCATCGCGGAAGCGGAAGCCATGTTCGACCATCCGTTGAAGCAGTACGCCCTGTTCAAGTCCTTTGAGGAAAAGCTGGATGCCCGTGCCACCCCGGATATGCCGGATGCACTGGCAGACAAGCCGCATGCCAAGGCCTACTTTGGCGCCATGCGCCTGGTGCTGGGGGATGAGGCCTTTGCCGCGCTGAGTGGCGATGCCACGGACAAGCTGGTGCAGCAAGCAATTGCCATGGACACCGTGGTGCGCGACGCCGTCGCGGAGAACTCGCTTAACCCTCAGAACATCGAGGCTGCCATTCGCAAGGGTCTGCTGCCGCTGTTGTTTGGCATGCTGGGTTTGGACAACGCCAAGCTGGTGGTCGAGCAAGTCATCCAGATCACGCGTGTCGGGTTGAGCAAGTCTTGAGCATGCAGGTCACTGAACGCGTCTCGCAGCACCGCATCGCCTATGGCGATGAAGTCATTGTCTTCAGTCTGCGCCGCCAACCATCGCGCACTGTGACGCGCGTTGCCATTCATGTGGAGCCAGACGCACGCGTGCTGGTGGATGCACCCGATGCAGCGCCCTTGGTTGATGTGTTGACTGCCGTGAAAAAGCGGGCACGCTGGATCAGCCAGCATGTGCAAGCAGCTAGGGCACGGCTGGCCCATGTGCTGCCCCGCGAGTATGTGAGCGGCGAATCACTGCACTATCTGGGGCGCCGCTACCGCTTGAAGGTCGTCATCGACGCAGGGGCCAGGGCAGAGGCTCGGATGCGCGGCGCTTTCATCACCGTGACGACGCCTGAACAAGCTTCGGCCCCGATCAAGATGGCCTTGGATGCTTGGTATCGGCAGCGAGCACGGGAAGTTTTCGCGGATCGCCTTGCCGCCGTGGAGGCCCCCTTGCGATGGGTGAAGCAGCTTCCACCAACACGCCTGCAGTTCATGACGGTGCAATGGGGTAGTTGCTCACCCTCGGGCCGCATCACGCTGAACCCGTTGCTGGTGAAGGCGCCACGTGAGTGCATCGACTACGTGCTGCTCCATGAACTGTGCCACCTGCTGCACCACAACCACAGCCCCAAGTTCTATCGCACCTTGGATCGGCACATGCCGAACTGGCGAGCGGTGAAGGAGAAGCTCGACAACATGGCGGAAGTGGTGTTCCGCGTCTAACAACATCAAATCAAAACCGACAACAGGGAGGATGAATGGCAACTGCCACTGGAGAACCAACTCGGCTTACCGTCAGCTTGTACCTTTTGAGAGCATCCAAGGTCTCAGAGGCGCTTCAACAACTGGAGGCAGCTAGCGCATCCAGCTCGACACTGATCGAATCGATTCCAGAGGGCAAGTTTTTAGCCCTGCCTTCTGATCCATCACCTCCCAAATGGCTTGATCCGATTTCGTCCTTAATCCCGGCTGGCTCAAATCTACAGCTGGAGAGCCAATCTCCTGGAGGCATTCTCTGGGTACCCCGGAATGGGAAGACCTTTGCATTCACATTCGGGTATGGCCATTCGAAGGTCAAGGATGAGTGGGTGGATCCGGAGTTCGGAAAGACCGTTGCGTTGGCCATCGTTCCACAGGTACAGGTGTGCGAAGTCCGTGCAGAGCAGGTTTTCGCTAAGCGTCACATCGCGAACGAGCGCGCGCCAGCCGCGTCCTCTGTCCGCGAATTCGGTTTTGAACCTGACCGTGACCTGGTGACTGCCGTGGAAGGTATCCCGGAGATCTTGTACTGGCCGCTTCTCGGCAAGAAAGTACGTGGCGGGGTTTCTTTCAAGTTCGACCTGGATGTAGCCAAGCTACTTGAGACGCTGGACAAAATCACTGAGCGTTTTGACTCGAACGAGCACCGTACTCGTTGGCCTCAAGCGAACAACCTTGTTCCGGTGCGTGACGAAGCCGTGGTCGATCAACTGGATGCGCTGTTGGATGGAGTCCTTGGAGGGCCACATCCGGAGAACTCGATCACATTTGCGGCCCCGACAGAGCGCAGCGGTGACAAGCCCTATCCGCAGCATTTTGTTATCGGTCGTATGCGGGCCAATCCAACTACATCTCCATACTTGACCTATGCAAGTTGGAAGAGTCATGTTCAGTCAAGAGGCGAGACGGCCAACCTCGAAGCGGCGAAGGCCACGCGAATTCATTTGTTGGATGCTGACAAGGAGGAGATCGACTCTTGTTCAATGTATGCCTGCATGGGTGTTGAAGTCACCCATGGGGGCATCACGCATGTCCTGTCGTCCGGTTCTTGGTACGCAGCAGATCACCAGTTCATCACCAGTACGAACCAAATCTTGGGGACCATTGGCGCACCGACACTGAACCTACTGGCTTGGGACTCGGTAGACCATGAAGGGCCCTACAACGAGAAAGCTGCAAACGCCGATCCCGACCTTTGGCTCTTTGACAAGGAGCTTGTCCAGTTTGGAGGAGGATCGTCGCGCTTCGAGTTCTGTGACCTCATGCACCTGCCGTCGAAGACGCTGTACTTCGTCAAACACCCGACAGGTTCAGCAGGAGTAAGTCACCTGTGTGAGCAAGTTCGTCGAACGGCGGAGACGTTCTTTGACACCGACCCGACCTACCGCCAAAAGCTTGCAGCCAGAGTAACCGCTGTCGGAAATGGCTGGGATACCACTTGGCTCACAACCCAGCCGAAGCGGCATGAATGGAATCTCTGCATGGTTCTGATGGGCAAGCAACTCAGTGATTTGCCGTTCTTTGCGAAATGCGGCATCTCACGACTGGTTGGAGAGTTGGTGAGAAGAGGTTTTGTCGTGTCTTTCCAGGCTGTTTGAGCTTGCCAAGCCAGAGACGGAGGCCTGATCGAAAACGTAGATTGAAGCAAGGTGTGGTCGAGACAAGCCGGCCAAGGCGGACCAACGAGATGCTGTCTGGTTGGCTGTATTGCTACCACTATCCCCGTGCCTCGAAGTGCTCGAAGAGTCAGCTTGCAGGAAATCAGCAGTCTGAACCCGCCCGCTTGCAGTGGCTCAGGCACAGAGCTCTGAATGAGTCGATACAGCCTATGCCGGTCTTCATATGAACCTCTCAATCTTCGCCAAGGCCATCGAGGCTCACCCACCACCCCGCGCCAGACTCCTTCCCACCCGCTCACACGCCCGACGCAGCCGCTCCTTGAGCACGGGCGGCTCCAGCACATCAAACTCGACGTCCAGCGCCATCAGCCAGTAGACCAGCGAGTCCAGCTGGCCGGTGCCGCAGAGCATGAGGCAGTGCGCGTCGTCGATCGCTTCCAGCGTGGCGGCGGATGGGGGGATGGTTTTCGCCATCACCTCGCGCGGCTGGTGCAGCACCACGCGCGCCTGCTCGCCCTGCGGGTGCACGCCGGCCATGGCCCCGGTGACGTAGGCGCGCAGGTCGCCCGCGGGCGGCGGGCGTGGCGCGAAGTGCGCGCCGGTGCGGGGTGTGCCCTGCACGCGGTCGATGCGGAAGGTGCGCCAGTCGTCGCGCGCCGGGTCCCAGGCCACCAGGTACCAGTGGTGGCCGGTGTGCACCAGCCCGTGCGGCTGCACCTGGCGCACGCTGGCCTGGCCGCGCAGGTCGCGGTAGCTGAAGCCCACCTGCAGCTGGTCGCGGCAGGCCGTGGCCAGGGTGGCGAGCACGCTGGCGTCGATGGTGGGCCCCATGCGCTGCACCGGCACGATGGCCGAGCGCAGCGCGCCCGTGCGGCGGCGCAGGCGGGTGGGCATCACTTGTTCCAGTTTCACCAGCGCGCGCAGCGAGCTTTCTTCCACACCGCTCACGGTGCCAGCCGCGGCGATCTGCAGGGCAATGGCCACCGCCAGCGCCTCTTCGTCGTCCAGCAGCAGCGGCGGCAGCGACTGCCCCGCGCGAAACGCATAGCCGCCCGCCACGCCGCTGCTGGCGTGGATGGGGTAGCCGAGCTGGCGCAGCCGGTCGATGTCGCGCCGCAGCGTGCGCGGGTGCACGGCGAGCCGCTCGGCCAGCTCGGGGCCGGCCCAGTGGCTGCGGGTCTGCAGCAGCGAGAGGACGCGCAGCAGGCGCGAGGACGACGACAGCATGGCCGCACTCTAACTTCTATTGAGGGCCGAAACTGTCCGCAATGGGCGCGACATTGCAGTCACGGGTTCGGCGCGGTGCCGGGCCCGCTGTCCACACCTTCAAGGAGCCCACCATGTCCCAGATCGTTCTCTACTGGCATCCCATGTCCAGCGCCACCCCGGTCGCCTGCGCTCTGGCCGAACTCGGCGTGCCGCACGAGCGCGTCAAGGTCGACATCACCACCGGTGAGCAGCGCCGGCCCGACTACCTGGCCCTCAACCCCAACGGCAAGGTGCCCACCCTCACGGTGGACGGCGCGCCGATGTTCGAGGCGCTGGCCATCGAGCTGTGGCTGGGCCAGACCTACGGCGTGCAGAGCGGTCTGTGGCCCGCCGAAGGCACACCCCAACGCCTGCAGGCCATGGCCTGGAGCACCTGGTCCTACGTGACCTACGGCGCGCAGCTGGTGCGGCTGCAGGCCGCAAAAGACATGGGCACACCCGACGACGCCCACGGCACCGCGGCGCACAAGGCCCTGGACGAACTGCTCACCGTGCTCGACGGACGCCTGAGCCAGCAGCCCTGGCTGCTCGGCGATGCCTACACCCTGGTCGACCTGATCGTGGCCTCGGTCATCGGTTACAGCGTCTACCTCGGCGCACCGGTGGACAAGCACCCGACCACGATGGCCTGGCTGCAGAAGGTGCAGGCGCGCCCGGCGATGCAGATCGACGCCTGAGCACATCGGAACGCCCTGCCGTTTTCACTAGGTCGGGCGCAGGGTCTGCGGGGTGAGAATGGAGCGATGAGCACCTCCACCTCCTCCTTCCTCTCCAACGCAGACGGCACCCGGGTCGTGACCTACACCTGGTCTGACGTGTCCGGCCCGCCCACCGGTGTGGTGCAGATCGCGCACGGGCTGGCCGAACACGGCGAGCGCTATGACCGCTTTGCCCGGGCGCTCAACGCGGCCGGCTTTGTGGTGCACGCGGTTGACCACCGCGGGCACGGTCGCACCGCCAACGGGCACCTGGGCGACTTCGGCGCGGCCGGCTTTGACGGCCTGATTGCCGACGTGGCCCAGTTCGGTGCCGCGTTGCGGGCGCAGCACGGCGGCCTGCCGGTGTTTCTGTTCGCGCATTCGATGGGGTCTTTTGCCGCGCAGGCGGCCATGCTCGACCACTCCGCCACCTGGTCGGGCGTGGTGCTGTCCGGCTCGACGGCGCTGGACGCGTTTGCCGCCGCCATGGCCAATGCCCCCGCGGACGGGCCTGCCGGGCTGGAGGCCTTCAACGCCGGGTTCGAACACCGCACCGGCTACGAGTGGCTGTCCCGCGACCCGACCGAGGTGGACGCCTACGTGGCCAACCCCTGGTGCGGCTGGGACGTGCCGGCCGACGTGATTCCCGCGCTGTTCGAGCCCGCGCCCCGGGTGGCCGACCCGGCGCGGCTGGCCGGCATCCGCCGCGACCTGCCGGTGCTGATCGCCTCAGGCGACGCCGACCCGCTGGCCGGCGGCGGCGCGCTCATCGGGCTGCTGGGCCAGCGCTACCGCGAGGCGGGTCTGGCTGACGTGACGGTCAAGCTGTACCCGGGCGGCCGCCACGAAATCCTGAACGAGACCAACCGCGACGAGGTGACGGCCGACATCGTGGCCTGGCTGCGCGCGCACGCGGGGTAGGCGCCGCGCCGCCAACAACGGCACCAAGGCCTGCTGCCCCGGCAGCGTCACCGCGAAGTTCGCACGGCCCCCGTCATCGCTGCGCGGCACGGCGCGGTAGCACCCGTTTCGGCCCGGGCCGCAGTGTGGGTGTCCTTCCCTGGTTGTCGAAATCCGAAACCCTTGTTCGTCGTGCTTCAGGCGCCTGCCACTCCACCCGCGCCATTCCCCGCCATTCCCTGTCACTACCCATCATCACCGCCAATACCGTCAACACCGTCATTCCCGCGCACGCGGGAATCCACGTCCGTCAAGCGAAAAAAGGCGAACCATCGCGGACTCCCGCCCCCGCTTTCGCCGGAGGTAGGCTTTCCGCGGCAGTGATGAAGAAAATGCAGCCACCGAAGGAGATCACCATGTCCGCTGAAACCCCCGTCAAAGGCCCGGCCTCCTACTTCCCGTCCATCGAGAAGACCTACGGCCAACCCATTGCGCACTGGATGGATGTGCTGCAAAAGGCCGGCCCACTCAAGCACATGGAGCTGGTCGGCCATCTGAAAGCCGAGCACGGGCTGGGGCATGGCCACGCCAATGCCCTGGTGGCGTGGTTCCTGTCCAAGAAGTAGGGCATTCCCACACTCAGCCGGCAGCCCGGCGCATCGCAATCGCATCGAACGGGCACCGGACCGCGCATTTCGCACACCCGGTGCAGCCCGCCGGGTCGTGCAGGGTGCTCTTTTTCTGCCAGCCCGGCAGGGTCTGCAGCGACAGCACATGGGGCGGGCAGACGGCCACGCACCAGCCGCAGCCGGTGCAGCGTGTCGTGTCAATGACGGGCAGGGACTTGCGCTCCGTGGCCATGGCGCTATTGTGTCGGTCCATGCAAGACGACATCCCCACCCTGCGCCGCATCCTTGCGCGCGACCGCACCATTGCCGTGGTCGGCCTGTCGGCCGAATGGCACCGGCCCAGCTACTTTGCCGCCAAGTACATGCAGGAACGCGGCTACCGCATCGTGCCGGTCAACCCGCGCTACCCCGAGATCCTGGGCGAGAAGAGCTACGCCCGGCTGGAGGACATTCCCTTTCCGGTCGACATGGTGGACGTGTTCCGCAAGGTCGAGGAGATACCGGCGATTGCGAAAAGCGCGGTCGCCATCGGTGCCAAGACGCTGTGGCAGCAGCTGGGCCTGATGAGCGAGGAGGCCGACCGCACGGCCACCGAGGCCGGGCTGGATTCGGTCTGGGACCGTTGCGTGAAGATCGAACACGCGCGCCTGTTCGGCGGCCTGAACTGGGCCGGTGTCAACACCAAGGTGATCTCGGCCCACCGGCCGAGACAGGGGTGAGCGCCATGGCCGACCGCACGTTCCAGCCCGAGACCCTGGCCATCCACGCCGGCCAGATCCCCGACGCCGCCACCGGCGCGCGCGCCCTGCCCATCTACCAGACCACCAGCTTTGTGTTCGACAGCGCCGACCACGCGGCCAGCCTGTTCAACCTGCAGACCTTCGGCAACGTCTACTCGCGCCTGTCCAACCCGACGGTGGCGGCGCTGGAAGAGCGCGTCGCCGCACTGGAAAACGGCCGGGCCGCGGTGGCCACGGCCAGTGGCATGGCGGCCGAGGCGCTGGCGCTGACCACCTTGCTGCAGGCCGGCGACCATGTGGTTGCGGCCGGCGCTCTCTACGGCGGCAGTGTCACCATGCTGGCGGTCAACCTCAAGAAGTTTGGCATTGAGACCACGTTTGTGGACGCCACCGACCCCGAGGCCTTTGCCGCCGCCATCCGGCCCAACACCCGCGCCCTGTTCGCCGAGACCCTGGGCAACCCCAGCATGGTGGTGCTCGACATCCAGGCCGTGGCCGACGTGGCCCACGCGCACGGTCTGCCACTGGTGGTGGACAACACCGTGCCCAGCCCCTTCCTGTGCAACCCCATCCGGTTCGGCGCCGACATCGTGGTGCACAGCGCGACCAAGTACCTCGCCGGCCACGGCACCACGCTGGGCGGCGTGGTGGTCGAGAGCGGCACCTTCCCCTGGGACAACGGCAAGTTCCCCGGCATGACCGAGCCCTCGCCCGGTTACCACGGCGTGAAGTTCTACGAGACCTTCGGCAACTTCGGCTTCACCATGCGTTGCCGCATGGAGGGTCTGCGCGTGTTCGGCGCTTCGCTGGCGCCCACCAGTGCCTGGCAGATCCTGCAGGGCATCGAGACCCTGCCGCTGCGCATGGAGCGCCACTGCGCCAACGCGATGGCGGTGGCGCAATACCTGCAGAGCGACCCGCGCGTGGGCTGGGTCAGCTACCCCGGTCTGCCCAGCCACCCGCAGCACGAGCTGATGAAGCGGCAGATGCGCGGTGCCTCGGGTCTGCTGGCCTTCGGGGTGAAGGGTGGCCTGGCCCAGGGCGTGAAGTTCATCGAGAGCGCTCAGTTCATGAGCCACCTGGTCAACATCGGCGACACGCGCACCCTCATCAGCCACCCGGCCAGCACCACCCACCGCCAGCTCGACGAGGCCCAGCAGCTGGCCGCTGGCGTGCCGCCGGACATGGTGCGCATCTCGGTTGGCCTGGAGCACATCGACGACATCCTCTGGGACATCGACCAGGCGCTGGCGCGGGCCGTGGACGTTTGAGGGACTGCCGGCGGCCGTCGCCGCGCACCGGGTGCGATACTGGTTGGCACCACGCCGACCCGTCCCATGCCCGTCTTCTTGCGCCGATTCCTTCTGCTGTGCTGCACCCTGGTGGCGGCAACCGCACTGCACGCCAGCGAGGCGGACACCTGGGCCTTCGAGCCCGCGCGCGACCGGTTCGAGGCGGCGTCCCTGCTCGACTTGCGCGGCCTCAATGAAGCGGTGGCGGGCCAGTCGGGCTTTGTGCGCACCGACGGGCAGGGCGGTTTTGTGCGCGGTGACGGCCAGCCGATCCGCTTCTGGGCTGTCAACACGGACCTGGCGCGCCGCGAGCCTTCGGAGGTGCGTCCCCTGTGGGGCCCGGGAGGCGAAGACCTGGCCCACCACGCACGCTTCCTGGCCAAGCGTGGTGTCAACATGGTGCGCCTGCACCGGCAGGTCAGCCCCGACCTGGAGGCCCGCCCTGACGCGGCCCTGAACAACATCAACGAAGCCGAGCGCGAGGCCATCTGGCGCACCGTCGCCGCCATGCGCCGCGAAGGCATCTACACCACGCTCTCGCCCTACTGGGCGGTGCCCATGAAGTTCGCGCAGCGCTGGGGCATCAGCGGCGGGCACGAACAGTCGGCATTGGGCCTGCTGTTCTTCGACGAGCAGTTGCAGGCGGCCTACCGGTCGTGGCTGCGCCAGCTGCTGACGGTGGAGAACCCCCACACCGGTATGGCGCTGGCGCGCGACCCGAGCCTGGCCGTCTTCCAGCTGCAGAACGAGGACAGCCTGCTGTTCTGGACCGTCGATGCCATCCAGGGCCCGCAGCGCGAGACGCTGGAGCGCCGGTTCACGGACTTCGTGCGGCAGAAACACGGCTCGCTGTGGTCAGCCCTGTGGGCCTGGCGCGGCCACGCGTTCTGGCGCGACCACCTGTTCCAGCGCCGGCTCTCGTTGCTGTCGCTGTGGGAGCTGACCCAGCCGGTGTCGGGCACCGGCAAGGCACGCCGCCTGGCCGATCAGACCGAGTTCTTCGCCCGCACCATGCATGAGTTCAACCGCCAGACGGTCGACTACCTTCGGCGCGAGCTGGGCGTGCAGAGCCTGATCAACGCCGGCAACTGGAAGACCGCCAGCGCCGAGCGCCTGGCCGATGTCGAACGCTGGAGCTACACACCCGGCGAGGTCGACGCGGTCAACCATTATTTCAGCGACATACACCGTGGCCCTTACGAAGGCTGGGCCATCGTCAACGGCGACCTTTTCACCGATGAGAGTGCCCTCAGGGCGCCCTGGCGCCTGCCGGTCAACCTGCGTCAGACACGGGGTCGGCCCATCATGGTCACCGAAAGCAGCTGGGTGCCGCCCAACAGCCACGGTGCCGAAGCGCCGTTTCTGGTGTCGGCCTACACCTCGCTCACCGGCGTGGCCGGCTACCACTGGTTCGCCATAGACCAGGACGCATGGGTGGCGCCGCGTTCGGCCAATGGCTACCTGCCCTCGCTGCAGAAGTGGACGACGGGCACCCCCGAGGTGCTGGGCAGTTTTCCGGCCGCGGCCTTGGCCTACCGGCGCGGCGACATCCGCCGTGGCGAGCCGGTGCTGGTCGACGAACGTCCGCTGCCATCACTGTGGCGGCGCGATGCCGTGTCATTGCCCGAGCAGCCCGGCTTTGACCCCAACCGCGACGAGACAGCAAGGCAGTCGCTGCCGGCGACCCACCAGGGGCCGGTGCCGCCCGAGACCTTTCTGGTCGGGCCGGTGCAGGTGGTCTTCGGCGCAGAGCAGGCGCGCGTCACCTCGGCCGACCTGTCGCGCTACATCGAACCCCAACGCGTGCGCGCCAACACCGGCGAGCTGGCACTGGACCACCGCCTGGGTGTCGCCACCATCGACACCCCGCGCACCCAGGGCGTGGCCGCCCACTTTGGCCAGGCGCGCGAACACCAGCTCAGTGTGCTGGGTGCGCGCTCGGACAACGACTTTGGTGCCCTGATGGCCGTCTCGGTGGACGGCCAGCCGCTGGCCAGCTCGGGCCATGTGCTGCTGCAGTACGCCACCCGCAGCCGCCCGACCGGCTGGAAGGACCAGCCCGCCACCTTGCGGCTGGACAACGGCCGCACTGTCCAGGGGCGCGAGGTGCTGGCCTTTGGTCAGGCGCCCTGGCGGGTGGTGCAGCCGCTGCTGGACGTGTCGCTGCGCAACCCCGGGTTGCGTCGGGCCACCGCGCTCGACATGAACGGCATGCCGTTGGCCGATGTGCCCCTGCAGCGTGACAAGGACGGCGTGCGGCTGCGCTTTCCGGCCGGCAGCATGTACGTCGTGCTGCGCTGATGCGCCCTGTTCAAGTCTGCGATTCGAAGCGGTAGAGCTTCAGCGGGTTGTCCACCAGCAGCTGGCGCATCAAGTCTTCCGTTGGCGCAATGCGCGCCAGCGCGTTCACCAGCTCACCGTCGTCCGGAATGTGGGTGTGGTTGGGGTGGGGCCAGTCCAGTCCCCATACGCAGCGATCCGGAAAGCGGCTCACCAGCTCCCGCGCCAGTGCCACGCCCATCGGGTAACCGCTGCCGGCCCGGGCACCGGACTCCACGCGGTCGATGCCACTGACCTTGACATGCATGCCAGGCTTCTCCAGCAAACCCATGAGCGCCTGGAAGTCCGTGTTCATCGGGCCCAGTGTGGCATCCACCCGACCCATGTGGTCGATCACCACCGGCACCGCGCTGCGCTGCAGTTGCTGACCCACGGTGTGCACCATATTGCTTTCGAAATGCACCTGCAGGTGCATGCCCACCTCAGCCAGCCGCGGGGTGAGTGCCAGCACATCCTCGACGGTGTGGCCGCCGGTGAGGTGCTTCATGAAGTTGAACCGCACGGCGCGAAATCCGGCAGCCGCCAGTCGTGCCAGTTCGGCAGACGGGACATCGGTCGGCACCAGCGCCACGCCCAGGTAGCGCCCGCCACCGGCTGCAATGGCGTCTTCCACGACGCGGTTGTCGTGGCCGTGCACCATGGACTGGACGATGACACAACGCTCGATGCCCACGCGCCGGTGCAGCCCGAACAGCTTCTCCTTGGGGGCCTCGGCCGGGATGACGCGCTGGCCTTCTGCCGCTGCAAAACGGGCATAGGGACCGAACACGTGAACGTGGCTGTCGCAGGCACCCCGGGGCAGGCGAACGGACGGTGTGCGGGGTTCATCCAGAAAGGTCTGAACCATCTCGGCAGGTGCTGCTTGCATGGAGGTCATGGTGTTCATGTTGCGGGTGACAGGGGTAGACCGACGATCTCCTGCAGCGTCGCCAGCGTCAGGCCCTCGACCATGTCGATGACTTGCAGCCCGTCGGGCGAGCAGGCCAGGGTGGCCAGGTCGGTGTAGATGCGCTTGACGCAGCCGATGCCCGTCAGGGGGTAGGTGCACTGTCTGACCACCTTGCTCGCACCAGCCTTGGTCAGCAGGTCCATCATGACCCAGGTCTGTTTGGCCCCGATGGCCAGGTCCATGGCGCCGCCGACGGCCGGAATGCTGCCGGGCTCGCCGGTGCTCCAGTTGGCCAGGTCGCCGCTGGCCGAGACCTGGAAGGCGCCGAGCACACAGATGTCCAGGTGGCCGCCGCGCATCATGGCAAAGCTGTCGGCGTGGTGGAAGTAGGCGCCGCCGGGCAGCAGCGTCACCGGCTGTTTGCCGGCGTTGATCAGGTCGTAGTCTTCCTGTCCGGGGGCCGGCGCCGGGCCCATGCCCAGGATGCCGTTCTCGCTGTGCAGGATGACTTCGCGGCCGGCCGGTATGTGGTTGGCCACCAGCGTGGGCTGGCCGATGCCCAGGTTGACATAGGCGCCGTCGAAGATGTCCTGCGCCACGCGCTTGGCGAGTTCGTCCTTGCTTCTTCTGGTGTAGCTCATGGTGTACTTTGCTTTCAGGCGGCGCTCTTGAAACCGCCGGCCTGGGTGACCACGCGCGGAATCTTCACGACCGCGCTGACATGGATGCCCGGGGTGACGATGCTTTCCGGATCCAGCGTGCCCAGCTCGGCCACCTCGAACACGCTGGCAATGGTGCGCCTGGCCGCCGTGGCCATCACCGGGCCGAAGTTGCGCGCGGCCTTGCGGTAGGTCAGGTTGCCCCAGCGGTCAGCGCGCTCGGCCTTGACGAGCGCGAGGTCGCCGTGGATGGGGTACTCCAGCACGTAGGGGCGACCGTTGATGACGCGGGTTTCCTTGGGGCTGCCGTCGGCATTCAGAGCCAGTTCGGTGCCGAAGCCGGTGGGGGTGAAGAAGGCGCCGATGCCGGCACCGGCGGCGCGCAGCCGCTCGGCCAGGTTGCCCTGGGGCACCAGCTCCAGCTGGATCTGGCCGCTGCGGTACAGGCCGTCGAACACGTGGCTGTCGGCCTGGCGCGGAAAGCTGCAGATGATCTTGCGCACGCGCCCGGCCTTGAGCAGAGCGGCCAGGCCGTGGTCGCCGTTGCCGGCGTTGTTGTTGACCACGGTCAGCTCGCGCGCACCCTGCTCGATCAGACCGTCGATGAGTTCATTGGGGATGCCGGCGGTGCCGAAGCCGCCGATGAGCACGGTGGCACCGTCTTCGATGCCCCTCAGGGCGTCGGCGACACTCGGTGAAATCTTGTCGATCATGGGGTTGGAGTCTGGTCCAGCCGGTGCATGGTGCGCCGGGTGTTGAAGAACTGCGGCCGCACACGCGAACTCCAGGGCGTTCCGCGCACGGCCAGCCAGGCCTCGCAGCCCAGCACGTCCGGAGAAACCAGGTCGTAGCAGGCCATGTAGACCGGGTGACCCCGGGCCCGACGAAAGCGCATGGCGCGCACCGTGCCTGCCACCCGGGCCAGGCCAGGCATGTGCTCCTGGTCGTACCAGGCATTGAAGTCGGATTCCGCATCGGGCGGCACATCGGTCTCCACCACATAGTGGTGGCTGGCGTGCGCCTCTGCGTTCGCCCCCGGCAGTGCCAGCAGTGGCACCAGGGCTTCCCAGCGCGGGTCTGCGACCGGTCCGTCCGAATACCCACGCCAGCCGCTGCCGTCCAGGGCGAGGAACCAGATGGCGTCGTCGGTGGGCCTTGCCTGGGAGGCAGGAATCCAGCAGGTCTTCAGGGTTTCAGTGACCGACATTCAGAGCCACCAGAAAACGCGAGACCATGTTGTAGGCCGCCACGGTTGCCACCAGTTCCACCACCTCGGCGGGCGTGTGGTGTTGTCCGATCTCGGCCATCAGGGCCTCGGGCACCTCGATGTCGCGGGTCATGTGGTCGGTCAGCGCCAGAACGCGACGCTCGGCCTCGTTGAACACCGGGGCAAGCGTGGACTGCCTCACCGCTTCCATCTTTTCACTCGACACGCCAGCCGCCTGAGCATGCGGAATGTGGGCGTCGAACTCGAACCTGGCGCGGTTGAGCACCGCCACCCGCAGGATGATCAGCTCGCGCAGGTCCGCCGGCACCGAGGTGCGGTTGCGCACCGCTGTGAGCATGGATTCCCAGCCCTGGGCGATGGGCGCGCTGTTGAGCAGCACCTGGTAGAGCAGCGAGATGCGTCCACGTTCCTTCAGAATGCGCGCCTCGATGTCGCCGAGTTCGGGTCGGCTGCCAGGCTCGACCAGGGGCACCCGCACGGACGGTGCTGCCATCACTTCACCTCGATGTTGCGGTCCTTGATCAGCTTGGCCCATTTGTCGGTGTCGGCCTTGAGCAGGGCAGCGAGCTCTTGCGGTGTGGAGCTCTTGGGCTCGGCGCCCGACTGAAGAATCTTCGCGTTGGCTTCCGGGTCGGCCACGGCGGCCCGTACCGCCGTGTTCAACTGCTCGACCACGGCAGGTGGCGTCTTGGCTGAGACGAACATGGCATACCAGTTGTTGGTGTCGACGTTCGGGAACCCCTGTTCCTGGAACGTCTTCACATCGGGCAGCAGCGGATGGCGGGTTGGCGATGCGATGCCCAGCGGCTTGAGTCGGCCGCCGCGCACATGGTTCATCACAGCCGGAACGTCAGCGAACACCCCGGCCACCTGGCCACCCATGAGGTCATTGAGAACGGGCGCCATGCCGTTGTATGGCACATGCAGCAGGTTCAGTCCGGTGGCCAGCTCCAGCTGCGCCAGCGCCAGGTGCGGAATGCTGCCGATACCCGAAGAGGCGATGGCCGGCGAGGACTTGCCCGACTTGATGTTGGCGACGAACTCGGCGGCATCCTGGGCCGGCTCTTTGGTGTTGACCACGAACAGCTCGACGTTGTTGGCCACCAGGGACACCGGTGCGAAATCGCGCTGCATGTTGTACGGCAGATTCGGATAGACCGTGGGATTGATGGCCGCGGCGCCGACACTGGTGATCCAGATGGCGCTGCCGTCAGGGTCGCTGCGCAAGACCTCGTTGGCACCGATGGCGCCGTTGGCTCCGGGCTTGTTCTCGACAATCACGGTGCGGCCCAGCGCCTGACCCAGCGGGCCGGCCAGTGTCCGGGCCATGGTGTCCACCGGACCACCGGCATTGAAGGACACAATGATGCGAACCGGCTTGGAGCCAGCCTGCGCCAGTGCGATGGTCGGGGCTGCCAGCACGGCGGCGGTCAGCGCGATCAGGGTTCTTCTCTTCATGCTTTGTCTCCGTTGGTAATGGATGGAAAGAAACTCGGGTTCAGTCGCAGCGAGCGGTCATGCCGCCATCCACGACCAGCTCGGTGCCGGTGATGAAGCGGGCTTCGTCACTGGCCAGAAACAGGGCGGCACTGGCGGTGTCGCGGCCATCGCCCATGAAGCTCAGCGGAATGCGCGACAGGCGCTGGGCCAGCAGCGCATCCACATCGCCGCCTGCGCGTTGACCGGCCAGACGGGCCTCGACCATGGGGGTGTGCAGCTGACCGGGAACCACGGTGTTCACGCGAATTCCTTCTTTGGCATGCTGCACCGCCACCACGCGAGAGAGGTGAATGACGCCCGCCTTTGTGGCGGCGTAAGCGACCTGGGCACTGCCAGTCCAGCGCAGACCCGAGGTCGAGGCCACGTTCACGATGGCGCCGCTGCCTTGTGCCCTCATCGTCGGCAGCACGTGCTTGCAGGTGAGGAACACGCTCTTGAGGTTGAAGTCCACCTGGCTGTCCCAGACTTCCTCGCTCATCTCCACCGGACCACCCGGTGCGGAGCCGCCCACGTTGTTGATCAGGATGTCGATGCGGCCGAAGGCTTCAATAGCCCGGTCCGCCATGGCTTTGACGCTGGCTGAAGACGTGACGTCGCATTCGCAGGTGATGATCGATTCCCGCGCTGCGCCTGCGCGCTCCAGGGTTTCAGCCAGCCGGGCAGGGTCGCGGTCCACGGCCAGCACCTGTGCACCTTCTTCGGCCAGGCGCACCGCCATGGCACGACCGTTGCCCCAGCCGGGGCCCACACAACCGGCGCCGGTCACGATGGCCACCTTCGATCCAAAACGGTTCATGTTCGCACCTGTCAATCCATTTGTCGAAGCAAGTCTCCACCAGGATAGGCTTGGCATAAACTGAATGGCTCCTATACCAGATATGTTTTTTTCCTATGGATCTCAAACAACTGGACTACTTCGTGGCCGTCTGCGAGTCGGGCAGTTTCAGTCGGGCCGCGGTGCGCCTGAACCTCTCGCAGCCGAGCATCAGCCGGCAGGTGGCCCTGCTGGAGCAGGAGCTGGGCCAGCGGCTGCTCGAACGCAATGGACGTGGGGTGCAGCCATCCGACGCCGGTCATGCACTTCTGGCCCACGCCAGGGTGATGCTGTCGGCGGCCGAGCAGGCCCGGTTCGAGATCCGGGAAATGAAGAACGAGCCCGCCGGCAAGGTGGTGGTCGGGTTGCCACACCGGGTGGCCTCAGGCCTGTGTGTGCCTCTGGTTCGCGAATTCAGGCAACGCTTTCCGCACGCCATGCTGTCGGTGGTGGAAGGCCTGAGTCTGTCTTTGCGCGAAGGTCTGATCGCCGGGCGTATCGACGCCGGCCTGTTGTTCGATCCGGCTCCCACGCCTTTGCTGAAGTATGAAAGCCTGATGCGGGAACGCCTGGTACTGGTCACCCCGTCGGGCTACCGCCTGCCTGCCCAGGTGAGCCTGCCTGCCCTGCGTGACTTTGCCATGGTGTTGCCGGCGCGACCGAACCCGATCCGCACCCTGGTCGATGCCGTGCTGCTGCCCCGCAAGATCAGCCTGAACCTGATTGCCGAGGTGGGCGCTGTGCACAGTGCACTGTCCCTGGTGGAACGCGGACTGGCCTGTTCCATCCTGCCAGAGAGCGCCCTGCTGCTGGGCACGCAGCCGCCCAGGGTCTGCCACTCGCCCATCGGGCCGCCGGCCATGCGCAACCAGCTGATGCTGGCGATTCCCACCGCCAGGCCCTTGAGCCGGCTGACGTTGGAGACCGTCAAGCTGCTGCGGGAGCTCGATTTTCGTCGACCGCATTGATGCGCGAAATTCGGTCACATCCATTGCCGGACTTCACCGCCCCAGTCGCCCCGCCATCCCCTGCAGCAGCACCAGCGCCACCACACCCAGCCCCGCCGTCAGCCACAGCGCGCCAGCGCCCCAGTGCAGCATGGCCAGTCCGAACAGAAGCGGTGCCACCGCCTGTGCCAGCCGTGCCGGTGCCATCAGCCAGCCCTGCCGCTGGCCGTAGCCGGCAGCGCCAAACACCACCAACGGCAAGGTGCCCTTGGCAATGGTCAGAATGCCGTTGCCGGCCCCGTGCAGGCCGGCGAAGGCCCAGGCGCCTGCCGGCCCTATCGCCACCAGCGTGGCCACGCCCAGCGGGTGGGCGGCGGCCGCCAGCCGGGTCGACAGCAGCGGATGCACCCGGCGCAGCAGACCGAACTCCAGCAGCCGCCCGGCCACCTGGGCCGGTCCGACCAGCATGGCCACACCCAGCGCAGCGGCTGGTGTCAGACCCTGGACCTCCAGCAGGCGCGGCAGGTGGGCCGCCATGGCGGTGCTGGTGAACCAGGTGATGGCAAACACCGCGCTGATGGCCACCGCCATGCCCATGCCCGGCGGTTGCTGGGCTGGCACCGCCACACCGTCTTTGTCCACCGCAGGCTCGGGCGACGGCGCGGCCTCCACTGGGGACCGGGGCAGCCCCAGGTGAAGGGGCAGGCCCAGCAGCAGGTGCAACGCGGCCCAGCCCAGGCAGGTGCCGCGCCAGCCCAGCGCGTCGATGCCCCAGGCCGTCAGTGGCCAGCCCACCGTGCTGGCAAAGCCGGCCACCAGGGTGATGCCGGTGATGGCGTTGCGTGCCCGCACCGGGTACAGGCGCACCAGCGTGGCAAAGGCGGCGTCGTACAGCCCGCTGCCCATGGCCACCCCCAGCACGGCCCAGGCCAGCCAGACCTGCCAGCCCGTCTGCGCCAGCCCCAGGCCGGCCAGACCGAGCGCAAACAGGCCGTTGGTGGCCAGCAGCACGGTGCGGCCGCCCAGTTCATCGATGGCGCGGCCGGCGCGCGGCCCCACCACGGCCGAGATCACCAGCGCCAGCGTGAAGGCGGCGAACACCTGGGCCTCGGCCATGCCCAGCTCGGCCGCCATGGGGGCGGCCAACAGGGCCGGCAGGTAGTAGGACGAGGCCCAGGCCAGGGTCTGGGTGGTGCCCAGGCGGGCCACCACGCCCAGCTGGCCTGCCATGGCCTCAGTGCTCCGCGCCGACCCGAGGCCAGTTGGCCAGCACGGTCTGGAACATGCTCTGGCTGTCGCGGATGACCTTGGTGCGCCAGTGAGGCGACGAGGGGTAGAACATCTCCCGGTAGGCGCGGCGGATGCGCTCCTCGTCAGCTGGCGAGGCGTAGCCGTGCTGCGCACCCTGGTTCTCCAGCACCGTGATGTGCAGCGACTTGATCGAACCCAGCGTCTTCTGGCTGTCCATGGTGCCGTACTCGAACACCGCTGGCAGGTGTGTTCCGCCGCTGCGCAGCTGACCCAGCCAGCCGGCGAAATCGCCGGTCACGGTGTAGAAGTCGTCGCCTGAGCCCCAGTCGATGCGCTGGCCCGCAAAGGCCGCCTCCAGACCCTGGCGCACCTTGGGGTTCTCGGGTGGGTCGAAGAACAGGTGCAGGGTGCCGCGCTCGCCATAACCGGTGTGCAGATCGATCACCATCGACAGCGGGTACCCGTCAAGAATCGGCGCGAGAATCGGGCCCAGGGTCTGCAGCTGCGACTCCAGCGCGCGCCCGCCGTAGTAAATGCCCTTGGGCACCTGGTACTGCCCTTGCAGCACCGCCTGACGCAGGGCGGGCATGCCGTGTTGCGCGATCATGGCGATCGAGCGCAGGTGGAACAGCCGGTGACCCAGCGAACCGGTGCTGGCCGGGCCTTGCGGATTGATCAGCGGATCCACCAGCGGATAGCCCGCGTTCACCGTGCGGTACAGCGCCTCGTCCACCGAGGCATTGCGGTTGAGGTCGACGTTGTTCTCGGTGAAGCGGCGTTGATGGGCAAAACCGTAAGGGTTGACGGCGTGCAGCAGCAAGATGCCGGTGTCGGCCAGCGGCCCGACCAGACGCTCGGGCGTGAGGAAATCGTGCATGAACAGGCGTTGCACCGCACTTCCGGTCGGTCCTTCGACCCCATGGACCCCGGAACTGATGACCAGCAGGCGGCGCTTGTCGCCGCCCTGGGCCGGGATGTACAGGCCGTCCACAAACAGCTCGGTGGTGCTGGAGCCGCTGGGCACCTCGATCTCGATCGCCCGCGTGCCCTGCATTTGCCGGGTCAGCACCTCGGCCCGCATCAGGAAGTCCTGCCGTGCCTGGGTGTAGTCGTCGATGAACCAGGCCAGCGCCGCCCTGTCTTCAGGCAAGGGGATGTCTTGAGGGGCGTAACTGGCAAATTGCCACACGCTCACGCCTGCCGCACCCAGCACGAACAGGACCACACCTCCCAGTGCGCGCCAGATCCAGCCGCCCATCACATCCGCCTCCGGTCATTCCCACGTCGAAGAACGCAAGGGTAACACTTTGCGGTTACGAAGGAAACATGCTTTTACATGTCGCCTGCCCAACAGCCCAACAGCCCAACAGCCCAACAGTCCGGCAACCCGAACCACACCCCCCGTCATTCCCGCGCACGCGGGAATCCACGTCCATCAACCCGCCCGGCCTCAGTGAATCGACGCCAGGAACTGCTGCAACTCCGGCGTCCGTGGCGCGGCAAACAGCTCGGCCGGTGGCCCCACCTCGTGCACCCTTCCCTGGTGCATGAAGATCACCCGGTTGCTGACCTTGCGGGCAAAGCCCATCTCGTGTGTCACCATCAACAGCGTCATGCCCTCGGCCGCCAGGCTCTCCACCACGCCCAACACCTCGCCCACCAGCTCGGGGTCGAGCGCCGAGGTGATCTCGTCACACAGCAGGATGCCGGGACTCATGGCCAGCGCGCGCGCAATCGCCACCCGTTGCTGCTGCCCGCCCGACAGCTGGTCCGGGTAGGCGCTGAACTTGTCGGCCAGGCCCACCCGCGCCAGCAGCTGCTTGGCGCGCTCCTCCAGCGCCGCCCCGCTTTCTTTCTTCACCAGGCCTGGCGCCAGCATCACGTTGCGGCCCACGCTCAGGTGCGGGAACAGATTGAACTGCTGGAAGATCATGCCCACACGCTGGCGCAGGGAGCGCATGGCGGCCGCGTCCTGGTAGACCAATGGCTGCCCCTGCACCCTGAGTTCGCCGTGCTGGAACACCTCCAGCCCGTTCACGCAGCGCAGCAGCGTGCTCTTGCCCGAGCCGCTTTTGCCGATGATGGCAATCACCTCGCCGGGCCTGACCTCCAGGTCGATGCCCTTGAGCACCTCGTTGGACCCGTAGGACTTGCGAAGCCCCTGAATGCTGACGGCCGCGCCGTCCTTGATCTGATCAGTGTCTGACATGAAGCCGTCCCTCTAGAACACGGGAGTAGTAGCTGATGGGGTAGCACAGCGCGAAGTACATCAGCGCCACGCAGCTGTAGACGAGGAAGGGCTGGAAGGTTGCGTTGGTGATCATGGTGCCGGCCTTGGTCAGCTCCACAAAGCCGATCACCGAGGCCAGGGCCGTGCCCTTGATCACCTGCACCAGAAAACCCACCGTCGGCGCCACCGCCAGGCGACCCGCCTGCGGCAACACCACGTGGCGCATCTGCTCCATGAAGCTCAGCGCCAGGCTCTGCGCGGCCTCCCACTGACCGCGTGGCACCGCACGCACACAGCCGTGCCAGATTTCGGTCAGAAAGGCGCTGGTGTAGAGCGTGAGCGCCAGCGAGGCGGCAAACCAGGCCGAGGTCTCCACACCCATCAGGGCCAGCCCGAAGTACGCCAGGAACAGCTGCATCAGCAGCGGCGTGCCCTGGAACAGCTGCACGTACCAGCCCACCAGGCGTTGCAGCCATGGGCTGTCCAGCGAACGCAGCAACAGCAGTGTCAGACCCACCAGGCCGCCGCCGACGAACGCGATCAGTGACAGCGCCACCGTCCAGCGCGCGGCCAGCAGCAGGTTGCGCACGATGTCCCACAAAGTGAAGTCAACCACGGCGCCCTCCGAACAGGAACCGGTCGCCCAGGCGATTGAGCAGATGCCGGATGGCGATGGCCATCAGCAGGTACATCAGCGTGGCGACGATGAAGGCCTCGAAGGCACGGAAGTTGCGGCTCTGAATCAGGTTGGCCGCGTAGCTCAGCTCCTGTGTGGCGATCTGCCCGCACACGGCCGAGCCCAGCATCACGATGATGATCTGCGACACCAGCGCCGGCCACACCCGACGCAGCGCCGGCGGCAGCACCACGTGCAAGAAGGTCTGCGCACGGGTCAATGCCAGGCTCATGGCGGCCTCGAACTGACCCTTGGGGGTGGCCTGCACACCGGCGCGCACGATCTCGGCCGCGTAAGCCCCCAGGTTCACCACCATGGCGATCACGCTTGACCATTCCGGCGACAGGCGCAGGCCCAGCGCCGGCAGGCCGAAGAAGATGAAGAACAGCTGCACGATGAAGGGCGTGTTGCGGATCAGCTCCACATACGCGCCCACCACCCAGCGCAGCGGCGCCGCACCTTCGGTGCGAGCCCAGGCACAGGCAATGCCCAGCGCCACGCCCAGCACCGCCGAGATGGCCGTCAACACCAGCGTCCACGCGGCGCCCCGCAAAAGCAGAGGCCATTGGGCCAGCACGGCCATGAAGTCCAGTTCAATCTGCATAGAGGTAGGTGCTCAAAGCCTTGAATGGCAACCGGATCCCATCACTTCCGCGATCCAGCCCGTCATTCCCGCGTACGCGGGAATTCACGCTCGCCAAGGACAAGGCGTCGGCCCGCCGTGGACTCCCGCGTACGCGGGAGTGACGGGCCGGTGGCAGCGGCGCAGCGTGGGGGCGTCTGTCATGTTCATTCGGGCAAGTTGCCGGCCGGCCGCTTCAGCCACTTCTGTGCCATCTTGTCCAGGTCACCCGAGGCCTTGGCCTGCGCGATGATCTCGTTGACCTTGGTGCGCAGCGCGTCCTCGCCCTTGGCCACGCCGATGAAGTTGGGGCTGTCCTTGAGCAGCAGCTTGTACTCGGCGCCCAGGCGCGGGTTGCGCTGCATCATGTTCTCGGCCACCGACACGCCAGTGGCGATCAGCTGCGTCTGGCCCGACGCAAAGGCGGACACGGTGGCGTTGTTGTCTTCAAAGCGGCGGATGTCGACACCACCCGGAGCCACCTTGGTCAGCTCCTGGTCCTCGATGGCTCCTCGCGTCACGGCGATGCTCTTGCCCGCCAGGTCGGCCATCGACTTCAGTTCGATGTTCTTCGGTCCAAAAATGCCCTGGAAGAACGGCGAGTAAGCCGCAGTGAAGTCGATCACCTTTTCGCGCTCCGGGTTCTTGCCCAGGGTCGAGATGACCAGGTCGGCCTTCTTGGTCTGCAGGTAGGGGATGCGGTTGGCGCTGGTCACCGGCACCAGCTCGATCTTCACGCCCATCTTCTCGGCGATGTAGTTGGCCATGTCCACATCCAGGCCCTGCGGCTTGAGGTCCACCCCCACAAAACCATAGGGCGGGAAGTCGGTCGGCACCGCAATCTTGATCAGCTTGTTCTTCTCGATGTCGGCCAGCGCCGTTTGCGCGAAGGCCCCCGGGGTCAGGGCAGCCAGGGTCAGGCCGGCGGTGAGGGCCAGCAGGTGTCGTTTGGTCGTGTTCATAGAACGGCTCCTAGGTAAGTGGAAGGGGTGGGGGAGGAAAGCGGGTCATCGGCAGCGTCGCTCTTGGCCAGGCGCCGACGGGGTGTGCGGGTGCGGCCGGGCGCGGCCACCGGGGCCAGCGCCGCGCGCAACTCGGCCAGCGGGTCGGCCGCGGCCGTGTCCAGCCGCAGTGCCTGCTGCACATGGCCGATGTGTTGTGCCATCAGCGCCTCGGCGCGGGCGGTGTCACCGGCCTCCAGCGCCTGCACGATCTCCACATGCTCCTGGCACGAATGCGCCGCGTCGTGGGTGCTCTGGTAGAGCATGGCAATCAGGGTCGTGCGGGCGGTGAAATCGCGCAGCGTGTCGGCCAGCAGCTGGTTGCCCAGGCACTCGGCCAGACACACATGAAAGTCGCCCAGCAGGTAGCTGCGCCGGCCCACATCGGTGCCCTTGAGCGACTGCTTCTCTTCGCGGATGTGGCGCTTGAGCTTGTCCAGCTTGGCCTTGTCCATCGGGCCCGCGCTGCGGATCAGGCCGGTCTCGATCACACGCCGTGCCTCGAAGGCCTCGCGCGCTTCCACCTCCGACGGCTCCACCACAAACCAGCCGCGGCGTGAGCTCACCGTCACAATGCCGCGCGCGGCCAGCTGCATCATGGCCTCGCGCACCAGGGTGCGGCTGCAGTCGAACAGCATCGACAGCGCCTGCTCGCCCAGGCGGCTGCCCGGCGCCAGTTTCTGGGCCAGGATGGCTTCAACAATGCGGTCGGCGATGTCGCTGGAGTTCATGGTGGACAAGCGGTGTTGTCCACCCACTTGCCAGAACCGTGCCAGCCCTCTGCAACCTGTTTACAGGGCTTGTATGCAAGATTGGCGCATCAGATCGGTGCACATGGGCGGCGCCTGCGTGTGCCGTGCCCTGTTTCGGCTCACGTGTCGCACCGAAACACGCCCACACGAAAAAAAGGCCCCACCTTTTCAGGTGGAGCCTCATCAGTTCCCGGCATCGGCCCCGTGGGGCCGACCACCGGTCAGCGTGCGGTCGCTCAGTAGGCCGAGCGGCGCTCGCCGCGGTAGCCACCACCGAAACCGCCGCCGGTGCTTTCCTTCGGACGGGAAATGTTCACCACGATCGAGCGGCCGCCGACCGACAGGCCGTTCATGCCGCGGATGGCGGCTTCGGCCTGCTCGGGGGAGCCCATCTCGACAAAGCCGAAGCCCTTGGAGCGGCCGCTGTCGCGGTCGGTCATGACCTTGGCCGAGGCCACGGTGCCGAATTCGGCGAAGTTGTTTTGCAGGGCGGCGTCGTCCACCGAATAAGGCAGGTTGCCAACGTACAGTTTGCTGTTGCTCATGTTGAGCCTTTCAGAGAGAGAAGGCGGCCGGATCCCGTTTCAAAGGGGGGCGCCAGAGAGAAAGCGGCATCACATCGACACCGCTGGAACAGGCGCAGGGCCGGCAAAAAACCGGGGCGCGCCAATTGGGGCTTGAGCAGAGAGTGAATGGGGAGCAAGCGGCCAGCAGCTCGGCTGGCATCGCAGGCGGCCACCAGGCCGCAGCGGACCGGGGCCTGGGGCGCCACCGGCTGGGTCTGTTCAGTCGTTCAGGTCATGAAGACCGGCGTCAAAACAACCCCTTCAACTAATGTAGACGGTATTGCTCGGAAAGTACAGCGTTTATTTTGCGTCGCACAATGACGTCTTCGACCGGGAAACTTGCCAGCCTGTCCGCCATGCCCGAAACCACCTTCCACATCCCCACCCTCAAGACCCAGGACGACGCCGACGCCGTCATGTTCGAACTGCAGGACCTGCCCTGCGTCAGCCAGGCCGATGTCGACCTGGCCGCGCAGACCGCCTGGGTCAGCCACACCTCCATGATTGCGCCCGAGGACATCGCGGCTGCACTGGCCGAGGCCGGCTACGAGGCCCAGGTGCAGGGCTGAGGCGGACCCATGGAATTGCAGGGCATCCGCCGAAAAATCGTCTACGTCAGTTTCTTCGAGCTGTTCGCCATCGCCATCAGCACCGCTGGCCTGGCCTACTTTTCCGACAGCTCGGTCGGCCGCGCCAGCGTGGCGGCCGTGGTCTCATCGGTGATTGCCGTCATCTGGAACCTCATCTACAACACCGTGTTCGAGCGCTGGGAGCTGCGCCAGATCGTGCGCGGCCGCAGCTGGAAGCGCCGTGTGGCCCACGCCGCCGGCTTCGAGGCCGGCCTCATCCTGACCCTGGTGCCCTTTTTTGCCTGGTGGCTGGACATCAGCCTGTGGCAGGCCTTCGTGCTCGATCTGGGCCTGATCGTCTTCTTCCTTGTCTACACCTTCGCTTTCAGCTGGGTGTTCGACCGCCTGTTCGGCCTGCCTGCCTCGGCGCGCTGAGCGCGCCCCGGCCCACTACACTGCCTGCTTTCCCCTGACCGCTCCTGACCGACGAGGTTTCTCTTGGCCGACCCCACCCCCCTGCCGCCGCTGGACGGCCCCGACTTCGACGCGCTCGAAGACATCCTGGACGACCTGCGCACCCGCGGTGAAGACGTACCGCAATGGGAGTTCCTGGAAGGCGCCATGGCCGCCTTGCTGTGCACCCGCCGCCTCATCATGCCCAGCGAGTACCTGCCGGTGCTGCTGGGCGTGGACGACACCGACCCCGAATCCACCCGCTTTGCCGATCAGGCCCAGGCGCAGCGCTTCTTCGAGCTGTGGACCCGGCGCTGGAACGAGGTCGCCGAAGCGCTGAACGCCGACGTGAAAGCGCTCGACGACGAGCGCGCTTACCACCCGGAGGTCATGGACGTGCGCGGTGCCGTCGCCATGCTCAGCGACGAGGCCCGGGCCGAGATGGCCGACCAGGTTCTGCCCGCCTACGGCCAGGTCTGGGCGCTGGGCTTCATGTTTGTGGTGGAGAACTGGCCCGAAGAATGGGAACCCCCGCGTGACAAGGAAACCGCCGGCTGGATCGACGAAGCGCTCGACGCCATCGTTGCCATCACCGAAGACGACACCGCCCCACCCACCTTCAACCTGAACGCCGAAGAAGGCCCGCCCAGCGTCAGCGAAGAACGCGCCAACGCCTTCGGCTCGGCCCTCTGGGCCGTCTACGACCTGCGCCAGATCTGGCAAAGCCTGGGCGAACGCGCCGAGCCGGTGTGCAAGGCCGCCAAACCCGGGCGCAACGACCCCTGCCCCTGCGGCAGCGGCAGGAAGTACAAGAAGTGCCACGGCGCCTGAAAGCGCCCCGAGGTGTGCGGGCGGCTCAGCCGCCGCCGGTCGACCCCGGCTGGGCTTCCAGCCGGTAGCCCAGTCCGCGCACGGTGTGGATCAGCGCGGTGGCGTGGCCCTCGTCGATCTTGCTGCGCAGGCGGCGGATGTACACGTCCACCACGTTGGTCAGCGGGTCCTCGCTGTGCCCCCACACACTGGCCAGGATGCGCTCGCGGCTGAACAGGCGCCCGGGTGCGCTCATCAGCAGCTCCAGCAGGGCCAGCTCCCGTGCGGTCAGGCTCAAGGGCTGGTCGGCACGTGTGGCCTTCATGCTCTCGCGGTCGAGCACCAGGTCGGCCACCTGCAGGCGTTGCACCCGGCCCTGCTGCAGTGGCCGGGTGCGCCGCGCCAGCGCCTCCAGCCGGGCGAGCAGTTCCTCGAACTCGAAAGGTTTGCACAGGTAGTCGTCGGCCCCCATGCGCAGACCGGCCACCCTGTCTTCCAGTCCGCTGAGTGCCGTCAGCATCAGAATCGGCATGCTCACCCCGGCGGCGCGCAGGGTCTGGCAGATTTCCATGCCGTTCATGCCCGGCAGCATCAGGTCCAGCACCAGCACCGTGGGCGCGTCGCCAGGGTGGGCCTCGCGGGCCGCATCCTGGGCCAGGGTCAGGCCATCCAGGCCGTTGGCCGCGCGCTGCACCTGGTGCCCCTCGGCACGCAGCCCGCGCAACAGGAAGTCGGCGATGCGGGGGTCGTCTTCGATCAGCAGGATGTTCATGTTCAGCTGTCGGTGCCCAGCGCCATGGGTCGGCTTTCGTCATCGGCCTGCGGACCCTGCCACAAGGGCAGGCGCAACACGGCGGTGGTGCTGCCGGCCTGGTCGGCGCCGGCAAAGTGGCTGCTGATGTCCAGTGTGCCCCCGTGTGCCTGGGCCAGCGCGCGCGCAATCGGCAGGCCCAGCCCACTGCCGCTGGCGCGGTGCCGGCGTGCCACCAAACCCCGGAAATGGCGCTCGAAGATCTGTGGCAGTTCTTCTGGAGGAATACCGATGCCTTCGTCCTTGACCTGCAGCGTGAGCACCCCGTTCTGCAGGTCGATGCGCCAGCGCACCGTGCCACCCGGCAGCGAATAGCGGATGGCGTTGTCCAGCAACAGCAGCAAGAGCTGGGTCAGGCGCTGGCTGTCGCCGAACACCGTCAGCTTGTCCGGCAGCTTGCCTTCCAGCGTCAGTGAAACGCCGGTCTCGCCGGCCAGGGCGGCCGCCTGGCCCAGGGCATCGAGCAGAGGGCGCTTGAGCGACACCGGCTGGCGCACCAGGCTGAAGGTCTCCATGTCGCTGCGGGCCATGGCCAGCAGGTCGTCGATCACCGAGCCCAGCTGGCGCGAGGTGTCGACGATGCGACCCAGCGCCTCGCGGTACTCGGCTGCTGGTCGGTCGGTGCCGCGCAGCGTCACCTCGGCCTCGCCGCGGATGGCGGTGGTGGGTGTGCGCAGCTCGTGGCTGATGTCGGCCAGCAGCTGCCGCCGGCGCACATCGGTGCGCCGCAGCGACTCATTGGCCTGGTGCAGATCGGCGGTGCGTTCGCGCACCGTGGCCTCCAGCAACTGGCGCTGTTGTTCCTCGCGCCGGCGGTGGCTCTCCAGCTCTTCGGCCATGGCGTTCATGCTGCGTGCCACGTCAGAGAACTCGTCGCGCCCGGGCAAGTCGATGCGATGCTGCAACTGCCCCTGCTGCAAGGCCTGCGCCCCCGAGGCCAGCGCGTGCAGCGGGCGCCTCAGGCCGCGACCGAAATAAAAGGTCGCGCCCAGCGCCACCAGCGCCAGCAGCAGCGCCGTGCCCATCCACAATGCCCGCATGCGCGCCAGCGACGCATCGGCCGCCACCCGTTCGCGCACCATGGCCGCTTTCTCGCGCTCAATGCTGTCGGCAATCAGCTGGCGCAGGTCGCGTCCGTTGGACTTCTCGAACACTTCGGCCAGCGCATCCCAGGCCTGACGGGCCTGCACGTCGGGGGACAGCGGTGGCCGCTGGCGGATCGCCGCGCTCAGGTTCTCCATGCTCTGGGCCAGCACCTGCAGCGCATCGAGCCGGGCCGCCTGCTCGGTCGCCTCTTTGGCTGCCAGCCCGATGGCCACCGCCTCGCCCGTCAACGAGGCCAGCTCCAGCACATGGGTGCGCATGCGCTCCTCCAGCGCATCGCGCTCGGCCGGGTCGCCGCCAGCGCCAATCTGGTCCTGCGTCACCCAGGTGCGCAAGCGCTGTTTGGTGGCCGACAGGTCAACAAAGCGCTGCAAGATGTCGCTGGCCACCCGTCCGCGGACCACCTGGCGCTCGGCTTCGCGCACGGCGAACACTGCGGCCACGCCCTGCAACACCACGGCAGCGGCCAGCAACAACAGCACCAGGGTCAGACGGCGGCGGAACATGGCGCCATTTTCAGGGCTGAATCGACACAGAGCCCCCTTTCATCTGGCGTTCATCTGGCTGTCAGTCGCTGCTCATCTGCCGTTCAACGCAGATTCAAGTTGCCCCGCTTCAATGCCTGGGTGCGGCTGTGCAGCCGTGCGCTCTTCGTCACACCCAGGCGTCAGCCCATTCATCACATCAAGGAGTTTTCTCATGAACAAGCGCATCCTCGTCCCTCTCGCCCTGGCAAGCATCACCGGCCTGGCCTCGGCCACCGTCGTCAACCGGGCCATCACCGAAGCCGAAGTGACCGCCGCCCAGCAGGCCTGGTGCAAGGCCCTGGTGGACATCAGCGCCGCCAACGACAGCGGTGGCCAGGCGGCCGCCAAGGCCCTGGCCGAAAAAGTCATCGACGGCGCCTACGGTTACCAGATGGGCGCCGTGCTGTTCAAACCCACCCTGACCGTCGCCCCCCAGACCTTCCGCACCACCCGCGCCGGCGCGCTGGCTTACTTTGTCGGTGGCGACAGCGACTTCCCCAAGGACACCGGTTTTGCCCTCAAAGGCTGGACAAAATGTGAAGCCAAGAACGCCGCCGTGTTCATCACCGGCGACTCGGCCACCACCATGGGCAATGTCATGATCACCGGCAAGGACGGCCAGGTCACCACCGTCGACAAGACCTGGAAATACGTCAAGGACGACGCCGGCAACCTGCGCATCGTGGTGCACCACTCGTCGCTGCCCTACAGCGGCAACTGAGCCTCGCGCCCATCCTGGCGTCATCCCGGCGCCGTTCCTTTTGTCATCCCCGCGAACGCGGGGATCCACACCCCCGCTTGTCGCCCTTTAGACTGCCCAGTCCAGCCAAGGGCTTGACAGTCGCCCATTGCAGGCAGAGACTATGCTGCACTGCAACATAGAAGTCGCAACACGCCATGAACAGCCAATGGGATCTGGACGACCTGCTGGCCGACCTGCATCACGCCCGCCGAAGGGCGGATCTGGGCCGGCTGGCCTTTGTTGCCTATTGCGACGTGCGCCGCTGGGCCCGTGGCGCCGGCCGTGAAGGCCTGGCCGAACAGGCTTCACGCATCGTCACCGAAAGCCCGCACCAGAGCCGCGAAGAGTTCCTGGCCCAGATCGACCAGCTGATTGCGTCGCTGGAAGCTCTGCAGACCGCCGCCCCCGGCACCAGCCACCGTCATAACGACGACCAGGCCGCCGCCTGAACCGCTGGGCAAAGCCCCGCTCCACTCCGTCATTCCCGCCCTGCTGCGTTGCCCATGTGCGCCGCAGCACGAGCTTGGCTGTGCTTTGCGCCCCGGCGTCGGCAGGCTGGGGTGCAACACAACCGTTGAACGGGCCGATCAGGTCGATCGACGGCAATGGAGTATGCGACAAATTGACTATATTTGAGCGCTCGCTTGCCGTTCAGCGGGCTATTCAACTGGTAATAACCACTTAATTAGGGATGCATAACATGAACCGTCGCGACCTCGTCACCTTGTCCGTTCTGGCCTCTGGCATCAGTGCCGTCTCACCTGTGTGGGCGCAGTTCAACCTTGGCAAGGCGCTGGACGCCGGCAAAGACCTGGTCAAGGCAGAGACCATCTCTGACGCCGACCTCCAGGCTTACTTTGATCAAGTCTCCGCACAAATGGACAAACAAAACGCGGTGGCCCCGGCCAGCAACGCGTACGCGCAGCGCCTGAGCAAGATGGTGTCCGGCTTGCAGAACCACGATGGGCTGAAGCTGAACTTCAAGGTGTACCTGACGGATCAGATCAACGCCTTTGCCATGGCCAATGGCACCATCCGTGTCTACTCGGGCCTGATGGACAAGTTCACCGACGATGAAGTGCGCTACGTCATTGGCCACGAAATCGGTCACGTCAAGAGCGGCCACTCCAAGTCCCGTATGCAGGCAGCATTGCGCACCAGTGCCTTGCGCAAAGGGGTGGAGTCGTCCAACACCAAGGCGGGTGTTTTGGCCAGCACCGAGCTGGGCGATCTGGCCGAGAAGGTCATCCGGGCACAGCACTCGCAGTCGAACGAACGCGAAGCCGATGACTACGCGTTGAAGTTCATGAAGGCCAAGAAGTACAACCCGCAAGCGTGTGTCTCTGCCCTGGAGAAGTTGTCGGCACTGTCGGGCGGCAGCTCCAGCAGCTTCCTGTCCACGCACCCTGCACCCAAAGACCGCGCCGAGCGCCTGCGCAAACAGCTGGCCTGACAGGACTGTGACCCTGGCGCAGCGGACAGGCAGACCCCGCTGCGCCAGCGTCGCTCTCACCGCGCCATACCCTGCTGCCCACCATGATCACCCGCCACCTGCGCATCACCGGCCGAGTGCAAGGCGTGGGCTACCGCTGGCACATGGCCCAACAGGCCCAGGCCCTGAACATCCAGGGTTGGGTGCGCAACCGCCTAGACGGCAGCGTAGAGGCCCTGGCCCACGGCCCGGCCGACGCCGTGCAGGCCCTCATCGACTGGGCCTACCAAGGCCCCGCCATGGCGCAGGTGCAGGCGGTGCAGGTGAGTGATGCCGTGCAGGACGACAATGAGGCTCTCAAAGGGTTTGAGCAGCGGGAGACGGCATAAGCCACCCCGCCGCAGCCCCGTCATCCTCGCTTCCTCCCCCGTCATTCCCGCGAACGCGGGAATCCACCCAACAGCTCAACCCACCAGCATCTGGTGCCCCCGGCATTACTGCAGCCCACCAAACCGCTTCTCGTTGTTCCAGCAAAACCTGCCCTCCGAAAACCGATCACGTGCGCACGCACCTGCCCAAGATCTACACCCGCGAGCTGGTGGACAAAGGCATCTCCCAGCGCCAGGCCGCCTCACGCTACCTGCACAACCTTGCCGCCCTCGGCGTGCTGCGCGAAATGCCCTTCGGGAAAGAGAAGCTCTTCATTCACCCCAAGCTCATGCAACTGCTCAGCCGGGACAGCAACGCCTTCCACTTCTACGCCTGAAAGCGCTGGCATGGTCGAACCTAGACGCCATGCTCTAGGGAAAACCCTTGATTTGAGGTGTCACCCCTAGGGCTTTTCGACACACTGTGTGAACACCCGTCTGAAGCCGGTGAGCCCAGGGCCCACCCGCCAGCCGATTCCATCTCATCCACATTCTGGAGTTCACCATGTCGAACAAGAACCTGTCCACCGTCGCCACCCAGGCCATCGAAGCGTCCGGCATGGCCGCCACCAACGTCATCAACAGCACCCGTTTCGGTGGCGAGCGCGTCATCGGCTACTTCGACGAGCGTTTTGCAACCGCCGTGACCCGCTGCGCGTCGTCACTGGGCAAGAACGCCCGCACCACCCTGATCGCCAACCAGCAGCGCGTGAGCGGCCTGTATGTGAAGGGCCTGCGCCTGGGCACCGACCGCGCACAGGCCGCCGTGGGCGTGGCCGTGGACCTGGCCACCAAAGGCGTGAGCCTGGTCGCCACCAACGCCAGGCGCCTGGAGCGCAGCGCCAACTTGAACACGCTGGACAAGATCACCCGCGCCGCCCTGCCGGCTGCCACCTTGCTCAGCAACGTGGCCGTGCGCCTGGAAGAAGGCAGCACCGAGCTTGTCAAACTCGTGGCCGGCAAAACCATGCCCGCCAAAGCCGTGGCCACCCGCAAGCTCAACGCCTCCAAGCGCAAAGCCGCAACCACCCGCCGCCAGGTCACCCAGGCCGCCACCGAGCAGGTGGATCAGGCCGTGACCGCTGGCAAAAAGCTCAAGAAGACCGTCACCAAGACCGCCACCCGCACGGCCAACCAGCAGGTCAAGAAAGCCGTGGCCCAGCGCAAGCAGATCACCCAGCGCGTGAGCCAGGCCGTGGCCGACACCGCCACCCAAACCTCCAACGCCGCCCGCCGCGTGGCCCGCAAGGCCGAGCGCGTCGCCGCTGCCGCCTGACCTGGGCCGAGGGCGGTGGTCAGCCAGCCGCCGCCTTGCTCAAACTCATTGACTGGGCCCCCCCACGGCCCGGCCATGGCGCAGGTGCAGGCGGTGCAGGTGAGCGATGCCACGCCAGCCGTCATCGCACCAGCGCCTGGTGCTCCCGGCAATACTGAAGCCCGCCAAACCGCTTCTCGTTGTTACAGCAGAACCTGCCCTCCGCAAAACTGATCTTGCCGCGACAGTGGGCGCAGATCAGCTTGCGGGCCAGATCGGGGCTGGGAGCGTCGGTGGCAGAAGGTGCAGGCGCCGCCTTGTAGCAGGCCGAACGCTCCTGCACCACCCCGGCCGGGGCGGCCGGTGCGTCCACCATGGGCACAGCAGGGCCCTTTGGCGCCATGAAATCGGGCAGCCTGAGCAAATCGGCCGGGCGGTGCTGGCGCAGCAGCTTCTCACCCCATCCCCTGACGGTCTCCGGGCTGCGCAGGTTGCCCAGGGTCTTCACCACATCCAGCACGCCCAGGTCCTCGTCAGCAAAGCGCTTGTGCCAGTCCGGAAACTGGTCCGCCTTGATCACCATACTGGTGTCGAACGCCTTCGCGGCAGGCCGCGTGATCGTGGCTTTGGGGTCCACCAGCACCACGTGCCGAAACTCCATGCGCTTGCCGATGCGCGACGTGATCTCCAGCTTGTCCAGCAGCTTTTGCAAGACATTGGCATGGCGCCGGCTTTGCTCCAGCGGCGACGGAATGCCGTACTCACGCGACCCGTAGTTCACGCTGAACTCACCGTGTTCATTGATGCGCAGGTTGCCGCTGAAATTCTTGGTCTCGAACAGCAAGATGCCGGCAGCGCGGGTGATCACCATGTGATCGACCTGCGCCACCTCACCGTCCACCTCAAACCGCAGATCGTGCAAGAGCACGTTGTTCTTGCTTGCTGCCAGGTGGTTGTCCAGGTAGTGTGCAGCGGCCTTCTCGCCCGCCATGCCCTTGCGCAACCGATCCAGTTCGTCCTTCAACCAGTCCCGCTGGCGCGCATCCAGCTGGGTTGACTTCTGCAGGTCTTCCAGCAAGCGCACGCGCTTAGTCTTGTCATCTGCTGATTTGAGCAGCATGAGTGAGGTCCTTCCCTGAAAACGGTCACGATGGTATCTGGGAGAAACAAGCCCATTCCAGCACTGCCGGTCTGGGGCCGATGTGCGGCACAAGGCAATGGACTAATGGACCTATGCAGGTGGGACCTACCCCGCTTGCCACCCGCAAGAACTCCCCTATCATTACTTTTCGATACAGGGAGCTTCAAACCATGGCCAACACGAGCCAACCAGACCAAGAATCACGCGTCGCCGTCCTGGTGGACTGCGACAACACCACACCCGAAATCCTCGAATACGCGCTGCGCGTCGTCGCCCAGTTTGGCCGCGTGGTGCTACGCCGCGGCTACGGCAACCACAGCACCCTGGCCAATAAGTGGCAGGAAGCACTGGTTCGCCTGGCCTTCACGCCCTGCCTGCAGTACCAGTACGCCGCAGGCAAGAACACATCCGACATTGCGCTGGCACTGGATGCCATGGAGGCCCTGTTCGACCAGCGGGCTGACACCTTTTGCCTGGTCACCAGCGACTCTGACTTTGCTTACCTTTGCCGCAAGCTGCGTGAGCGCGGAGCCACGGTGCACATCGTGGGCGAAGCCAAGAGTCCGGATGCCCTGCGCAATGCCAGTGATCAGTTCTTTGAATGGGTGAAGCCGGAGCCAGTTGCAGAGCAGCCCAAGACCAGCGCCAAGGACGGGGCCACCAAACCAGGCCCTGCCCAACCCGTCCCCAAACAGCAGCCGCCCCTGGTGGTCGAGGCGGTCACCCTGCTGGCCGCAGAAGCCTCAGAAGGCAAAGTGAGCCTGGGCGGCCTGGGTTCGTACCTCAAGCGCGCCGACCCCTCGTTCTCCCCCAAGAAGTACGGGCATTCCGGCCTGCTCGAAATGCTCAGGACCTATAGAGACCTCGTGCTGGTTCAGGAAGGCGGCGGCCACTGGGTGAGCGTTCGCACCGAGACGGCCTAAGATCGCCGGTGGCCCGACGCGGTCGGGCCGAGACAGACACCGAGCTTCTGCATGCCCATCAAGAAATCCGACCTCTACTCCAAACTCTGGGCCTCCTGTGACGAACTGCGCGGCGGCATGGACGCCAGCCAGTACAAGGACTACGTGCTGGTCCTGCTGTTCATCAAATACATCAGCGACAAGTACGCCGGCCTGCCTTTCGCGCCCATCCAGATTCCCGAAGGCGCCAGCTTTGCCGACATGGTGGCCCTCAAGGGCAAGAGCGACATCGGTGACCAGATCAACAAGAAGATCGTCCGCCCGCTGGAAGAAGCCAACCGCCTGCGCATTAAGGCCGACTTCAACGACGACGCGCTGCTGGGCTCCGGAAAGGAAAAGGTCGACAAGCTCACCAACCTGATCGGCATCTTCGAATCCAAAGACCTGGACTTCAGCCGCCATCGCGCCGACGGCGACGACATCCTCGGCGACGCGTATGAATACCTCATGCGCCACTTCGCCACCGAAAGTGGCAAGAGCAAAGGGCAGTTCTACACACCCGCCGAGGTCAGCCGCGTCATGGCCCAGGTGCTGGGCATTGCCCAGGCCAAGACCAGCCCCGACACCACGGTGTACGACCCGACCTGCGGCTCCGGCTCGCTGCTGCTCAAGGTGGCCGAGGCCGCGCCCACGGCCGTCAGCGTCTACGGCCAGGAAAAGGAGGAGGTCACCAGCGGCCTGGCCCGCATGAACATGATCCTGCACCACAACCCCGGTGCGGTCATCGAACAGGGCAACACCCTGGCCGACCCCAAGTTCCTCGACGGCGATCAGCTCAAGACCTTCGACTACGTGGTGGCCAACCCGCCGTTTTCCGACAAGCGCTGGAGCACCGGCCTGGGCGGCGACAAGTACGAACGCTTCAAAGGCTTCGGCACCCCGCCCGACAAGCAGGGCGACTACGCCTACCTGCTGCATATCGTGCGCTCGCTCAAGCCCACCGGCCGGGCCGCCTGCATCCTGCCGCACGGCGTGCTGTTCCGCGGCAACGCCGAGGCCGAAATCCGCAAGAGCCTGGTGCGGCGCGGCCTCATCCAGGCCATCATCGGCCTGCCGGCCAACCTTTTCTACGGCACCGGCATCCCGGCCTGCATCATCGTCATCGACAAGGCCGGCGCCGCCGCTCGCAAGGGCATCTTCATGATCGACGCCGCCCAGGGCTTCATGAAAGACGGCCCCAAGAACCGGCTGCGCGAGCGCGACATCCACCGCATCGTCGACACCTTCACACGGCTGGACGGCAGCGATCCGCGCTACGCCCGCATGGTGGGGCTGGACGAGATCGAGAAGAACGACTTCAACCTCAACCTGCCGCGCTACATCGACAGCAGCACGCCCGAAGACGCGCAGGACATTGACGCCCACCTCAACGGCGGCATCCCCGAGGCCGACGTGCTGGCCCCCGACAACCTGGGCCACACGTTGGGTCGCTACTGGGCCGTCTGCCCCGAGCTCAAGGACGCACTGTTCCAGCCACGCCGCCCCGGCTACCTGGCCCTGACCGTGCCGCCCGCCGGCGTCAAGGCCGCCATCCACCAGCACCCCGAATTCCAGGCCTTCACCCAGACCATGGCCGCCCACTTCGCCGCCTGGCGCGACGAGGTCACGCCCTACCTGAAAGACCTGGACCAAGGCTTCCACCCCAAGGCACTGATCGCCGAAGTGGCCGAGGGCCTGCTCGACCACTACGAACACCCGCCCAGGGGCTGGCACCTGATCGACCCCTACGCCGTCTACCAGCACCTGATGGACTACTGGGCCGGCACGATGCAGGACGACGCCTACCTCATCAGCGAAGACGGCTGGAAGGCCGAGCCCTACCGCGTGCTGGAG
>JAUVWL010000040.1 GCA_030604135.1 Burkholderiales bacterium | reverse complement strand
CACCTGATCGACCCCTACGCCGTCTACCAGCACCTGATGGACTACTGGGCCGGCACGATGCAGGACGACGCCTACCTCATCAGCGAAGACGGCTGGAAGGCCGAGCCCTACCGCGTGCTGGAGACCAAAAAGAACAAGGACGGCACAGCGGGCAAAACCGTGGACAAAGGCTGGGCCTGCGACCTGGTGCCCAAGGCACTGCTGGTGCAACACCACTTTGCCGCCCAGCAGGCCGAGCTGGACAAGCTGGGCGCCGAGCTGGAAAGCACCCAGGCCGCCATGACCGAGCTGGAAGAGGAACACGCGGGTGACGAAGCGGCCTTCGGCCCCCTCGACAAGATCAACGACAAGGAAGTGAAGGCGCGCATCAAGGAGATCGGCCAGGACGCGGACGCGGCCGACGAACTGGCCGTGCTCAAGCAGTGGCTGGCCCTGTCAGAACAGGCCGGCACGCTGAAGAAGCGCATCAAGACCCTGGACGCTGAACTGGACGCCAAAGCCCTGGCCCGTTACCCCACGCTCACGCCCGACGAGGTAAAGGCCCTGGTGGTGGACCACAAGTGGATGGCCGCGCTGAACGCCGCCGTGCACGGCGAGCTGGACCGCGTCAGCCAGGCGCTGACCGGGCGGGTCAAGGAACTGGCCGAGCGCTACGGGCGGACGATGCCGGAACTGGCGCAGCAGGTGGACGCACTGGAGGCGCGGGTGGCGGGGCACTTGGCGAAGATGGGGTTCGCATGGAAGTGAGGGAACCCAGCGCGAAGTACCTGTTGGGGCGTGAGCCACAGCTCACGGAGTTGGGGCCCATCCCTGCAGATTGGAGCGTGTCGTCGGTTGGTGACGAGTTCCATGTCCAGCTCGGCAAGATGCTCGACTCAGAGAAGAACGTCGGCATGCCTAAGCCGTTCCTTGGCAATCGGGCGGTCCAGTGGGGACGTATCGATGTCAGCGACATTGGCGAAATCCGCCTGTCCCCAACCGATCTGCATCGCTATCGACTGGAAGAAGGCGATCTATTGGTTTGCGAAGGCGGTGAAGTCGGCCGCAGTGCAATATGGCGTGGTCAGCTTGACGAGTGCTACTACCAAAAGGCGCTTCATCGGCTTCGCGCAAAGCGCGGTTACTCGCATGAATTCATGGCCTTCCTTCTGGAGCAGTTCGCGCGCAGCGGAAAGCTCCAGGACTACGTGACCCAGACCAGCATTGCTCACCTTCCAAAAGAGAAGTTCATTGCATTGCCGATACCTAGGCCTGCGACGGACGATGAGCAGCACCGGATTGCCAGCGTTCTCGCTGACGCCGACGCCCTGATCGACTCGCTGGAGCAACTGCTGACCAAGAAGCGCCAGATCAAGCAAGGCGCCATGCAGGAACTGCTCACCGGCAAGCGGCGATTGCCGGGGTTCACGGGTGAGTGGAAGACTGCTTCGCTCGGCCAAATTGCCAAGGTCAAGACTGGGTCCATGAACAACCAAGACAAGGTTGATGACGGTGAATACCCGTTCTTCGTGCGCTCTCAATCGGTCGAACGGATAGATGTCTTCACCCATGACTGTGAAGCGATCCTCGTTCCTGGTGAAGGCGGAATTGGCAGCATCTTCCATTACATACAAGGTCGTTTCGCGCTACACCAGCGCGTCTACGGGATCACCGATTTCAGTGATGAAGTGTTAGGCCGTTTTTTGTTCTTTTTCATGCGTGTCTTCTTTGGTGCTCACGCCATGGAAAACACAGTAAAGGCAACGGTCGATTCATTGCGGCTGCCAACCTTTCTCAACTTTGAGCTGCGCTTGCCACCGACCAAAGACGAGCAGACCGCAATCGTTGAAGTGCTTTCAGACCTTGAAAGCGCGGTCGAAGCACTCGAACTCCGTCTCACCAAAGCCCGCGCCCTCAAACAGGCCATGGCCCAGGCCCTGCTGACCGGCCGCATCCGACTCGTGGAGCCCACCGCATGAGCACGAACCCATCTGCCAAGAGCTACTACCGCGTGATGCTGGGCCGCCAGAGCGCCCACGTGGCCGAGTGCCTGGCGGGCGGCTTCATTGGCACCGACTTCGAGATCCACCAGGACCTGAGCGGCCAGTTGCCCGAGGAATGGCGGCAGTTCAACGCCGCCTTCATCCCGGTGTTCCTGGCCAACCGCCCCGACAAGAGCCGCATCGCGGCGGGCCTGGCCTGCGGCGCGCTGTGGACGGTGAGCAAGGGCATCCGCACCGGGGACGTGGTGCTGTGCCCGGACGGCACCGGCCGTTACCACGTGGGCGAGGTGCAGGGCGGCTACACCTACGCGCCGGGCCAGGTGCTGCCGCACCGCCGCCCGGTGAAGTGGCTGCCCATGGTGATCGACCGCGCGGCCATGAGCGAGCCGCTGCGCAATTCCACCGGCTCGCTGCTGACGGTGGCCAACATCAGCGAATACCACCAGGAGATCGAGCAGTTCCTGGCCGTACTGCCGGGCCAGGCTACGCCGAACATTGTGGCCACCGACCCGGTGGTGGAAGATCCGGTGGCCTTCGCGATGGAGAAGCACCTGGAGGACTTCCTGGTGAAGAACTGGGCGCAGACCGAGCTGGCCCAGGATTTCAAGATCTATGAGGAAGACGGCGAGCTGGTGGGCCAGCAGTACGGCACCGACGCCGGGCCCATCGACATCCTGGCCGTGAGCAAGGACGGCCAGCGCCTGCTGGTGGTGGAACTCAAACGCGGCCGCGCGTCGGACGTGGTGGTGGGCCAGATCCTGCGCTACATGGGCTATGTGAAGGAACAGATCGCCGAGCCGCACCAGACGGTGGAGGGCGCGATCATCGCGCTGGACGACGACCAGAAGCTGCGCTGGGCCATCGCGGTGGTGCCCAGCATCCGCTTCTACCGCTACCAGGTGAGCTTCAAGCTCATCCGGCATTGATCTCGTGCCGCAGCGTCGGTCGGCTCAACTATCCGTTTTTATCCTGATAAAGATAAAATATCCGAATTCTGGATAAAAGGAGGTAATCGCATGATCGCGTACCACCGCACAGCACTGGCGCAGCAGCTGGTGCAGGCTCTGCAAGGGAAAGCGCTGCTGGGCGACGCGCACAACGGCCTGTTCCTGGCGGCGCCGCGCCGAACCGGCAAAAGCACTTTTTTGCAGGGCGATCTGGCGCCCGCGCTGCAGCAGGCCGGCGTCGAGGTGGTGTATGTGGACTTGTGGGCCGACACCCGCCGCGACCCGGGCGCCCTGATTGCCGAGGCCATTGCCCAGGCCCTGCAGGCGCACCTGGGGCTGGTGGCCCGCACCGCCAGAAAGGCGGGCGTCAGGAGCGTGAAGGTGGCGGGCGCGCTGGACATCGACACCAGCAAGATCGGCCAGGTCGACGGCCTGACGCTGGTGGACGCGTTGCGCAGCCTGCACCAGGCTGCGGGCAAGCCGGTGGCGCTGATCATTGACGAAGCCCAGCACGCCCTGACCAGCGAGGCGGGCGAGGTAGCGATGACGGCGCTGAAGTCGGCGCGTGACCAGATGAACCAGCCCGGCCGGGTGAACCTGATGCTGGTGATGTCGGGTTCCGACCGCGACAAACTGTTGCGGCTGGTGGTCAGCGCGGGAGCGCCGTTCTACGGCTCGCAGATCCAGGCGCTGCCGCCGCTGGACACGGATTTCATCGCCCATGTGGCCGGACTGGTGGAGGCCCAGCGGCCCGATCTGGTGCCTGTGGACCGGGCCGCGTTGCAGGCGGCGTTTGCCGCCTTCGGCCATCGCCCGCAGTTCTTCATGGCGGCCATGGGCGCGGTGCTCAGCCCTCTGTCAGGTCACAGCGGCCGCTTCGAACTGGCGTTGCAACAGGCGGCAGAGGACCGGCAAGCACAGGACGAAGCGCAGATGGAGTCCGACTACCTGGGCCTCAAACCCACCGAGCAAGCGGTGCTGTGGCGCATGCTGGACCAGGGGCCGCGCTTCCGCCCGTACGACGCCGAGGCGCTGCGCTTCTACCGCGAGAAGCTTGGGCGCCCGGTGAGCGCACAACTGGCGCAGAAGGCCCTGGAGTCGCTGCGGCAGCGCACGCCTGCCCTGGTGTGGAAATCGGCGCACGGGGAGTACGCCGTGGAGGATGCGGCCATGCACCGTTGGTTTCAGGTGCGCCAAGAGGCAGGTACGTGGCCACCGACCCCATTGCAGGGCAGCCTGCCTCTGGACGATGAATGAAGAACGAGCGGGGCACCGCATACCGGCTATCGGACAAGCCCGGTCTTATCGCGGATAGCGGGGCGATAGATTCTGGTCGATAGGCTGCTTCATCCATATGAATCAAAGATTTATATCGACCCAATGCGCCAAAGGGAGGTTGGATGTCTGACGCAATAGGCAAGCCCGAACGCGCCACCCAGGACCGGGTGATCGCGCTGTTCACCGAACAACTGGGTTACCGCTACCTGGGCAACTGGGCGGACCGCGCAGGCAACCACTGCGTGGAAGAAGAGCTGCTGACCGCCCACCTGGCACGCCGTGGCTACAGTGCGGCGCACATCAGCGCGGCGCTGCACCGGCTGCGGTCCGAAGCCCTGCTGCACGGGCGCACGCTTTACGCCGCGAACGAGGCGGTGTACCAGTTGCTGCGCTACGGTGTGTCGGTGAAGGTGGCGGCCGGTGCTGACACCGAGACGGTCCATCTGGTGAACTGGGACCAGCCAGCGGAAAACGACTTCGCGATTGCCGAGGAGGTGACGCTCAAGGGCGGCCACGAGCGGCGGCCCGACATCGTGCTGTACCTCAACGGCATCGCCGTGGGTGTGCTGGAGCTGAAGAACAGCCGCGTGGGCCTGGGCGAAGGCATCCGCCAGTGCCTGTCGAACCAGCAACCGGAGTTCAACGACTGGTTCTTCAGCACCGTGCAACTGGTGATGGCGGGCAACGACTCGGAAGGTCTACGCTACGGAACCATCGAAACGCAGGAAAAGTACTTTCTGACCTGGAAGGAAGACGAGGCCGACAACGCCGGTTACAAGCTCGACAAGTACCTGGCCAAGCTGTGCGGCAAGGCCCGGCTGCTGGAGCTGGTGCACGACTTCGTGCTGTTCGATGGCGGCATCAAGAAGCTGCCGCGGGTGCACCAGTACTTCGGCATCAAGGCGGCGCAGGCGCATGTGCAGCAGCGGCGCGGCGGCATCATCTGGCACACCCAGGGGGCGGGCAAGAGCATCCTGATGGTGCTGCTGGCACGCTGGATTCTGGAGAACAAACCGGCCGCGCGCGTGGCCATCGTCACCGACCGGGACGAGCTGGACCAGCAAATCGAGCGCGTGTTCAGGGACGCAGGCGAGACCATCCACCGCAGCCAGAGCGGCCGCGACCTGATGGCGCAGCTGGCGCAGCCCAACCCGCGCCTGCTGTGCTCGCTGGTGCACAAGTTCGGCCGGCGCGACGTGGATGACTTCGAGGCCTTCATTCGCGAGCTGGCCGCACAGCCGAGCCAGACGCAGGGCGAGATCTACGTCTTCGTGGACGAGTGCCACCGCACCCAGGGCGGCAAGCTGCACCGGCTGATGAAGGCCATGATGCCCAACGCGGTGTTCATCGGCTTCACCGGTACGCCGCTGCTCAAGAGCGACGCGCAGACCAGCCTGGAGGTGTTCGGCGGTTACATCCACACCTACAAGTTCGCCGAGGCGGTGGAAGACGGTGTGGTGCTGGACCTGGTCTACGAGGCGCGCGACATCGACCAGAAGCTGGGCAACAACGAACAGATCGATCAGTGGTTCGAGGCAAAGACCAAAGGCCTGAACGACTGGCAGAAGGACGAGCTCAAGAAGCAGTGGGGCACGATGCAGAACGTGCTCAGCTCACGCGCCCGCATGGACCGGGTGGTGGCCGACATCGTGTTCGACTTTGCCGTGAAGCCTCGCCTGTCGAGCGAGCGGGGCAACGCCATCCTGGTGGCGTCCAGCATCTACGAGGCTTGCAAGTACTTTGTTCTGTTCGGCAAGACGGTGTTCAAGGGCCGCTGCGCGGTGGTCACGTCGTACAACCCGCAGGCGTCGGACGTGAGCAAGGAAGAGACCGGCGCCAACACCGAGAGCGACAAGCAGTTCATCTACAACACCTACACCGAACTGCTCAAGGACGTGGTGGCCGAACCCGGCAAGACCAAGACCGAAACCTACGAGCAGCAGGTCAAGGACCGCTTCATCAAGGCGCCCGCCCAGATGAAGCTGCTGATCGTGGTGGACAAGCTGCTGACGGGCTTTGACGCGCCGCCTTGCACCTACCTCTACATCGACAAGTCCATGCAGGATCATGGTCTGTTCCAGGCGATCTGCCGCACCAACCGGCTGGACGGTGAGGACAAGGACTTCGGCCACATCGTCGACTACAAGGACCTGTTCAAGAAGGTGGAGAAAGCGATTGCCGTCTACACCGCCGAGCTGGACCACAGCGCGGGCGGCGGCGACCCGGACATCTTGGTCAAGGACCGGCTGGAAGCCGGCCGCGAACGGCTGGACGACGCTGTGGAAGCCCTGGCCCTGTTGTGCGAGCCAGTGGAGCCACCCAAGGGCGACCTGGAGCACATCCATTACTTCTGCGGCAACACCGAGATTGCCGACGACCTGAAGGCGCGCGAGCCGCACCGTGTAGCGCTCTACAAGGCGGTGGTGGCGCTGGTGCGTGCCTACGCCAACCTGGCGGATGAACTGGAGGCGGCCGGCTACACGCCCGAGCAGATCGAGCACCTGAAGGGCCTGCAGAAGCACTACCTGAACCTGCGCGAGATCATCCGCAAGGCAGCCGGCGAGACGCTGGACCTCAAACCCTACGAGGCGGACATGCGCCACCTCATCGACACCTACATTGAGGCGCAGGCGCCGCGCAAGATTTCGCCGTTTGACGGCATCGGCCTGCTGGACCTGATCGTCAAGACCGGGATTGCCGATGCGATTGCGGAGCGCCTGGGCGACATGAAAGGCAACCGGGAGTCGATTGCCGAGACGATCGAAAACAACGTCCGCAGCAAGATCCTGAAAGAGCAGCTGACCGACCCAGCCTACTTCGCCAAGATGTCGGCGCTGCTGGACGAGATAATCCGCCTGCGCAAAGAGAAGGCCATCGAGTACGAGGAGTACATGGCTCGCATCGCCGATGTGGCCAAAAGCGTGAATGCTGGCAAAGGGCCCGACACACCTGTTCAACTGAAGACGGCAGGGCAACTGGCCCTGTACAACAACCTGAAGGACCATGTGGCGGCTGGCGTGGCGCAGGAACCCTTTGCTCCGTACGGCAACCAGACCCAGGCCCTGGAAACGGCCTTGAAGCTGGACATCGCCATCAAAACCCACCGGCCCGATGGTTGGCGCGGCGTGGTGGCCAGGGAGCAGATGGTGAAACAAGCCATGTTTGAGGTTTTGAAAGACATTCGGGAAGTGAACCGCCTGTTCCCCATCGTCGTGGCCCAGAGCGAGTACTGACCGATGCGAGATACGCTCGACCTGGGCGACCTGCACGCCGAGGTCACCCGCAAGGCCATCAAGCACGTGCACCTGAGCGTGCTGCCGCCCGCGGGCAAGGTGCGGGTGGCGGCGCCACAGAGCATGCCGCTGGACACGATTCGACTGTTCGTGGTGTCAAAGCTGGCCTGGATTCGCTCGCAGCAGCGCAAGCTCCAGGCCCAAGAACGTGAATCACCCCGCGAGTTCCTGAACAAGGAAAGCCACTACCTGTGGGGCAAGCGCTACCTGCTGGAGATCAGTCATGCCGATGCGGCACCTGCCGTGAGCCTGAGCCCACGCAAGCTGCACCTGCAGGTGCGCCCAGGCGCTGATCAAGCGCGCTGCGAAGAGGTGCTGGATGCCTGGTACCGGCAACAGGTTCGCGATGCCATCCCTGCGCTGCTGGCCAGGTGGGAGCCGCTGTTGCGGGTGAAAGTGGAACGTGTGTTCGTGCAGCGCATGAAGACCAAATGGGGCAGCTGCACGCCCGGGTCAGCCCACATCCGCCTCAACACCGATCTGGCCAAGAAACCGCCCGAATGCCTGGAGTACATCCTGGTGCACGAGCTGGTCCACCTGCTGGAGCCGACGCACAACGAGCGTTTCGCCGCACTGATGGACCTGTACCTGCCCCACTGGCAGCACCAGCGACGCCAGCTCAACCGATTGCCCGTGAGGCATGAGAGCTGGGAATACTGAACACCACTGCGTAGGGGTGTCGACCAGGTAGATGCCATTGCAAGTGGCGGCTTTCTCGTCCTATGCGAGCAGCGCCGTCAAAGGCACCGCCTCAACCTTCGGCGCCAGCGCATACCGGTGCGGCCCGGGGTACACCACATACAGAGCATTCAACTTCAGGTCGTCCAGCGCAATCCGCATGCTGGGGGTGAGCTTGGGTGCGTCGCTGCGTTTGAACTCCACGCCGATGCGGCGGTTGTCTTTGAACAGCAGCAGGTCCAGCTCGGCCCCCTGGTGGGTGGCCCAAAAATAGGCCTGATCAGGCTGGGCGATGCGCAGCACCTGTTCCAGCGCGAAGCCTTCCCAGCTGGCACCGCACAGCGGGTGGGCCAGCAACTGCGGCAGGCTCCGGATGCCCAGCAGCGCGTGCAGCAGGCCAGTATCGCGGAAGTAGATCTTGGGCGCCTTCACCTGTCGCTTGGCCAGGTTCTCGTGCCAGGGCTGCAGCTGGCGCACCATGAAGGTCTGGGTCAGGTAGTCGAGATAGCGGCGCACGGTCTGCTCGCTGATGCCCAGCGAGCGCGCCGGTTCGGCGGCGTTCCAGGTCTGGCCGTGGAAGTGCGCCAGCATCTGCCAGAAGCGCGTCATCAGCGGTGCGGGGGCGTTCATGCCCAGCAGCGGCAGGTCGCCACTGACATGCCGCTGGATGGCGGCGTGGCGCCACTGGGTGCTGACCGTGTCGTCCGGGGCCAAAAAGGCGGCCGGAAAGCCGCCGCGCAACCAGAGTTTATGCAGGGCCTCTGCGTCGGTGCCTGTCTCGCTGATGTCGAAGCCGCTCAATTCCAGCGTCACTGCGCGTCCCAGCAGTGATTCGCTCTTGTGCATCACGCGTGGTGCGGCACTGCCCAGCAGCAGGTACTGGCCGTTCAGGTGCATGTGATCGGGCCGGTCCATCAGTACGCGCAGTGTCTCGGGCAGCGCGGGCAGGTGCTGGATCTCGTCTATCACGACCAGGCCGTTCAGGTCCGCCAGCGTGCTCATCGGATCGGCCAGGCGCTGGCGTGAGAGCGGGTCTTCGAGGTCGAAGTAATGGGGGCTGGAGACGTCGATGAACTGCCGCGCCAGCGTGGTCTTGCCGACCTGACGCGGACCGACCAGCTCGACCGCGCGAAACGCCTTCAGCAGATCTGCAAGCTGGGCGGTGAGGCGGCGGCGTACGATGAACATGCCGCCACCATATCAAACACCATGAAATTCGGTGATCCCATGGCGGATTTTCATGGTGTTTACACGTCGATGTTGCCTGCTCGCAACGCATTCGTCTCGATGAAATCCCGACGCGGTTCCACCTCATCGCCCATCAGCATGGTGAACACCCGATCGGCCTCGATGGCGTCGTCAATCTGCACGCGCAGCAGGCGGCGCACGGCCGGGTCCATGGTGGTTTCCCACAGCTGCTCGGGGTTCATCTCGCCCAGGCCCTTGTAGCGCTGGCGGCTGGTGGTGCGCTCGGCTTCGCTGATCAGCCAGGCCATGGCCTGGCGGAAGTCGCCCACGCGTTCTTCGCGCTGTTTGTCGCCTTCGCCACGCGTCACTTTGGCACCTTCGCCCAGCAGGTCACGGAAGGTGTCGGCCGCGGTGGCCAGCGCGGCGTAGTCGGCGCCGTGCACGAAGTCCTGCGTGATGAGGCTGCTCTTGATGTTGCCATGGTGGCGGCGGCTGATGCGCAGAATGGGTTTGTCGGTGCGCACGTCGAACTCGCCGGCCACCTCGGCCGGCACGCCGGTGGTGGCCAGCTCGCGCAGCTTGGCCTGCAGGGCCACGGCGCTGGCTTCTGCCTCTTCCACCGTGTCCAGCTTGATGCTCACGCCGTCGGCCATGGCGCGCAGCGCCTCGGCGTCCATGAAGTTGGACAGCCGCGCAATCACGCTCTGCGCCACCTGGTGCTTGCGCGCCAGTTCGGCCAGGGTCTCGCCCTCCAGCACCGTGGGGTTGGCGCCGCCGGTGTGCACCCGGGCGTCTTTCAGCGCCACGCGCAGCAGGAACTGGTCCAGTGCCGGGCCGTCCTTCAGGTACAGCTCTTCCTTGCCGGCCTTGACCTTGTACAGCGGCGGCTGCGCAATGTAGATGTGGCCGCGCTCGACCAGCTCGGGCATCTGGCGGTAGAAGAAGGTCAGCAGCAAAGTGCGGATGTGCGCGCCGTCCACGTCGGCGTCGGTCATGATGATGATGCGGTGGTAGCGCAGCTTGGCGACGTTGAAGTCGTCTTTGCCATCGCCGTTGCCGCCCCCGTTTTCACCACCGCCGGCCTTGCCGATGCCGGTGCCCAGCGCGGTGATGAGCGTCAGGATTTCGTTGGAGGACAGCAGCTTCTCGTAGCGCGCCTTCTCGACGTTCAGAATCTTGCCGCGCAGCGGCAAAATCGCCTGGAACTTGCGGTCGCGGCCCTGTTTGGCCGAGCCGCCGGCGGAGTCGCCCTCGACGATGTAGATCTCGCACAGGGCGGGGTCCTTCTCCTGGCAGTCGGCCAGCTTGCCGGGCAGGCCCATGCCGTCGAGCACGCCCTTGCGGCGCGTCATCTCACGGGCCTTGCGGGCGGCTTCGCGGGCGCGGGCGGCTTCAACGATCTTGCCGCAGATGATCTTGGCGTCGTTGGGTTTTTCCTGCAGGTAGTCGGTCAGCAGGCGGGCCACCACGTCTTCCACCGGGCCGCGCACTTCGGAGCTGACCAGCTTGTCTTTGGTCTGGCTGGAGAACTTGGGCTCGGGCACCTTGACCGACAGCACGCAGCACAGGCCTTCGCGCATGTCGTCGCCGGTGACTTCGACCTTGGCCTTCTTGGCCAGGTCGTTTTCTTCGATGTACTTGTTGATGACGCGGGTCATCGCGGCGCGCAGGCCGGTCAGGTGGGTGCCGCCGTCGCGCTGCGGGATGTTGTTGGTGAAGCAGAGCACCTGCTCGTTGTAGCCGCTGTTCCACTGCATGGCCACCTCGACACCGATGTTGGTGCCTTGGTCGCTGGTGCGGTCGCCCAGCGCGTGGAAGCAGTTGGGGTGCAGGACGGTCTTGCCCTTGTTGATGAACTCGACGAAGCCCTTGACGCCGCCAGCGCCGGAGAAGTCGTCTTCCTTGCCGCTGCGCTCGTCCTTCAGGCGGATGCGCACGCCGTTGTTCAGGAACGAGAGCTCGCGCAGGCGCTTGGCCAGGATGTCGTAGTGGAAGTCGTTGTTCTCTTTGAAGATCTCGGTGTCGGGCAGGAAGTGCACCTCGGTGCCGCGCTTCTCGGTGGCGCCCATCACCTTCATGGGTGAAATCTCGACACCGTCCTTGGTCTCCACGATGCGGTTCTGCACGAAGCCGCGCGCGAACTCGATCTGGTGCACCTGACCCTCGCGGCGCACCGTCAGGCGCAGCCACACCGACAGCGCGTTCACGCACGACACGCCCACGCCGTGCAGGCCGCCCGAGACCTTGTAGCTGTTCTGGTTGAACTTGCCGCCGGCGTGCAGCTCGGTCAGCGCGATCTCGGCCGCCGAGCGCTTGGGCTCGTGCTTGTCGTCCATCTTCACCCCGGTCGGGATGCCGCGGCCGTTGTCGGTCACGCTGATGGAGTTGTCGGTGTGGATGGTCACCACGATGTCGTCGCAGTGGCCGGCCAGGGCTTCGTCGATGGAGTTGTCGACCACCTCGAACACCAGGTGGTGCAGGCCGGTGCCGTCGGACGTGTCGCCGATGTACATGCCCGGGCGCTTGCGCACCGCCTCCAGGCCTTCCAGGATCTGGATGGCGCCTTCGCCATACCCCTCGCTCGCACCGGCCTGGTTGGTGTCGATCTTGGGCTGGAAATTGGAGCTGTCGGCGCCTGCTTCACCGGTGTGGACAGCGTCGTTTCCGGAATCGGCGGGCTTGTTGGCTTCGGACATGGTGGATTTCTCTGACTTCTAGAAACGCCAAACCCGCTGGTCAGCGGGTTGGCATGCAAGGGAGCTGCGGGCTGAAGCGGCGTCAAATGCGCATTGGCATGACGACGTATTTGAATGCGTTGTCGTCGGGGTTCGTCACCAGCGCCGAGCTGTTGCCGTCCTGCAGTTCAATTCGGACCATGTCTTGGCCCATGTTCTGCAGGGCGTCGATCAGGTAGGTCACGTTGAATCCGATTTCAATCGCGTCGCCGCCGTAGTCGATGTCGAGTTCGTCGACCGCCTCTTCCTGCTCGGCGTTGCTCGAGGCCACGCGCAGGGTGCCGGGTTCGACGTTCAGGCGCACGCCCTTGAACTTCTCGCTCGTCATGATGGCGGTGCGCTGCAGGCTGGCCAGCAGTGGCGCGCGACCCAGGGTGACGATGTTCTTGTGGTTCTTGGGAATGACGCGGTTGTAGTCGGGGAACTTGCCCTCGACCAGCTTGGTGACGAACTCCATGCCGTCAAAGCTGAACTTGGCCTGGTTGGAGGCGAACTGCATCTCGATCGCGCCGTCTTTGTCGGACAGCAGGCGCTGCAGCTCCAGCACGGTCTTGCGCGGCAGGATGACTTCCTGCTTGGGCACTTCGACCTCCAGGTCGGCGCTGGCATAGGCCAGGCGGTGGCCGTCGGTGGCCACCAGGCTGAGCTTCTTGCCTTCGGCCACGAACAGGATACCGTTGAGGTAGTAGCGGATGTCGTGCACCGCCATGGCAAACGAGACCTGGCCCAGCAGGCTCTTGAGCGTCTTCTGCGGCACGCTGAACACCGGGCCGAAGCTGGGTGATTCCTGCACCAGTGGGAAGTCCTCGGCCGGCAGGCTTTGCAGCGTGAAGCGGCTCTTGCCGCCTTTCAGAATCGTCTTGCCGCCGGTGGATTCGAGGCTGACCGCCTGGTCACCCGGCATGGTGCGCAGGATGTCGATCAGCTTGCGCGCGCCCAGCGTGGTGGCGAAGCTGCCCTCGTCACCGCCGAGCTCGGCCGTGGTGCGGATCTGGATTTCCAGGTCGCTGGTGGTCAGTTGCACCTGTGTGCCGGTCTTGCGCAGCAGCACGTTGGCCAGTATGGGCAGTGTGTGCCGGCGCTCGACGATGCCGGCCACCGACTGCAGTGCAGCCAACACTTTGTCCTGGGTCGATTTCAAAACGATCATGTCAGGGTCTTTCGTCTCTTGTGGCGCCGGCCACCGTGTGGCCAAACTTCGCTATTTTCACCCTTTTTCACGGTCACCCTTTCAGCGTCTGTTCCAGCACGTGCAGCTGCTGGTTCAGCTCGGTGTTGGTCTGGCGTTCGGCCGCGATCTTGCGCACCGCGTGCAGCACCGTGGTGTGGTCGCGCCCGCCGAACAGCTCGCCGATCTCCGGCAGGCTTTTCTGGGTCAGCTCCTTGGCCAGGAACATGGCTATCTGGCGCGGCCGGGCGATGCTGGCCGGGCGCTTCTTGCTGTACATGTCGGCGACCTTGATCTTGTAGAAGTCGGCCACCGTCTTCTGGATGTTCTCGACCCCGATCTGTCGGTTCTGGATCGACAGCAGGTCTTTCAGCGCCTCGCGCGCCAGCTGGATGGAGATGTCCTTCTGGTTGAAGCGGCTGTAGGCCAGGATCTTGCGCAACGCACCTTCGAGCTCGCGCACGTTGGAGCGCACGTTCTTGGCCACAAAAAAGGCCACTTCCTCGGGCATGACGGCGTTCTCCGCCGCTGCCTTGTTGATCAGGATGGCCACCCGCATCTCCAGCTCGGGCGGTTCGATGGCCACCGTCAGGCCCGAGTCGAAGCGCGACACCAGGCGCTCGTGGATGTCGGCCAGGCCCTTGGGGTAGGTGTCGCTGGTCAGCACAATGTGGCTCTTCTTGGCCAGCAGCGCCTCGAAGGCATTGAAGAATTCTTCCTGCGTGCGTTCCTTGTTGGCAAAGAACTGCACATCGTCGATCAGCAGCAGGTCCAGCGAGTGGTAGCGCTGCTTGAACTCGTCGAAAGTCTTGCGCTGGTAGGCCTTGACCACATCCGAGACGAATTGTTCAGCGTGGATGTAGAGAACCTTGGCCTGCGGACGGTCGGCCAGCAGGTGGTTGCCGATGGCGTGCACCAGGTGGGTCTTGCCCAGACCGACGCCGCCGTAGATGAACAGCGGGTTGTACAGCTGGCCCAGACTGCCGGCCACGTGCATGGCCGCGGCCCGCGCCATGCGGTTGGCCGAACCTTCCACCAGGGTGGAAAAGGTCAGCGCCGGGTTCAGCCGGGTCTTGGGGCCCTGCGCGGGCGCCGGTTCGGCGGGCGCCACATCGGGCATCTCCTCCAGCACCTCTTCCTGCACACTGCGCGGCGTGGGTGTCGATTTGACGGGGGCTTCACGCGGAGCGAGTGCCAACTCCAGGGCAATCGACATGCCGCTGACGGCCTCCAGCAGGGCGGTGATGCGGGTGGCGTACTGGGCCCGAATCCAGTCGAGCTTGAACCGGTTGGCCACCAGCAAGGTGACCTTGGACAGGTCTTCGGCCACGGTGGCGTTCAGCGGCCGGATCCAGGTGTTGAACTGCTGTTCCGGGATTTCCTGGGCCAGCTGCTCGACACAGGCCGGCCACAGGGCATGCGCGGCCAGGGATGGCGAAACGGGGGTGTTTCCCTCAATCATTCAGGCGGGGGGTGGTTTCGTTCTTGTGGACAAATGCCCGCAGGCAGGGGCGTGATTGTAGGCCCAGACGGGACTTATCCACACCCCGGGCAGCCCCTCTTTACAAACCGCCTGTCCGCCGCTCCAGGCCAGCCAGCGGCCATAGGTGCGCCATTGTTTCAGGAGCGGCGCTTACAACTTTTCACCTATTGGGGTGACGGACGGCAGGTGGGGGGCGGTGGCGTCCCGATTTCTGGCTATGCTGGCGGCGCTGGGCAGACAGCCCGGCCGTCAGGGAGAACACACCATGATCACAACAAGACAGACCCACAACCGCTGGCTGGTTGGCCTGGGCCTGCTGCTGGCCCTGGGCCTGGCCGGCTGCGCGAGTGGCCCGAAGCTGGTGCCGCATGGCTTCAATTTTGATGGCTGGTATGACGGCTGGGTCAAAGAAGTCGACCTGCTGGAGTACGCGTATGGCGACGCGTACGAGCCGGTGCGAGGCAAGGCGCGTGATGGAAAAGCTGCGGGAGTCCAGTCGGGGGTCTACGGCTCCATACCTGTCGGCGAGTTCCTGTACGTCAAGTGGCGCATCAAGGCCACGGGCGAGGTACTGGAGCAGCGGGTCGACCTGCGCGACCGGCTGCCGCGCGACATGAACGAGCATGAGCTGACATTCGTGATCGATGGTCGGCAGTTGTACATTTTTATCGTCACACCGAAGCGGAAGAACGCCTATGCCGAACCTCCAGTGCTTCGAACCTGGAAGTCCAACTTCTCCCATGCCTATGAGATCTATCCGCAGCATGAACTGAAGGGAGGCCGGTGATGGGCACGTCGGTTGATCGGCCGCTCACAGCATCCGAACTGGCCCGGATGCCGGTAGCACGACAAGCAATGATGGAGGCGGGTGCCCAACTCTGTGCCACTCGGTTCAACTTCTTTGCGGCTTTTGACGGCACCTTCAATGACGAAGGGAATCTGAAGCTTTCTGGCAGCCCTTATTCCACCAACATCGGCCAATTGCGGGCGCAGGCCCACACGGAGTCACTGCTCAACCCCGATCTGAAACTCGGTTACTACCCGGGCGTCGGCACCGGCGGTGACCAGGGAGACTTGCTAAATGCCGGCGTGCTGCCCACACGTGCCATCGAAGCCGCCGCCCACAAGGCCTACGCCGACTTCAGCGACGCCGCCATCACGTACCTTAAGACCCAGCCCGACGCCACCCCCGCCGACCTGGGCGTGGCCGTCACCGGCTTCAGCCGTGGCGGCGCCAGCGCCATCCGCTTTGCCCAGCTGGTCAACGAACGCGGCCTGGTCGGCCCCGGTGGCGAGGTCATCGCCCCGCCGGGCAGCATCCCGGTCACCGCCATGGCCCTGATCGACCCGGTGGCCCGCTTCGTCCAGTCGCCCATGGACATCCCGCCCAACGTGCAGGGGCCGGT
>JAUVWL010000009.1 GCA_030604135.1 Burkholderiales bacterium | reverse complement strand
GCTGGCCGAAGTCGTGGCTGGCGCGGTCAAAACCCGCGAGCCGGGCAAGGACCCTGCAACGCGCACATTTCAGGCTCTTCGGATTTTCATCAACGCCGAGCTTGAAGAGCTGCAACAAGCGCTGAGGGCCAGCCTGGATGTGCTCAAGGCGGGCGGGCGCCTGGTGGTGATCAGCTTCCACTCGTTGGAAGACCGTATGGTCAAGCAGTTCATGGCCGCCCATTCCCGGATGGTGGTGGACCGCCGTGCGCCGTTTGCCGAGCCCCGCCCCATGCCGCTGGCCGACGTGCACCGGGTCATGCCGTCTGACAACGAGGTGCAGGCCAATCCGCGTGCCCGCAGCGCGGTGATGCGGGTGGCCACACGCACCGAGGCGGCCGTGGTCGCGGCGACCGCTCAGGGACGGGGGCGGGCATGATTCGTCTGAACCTCGTCCTGATGCTGGCGGTGCTGGTCAGTGCCTTCTATCTGGTGCACACCCAGTACGAGTCGCGACGCCTGTATACCGCGCTGGACCGAGCCCAGTCACAGGCGCGGCGGCTGGACGTCGAGCACGACCAGCTTCAGGTGGCCAAACGGGCCGAAGCCGCAGCAGCGCGTGTGCAGATGCTGGCCACGCGCCGCCTGCAGATGCGACCGGTCACACCCGGAGTCACCCACTATGTCCAGGTGCCGCAGGGTCTGGCAGGCAGCGGTACGCCCGCGACGGGAGGTCGGCCGTGACGCGCAGCCTCAGCTACCACACCAACCCCTTGCTGGCCAGCAAGACACCGGTCTGGCGCAGCAAGTTCATTGTGGCCGTGCTGGCCATGGCTTTTGCCGTGCTGGCGGGCCGGGCGACGTATGTGCAGGTGGTCGGCAAGGATTTCTATCAGCGTCAGGGTGAGGTGCGGTATGCGCGCACGCTGGCGCTTCCCGCCAAGCGGGGGCGCATTCTGGATCGCAATGGCCTGATGCTTGCATCGAGCGTGGTCGCGCAGAGCATCTGGGCCATTCCGGAAGATGTCCCCAAGGACGACCCCAGGTTGCGGGAGCTGGCGCGTTTGCTCGAGATGCCCCTGGGCAGCTTGCGCCAACGCCTGTCGGCTGAAGACAAGACCTTTGTCTGGATCAAGCGCCAGGTTGATCAGCCGGTGGCCACCGAGATCGCCGCGCTGGGCATCAAGGGCATTTACCAGCGTCCCGAGTACAAGCGACAGTATCCCGAAGCCGAAGCGGCTGCACACGTGGTGGGCTTCACCAACGTCGAGGACCGGGGGCAGGAGGGCATCGAGCTGGCTTTCCAGCAGCGCCTGGCCGGGCGAGACGGTTCGCGTCGGGTCATCAAGGACCGCCTGGGTCGTGTGATCGAGGATGTCCGCGAGGTCGTGCCGCCGGTGGACGGTGCCGATCTTCAGCTGTCGATCGACAGCAAAATCCAGTTCTTTGCCTATCAGAAACTGCGCGAGGCCATTGCCACGCACAAGGCGCGCGCCGGCAGTGTGATCGTGCTCGACACCCACACCGGCGAGGTGCTGGCTCTGGCCAACTACCCGAGCTACAACCCCAACCGGCGCCAGAACCTCAGTGGTGAGCAGCTGCGCAACCGCATCCTGACCGACAGTTTCGAGCCAGGTTCCACCATGAAGCCGTTTGTGGCGGCCCTGGCACTGGACAAGGGCCTGGTCCGCCCCGACTCGCGCATCGCGACCGCGCCGGGCCGGATGAACATAGGCGGTGCGACGATACGCGATGCCCGTGACTACGGGGTCATGACGGTCAAGGAGGTCATTCAGAAGTCCAGCAACGTGGGCACGGTCAAGATGGCCATGCAGATGCCAGCACGTGATCTCTGGGAGACCTATGCCCAGTCGGGTTTCGGTCAAAAGCCGGTGGTGCCATTTCCCGGAGCCGTCAGCGGACGGCTGCGTCCCTACAAGACATGGCGTCCGATCGAGCACGCCACCATGAGCTACGGCTATGGCGTGTCGGCTTCCCTGTTCCAGCTGGCGCAGGCCTACACGGTGTTCGCGCGCGATGGCGAGCTGATCCCGCTGACCATGGTCAAGACCGACGAGCCGGTGGCTGGTGTTCGAGTCTTCAGCCGCGAAAGCGCCACGGCGGTGCGCCGCATGTTGCACATGGCCACCGAACCGGGCGGAACAGCCACCCGGGCGCAGACCATGGGTTACTCGGTGGGAGGCAAGACAGGAACCGCCCGCAAGCAGGAAGGGCGCGGCTATTCGGACCGCAAGTACCGCAGCTTCTTCGTCGGACTCGCACCCATTGAAGACCCGCGCATCGTGGTGGCCGTGATGGTCGACGAACCCCGCAACGGTCACTATTACGGTGGCATCGTGGCTGCGCCGGTGTTCAGTGAAACGGTGCAGCATGCCTTGCGCATCCTGGGCGTGCAGCCCGACATGGATGTCAAGCCACAGATCGTGGCCGAGGTTGTGGAGGAGTCGTTCTGATGCAGCAGCTGCATTCCTTGCCGGACATCACCGCCTGGCTGCGCGCGCGCGTCAGCGGCGGGCTGCAGGTCGACAGCCGCCAGGTTCGCCCTGGCGATGCCTTCATCGCCTGGCCAGGCGCGGCGACCGACGGGCGCCACTTCGTGGCGGATGCGCTGGAGGCGGGTGCCAGCGCGGTGCTGGTCGAGCAAGAGGGTGTTCAGGCCTGGTCGTGGCAGGATGAGCGGATTGCCACGGTCCCCGGCCTCAAGTCCCTGACCGGACCGATCGCTTCGCTTTTTCATGGCGAGCCGTCGCGATCCCTGGATATGGTGGCTTTCACCGGCACCAACGGAAAGACCTCCAGCGCCTGGTGGATGGCTCAGTTGCTGTGCGCCGCCGGTCGCCCCTGCGCCGTCGTTGGCACCCTGGGCATGGGTCGCCCACCCGTTGGTGAATCGAACGGCGGTGCCACCCTGACGCCGACCGGCCTGACCACACCCGACCCAGTGGCCTTGCAGCGCGAACTTCGGCGTTTCGTGGACGAAGGTGACCGCGCCTGTGCCATCGAGGCGTCTTCGATCGGCCTGGTCGAGCATCGCCTGGCCGGCTGCCAGGTTCGTGTGGCGGTGTTCACCAACCTTACCCAGGACCACCTCGACTACCACGGCGACATGGAGCGCTATTGGGCCGCCAAGCTCCAGTTGTTCGACTGGTCCGGTCTGCAGGCGGCGGTGGTGAACCTGGACGATCCGCGGGGTCCATCGCTGCTGGCCCGTGTGCAACAGCGTGGCCTGGACGTCTGGACCGTGGGTATTGACCGTCCGGATGCCCGATTGCAGGCGCATTCGGTGTCGCTCACACCCGACGGGTTTGCGTTGCGTTTGCGCGAAGACGGACAGGACCATGTCCTGTGTCTGCCCCTGGTTGGTCGTTACAACGTGTCCAATCTGCTGGGTGTGATCGCAGCGGCGCGCGCATTGGGCATTTCCCTGTCCGAGGCGGTGGGCGCATGCGCCCGATTGAGCCCGGTACCAGGGCGGATGGAAGCCGTGCACGGTCAGGGCTCCGGTCAGGAACCGTTGGTGCTGGTGGACTATGCCCACACGCCGGATGCACTGGAGCAGGCTTTGCTGGCCCTGCAGCCGCTGGCGCAACGGCGCGCCGGTCGTCTGTGGGTGGTGGTGGGTTGTGGCGGAGACCGTGACCCGGGCAAGCGGCCCCAGATGGCGGCCGCGGCCGAGGCACGGGCCGATCAGGTGGTGCTGACCAGCGACAACCCGCGCAGCGAGGACCCGCTGGCGATTCTGGCGCAGATGCGTGCCGGCCTGCGCCACCCCGAACGGGTGCGCCTTGAGGTGGATCGGTCCCGTGCCATCGGCCTGGCCGCAGCGCAGGCCCAGGTGGCCGACGTGGTACTGGTGGCCGGCAAGGGGCACGAAGACTACCAGGAGATCCAGGGGGTACGCCGGCCCTTCTCCGACCGGGAGGAAGTCCGCGCCGCGCTGCTCCGCCGTCACGAGGCAAGGGCTGGCACGGCCTCCATGAACGGACTGGCCGGGCTGCTGATGCAGCTGCCAGGTGCGCGTGTGGTGGGTTCCTTGCCCGAGGGCATGCAACGCGTGAACACCGACACCCGCAGCCTGCAGCCCGGTGACCTGTTCGTCGCCCTGCAGGGGGAGCGCTTCGATGCCCATGAGTTTCTGGCGCAGGCCCGGGGCCAGGGCGCCCTGGCGGCCGTGGCGCAGCGAGGCCTGGCCGATGCAGGCCTGCCTGGCGTGGAAGTGCCCGACACCCGCCTGGCCCTGGGCTCCCTGGGGCGCGCGTGGCGCGGGCAGTTCGACATGCCGCTGGTGGCGGTCACGGGCAGCAATGGCAAGACCACGGTGACCCAGATGGTGGCCAGCATCCTGCGTGCGGCCTGTGGCGAGGCGGCGCTGGCCACAGCCGGCAATTTCAACAACGACATCGGGGTGCCGTTGACGCTCTTGCGCTTGCGGCCCCACCACCGCATGGCGGTGGTCGAGCTGGGCATGAACCACCCGGGCGAGATCGCCTATCTGGCCGACCTGGCCAGGCCCACCGTGGCCCTTGTCAACAACGCCCAGCGCGAGCATCAGGAGTTCATGAGCAGTGTCGAGGCCGTGGCGCGCGAGAACGGATCGGTCATCTCGGCGCTGACCGAGCAGGGTTGTGCTGTGTTCCCCAGCGATGACGCATTCTCGCCCGTGTGGATGGAGCTGGCCGGACATCGGCGGGTGCTGCGTTTTAGCGACAGCGACCCACTCGCCGAGGTGCGGTCCCTGCAGGCCGACTGGGTCGACGGCGCCTGGACCCTGCGCATCGCGATACCCGGTGCCGAGCTGTCCTGCCGCTTGCACATCGCCGGGCGGCACAACGTGCGCAATGCCCTGGCTGCCACCGCCTGTGCCCTGGCGGCGGGTGTGGCGCCGGCCTCGATCGTGCGGGGGCTGGAAGCCTTTGTGCCTGTCGGCGGGCGCTCCCGGGCCCACGCCATGCAACTGGCTGGACGTGACGTCATCCTGGTTGACGACAGCTACAACGCCAATCCCGACTCGGTGCTGGCGGCCATCGATGTGCTGGCCGAATTGCCCGGGCCACGGCTTCTGGTGCTGGGTGACATGGGTGAAGTCGGTGAGCAGGGGCTGGCCTTTCACCTGGAGGTGTTGCGCCATGCCCGCGCGCGAGGCATCGAGTCGGTGCAGCTCTGTGGCGAATGGATGCGGCGGGCGACCGAGGCCATGGGCTCAGCCGAGCTGCCTCAAGCGACCTGGTGGCCCGACATGCCTCCGATGATCGATGCCATCTGCGCCGCCTTGCTGGCAGGCGGCTCTGCAGCGCCCACCAGCGTGCTGGTCAAGGGCTCGCGGTTCATGAAACTCGAACGTGTGGTGCAGGCGGTGCTCGACCTGCAGGCAGCGGCTGAACAACAAGAAGAGGACCACACACATGCTGCTTAGCCTGACCCAATGGTTGCAAAGTCTGAGCCCGGAGTTCGGGTTTCTGCGGGTGTTCCAGTACCTGACCTTTCGTGCCGTGATGGCCGCCATGACGGCGCTGATCGTCGGCTTGCTGGCCGGGCCCTATGTCATCCGGCGTCTGGCGGCGCTCAAGATCGGACAGCCGATCCGCGAGTACGCCATGCAGACCCATCTCAGCAAGGGCGGCACGCCGACCATGGGGGGGGTGCTGATTCTGTTCTCGATTGCCCTGTCGACCCTGCTGTGGTTCGATCTCAGCAACCGCTTTGTCTGGATCGTGCTGTTGGTGACCCTGGGCTTCGGCGCCATCGGCTGGGCCGACGACTGGCGCAAGGTGGTGCACAAGAACCCCGAAGGGATGCGATCGCGGGAAAAGTACTTCTGGCAATCCGTCATCGGGCTGCTGGCGGCCTTCTTCCTGGTCTTTGCCATCTCGGAAACCAGCAACATGAAGGTGCTGGAGCTGTTCTACGACTGGGTGGCGTCCGGCTTCACGGTGGACCTGCCACCGCATTCCGGCCTGATGGTGCCGTTCTTCAAGGAAATCAGCTACCCCCTGGGAGTGTTCGGCTTTGTGCTGCTGACCTACCTGGTGATCGTGGGTGCCAGCAACGCGGTCAACCTCACCGATGGCCTGGATGGGCTGGCCATCATGCCGGTGGTGATGGTGGGCTCGGCACTGGGCGTGTTCGCCTATGTCACCGGCAACGTGGTCTTCTCGCGCTACCTGCTGGTGCCCTACATCCCCGGCGTGGGCGAACTGCTGATCTTCTGCGCTGCCATGGCCGGTGCCGGCCTGGCATTCCTCTGGTTCAACACCCACCCGGCCCAGGTCTTCATGGGCGACGTGGGTGCGCTGGCGCTGGGTGGCGCCCTGGGAACCATTGCCGTGATCGTCCGCCAGGAGATCGTGCTGGCCATCATGGGCGGCATCTTTGTGGTCGAGGCGCTGTCGGTGATGCTGCAGGTCAGCTACTTCAAGTACACCAAGCGCCGCTTCGGCGAGGGCCGGCGCCTGTTCCAGATGGCGCCGTTGCACCACCATTTCGAGAAAAAAGGCTGGAAGGAGACGCAGGTCGTGGTCCGCTTCTGGATCATCACCATGCTGCTCTGTCTGGTCGGCCTGTCCACCCTGAAACTGCGATGAATCACCTGAAGGAGCAGAACGTCCTGATCCTCGGCCTGGGCATCTCAGGTCTGTCGATGGCGCGCTGGTGCACCCGCCAGGGCGCCCACGTGACCGTGGCCGACACCCGGCCAGCGCCGCCGCAACTGGCTGCCTTGCAGACCGAATGCCCGCAGGCCCGGTTTGTGTGCAGCGCCTTCGATGCGTCCCTGATGACCACCGGGTCATGGCACCTGGTCGCGCGCAGCCCGGGGCTGGCGCCTGCCCAGCTGGAGGCCGTGCGGCAATGGACCGGCCAGCAGGGCGTGCCCCTGGTCGGTGAGCTGGACCTGTTTGCGCAGGCGCTGGCCGACCTGGCCGGTCGTGACGCCTGGCCGTACCGCCCGAAACTGCTGGCCATCACCGGCACGAATGGCAAGACCACCGTCACCTCGCTCACCGGGCTGCTGCTGGAGCGGGCCGGACGAAGGGTCGCGGTGGCCGGCAACATCGGTCCGGCGCTGCTGGACGTGCTCTCGGGCGCCCTCGACCACGAGCTGGCCGAGATGGCCCGCGAAGCCGAAGAGGCTCGCCAGGCACAGCAACAGGCGCCGCAGCCCCTGGCCGATGCAGGCGCACCGGAGCCCACCGCACCGTCGTCAGCCGACGCCGCTGCGAACGCGGACATGGACATGGACGCCACGAGTCTCGAAGACGTGACAGGCGATGGTGCCGCGGCGCCGGACGGTGGCACGGACGAGGCCGACGCGGACACGGCTGTCCTGTTGCAGCCGCCTGAGCCAGAGGCTCCGATTCCGCCGCACCTGCCCCAGGTCTGGGTGCTCGAACTCTCCAGCTTCCAGCTCGACGGTGTGGCTGGTGGACCCTGGGATGCCTTGCCTTCGGCGGCCACGGTGCTCAACATCAGCGAAGACCACCTGGACTGGCACGGCACGTTCGATGCCTATGTGCGGGCCAAGCGCGCGGTGTTCGGCACCGGGGCCCTGATGGTGCTCAACCGGGATGACCCTGCGGTCCTGGCCATGCAGCCGCCCATGGTCACCGTCAAGCTTGGTGGCAGAAACCGCCAGCAACCGTCCCGGGCCCATGCCAGCTTCGGCCTGGACGCGCCGCAGCGGGCCGGTGACTGGGGCATCGAGTCCGTCAACGGCATGGACTGGCTGGTGCGCGCCCAGGCGCTGGACGAGACCCGACGTCGCGGCCGAACCGAAGTCGAGGTCGAGCTCTACATGCAGCGCCTGATGCCAGTCGATGCGCTGCGCATCCGTGGTCGGCACAACGCGGCGAATGCGCTGGCTGCCCTGGCCCTGGCGGCGTCCACGGGCGCTGCACTGGGGCCCATGTTGCACGGGCTGCGTGAATACCGGGGAGAACCTCACCGGGTGGAGCCGCTGGCGATCATCGACGGTGTCGAGTACTTCGACGACAGCAAGGGCACCAACGTGGGCGCCACCCTGGCCGCCGTGCGCGGTCTGGGCGCCGAGCGAACCCTGGTGATGATTCTGGGCGGTGACGGCAAGGGCCAGGACTTCAGGCCCCTGGCCGAGCCGCTGGCCCGTCATGCCCGGGCCGTCTTGCTGATGGGTCGTGATGCACCGCTGCTGCGAGAGCAACTGGGGATGGCCCTGACCGAAGCCGGCGTGGTGCTGGAAGACGTGGCCGATCTTCGGGCGGCCGTGTTTGCCGGTGCCGGCCTGGCTCACAGCGGCGATGCGGTGCTGATGTCGCCCGCCTGTGCCAGCCTGGACATGTTCGACAACTACGTTCACCGCGCGCGTGTCTTTGCCGAGGCGGTGAACGAACTGGCGCTTTCCCGGGGCATTGTTGTGGAGGCCGGCGCATGATCGGTCAGCTTGCCCAACGCCTATCTGTGCTCTGGCCTGGCCCGGGCCGGGGCAAAGCGGCCCGGGCCCGCAAGGCGCGCACGGGGGCCGATGCGTTGCCGGTGCGCCTGTCCAACCGGACCTATGCGGGAACGCAGCCCGTGGCGGTGCGCGAGCTCGGTTTTGACCAACCCCTGCTGTGGGTGGTGGTGACCATCCTGGCCTGGGGTCTGGTGATGGTTTTTTCTGCCTCCATCGCCCTGCCCGACAACCCCCGGTTCGCCAACTACGCGCAGCACCATTTTGTGTTGCGCCATGGCATCTTCATCGTGATCGGTCTGGTGGCCGGCATACTGGCTTTTCAGGTGCCCATGCGGTCCTGGGAGCTCTGGGCACCCTGGATGTTCGCGGCTTCGCTGCTGTTGCTGGTGGTGGTCCTCATACCCAGTGTGGGCTCGATGGTCAACGGCGCGCGGCGCTGGATTCCGCTGGGCATGCTGAGTTTTCAGCCCTCGGAGCTGGCCAAGCTTGCGGTGCTGATCTATGCCGCCGACTACATGGTGCGCAAGATGGAGGTGAAGGAGCGCTTCTTCAAAGCGGTTGCCCCCATGGCGGTGGCGCTGGCGGTGGTCGGCATGCTGTTGCTGGCGCAGCCCGACATGGGTGCTTTCATGGTGATTGCCGTCATCGCCATGGGCATCCTGTTCCTTGGCGGTGTGAACGCCCGCATGTTCTTCCTGATCGCCACCGTGGTGGTGGCCGCCTTTGCCGTCATGGTGATGATGAGCGAATGGCGCCGCGAGCGCATCTTCGCCTACCTCGACCCGTTCGCCGAGGAACACGTGCTGGGCAAGGGCTACCAGCTGTCCCATTCGTTGATTGCCTTTGGGCGTGGCGAGATCTTTGGCGTCGGCCTGGGCGGCAGCGTCGAGAAGCTCCACTGGCTGCCCGAAGCCCACACCGACTTTCTGCTGGCCGTCATCGGCGAGGAATTCGGGCTGGTTGGTGTGCTGGCCCTGATTGCCCTGTTCCTCTGGTTGACCCGCCGCATCATGCTCATCGGTCGCCAGGCCATTGCACTGGACAAGGTGTTTGCCGGCTTGGTGGCGCAGGGCGTCGGCCTGTGGATCGGCTTTCAGGCCTTCATCAACATTGGCGTCAACCTGGGCGCACTGCCCACCAAGGGCCTGACCTTGCCGCTCATGAGCTACGGCGGTTCTGCCATTCTGATGAACCTCGTGGCCCTGGCCATCGTGCTGAGAGTGGATTTTGAAAACCGCCAGCTGATGAAGGGTGGGCGCCCATGACCCGCAGGCGGTTTCATCAAAACCGACAGGCAGGCGCGCAGCGACTGCGGACGCGGCACGCGTTCCTGATGAAGGGTGGGCGCCCATGACCCGCAGGCGGTTTCATCAAAACCGACAGGCAGGCGCGCAGCGACTGCGGACGCGGTATGCGTTCCTGATGAAAGGTGGTCGCCCGTGAGCCACCAACCCTGCGCCTTGGTGATGGCCGGCGGGACCGGTGGGCACATATTTCCTGGCCTGGCCGTGGCCGAGGGGCTGCGTGAGCGCGGCTGGCGGGTGCACTGGCTGGGCGCGCCCGGCAGCATGGAAAGCCGGCTCGTGCCGCCGAAAGGTTTCCCCCTGGAAACCATTGACTTTGGTGGTGTGCGTGGCAAAGGTCCGCTCACCCTGGCACTGTTGCCGCTGCGCCTGCTGCGCGCGTTCTGGCAGGCCTTGCAGGTGGTGCGCCGCGTCCAACCCGACGTGTTGGTGGGACTGGGTGGCTACATCACCTTCCCGGGTGGCATGATGGGCACACTGGCTGGCAAGCCGCTGGTGCTGCACGAACAGAATTCGGTGGCGGGCATGGCGAACAAGGTGCTGGCGGGCATTGCCGACCGGGTATTCACTGCGTTTCCGGGCGCCTTGTCCAAGGCCGAGTGGGTGGGCAACCCGCTGCGCAGCGCCTTTCTGCAACAGCCGGCACCCGAACAGCGCCTGTCCGCACGCACGGGGCCCATGCGGGTGCTGGTGGTCGGCGGGAGCCTGGGGGCCAAGGCCCTGAACGACACGGTGCCGCAGGCGTTGGCCCTGATTCCGGCCCCGGAACGCCCCCAGGTGCTGCACCAGAGCGGCGAAAAGCAGATCGATGCGCTGCGCGCCAGTTACCAGGCCGCGGGCGTGCAGGCCGAGCTCACCCCCTTCATCGACGACACCGCGGCGGCGTTCGCCGAGGCCGACCTGATTGTCTGCCGGGCCGGTGCGAGCACGGTGACAGAAATTGCTGCCGTCGGGGCAGCCGCGCTGTTCGTGCCGTTTCCTCATGCGGTGGACGACCACCAGACCAGCAACGCCCGATTCCTGGTCGATGCTGGCGCCGCCTGGCTGGTGCCACAGCACGAGCTGACGCCGGCCGGGTTGGCCCAGCGTCTGCGCGAGCTGCGTCGTGACCAGCTCATGCAGATGGCCATCAAGGCCAAGCAGATGGAAAAAACCCAGGCCGTGGGCGCCGTGGTGGCGGCCTGCGAACAACTTGCGAAAGTAAAGACGGCATGAAACATGCCATTGGCCATATTCACTTCGTCGTGTCCGTGAGCACGCAGTCCAGGTCTGGACCGCGTGGGGCGGTGCCCGCCGATGCCGCGCAATGCAAAAGAGGGCTCACGGCATGAAACACGCCATTCGCCACATCCATTTCGTCGGCATCGGCGGTTCCGGCATGAGCGGCATCGCCGAGGTGTTGCTCAACCAGGGCTTTGTCGTCTCCGGCAGCGACCTGGGTGAAAACGCGGCCACCCGCCGCCTGGTGTCGCTGGGGGCCACGGTGTTCCGGGGGCACGACGCGCAGTTCATTGCCGGTGCCGACGCCATCGTGACCTCCACCGCGGTCAAGGACGACAACCCGGAGGTGGTGGCCGCCCACGCGCGACTGATTCCGGTGGTGCCGCGGGCGGTCATGCTGGCCGAGCTGATGCGCATGAAAAAAGGGGTGGCGATTGCCGGCACCCATGGCAAGACCACCACCACCAGCCTGGTCGCCAGCGTGCTGGCCGCCGCCCAGCTGGACCCCACCTTTGTGATCGGCGGCCGGCTCAACAGCGCCGGGGCCAATGCCCAGCTGGGCTCGGGTGAGTACATCGTGGTCGAGGCGGACGAGTCCGATGCGTCGTTCCTGAACCTGTTGCCGGTTTTGTCGGTGGTGACCAACATCGATGCCGATCACATGGACACCTATGGTCACGATTTCGGCCGCCTGAAGGCGGCCTTCATCGAGTTCCTACACCGCATGCCGTTCTATGGTGCTGCGGTCGTGTGTGTGGACGACCCGGCCGTTCGCGAGATCCTGCCGCAGATCGCCCGTCCCATCACCAGCTACGGTCTGTCCGACGACGCCCAGGTCCGGGCCATGGATGTCCGGCCAGTGGGTGGACAGATGCACTTCACCGTGCAGCGCCGCAACGGCGTTGAACTGCCCGATCTGGAGGTGGTGCTCAACCTGCCCGGTCAGCACAACGTGCTCAACGCCTTGGCCGCGATTGGTATTGCGGTGGAACTGGGTGTGCCGGACGAGGCCGTGCTCAAGGCGCTGGCGGAGTTCAAAGGGGTCGGTCGGCGCTTCCAGCAATTCGGCGACGCTCCCTTGCCCTCGGGCGGAGTGGCCACCCTCGTTGATGACTACGGCCACCACCCGGTCGAGATGGCCGCCACCTTGTCGGCCGCACGCGGCGCCTTTCCGGGTCGCCGTCTGGTGCTGGCCTTCCAGCCGCACCGCTACAGCCGCACGCGCGACTGCTTCGAGGACTTTGTCAAGGTCATCGGCCAGGCCGATGCGGTGCTGCTGGCCGAGGTGTATGCCGCTGGCGAGTCGCCCATTGTGGCCGCCGATGGCCGCTCGCTGGCGCGGGCCCTTCGTGTCGCAGGCAAGGTCGAGCCGGTGTTCGTCGACGACATCACCGCCATGCCACAAGCGGTGCTGGACAACGCCCGTGACGCAGACGTGGTGCTGTGCATGGGTGCTGGCTCCATCGGCACCGTGGCCGCTCAGGTGATCGAGCTGGCAACCCAGGGAGGAAACCGAGCGTGACTGCCCATCTGAACCCGATCGACGTACAAGCCCTGGGCAAGGTGGCGGTGCTCATGGGCGGTCGCTCGGCCGAACGCGAGGTTTCGCTGATGTCGGGCGCGGGCGTGCTGGCCGCCCTGCGCAGCCGGGGGGTTGATGCCCACGCCTTCGATCCCGCCGAACGCGCCATGGACGAATTGCGGCGCGACGGATTTGACCGTTGCTTCATTGCCCTGCATGGCCGTTTCGGCGAGGACGGCACGGTGCAGGGTGCGCTGGAGCTGCTGGGCATTCCCTACACCGGCCCCGGCGTGATGGCCTCGGCCGTGGCCATGGACAAGCTCATGACCAAGCGCATCTGGCTGGCCGAGGGCCTGCCGACGCCGGCCTGGCGTCAGGTCCACAGTGCTGAGGAAACGCGCGCGGCCTTCTCGGCCCTGGGCTCGCCCATGATCGTCAAACCGGTGCGCGAGGGCTCGACCATCGGCCTGACCAAGGTATTGTCTCTGGAGCAGTGCGATGCGGCCTACGCGCTGGCGGCCGGGCAGGATCCTATGGTGATGTGCGAACAATTCATTGCCGGCGATGAAGTGACCTGCCCGGTGCTGGGCACGGGCGACCAGGCCCGGGCGCTGCCGGTGATCCGCATCGTGGCGCCCGATGGCAACTACGACTACCAGAACAAGTATTTCACCGACGACACCCAGTACCTGGTGCCCTGCGGCCTGCCTGAAGGCGAGGAAACGGTCATTCAGGACCTGGTGCTCAAGGCGTTCCGTACCCTGGATTGCCGAGGCTGGGCCCGAGCCGACGTGATGATCGACGCCCGCACACGCCGCCCCTGGCTGCTCGAGATCAACACCTCCCCGGGCATGACCGGGCATTCGCTGGTGCCGATGGCGGCCCGGGCAACCGGTCTGGCCTATGAGGACTTGTGCCTGAACGTGCTGGCAAGTGCCGACCTGGACAACGCTGCAGGAGATCGTCGACCATGAAGGCGCAGCTGCCCCTGGATATTCGGCTCATGAACATGGCCTCTGCGGCCATGATCGTGGTGCTGTTGTCCATGGGTGCGCTGGCGCTGGGAATGTGGGCGTTGCGCCACCCGGTCTGGACCATCCAGGCCATCACGGTGCACGGTGACGTTGCCCACCAGAATGTGGTGAGCTTGCGGGCCCAGCTCGCCCTGCAGCTGCGCCAGCAGGTCTCCAGCAGCTTCCTCGATGCCGATCTGCAGCGGGTGCGTGAACTCTTCGAGACCGTACCCTGGGTGCGCCGCGCCCAGGTGCAGCGCGAGTTTCCCAACCGCCTGAAGGTCACCCTGGAAGAGCATGTGGCCGTCGCCTGGTGGGGGCAATCCGGTTCCGGTCAGCTGGTCAACAGCTTTGGTGAAGTCTTCGAGGCCATGCCCGACGACCGCGACGACCTGCCTGAGCTGGCCGGACCGGTCGCCCAGGCGGCCCAGGTCTGGGGTGCGTTCCAGCAGCTCGGCCCCGAGCTGGCCCGGCTCGACCTGGAGCTGGAGCGGCTGGAACTCAACGACCGGGGCAACTGGCGGGCACGTCTGGACAGCGGCGCACACATCGAACTCGGCCGAGGCACGCCAGACCGCTTGCTGGAACGCGCCAGGCTTTTCACCGGCACCGTCGGCCAGCTGACCCAGCGCTATGCCGGTGCCATTCAGACAGTGGATCTGCGCTACCCCAACGGCTACGCATTGCGCCTGCAGGGAGTGACCACCGTCACCGATGCAGCGCCATCAGGAAACAGAAGGTAATCGAGAAACGATCATGGCCAAGGAATACAAGGATTTGGTGGTCGGACTGGACATCGGCACCGCCAAGATCATGGTGGTGGTGGCCGAGGTGCTGCCAGGCGGCGAGCTCAAGCTCGCCGGGCTGGGTGTCTCGCCCAGCCACGGACTCAAGCGTGGGGTGGTGGTCAACATCGACGCCACCGTGCAGAGCATCCAGCAGGCGCTCAAGGAAGCCGAGTTGATGGCCGACTGCCGGATCGCCCGGGTCTACACCGGTATCACCGGCAGCCATGTTCGGGGCATCAACTCCAGTGGCATGGTGGCCATCAAGGACCGCGAGGTCACGCCGGCCGATGTGGCGCGGGTGATCGAGACCGCCAAGGCCATCAACATTTCCACCGATCAGCGTCTGTTGCTGGTGGAGCCGCAGGAGTTCGTGATCGACGGCCAGGAGGTGCGCGAGCCCATCGGCATGAGCGGCATCCGGCTCGAAGCCAAGGTCCACATCGTCACCGGTGCGCAAAGTGCCGCCGAGAACATCATCAAGTGCGTGCGCCGGTGTGGGCTGGAGGTCGACCAGCTCATGCTCAACCCGCTGGCTTCCAGTCAGGCGGTACTGACCGACGACGAGAAAGACCTGGGCGTGGCGCTGGTGGACATCGGCGCCGGCACCACCGACGTGGCCATCTTTGCCGGTGGTGCCATCCGCCACACCGCCGTGATCCCCATTGCCGGCGACCTGATCACCAGCGACATCGCGATGGCGCTGCGCACACCGACCAAAGACGCCGAGGACATCAAGGTCGAAAGCGGTTGCGCCAAACAGCTGCTGGCCGACCCGGATACCCAGGTTGAGGTGCCCGGGCTGGGCGACCGGGGTCCGCGCCTGTTGGGGCGTCAGGCGCTGGCCGGCGTCATCGAGCCGCGTGTGGAAGAGATCTTTTCGCTGGTCCAGCAGGTCGTGCGTGACTCGGGCTTCGAGGAGGTGCTGTCGTCCGGCATCGTGCTCACCGGTGGCAGCGCTGTCATGCCCGGCATGGTCGAGCTGGGCGAGGACATCTTCCTCAAGCCGGTGCGCCGAGGCATCCCCAACTACACCAGTGCCCTTTCCGACATGGTGGCCCAGACCCGGGCAGCCACGGTCATGGGCCTGTTGGAAGAAGCGCGTCTGGCGCGCGTTCGTGGCCACAAGGTGGCCCAGAAGGCCGGAACGGTGCAGGGTGCACTGGACCGAATCAAGAACTGGTTCGTGGGAACTTTCTGATGAATACCCTGCACTGTCACTCGTCACGCGCGCGAGCTCGCATGCCGTCTTTTGGTCACGTCAGCGCGTTGCTGTTCACCAGCCCCCGGTGCCGCCCCCGCGTTCGATGTCGGGTCTGCACCGGACCCCCAGGATGAAGGTCACACGTTTCCATTGAATCCCGAATCGCGAGTTTTCCCTTTTCTTGAATTACCCAGCGCCTGCACAGGGCGCCACCACAGGAGGTCAACATGAGCATCGAAATGATCGAAGTCGAAGAATTCAACCTGGGCACCCAGATCAAGGTCATTGGTGTCGGCGGCGGCGGCGGCAACGCCGTTCAGCACATGATCGAACGCCAGGTCCAGGGCGTCGAATTCATCTGCGCCAACACCGACGCCCAGTCGCTCAGTCGCAGCCCGGCGCACAAAACGATCCAGCTGGGCGTGACCGGTCTGGGTGCCGGCAGCAAGCCGGAGAAGGGCCGCGATGCCGCTGAATCGGCGATCGATGACATCCGGGCCGCCATCGACGGCGCCCACATGCTGTTCATCACCGCCGGCATGGGAGGAGGCACCGGCACCGGCGCTGCGCCGGTGATCGCCAGGGTGGCCAAGGAAATGGGCATCCTGACCGTGGGCGTGGTTACCAAGCCTTTCGACTGGGAGGGTGGTCGCCGCATGACCAATGCCGACCAGGGCCTGGCCGAACTGGAAGCGAACGTCGACTCGCTGATCGTGGTGCTCAACGAGAAGCTGCTGGAGGTGCTGGGTGACGACATCACGCAGGACGAGGCCTTTGCCCACGCCAACGACGTGCTCAAGAACGCCGTGGGTGGCATTGCCGAGATCATCAACGAGTACGGCAACGTCAACGTCGACTTCGAAGACGTTCGCACCGTGATGGGTGAGCCGGGCAAGGCCATGATGGGCACGGCTGTGGCATCCGGACCCGACCGGGCCCGCATCGCGGCCGAGCAGGCCGTGGCCTGCCCGCTGCTCGAAGGCATCGACCTCTCGGGTGCCAAGGGCGTGCTGGTGCTGGTCACGGCGGCCAAGGGCTCGCTCAAGCTGTCGGAGTCGAAGCTGGCGATGAACACCATTCGTGCCTACGCTTCGCCGGATGCCCATGTCATCTATGGCGCTGCCTATGACGACAGCCTGGGCGACGACATGCGCGTCACCGTGGTGGCCACCGGACTGTCGCGTCAAGGTGCCCGCCGCAGTGCACCACCCCTGCAGGTGCTGCGCACCGGCACCGACAACACGCCATTTGCCGTGAACCAGGGTCCGTCGGGCGCAGCCCAGGGTGGCGCCGCACAGCCCGACTACCAGTCGATGGCTGTGCCCAGTGTCTGGCGCACCAACCGCACCCAGGCGGCGGCCAAGGTCGATGCACTGGCCTCGGGTGGCATGGACGACTTCGAGATCCCGGCGTTTCTGCGCAAGCAGGCAGATTGACTGTGGACTCCCCCCTGCGCCGCTGCGCGGCTTCCCCCCTCTGTGGCGCGCCTTTGGCGCTTCGAGGGGGGACGGCGACTCGGGCCGGCATAGCCGGACCCTTGTCGCCCCTGGCCAGGAGTCGCTCGCCAACTGGGTCAGCGGGTCTGTGGCAATGGCTGTCATAGGCATTTCCATGGCATGAAAATGGCTGCAAAACTTACAATCGCCCGATGGTTTCGCAACGCACGCTCAAATCCCTGACCAAGGCGGTCGGTGTCGGACTGCACAGCGGGCAGCGTGTCGAGCTGACCTTGCGTCCGGCAGCGCCCGACACCGGCATCGTCTTTCGCCGCGTCGACCTGCCCGAGCCGGTCGAGATCCCGGTCAATGCCAAGACGGTGACCGACACCCGCCTGGCTTCCACCATTTCCAACGGCGGCGCCAAGGTGCACACGGTCGAGCACCTGATGAGCGCCTGCGCCGGCCTCGGGCTGGACAACCTGTACGTCGACATCACGGCCGAAGAGGTGCCCATTCTCGATGGCTCCGCAGCCTCCTTTGTCTACTTGCTGCAAAGTGCGGGCATCGTCCAGCAAGCGGCGCCCAAGCGCTTCATCCGGGTCCTGCGCCCGGTCGAGGTGCGCGAGGGTGAGGGCGCCCAGCTCAAGTGGGCGCGGCTGGATCCGTTCCACGGCTACAAGCTGAGCTTCGAGATCGAGTTCAACCACCCGGCCGTCAACTCCACAGGCCAGCGGGTCGAGTTCGACTTCAGCAGTGGCCAGTACGCACGGGAGATCGCGCGTGCGCGCACCTTCGGCTTCACCCGGGACGTCGAGATGATGCGCTCGCACGGACTGGCACTGGGTGGTGGTCTCGACAACGCCATCGTCATGGACGACGTCAAGGTGCTCAACGCCGACGGCCTGCGCTACCAGGACGAGTTCGTCAAGCACAAGATCCTCGACGCCATCGGCGACCTGTACATCCTGGGCAAACCTTTGCTGGCGGCCTACAGCGCGTTCCGCTCCGGCCATGCCCTGAACAACCAGTTGCTGCGCGCCCTGCTGGACCAGCCGGATGCCTGGGAAGAAGTGAGCTTCACCCACGACCGCGAAGCACCGCGCGGATTTGCCCAGCTCGCGCCGGCCTGGTGAGCGGGCGCTGATTCGCCATGCTGCTGTTCCGGCTGGCCCTGTTTGCGCTGCTGCTGGCGGCCGGCGCCTGTTTTGCCCTGTACATCGGCACCGGTAAGGCCCACTACCGGCAGTGGGGGCTGGTCATCCTGAAATGGACCGTGTTCGCGGCGCTGGGCTTCTTTGCGGTGCTCATTGCCGAGCGCCTCTTCACCGACATTCAGTAATTTCGCCCCGCCTTGTAGGCGGCATGGGTGCGGGCCTGCAAAGGGCTGACACGCTGGATCGCTGCCGTGGTGCGGCTGACCTGGGCATGGGTGATGCACAGCCCCAGGGCGTCGGCCGCGTCCTTGCCGGGCAGGCCGGGCAGGCGCAGCAGGCGGCGCACCATTTCCTGGATCTGCGGCTTGGTCGCGCGGCCGTGCCCGGCCACGGCCTTCTTGAGTTGCAGGGCCGTGTACTCCGCGACGGGCAGGTTGCTGGCCACCAGCGCCGTGAGGCAGCTGCCCCGTGCCTGGCCCAGCAACAGCGTGGCCTGCGGGTTGACGTTGACAAACACGATCTCGCAAACCGCCACCGTCGGCTGGTAGCGCGAGACCACCTCGGTGATGCCGTCGAACAGCACCTTCAGGCGCTCGGGCAGCAGTGCACCGTCTTTCGGGCTGGTGCGGATGGTGCCGCTGGCCACGTAGTGCATCTGGGCACCTTCGGTGTCGATAACACCAAAGCCGGCGCACTGCAGTCCAGGGTCGATGCCAAGGATTCGCATGGTTCAGGATTGAAGGGACCAGCGCACGGCGTGGAAGAACACCGGGGCGGCAAAACACAGGGCATCGGTTCGGTCCAGCAGGCCGCTGGCGCCGGTCACGGATCGGCTGGCCGAACCCCAGTTGGTCACCCCGCGATCGCGCTTGATGGCCTTCATCACCAGGTGGCCCAGCGAGCCGGCCACACAGGCCACCACCGCCATCAGCAAGGCCATGATCGGCTTGAACGGCGTCAGGCCGGCCAGGGCCGCGCCCAGCAGGCCACCGGCCAGCAGGCCCCAGCCCCAGCTGCGCCAGCCGAAACCGGTGCTGATGCCGGGCACAGCCGGACGCGCCTGCCCACGGGCTGTGAGGTGCTGCACCAGCATGCAGGTCTGCACCACCAGAACCAGAAAGAACACCAGGAAGGCTTCGCGACCGGCCAGCCGCGGCGCATCGAGCATCATCAGGGCCGGCACATGGCTCATGCCGTAGACGCAGACCATGATGCCCCACTGCAGCTTGGCGTTGCGCTCCAGAAAGCGCTGCGGGTCGTTGCCAAAGGCGCTGACCACCGCGACGCCGAGAAACGCATAGACCGGGATGAACACGGTGAACAGATCGAACTGCCGTGTCCAGACCAGGGCGTACTGGAAGGGCAGGATGACAAAAAAGGCCAGCAGCAGGGAGCGGTGGTCGCCACGCCGTGTCGGTGACAGGCTGATGAACTCGCGCAGGATCAGGAACGACACCAGCGCAAACAGCAGGGTGGCCATGCCGTCACCCAGCGCCCAGGCGACCCAGAAGACGATGGCCATCAGCCATGAGCTGCGCAGCAGGGAGCGCAAATCCTCCAGCAGGCGTTGGCGCTGGCTGTGGAGCTGATCGCTGGCGTCATCGTCATCGCGCAGCGACCACAACAGCAGTCCGATGCTGGCCAGGGCCAGCAGCCCGAACAGGCACACGAACAGCAAGCCCACCTGGGCCGAAGGGGAGAGGCTGCGCACAAACGTGCCCATCAGACCTCCCTCAGGGCCATCACGGCCGCCCGCGCACGCCCGAGAAAGTCCCCCCGGTCCTCATCCGGACCCAGCACCAGCGGCTCACCGAAGGTCACCGAACACAGCACCGGCACCGGCAGCACCTCGCCCTTGGGCATCACACGCTGGACATTGTGGATCCAGGTGGGCACGAGCACCACATCGGGGAAGCGCCGTGCCAGGTTGTACAGGCCGGATTTGAACGGTTGGGGATCTTCGTCGAACCCCCGCGTGCCCTCGGGAAACAGGATCAGCGAGTCGCCACTGGCCAACGCCTCGATCAGTGGCTGCAGGGGGTCTTCGTCGCCCTTGCGTTCCCGCTCGACGTACACGGCGTTGAAGACGGCGGTGGTGATCCAGCGCTTGAAGCGCGAAGCGGTCCAGTAGTCGCGCGCGGCAATCGGCCGTGTGATGCTGCGCAGCGAGCGGGGAAGGGCTGCCCATATCAACACCAGGTCGGCGTGGCTCTGGTGGTTGGCAAAGTAGATGCGCTGTTCGGCCTTCGGTGGACAGCCATACCACCTTGCCTGGGCGCCCGTGAGCAGACGCACCACGCCCAGAAGCAGGGTTCCAGCCGCCTGGGCACGCCAGTTCATGGGCTTGTCCTCATGGCAGTTTCACCGCGCCCATGCGGGCGACAATGGTGCGTGTGCGCCCCGCCAGGTAGGCCGATCCCTGGCGTGTTTCGAAGAATCGTGGGGAGGGCAGCATGACAGCGAGTCGGGCCGCTTCCTGCGCGTTCAGCTGGCGTGCCGATTTGCGGAAGTAGCGCTGGGCCGCAGCCTCGGCGCCGAACACCCCGTCACCCCATTCCACGCTGTTGAGGTAGATCTCCAGAATCCGTCCCTTGTCCAGCAGGGCTTCCAGCATCAGGGCGAGCACCAGCTCCTGCGCCTTGCGCACAAAATTGCGTTCCCCGGAGAGCAGCAGGTTCTTGGCCAGCTGCTGCGTGATGGTCGACCCTCCGATCAGGCGCACCGGACGGGACGGGCTGCTGGCGCTCTGGGCCTGTTGCTGCCGATGGCGGTTGCGCTTCCATGCCGACTCGATGGCTTGCCAGTCGACGCCGCCGTGGCTGACAAAACCGGCGTCTTCCGAGGCGATCACGGCGCGTTGCAGGTGAACGCTGATCTGATCCCTGGGCACCCATTGTGCCGACCAGCGCCACTGGCCCTTGTCGGTGGTCGCATGGCGAGCGATTCGCCAGGCTTCCGAACGCATGAAGGTCGTGCTTTCGGGAGCGACCACCACCATCAGGGCAATGCGCAACAGGAAGGCCAGCTGCAATGCCAGTCCGGCCAGCAGCAACCACAGCAGCCAGCGTCCGAACGATCTCATGTGTGCCCCGAACAGCCTGTCACACGCAGGGGGTCGCTCATGCCCTGCATTTACTGCGCGCTCATCTGGGTGCGCAGGCCCTCGTCGCGCGTGAACCGGAAGCGGGACACCACGACGATCTGGTCGGCCTGACGGCGCATCGCGTCGCTGAAGCGGCCAAACTCCAGGCCGCGCACGATGGCCTGGGCGCGGCGATCCAGTGTCGGGTTGCCCGAGCCCTGCACCACCTCGGTGTCGAGCACACTGCCGGTGTGGTTGATCGTCATGATCATGGTGAGCTCACCGTAGAGCTTGCGGCCACCCGCCTCCGGGAAATTGCGCGTGCCACGGTCCTCGATCTTGCGACGCAACTCGTCGTAGTAGATGGCGTAGACCTCTTCCCGTGTGGCCGGGCTGATGTAGCGCTTGCGGGGACGGGCATTCTCCTCGTTGATGCGCTTCTCGATCTCGGCCAGCAGCCTGACCAGTGCCTGGCGCTGCTGTTCTCGCTCGATGGTCTCGCGGCTCGGGTTGATCGCCTGCAGATCGGGTGCGGGCATGTTGGCCAGGCGCTGGCGCACCTCTGCCAGGATTTGCTCCTGCCTTTCCCTGAGCGACTCGATTCGCCGTTGCTGGTCTTCTTCGATCGTGTCGCCCAGTCGGGCCACGGTGGAGGGCGGCAGTGGCGAGGTGGCCCGGCCTTTCTCCGCATCGCCTCCCCCGGCCAGCGAGGCCTGGGCAATCGCCATGGCCTGTTCTGGCCGTTCGTCGCTGCGCGCGTTGACCAGGATCACTTCCAGTGGTGTGTCCTTGAAGATGCGGTTGAAGCCTTCCGGGTTGACGAAGCGAACCGTCAGCAAGGCCGCATGCACCCCCAGCGACACGAGCAGCGCCAGTTGCAAGGTGGTCATGCGCCGGTAGAAGGCGGCCAGTGCGTTCGAACGCGCGGCCTGCCTGCCGCCGTGTCTGGGCTCGACCCGAGCAGGCGGGTTGGCCCGGGGATTCTGCTGGGAGCGGCGGCGCTTGCTCATGGGCGCATTGTCGGTGGTCTCAACCGGCCGGGGCCGGCGCCGCACCGTCGGTTGGCGCTTCGTCCACATCGATGGCCAGGTGCAAGGGTGTGGCCATGGCATCGTCCTCATCGGACTCGTCACCACCGACCTCGTCCAAGGACCCGGCCGCCAGATCCAGCCGCTCGCTGACAGTCCCGTTTACATCCAGTGCCATCTCGTCGATCGCTCCCAGCTTCACGCGAACATGGGCTCCGCGCGGCAGGCCCTCGGCACCCAGAACCGGCAGCACCAGCGGCAGCATGTCGGCACGCACCAGGTTGTCGCGTACCAGGGTCGCCGTGAGCTCGCCGATCTGTTCCTGCTGCAGGTAGCGCAGGGTCCAGAAGCGTTCCATGCCGTTTTGGAACCCGTTGTAGGCGCTGTAGGCCGCGTCGAAGGCGCTGACCACCGAGAACAGGCTGGCGTCCTTCGGCTTGAACGGCGCGGCCAGTGCAGCCGTCTTGCCGAAGCGGGCACACGCGATGATCTGCCACTGGTTGACCAGATCGACGTAGCGGCGCAGCGGCGAGGTGCTCCAGGCATAGCAGCGCACCCCGATGCCCGCGTGTGGCTGGGCCTTGGTGCCCATGCGCACCTTGACGCCAGGCGCCAGGCTGGCCTGACTGCGGTAGATGCCAGGCACGCCACAGTCGGCCAGCCACTGGCCCCAGGTGCTGTTGGCCAGGATCATGGCCTCGGCCACCATCAGGTCCAGCGGCTCACCTCGGCGGCGTGTGCCGATGTGCACCGTCTCGCTGCCGTCGGGCTGGTCGCTCTGCACACCTTCCAGCCGGAAGCTGTAGTCGGGTCGGGTGAAGGTCTCGGGCTTGCCCCGCACCTGTTCGCGCTGCGCTTTCAGGTGCAGCGCCAGCCGGTACAGAAAGCCCAGCGAGGGGCGCAAGGCCTCGACTTCGGCCGGTGCCGCCGCGCCGGTGGCTTCGCCACCCAGCCAGGCGGCGGTGATCACGTCGTCGAGCCGGTCGTGGCGCAGGTTGCTGGCAATCGGCACCCGCTCCAGCGCGGTGCGGCTCTCCGACACCGCCAGGCTGCCCTCGTCGATCGTCAGGTACAGCGAGACCGCCGGGCAGGCACGGCCGGCTTCGAGCGTGTAGGCCTGTACCACCGTGTCGGGCAGCATGGTGATCTTGTGGCCGGGCATGTAGACCGTGGACAGCCGCTGGCGGGCGATCTGGTCGAGGGCGTCGTCCGGGGTGATGGCCAGCCCCGGGGCCGCAATGTGGATACCCAGGGTCACCGTGCCTGAGCCCAGGCCCTGCAGGGACAGGGCATCGTCGATCTCGGTCGTGTGCGAGTCGTCGATCGAGAAGGCCTGCACGTCGGCCAGGGGCAAATCCTCGGACACGGCGGGCACCGGCAGGGCTGGAAAGCCCGTGCCTTTGGGGAAATGCTCGAACAGGAAGCGCTGCCAGTGGAATTCGTAGGCGCTGGTGATCGCGCCCGCGCGCTCCAGCAAGGTCAGCGGGGCCAGCTTGCCCTGACGGGCGGCCTCGACCACCGCCTTGTATTCGGGTGCATTCTTGTCGGGTTTGAACAGGATGCGGTAGAGCTGCTCGCGCACCTCGGCAGGGCAGCGGCCCTCCAGCAGATCGGCCGCCCAGCTTTCGATGCGTGCCTGCACCTGCTTTTTCTTTTCGATCGCGGCCAGTGCCTGGGCCAGGATCTCGGGTGGTGCCTTGCGAAAGCGTCCCTTGCCGGCGCGCCGGAAATAGTGGGGGGCCCCGTGCAGGCAGACCATGGTCGCCACCAGCTGCTCGGTGCTGGCCTGTGCACTGAAGTAGTCGCGCGCCAACTCCTCGAAGCCGAATTCGTCTTCGGGCGCGAACTCGTAGGCCAGGTCCAGCTCCATGGACTCGGCCAGGGCCGCAGCAGCCGGCATCAGCTGGGCTGGCGCCGGCTTGTCGAAGCGCAGCAGGCTGTGGGCGGTCTTGACCTTGACCCGCTTGCCGGTGTCCAGCTCCACTTGCAGCGAGCTTTCGGCTTCGGAAAGAAGACGGCCGGTCTGCAGCTTGCCGGCCTCGTCGAACAGAATGTACATGGCACCGATTGTCCCACGGGGCGTCGGCGCCCCGACCAGCTCACCCTGCCAGCCCAAGGAAGTCCATGAGGGCATCCAGATGTTCAGGGAAGTCGGTGATGGCATGGTCCGATCCGGGCAGCACCGTCAGCTGTCCACCGGCACAGAATCCTCGCATCTCCCGCCAGTCAAGCACCTCGTCGCCCTGGGCAATCAGGGCGAATTGCATGGCCGGCGTGGCCGGTTCGTGCGCGGCCATCCGGTCCATGTCGGTCTCCAGTTGCCGCAGCTCGTCCACAAAGTCGGGCCCGAAGAAAAACCGCTCCTGCGGGTCGTGCCAGGCGGTTTGCTCGCCGATGTACCGAGCCAGGTCCCGTGCCGGGTACACGGCAGGATTCAGCAGGGCACGCTTCCAGCGCCTGCACAGGCCCAGATACCTGGCATAAAACCCGCCGAGGGATGAGCCGATCACCGCCGAGCTGTCGGCTGGCCAGGCTTGGGTGGCTTCCTGCGCCAGTGCAATGGCGGCCGCAGGCGAGGGCGGCAACTGCGGGCACAACCAGACCACGCCGGGGTGCCCGCCTTGTACCCGTTCGGCCACCAGGCGGGCTTTGGTGGACCGGGGTGATGAGCGAAACCCGTGCAGGTAGAGCAGGTGGGTGGTCTTGTGGCGAGGCTTCAACGGGTTCATGGTGGCAGTATGCCCTCCGGACACCCTGTCCGGGCGGTGCGCTCCGGTTCGAGCAGGGATAATCACGCCCCATGGTCGCCGTGATCGAGAAACCCCACCTGCTGCAGCGCATGGCTCCGGTGTTCCGGGGCTTTGACTGGCCGTTGGTGTTCGCCATCCTGATTCTGGCCGGCTTCGGTCTGGTGACCATGTACTCCGTCGGCTTTGAGCAGGGCACGCGTTTTGCCAGCCATGGGCGCAACATGCTGGTGGCCGCCCTGGTCCTGTTCGTGGTGGCCCAGGTGCCACCCCAGCGCCTGATGTCGCTGGCGCTGCCGATGTACATCGTGGCCGTGCTGCTGCTGTTGGGCGTGGAGTTGTTTGGTATCGAACGCAAGGGCTCCCAGCGCTGGCTGAACCTGGGCATCGTGATCCAGCCCAGCGAGCTGATGAAGATTGCCATGCCACTCATGTTGGCCTGGTGGTTTCAGCGCAGGGAAGGCCAGCTCAAACCCGTCGATTTTCTCGCCGCCTTGATCCTGCTGGCGGTGCCTGCGGCGCTGATCCTCAAGCAGCCCGACCTAGGCACCACCTTGCTGGTGCTGGCCTCGGGCCTGTTCGTCATTTTTTTCGCCGGCCTGAGCTGGAAGCTGATCGTGCCGCCTTTGTTGATCGGGGGCATTGCCATCCTCACTTTGATTCTGATGCAGGAGCAATGGTGTGCCTCCGGTGTCGACTGGAAGGTGCTCCGTCCGTACCAGAAGGTGCGGGTCTGCACCCTGCTGGATCCGTACCAGGATCCCCTGGGCAAGGGTTTTCACATCATCCAGGGCATGATCGCTATCGGGTCCGGTGGTGTCTGGGGCAAGGGCTTTCTTCAGGGGACCCAGACCCACCTGGAATTCATTCCCGAGCGGGCCACCGATTTCATCTATGCGGCCTTTGCCGAAGAATTCGGGCTGGTGGGCGTACTGGCCCTGATGGCGGCCTTTCTGTTCCTGATCTTGCGCGGCCTGATGATCGCGCTGGACGCGCCCACGCTGTTCACCCGCCTCCTGGCCGGCGCCATGACGCTCAACATCTTTGTCTACGCTTTCGTCAACATGGGCATGGTCAGTGGCATTCTTCCGGTGGTCGGGGTGCCATTGCCCTTTGTCAGCTACGGCGGCACGGCCATGGTCAGCATGGGGGTCGGCCTGGGCATCCTGATGGCCATCGGCCGCTCCAAACGCCTGATGCAGTCGTGATCGCATCCTGTTCCTTTCCCGTGGCCCTGGTCGGGGCCGGCAACATGGGCGGCGCCATGCTGGCCCGCCTTCGTTCGCTGGGTCATGCGGTGGTGGTGTGCGACATCGACCCGGCACGCCAGCAAGAGGCCGCCACCCTGGGCGCCTGCGTGCTGGCCACCCCCGCCCAAGCGGCCCATGCCCTTTCGCCCGATGGCCTGCTGATCGTCTGTGTGGTGGACGCCAGCCAGTGTGAGGACGTGCTGTTCGGTCCTGACGGGGCGGCCGCCCGTCTGTCGCCCGGCCAGGACGTGTTGTTGTGCCCGACCATCGCACCGGAAGACGTCGAGCGGCTGGCGCAGCGCCTGACCGATGCCGGCATCGGCTGCATTGATGCCCCGATGTCGGGTGGCCCGGCCCGGGCGCGCGAGGGCCGCATGAGCCTCATGCTGGCGGCCCCGGCCTCGGTGCTGGCACGGCGTCGTCCCCTGATGACCCAACTGGCGGATCCCTGTTTCGAGCTCAGCGAGCGCCCCGGCGACGGGGCCCGCACCAAACTGGTCAACAACCTGCTGGCCGGCATCAATCTGGTCGGCGCGGCCGAGGTGCTGGCCCTCGCCGAGCGACTGGGCCTGGACGTCAGCCGGACGCTGGACGTGATCGAGCAGTCCAGCGGACAGAGCTGGATCGGATCGGACCGCATGCGCCGCGCCATTGCCGGTGACTTCGCTCCGCGGGCCCACGTCACCCTGCTCGAAAAGGACACCCGCCTGGCCACCGAGGCGGCTGCGCGGGCTGGATTCGAGGGGCCTCTTGGTGAGCGAGCGGCGCAGGTGTTTGCACAGGCGCATGCCGCCGGTCTGGCCGAGCTGGACGATGGAGCCCTGCTTCAGCTGCTGCGCCAGCAGGGAGATTCCGGGCGATGACCCGACCCGTGCAGTGCCCTGGGTAGATCCCTACAATGACGGCATGATTGCGCGCGAACCCACCCTGGCCCGTCTGGCCATTGCCGAGCAGGCCCTGCTCGAACCCTACGACCTGAGCCCGGCCCGCTTGCGCCAGGCGCTGGGAGAGATTCTCTCGCACGGGGTGGACGACGCCGACCTGTACTTCCAGACCACCCGCAGCGAGGGCTGGAGCCTGGAAGAGGGCATCGTCAAGACCGGCAGCTTCAGCATCGACCAGGGTGTTGGCGTGCGTGCGGTCAGCGGCGAAAAAACCGCGTTTGCCTATTCGGATGACCTTTCCTGGGCCTCCCTGCTGGACGCCGCCCACACGGTGCGCACCATCTCCGGGCAGGGCCAGAGCCGCCGGGTGCGCGCGCCAGCGGCCAAGGTGTCACGTTCGCGTTCGCTCTATCCTGGCACCGACCCCATCGGTTCCCTGGACAGCAGCGCCAAGGTGGCTCTGCTGGAGCAGGTCGAACGCCTGGCCAAGGCCGCCGACCCGCGCATCGTGCAGGTGATGGCCGGTCTGGCCGCCGAGCACGACGTGGTGCTGGTGGCGCGGGCCGACGGCACCCTGGCGGCCGATGTGCGGCCGCTGGTGCGCCTGTCGGTCACCGTCATCGCCGAGCAGAAGGGGCGCCGCGAGGTCGGATCCTCCGGTGGTGGGGGCCGTTTCGGCCTGGCCTATTTCGACGAGGCGATGATCCAGTCCTATGTTGACGAGGCGGTCTCCGCGGCGTTGACCAACCTGGACGCCCGCCCGGCACCGGCCGGGGAGATGACCGTGGTGCTGGGCCCGGGCTGGCCCGGCGTGCTGTTGCACGAAGCGGTCGGCCATGGCCTGGAAGGCGACTTCAACCGCAAGGGCTCCAGCGCCTTTGCCGGTCGCATCGGCCAGCGCGTGGCGGCCAAGGGTGTGACCGTGCTGGACGACGGCACCATTGCCGACCGGCGCGGCTCGCTCAACGTCGATGACGAAGGTCATGCCACCCAGAAGAACGTGCTGATCGAGGACGGCATCCTGCGCGGCTACATCCAGGACACGCTCAATGCGCGCCTGATGGGGGTCAAGCCGACCGGCAACGGGCGTCGCGAGAGCTACGCCCACCTGCCCATGCCGCGCATGACCAACACCTACATGCTCGGTGGCCAGCACGCGCCCGACGAGATCGTGGCCAGCATCAAGAAAGGCCTGTACGCCACCAACTTCGGTGGGGGTCAGGTGGACATCACCAGCGGCAAGTTCGTTTTCTCCGCCAGCCAGGCCTACTGGGTGGAGAACGGCCGGATCCAGTACCCGGTCAAAGGGGCAACGATCATTGGCAACGGCCCCGATGCCCTGACCCGCGTCAGCATGATCGGCAACGACCTGCGCCTGGACAGCGGCGTCGGTACTTGCGGCAAGGAAGGCCAGAGCGTGCCGGTGGGCGTCGGTCAGCCAACATTGCGCATCGACGCCTTGACCGTGGGCGGCACGGCTTGAACCACTTGCGCGTGGCTCGACCTGATATGATTTGAGCCACCCGGGAAAACAGCCTCCCGGATCCTGTGTTGGATAGACGGTACCCGTCCAAGCGCTGGCCACTCCTCGATGTGGAGAGCCACCCATGGACATTCCAGTACCAGATCCCAGCCACGCCATAAGCCCCGGGGCCCTTGCCTCTCTGTTGGGGCGGGCACACACTCCCCTGATTCTCGATGTTCGCAGGGATGCGAGCTTCGCTGGCAGTGAAAGCATGCTGCCGTCGGCTCAGCGCGTCCCGCCCACCGAGATTGACCTCTGGTCAAAAGACCGTTCTCCGCAGTCTGTGATCGTGTACTGCGTGTATGGGCACGAGGTCAGTCAGGCAGCGGCAGCACGCTTGCGTCAGGCGGGGTGGGATGCCAGGTACCTGCTGGGAGGGATCGAAGGTGGCGAACCCGGTGTGGACAGCCCTGACCTGTTGCAGGCGCTGAGTGCGGAGCCTGTCCCGGTGCTGCGCAAACGCCTTGACCTGGGTGTGGGTGGCGCGGGCCCATCCAGGTGGGTTACACGGGCGCGTCCCAAGATCGATCGCATCGCCTGCCCTTGGTTGATACGGCGGTTTGTGGACCGAAAAGCTGTGTTTCACTATGTGCCCACTGTGCAGGTGGTGCACCGCGCACAGGAACTTCAGGCCACGCCGTTTGATATCCCGGGGGCGCCCATTTCTCATGTCGGCGATCTGTGCAGCTTTGATGCCTTGTTGGGGGCCTTTGAGCTGAGGTTTCCAGCGCTCGACTTGCTGGCCCGCATCGTTCGGGGCGCCGACACCGACCGCCTTGAACTGGCAGCACCTGCTGCCGGGCTGGTGGCGGTGTCGCTGGGTATGTCGCGCCAGCATCCAGACGATGACCATGCCATGCTGGACGCCATGGTGCCGGTCTATGACGCCTTGTACACCTGGTGTGTCGAGCAGGTGGGTGGTCGAGTCGAAACACACAACTGGAGGCCACTGTGACGGCTGCGCGCGAGGTGAGTTTCTGGGAGGCCTTGCGGTTCTGGTGCAAACTGGGATTCATCAGTTTTGGCGGTCCGGCCGGGCAAATCGCCGTCATGCACCGGGAGTTGGTCGAACAGCGACGCTGGATCAGTGAGCGGCGCTTTCTGCATGCATTGAACTATTGCATGCTCCTGCCGGGCCCCGAGGCCCAGCAACTGGCTGTGTATATCGGGTGGTTGCTTCACCGCACCTGGGGCGGCATCGTGGCGGGTGTGCTATTCGTCTTGCCGTCGCTGCTGATCCTGATTGGCTTGAGCTGGGTCTACCTGAACTATGGCCAGGTGGGCTGGGTTGCCGGTCTGCTTTATGGCATCAAGCCTGCTGTGGCGGCGCTGGTCCTGCACGCGGTGCATCGATTGGGTGCCAAGACCTTGCGCAGTCCCAGGCGCGCACCGCTTCTGTGGGGTATTGCGATAGGCAGTTTTGTGGCCTTGGCGCTGTTTGCCGTTCCATTCCCACTGGTTGTGCTTTGCGCGGCCCTGGCGGGCGGGCTGGCGGGGCGGTGGGCTCCGTCCCAGCTGGTGCAGGGAGAGGGTGGTCATCGGGCGCAGGCGGCCGACAGCGACCATTCGCCGGCCGTGATCGATGACCACACACCGACGCCCGTGCATGCGCGTTTCAAGCGGTCGCGCTTCCTGCGCGTGGTGGCCACAGGCGCAGCGCTGTGGATCGCATCGATGGGCATGTTGGTGGTGTGGCAGGGCTGGAGCGGCACGCTCGCCACCATGGGCTGGTTTTTCACCAAGGCCGCCTTGCTCACCTTTGGTGGAGCCTATGCCGTCCTGCCCTACGTGTACCAGGGTGCGGTGCTGGAGCACGGGTGGTTGCTGGGTCCTCAAATGATCGATGGCCTCGCGCTGGGTGAAAGCACGCCAGGCCCCTTGATCATGGTGGTCGCCTTTGTTGGATTTCTCGGGGGATGGGGTCAGCAGGTGTTGGGCGCCGATGCCTTGTTTGTCGGGGCAACCCTGGCGGCCATGGTGGTCACCTGGTTCACTTTCTTGCCCTCTTTTGTTTTCATTCTCGCTGGCGGGCCCTTTGTGGAAAGCACCCACGGCAAGCTCCACTTCACGGCTCCCCTGACAGGGATCACCGCTGCTGTGGTGGGTGTTGTCGCCAGCCTTGCCTTGTTCTTCTTGCTTCACGTGGCCTATCCGTCCGGATGGTCTGTGGCGAACTGGTCATCTCCAGACTGGGTGGGCCTGGTCCTCGTGGTGATCGCCGCATGGGCTCTGTTCGTTTTCAAGCAAGGTGTTGTCAAGGTCATATTGGCCAGCGCGCTCATCGGCTGGATGTGGCAAAGCGCAGGCGTGGTCTGATGCCTGAGCACCTACCTGTAAGACGGCCGTCATGCAGGCTGTGCTACATTTGGAACTTATGCACAAGCCCGTCGCCTTCCATTTTGGCTACTTTTGGTTCTCTGTCCCCGGCGGACGAGAGGCGAGGCTGTAGTCGCATCACCGAATCTCGATCAAACCGCCGGCGCCACAAGCCCGGCGGTTTTTTCTTGTGCCCTTCCCATTTGTCCGATCCCGTCACCGAAGCCTCAGGAGCCCCACGATGAACGCGAAAACCGTCTCTCCCAGCAGCGATGCCTGGCATGCCCGTCCTGTCGACAAGACCAGCGAAACCGACGACGAACGCATCAAGGACATCACCGTGTTGCCGCCTCCCGAGCACCTCATCCGCTTCTTCCCCATCGGTGGCACGCCGGTGGAGGCCCTGATCGGCCGTACCCGAAAGCACATCCACCGCATCCTGCACGGCCAGGATGACCGCCTGCTGGTGGTGATTGGGCCTTGCTCCATTCACGACCCGGCCGCCGCGGTGGACTATGCGCGCCGGCTGCTGCCGCTGCGCGAGAAATTCGCCGACACGCTGGAGATCGTGATGCGGGTGTATTTCGAGAAGCCACGCACCACGGTCGGCTGGAAGGGCCTCATCAACGACCCCTACCTGGATGAAAGCTACCGTATCGACGAAGGGCTGCGCATGGCGCGCCAGCTGCTGATCGAGATCAACCGGCTGGGCCTGCCGGCCGGCAGCGAGTTCCTGGACGTGATCAGCCCGCAGTACATCGGAGACCTGATCGCCTGGGGTGCCATTGGCGCACGGACCACCGAGAGTCAGGTGCACCGCGAGCTGGCCTCGGGGCTGTCGGCACCGATCGGCTTCAAGAACGGCACCGACGGCAACATCAAGATCGCCACCGACGCCATCCAGGCGGCCGCGCGTGGCCACCACTTCCTGTCGGTGCACAAGAACGGGCAGGTGGCCATTGTTCAGACCAAGGGCAACAAGGATTGCCACGTCATCCTGCGTGGTGGAAAGGCGCCGAACTACGATGCGCAGCACGTGGCCGCTGCCGTCAGCGAGCTGGAGGCGGCCAAGCTGCCGCCGCGACTGATGGTCGACTGCAGCCATGCCAACAGCAGCAAGCAGCACGAGAAGCAGCTGGAGGTGGCGCGTGACATCGCCTCGCAGATTGCCGGCGGCTCGCGCAGCATCTTCGGGGTCATGATCGAAAGCCATATCGAGGCCGGCGCCCAGAAGTTCACCCCGGGCAAGGACGATGCGCGGCAGCTGGAGTACGGCAAGAGCATCACCGACGCCTGTCTGGGCTGGAGCGACTCGGTGCAGGCGCTGGAGGTGCTTGCGGGGGCGGTTCAACAGGCCCGCCAGCTGCGCAGTTGAACTGAGACCATCGTCGCGGCGTGCTGTCGTTCATGCAAGCGGCACGCCCGTGACAACCGGTCGTTGTTTCCGGGAGCATGGCTTGGTATCCTTGATAGGGGAGGGGTCGGTGGCCGATCTGCTCATCCGGATTCGCACAGCGTCACCTCGACAGGAGAGTTTTTGGAACAGCCGGTTTTGCGCCTGGGTTTGCTGGGCTTCGCCGAAGCCCAGGCCAACCGCATGGTGGCCTGGATGCGGCAGGGGCAGCCGGGCTGGCCCGAGTGGCAGGCCTTCGACCCCCACGTCGCCGATGCCTGGATGATCGCCGGGCATTCGGTGGAGGTGCTGGGCCGCGATGCGGTGGTGATTCGCCATCCGCACGGCAGTGGCACCCGGTTGACTCTCAACCGCACCGAGGTGGATCGACCGCTGGCCTTTGCCTCCCCATTGCCGGAGGGCTTTGCGTCGGCCGAGTTTTTTGATGCCGATGACGAGGCCAGCGTGCGCCAGCGCCTGCAGCGCTTTGAGGCCTGGCTGCGCCCCTTGCGAACCCAGTTTGCACTGGGTGCCTTGCTGGTTGAGCGGGTCGACCAATACCGGCGCGGCGTGGTGCACCTGACCCATGAAGGCAAGTTGCTGGCCGTGATCGACCTGGATCAGTGGCGTGTCGGCCTGCACATACCGGCTCGGCCGGTCGACCTGGCGGCGGCCGAATGGGTCAGGCGCCCGTCGCTGGCCAACGACATCCCATCGTCGTTCATTCGTCTGCCCTTGCACCGGGTGATGTGGACCTATGCGGTGCGCACGCACCTGGATGTGTTGCCGGCCCGCTATCGGCAGCTGCCGGTGTACCTGCGGCGCGTTCCGCGCATGCCGGCACGCTGGTTTGACGACCTGCACCTGCTGATCATGCGCGAGCTGACCGTGAGATCCGCTACCCTGGCTGAGCTGGGTGAGCGCACGCGGGCCCCCGCAGCCGACCTGGCCCACCACCTGGCTTCTCTCTACTACGCGGGTGCGGTGACCACCGATGCCGAGAGAGCACGCCGTGCCGAGAGCCGCGTGCGCAAGGACCTGGGCGTGCTGCAGCTCGATCAGGCTGTGCCCGATACGGTGGCGGTTTCGCGAACCATGGAGTACTCGCAACTGGGTGCGCCAACCAGCACGCTGCGCGAAGCGCAGCACTCCCCCTTGCGTGCGATCCACCCTCCCCACGACCTCACGGCGCCCATGCCGCTTCGCGAAGAAGATGTCTGATTGCCTGGGCTACACTTGATGCCACCGGGACGGGCGCGTTTCCGACGTCCGCCCGACACGCGAGGAGAGTCGAACATGCGCAGTCAAGTCACCGTGAGCTGGGGTGACCCTCTCAACACCTACGCCTTCGATCTGGAAGAAGTGCAGCCCATGCCGCATGAGTTGGCGCGCACCTGGCTGGACGAGCAGTTCACCTTCATGGGCTGCGACCCGATCCGACCGACCGGCAAGGTACTGACCGCCGACAAGGTGCTGGCTGTGGCCGAGGCGGCCGGTCAGGAGCGCTTTCGCGATGCAGGTCACCGCCCGTGGGCCATGGCGTTTGCCCGCGCTGCCAGTGCGGCGCTTGCCAAGCCAGTGATCACGCTGGACGTGCCAGGGCAGTCCATCGCCTACTGAGAGGGTGCGCGGCTCCGGCCCTGGAAGAGCAGACCGTCCAGCAAGCGCTGGTGCACGCCGCCGAACCCGCCGTTGCTCATGCAGACCACGTGGTCGCCTGGGCGGACTGTCCGCAGCACGGCCTGGACCAGTTCATCGACCGAGGGGCTGACCTGTGCCCGCACGCCCATGGGTGCCAGCACTTCGGCAGCATCCCAGTCCAGACCGCCGGCATGACAGAAGGCCAGGTCCGCTGCTTCGAGGCTCCAGGGCAGCTGCGATTTCATGGTGCCGAGCTTCATGGTGTTGCTGCGTGGCTCGAAGGCGGCGAGGATGCGACCTGTGTCACCGCTGGCCTGCAGCCGCCGCTTCAGCCCGTCGAGTGTGGTGCGGATGGCCGTGGGGTGGTGCGCGAAGTCGTCGTACACGGTCACCGGTCTGTCTGATGCGGGCAGCGTGACGGCGCCACGCCGTTCCATGCGGCGGCGCACATTGGCAAAGTCGGCCAGCGCGCGAGCGGCGTGCGCCGCCGGCACACCCACATGGTCCGCAGCGGCGATGGCGGCCAGGGCATTGAGCTGGTTGTGAACGCCTTCCAGTGCCCAGGTCACGCGGGCCACGGACCGACCCGCCTGGCAGACCTCGAAGTCATGGGGTTCGCCGACCGCGGTGAAGTCGCTGACCGCAGCGCCGAAGCTGCGCACCTCGCTCCAGCAGCCCATGTGCAGCACCCGGTCCAGGCTTTCCTCAAGTCCATTGACCACGACGCGGCCGCTGGCCGGCACGGTGCGCACCAGGTGGTGGAACTGGCGCTCGATGGCCTTGAGGTCGTCAAAGATGTCGGCGTGATCGAACTCCAGGTTGTTCAGGATGGCCGTGCGCGGGCGGTAGTGGACAAATTTGCTGCGTTTGTCAAAAAAAGCGGTGTCGTATTCGTCGGCTTCAATGATGAAGACAGGGCGACGGGGCGGCTGTGCGCTCTGCTCCGTGTCCCCCGCCCGCTGCGCGGGCTCCTCCTTTACCTGCGCAGCGCGCACAGCCACCCCGCCGCCCAGGCGCGCAGAAATCCCGAAGTTCATCGGTACGCCGCCGACGAGAAAACCCGGACTCAGGCCGTTGGCCTCCAGGATCCAGGCCAGCATCGAGGTGGTGGTGGTCTTGCCGTGGGTGCCGGCCACGGCCATGACATGGCGGCCCTGCAGCACATGCTCGGCCAGCCACTGCGGCCCGCTGGTGTAAGACGCCCCGGCGTCCAGGATCGCCTCCATCAGCGGGAATCTGGGGCTGCCATCGGGCAGACGGGCCCGGCTGACCACGTTGCCGACGACAAACACGTCCGGGCGCAGGGCCATCTGGTCGGCGCCGAAGCCTTCGATCAGGTCGATGCCCAGGGCCCTGAGCTGGTCGCTCATCGGGGGGTAGACGCCGGCGTCGCAGCCGGTCACGCGGTGGCCCGCCTCGCGGGCCAGGGCTGCGACGCCTCCCATGAAGGTGCCGCAAATGCCCAGAATGTGGATATGCATGCCGGGATTCTAGGAGCCCGCCGGGTCTTGCGCGCCGCAGTACCCCTCGGGGGCTTTGTCGCGGCACAATGGACCCATGCACACCGGCCCCCTTCAACCCAGCGCCGACATCGCGGCCGTGGCCGCCCGGCTCGTGGTGGACGAGGGGCTGGACTATGCCTCGGCCAAACGGCAGGCGCTGCGCCAGCTGGGGCTGTCTGGCCGGATTCAACTGCCTGACAACGCCCAGCTGGAGGCGGCGATCCGTGAGCACATCGCGGTGTTTTGCCCCGAGGAACAGGCACAGGCCCTGCGGGCGCTGCGCGAGGTGGCCCTGCTGTGGATGGAGCGCCTGCAGGCGTTTCGGCCGCATCTGGCGGGCGCTGTCTGGCATGGCACTGCCACGGCCCACAGCGACATCCTGCTGCACCTGTTCTGTGACGACCCGAAAAGCGCCGAATGGACGCTGCTGGACCGCGGTATGGCCTACCAGGCTGGCCAGGCAACGGGTGTGCGGGGTGAGGTGATGGAATCCCTGACCTTGCGGGTGCGGTGCGAGGCGTTGCAGGACTGGGTCATGCTGCACCTGGTGTTGCACGATCTGGATGACTTGCGTGGCGCACTCAAGCCCGATGCCCAGGGTCGAAGGCCCCGGGGGGATGCGGCAGCCTTGCGCGGTCTGCTGGATCAGTTTCAAGATAACTCCATCGAAATACAGAAGTGAGTACACACATTCATTCCAGCGACTCCCGCATTGAAGGCGTGGGGCGTCGCCGTTTCTGGACCGCTGGCGTGGCTCTGGCCGCGGCGGCTGCCGGCGCAGGGCTGGCCTGGTGGCGCTACAGCCCGGGTCCGCTGTTGTCTGGTGCGGAAGCCGCTTTCTGGGAGGGCCGATTCCCGGACCCGGAAGGGCACGAGCTGACCGTGGCCGACTGGCGCGGGCGCCCGTTGCTGGTGAACTTCTGGGCCACCTGGTGCCCTCCCTGTGTCGAAGAGCTGCCCATGCTCAATGCCTTTCATGCCGAGCACGAGCCTCGGGGCTGGCAGGTATTCGGCCTGGCGGTGGACCGCCCGTCGGCTGTGCGCGAGTTCACCCAGCGCTTGCCTTTGCGCTTCCCGGTGGGCATGGCAGGCCTGGCAGGCACCGAGTTGAGCAAGACCCTGGGCAATGTCAGCGGCGGCTTGCCATTCACCGTGGTGTTCGGGCGTGATGGCATGGTGCTTCACCGAAAGATCGGCAAAGTCAGCGAATCCGACCTGAGTCAGTGGGCCTCATTGGGTTGATGGCCGCATCTGCGTGTCAAATGCCAGCATCGTTCACCAATTTCATTCATGCCAGGGGCCGGGCCATCCGACGCCCGGTCACGCAGAGGGATCCACCTGGCCCTGGCTTCGTGTACACTTCGTGACCCTTTTGGGGTTGGCGAGGGAAGGTTCAGAAGAATTTCGACGAAGTTGCGCCAACTTGACCGATTTTCGTTGGAGATCGCATGGATTTGAGAAAACTGAAAACACTGATCGACCTCGTGTCCGAGTCGAACGTGTCCGAGCTGGAAATCACCGAAGCCGAAGGCAAGGTGCGCATCGTCAAGAGCATGCCCATGGGCTCCGCAGCTCCGGTGACCTACGCCATGGCGCCCGCACCGGCGCAGGCTGCCCCGGTGGTGTCGGTGCCTGTGGTGGAGGTGGCTTCGGCACCCGCCAGTCCCGCCGCAGTGGTGCCCGAAGCTGCTGTGGGCCACACCGTGAAGTCCCCCATGGTGGGCACGTTCTACCGGGCCTCCAGCCCGGGCGCCAAGGCCTTTGTCGAGATCGGTGACACGATCAAGGAAGGCGAGACCATCTGCATCGTCGAGGCCATGAAGATCCTCAACGAGATCGAGGCCGACAAGTCCGGCACCGTGACCCAGATCCTGGTCGAGAATGGTCAGGCGGTCGAGTACGGACAGCCGCTGTTTGTGATCGAGTGAGTCCAGCACGGCAGACCCAGCCATTCGTCCCGGGCGCTCCAGGCGCTTGCGGGAACCCTGTGCGGGTGGCGCGCTTGCAGGCGTCCAATCCCATCCATACCCTCACGTCGGGGCCGGTCTGACCCGGGCGCCCGAACCGGAATCGCCATGTTCAAGAAGATCCTGATTGCAAACCGCGGAGAAATCGCCCTGCGTGTGCAGCGCGCCTGCCGTGAGATGGGCATCAAGGCCGTGATGGTGTACTCGGAAGCCGATCGCGACGCCAAGTACGTTCGGCTGGCCGACGAAGCAGTGTGCATCGGCCCCGCGCCCAGTGGCCAGAGCTACCTCAATATGCCGGCCATCATCTCGGCCGCCGAGGTGACCGATGCCGAAGCCATCCATCCCGGATACGGTTTCCTGTCCGAGAACGCCGATTTCGCCGAGCGCGTCGAGAAAAGTGGCTTCACCTTCATCGGACCCACTCCTGAGTCGATCCGCCTGATGGGCGACAAGGTTTCGGCCAAACAGGCCATGATCCGGGCCGGCGTGCCCTGTGTGCCTGGCTCGGACGGCGCCCTGCCCGACGATCCGGCACAGATCAAGCGCATCGCCAAGAGCGTCGGTTATCCGGTCATCATCAAGGCCGCAGGCGGTGGTGGTGGACGGGGCATGCGCGTGGTTCACACCGAGGCGGCGCTGATCCACGCGGTGCAGACCACCAAGGCGGAAGCGGGTGCAGCCTTCGGCAACCCGGAGGTCTACATGGAGAAGTTTCTCCAGAACCCCCGACACATCGAGATCCAGGTTCTGGCCGACACACACCGCAATGCGGTCTACCTGGGCGAGCGCGACTGCTCCATGCAGCGGCGCCACCAGAAGGTGATCGAAGAGGCGCCGGCGCCCGGCATTGCACGTCGCCTGATCGAGAAGATTGGCGACCGATGTGCCGCCGCCTGCAAGAAAATCGGTTACCGGGGTGCCGGTACCTTCGAGTTCTTGTATGAAAACGGCGAGTTCTATTTCATCGAGATGAACACACGGGTGCAGGTGGAGCACCCGGTCACCGAGCTGATCACCGGCATCGATATCGTGCGCACCCAGATTGCGGTCGCCGCTGGCGAGAAGCTGCCTTTCACCCAGCGTCAGATCCAGTTGCGCGGCCATGCCATCGAGTGCCGCGTCAACGCCGAAGACCCCTACAAGTTCACGCCCTCGCCGGGTCGCATCACCACCTGGCATGCTCCGGGCGGGCCCGGGGTTCGGGTAGATTCCCACGTCTACACCAACTATTTCGTTCCACCCAACTACGACTCGATGATTGGCAAGGTCATCGTGCACGGCGACACGCGCGAGCAGGCCCTGGCGCGCATGCGCACGGCGCTTGCGGAAACGGTGGTCGAGGGCATCAAGACCAACATCCCGCTGCACCGGGAGCTCATGGTCGATGCCAGCTTCATGGCCGGCGGCACCAACATCCACTACCTCGAAGAGTGGCTGGCCAACCACGTTCGCTGAACGCTTCACACCGGCACGGGCGCGATGGCAATGCATGAACTGGTGATGCTGGCGCCGGAGCCGGCGGTCGAGCCCCTGGGTGATGCGCTGGACGCATTGGAGGCATTGAGTGTGTCGGTCGAAGACGCCGATGCCATGACGCCGGCCGAGTCGGCGCTGTTTGGCGAGCCAGGCATGCCGCCGCCGCGAGAAGGCTGGCAACGCTCCCGCGTGGTGGCCCTGTTTCCTGACGAGTCCGCCGCGCGGGAGGCCGCCCGCCTGCTGGCCTTGCAGGACTTTTTCAAGGGCTGCAGTGTGATTGGTGTGCAGGCGGTGGCCGAACAGGACTGGGTTCGTCTGACCCAGTCTCAGTTTGCCCCTGTCGAGGTCACACCCAGTTTCTGGATCGTGCCTTCCTGGCATGAGCCACCCGCGCAAGCGAGCGAAATCATCCGTCTGGACCCGGGGCTGGCTTTTGGCACCGGAACCCATCCGACAACGCACATGTGTCTGCGCTGGATTGCCAGCCACCCGCCAGCAGGTGCCCGGGTGCTCGACTACGGTTGTGGCTCGGGCATTCTGGCCATCGGGGCGGGGCGCTTCGGCGCACGGGAAATTGTGGCCGTCGACATCGACCCGGCTGCTGTGGAGGCCACCCGTGTCAACGCGCAAGCCAATCGCGTCGAACTGCTGGCCGGCTTGCCCGACCAGGCATCGGGTCGGTTTGATCTGGTGCTGGCCAACATCCTGGCCACGCCCCTGAAGGTGCTGGCGCCGCTGTTGTGCCAGCATGTCGGATCCTCAGGGAACCTGGTGTTGGCCGGTATTCTGGCGCGGCAGTCTGACGAGCTGCGCGAAGCCTATGCGCCCTGGCTGGCGCTCGATGTTCATGACGAGCAGGATGGTTGGGTGCTCATGACCGCCAGGCGCGGCTGACCCCCGGCCCGATCTCGCAACCGAGACCGATCCGGTCTGGCGCGGTCTCTGGCTGCTGCAATAATTCGTGCATGAGTTACACCACCCGCTGTCCGGCTTGTGGAACGATGTTCAAGGTCGTTCCCGATCAGCTGAAAATTTCGGACGGCTGGGTACGGTGCGGACATTGTGCGGACGTGTTCGATGCGACCCTCTATCTGGACGGCTGGACCGATGACGAGCCGGCACCGGTGGCAGAGGCAGAACAACAGGCCACCCCGACGCAGGTGTCAGCCCGTGAGCAGGTCCGGCCGCCCAATGGCTCATTGGGCGGCGGCCAATCGGTTCGGGTGCCCGACGCAGCCTCTGAGTCATTGCCGGTAGAGGTTGCAGCGCAGGTCGGTGCTCCCAGCACTGTTTCGTCCGGTTTGCCCTGGCCTTTTGACGACGATGCGCCGGGAGAGGTCTTGTCCGGCTTCTCACCTTTGGCCGAGTCGGATGGTATGACAGCCAGTGCCGCACGCCTGCCTGAACGTGTCTCCGATGCATTGACGCGCGCCTTGTACTCGCCAACGGCTCCCGTCGCCCAGGCAGTGCGGCCTGTTCCCCATGGCGATGTGCTGGGTCCGGAGCCCAGCGCAGACAAGCCCGCCGGAGGCCCGGCGCCAACCCGTGTCCGACGGGGTGTGACTGAAGACTTTCACGCCGAGTTGTTGCAGTTTGCCTCTTCGACCTCGAGCGCCGACCCACCCACAGCGGCTGCGGTGGATCTCCCGATCGGTCTGCCACTGCACGCCGAACCGCCCCTGGCGCCTCCCGTGCCACCCCAGGTGCCGGATCGGGACGCTCCCCCTCCCTCCCTCGAGTCGATCTTGCCTGAAGCCGAGGTACCCGATGCAGTGCCCCAGTTCGTGCAGCAGGCGCGCCGCAAGGCCTTTTGGCGAAGGCCTTCGGTGCGTGCCGCCTTGTCGCTGCTGGCCCTGTGCCTGGGCGGTGCGCTGCTGGCCCAGTGGATGTACCACGAGCGCGCCCGCGTTGTGGCGTGGCAGCCGCAACTGGAGTCGGTCGTGCGCTGGGTGTGTCATCCGCCCGCCTGTGAGATCGGTCCGGTGCGCCGCATCGATGACATCGTCATCGAAAGTGCGCAACTGATTCGGCGGGTGGGCACTGCCTATGCCTTCGATCTCGTCCTGAAGAATCGCTCCGACTTGCCACTGGCGGTCCCGGCGTTGGAGCTTACCCTCACCGATACCCGCGACCAGACGGTGGCTCGCCGGGTGTTTCTGCCTTCCGAATGGCCCGGGCAACCGGTCGTCGTGCCGGCACGCGGCTCCTTGTCCGTGCAGCTGCAACTGGCCATCGATCTCGGCGAATCGGTGCCGATGGCTGGCTACCGGGCACTGGTCTTTTATCCTTGAAGCGAAAGAACGACATGACAATTCTGGTTTGTGGCTCACTGGCCTTTGACACCATCATGGGGTTTGAAGGGCGTTTTGCCGAACAGATATTGCCCAGCCAGTTGCACATCCTCAATGTGTCTTTTCTGGTTCCGGGCCTTCGGCGCGAGTTTGGCGGGTGTGCCGGGAATATCGCCTATGGCTTGCGTCAGCTCGGATCGCCGGTGGCGCCCCTGGCCATGGTGGGCGGCGATGCACAGGATTACCTGGAGCGCCTGCAGGCCTTGGGGGTGGACACCACGCACGTCGGCACCACCACTCAGAGCTACACCGCACAGGCGATGATCATGACCGATCGCGACAACAACCAGATCACGGCCTTTCACCCGGGTGCCATGTCACAGGCGCATGAGAACCCGGTGCCGTCGCGCCAGGACATCACATTGGCCATCATTTCGCCCGACGGGCGTGACGCCATGCTCTCCCACGCACGGCAGTTGCATGAGGCCGGGATTCCCTTTGTATTCGACCCGGGCCAGGGTTTGCCCATGTTCAACGGAGAAGAGCTGCGCCAGTTCATTGAGTTGGCCAGCTGGGTCACAGTGAACGACTATGAAGGTCAGATGCTCTGCGACCGAACCGGTTTCTCGCTGGACGAGATAGCCAACCGTGTGCGCGGTCTGGTGGTGACACTGGGTGAGCAGGGCTGTGACGTCTGGGAAGAGGGGCAGCGGGTGCGCTTGGCGGGTATACAGGCCAGCGAGGTGGTGGATCCCACGGGTTGTGGAGATGCATTCAGGGCAGCCCTGCTGCACGGACTCTCACAAGGCTGGACGCTGCGCCGTGGTGCCGAGTTGGGCAACCGCATCGGGGCCGCCAAAATCGCCAGTCGCGGTGGGCAGAACTACCGTTTCACCGCGTGATGCGGGCATAAAAAAAGCCCGACGCGCAAGCGTCGGGCTCGTCAGCCGAAACCGGTCTGAACTCAGGGCTTGCTGGACGTGGGGAACGGCCAGGCTGCCTGTGGGTTCAACTTGGTCTGTGCTGCAGGGGCCGCAGGGGCTGCCGGCTTCGAGGCCGGCTTAGCTTTTTTTGCGGGGGCTGCCTTCTTCGCCGGAGCGGCCTTTTTGGCAGGAGCCGCTTTCTTCGCCGGAGCGGCTTTCTTCGCCGGAGCAGCCTTCTTCGCCGGAGCGGCTTTCTTCGCCGGGGCGGCTTTCTTCGCCGGGGCGGCTTTCTTCGCCGGAGCGGCTTTCTTCGCCGGAGCGGCTTTCTTGGCCGGAGCGGCTTTCTTCGCCGGAGCGGCTTTCTTGGCCGGAGCGGCTTTCTTGGCCGGAGCGGCTTTCTTCGCCGGAGCGGCTTTCTTCGCCGGAGCGGCTTTCTTCGCCGGAGCGGCCTTCTTCGCCGGAGCGGCTTTCTTCGCCGGGGCGGCCTTCTTCGCCGGGGCGGCCTTCTTCGCCGGAGCGGCCTTCTTGGCCGGGGCTTTTTTCGCAGTTGCCATTGTTTTCTCCTTGATCAAGTTGCAAAGAGCACTTCGCCCGGACTCAGCCGAGGAAGTGATTCAGCCCCCTGTGGTCGGGCGGATGCATCCACCGTTGACCGCAGGAGGTTGAACGCTGTGACAAAACCCTGTGCCGGATGCCGAAGCGCCGGATACAGGGTCTTGGTGTGGGAACGCATGGTGCAGGAAGGTGTGGCCAGCCCCGAGGCAGAGGATCAGTCCCAGGACAGCGCGCCGCCGGACTGGTACTCGATGACCCGGGTTTCGAAGAAGTTGCGCTCTTTCTTGAGGTCGATCATCTCGCTCATCCAGGGGAACGGGTTTTCTTCGTTGGGGAACAGCGGATCCAGACCAATCTGGGTCGCGCGGCGGTTGGCGATGTAGCGCAGGTAGCCTTTGAACATCGACGCATTGAGCCCCAGCACGCCACGCGGCATGGTGTCTTCGGCGTAGCGGTACTCGAGTTCGACCGCCTCGATGAACAGGGCCTTGATCTCGGCCTTGAATTCGGATGTCCAGAGCATGGGGTTCTCGAGCTTGATCGCGTTGATCAGGTCGATACCGAAATTGCAGTGCATGGACTCGTCGCGCAGGATGTACTGGTACTGCTCGGCAGCGCCGGTCATCTTGTTCTGGCGGCCCAATGCGAGGATCTGTGTGAAGCCGACGTAGAAGAACAGGCCCTCCATGAGGCAGGCAAACACGATCAGCGACTTCAGCAGCGTCTGGTCGGCCTCCGGTGTGCCGGTCTTGAAGTTGGGATCCATGATCGCGTCGATGAACGGGATCAGGAACTCGTCCTTGTCGCGGATGGACTTCACCTCGTGGTAGGCATTGAAGATCTCGCCTTCGTCCAGGCCCAGCGACTCCACGATGTACTGGTAGGCGTGGGTGTGAATGGCTTCCTCGAACGCCTGGCGCAGCAGGAACTGGCGGCACTCGGGCGCAGTGATGTGGCGGTAGGTGCCCAGTGTGATGTTGTTGGCGGCCAGCGAGTCGGCGGTGACGAAGAAACCGAGGTTGCGCTTGACGATGCGTCGCTCGTCTTCGGTCAGGCCGTTGGGGTCTTTCCAGAGCGCGATGTCGCGGCTCATGTTCACTTCCTGCGGCATCCAGTGGTTGGCACAGGTGGCGAGGTACTTTTCCCAGGCCCACTTGTACTTGAACGGCACCAGTTGATTGACGTCGGTCTGGCCGTTGATGATGCGCTTGTCGGCCACATTGACGCGACGCCCCTGGGCGGTGCTGGCGGAGGAGGCAGAGGAGCTGGACAGTGAGCCTGACGCCGCCGGCACAGGGGCCGGCTGAGAAGAGGTGTGAGGCTTCAACGAAGGAGTGACGGGTTCGTCCCAGGTCAACATAGTGATGTCCAATTCATCGGATTATCGAAGTGTCGGCATGAAAAGCAAAGGACTCATGCACGAGGCCATGTGATTGTGTTGTGATGCCGCATCGAATGCGACACCACAACACACATGAACCACGCGTCAGAGCGATGGCTCATTGGCAGGCTTCACAGCCCGGATCGTCGATGGCGCAGAACTTCACATCGGTGGCCGGCTCAATGGCCTCTGCTGCCTGCGCTTTCGATTCGTGAACGGCCACGGCATTGAGCTGGCCAGCCCGACCCGTGGACTTCTCGGCCTGCGTGGCCGAGGTGGTGCGCAGGTAGTAGGTGGTCTTGAGGCCGCGCAACCACGCGAGCTTGTAGGTCTCGTCAAGCTTCTTGCCCGATGCGCCGGCCATGTAGATGTTCAGGCTCTGCGCCTGGTCGATCCACTTCTGGCGACGCGCTGCGGCTTCGACCAGCCACATGGGCTCGATCTCGAACGCGGTGGTGTACAGGGCCTTGACGTCTTGTGGCACGCGGTCGATGGGTTGCAGCGAGCCGTCGAAGTGCTTGAGGTCCATGACCATCACGTCGTCCCACAGTCCCAGGCGCTTGAGGTCCTTGACCAGGTAGCCGTTGATGACGGTGAACTCGCCCGACAGGTTGGATTTGACCGAGAGGTTGCCGAAGCAGGGTTCGATCGAGGCATCGACACCGATGATGTTGGAGATGGTGGCGGTCGGGGCGATGGCCACGCAGTTGGAGTTGCGCATGCCGTCACGGGCGATCTTCTGGCGCAGGGCATCCCAGTCCAGCGAGGCGGTACGGTCGACATCGACGTAGCCTCCGCGTTCGCGTTCAAGCAGGGCAAGTGTGTCGGGCGGCAAAATGCCCTGGTCCCACAACGAGCCCTTGAAGCTGCTGTAGCGGCCGCGCTCACGCGAGAGTTCGGTCGAGGCCCAGTAGGCGTAGTAGCAGACCGCTTCCATTGAACGGTCGGCGAAATCGACCGCCGCGCTGGAGGCATAGGGGATGCGCAGCTCGTACAAGGCGTCCTGGAAGCCCATGATGCCCAGGCCGACCGGGCGGTGGCGCAGGTTGGAGTCGCGCGCCTTCTTGACCGCGTAGTAGTTGATGTCGATCACGTTGTCGAGCATGCGCATCGCGGTGTTGATCGTCCGCTGCAGCTTGACGTGGTCGAGCTGGCCGTCCTTGATGTGCTTGAGCAGGTTGACCGAGCCGAGGTTGCAGACCGCGGTTTCGGTGTCGCTGGTGTTGAGCGTGATTTCGGTGCAGAGGTTGGAGCTGTGCACCACACCGGCGTGCTGCTGCGGGCTGCGAACGTTGCAGGCGTCCTTGAAGGTGATCCAGGGATGGCCGGTCTCGAACAGCATCGAGAGCATCTTGCGCCACAGATCGGTGGCCGGCACCTTGCGGTAGGGCTTGATCTCGCCGCGCGCAGCCTTCTCTTCATAGGCCACATAGGCGCGCTCGAACTCGATGCCGAACTTGTCGTGCAGGTCGGGCACGTCGTTGGGCGAGAACAGGCTCCACTCGCCTTTTTCCATCACGCGTTTCATGAACAGATCGGGAATCCAGTTCGCCGTGTTCATGTCGTGCGTGCGGCGGCGGTCGTCGCCGGTGTTCTTGCGCAGCTCCAGGAATTCTTCGATGTCCAGGTGCCAGGTCTCCAGGTAGGTGCAGACCGCGCCCTTGCGCTTGCCGCCCTGGTTGACCGCCACGGCGGTGTCGTTGACCACTTTCAGGAAGGGAACAACGCCTTGCGACTCGCCGTTGGTGCCCTTGATGTGGGCGCCCAGGGCACGCACGCGTGTCCAGTCGTTGCCCAGACCGCCGGCGAACTTCGACAGCAGGGCGTTTTCCTTGATCGACTCGTATATGCCGTCCAGGTCGTCGGGCACGGTGGTCAGGTAGCAGCTGGACAGCTGCGAGCGCAGCGTGCCGCTGTTGAACAGTGTGGGTGTGCTGCTCATGAAGTCGAACGACGAGAGCACTTCGTAGAACTCGATGGCGCGTGCTTCGCGGTCGATTTCATTGAGGGCCAGGCCCATGGCCACCCGCATGAAGAATGCCTGCGGCATTTCAATACGGGTCTTGCGCACGTGCAGGAAATAGCGGTCGTACAGCGTCTGCAGGCCGAGGTAGTCGAACTGCAGGTCGCGCTCGGCCTTCAGGGCCGCACCCAGCTTGCGCAGGTCGTAGTTGAGCAGCTCGGGGTTGAGCAACTCGGCCTCGACGCCGCGCTTGATGAAGCCGGGGAAGTACTCGGCGTAGCGCTCGTCCATGGCCGACTGGGGCACTTCTTCGCCCAGGATCTCCTTGCGGATGGTGTGCAGCAGCAGGCGGGCGGTGGCGTAGGTGTAGTCAGGGTCTTTCTCGATCAACGTGCGGGCGGCCAGGATGGAGGCCTTGTAGACCTCTTCCATCGGCACGCCGTCGTACAGGTTGCGCTTGGTCTCGGCCACGATCGGTTCGGGGCGCACGTCGCTGCCCAGTCCCTCGCAAGCAGATTCGATCAGCTTCTGCAGGCCGCCGATGTTCAGAGGCACACGCTGACCGCCGTCGGTGACATGAAGCGTTGCCTCTGCGGTCTGCGGCGTGGCCTGAGCCTGTTGCGCACGCTCCTGGGCGCGGCGCTCGCGGTAGAGCACATAGGCGCGGGCCACTTCGTGGTTGCCGCTGCGCATCAGGCCGAGCTCGACATGGTCCTGCACGTCTTCGATATGGAAGGTGCCGCCGCCCGGGCGCGAACGCATCAGGGCACGCACCACGTTCTGGGTCAATTGGTCGACGGTTTCTCGCACGCTGGCCGATGCTGCCCCTTGCGTGCCGTGCACCGCCAGAAAGGCCTTCATGAGCGCGACGGCGATCTTGCTGGGCTCGAAGGACACCACCGCGCCGTTGCGGCGGATGATCTGGTAGTGCGAATAGACCGACCCGGCGGCAGACGCAGAGCTCACGCTGGCGCCTGCCGGCGTGGCAGGAAGCGCGGTCGATGTGACGGTGGACTGGGCAGTGTGCATGGTTCCTCTTTCGATTCTTCTGGAGTTCTCCCCCGGGGCGGGGGCGGGCAGCGGTCGAGTCGCGCACCAAAACCCGGCATGATTTCAAGTGGTGACCCGGTAAGGATCAACCCTGAATGCGGCTTTCGGACTGGGCGTTCGCGAATTCTGTTTGACACCGGCACACACTATATCTGGTGTCTCAGGGTGGTACAAGCCACTACAGGTAGTGTGTTCGGGAAAACACGGGGATTGTCTCACTCCCCTATTTCGTCAGGCAAAAACCCGGTGGCTTCGAGCCAGGTCGTGTCAGGCACCCGGGAGGGCCGCAGCGCAGGCGCCATCGGCGCTTGTGACTGGAAAGCCAGCATCGGCCGGTGGTCCAGGCCGATTTTCCGCTGCGGGCGGCGGCGTTCCTTCGTCGGCCCCCCTGAATGGGGGGGCCGGCCGATCAAGGGGCGCTTTGAGCCCAGTGTTCCCGGACTGTTGCGGGTGGGAAACAGGCTGTGTCCCAACCGAGGGCTCGCTGCAGTTGAAGCCAGTCGAAGCCCGGGCCGGGGTCGTGCTTTCGCCCAGGCGCTATGTGCTCGTGACCGGCCACATGGCACACCGGATAGCGTCGCCGGATGGCCTGGCACAGATGAACCAGGCTGTCGTACTGCGCCACCTCGAAGACATCCCCTTCAAGTCCTTCGAGTTCAATGCCCACAGAGTCGTCGTTGCACTGTGTCCGTCCCCGCCAGCAGGATTCGCCTGCGTGCCAGGCCCTTGCATCGCCACTGACAAACTGCACCAGCTCGCCGTCTCGGCGGATCAGGAAATGGCTGGAAACCTGCAAGCCCCGGATCTGCCCGAAGTAGGGGTGGCTGTCCCAGTCGAGTTGGTTGGTGAACAACTGCTCGATTTCCCGTCCGCCGTACACGCCGGGTGGCAGGCTGATCGAGTGCAACACGATCAGGTCGATGCAGGCGAAGGCAGGCCGTTCACCGTGGTTGGGCGAGGGGCAGCGGCGGGCGGAGCTCAGCCACCCATCCTCCCATTGGGGATCGGGCAGGGGGGGGCAGGTCTCAGGCCGCATCGTCGTCGTCCGATGGCATGGCAATGCCCAGTCGCTGGATGCGGTATCGCATCTGCCGCAGGTTCAATCCCAGGCGGGCAGCGGCGGCCGTGCGGTTGAAGCCGCACTCTTTCAGGGCCTTGAGCAGGACCTCACGCTCCTGCTCGTCGAGGTAGCGCTGGAGGTCGGTGGGGATCGGGTCCTGAGGCAAGGTGTCCGGCTCGGTGACCAGCCCCGGTGCCGACTCGGGCGAAGCCGGGCTGTTCCGATGGTGTGACGGTGGGCTGTCGCCAAAGTCTGTCGGCTGCAGCTGTTGCCCGTCGCTCAGCGCCAGAGCGCGTTGCAGCAGGTTTTCCAGTTCGCGGACATTGCCCACCAAGGGGTGGGCCTGCAGCCAGTCGAGCGCCGCTGGGGACAGTTCGGGTGCTGGAAGCCCGCTGTCTTCACAGATGCGCTGCAACAATGCCCTGGCCAGCGCAGGCAGGTCGTCGCGCCGTTCGCGCAGGGACGGTGTGCGAAGCTCGATCACGTTGAGGCGGTAGAACAGGTCCTGGCGGAAGCCGCCATCCTGCACCATGACGGACAGATTGCGGTGGGTGGCGCTGACCAGTCGGACATCCACCGCCTCTTCCTGGACGCCACCGAGTGGCCGAACACGACGCTCCTGAATCACGCGCAGCAATTTGGCCTGCATGGCCAGGGGCAGGTCGCCGATCTCGTCGAGAAACAGGGTGCCCCCTCTGGCGGCCTGGAAGAAGCCTTCGCGGTCCTGGCTGGCGCCCGTGTAGGCGCCTTTGCGCGCGCCGAAGAATTCGGCTTCGATCAGGTGCTCCGGGATGGCGCCGCAGTTAACAGCCACAAACGGGCCTGCGCATCGGTGGCTGCATTCGTGCACGGCTCGGGCCACCAGCTCTTTGCCGGTGCCCGATTCACCAAGGATGAGCACCGGTGCCATGCTGGAGGCGACTTTTTCAATGCGGCCCTTGATCTGCCGGATCACGGCCGAATCACCCACGATGCGGGCCAGCGCGCGAACGCCCGCCGGCGGGGGCGGAGCGATCGATGGGGGTGCCACAGGCAGACCAGGCGTCATAGGACTGGCTGTCTGGCGCGTGGCGGGCATGTGTCGCTGGCTGGTCATGGCCGACGTGACGGCCGTGCGCAGCTGCTTGAGATCCACCGGTTTGGTCAGGTAGTCGAAGGCCCCGCTCTTGAGGGCTTCCACCGCGTTTTCCGCCGAACCATAGGCGGTGATCACGATGCTCTTTTCGGTGCGCTGCCGCTCGGCCAGCTCGTGCAGCAGCTCCAGTCCCAGCCCATCGGGCAGTCGCATGTCGGTGATCAGCACGTCGAACTGGCGTTGGGCCAACCATTCGCGGGCCTGGGCCAGATCGGGGGCGGCCACCACCTCGTGGCCTTCCCGAAGCAAAGTCAGTTCATAGAGCGTTCTCAGGTCGGGCTCGTCGTCGACCACAAGGATGGAGGCGGTCAGTTTCTCGGGCATGCCGGATCAGCGGGTGGAAAGGGGAGTACCACTCAGGCGCGACAGGCCAGGCGGTCGGCTGAGGGCCGGCACCGAATCGCCCGGTGGTGTCGATCGGTGCGAAGACCCCGAAGCCCGCGGCGCCAGGCCGGAGGCCGGCATGAACACATAGAACTCGTTGCCTTCCCGCTGGTCCAGCACGGTCCGCTGGTAGGCAATCTGGGCGCCATAGCGCTCGCACAGTTCTCGGCAGATGTACAGACCCAGACCACTGGAGCGGCTTTCGGACGAGAAGAAGGGCTCGAACAGGTGACGCAGCACGCTCGGCTCCAGCGGCGCACCGTCGCTCCAGACCGACAAGCGAATCCGCTCATGGCCGCTGGGCTGGGTGATGACGCGGATGGAGGAGGGCTGGCCACTGGCGTGCTTGAGGGCGTTGTCGAGCAGGTTGATCATCAAGCGGCGAAGGTGCTCGAGGTCGAATCGAACCAGTGCGCCTGGCGCGTGCACGTGCACCCCGATCTTGCCCTTGGCCTGGTTCTGTCGAACCCACTCGCGGGTGATCAGGCGGATGTGGTCGTCCAGCGGAATGGTCGGCAGGTTGTCCTCGATCTGGCTCGGCTGGGCACGTGCGACATTAAGGATGTCGTCGACGATGCGCGAGAGCCGCTGGGCGTTCTGACCGATCATGTGGGTCAGCTTCTTCTGAGTCGGGTGCTGTACCTCTTCATCCAGCAGGGCATTGGCCTGGGTGATGGCGGACAAGGGGTTGCGGATTTCGTGTGCCACGGCTGCGGACATGCGGCCCATGGAAGCGAGCTTTTCGGTTCGCACCTGCGCCTCGAGCTCGCGCAAGTCCTCCAGGAACAGCACACACAGGCCGGCATTTCTCCCGCTCTGGGTGGTCAGCCGGGTGCGTGCAAACAGCCGGTGTGTGGTGAGTTCGTCGATGTCGATGTGGACCTCGGATTCCATGGGCTGGCCCAGCAGGTAGGTTTCTTGCACCAGCTGCGCCAGCCCGGCCCAGTTGTCCCTGGCGGACAGCAGCAGGCGGGTGTTCTGGGGGTAGACCCCACCCATAAGCATGGTCTGTGCCGCCGGGTTGGCGTTGCGCACCACCCCATGGGGATCCACCACCATCACGCCCTCGCTCAGGCTTTCGATGATGAGCTCGTTGACCTGGGCCTGGGCGCGTGCGGCGTCCTGGCTGCTCTTGGCCACAGCCTCTTCACGCGCCAGGCGAAGCGCCAGCTGGTTGGCCAGAACCGCCACCAAGAAGAAACCGGTGGCTGTCAGGCCGGCCTGCAGCAGACGGGCGGTGGAGATCTCGCTGAGCAGGGGCGCACTCAGCGCGGCATCACCCAACAGGTAGAGGGTGACCGCGGCCGCAGCGGCCAGCCCCAGGGTCAATGGGCCCAGGATGGAGGCCAGCAACACCGGTAGCGCAAACAGCGGCAGGTAGTTGAAGCCACCCTTCTGAAAGTGCTGCAAGAGCGCAAACACCACGATGTCCACACCGATGGTCAGCAGCCACTGCAGCTGGATCAGTCGGTTGTGCGCAACCGGCTCCAGCCACAGCAGGACGGCCACCGCGGCCGTCACATGCAAGGCACAGACCAGGACCAGCCAGTCCGGCCCACCGGTTCCGGACACCAGCAGGTAGACCTGCAGTGCCAGCAGAACCACGGAGATGAAGACCCGCGCGCGCATGAAGGTTCGCCATAGGCGGTCCAGGGCGCGCTGGCGCTGCTGGCGTCCGTGGCTGCTCTGGCCCTCGAAAACGGAGAACCAGGAAGGTGCAAACTGCGACGGGTTGTCTCGCGCCATGACGGTGTCTGCGGTGGCTGCGCTTCAGTCGCCCTGCAGGCGACGGTGTTCTTCGCTGCAATAGCTGCCGTGCCGACCGACGAAGGCTTCGCTTTCGGGCAGGTGGGTGCCACAGTGGCGGCATTCGACCATGACCATGGGCGTCCGGGTCTTGCGCTTCTTTGGCGGTTTGGGCGGCGTGTCGTTCTGGATGCGGTTGTTGCGCCAGATCCAGAAAGCGACCAGCACCACGGCCAGCACCAGCAGGTATTTCATGATGACCGGCATTTCACATCCGCTGCAGCACGACCTCGATGACAAAGCGGGAGCCGACATAGCCCAGCAGAAGCAAGCCCGCACCCAGGTACAGCATGCGCACGGCCAGTCGACCACGCCATCCCAGTCGCCAGCGTCCCCACAGCAGCACACCCATGGTGAACCAGGACAGCACCGAGAACACGGTCTTGTGATCCCAGACCCAGGCCTGGCGGAAGGCTTCGGCAAACAGGGTGCCGGCCACCAGGGTGGCGGTCAGCAGGGCAAAGCCGGCACCGACGAAGCGGAAAGTCAGGCGCTCCAGCATGAGCAAGGGCATGCTGGTTTCGCTCGAAGAGCCCATGCGCATGGCGCGTTCGGCACGCTGCATCAACCACGCATGCACCACCGCCGCGCCAATCAAGCCGTAAGACGCGATGCCCAGTGCCCAGTGCAAAGGCAACCAGGGAGACTTCAGGGTGGGGTAATCGGTGCCGGGAAACAGCAGGGCGAGTACCACGGTGAGGGCGCCGAGCGCGGCCAGTGGCCAGCGGGCCTGAAGCTGCGGGTACAGCCGGCTCTCCACCAGGTAGACTGTGAGCAGCAACCAGGCGGTGATCGAGAGCGCCGGTGCAAAGCCGAAGCGCACCGGGTCTCCCACCAGGCCTTGCCCCAGTGCCAACAGGTGCAACAGCCACGCCGCCCCGATGGCCACACGCACCTGCGTGGCCGTCATGCGGTGGTGCGCCCACGCCAGACAGGCGTAGGACAGGGCCGCCACCGACGACAAGACGGCGGCAGACGGGTTGGCAACCACGGCAGACATGAGGTTCATGGGGTGACGCCGCCAAGTCGGTGGGCATGGCCGGGCGCAGCTAGAATCATCCGCACAGTTTAAGGCAAGGTCCGTCCGCGACCGGGCCGCGGTTCAGGCACATCATGGCATCAGCACTTTCCGAACGCCTGTCACGCATCGTCAAGACGATGCGCGGCCAGGCCCGCATCACCGAGGACAACGTCAGCGAGATGCTGCGCGAGGTGCGCATGGCGCTGCTCGAGGCCGATGTGGCCCTGCCGGTGGTGCGCGATTTCATCGCCCGGGTGAAAGAAAAGGCACTCGGGCAGGAAGTGGTCGGCTCGCTAACCCCGGGCCAGGCCCTGGTGGGTATCGTCAACCGGGAACTCGCCGCCACCATGGGCGAGGGGGTGGCCGACCTGAACCTGGCGGCGCAGCCGCCGGCCGTCATCCTGATGGCGGGCCTGCAGGGTGCCGGCAAGACCACCACCACCGCCAAGCTGGCCAAACACCTGATCGAAAAGCGCAAGAAGAAGGTGCTGACGGTCTCGGGCGACGTCTACCGGCCGGCGGCCATCGAACAGCTGAAAACGGTGACCGCCCAGGCCGGCGCCGAATGGTTTCCGAGCACGCCCGACCAGAAGCCGCTGGACATCGCCCGCGGAGCGCTGGATTACGCGCGCAAGCACTTTTTTGATGTGCTGCTGGTGGATACGGCCGGTCGTCTGGCGATCGACGAAGTCCTGATGCGCGAGATCCAGGAACTGCACGCGGCCATCCACCCGGTGGAGACCCTGTTCGTGGTCGATGCCATGCAGGGCCAGGATGCGATCAACACCGCCAAGGCCTTCAAGGAGGCCCTGCCACTGACCGGCATCATTCTGACCAAGACCGACGGCGACTCGCGCGGGGGCGCCGCCCTGTCGGTGCGCCAGGTGACCGGGGCGCCGATCAAGTTCGCCGGTGTGTCCGAGAAGATCGACGGGCTGGAGGTGTTCGACGCCGAGCGTCATGCCGGGCGCGTGCTGGGCATGGGCGACATCGTTGCCCTGGTCGAGCAGGTCACGGCCGGTGTCGACATGGCCGCGGCTCAGAAGCTGGCGGCCAAGGTCAAGAGCGGCGAGGGTTTCGACCTCAATGACTTCCTCGAGCAGATCCGCCAGATGAAGCAGATGGGGGGGCTGTCCAGCCTGATGGACAAATTGCCGGGCAACCTGGCGGCCAAGGCCAGCGAGGCCGACCTGACCCGCGCCGAAAAGGACATCAAGCGCAAGGAGGGCATCATCTGCAGCATGACGCCCAAGGAGCGCAGCAAGCCCGAGCTCATCAAGGCCACACGCAAGCGCCGCATCGCCGCCGGTGCCGGTGTGCATGTGCAGGAAGTCAACCGGCTGCTCAAGGAGTTCGAGCAGATGCAGGGCATGATGAAAAAAATGAAGGGCGGCGGCCTCATGAAGATGATGAAGCGCATGGGTGGCATGAAGGGCATGCCCAAGCTCCCCGGCATGGGTTGACCAAAGTCAAGCCAGCGCGGGTCTGGCGGGCCGATACTGCAGCCCCATGTTGAACGGCCTGGAAATCGCGCTTTGTGTGCTGGCGTTGCTGGTGGCGCTTTCGCTGCGGCCGTGGCGCATGCTGGATGGACCGCTGCTCACGCCCGCGCTGGCCGCCCTGGCTCTGCTGCCCTGGCTCTGGCTGATGCCACAGAAGATGCCGCAGGGCCTGCAGGTGCAGCTATCGGGCGCCTGCCTGCTCGTGCTGGTGCTCGGTTGGCCGCTGGCTGTGCCGGTGCTCGTGGGGGTGGCCTTGGTCGTGTGGCTGGTGGGCGTCCTGCCACCCGAGATGGTGATTTCGCAGTTGCTTTGGGTCGGGCTGGCGCCGGCCACCCTGGCTCTGGGCATTGGCGCGGGTCTGCGGCGCTGGCTACCGCCCAACCTGTTCATCTACACGCTGGGACGGGCCTTTCTGGGCACCGCCGTGGCGGTGTTCGCTGCAGGTGTCTTGCGCGAACTGTTGTACCGTCTGGCTGGCGGTGTGGCACTGGAGCAGGCGCTGGTGGCGCGCGGGCTCATGGCCTGGGGCGATGCCTTCCTGACAGGTATGTTTGCTGCCATTTTTGTGGCCTTTGTGCCCCAGTGGCTGGCCACCTGGTCGGACGCGCGCTACCTGCGCCCGGACCAGTAGAGGGCGGTCTGATCTCGTCAGCCGGCTGTGACGGCGGCTCGGCTCATGCTCATGCGGGAAGCGTGGCGCCAGGCCTTGCGAAGGACGGCGGGTGACCAGGCTTCCTCCGGAACCAGCAGCGCACCACCGGAACGTGCCCACTCGCCCAGGCGGACGTGACCGGTGAGCACGGTGGTGAAGACAGCCAGCGCCAGTGGCAGGGTGACCGGCAGCAACCAGGGCAAAAGGCCCGGATGGGTCAGTGCCATGGCGCTCATGAACATCAGTGCCGCCATCTGCATGGCGCCCAGCCGGCCCGCGGCGGTGCGCCAGGACACACCGGTGGCTTCCCGTGGCGGGGATTTCCAGTCCAGCTTCATGCCGGTCAGCGCGGCCCAGACAAAGATCGAGTGAGCGATCATGCGCACGGGCGCCTGCAGGATGGCCAGAATGGTTTCCAGCAGGGCACTGCCCAGCAGGCGCCAGGTGCCGCCGAAGCCGCGTTGCTGTCCCTTGAGCAGGACGGCGGCCACGCCAAGCACCCGGGGCATAAACAGCAGGGTCAGGGTCACGGCCCACAGGCCCAGGCTGGCGCCAGACAGGGGGCGCGCACCTGCCACGCCCAGGCCGCTTGACAGCAGCATGGCCAGCCCCAGGACCATGAAGCCCAGCCAAAGCGGTGCCGACAGGTATGACATGGTGCCCACGGCCAGCATGGCCCGGTGCATGCCGTGAAGACCGGGTTCGGCGATCAGGCGGGCGTTCTGCAGGTTGCCCTGGCACCAGCGACGGTCGCGTTGCAGTTCGGACAGCAGGTCCGGGGGCTGCTGTTCGAAGCTGCCGCCGACGTCGGCCACCAGCCACACGTGGTAGCCGGCGCGTCGCATCAGGGCTGCTTCGACAAAGTCGTGCGACAGGATGCCGCCACTGAGGCCGCCGCGCCCCTGGATCGGTGCCAGGGCGCAGTGGCGCATGAAGGCGTCGACGCGGATGATGGCGTTGTGCCCCCAGTAGTGGGATTCGCCGAGCTGCCAGTACTGCATGCCCAGGGTGAACAGCCGGCCCGTGACCCGGGCGGCGAACTGCTGGGCCCGTGCGTGCAGCGTCTGGTGACCGATCGACTGGGTGGCGGTCTGGATGATGCCGGCCTGGGGGTTCGCTTCCATGAGTTTGGCCAGGGTGACCAGCGAGGCGCCGCTCATCACGCTGTCGGCGTCGAGCACCACCATATGGTCGTATTGCCGGCCCCAGCGACGGCAGAAGTCGGCCACGTTGCCGGCCTTGCGGTGCGTGCGCCGGCGGCGCAGGCGGTAGTACACCTGCACGGCCGCCTCGCCAGACGGTGTGGTCAGTGCCGATCGCAGGGCTTCCCATGCCTGCCGTTCAGCGGCGATGGTCTCAGGGTCGTTGCTGTCCGACAGGACATAGACGTCGAATTGCCTTGCATGGCCGGTTCCAGCCAGCGATTCGCAAGTGGCCCGCAGGCCGGCAAAGACGGTGGCAACGTCCTCGTTGCAGATGGGCATGATGATGGCGGTGCGGGTGTCACCCGACAGCTCGCGATCTCGGACCGAGGCCGCCGACACGCTGTGCCGGTCGCCGCGCAGCAGAACCCAGGCCCCCATGAGGGCGGTCACGAACCCGGTGGCCACCCAGGTGGTCAGCACCACGAACAGGAGGGCGTGCAGGGCCTGTACCCAGGCAGGTCCGATCTCGGGCTGCACCTGCACGAACAGCAGGGCAGCGAGCAGGCTGATGCAGACCGTCAGGGCCAGAAAGCTGCGGCGACGTTGGATCGCCGCGCGCTCCCATGCCGCTGCTGTGGCGGCGAGGGGTGCCCGTGGTTCCCGGGGGGGCATCAGTCGGGTCGCGATGAACAGCGCGGCCGAACCCAGACCCTTCCAGAATCCCGCCCAGGGACGGGGTGGCATGGACCCGCGCAGCAACGGCGGGGCCGTCACCGAGTTGGGGTGTCGCTCTTCGCGCAGCAGGCCGCGGGCGGGCGCATTCAGTCGGGCAGTATGACGTGCGTCCATGTTTCGCTCAGGGTGTGGTTGTCCGTTTGAAGGAAGGCGCGCAGCTCGACCGGTCGCGCCGGATCCAGGCGCTGCACACGCAGGCTCAGGCGCCAGGTGCCGGCGGCCGGGTAGGGGTAGACCAGGGATTCGACAACCTGGCCGTTGGCGTCGGCCGTGACCACCGCGCGCACGGTGGCGTCTGCCGGCAGGGCTTTCAGGGCAGGGCCGTCAAAGTCGACGACGAAGTGCGGCTGAAGACGCTGTTCGTCCGGCGTCAGGCGGGTGTAGCCGTGTCCGATCCGGGTTTGGCTTACCCAGGCGCCGGGCGGCTTTTGCTGCTGGTCGCCCTGCCAGTGCAGTTCGTAGCTGAAGTCCAGCGGCTGGCCCGGTGCCGGCAGCGTGGCCGGGACCCAGTACGCAACGATGTTGTCGTGGGTTTCGTCGGGTGTGGGCAGTTGCACCAGTTCGACCTGACCCGTCCCCCAGTCGCCCTGAGGAACGACCCAGGCACTCGGGCGCTTCTCATAGTGGGCTTCCGGGTCCTCGTAGCTGGTGTGGCGCCGGTCGCGCTGCATCAGGCCGAAACCTTTCGGGGCCGTCATCTGGAAGCTGCTGACCGAAATCTGCCGGGGGTTCTGCAAAGGGCGCCAGAGCCATTCGCCGCTGCCGCTGTGCATGAGCAGGCCGTCGGAGTCGTGCACCTCGGGGCGGAAATCGGTGGCGCTGGGCTGGTTCTCGCCGTGCAGGAACATGCTGGTCAGGGGGGCCAGGGCGAGGCGGGCAATGGGCTGTCCGCCGTCGCGCAGGTAGACGCTCGCATCGACGGTCATCACGGTGGATGTGCCCGGTCGGATCTCGAAGCGGTAGGCGCCGGTGGCGCGCGGCGAATCGAGCAGGGCGAGCACGGTCACGCGGTCGGCTTGAGCCTCGGGTTGAAGCAGCCAGAAGTCGGTGAAGCGGGGAAACTCCTCCCCTTGTCCGCCGACGGTGTCGATGGCCAGTCCCCGGGCCGAAAGGCCGTACTGCTGTCCGGCGCCCAGGGCGCGGAAGTAGCTGGCGCCCAGGAAGACCACCAGCTCGTCCTTGTACGCGGGGTTGTTCAGGGGATGGTGCAGGCGGAACCCGGCATGACCGAGTTCGTCCCAGGCGGCGGTGTCCAGGCGGTTGCGGCCGTAGTCGTAGTCGGCCGACTGGTGCGGCAGCTGCCGGGTGCCTTCGGGTCCCACCTCGTGGATGCGCACGGCTTGTCGCTGGTACAGGCCGAGGTGGAAGAACTGGACCTCAAAGCGCAGCTGACGGTCCCGCCAGAGGGCGCGCTCGGGCCGAAAGCGGATGTCCCGGACCCCGTCGTAGTCCAGCGCGGCCAGGTCGGGGGGCAACTGATCGGGCGTGGGGATGTAGGGAGCCAGCGACCGGCTGCGGGCCAGGTCCTTCAGGCCCGGCCAGTCCATGGCCTGTGCCCACGAGGTGGCACAGGCCAGGCAGGTCATCAGCGTCAGCGCCAGGCGCGTACCCGCAATGGAGACCGAGGGGAACAAACAGAGAGTCATGCCCAACTAGGGCAAACCCTGTGCCAGGTCGGTTTTTCCTTTTCAGATCAAAGACTTGGACGACTCTCTTGGGGGATTGGACGCTTTTTCCGGCAAGAACACCCCGCCGAGGGCCGAATCTGTCGCCAATTGGCGACAGGCCGCTCGGTTGCCGAGAAAAAATCTTTGTGAATCAACGCTTTGCGAGGGTCACGAATCGGCGACAGGGTCGGCCCCTGCGGTATCGCTCTTGAAGAGTCCGGGCGTGAGATCGTGCTTCTGCAGCAGGCGGTAGAACTCGGTGCGGTTGCGCTGGGCCAGGCGGGCGGCGTCGGCGACATTGCCGTCCGTCATCTTCAGCAGGCCCACCAGGTAGTCGCGCTCAAAGCGCTGGCGGGCTTCAGCAAAACTCAGCACCTCGACGGAAGGGGTGCGCAGCGCGCGCTGCACCATGGCCAGCGACACCAGCGGTGTGGTGGACAGGGCGCAGGTCTGCTCCACCACGTTGTAGAGCTGCCGGACGTTGCCGGGCCAGCTGGCCAGGGTGAGGGCCTTGAGCGCTTCGGGGGCGAAGCCGGCGCTGCGTTTGCCGTATTTGGCCGCAAGGAGGGTCAGGAAGTGGTTGGCCAGCAGCGGAATGTCCTCCCGCCGCTCGGCCAGGGTGGGCAGCTGCAGGGTGACGACGTTGAGGCGGTAGTACAGGTCCTCGCGGAACTGGCCTTGGGCCATGGCGGCTTCCAGGTCGCGGTGGGTGGCCGAGATGATGCGCACATCCACCGGAATGGACTGGCTGGATCCGAGCGGGCGCACGGCGCGCTCCTGCAGCACCCGCAAGAGCTTGACCTGCAGGGCCGGGGGCATGTCGCCGATTTCGTCGAGCAGCAGTGTGCCGCCGTCGGCCGCCTGGAACAGGCCTTTGTGGTTGGCCACCGCGTCGGTGAAGGCACCCTTGACATGCCCGAACAGTTCGGACTCCAGCAAGGCCTCCGGAATGGCGCCGCAATTGACCGCCACGAACGGGCGCCGGGCCCGTCGGCTGGCCAGGTGGATGGCCCGGGCCAGCAGCTCCTTGCCGGTTCCGCTGTCGCCACGCAGCAGCACACTGGCATCGCCCTGGGCGATCAGGCGCGCCTCGGCCAGCAGGTCGGCCATGCGGCTGGAGCGGCTGACGATGCCGGCGCGCCAGCTTTCGTCGGCGGTGGGGGCCGGGCCGGCAGGCGCGGACAGGGACAGTGCCTGCCCGATTTTCTCCAGCAGCTCCTTGGCGTCGAAGGGTTTGGTGAGGTAGCCGAACACCCCCCTCGCCGTGGCCTCGACCGCGTCGGGGATGGTGCCGTGGGCCGTCAGCAGGATCACTGGCAGCGAGGGGTGCCGTGCCCGGATCTCGTCGAACAGCGTCAACCCGTCCTTGCCGGGCAGGCGCACGTCCGACAGCACCAGCTGGGGGCGTTCGATGTCCAGCTGGCCCAACGCGGCTTCGGCTGAGCCCACCGCTGTGACCCGGTACCCGGCCGCATGCAGGCGCATCGAGAGCAGCCGAAGCATGTCGGGGTCGTCATCGACCACCAGCAGGCGGGCGCGGGCAGCCAGTGGGCTGTTGCTGCCGCTCATGGCGTGGGTCGGGCCGCGGGTGGTGCACCGTTGCCCCGTGGACCCAGGCTGCGCTCGATGGCTCGCATGGCCTCCAGGCGCTCGCCCAGCCGGTCGATGCGCCGCTGGGCATCGCGCAACTGCGCCGCATGCCGTTCGAGTTGCTCTTCCAGGCGCCGCTGGTTGGACAACACGCCGGCCAGCAGCCGAGCCAATGGCCGCAGCGTCTCGGCCTCGGTGGTGGCCGAGGCCTGAACGCGTTGCAGCAAGCCCAGCGCGCGCGCCGTCTCGACCGGCTGCTGCATCTGCATCAGGACCAGGGCCACCTGCATCTGGCGCGCCGGTTGATGCCCGGGGTCGCCCAGGGCCTTCAGTTCGGCTTGCAGTTCGGTCTGGGACATGGGGCGCACGCGCTCGGCATAGGCCAGGGCCTGGTCCAGGCTGTCGATTGAATCGACGCAGGAAAGACCATCGCCGTGCTGGTCTGTCAGCACACGGACGGGGGCATCGGTCACGCATTGAGCCGGCTCGGCTGGAGCGGGAGTGGGGTTGATGGCGGCGGGTGGGTGCGTCGCGAGCACCGCAGCCGAGTCGGGCCGGGTGGCGCTGCAGGCCCCCAGCAGGACGCAGGTCATGATGGTCAGCGAGTGGCGAACAAGGTCAGGCGGCATGGGGCAATTCGATCCGGAAATGGGCGCCGCGCTCCGTGGTGAGCAGCTGGGCACGGCCGCCATGGGCCTGAATGTACTCTTGGACGATCGACAGTCCGACGCCCGTGCCACGCACCGCATCGTCCGGCTGGCGTCGGCCGCGGTAGAAGGGTTCAAAAACGTAGGCCCGGTCCTGTTCGTCGATGCCTGGACCTTCGTCGATCACATCGATCTGCACAAGGCCCGGCGTACGGCTGAGAACCACCTCCACCCGCGATGCTGGCGGGGCGAAGCGAATGGCGTTGATCAGCAGGTTGCCAATGGCCGAGCCCATTTTTTCAGGGTCCAGCTGCAGCGGTGGTGCATCGCCAGTGACCCGCATCTGGATCTGCCGCGACTGCCAGCGCAGGCGCAGCGTCTCGATCTGGTGGTCGACCAGGGCACGAAGGTCGGTGGGCTGGCGCCGCAATTGCCTGGCTTCAAATGCCGCGGCATTGAACCGCAACAGGGCCTCGATCTGTTCCTGCAGGCTGTGGGTGTTGTGCTGCAGGATGCGCACCACCTCGCTCTGGTTCTCGTTCAGCGCGCCGGCCACGCCGTCGCCCAGCACGGCCACACCTTCATGAATCGACGCCAGTGGGGTCTTCAGCTCGTGCGAGATGTGACGCAGGAAGCGGGCCTTGTCCGCGTCGAGCTCGGTCAGGCGCAGGCGCAGCCACTCGAGCTGCTGGCCAACGCGCTGGATGTCCGGCGGGCCGGGAATGTCGATGCCGTCTGTCAGACGGTTCTCGCCCAGACCGACGATGGCCTTCTCCAGTCGCTGCAGCGGTCTGGCCAGCCAGACACCAAATCCGATGGCCATGGCGGCCGACAGCAGGATGGAGCCGGTCACCTGAATGGCCAGTTGTTGACGGCTCAGGTCCAGTCGGTCCTGCAAGGCGGTGTTGCGTTCGGCCATGATGGCTTGGACTTGCTGGGCAACCGTCCGGTTGAGCAGGTCCATCTCGCGAAACGACTGGGCAATCAGGCGGTCCTGATCCAGCGCCGGCTCGGTCGGGTCGTCCAGATCGGACGTCACCTGAGCCAGTTGCTGTCGCCATGCCTGACCCGTTTGGGCGGGCAGGTCGTTGTCTTCCAGCCGGCGCAGGATCTCCTGAGCCTGGCGGGCTCCGTCGTCGAACTGCTGGCGCAACTGCGCATCGCGCAGCACCAGTGACTGGCGAGCGGCCCGCTCCATGGCGACGCTGCGCTCTGAGAGGGATTGCGCCGCGCTGGTCAGCTCCACCGCCTGGGCTGCGCTGGCGCGGCTCTGGGCCATCAGCGACTCCAGCGAAAACAATGCCCGCAAGGCGGTGGCGCCCAGCAGCAGGCCGATCAGCAGGAAAGCAGCCAGCAGCAGTTGCGGGAAGGACGGCCGGAACCAGCGCATGAAGCGGTGGGCAGGTACAGCGGGGTGACGGATGGGTGGATTCAGACGGTCTCGCGCACCAGCACTTCGCCGCGCAGGGAGTGCGGCAGTGCCTGGGTGATGCGCACATCGATCATCTGACCGACCAGGCGAGCGCTGTTCGGACCGCCGTCGAAGTTGACGATGCGGTTGCACTCGGTGCGACCCATGAGTTCGGCCGCGTTCTTGCGCGACGGCCCTTCCACCAGGATACGCTGCACCGTGCCTTCGCGGCTGGCGCTGATGCGGCGCACGTTCTCCTCGATGGTGGCCTGCAGGTGCTGCAGGCGCTTGAGTTTCACCTCGTGTGGCGTGTCGTCGGGCAGGTTGGCGGCCGGTGTGCCCGGGCGCGGGCTGAAGATGAAGCTGAAGCTGCTGTCGTAGCCGATGTCGGTGATGAGCTTCATCATCTTCTCGAAGTCGTCGTCCGTCTCGCCCGGGAAGCCGACGATGAAGTCGCTGCTCATGGACATGTCGGGGCGGATGGCGCGCAGCTTGCGGATCGTGCTCTTGTATTCCATGGCGGTGTAGCCGCGCTTCATGGCCATGAGGATGCGGTCCGACCCGTGCTGCACCGGCAGGTGCAGGTGACTCACCAGCTTGGGCACCTTGGCGTAGGTGTCGATCAGGCGCTGGGTGAACTCGTTGGGGTGGCTGGTGGTGTAGCGGATGCGCTCGATGCCGGGGATGTCGGCCACGTATTCGATCAGCATCGCGAAGTCGGCGATCTCGTCGGTGTCGCCCATCCTGCCGCGGTAGGCGTTGACGTTCTGGCCCAGCAGCGTCACTTCCTTGACGCCCTGGTCGGCCAGGCCGGCCACCTCGACCAGCACGTCCTCGAACGGGCGGCTGACCTCTTCGCCGCGGGTGTAGGGCACCACGCAGTAGCTGCAATACTTGCTGCAGCCTTCCATGATCGATACAAAGGCCGAGGCGCCTTCCACGCGCGCGGGCGGCAGGTGGTCGAACTTCTCGATCTCGGGGAAGCTGATGTCCACCTGCGGCTGGGCCAGGCGCTCGCGCGCCTTGAGCATCTCGGGCAGGCGGTGCAGGGTCTGGGGGCCGAACACCACGTCCACGAAGGGCGCGCGCTTGATGATCTCGGCGCCTTCCTGGCTGGCCACGCAGCCGCCGACGCCGATCAGCACGCCCTTTTTCTTGAGGTGCTTGACGCGGCCGAGGTCACTGAAGACCTTCTCCTGCGCCTTCTCGCGCACCGAGCAGGTGTTGAACAGGATCAGGTCCGCTTCTTCGGGGTCCTGGGTTTTCTCGAAGCCCTCGGCGGCGCCGAGCACGTCGGCCATCTTGTCCGAGTCGTACTCGTTCATCTGGCAACCGAACGTCTTGATGAAGACCTTGCGTGTCATGGGAATGCTCCTTGCACCGGACGCAACTGGGGCGATCCGGCTCAGTCGGGTGAATCAGGGGGCCCGGAAATGGGCCGGGTTCAGTTCGCGCCGTCGGCGGCAGTGCGGTAGTTGCGCTGGTCAGCCAGGCGGGGGCGCTTCTCGGCGGCTTCGGCCGGGGTCAGGATCCAGACCTGGTGCGCCAGGCCCTGCAGGTCGGGCACGTAGTTGACGGTCAGTTCCTGGCCCACCAGGCTTGCCGAGAGCACCACCGTGTTGGAGGTGCCGAGGATTCGGGCGCCGGGCGACAGGCGCATGGGCTGGCCGTCCATGCGCACTTCGGGCGGCTGGACCACCACCATGGTGGCCCGGATGGCTTGCTCGGGGAAATTGCGCACGCCCGTCTGCGCCTGGGCGAGCTGTGTCAGGCCCAGCACGATGGCGGTGCCGACGAGGCCGATCAGTGGACGTCGGGTGGGGTGGGTCTTGCAGCGGTTCATGGTGTAGATCCAGAGGCTGGTGCACACCGGCCCTGATGGCCGGCGACAGCCTGCTATTGTCTCACGGCTCCCTGGGGCCGCGCTGCCCGGGCGGCAGGCTGGGCAGCGGGTAGGCGTCGGCCACGTAGGCCGGGCCTTTCATGACCATCACGATGAAGGCGCCGATGCCCACGGTGAGCAACACGGTCCAGTGCAGGATGCCCAGGGAGATCAGCCAGATGTCCAGGCTGGTGAGGCGGGTGTGCACCTCGGCGGTATCACCGGCCCACGGCCACAGACGGGCGAGCAGCGCCACCAGCGCCAGGGCGGCGGTGCCGCCGACAAACAGACCGGGCAGACGGCGCAGGATGACCCGCTCCAGCCCCGGCGGGCTTTTCTGGAAACCGGGCAGCTTTTTGAACCAGTTCATGGCATCGCTCCTTGTCGTTCAGACACCAGGAAAACCCAACAGGTTCATGTTGGCAGGAAAACCTGGGCAGAATCAATTGTCCTGGACAAAACCAGGTTGTGGAGTTCACCATGTCCGACCCCGATCCGATCCGCCGTCGCCTGCTGCTGGCCGGCACCGCCAGTGTGCTGCTGCCGACAGCCCTGTCGGGCTGTGCCACCGGAATTCCTGACGGGGTGCAGGCCGTGCGCGGCTTCGAGCTGGAGCGCTACCTGGGTCAGTGGTACGCGATGGCGCGGCTGGACCACCGCTTCGAGCGCGGCCTCAGCCGCGTGTCCGCCACCTACACACGCCGGGACGACGGCATTGTGAACGTGCTCAACCGGGGCTACGACGCCAAAAAGGGCCAGTGGCGACAGGTGGAAGGCCAGGCGCGCTTCATCGGGGACCCGGGCACGGCCTCGCTGAAGGTGTCGTTCTTCGGCCCCTTCTTCGGCGGCTACCACGTGGTCGACCTGGACCCGGACTACCGCTGGGCGCTGGTGATGGGGCCGACCCGCGGTTACTTCTGGATCCTGGCGCGCGACACGCAGGTGCCGCCTGACCTGCGCGAGCGCTGGCAGGCGCGCGCGCGCAGCCTGGGCATCGACACCGATGCCCTGATCTGGGTCGATCAATCCCCCTTGCCGGGCTGAACATGCGCTACCGCGTGGTCTGGTTCAAGCGCGACCTGCGCCTGCACGACCACGCCCCCCTGGCCGCGGCAGCGCAGGACGGTCCGGTGCTGTGTCTGTACGTGGTCGAACCCGGCCTGTGGGTCCAGCCCGATGCGTCTGCGCGGCAGTGGGGCTTTGTCCGCGAAAGCCTGCAGGATCTGGATCGCGAGCTGCGCGCCCGGGGTGGCCGCCTGATGGTCTGTGTCGGCGAGGTGGTGGAGGTCCTGGCCCGCCTGCACGCCCGCGCAGCTTTTGTGGCCGTGCATGCACACGAGGAAACCGGCAACGGCTGGACCTACGCGCGAGACCGGGCGGTGGCGGCCTGGTGCCGTGCCCATGGCGTGGCCTGGCGCGAATGGCCCCAGTTCGGGGTGGTGCGCGGACTGCGTGAACGCGATGGCTGGCAGCGTCGCCGCGACGCGTTCATGGCGGAGCCACCGGTGCCGCTTCCCCCTCGCATCCATGCGGTGGGCGGCTCCGATGACCTCGCCGTGCTCCCGGCCGCTTGTGACCTGGGCCTGAGCGACGGCGATGCCCCACGGCGCCAGCGTGGCGGGCGCCGCGAGGGCCTGTTGGTGCTGGGCGACTTCCTGCGCCAGCGCAGCCGGCACTACCGGGGCGGTATCTCGTCGCCCCTGACGGCCACATCCGCCTGTTCGCGTCTTTCGCCCTACCTGGCGCAGGGCTGTCTGGGGCTGCGCGAGGTCGAGCAGGCCACGCAGGCGCAACTGGCGATTCTGCCGCCCGATGTCACATCGCAACGGCTGGGGCTGCAGGGTTTTCAGAGTCGCCTGGCCTGGCACTGCCATTTCATCCAGAAGCTGGAGTCGGAGCCCGAACTGGAGTGGCGCAACCTGCACCGGGGCTACGACGGCCTGCGCGAGGACGGGTGGTCGGCTGAGCGTTTCGAGGCCCTGGTGCAGGGGCGCACCGGCTGGCCGCTGGTCGATGCCTGTGTCGCCATGCTGCGCGAGACCGGTTGGCTGAACTTCCGCATGCGCGCCATGCTGGTGTCGGTGGCCGCCTACCCGCTGTGGCTGCACTGGCGCGAGGTGGGCCTGTGGCTGGCGCGCCAGTTCGTCGACTACGAGCCCGGCATCCACTGGAGCCAGCTGCAGATGCAGAGCGGCACCACCGGCATCAACACCACCCGGGTCTACAACCCGGTCAAGCAGGCACGCGATCAGGACCCACAGGGGCATTTCGTGCGCCGCTGGCTGCCGGCCATGCGTCGCGTGCCCGATGCCTGGCTGTTCGAACCCTGGCGCATGCCGGAAGAAACGCAAGCCCGCTGTGGCGTGCGCGTGGGCGATGACATCCCCCGTCCGGTGGTCGACCTGGACGTGGCCTTGCGCGAGGCCAAGGCACGCATGCACGCGTTGCGCGCGCGCCCCGAGGTGCAGGCCGGCGAGGCCGATGTGGTTCGGCGCCATGCCTCTCGTGCCGGACGGCGCGAACAGCCGGCGCGCCGGCGCAGCGCCGCCGAGCGGGCGCAGCAGGAGCTGTTCTGATGGCTGGTGTCCTGATTCACTGGTTCCGCAACGACCTGCGCCTGCACGACAACCTGGCGCTGCTGCGTTCCGTGGCGCACTGCCGCCGTGAAGGGCTGTCGATGCTGCCGGTGGCCTGGCACAGCCCTTCGGTGCCGGTCGACACCCGCTGGGGATTCGATCGTGTGGGGGAACACCGTCGGGCGTTTCGCCACCAGGCCCTGATCGGCCTGACCGAGCGTTTGCGAGGCTTGGGCAGCGACCTGTGGGTGCTGCACGACACCACGCCTGGCCCCCTGCTTGAGCTGGCCCGGCGGGCGGGTGTCGCTCGTCTGGTGACCGAAGCCATCGAAGCGCCGGAGGAACTGACCGAGGTTCGGGCCTTGCAGACCGAAGGCCTGCGTGTGGACACCGTCTGGCAGTCCAGCCTGCTGGCGCCCGATGACCTGCCCTGGCCCGATGGGCGTGTGCCTGACGTCTTCACCGCTTTTCGCCAGGGTGTGGAGCGGGCGCAGGTACAAGCGCCCGACCCGCTGACCGCCCCGGCACAGTTACCGCCCTGGCCCGAAAACCTGGAGCGACCCGCTGCACCGGCGCCGCCGCCCTTGCCTGAAGGTGCGACCGACGAGCGCTCGTCTTTTCCCTACGGCACGCCTGTGTGGAGAGGTGATGAGTTGTCGGCTCTGGATCACCTGCGGCGCTACCTGGCAGCGGGTCACCCCCACCGCTACAAGGCCACCCGCAACGCCCTGAGCGGCCGCGACTTCGCGAGCCACTGGTCGCCCTGGCTTGCGGTGGGAGCGCTGTCGGCCCGCCAGGCGATGGCGGCCTTGAGGGCCTTCGAGGACGAGCGCGGCGCCAACGAAGGCAGCTACTGGTTGTGGTTCGAGCTGCTCTGGCGCGACCACTTCCGTTTTGTGATGCGCCAGCACGGCGCGCGTCTGTTTGCCGAGCGCGGGCTGTCCGGGGATCGGATGCCTCAGGCTCGCCAGCACGATCCGCGTGCGTTGGAACGCTGGTGCGAAGGGCGTACCGGGCTGCCGCTGGTGGACGCAGCCATGCGCGAACTCCAGCACACCGGTTACCTGTCGAACCGTCTGCGGCAGATCGTCGCCAGCGCACTGATCCATGAGCTCAATGGCGACTGGCGGGCCGGTGCCGCCTGGTTCGAGCACTGCCTGATCGACTTCGACGTGCACAGCAACCAGGGCAACTGGGCCTACATCGCCGGGGTGGGCACCGACCCGCGCGGCGGGCGCCGCTTCAACCTGGACAAACAAACCCAGGACCACGATTCCGACGGCAGCTACCGTCGCCGCTGGTCTGCCTGAGCGGACCGGCGATTACAGTGGGGCCAAACCCTCTGCGCCAACACAGGAGACACCCATGGCCCGCCTGCAGCCCCTGCCACCCGAGACCACACCCGAGTTGAAGGAGCATTTCGACTTTTTTCTGGGTACGCTGGGCTTCACCCCCAACAGAGTGCTGACCATGCAGCGCAAACCGAAGCTGGCGCGCGCGCTGGCCGTGCTCAATGCGGCCGTCATGGACCCGGAGGGCGAGGTCGACCTCGGGTTTCGGCGCCTCATCGGCCATGTCGTGAGCAAGGTGTCGGGCTGTCTGTACTGCCAGGCGCACACCCTGCTGGGTGCCAGGAACTTTGGCATCAGCGAGGCCAAGCTGGCCGATGTCTGGAACTACGCCGGCAGCCCGCACTACAGCGAACGGGAACGCCTGGCGCTGGACTTTGCGCTGGCTGCAGCCTCACAGCCCAACGCGGTGACCGACGAGCAGTTCGCGCAATTGCAGCAACACTGGAGCGAGGGCGAGATCGTCGAGATCCTCGGGGTGGTGGCGATGTTCGCCTTCCTCAACCGTTGGAACGACACCCTGGCCACGCCGCTCGAGGCGGTGCCCGATGCGCTGGCCAGTCAGGTGCTCGGGCCGCAGGACTGGGACGCCGGCAAACACAAGTCCTGATGGGCAGCGGCTTGCCGGGCGTTACTTCCAGCGCACCGGCTCCAGGTGCACGCTGCCCAGGTTGCTGGACAGGGTGATGGCACCGTCCTGGATGAGTGCCTGCAGCTGCATGCTGCGCTCGGCCAGCTGGGTCAGGGCCTGGGCCTGCTCATGGGGCAGGCGCCAGACCTGAAGCCGGTCCAGCCGGGACAGCTTGTTCTCGATGCCTTTCCACCACACCTCGGCGGCCGAGCCGAAAGGGTAGACCACCACCGCATCGGCCTGGCTGCAGGCCTTGGACAGGGGTTTGTCCTCCGGTTGGCCCACCTCGATCCACAGCCGTTTGCGGCCGGTGAAGTCGGTCAATGAGGCGTCCGGATCGTCCGGGTCGGACAGACCGGCACCGAAGGCCAGGGTGCCGTCGCCACCGCAGGTGTCGTTCAGTTCGTGTGCCTGCAGCGCCAGCGCCACCAGGCGGACCATCATGCGCTCGTCGGTCTCGCTCGGGTGGCGGGCCAGGGTCAGCGCATGGTCGGCGTAATAGCCGTGGTCGATGTCGGCGATGGCGACGTTCGCCTTGAAGATGGTGGACTTGAGGGCCATGGTGGCGTGAGGCGAAACGGGCGCGAAAATGGAAAAAGCGGACACCGTCACCGGAGTCCGCTTTTTGTATCTGGTGGCGATAGGTGGACTTGAACCACCGACATCAGCATTATGAATGCTGCGCTCTAACCAACTGAGCTATATCGCCTGAAGAATGGAATTATAGCCAAAATTCTTGGAGTCGATCAAGGCAGTCCATCCGACCTGACGGGGTTGTCTACCTCGTCACGCCCGCGAACGCGGGCGTCCATGAAGCCACCAGAGGCCAGTGGTACGGACATTCGTGAACTCTGCTTTCGCGGGAGTGACGGAATGGTCAGGTGGCCCAGCGTGGGCTCACTGGTGTTTGAACACTGCCGCCCGTTTGTTCACGAAGGCGTCCATGCCTTCCTTCTGGTCTTCGGTGGCGAACAGCGCGTGGAACAGCCGGCGCTCGAACATGACCCCGTCGGCCAGTGTGCCTTCGTAAGCGCGGTTGACGCATTCCTTGGCCGCCATGACCGCAATCTGCGAGAACTGGCAGATCTGCAGCGCGGCCCCCAAGGTCTCGTCCATCAGCTTGTCCAGCGGCACCACGCGGCTGACCAGCCCGGCGCGCTCGGCCTCGGTGGCGTCCATCATGCGGCCCGTCAGCGCCAGATCCATGGCCTTGGCCTTGCCCACCGCGCGCGGCAGGCGCTGGGTGCCGCCCGCGCCCGGGATGATGCCCAGCTTGATCTCGGGCTGGCCGAACCTGGCGTTGTCGGCGGCAATGATGAAGTCGCACATCATGGCCAGCTCGCAGCCACCGCCCAGGGCAAAGCCGCTGACGGCCGCGATCACCGGCTTGCGCACGGTGCGGATGGTTTCCCAGTTGCGGGTGATGTAGTCGTTCTTGTAGACGTCGGCGAAGCTGTAGGTGGCCATGGCGCCGATGTCGGCGCCAGCGGCAAAGGCCTTCTCGCTGCCGGTGATGACCATGCAGCCGATGTTGTCGTCGGCATCAAAGGCCTTGAGCGCGGCGCCCAGCTCGTTCATCAGCTGCTCGTTCAGGGCGTTGAGCGCCTTGGGGCGGTTGAGCGTCACGATGCCGACGCGGCCTTCGGTGCGCACCTGGATCAGTTCGGGGGTGGTAGTCTCGCTCATGGTGTGTCCTGGGGTGGGGAAGAATTGACGTACACGTCAACTATAGCCGCTGTGGTGCGGCCCGCCCATCGCAGGCACCGAGGGAAAACATTAACCGACCCATCGGTCGGTTAATGGTAAATTGACGACCATCCGCCGAACACAGGCGCCACATTCCGATGGCCCGAGGAGACATTTGCCCATGAACGCCCCCACCGCGGGCGCCACTGTGCTCTATGAAGAGCGTGGCGCCGTTGCCCTGGTCACCCTGAACCGCCCCGAGGCGCTCAACAGTTTCACGCGGCAGATGCACCGCGACCTCTGGGCCGCGCTGGATCGGGCCGAGGCCAACCCGGTGGTCCGGGCCCTGGTCATCACCGGTGCCGGCCGCGGTTTCTGCGCCGGTGCCGACCTGGCCGAGTTCGATTTCGAGCCCGGCGCCGACCTGGTCCAACGTGCCGACCCAGGTCCGGTCATCGACCAGGCCTTCAACCCCACCGCACGCCGCATCCAGTCGCTGCGCTTTCCGGTGATCGCCGCCGTCAATGGCGTGGCCGCCGGGGCGGGTGCCTCGCTGGCCATGACCTGCGACATCGCGATTGCCGCGCCTGGCGCCAGCTTCATCCAGGCCTTCAGCAAGATCGGGCTGATTCCGGACGCCGGTGGCAGCTGGTTCCTGGTCGAACGCCTGGGCCTGGCGCGCGCCATGGCGCTGGCCATGACCGGCGACAAGCTGCCGGCCGCCCAGGCGAAGGACTGGGGCATGATCTGGGACGTGGCCGACGACCCGTTGTCGGCTGCGCTGGCCATGGCCGAGAAGCTGGCCGTGATGCCTACCAAGGCCTTGGTGTCCACGCGTGCGCTGCTGCGCGATGCGTCCACCCGCACGCTGAACGAACAGCTCGATGCCGAGCGAGACACCCAGTCTGCCCTGGGTCGCACGCACGACTACATCGAAGGCGTAATGGCTTTTCGCCAGAAGCGCCCGGCGCAGTTCAAGGGGGAGTGAATATGACCCCTGAACAACGCGCAACCCGGGTCGGCGAGGCCATGTTTGCGGCCGACGTGGCCGCCCGCGAGACCATGGGCATCGAGATCGTGAGCGTGGCGCCGGGACGCGCCGTGCTGCGCATGGCGGTCAAAGCCCTGCACCTCAACGGCCACCAGATCTGCCACGGCGGCTTCATCTTCACGCTGGCGGACACCACCTTCGCCTATGCCTGCAACAGCTACAACCGCAATGCCGTTGCGGCCGGCTGCAGCATCGAGTTTCTCAAGCCGGGCCACGAAGGCGACGTGCTGACCTGCGAGGGCCAGGAGCAGGTGCTGCAGGGCCGTCACGGCATCTACGACATGAAGGTCAGCAACCAGAAGGGCGAGGTGGTGGCCATGTTCCGCGGCAAGAGCGCCATCATTCCGGGACAGATCTTTCCTGAAGAGGAGGGCGCATGAACCACTTTCCGCTCGAACCCATCGAAAAGGCCAGCATCGACGAACTGCGCGCCCTGCAGCTCAAGCGCTTGCAGGCCACGCTGCGCCACGCCTACCAGAACTCGCCCGTCTACCGCCGCAAGTTCGACGAAGCCGGCGTGCACCCGGATGACTGCAGAAGTCTGAGCGACCTGGCCAAGTTCCCGTTCACCACCAAGAAGGACCTGCGCGACAGCTACCCCTTCGGCATGTTCGCCGTGCCGCGGGACAAGTGCGCGCGCATCCACGCCAGCAGCGGCACCACCGGCAAACCGACCGTGGTGGGTTACACCCTCAAGGACATCGACACCTGGGCCACGGTGGTGGCGCGCAGCATCCGCGCCAGCGGCGCCCAACCAGGCGACATGGTGCACGTGAGCTATGGCTACGGCCTGTTCACCGGCGGCCTGGGCGCCCACTACGGCGCCGAGAAGCTGGGACTGACGGTGGTGCCCTTCGGCGGCGGCCAGACCGAGCGCCAGGTGCAGCTGATGCAGGACTTCCGGCCCGACATCATCATGGTCACGCCCAGCTACATGCTGGCCATCGCCGACGAGTTCGAGCGGCAGGGCATCGACCCGCGCGAGAGCAGCGTCCGCATCGGCATCTTCGGCGCCGAGCCCTGGACCAACGACATGCGCGTGGCCATCGAGGCCCGCATGGACATCGATGCGGTCGACATCTACGGCCTGTCCGAGGTCATGGGGCCCGGTGTGGCCAACGAGTGTGTCGAGACCAAGGACGGCCCGACCATCTGGGAAGACCACTTCTACCCTGAGATCATCAACCCCGAGACCGGCGAGCCGGTGGCCGATGGCGAGCTGGGCGAGCTGGTGTTCACCAGCCTGACCAAGGAAGCGCTGCCCATCATCCGCTACCGCACCCGCGACCTCACCCGTCTGCTGCCCGGTACCGCGCGCACCATGCGCCGCATGGAAAAGATCACCGGCCGCAGCGACGACATGATGATCGTGCGCGGCGTCAACGTGTTTCCGACGCAGATCGAGGAGCTCATCCTCAAGCGCCCGGAACTGACCGCACACTACCAGTGCATCCTGACCCGCGAAGGCCCGATGGACAACCTGACGGTGGCCATCGAGACCCGGCCTGGCCTGTCACCCGACAGCATCGAGGCCCGCGCGGCGGCCGAACTGTTGCGCCACGAGGTCAAGGTCTATGTGGGCAGCAGTGTCGAGGTGGAGCTGCGGGCTGAAGGCGGCGTCGAGCGCAGCCAGGGCAAGGCCAAGCGGGTGGTGGACCTGCGCAAGCGCTGAGGCCCGCCGCCGCCCCGAAGCATTCTCCCTGCAGCTGAGGTTCAGCGGTAGACCGATACCGCTTCACCCAGCCGGTCGGTGCGCTGGCGCAGCGACTCGGCCGCTGCCGTGGACTGTTCGACCAGTGCCGCGTTCTGCTGCGTGACTTGGTCCAGCTGGCTGACCGCGGCGTTGACTTGACCGATGCCGGTGGTCTGCTCCTGTGCCGAGCGGCTGATGTCGTGGATCATCTGCGAGACGGCCATGGTTTCCTTCTGGATCGATTCCATGGCGGTGCCGGCTTTCGAGGCCATGGCATAGCCCGCCTCGACCCGTTCCACGCTGTCCTGGATCAGCTGGCCGATCTCGCGGGCGGCCTGTGCGCTGCGCTGGGCCAGGTTGCGCACCTCGCCCGCCACCACGGCGAAGCCGCGGCCCTGTTCACCGGCCCGGGCCGCCTCCACCGCAGCGTTGAGCGCGAGGATGTTGGTCTGGAAGGCAATGCCGTCGATGACCGAGGTGATGTCGGCGATGCGGCGCGAGCTGTTGTTGATCTCGCCCATGTTGCTGACCACCTCGCCCACGATCTGGCCCCCCTCGCTGGCGGCCTGGCGGGCCCGGTCCGCCATGCTGGCCGCTTCCTGGGCCGTCAGGCTGGTGCTCTTGACGGTGGCGTTCATCTCTTCCATCGAGGCCGCGGTCTGCTGCAGGCTGGAGGCGGCCTGTTCGGTGCGGCTGCTCAGGTCGGAGGTGCCCTGGGCAATTTCCTGGCTGGAGGTGCTCAGACCGCCAATCTGTGCCGACACGTCGTCGAGGAGGGCGCGCAGGTTCAGGCCCGACTGGTTGACCGAGCGCAGCAGCATGCCGACCTCGTCGACCCGGTTCAGCTGCCGGTTGGTGCCCGGCTGGCCGGCTGCCACCGCCTGGGCCTGCCGCAACACCTGTTTGATGGGGTGCACGACCTGATGCTCAAGCCAGAAGGCATAGGCACCCAGTCCGGCTGTCAGCAACAGCGGTGCCAGCCAGGCGGCCAACTCGTGGTTCAAGAGCAGCAACGTGGTGACGGCCAGCAGGAGGCCGCCGAGGGGCAGATACAGGCGGCTGCGCAAGGAACCGGTACCCAGCCACGAGGTCCAGCGCAGCCAGCCCTTGCGCACAATCAGGCCCCGGTCGAAGGTCCAGGCGCACGCCCGTCCTTCCACAAAGCGTTTGTAGACCGGCTCGATCTGCCGAACTTCCTCCGCTTCTGGCCGGGTGCGCACCGACATGTAGCCCACGGTTTGACCGTCCCGCATCACCGGGGTGGCGTTGGCCCGCACCCAGTAGTGGTCGCCGTCCTTGCGCCGGTTCTTCACCAGGGCGGTCCAGGACTGCCCGGACTTGAGGGTGGCCCACATGTCGGCAAAGGCCTCGCGCGGCATGTCCGGGTGACGCACCACGTTGTGTGGCTGGCCAATCAGCTCTTCGGCGGTGAAACCACTGACGTTCAGGAACGACTCGTTGGCGTAGGTGACGTGGCTGTGGACATCGGTGGTCGACAGCAGGGTGGCGTCGGCCGGGAAGGCATGTTCCCGCTGGGTGACGGGCTGGTTGATGCGCATGGGGAGGTCCTCGTGTGTGACACAGAGAACCCATGCATCGACCGATGGCGATTTGTCTCGAACAGAACCACTATGTTTGTGTGGGTTTTTTCTCGATTCTGCTTATGTCCAGGACAAAGAAGGACCCGCGTGCGGTGGCTCCCCCATCAAAGAGCGGCCCATGGCGTCGACCCGGCCCGGATTCACCCGGACAGCCAGGCGGTCAGCCGAGGGGCATCGCCCACCGACAAGCGCAGGGTCTGTGAGGGCGCTGGCCACTCGATGGGACAGCGCAGCAGTCGCCGGTCGCGAGACACCAGGGCGATAACCCGCTGGCGACGGCCGCGCAACTGCCTGACCTCATCGAGCTTGCGCACACGCCAGGCTTCGGGTGATGCTCCCCGACGTGCGGCTGGCAGCTCAATGCCCAGCCATTCGTCGCCGGCCGCCAGGCCAGCCGCTTCGCCAGCGCCGCCACGCAACACCTGCTTGACCAGCAGACCCTGGGTTTCGTCCACCCTCAGTCCCAGCAACTGGGCCAAGGGAGCCGGGTCGTGGTGAATCTGGATGCCGTGCTTTTGCAGCAATTCCGGCACCGGCAGGTCTTCGGTGCCGTGCACCCAGCGGGCCAGCTCGTCGGTGAAGCTGCGCCGACCCAGGCGTTTGAGCACCTGGGCCAGATCGGTCTCGCGCATCGGGCCTCCACCGGTGCGTTGCCACAGCGCCCGCATGACCTCGTCCAGGTTGGTGTGCCCCTCGGCGCGCAAGCTCAGGTCCAGGCACAGAGCCACCAGCGAGCCCTTGGTGTAGTAGCTGACGGTGGCGTTGGCGGTGTTCTCGCCCATGCGGTAGTACTTCACCCAGGCGTCGTAGCTGGCCTGCGCCACGCTTTGCACATGGCGCCCCGGGGTCTGCAGCACCTGGTTGAGGGTCTTGGTCAGCAGCCGCAGGTAGTTGGCGTCGTCGATCAGGCCGGCCCGCCGCAGCACCAGGTCGTCGTAGTAGCTGGTGAAGCCTTCGAAGAACCAAAGCAGCTCGGTGTAGTTTTCCTGGTCGTAGTCGTAGCGATGGAATTCGGCCGGGCGCAGGCGCTTGACGTTCCAGGTGTGGAAGTACTCGTGGCTGATCAGACCCAGGAGCGTGGTGTATCCCTCGCTCGGTCTGGCATTTGTCGCGGCTGCCCCGTTGGCAGTGGTTGACGATTCGGTGACCAGGGCGGGCAGGTCGGTGCGGGCGCAGATCAGGGCCGTCGATTGCCGGTGCTCCAGGCCGCCGTATCCGTCACCGCTGGCGTGCAGCATGAACAGGTAGCGGTCGAAAGGGGGGTGGCCATCGCCGTGCCATAGACGAATCTGTTCTTCGCAGATGCGGCGCGTGTCTTCCACCAGCCGCTCGCCGTCAAACCAGCCGCCCGCCCCGCTGACCACGAAGCGGTGCGGTACGCCACAGGCTTCGAAGTCGGCGCTCCAGAACGGACCCAGTTCGAACGGGCTGTCAGCGAGTTCATCGTAGTCGGCGGCCCGGTAGCCGCCGAAGCCGGTGTCGTCGGTGCGCAGCGGGGTCAGCGCGGTCGCCACCTGCCAATCGGTTGGCAGCCGCTCGGCGCCCAGTTCGATGTCGTGTGGTGCCGACTCGTGTCCCTCGGCCCGAAGGCACAGGCTGGTGGGGTTGAAAAAGCCGCGGGTGCTGTCGAGGAAGGCGGTGCGGACCGACGCGTCGAAGGCGTAGACCTCGTAGTGCAGCACCAGCGCTTGTTCGGGGTCGGCGCGCACTTGCCAGCGGTGTTTGTCCAGCTGGGTCAGGGCCACTGCCCGCCCATCCTGCGAGGCGGACAGGTGTTGCAGGTGCTGCGAGAACTCGCGCACCAGGTAGCTGCCGGGAATCCAGACCGGCAGGCTCAACACCTGTCGCGACAGGGGTCTTGGCAGCTCCATGCTCACGGCGAACAGGTGCGCGTTCGTGTCGAGCACCGAAACGCGGTAGCGAACAGCCTGTGATTCGGCGCTGGCGCGACGGGAACGGCGGGGGCGTGCGGTGGTCATGGTGTGGACGATGGCTTCTGAACTTTTCAGATGGCGGCGGCGCCGATGAAGCAGCTCAGCGCTGCGACAGCCGACAGGTGAAAACGCAGGCTCAGCCAGTCAGCCACGCCGGCTTGACGGTACAGCACACGGTCGACCAGATAACACAGGACGAGCAAAAAACCCAGCCAGGCCAGGCCGGCGTGGGCCGGCATCAGCAGGCCCGGCCAGGCCAGCAGGGAGGGCATCACCCCCCACAGCAGGTGCTTGCGCAAGGACGGGTCTTGTGCATGGGATGAGCGAACCCAGGCCAGGCCCCAGTGGATACCGCCCAGAAAGGACAGGATCAGCGCGCCATAGCCGACCAGGGCGATGGACAACCAGATACCCAGGTTGGTCTCCACCAGCCACAACAACACGGCCAGCAGAACGAAGGGAATGAGACCGGCGTAGCCGAGTGTTCGGGCCAGTGCGTGGTCTGTGGTCGGGGCGTCCTGTGGGGCCTGCGTCATGGCTTGGCTTCGGCCAGCTTGCGCGCGATCTGATCCACACCGACAGCGCCGGGTATGCGTGTGCCGTCGACGAAGAAAGTGGCGGGTGTGCCGTTGATGCGATGCTGCCGTCCGAATGCCACGTTGCGATCCAGTGCCGCCGCATCGCAATTGGCTGCGGTCGGGGTCACGTTGTTGAGCATCCAGTCCAGGTAGGCCTTGTCCTTGTCCTTGGCGCACCAGATGTGGCGCGACTTGTTGATGGAGTCAGGACCCAGGATGGGGTAGAGGAACACGTGCACCGTCACGTCGTTGATCTTGAGAAGGTCACGCTCGAAGCGCTTGCAGAAGCCGCAGTTGGGGTCGCTGAAGACCGCCATCTGCCGACTGCCGTTGCCCCGCACGATGGTGAACGCGTCCTTCAGCGGCAGGTCCTTGAAGGCGACCGCGGTCAGTTGCTGCAGGCGTTGTTCGGTGAGGTCGACCCGGGCACGGGTGTCGATCAGCGAACCCTGGATCAGGTAGTTGCCCTGCGCATCGGTGTAGAAGATGTCGGTCTGGTTCACCCGAACCTCGAACAGACCATTGATGGGGGTCTTGCTCACTTCGTCAATGGGCGGCAGGTTGGGCAGGCGCTCGGCCAGGTTCTTGCGGATGGCAGCCTCCTGTGCCATGGCACCCATGCAGAAGGCAGACAGAAGCAGCAACAGGGTGTTTCGCAAGGCTTTCATGGGGATATTCCGGTGACGTAAAACAAAGGGAAGCGGTGGCGCTGCTTCAGGCTCAGGCACGCACACCCGAGGCCTGGCGAGCCAGCCAGTGCTTGAGGCGGCCGAGGTGATCCACCCGGGTCATGCCCCAGTTGCGCAGGGCCTGGACCCGGCTGTCATGATGCCCAAACAGGTTGAACAGGCTGTCGGTCAGCCAGCCCATGGCATGCACATCGGCCTGACGGGCCCGCTCGTAACGGCGCAACAGACGCATGTCGCCGAGCTCGCGCCAGTATTCCCGTTCGTGCAACACACGGGCCAGCTCGGCCACATCGGCCAAGCCGACGTTCAGGCCCTGACCCGCCAGCGGGTGCATGGCGTGGGCCGCATCGCCAGCCAGCACGGCCACGCCCTGCGGGGTGCGGGCAAGCCAGCGCCGGGCACGCGCCAGTTCCAGTGGCCAGGCCTGAACCGGCCCCTCCAGGGTCATGGCCCCCAGCGCCTGCTGGCAGCGTGCCTGCACCGCCTCGACAAAACGATCGGCATCCAGGCCACGCGTTGCCTGGGCCAGATCGGTGGGCAGTGACCACACCAGCGCCACCGCGTGGCCCTGCTCACCCTCAAGGGGCAACAAGGCCAGAATCTGTCCTTCGCAAAACCATTGCCTGGCCACGCCACCGTGGGCCTGTTCACAACGCAGTCGCGCGGCCAGCGCCTGGTGCGGGTAAGGTCGGCTGTCGAACTCGATGCCCAGGGCCTGGCGTGTCTGGCTGCGCTTGCCTTCGCAGACCACGGTCAGTGCGCTGGCCGGTGCTTCTGCCAGGCGGTCGATGCCACTCTGGAAACCGATGGCCTCGGCCAGACGCCGTTCGAGCGCCGGCACGTCGACGATCCAGGTCAGGGCGTCATTCGCTTGCGCTGCGGTCTGGAAGCCCAGCTGGCCACCATCATCGCCATGCACCTGCATGGCCTTGACCGCCGTGACGACACAGGGGCCCGTCCCGGCGGGTTCAGCTTCTGGCCAACAGCGCAGCGATTGCAGCAGTTCGCGGGACGCGGTGTTGAGCGCGTAGGCGCGGACATCGTCGGGACGCTCTTGTGCACCGTGGCCGCCCCTGGGGTCGACCAGGGCCACACGCAGGCGGTCACGGGCGAGCATGAGGGCGAGGGTCTGGCCCACGATGCCACTCCCGCGGATGGTGACGTCATACCGGCGGCGGCCGGTGGCCGAGGAGGGGGATGCACTCATGGTTGCCATTTTAGGTTCACGGCACAATGAAAGGTTCCGATGCCGACATTGACACCGTGACCATGTCTTCTACTGTTCCCACGTCCAGCCCGTTTGTGGCCCGAATCGATGCGCTCTGGGTTTACCCGGTCAAATCCTGCGCCGGCGTGTCCCTGAACGAAGCCGAGCTCACCCCCACCGGCCTGGCCTGGGACCGCGCCTGGATGGTGGTGGACGAAGAGGGAGAGTTCGTGACCCAGCGCGAGCTGCCTCGCATGGCGCTCATCCAGCCCGCCTTCAAGCTGGGCCAGCTGGTGTTGCGCGCGCCTGGCATGCTGGCCCTGCACCTGTCGCTGGAGGCGGCCGAGTGGCCCGTCAAGGTGCGGGTGTGGGACGACGTGGTCGAGGCCTGGGACATGGGTGACATCGCGGCCCAGTGGTTCAGCGACTTCCTGGGTGCCGATGCGCCGACCGGTCTGAAACGCCTGCGACTGGTGCGCTTCGACCCCGAGGTCCGGCGCCTGTGCAGCACCCAGTGGACCGGTGGGCGGGAGTCGCTGACCCAGTTTGCCGACGGTTTCGGCGTGCTGGTGACCAGCGGTGCCTCGGTCGATGGCCTCAACGAACGACTGCAGGCCGCCGGTCAGCCGGCGGTGGATCAGCGGCGCTTCAGGCCGAACATCGTGCTCGGTGGCGTCGACGCCCACGATGAGGACCGCATCGGCGTCTGGCGCATCGACACCGGCAACAGCCAGGCCGTGCTGGAGAACGTGAAACCCTGCGCGCGCTGTCCCATTCCGAACGTCGACCCGGATGCCGGTGTGTCCTCTCCCGCCGTGGGCGATGCCCTGCAGACCTACCGCCAGGACCGGCGCCTGAGCGGGGCTTTGACCTTCGGCATGAATGCCATCGTGCTGGAGGGCGATGGCCTGATCCTGCGGGTGGGTCAGGCCGTGACGGCCGACTGGGCCTTTGACTGAGCCCGGTCCTCAGCAGCTGAGGCAGACCGTCTTCGAGCCCGACCAGTTGCTCAGCGGGCCCGACAAGTCCATGCCACGACGAATGGCGGTCATCTCGGCCACGATGCTCATGGCAATTTCGGGCGGCGTCAGCGCACCCAGGTTCAGGCCGACCGGGCCGTGCAGCCGGGCCACCTCGGCCTCGGACACATCGAACTGCAGCAGGCGCTCGCGGCGCTTGCCGTTGTTTTGCAGCGAGCCCAGCGCGCCGACGTAGAAGGCCGGCGTGCGCAAGGCCTCCATCAGCGCCAGGTCGTCCAGCTTGGGGTCGTGGGTGACGGCCACCACCGCGCTGTGTTCGTCCAGGTGCATGGCCAGCACCAGATCGTCGGGCATGGTGGTCGACAAGGTTACCCCATCCATGCGTTCCCAGCCCTCGTGGTACTCGGTGCGCGGCTCGCAGACCGTGACCTGGTAATCCAGCATCACCGCCATGCTGGCCAGGTAGCGCGAGAGCTGCCCGCCACCGATGACGAGCAGACGAAGGCGCGGGCCGTGCACGGTGCTCAGGGTCTGTCCGTCAAACCGCACGCGGTCGCCGTCGGTGCTGTCTTCCAGCTGGGCGATGCCGGTGGTCATGTCCAGCCGGCGCTGCACGCGGCGGTGCGACTCGATGGCCACCAGCAGCTCGCGCAACCGCGAACCCGCCGACAGGGGTTCGAGCACGATCTGCACCGTGCCGCCGCAGGGCAGGCCGAAACGGCGCACCTCCTCGGCTGTCTGGCCGTAGGTGGTGGTTTCGGGCTGGCGCAGTGCCAGCTCGCCCTCGGCCACGCGGCGGATCAGGTCGTCCTCGATGCAGCCGCCCGAGACCGAGCCGGCCACCTGGCCGTCGTCGCGGATGATCATGAGCGAACCCGGTGGACGCGGGGCCGATCCCCAGGTGCGCACCACCGTGCCCATGACCACGCGGTGACCACGCGATTGCCAGTCCAGGGCGGTGCGGATGACGTCGATGTCGAGGCTGTTCATGAAGCATCTCTCCAAGGGTGGTGTGCAAAGGACGGTGTCCTTTGTCTGAAAGGCGAACGCGGCAGGGTGCCCGCCAGCGCGAGCAGGGCGACGACGGACCAGGCGGCTTGCAACGCGCCCGGCCCCCAGCGGGTCGCCGCCACACCGACACCCAGCAGCAGGGCCGGTCCGACCCAGCCCCATGCCAGGGCGGAAGGGCTTGGCGTCGGTGGCGCAGGCCGCCGCTCGGTCAGGGTTCCGGCCAGCACCAGCAGCAGCATGCCGCAGACGTGCCCTGCGGTGCCGGAGGCCATGGCCATGAGCAGCGCGCCCGCCAGCAGCAGGCCGTGTGCCGGCCGCGGGCCCATGGTTGACAGGGTGGTTCCGCACAGCCGCTCCAGCGCCAGCACCAGCAGGGGCAGGCCGGTCATCAGACCCAGGTGCAGGGCCACCGCCTGGCCATCGGTCCAGCCCGGTCCCAGGCACCACTGGCTGGACAGCCACAGGCTGCCCATCATCAGCCCCATGGCCAGCCGTGGCGCGTCCATGGGGGCATGTGGGTGGCCGTCCGACAGGGTGGCACTCCAGACACCCCAGGCGCCGGCGGCCACCAGCAGCAGGCCGAGCGGAGCGGCCGACACCAGCGACAGGCCCGCCAGGGCCAGCATGGCCAGCCACAGGCCGGCCACACCCCAGCCCCGCAGGGGGCGTCCGCTGGCTTGGCAGGCGCTGCGCACGCTCCACCAGATGACCACGGGCAGCACGCCGCTGGCCACCGACCAGCCCAGCCGCATGCCCAGCCAGCCCAGCAGCACCCAGGCCGCCAGCGCGTCCAGCTGGCGCAACGCGGACAGCTCACCGCCGCGCACGAAGCGACGTCCATCGAGGGCACCGAGGAACCGGCTTCGCCGGGCCTCAGGTGCCGCCCCCCCGAGGGGGGTGACGCGAAGCGGCGCGGGGGGGAGCTTCAGTTCAGACATGGCTGTACCCGTGCAGCTGGTCGCTGCCGGTGGCCGCATGCACACTGGCGTTGAACGAGACGATGATGCGGTCGGTCTCGCCGTCGTAGGGCATGGCCTGGTGCGGCAGCCAGGACGGGAACACCACCAGCTGGCCGGGCAGCGGCTCGACGTCGAGGTGCGACGCCTGCAGGTAGGCGTTGCCAAAATCCATGTGCGCCCCACCCAGGTGGTTGAAATGCGGGCCGTAGAAGCGTGTCACACCGTTGGCGGCACCCAGCAGTCGGTGCGCGCGTCGCCCCGCCGCGTCGTCCACCTGCACACAATAGACGCCGGACCAGGAGCAGTTGCCATGGGTGTGCACGTCGTGGTGGCTGCCCCGGTTGGCGATCTGGAACCAGATGCCGCGCAGCGCGATCTGCAGGCCCGGCGCGGCCTCGGGCCACACGCCCTGGTTGGCGAGCACCACCGTCTGGCGCAGACCGTCGACCATGAAGCGCACGAGTTGCTCCCATTCGGGCAGGCGGATGCGCTGCAGCAGGTCGTCGCGACTGGCGTAGAAAGCGGCCTGTGGGTCGGCACGTTCGTCGGTGGCACGCAGGGTGCGGAACACGCGCACCAGCAGCGGGTTGACTTCATCCGCCTGCGCAAAGCGGTGCACGCCCAGTGGCGTGAACCAGAGCGTGTGCAGCGGATCGGGCGCCACGGCGGGTCTCCGGTCTCAGGCTTCGGTCAGCAGGTCTGCCGGCCAGCGCAGCCGGTGGCCGGTGCGGGCGGCCAGGGCCTCGATGTCCTCGGGGCTGTCGACGTCGGTGCGGTAGCGCGTGTTGGGGGTGGACCAGGGGTGAACCGCCTGCGGGTTGGCCGCCTGCCATTGCTTGCAGCCCACGCGCGCCTCGCCCGCCAGGATTTGCTCGCGCACGGTCTGGCTGAACATCACCGGGTTGCCGGGCAGGCCGTCCACCGTCGGCTGGACGACCTCGGTTCCTGCGGGCCGCTTCTTGTAGGCGCCGATCAGGTCGTTGATGTCCTGCGAGTTGATCAGAGGCTGATCGGCCAGCGCGACCAGCACCGTGTCGATCTTGCCACTCAAGGCCTGCAATCCCAGCCGCAACGATGCATTCTGACCAGCGTCCGGGTCGGGATTGCGCACCAGCGTGACCGGGAAGTCCCGCACCGCCGGTTCGATGCGCTCGGCGTGGTGGCCCAGCACCACCACCAGTTCGTCCACACCCGCGCCCGAGAGGGCGATCAGCTGGCGCCGGATCAGGGGTACGCCGCCCAGCTCCAGCAGGCACTTGGGCTTGTTCCCCATGCGCGAGCCCGAGCCCGCCGCCAGGAGCACCGCGCCCACCACCAGCCGGCTGTAGAGCCCGCCGCCGCCTTTGAGGATACAACCCATGTCAGTTTCCCCCGCAACAGGACTTTTTGGTCGGTGTTTCGGCCACGGAGGTCGTCGCGAAAACGGTCTCGGTGGCAGCGGCGGGCTTCGCAGCACCCCCGCTACAGCAACTGCCCATCTCCATCGGCGGCAGGTCCAGCTTGAACTTCGGCGCCGGCTCTTCTGCCGGGGTCACCGGCGCTTCGGAGCGTGCCGGGCGTCCGCGCCGGGCTGCGATGACCGTGGCCAGCACAGCCAGTGCAATTTCCTCGGGGGTTTGCGCACCGATGGGCTCGCCTGCGGGCGCGACGATGGCAGCCACCCGTGCCGGGTCTTCACCGGCCCCGATCAGGCTCTCCCGAAGCACGCCGGCCTTGCGTTCGCTGGCCACAAACCACAGGTGCCGGGGCTGCAGCGCCAGGGCCGTGCGCAGCGCCGGCAGGTCGCGCCGGCCCTGGGTGGCGACGACGACCAGGCCGCCCGCTGGCATCGCCGCCGTCACGGCGTCCGCCTGGTCGGTGCCGATCACACGCGCCGCGTCCGGGAAGTCGGTCGCCATCGCGCCTTCGGCCACCAGTACCGATTGCAGGCCCACGCGTGGGGCCAGGCCGGTCAGCGCGCGCGCCACCGGCGAGTCGCCGAACACCACCAGCTGTGGTGCCGGCAGCACCGGGTCGATGAACAGTTCCAGCGTGCCACCCGAGTGGCAGGCCATGCCGAACTCCAGCACGTCGCCCAGCGTGCGCTCGGCGGTCTCGTCGGTCGGGGCGATCCGGATGCTCTGGGGCTGGCCGCTGGCCAATGCCTGGCGCACGGTCTTGACCACCGCGGGTTGCGCGCAGCCACCGCCGATCCAGCCGTGGATCTGGCCGTCGGCCGTGACCAGGGCCTTGTCACCGGCCTTGGCCGAGGTGGGGGCCTGGGCGCGCAGCACGGTGACCAGCGCAAAGGGCTGCTCGCTGGCGTGCAGCCGGGCCGCGTGTTCGATCCAGTCGTGGCGGTTCATGGTGGACTCCTTCAGTGCAGCAGGTGTTGGGCGGCCGCCAGGTCGGCCAGACTGGCCAGCGGAACAAAGCGCTGGATGTGGCTGCGCGCAGCCTGCAAAGCGGTCGCGGCCGGCAGGGTTCGCGTGGGATGGAACCAGGTGATGCGCGCGCCGTGGCCGCGCAGGGTGCGCAGGGCGTCGGCAAGCTGCGCCGGCTCGTCGGTGTCGAAACCGTCTGACATGACCCAGATGTGGGCACCCCGCCGCAGCTGGGCACGGGCGTGTGCGCGGGAAAAGTCCTGCAGGCTGGCGGCGATGCGGGTGCCCGCGCCGAAGCCGGCGGTCACCGCGTTGATCTTCTCCTGCACCGCGGCCGAGTCGCGCTGCATCAGCGGTGTGACCTCGGCCAGCCGGGTGTGGAACACGAACACACGGGCTTGCGCCACGACCGCGAACGCCCGCGCCACGCGCAGGAACAGCGCGGCGTGCGCTTCCATCGAGCGGCTCACGTCGGCCAGGATGAACAGGCGGGGCGGCTCCTTTCGCCGAACCTGCCAGGCGGGCGCCAGTGGTTCCCCGCCCCAGGCGACGCTGCGGCGCAGCGTCCGGCGCAAATCGAGTCGCTGACCCGGTTGGCGCGCTTGCCAGCGGCGTGTGGGCAGGGGCCGCAGCCGGGAGGTGATCTGCCGGGCCAGGCGCTGGAGTTCGCCCAGTTCCTGCGGCAGCCAGGTCTGGCCGTCGCGCCGGTGCAGTGCTTCCACCTGTGGCCCGTGGCGGCTGGCACCACCCATGGCGCGCGGGCTGCCGACGTCGCTGTCGCCCTGACCCGCGTTCGGTGCGTCGGCCGCGGTGTGCGGGCCAGACTTGGCCGGCGAGGGCGGCTGCTGCGCGCTGCCCATCTGTTCGCGCATCTGATCGACCGCCTGCCGCAGGTCGCGCGAGGGGTGGGTCTGCCCGCTCACCCGCACCGTGCCGCGCAGGCGCTCGGGGTGCCAGTACCGATCGAACAGGTCTGGCCACAGTCGCCATTGGCGGGCGTTGTGGCAGGCGATCGCGCGCCAGGCCGCCCGCACCGGCGCTTCGCGCAGGCCGCCCAGCCGCTGGGCGGCCTGCAGCATGGCCTGTTGCTCGGCCACCCCCACGGCCAGTCCGTGGTCTCGCAGCAGCGCGGCGAAACCGGCCAGGGTCTCGCTGGGGGGCAGGGCCGGCGACAGGTTCATGATGCGGCGGCGTTGGCCGGTGCCTTCTCGGCCACCCCCACGGTGCGCCGGCCTTCGATCAGCTGTCGGGCGCGGTCCGTGCCCAAGGCAAAGCGGTCTTCCCGGGTCTTGAGCAGGCAGCCCAGGGTCGTCAACAACACCGCCATGTCCTCGGGCAGGGCATGGTGGTTCATGCGGTGCAGGGCGCGCACCCAGTCCAGTGTCTCGGCAATGCCGGGCGTCTTGGACAGGTCTTCGTGGCGCAGGCGCTGCACGAACTGCACCGCCTCTTCCACCAGGCGGGTGTCGGCCTCGGGCAAGGCGGTCTTGACGATGGCGATCTCGCGGGCGAGTGTCGGGTAGTCCAGGTGGTGGTACAGGCAGCGGCGGCGCAGGGCGTCCGAGAGTTCCCGGGTGCCGTTGCTGGTCAGGATCACGCGAGGGATGTGCTTTGCGCGCAGCGTGCCGATTTCGGGCACGGTGATCTGGTACTCGGCCAGCACCTCCAGCAGAAAGGCCTCGAAGGCCTCGTCGGCGCGGTCGATCTCGTCGATCAGCAGCACGCAGGGGCCGTCCTGGCTGATGGCCTTGAGCAGCGGCCGTTCCAGCAGGTAGTCGCGGCTGAACACATCGGATTCCTTGACCGTACCCGGCTGGCCATCCTGCAGCCGGATCGCCATCAGCTGGCGACCATAGTTCCATTCGTAGGCCGCCTGTGCCAGGTCCAGACCTTCGAAGCACTGCAGCCGCACCAGCACCGCCCCCTGGACCTGCGCCAGCGCCTGGGCCAGCGCGGTCTTGCCCACGCCCGCATCGCCCTCCAGCAGCAGCGGCCGCTGCAGCTCCCCCGCCAGCCAGACAGTCGTGGCCAGATCCTCGTCGGCCAGGTAGCCGGCGCGCTGCAGCGCTTCGCGCAGCTGGCGGTCGCCTGTGATGGAGCCTGTTGTCGTCATGGTAATGGCTGCCCGTCCCTAGCACCACCCACAGCGAACGCCAAGGTCGCCCACCCAGGGGCACCGAGGAACCGGCTCTGCCGGGCCTCAGGTGCCGCCCCCCTCCCGCCGGGGACGAGAGAGGGGGGAGACGCGAAGCGGCGCGGGGGGTGACTCATTTTTACGCCTTCTTGCCGAACAGGCCCAGCCACCAGTTCTTGATCAGCGCCCAGACGATGGCCAGGCCGTTGATCTCCTGTGCCACGGGTGCGGGCTTGGCAGTCGGCGTGGCCGTTGGGCTGGGCGCAGCACCGGCCGGTGCTTCGAGCTCGCCACCGAAGGCCGCAGCGGCGTCCTCGGCGGTGGCCTGCGAGGCCGGTGCCGGCAGGGCCTGCGCGGCCTGGCGGAAGTTCTCCACGAACTGCGCCAGGATCATGTCGGACACCTGCACCATCATGCGGCCGCCGAACTGGGCGAACTTGCCGTTGACGATGACCGCGGCGTCGCCGTGCAGCACGCTGGCCGCGGGGTTGGCCGGATCGGCCTCGATGGTCGCGGCCAGGTCCATGGAGGCGGACGAACCGCCCTTGTCCGCGCCCTTGCCGCGCAGCACCATCTTGCGGGCCGCTTCGTCCTTCTCCAGCACGTCCACCTGACCGCCGAACTGGGCCACGGCCGGGCCGACCTTGACCTTCACGCCGCCCTTGTACGAGGTCTCGGACAGCTGTTCGGTCAGTTCGGCGCCCGGCATGCACCCGGCCACGGCCTTGAGGTCGCCGAGGATGGCCCAGGCCCGGCCCGGGTCCACATCCAGGGGGTAACGTTTGTCGAGTTTGACTTCCATGATCGTCTTGCCTTTACAGGGCCAGCTTGTGTTCCTTGAGGGACTTCCATACCCGGAACGAGGTGTGCGGCATGTCCAGGTGCGTCACGCCGACATGGGCGAAGGCGTCGACCACCGCGGCGGTGAAGGTGGGGATGCTCCCCACGTGCGGCGACTCGGCCACACCCTTGGCGCCGATGGGGTGGTGCGGACTGGGCGTGACGGTGTGGTCGGTTTCCCAGTGCGGCGTTTCCACGGCCGTGGGCAGGAAGTAGTCCATCAGCGTGTTGCCCAGCAGGTTGCCCTGCGCGTCGAACGGCATCTGCTGGCCCATGGCCACCGCGTAGCCTTCGGTCAGGCCGCCGTGGATCTGGCCCTCGATGATCATCGGGTTGATGCGTGTGCCGCAGTCATCCAGTGCGTAGAAACGGCGAACCTTGGTCTCGCCGGTGGCGCGGTCGATGTCGACCACACACAGGTAGATGCCGAAGGGGTAGGTGAAGTTCGGCGGGTCGTAGTAGTGCACCGCTTCCAGGCCGGGCTCCAGGCCGGCGGGCGGCTGGTGGTAGGCCTGCCAGGCGACGTCGGCCATGGTCTTGAACTTGCTGTCGTCGCCCTTGACCTTGAAGCGGTCCACTTCCCAGTCGAGGTCGTTCTCGTTGACCTCGAGCATGTGGGCCGCGATCTTGCGCGCCTTCGCGTGGATCTTGCGCGCGGCCAGTGCGATCGCGGCGCCGGCCACCGGCGTGGAGCGCGAGCCGTAGGTGCCCAGGCCATAGGGCGCGGTGGATGTGTCCCCTTCCTCGACCTGGATCACCTCGGACGGGATGCCCAGCTCGGTGGCGATGATCTGCGCGTAGGTGGTCTGGTGGCCCTGGCCCTGGGTGATGGTGCCCATGCGGGCGATGGCCGAGCCGGTGGGGTGGATGCGGATCTCGCAGGAGTCGAACATGCCCACGCCCAGGATGTCGCACATCTTGCTGGGGCCGGCGCCCACCACCTCGGTGAAGGTCACCAGGCCGATGCCCATCAGCGTCGGGCTGTTCGGGTCGGCGCGCTTGGCCGCCTGCTCGGCACGCAGCGCGGGGTAGTCCACCGCGTCCAGCACTTTTTTCAGGGCCGTGTGGTAATCACCGCTGTCGTATTCGAAACCGAAGGCGCTGGTGTAGGGGAACTGCTCCTTTTTGATGAAGTTCTTGGCGCGGATCTCGGCCTTGTCCATGTTCAGCTTCTGCGCCAGCACGTCCACCATGCGCTCGATCAGATAGACCGCCTCGGTCACCCGGAAGCTGCAGCGGTAGGCCACACCACCCGGTGCCTTGTTGGTGTAGACACCCTTGACCGAGCAGTGTGCGGCCGGAATGTCATACGACCCGGAGCAGATGTGGAACAGGCCGGCCGGGAACTTGGTCGGGTCGGCGCATGCGTCGAAGGCGCCGTGGTCGGCCACCACGTTGACCCGCAGGCCCAGGATCTTGCCGTCCGGCGTGGCGGCCAGTTCACCGTCCATGTGGTAGTCGCGGGCAAAGGCGGTGGTGGAGATGTTCTCCACCCGGTCTTCGACCCACTTGACCGGGCGACCCAGCACGATGGAGGCCACGATGGCGCAGACATAGCCGGGGTAGACGCCCACCTTGTTGCCGAAGCCGCCGCCGATGTCGGGGCTGACGATGCGGACCTTGGATTCCGGAATGCCCGAGAGCATGGACACCACGGTGCGCACCACGTGCGGCGCCTGGCTGGTGATGTAGGTGGTTAGGTCGCCGCGCACCGGGTCGAAGCTGGCCACGCAGCCACAGGTCTCCAGCGGGCAGGGGTGCACGCGCGGGTAGTACATGTGCTGGCTCACCTTCACCGGCGCAGCGGCAAAGGCCGCATCGGCTGCGGCCTGGTCGCCGGCAGTCCAGGTGAATATGTGGTTGTGGTGCTCGCGCGGGCCATGGGCGCCGCTGGTCTTGCCGGCCAGGTCCTCGCGCAGCACCGGCGCGTCGGGCTTGAGGGCGTCGATCGGGTCGATCACCACCGGCAGCTCGTCGTATTCCACCTCCACGGCTTCCACCGCATCGGCGGCGATGTAGCGGTCGTCGGCAATGACGATGGCCACCTCCTGCATCTGGAAGTGCACCTTCTCGTCGGCCAGCACGGCGGCCACGTCGCCGGCCAGGGTGGGCATCCAGTGCAGCTTGAGCGGCTTGAGGTCATCGGCGGTCAGCACGGCGTGCACGCCGGGCATGGCCAGGGCGGCTTCCTTGTTGATCTTCTTGATGCGTCCATGGGCAATCGGCGAGCGCACGATGTCCATGTGCAGCATGCCGGGCATCTTGATGTCGTCGACGTAGTTGCCCTTGCCCTGGATGAAACGGGCATCTTCCTTGCGCAGGCGCGAGGCGCCCATGCCGGCCAGGGCCAGTTCGCGGGCCTCGGCGTCTTGTACCGGTGCGTTCATGTTCGGTTCTCCGTGTTCGTTTCGGGGTCGGGCTCAGGCAGTGGCGGTGGCCTGTTCCTGCAGCTTGCGCGCGGCGTACTGCACGGCCTTGACGATGTTCTGGTAGCCGGTGCAGCGGCACAGGTTGCCGCTCATGCCCATGCGGATCTCGGCCTCGGTCGGGTTCGGGTTCTCCTGCAGGAAGCGGTAGGCCCGCATCAGCATGCCGGGGGTGCAGAAGCCGCACTGCAGGCCGTGCTCCTGATAGAAGCCCTCCTGCACCGCGTGGAGCACGCCCTTGTTCGCCAGGCCCTCGACGGTCAGGACCTCGGAGCCATCGCACTGCACCGCCAGGTGCGTGCAGCTTTTGACCGAGCGGCCGTCGATGTCGACGGTGCAGGCGCCGCAGTGGCTGGTCTCGCAGCCGATGTGCGCGCCGGTCAGGTTCAGTTCCTCGCGCAGGAAGTGGATCAGCAGGGTGCGCGGCTCGACGGCCTTCTCCTGCACGGTGCCGTTGACGGTGACGTTGATGAGCTTCTTGGCCATGTGTGTCTCCAGGTTTTACGCGCAACGGGCCCAGGCGGCGTTCAGTGCCCGCTTGACCATCTGACCGGCCATGGCCGTCTTGTATTCGGCGTCGCCGCGCAGGTCCTCGGCCGGCTCGCAAATGGCCACGGCCGCGTCGGCGGCCGCCTGCACGGCCTGTGGTGTGAAGGTCTGTCCGAGCAGCGCCGCCTCGGCGGCCTCGGCGCGCAGCGCGGTCGGTGCCACGTTGGTCAAGGCGATGCGGATGTGGCTGACGGTGGTGCCGCTCTTGCGCATCACCACCGCACAGCCGGCAGTGGCCCAGTCGCCCGTCTTGCGCTTGAGCTTTTCATAGGCCCAGCCGGTGCCCTGCGCAAAGGCCGGCACGCGGATCTCGACCATCACCTCGTTCTCTTCCAGCAAGGTCATGTAGGTGCCCAGGAAGAAGCCGTCAGCCGGCACGGTGCGGCGGCCGTTCGGCCCTTCGAGCACGAAATGCGCCTCCACCGCGATCGACAGCGCCGGGTGGTCGTTGCCCGGGTCGCCGTGGGCGATGTCGCCACCGATGGTGCCGCGGTTGCGCACCTGCGGGTCGGCAATCAGCTTGGCCGCCTCGGCCAGCAGCGGCACCTTGGTCTGAAGGATGGGGGAGTTGATCAGGTCGTTCTCCACCGTCATGGCACCGATCACCACCGTGTCGCCCTCCTCACGGACGCCACGCAGCTCGGGAATGCGGTTGATGTCGATGAGGTGCTCGGGCTGTGCGAAGCGCAGCTTCATCATCGGCAGCAGGCTGTGGCCGCCGGCCAGCAGCTTGGCGTCAGACCCGTACTGGCCCAGCAGGGCCACGGCTTCGCCGACGGACTTGGGCGCGTGGTACTCGAACCGCGGTGGGATCATGTCTGTCTCCTGTAGTGGTTTTGTCCAAGACAAGAGCCAGTGTAGGGAGGTGCCTTTTCCGACACCACCGGCGGGATTTAGGGTGAAATTGGCATCAGAAGCCGCTTTTTCTGCATGAAATGCACGCAGAGCTGCACGAAATGCTCAGATCACGCGGCCACATGAGAGCAATCGGGGTAAATCCCTAGCGAAAAACTGATCGATATCAATGCCGGGCAAGCAGCCCCAGAGCCTCGCGCAGTCGCCCCACCTCGCTGCGCGAGACCGGAATCGGATCCCTTCGTGCGCCTTTCAGGGAGATCAGGGTCTTGCTGCCTTCTCGCTCGAGGCTGGCGACCGCGTGCAGGTTGACGATGAAGCACCGGTGGACCCGCATAAAGCGTTCAGGGTCCAGTCGTGCTTCCAGATCACCGATGCTGAGATTGCAGAAGTGAAAACCCTGGCGGGTCAGCACCCGGGTGTAGTGGGCCTGAGATTCCAGGCACAGCACATCCTGCGCGTCCACAAAAGCCACGCGGTGGTTGGCCACCATGGGAATGCGCTGCAGCCGCACGCTGCTGGCTGGCTTTTCGGTGGGGGCTGGGGCCTCCTGACTGACCACCTGCGTGACGTCGTAGAACACCAGCACAAACCCCGTGGTGCTGCCCACGTGGTCGGCGAGGCGGGTCACCTTGATCAGCAGCACCTGCTCCGGAATGTTGATGATCATGGTCATCGGTACCGCATTGGCCACCGGACAGCTGGAAGCTTGGTCCAGCAGGAAATTCACCTTGGGCTTGGAGCGTTCCGGGTGAAACGAAGTCACCAGCTTGTCGAAGGGTTGCTTCTCGCCCACCGGCAATACCTTGCGGGCGAAGTCATTCATGGCCAGCACGGTGCGCCGGGCATCCAGGTGGATCACGCCCACCTCGAACTTCTCGAACAGGTAGAGCGGTGAGTTGTGTGTCGTCGTCGCCGTCCTGGCATCCATCGATGAGGTCTCCGATCGCCGGTTGCTGGCCAGCCTTCTTCTAGATTAACCCAGACAGACCCATCGCATACACTTTCGGGTTGTCTTTCCGAGGTATTCCATGAGTCTGAAGTGCGGCATCGTCGGCCTGCCCAATGTCGGCAAATCCACCCTGTTCAATGCCCTGACCAAGGCGGGCATCGCGGCCGAGAACTACCCGTTCTGCACCATCGAGCCCAATGTGGGCGTGGTCGAGGTGCCCGACCTGCGTCTGCAGCAGCTGGCCGAGATCGTCAAGCCCGAGCGCATCGTGCCGGCCATCGTCGAGTTCGTGGACATTGCCGGCCTGGTGGCGGGTGCCTCCAAGGGTGAAGGTCTGGGCAACCAGTTTCTGGCCCACATCCGCGAGACCGACGCCATCGTCAACGTGGTGCGCTGCTTCGAGGACCCGAACGTCATCCACGTGGCCAACAAGGTCGACCCCATCGCCGACATCGAGGTCATCCAGACCGAGTTGTGTCTGGCCGACATGGGCACCGTCGAGAAAGCCCTGCAGCGCTACACCAAGGCCGCCAAGAGCGGCAACGACAAGGAAGCCGCTGCGCTGGTGGCCCTGCTGACCAAGGTGCAGGCCGTGCTCGACGAGGGCAAACCGGTGCGCACCCTGAGCCTGAGCGACCAGGAGCAGGTGCTGCTCAAACCCCTGTGCCTGATCACCGCCAAGCCGGCCATGTTCGTCGGCAACGTGGCCGAGGACGGCTTCGAGAACAACCCCTTTCTCGACCGCCTGAAGGAATATGCAGCCGCGCAGAATGCGCCGGTGGTGGCCATCTGCGCCAAGATCGAGGCCGAGCTGGCCGAGATGGACGATGCCGACCGGCTGGAGTTCCTTAAGGAACTGGGCCAGGACGAACCGGGCCTCAACCGCCTGATCCGCGCCGGCTTCAAGCTGCTGGGACTGCAGACCTACTTCACCGCCGGCGTCAAAGAGGTGCGGGCCTGGACCATCCACATCGGCGACACCGCGCCGCAGGCGGCCGGGGTCATTCACGGTGACTTCGAGCGCGGCTTCATCCGCGCCCAGACCGTCGCGTTCGACGACTACATCGCCTACAAGGGCGAGCAGGGCGCCAAGGACGCCGGCAAGATGCGCGCCGAAGGCAAGGAGTACGTCGTCAAGGATGGCGACGTGATGAACTTCCTGTTCAACGTCTGAGCATGAACACGGCGGCCACGGGGGAGCCGCAGCGTCTGGCCAAACGGGTGGCTGCGCTCATGGCCTGCTCACGCAGCGAGGCCGAGCGCTACATCACCGGGGGCTGGGTGCGCGTCGATGGGCAGGTGGTCGAGCTGCCCGAGGCGCGTGTGGGCGAACACCAGTCGGTGGTGGTCGACCCGGCTGCCCGACCCGAGACGCTGGCCCCCATGACCGTACTCTGGTACAAGCCGCACGGCCTGCCCATGCCCGAGGCGCTGCACCTGACCGATGACCTCGTGCGGCGGTGGTTTCAACCGGCCAGCCGCTCGCCGTCCGACCGCTCCCGTGTCCGCCCGTTGAGGGCCCACTTTCACCGCCTTCAACCCTTGTCCCCCCTGGCCAGCGATGAGTCGGGCCTGATGGTGTTCACCCAGAGCATCCCGATCGCCCGGCGTTTTCTTCAGAGCGGGATCGACATCGAGCACGAGTGGTTCATCGACCTGGCCGACGGTGTGGGTCCCGGCGAGCCCGACTGGCGCGCCGGCGTGCTGCGTTCGCTTCAGCAGCCGATGAGCTGGCAGGGGCGGCACCAGCCAGCAGCCCGGGCCAGCTGGCAGAGTGACCGCCGTGTCCGCCTGGTGGCCAAGGGCTGCCCACCCGGGCACCTGCATCGCCTGGTTGAGCGCGCGGCCGTGGACGCGGGTGCTGTCCGGCGTCAGCGCATCGGCCGCGTGGCGCTGACCGGACTGGAGCCCGGCCAGTGGCGCTACCTGCTGCCCACCGAGCGTTTCTGAAGCCGCGAAGCCCAGACGCTGGCCGCCATGGCCAGCAGCATCAGGCCCAGACCCCAGGCGTGCAGCTGCTCCATCTTGCCCTGGGCAATCAACATGCCGCCGGTGGCCGCGCCCAGTGCCTGGCCGCCGTAAATGGCCGAGGTGTTCAGCGCCACCGTGGCCGGTGCCAGTGCGGGTGACATTTGCACCAACCGCGCCTGCTGGGCCGAATTGGCCGAGAAACACCCCAGGGCCCAGGGGACCATCACCGCCGCCTGCAGCCACAGCGCCCAGGTGCCCAGCGGCCAGATCAGCAGGCTCAGCGCCATACCACCCAGGGTGATCAGAACCGCACGCGGCGCACCCAGCCGGTCGATGCGGCGCGAGATCAGCACGTTGCCGAGCAGGCCGAAAGCACCGAACCACAGGAACATCAGCGCCATCATCTGTGGTCCGACACCGTTGACCTGCTGCAGGTAGGGGGCGAAGTAGGAGAACAGGATGAACTGGCCGAAGGCCGACAGCAGGGTCACGGCCACCGCCAGCATCAGGGGGGCCGAGCCCAGGGTCTGTCCCCAGGCCTGGCGCGACAGGGCGGCCGGCTTGATGCCGTCGGGCATTTCGCGCCAGAGCCAGGCGGCCACCAGCACCGCCAGCACCGCCACCGGGCCGAAGGCCCAGCGCCAACCCAGCACGCCGCCGATCCAGGCCGACAGCGGCATGCCCAGCACCGACGCCACCGACCAGCCCAGAAACACGAAGGTGATGGCCCGCCCGCCCTGGCCGGCGGGCACCAGTTGTCCCACGCATGCGGCCGCCTGGGGTGTGAAGATGGCTGGCGGGATGACCGCCAGCACGCGCAGCAGCAGCAGGCTGCCGTAGGACGGGGCCATGGCACTGGCTCCCATGAACACCGCGTACCAGAGCAGGGACAGCACCAGCAGGCGCCGCCGGTCCCAGCCGGCCACCAGGGTGGCAAAGAGGGGGGCACCGATGCCCATCACGATGGCGGCGGCCGTGATCAGCTGGCCGGCCTGGGGAATCGTGACACCCAGCGAGGCGCTGATATCAGGTAGGGTGCCCGGCACCGCCATCACGCCGGTGCCGATGACAAAGTTGCCCAGCATCAGCGCCCACAGGGCGCGCGGCAGGGGTGGGGTGGGTGTCGGCATTGGCCGAGTATCGGGGCGAAGCCGGGTCTCTGCTCAGAGCGGCAGTCCCCCAGGGAACACCCAGAGCAGCGCCGCCGTCATGGTCAGGTAACGCAGGAACTTGCCGATGGCCATGTAGGCCACGCAGGGCCAGAACGGGAAGCGCAACCAGCCGGCCGCCGCACACAGGGGGTCGCCCACAATCGGCAGCCACGACAGCAGGCAGGCCTTGGGGCCGAAGCGCTCCAGCCAGCGCAGTGCCCTCAACTCGGTGGGGGTGCCGTGGCGCAGCTTGTCGACGGCCTTGTGGGTGCCCAGCCCCATGAGCCAGGTCACGGCGCCACCGAGCGTGTTGCCGGCGGTGGCCACGAGAATGGTGGGCCAGAACAGGTCCGGGTTGAGTTTGATCAGAGCGAACACCGCCGGCTCGGACCCCATGGGCAGGAGCGTGGCCGAAACAAAGGCCACCACAAACACGGTGCTCAGGCCCACTTCGGGCAAGGAGAGCCATTGCAGCAGCGAGAGCATCCAGTCGGGCATGGCAGGTCGGATCGACAAGCGGTGGGCGGGTTCCGTCTGCTGAAAAAACAGGCAGCTACAATGCGCATCCCCGGTGCCGCCACCGGGTCGGGTCTCCCGCCAAAGCCGCCGATTCTCTCACCACCATGCACATCGGGCCCTACCGCCTGCCGAACACGCTGTTTGTTGCGCCCATGGCCGGCGTGACCGATCGGCCGTTTCGCAAGCTCTGCAAGCGCCTGGGTGCCGGTTACGCGGTCAGCGAAATGGTCACCAGCCGGCCCGACCTGCAGGCCAGCCTCAAGACCTCGCGCCGCGCCGACCACCGGGGCGAGCCCGGACCCATTGCGGTGCAGATTGCCGGTACCGATGCGCAGATGATGGCCGATGCGGCGCGCTACAACATCGACCGGGGCGCCCAGATCATCGACATCAACATGGGCTGTCCGGCCAAGAAGGTTTGCAACAAATGGGCCGGCTCGGCCCTGATGCAGGACGAGTCGCTGGCCCTCGGCATCATCGAGGCCGTGGTGGCCGCCTGCGCGCCGCACGGTGTGCCGGTCACACTCAAGATGCGCACCGGGTGGTCCGCCGAGGGGCGCAATGCGCCGGTGATTGCACGGGCCGCCGAGCAGGCGGGGGTGCAGATGCTCACTGTGCACGGGCGCACCCGCGAGCAGGGCTACAGCGGACAGGCCGAACACGAGACCGTGGCCCTGATCAAGAGCCGGGTGGGCATTCCGGTGGTGGCCAACGGCGACATCGACAGCCCGCAAAAGGCCGTTGCCGTGTTGCGTCAGACCGGTGCCGATGCCGTCATGATCGGGCGTGCAGCCCAGGGCCGCCCCTGGATTTTTCGCGAGATCGCCCATTTCCTGGCCACCGGCGAATGGCTGCCGGCACCGGGTTTGGGCGAGGTCAGGGACTGGCTGATCGACCACCTGCACGACCACTACGACCTCTACGGTGAGCACACCGGTGTTCGCAGCGCCCGCAAGCACCTGGGGTGGTATGTGCATGCCCTGGGGTTGCCGCCGGCGGAAGTGGCGCGTTTCCGCGCCCGCATCAACACCCTGACCCGGTGCGAAGACCAACTCCAGGTCGTGACCGAGAGCTTCGACGCCTGGTCCGCCGCTGGCCCCCTGCCGGTTCCTTCAGGGGACGTCACCAACGACTGGAAACTTGCCGCATGAGCCAGAACGCCCTTCACGAATGTGTGCGTGCCAGCCTCGAAAGCTATTTCCAGGACCTCAATGGAACCGACCCTGCCGGCCTGCATGACATGCTGGTCAAGGCGGTCGAGAAGCCGCTGCTGGAAGTGGTGATGGAGCAGGCGCAGCACAACCAGTCGCGCGCCGCCCAATGGCTGGGTCTGAACCGCAACACGCTGCGCAAGAAGCTGCTGGAACACAAACTGATTGATTGAATGTGAACTCCCCCGCGCCGCCTGCGGCGTCACCCCCTCAAGGGGGCAACACCTGCGGCCCGGCAAAGCCGGTTCCGCGGTGTTCTTGGACTGAAGCCCCTGATCCATAACTCTCCACCACCATGCGCGCACTCATCTCCGTCTCAGACAAGACCGGCATCGTTGAATTCGCCCAGGCCTTGCATGGCCTCGGCGTGAAGCTCCTTTCTACCGGCGGCACCGCCAAGCTGCTGGCCGACCAGGGCCTGCCGGTCACCGAAGTGGCCGAGGTCACGAACTTCCCCGAGATGCTGGACGGCCGCGTCAAGACCCTGCACCCCAAGGTGCACGGCGGCCTGCTGGCGCGCCGCGATGTCCCTGAGCACATGGCGGCGCTGAAGGAGCACGGCATCGAGACCATCGACCTGCTGGTGGTCAACCTCTACCCGTTCGAAGCGACGGTGGCCAAGGCCGGCTGCACCCTGGCCGACGCGATCGAGAACATCGACATCGGCGGCCCGGCCATGGTGCGCAGCGCCGCCAAGAACTGGAAGGATGTGGGCGTGGTCACCGACGCCGGCCAGTACGCCGCTGTGATCGGTGAACTCAAGGCCGCGGGCAAGCTCTCCGACACGCTGCGCTTCGCGCTGTCGGTCGCCGCCTTCAACCGCATCGCCCAGTACGACGGCGCCATCAGCGACTACCTGTCGTCGGTGACGTTTGAAGAAGAGAAGCTGGCCGAAAGCTACGTGCCCGCGCGTTCTCTGTTCCCCGGCCAGTCCAACGGCCAGTTCGTCAAGGTGCAGGACCTGCGTTACGGCGAGAACAGCCACCAGCAGGCCGCCTTGTACCGCGACCTGTACCCCGCCCCCGGCTCGCTGGTCACCGGCGTGCAGCTGCAGGGCAAGGAACTGTCCTACAACAACATCGCCGACGCCGACGCCGCCTGGGAATGCGTCAAGAGCTTCGAGGCGCCGGCCTGCGTGATCGTCAAGCACGCCAACCCCTGCGGCGTGGCCGTCGGCCAGGACGCGCACGAGGCCTACGCCAAGGCCTTCCAGACCGACCCGACCAGCGCCTTCGGCGGCATCATCGCCTTCAACCGCACGGTGGACAAGGCCGCGGCCGAGGCCGTGGCCCGGCAGTTCGTCGAGGTGCTGATGGCGCCAGACTTCACGACCGAGGCGCTGGAGATCTTCAAGCCCAAGGTCAATGTGCGCCTGATGAAGATCGCGCTGCCGGCCGGTGGCGCCAGCGCGTGGGACCAGGGCCGCAACGCCATGGACACCAAGCGCGTGGGTTCGGGCCTGTTGCTGCAGACCGCCGACAACCACGAGCTGGCGCTGGCCGACCTGAGAGTCGTCACCGTCAAGCAGCCGACGCCCGAGGAACTTCAGGACCTGCTGTTCGCCTGGAAGGTGGCCAAGTACGTCAAGTCCAACGCCATCGTGTTCTGCAAGAACGGCATGACCATGGGTGTCGGCGCCGGGCAGATGAGCCGCCTGGACTCGGCGCGCATCGCCAGCATCAAGGCCGAGGCCGCCAAGCTGAGCCTGCAAGGCACGGTGGTGGCGAGTGACGCCTTCTTCCCGTTCCGCGACGGCCTGGACGTGGTGGTGGACGCGGGCGCGACCTGCGTGGCCCAGCCGGGCGGTTCCATGCGCGACCAGGAGGTGATCGACGCTGCGAACGAACGTGGCGTGGCCATGGTGTTCACCGGCGTGCGCCACTTCCGCCACTGAAGCGGCCCCTTCGGCCTGCTTTCATTCCAAGAGGAGCGAGTCCATGGAACCCTACGTTGACGATGAGCGCATGCGTTCAGCCAAGAACGTCACCACCATCATCTACGCCTTGTACGCGGCCTCGTTTCTGGTAGGCATCACGTCCATCGTGGCCATCGTGATGAACTACGTCAAGCGCGAGGACATGCAGGGCACCTTGTTCGAAAGCCATTTCCGCTGGCAGATCAGGACATTCTGGTTCGGACTGCTGTGGGGCGTGCTGGGCGTGCTGAGCCTGTTCATCTTGGTCGGCTTTGCCGTGCTGCTGGCCAACGCGGTCTGGATCATCTACCGTATCGTCAAGGGCTGGCTCAACCTGAACGACAACAAGCCGATGTACGCCGAATCCCCTTGAGTCTGACCGGCGGCGCGCCATGCGATGAGGCCTGATGGCAGGGTGGTTAGCATGGGTGATGGCCTTAGAATCCAGGCTTTTTTCAAGGGGAGGATAGTCTGATGAAAGCAGCAGTCTGGATGGTGTCGGCGGTGGTCATGTTGTCGGCTTGCGGTGGCACTGCACCCAAGAACGAATCGGTCAAGGCAGAACAAGCGCCTGCGGTGGCCAGCGGAGACACCCGCGTGGTCAAGTCGCGCGACGGCAGTTTCGAGGGCGAGGTGATTGGCACGCCAGCGGCCGACAGCAGATTCGCCCAGCTCAAGATCGGCATGAGCATGCGCGAGGTGCAGGACGTGATGGACCGGGCGCCAGACCGCTCCCACAGTTACGAATCCGGCAAGCGCTGGATCCCCTTTTACTTTGGCAACGATGCCCGGCGCATGCAGGCGCTGTTCCGGGGCGAAGGCTGTCTGATCTTCACCGATGGCAACGTCTGGGGTGGAGCGGGCGGGGACCTGATCCAGATTCAGGTCGATCCCAGCGGGGCCTGCTACCAGCCCTGATTTCATTGGCCCAGGGATCGTTCCGATCCCTGGGCGCCATGAGAAGACTCAGCCGGTCAGGCGGGCAAAAACCTCGCGCGCCGCTGCCACCGTGGTGGCCACGTCCTCGTCGGAGTGGGATGCACTCACAAAACCCGCTTCATACAGGGCCGGCGCGATGTACACGCCACGATCCAGCAGGCCGTGGAACAGCTTGTTGAACTTCGCGCCCTCGGTCGTCATGACGGTTGCGTAGTTCTGCGGCAGCTCGGGCATCAGGAAGAAGCCGAACATGCCACCCTGGCAGTCCACGCTGAAGGGGACGCCTTCGGCATCGGCCGCGGCCTTCAGGCCGTCCACCAGCGATCGGGTGCGGCGTGACAGGGCATCGAAGAAACCGGGCTTCTGGATTTCCTTCAGTGTCGCGAGGCCGCAGGCGGTGGCCACCGGGTTGCCCGACAGCGTGCCAGCCTGGTAGACACCACCCAGCGGCGCCAGGTGTTCCATCACCGCGCGCTTGCCGCCGAAAGCCGCCAGCGGCATGCCGCCACCGATGACCTTGCCCATCACCGTCATGTCGGGCTCGAAACCCGGAATCAGCGAGGCGTAGTGGCCTTGCGCGCTGCCCAGGCCGACACGGAAGCCCGTCATCACCTCGTCGAACACGAACAGCGCGCCGTGCCGTGTGCACAGCTCACGGATGCGCTGCACGAAGGGCACGCTGGCCCGCACGAAGTTCATGTTGCCCGCGATCGGTTCGATCATCACGCAGGCGATGTCTCCACCGTGCTCGGCGAAGGCGGCCTCGATCTGCGCGACATTGTTGTATTCGAGGACCAGCGTGTGCTGCACCACCTCGGGTGGCACGCCGGCACTGGTCGGGTTGCCGAAGGTGGCCAGGCCCGAGCCGGCCTTGACAAGCAGGGCATCGGCGTGCCCGTGGTAGCAGCCTTCGAACTTGATGATGGTTTTGCGGCCAGTGGCGCCTCGGGCGAGGCGGATGGCGCTCATGCCGGCCTCGGTGCCCGAACTGACCAGGCGCACCATCTCCAGGCTGGGCACCAGCTTGATGATTTCCTCGGCCAGTTCCACCTCCCGCTCGGTCGGCGCGCCGAACGAGAAACCATCCAAGGCGGCTTTCTGCACGGCCTCGAGCACGGCGGGGTGACCGTGTCCCAGGATCATCGGGCCCCAGGATCCGATGTAGTCGATGTAGCGTTGTCCGTTGGCATCCCAGAAGTACGCGCCCTGCGCCCGTTGCACGAAACGCGGCGTACCACCCACAGCGCGAAAGGCGCGCACGGGCGAATTCACGCCACCCGGGATCAGGTTCTTGGCGCGCTCAAACAGGTCGGTGTTGCGGTCGGTCATGGGCAAAGTGTTCAGTGCTTGGTGGTGTCCAGCGGAAAGTCGTCTGCATCGAGCGTGCTGTCGGCGGCCGATTCGTCAGTCTCTGGCGTATCGTCCGGTGCGTCTTCGTCATCGTGGGCCCAGAACAGCCGGTCTGGTACGGCATGACCCATGCCGGGTTGAAAGCCCGCGTCCAGGCTCTGGTCGAGGTAGTTCAGCGCCTCGGCACAGGCGGTCTGCAGATCGGTACCTGCGGCAATCAGGGCGCACAGAGCCGCCGAGAGGGTATCGCCTGCGCCGCTGAAGGTGGCCTCGAACCGCTCATACCGCGCGCTGGCCAGGACCGTCTCGGGTGAGGCCAGATGGCTCTCCAGTTGCTGATCGGCAGCATGAAAACCGGTGACCAGCGTATAGGGTACGCCGTGCACGGCTGCCGCGCGCGCTATTTCGCGGGGATTGGGTGGCCTGTCGCCCTCCCAGTCGGGCAGCAGCCAACGGCACAGGGTGCTGTGGTTCCCTGCCAGCACAGTGGTCTGGGGAAGCAGCAACTCGATACAGGCGTCCAGGTAGGTTTCGATGGCCAGCTCGTCCCACCACGACAGGTCGGGCATGTAGGCCACCACCGGAACTTCGGCGTAGTCGGTGGTCAGGCTGGCGATGGCACTGAGGTTCTCGGCGCTGCCCACAAAGCCGACTTTGAAGGCCTGTACCGGCATGTCTTCCAGGGCGCAGCGCGCCTGATCGGTCACGGCCTCCTCATCGAAGGCGATGTGATCGTGGATTTCGGATGTGTCCCGGATGTAGGTGCCCGTGACCACCGGCAAAACATGCACCGAGGCACTGGCCATGGCGGTGAGATCGGCCGCCAGACCACCCGCCCCACTGGGGTCGTTGGTGTTGAACACCATGACACAGGGCAGGGAAGCTTGACCGGGCTCGATACCGGTCTTGGATGGGGGTGAGGTGTCGTTCATGAGCCGCAAGATGGGTGAGGGCTGGTGTCGGTGGCCTGTTCAACACCCCGCCAACTGCGGGAAATCCAGCGTGACCCGTGGCATACAGACGACTTTTCAGTACTTGTCCGGTCGATACAATCGTTGCATTCTATGCCATTGAACCCTATAAACATGAGCGATCCCAAGACTTGGATGTGTCTGATTTGCGGCTGGATCTACGACGAGGCGGCAGGTGCGCCCGACCACGGCATAGCGCCAGGAACGGCCTGGGCCGATGTCCCCATGAACTGGACCTGTCCCGAGTGCGGGGCCCGCAAAGAAGACTTCGAGATGGTGCAGATCTGACTGTTTTCGCGCAGGCTGTCCGCACACCCTTAATGCCGTTTAACTCCGGAGCAAGCCCAACGTGAGCACGACATCTTCGCTGAAGGTACTGGTGGTGGATGACAGCAACACCATCCGGCGCAGCGCCGAGATCTTTCTCAAGCAGGGCGGGCACGAAGTGCTGCTGGCCGAGGATGGTTTCGATGCCCTGGCCAAGATCAACGACTACCAGCCCGACCTGGTCTTCTGCGACATTCTGATGCCTCGCCTTGATGGCTATCAGACCTGCGCCATCATCAAGCGCAACGCCCGTTTCTCCGGTCTTCCCGTGGTCATGCTTTCGTCCAAGGACGGCGTGTTCGACAAGGCTCGCGGGCGCATGGTCGGATCGCAGGAGTACCTGACCAAACCCTTTACCAAAGACCAGCTGTTGCAGGCCGTGCAGCAGTTTGGCGCCAACCTCACCGGAGCTGTGTGATGCCTATCCAGAAAGTGCTCGTCGTTGACGATTCCAAGACCGAACTCATGGTTCTGACCGATCTTTTGGGTAAAAACGGCTACACGGTCCGGACCGCCGAGAATGCCGATGAAGCCTTTCGTCGCCTGAGCGAGGAAAAGCCCGATTTGATTTTGATGGACGTGGTGATGCCCGGTCAGAATGGCTTCCAACTGACCCGTGCGATCGCGCGTGATCCCCAGTATTCGAGCATTCCCATCATCATGTGCACCAGCAAAAATCAGGAGACCGACCGTGTGTGGGGCATGCGCCAGGGTGCGCGTGACTACGTGACCAAGCCGGTCGACAGCGAAGAGTTGATCTCCAAGATACGGGCGCTGGGCTGATCCGTCCGGTCAGACCGTCACAGTCAGAGCATGTCCAACCGTCAGTCTCTCAAGGAGCTTCAGGAACGCCTTGCGCAACGGCTGTCTGCCGCTCGTTCCGAAGCGGTGTCCGTTTCCTGGCTGGCGGTTGAGGCCGGCGGTCAGCGCTACCTCTTTCCGCTGGTGCAATCGGGCGAAATTTTCTCCTGGACCGGGGTGCGATCGGTGCCCTACACCAAGCCCTGGTATCTCGGTGTCGCCGCCTTGCGAGGTGGTTTGCATGGCGTTGTGGACCTCGCCCAGCTTGTGCAGAAGGGGGCGCGCAGTGCTGTGGTCTCAGATCGCGTCACCTCCGAGTCCCGGCTCGTAAGCCTCCACGGTGCGCTGGGGGTCAATGCCGTTTTGCTGGTGGACCGCTTGCTGGGTTTGCGCCAGCCTGCTGCATTCTCCCGGGTCGGTGAGCCGCCCGAAGACGCGCCACCTTTTGTCACTCGCGTGCTGACCGACAGCGACGGGCGTGAATGGTACGAGGTGGACCTGCAGATGTTGGCCGGATATCCGGAGTTCCTCGCGATCGCCGCCTGAGCGGCATGGCAGCCGATCTAGGCTGCCCGCGTCATCTAGTTGATTTGTTGGAAGGTTTGATATGGCCCTGCTTGATCGTTTTCCGGGTTCAGCGAAGAAGAAAGCCGGCGACGACCCCGACCTGCCGGGATCCGTCGATCAGGATGTGGCGAAAATGGCAGCGGCCAGCCTCGCTGCGCAACCCGACGACTTTGCAGAAAGCCAGCTGGCCGGCGGAGACGAAGAAGTTCCTTTTGTCGGTGGCGTGGTCACGCTGCCTCTGCTGGGCACCAAGCCACCGGAGCGACACCAGCGCACCCTGTCGATGATGCTGGCGGCCGCCCTTGTGCTGCTGGGTGCTTCCACGGTTTACATCCTCAACCAGGCCGAGAAAACGGGTCAGCAGGTGGCCGCCTCCGGTCAGGCTCTGATGCAGTCGCAGCGACTGGCCAAGAGCGTCTCGCAGGCTCTGGTGGGAACACCTGAGGCCTTCGCTGAAGTGCGCGAGAGTTCGCAGGTCCTGGCCAGCAACACACGTGGCCTGCGTGATGGCAATGCCCAGATGTCGCTGACCGCGGTCGGGACGCAGTTCGTCCCGGCGGTGGCCGAGTTGCTGCCTCGAGTTGAAGATGCCGAGCGCAACGCGGCCGCGATTCTGGCCCAGCAGCAGGTGCTGACCCAGGTGGGCACGGCGCTGCGCACCATCAACCGACAGTCTTCCGATTTGCTGGAAATCGCCGAAACGGTGTCGTCGCTGAAATTGCAGCAGAACGCACCGGCGGCCGAGATCGCCGCTGCAGGCCAGCTGGTGATGCTGACGCAGCGAATCGGCAAGTCGGCCAACGAGTTCCTCACGCTGGAGGGCGTCAGTCCTGAGGCGGTGTTCCTGTTGGGCAAGGACTTGAACACCTTCAAGGAAATTGGCGAAGGCCTTCTCAATGGCAGCCAGGAGCTGCGCTTGAGTGCCGTGCGCGACGCCCAGGTGCGCGAGAACCTGGAAGCACTGCTGGAGCTCTACGAACAGACGCGGACCGAGGCCGGTGCCATTCTGGGCAACCTTCAGGGTCTGGTATCTGCACGCGAGGCGCAGGCCGCGATCGTCAATGACAGCGAACCCCTGCGCATTGGCCTTGAACGCCTGCAGTCGGATCTGTCTTCAGGTTCTGGTCTGGGGGCCGGCGAAGTGGCGCTGCTGCTCGGCACTGCCTTGTTCGCGCTGCTGTGTGCGGGTGGGCTGGCTTATGTGCAGCTGCTCGACAGCCGCCAACGTCAGATGGTGGCCGAAAACCAGCGCCGCTCTGCCGAGAACCTGGAGCAAGAGGCCAAACGTGTCAATGACGCAAACCAGGCGGCCATTTTGCGACTCATGAACGAACTGCAGACGGTGGCCGAAGGGGATCTGACGCAGGAAGCCACCGTGACCGAGGACATCACCGGCGCCATCGCCGACTCAGTGAACTACACGGTGGAAGAGCTGCGCTCGCTGGTGGGCAACGTGCAGGCCACGGCCACCCGGGTGGCCCAGACGACCTCGGCGGTGGAAAGCACGTCGACCGAGCTGCTGGCCGCATCCACCGAACAGCTGCGGGAGATCCGCGAAACTGGTCAGTCCGTTCTGGACATGGCGCAGCGCATCAACCAGGTGTCCGGACAGGCCCAGGAATCGGCCCAGGTGGCCCGTGCATCGCTGCAGGCCGCCGAATCGGGTCTGCAGGCGGTGCAGGATGCCATCGGCGGTATGAATGCCATCCGCGACCAGATCCAGGAAACCTCCAAGCGCATCAAACGGCTGGGTGAATCGTCGCAGGAGATTGGCGAGATCACCGAACTGATTTCGGACATTACCGAACAGACCAACGTGCTGGCCCTGAACGCTGCCATCCAGGCCGCATCTGCAGGTGAAGCCGGACGGGGCTTCTCGGTGGTGGCCGAAGAAGTGCAGCGCCTGGCCGAACGCTCGGCGGATGCCACGCGCCAGATTGCGGCACTGGTGAAAGCCATTCAGACCGACACGCAAGATGCCGTGGCCGCCATGGAGCGCTCCACACAGGGTGTGGTCGAAGGGGCCAAACTCTCGGACAACGCGGGAACTGCGCTGTCCGAAATCGACCGTGTGTCTCGACGACTGGCCGAACTGATTGAACAGATTTCCACATCAGCCCTTCGCGAAGCCGAGTCGGCCAACGAGGTGGCTGGCAACATCCAGCACATTTTTGCCGTGACCGAACAGACCGGTGAAGGCACGCGATCGACGGCGCAGCAGGTGCGTGAACTCTCGGCGATGGCCGAGGAGTTGCGCCAGTCGGTATCCCGGTTCAAGATCGCCTGACCCATCTGAAGCCCATGCTGTCCGACACCACCAGCGACTCCGCGCTCTCCGGCGAGAACCCTGTCACCGATCTGGGCCCGCTGGCCTGGGTCTTTGACGAATTGCGCAAGTCGCTCGACGGTGCCAACAAGGCCATCAAGCGCTTTGTGCGCGAGACGGAGCAGGCCCGCCACAACGACCTGGAGGCAGTCGATCCCTCGTCGCTGCGCATGGCGCGCCAGCAGCTGCACCAGGCGGTGGGCGCCCTTGAGATGGTCGGACTGTCGGCCCCGGCCCAGGTGATGCGGGCCATGGAGGCCGCCGTACAGCGCTTTGTGCAGAAACCGCTGACCTGCACGCCCGAAGCGGCTGAAAAGCTTGAGCAGGCCGGCTTTGCCCTGGTGGAGTACCTGGAGGCTGTGCTCAATGGACGGCAGGTTCCACCGGTCGCTCTGTTTCCCCAGTACCGGGAGGTGCAGGAGATCGCGGTCGCTGAGCGCATCCATCCGGCTGACCTGTGGACCCATGAGCATCGGGGCCTGATGGTGTCGGCGCCGGACGGCGTCAAACCGTTGCAATGCGAGCCCTCACTGCGTTCAATGTTCGACCGACTGGTCCTTCTTGTGGTGAAGACCCAGAGTGCTGCCGCCGCACAACAGCTTTCCAAGCTGTGCTCCGGTCTATCGGCAGGGGCTGCGGAGCCGCGGACGCAGTCGTTCTGGCGGGTGGCTGCCGCCTATTTCGAGGCGCTGGCCCAAGGCCTGTTGCCGATGGATGTCTACGTCAAGCGGGCCGCATCCCGGATCCTGCTGCAGTTTGCCACCCTGGCCCAGGGGCAGAAACAGATATCCGAGACCCTGATGCATGACCTGCTGTTCATGTGTGCGCAGGCGCAGGGCTACGAGCCGGAAAAGTCACTTCACCTGCCCCTGGTGCGCGACGCTTTCGGATTGGACAAAGCGCCAGCGGTGGACTACCAGAAGGCCACCCTCGGTCGTTACGACCCTGCGGTGCTGGCCCAGGCGCGCAAGCGCATCCACGCGGCCAAGGAATCCTGGTCCCTGTTCTCGGGCGGTGATGGCAGCCGGGCCCGCCAGGTGATAGACCACTTTGGTCTGTTGGGCGACTCCCTTCTCAAGCTGCATCCGGCGAGCACCGTGCTCGCGCAGGCCCTGGTCAAGTCGGCAGATCAGGCCGCCCGCGATGTGCGCGGTGTGCGACCGGAGCTGGCCATGGAAGTGGCCACCACCACTCTTTTCCTGGAGGCGGCGTTCGAGGACTTCGATCCGCAAGCGCCCGAAATGACCGAGCGCACACAGGCTCTGGCTTCACGACTGGAGGCGGTGCTGGCGGGTGAGCCTGCCCAGCCGCTTGAACCCTGGATGGAACAGCTGTACCGCCGTGTCAGCGATCGCCAGACCATGGGCAGTGTGGTCGGTGAACTCAAGGTGTCTCTGAGCGAGGCCGAAAAGTCGCTTGACCAGTTTTTCCGCAACCCGCACGAGAAGGGCGGCCTGCACCAGGCCGTCAGCCAGCTGTCGCAGATGCGTGGCGTGCTGTCGGTGCTCGGGCTGGACCACGCGGTGCAGGCCGTGGGTCGCATGCGCACCAGCGTCGAACAGATCCTGGACACCGAGGTGGACGAGGACAGAGCCCGTACGGCCGGCACGTTCCAGCAGCTGGGGAACAGCCTGAGCGCATTGAGCTTCATGGTCGACATGCTGAACTACCAGCCGGCTCTGGCCAAGAAGCTCTTCCACTACGACGAGGAGCTGGGAGAGCTCGTGCCCCTGATGGGTCGCAGCCCCGCTGCCGTCGAGTCGATGAGTCCTTCTCGCGAAGCCGCTCAAGCCATCGGCGAAGGCGTCCAGCGTGTGGTCCAAGAGGTCGAGTCCGGACTGGATCTGGCCGGCCTCAGCCAGCGACTGGGAGACATCGCGTCACAGGCGACGCTGGCCGAGCAGCCCGCAGTGGCCAAGGCCGCCCAGGACGCGGCCGAAGCGGTCATTCGGGCAGACGTCCAGGCAGGCGCACAGGCGCTGGCCGAGCTGGCACAGGCAACGCCACCCGCTGTCCCTGCCGCTGTGACGGCGGAGAAGTCGTCTGTGCAGCTTGACGATGACGCAGAAGACGACCTGCAGGACATCTTCCTGGAAGAGGCGCGTGAGGTCGTGGGCCAGGGCATGGAGGCCATCGCCCAGCTGCAGGTGGCGCCCGCAGAGCTGGAGCACCTGACCGCTTTGCGCAGGGCTTTCCATACCCTCAAGGGCAGTTCGCGCATGGTTGCCCTGAACGAGTTCGGTGAGGCCGCGTGGGCCATGGAGCAGATGCTCAACGCCGCCCTGGCCGAACAGAAGCCGGCCGCCAGCGATATGCTGGCCCTGTCGGCTGAAGCCATGCAGGCCTTCGGCCGATGGGTCGGTGACATCGAGTCGGGTGACGCCTCCCACTGGAGCGCGGCGCCATTCAAGGCCAGCGCCGAGAGTCTGCGCCAGCACGGCATTTACCTGCCCCTCAAGGGGGAGAAGAAAGCCGACGTGGTCTCGCCGGATGACAGCCACGATAACGCGACTGAGGCCGATGTTGCTGTGGTGGCCGAGATCCAAGCAGTGGTAGCGGTGCCTGCGTTGTCAGAGGGCGATGTGGCTGCCGAGGTGACGAGCGAAGACATCGCCATCGAAAGCGAAAGTCCTGTCATGCCCGAGACCACCGATGTGGTCGAGATTGAATGGCCTGAGGCGGTGGATGCGCCTGCAGACGCCGACGCCCGAGACGATGCCGGGCCGATTCCCCGAATTGCCGAAGGTCAGGTCGACTTTGTCGACACCTCGCCCTTCGGCGCGGGCCTGGAGCAAGACCACCTCTTTGTGGAGGTTCCAGGAGAAGTGCCGGAGCTTTCGGTCGTCGAAAACATCGACTTTTCGGCCTTGCAGGCGCTGTCGGGCACTGCCCGGAACACAGCCGACACGGACAGCGAATCAGTGTCGCCCCAGGTGCTTGACCCGACTTCGGTTGGGGATGAGCCTGCGGTGGATGAAACGCCAGCACCGTCGCCTTGGCCAGAGGTCGCCGAGCATCAGGATTCATCTGCGAACGAGTTGGTCGAGGTTTCCGACCCAGTCGAATCCGAAGGCCCCTTGTCCCCCGTCGATGAAGCGGCCATCGAGCCACTGGCTGATGACCAGACCCGCGTCATCGGTACCCTGCAGATCGGGCACAAGCTCTACAACGTTTACCTCAACGAAGCGGACGAATGGTCCCGTCGCCTGGGGGTGTGCCTGTCTGAGTGGGCACTTGAGTGCCACGAATCCTTGCCCGACGAAGCAGAGGCGTTGGCCCATTCTCTGGCTGGAAGCTCGGCCACCGTGGGCTTCGATTCGCTTTCTGGTGTTGCCCGTGCGCTAGAGCATGCGCTGGGCGCCGTTGCTCAGCGCCAGCAGGACGGCGTCGCCGCCACCGAGGCACAGGCCCGCCTGTTCGTCGAGGCCTCCGAAGACATTCGCCGGCTGCTTCACCAGTTCGCTGCTGGTTTCCTGAAGGACCCGAACGTCGAACTGATGGAAGCATTGCACCAGGTGGTGCATGGTCCACAGGATGGTGCAGGTTTTGGTCTGGTGGACGAGCCCGACATCGCGATCACATCCCGCTGGGCCGAACCGGCCTCACCGGATGGATCGGACCTCAGCCTGGGCATGGCGGCTTCGAATTCGGCTGCTCAGGCGGATCAGGACGACCCCGTCGCCGACGATGAGACGGTAATCTCACCCTTGCCGGAGATGCCAGTCCGCGTCGAAGAGCAAGGTTCGGTTCAGGACATCGATGACGACATCGATGTGTTCGACACCATCGACGCCGACCTGTTTCCGGTGTTTGCCGAAGAGGCCGCCGAACTGCTGCCGCAACTGGGCGGTGCCTTGCGTCAGTGGGTGGCGCGCCCGGACAACACCAGTGCCCGTGCCGAGGTGCTGCGCAACCTGCACACGCTCAAGGGCAGCGCCCGACTGGCTGGCGCATTGCGCCTGGGCGAAATGGTGCACCGCATGGAGACCCAGGCTGAGCGTCTGGGCAGTGAGGTGCGACGCAGCGCGGACATCGAGCCCCTGCAGCAGGCCTTCGATGCGATCAACGCCCGCTTCGAGATGCTGCGCCAGACGGATCTGCCCGCGCAGGACATAGTTCGAACAGCGGCCGAATGGTCGCCAGCCGTCGATTCCGGGGATGGGCAAAGCGAGGCGCAGCCTCCGACCGACCTGACTGCCGATGGTGCCGACCTGCCGCCGCAACCGCAAGGCCCCCTGCAGCTGCCGGCCTTGTCCGTGCCGGCGCCCATGGCGTCCCGGGCTGGTGCGGCGGTGCGGGTGCGGCCAGAGCTGCTGGATCGCCTGATGAACCAGACCGGTGAGGTCATGATCACGCGCTCTCGCATGGAAAGCGAGCTGGTGACCTTGCGGGGCTCGCTCAAAGACCTGACCGGCAACCTGGATCGCCTGCGCTTGCAGTTGCGAGACGTCGAGCTGCAGGCTGAAACACAGATGCAGTCCCGACTGGCCCAGGCCAAGGATGCGAACCAGTCGTTCGATCCACTTGAGTTCGACCGTTTCACACGCGTGCAGGAGCTCACCCGCATGATGGCCGAGTCGGTCAACGACGTGGCCACGGTGCAGCGCAATCTGCAGCGTGCGGTGGAAGCCACGGAAGACAGTCTGGTGGCCCAGGCTCGCCAGACCCGCGAGCTGCAGCGCGATCTGCTCAGAACCCGCATGGTGGAGTTCGAAGGCATTGCGGAACGCCTGTACCGGGTGGTTCGGCAGGCCTCGAAGGAGACCGGCAAGCTGGTGCGACTGGACATCGTCGGCGGCAACATCGAAATGGACCGCGGCGTGCTGGACCGGATGACGGGCGCATTCGAACACCTGTTGCGCAACTGCGTGGTCCATGGCATCGAGGCACCTGAGCAGCGAATGGCCATGGGCAAGCAGGCTGAGGGACGCATCGAGGTTCGCCTCAAGCAGGAGCTCAACGACGTCAGCGTGGTGTTTGAAGACGATGGCGCGGGCCTTGACCTGACAAGGCTTCGCGAGAAGGCCGAAGCCCAGGGTTTCATCACCCCGGGCACGCAGCTCAGCGACGAGGAAAGTGCCCAGCTGGTCTTCATGGCCGGACTGAGCACAGCCAGCGAGGTGTCGTCTCTGGCCGGGCGGGGCGTCGGCATGGACGTGGTGCGCAACGATGTCGTGGCCCTGGGTGGTCGCATCATGACCCATACCCGACCTGGGAAAGGCACCAGTTTCGAACTGGTGTTGCCTTTGACCACGGCCGTGACCCAGGTGGTGATGCTGCGCGCAGGCGACCTGACCTGGGGTGTGCCGTCCAACGTGGTGGAGATCGTCCGTCGGGTGGCCGGTGCCGAGTTGACCCAGGCCTACACCGAGGGTCGGCTGCGCGCCGGCGACGAGGACATTCCCTTCTATTGGGCGGGTGCGTTGCTGCAATCCTCACCGCAGTCCAACGAGATGCAGTCCCGCACCTTGCCTGTGGTGGTGTTCCGCAGTGCGGCGCAACGCGTCGCCATGCACGTCGACGAGGTGTTGGGCAACCAGGAAGTGGTGGTCAAGAACCTGGGGCCTCAGCTGTCCCGTTTGCCCGGTCTGGCGGGTATTTCCATGCTCGCCTCGGGTGCGGTGGCCCTGATCTACAACCCGGTCGCCCTGGCCACGGTGTACGGTGCAAAAGTGGCCGAGTGGATGGCCGCACGTCAGGCATTGAATGCATCAGCCGACGTCGTGGCCGGCGACGAGGTGGCCGTGCCACCCGTGTCCACCGTGCCTCTGGTGCTGGTGGTCGACGACTCCATCACGGTGCGTCGTGTCACCCAGCGTCTGCTGCAGCGCGAGGGCTACCGCGTCGCGCTGGCCGCTGACGGTCTGCAGGCGCTGGAGCGACTGCAGCAGGAGCGGCCGATGGTGGTTTTGTCGGACATCGAAATGCCGCGCATGGACGGCTTCGACCTGGTTCGCAACATCCGCGCCGATGCCCGCCTGGCCGACTTGCCGGTGATCATGATCACTTCGCGTATTGCCGAGAAGCACCGCGAGCATGCTCGTGAACTTGGGGTCAACCATTACCTGGGCAAGCCCTACTCCGAAGACGAGCTGATGGCCCTGATCGCCCACTACACCCAGGTCGCCACCGAGGCCTGACTCGGTGGTGATCCTCAGCCCCGCTTGGAGGGCAGGGTCGACGGCTTCTTGACCACCGCATAACGCGCCAGTGTCTGCTCACGTGCCTGCGCGTGGTCGACTATCGGCTTCGGATAGTCCCGACCCATCACCAGGCCGCTGGCAGCCAGCTCCACCTCGTTGGCCAGCCACGGGGCATGGATTGCGGCATCGGGCAGGCTGACCAGCGCGGGCAGGTAGCGCCGGATGAAGCGTCCCTGGGGGTCGAAACGCTCACTCTGCGTGACCGGGTTGAAGATGCGGAACCAGGGCTGGGCGTCACACCCGGTGGAGGCGGCCCACTGCCACCCGCCGTTGTTGGCGGCCAGGTCGTAGTCGATCAGGTGGTCGGCAAAGTAGGACTCACCCCAGCGCCAGTCCACACCCAGGTCCTTGACCAGAAAGCTGGCCACTACCATGCGCAGCCGGTTGTGCATGTAGCCGGTCTGGTTGATCTGTGCCATGGCGGCGTCCACCAGCGGGTAGCCGGTTCGGCCCTCGCACCAGGCCTCGAACAAGGCCTTGCCATGGCGGCTGTGGTCGAAGCGCACCTGGTCGTACTCGGGTTTGAAGGCCTGGCCGACCACGTGCGGAAAGTTCGCCAGGATCTGGTGGTAGAAGTCGCGCCAGATCAGCTCGGACAGCCAGGTGCTGGCGCCCTGAAGGCCCTGCAGGTGCATCTGCCAGGCCACCGAGGCCACGGACCGGATCGAGATGGTGCCGAAGCGCAGATGAACGCTCAGGTAGCTCGGGCCCTTGACGGCCGGGTAGTCCCGGGTCTGGTGGTAGCGGTCGATGCGTTCGACAAAATCCTCGAACAACCGGTGCGCGCCAGCGCTGCCGGTTGGCAGGGCCAGTTTAGACAGGTTGGTGGGCTCGAAGTCGATGTCGGACAGTCGGGGCACCGGGGCATTCCACTCACCACCGACCGGGCCGGGCAGCGGCGCCAGCGCCTTGGCCAGCTGCTCGATCGGCCAGGCTTTCAGATGCTCCGGCGCCAGCTGGCGCAGCCAGGCGTTCTTGTAAGGCGTGAACACGCCAAAGACCCCGCCCGCCTGGGTCAGCACCTCACGCCGCTCGAAGATCACCTGATCCTTGAAGCCGTGGAACATGATGCCGCTGTGGGCCAGCGTGCCCAGCACCTGGGCGTCGCGCGCCTTGGCGGTGGGGTCATCGTCGTGGTTGGCAAACACCGCCTGCACCCCCAGGCGCGCAGCGATCGCCGGGATCTCGTCCCTGGCCCGCGCATGTCGAACAATCAGGCCGGTGTCCGTTTGTCCGTGCGCCTGTCCCAGGGCACGCAGCTGGGCATCCAGGTCCACCAGGGACTCCCGGATGAACTCGACGCGGCGGTCGGCGGTCAGGCCGCGCGATTGCAGCGGCACCAGGATCTCGGTGTCGAAGACGAACACGCACCAGACCTGGCGGCAGGAACGCAGAGCGTGGTGCAGGGCGGCGTTGTCCTGGGCACGCAGATCGCGCCTGAACCACATCAGGCCCTTGTCGTAGGTGTTCATCTTGGTCCTGCAAATGGCGGCTCGGGTGTCTTGGCGGCCGGGCAGTCCGTGGACACCCCCTTAAAATGGCCGTATGTCTGCGGATTCTGCCCCCATCAACCTGACCAATCATTTCCTGATTGCGATGCCCGGGCTCAGCGACGAGCTTTTCGGCCGCAGTGTGGTCTTCATGTGCGAGCACAGCGACCGGGGCGCGCTGGGGCTGGTCATCAACAAGCCGGGCGACATCCGCCTCGCGCAACTGTTTGACAAAGTGGAGCTGTCGCTGGGTCGCCAGGAACTGGCCGAGCAACCGGTGTTTCTCGGCGGGCCGGTCCAGACCGAGCGGGGTTTTGTACTGCACGAGGCGGTTGAAGGCGCTGAAGGCGAGTCGGTCTATGCCTCCACACTGTCCATTCCTGGCGGGCTGGAAATGACCACCTCCAAGGACGTGCTCGAAGCCATGTCGTCCGGCGGCGGACCGCGCAAGGTGTTTGTCTCCCTGGGATACGCCTCGTGGGGGCAGGGACAGCTGGAGTCGGAGATCACCGAAAACAGCTGGCTCACCGTCGAGGCCGACCACGGTCTGATCTTCGATGCCCCGGTGGACGAGCGCTACGACCGTGCCATGGCCTTGCTGGGCCTGAAGTCGTGGATGCTGTCACCCGATGCGGGGCATGCCTGAACCCATGAAGCACACCCAGCGCCACTTCGCGTCATTCCTCACGCTCATCTGCGGCGGGAGAGGGGGCACGCGGGTGGCCCGTCCTGAGCCAGTTGAAGGGCGGTTCCGCGGCGTCTGCTTGCGGGAGCCACATGCTTCGGCTGTGGTCTGTGCATGTTGACGGAACTGCCTGTCACCTGCCAGACCTTTCTGGCTTTCGACTATGGCCTCAAGCGCACCGGCGTGGCCAGTGGCAACCGGCTGACCCGCACCGCCACACCCCGAGGGACGATTGCAGCCGAAGGTGATGCACGCTTTGCCCAGATTGCCGAGCGCCTGCGTGAATGGGAACCCGATGCCCTGGTGGTCGGTGTGCCGTTTCACCCCGACGGGGCCGAGCACGAGAACACCCGCCGAGCCCGCAAGTTCGCGCGGCAGCTGCGGGGCCGCTTCGGTCTGCCAGTGCTCGAGGTGGACGAGCGCTACAGCACGACCGAAGCCCACAGCCTGGGTGCCCGGGATGCCGATGCCGCCTCGGCCGCGATCATTCTCGAACAGTTTTTGAGGAGCCTGGATTGAGCCAACTGTCATTGGATGCCGAGCAGCTGTATGCGCAGCTGCTGCGGGGGGTGCGCGGCCTGCTGGCCACGTCGAACGGGCCGGTGCGCCTGGCGGGTGTGCCCTCGGGCGGTGCCTGGCTGGCCGAGCGCCTGCAGCGAGACCTGGGGCTGGACGGTGCGCCCGGGGTGGTGTCCTCGTCCATGCACCGCGACGACTTCGGCCGCCGCGGCCTGTCGTTGTCGGCGCAGACCCGGCTGCCGTTTGAGGTCGACGGTGCCACCGTGCTGCTGGTGGACGATGTGCTATACACCGGCCGCACGCTGCGCGCCGTCATCAACGAACTGTTCGACTACGGCCGCCCCGCCTGCATCAAGCTGGCGGTGCTGGTGGACCGCGGCGGGCGGGAGTTGCCGATCCAGGCCGACGTCTGCGCCGCCACCGTGTCTCTGCCCGAACAGCAGACGCTGGAGCTGGCACGGACCGACGACGGCCGGCTGAGCTTCGTGGTCGAGCACAAGAAGGAGGCCTGAGCCCATGGCCCGCAACCCGCAACTGAACAAGAACGGCGAGCTGATCCACCTGCTCTCGACCGAAGGTCTGTCGCGCGACATTCTCACCCATATCCTGGACACCGCCTCCAGCTTCGTGAGCGTGAGCGACCGCGAGGTCAAGAAGGTGCCGCTGCTGCGCGGCAAGAGCGTGTTCAACCTGTTCTTCGAGAACAGCACGCGCACCCGCACCACCTTCGACATCGCGGCCACGCGCCTGTCGGCCGACGTGTACACGCTGGACATCGCGCGCAGCTCCACCGCCAAGGGCGAGTCGCTGCTGGACACCATTGCCAACCTGTCGGCGATGGCGGCCGACATCTTTGTGGTGCGGCACAGCGAATCCGGTGCGCCTTACCTGATCTCGCAGCACGTGGCGCCCCATGTGCACGTGATCAATGCCGGTGACGGGCGCCACGCGCACCCGACGCAGGGCCTGCTGGACATGTACACCATCCGGCACTACAAGAAGGACTTCACCAACCTGTCGGTGGCCATCGTCGGCGACGTCCTGCACTCGCGGGTGGCGCGCTCGGACATCCATGCTCTGACCACGCTGGGGTGCCCTGACCTGCGGGTGGTCGGGCCGCGCACCCTGGTGCCCTCCGACCTGTCCCACATGGGCGTGCGGGTGTGCCACACGCTGGAGGAGGGCATCAAGGGCTGCGACGTGGTCATCACCCTGCGCCTGCAGAACGAGCGCATGAGCGGTGCCCTGCTGCCGTCCAGCCAGGAGTATTTCAAGAGCTTCGGCCTGACGCCGGAGCGACTGCGCTGGGCCAAGCCCGACGCCATCGTCATGCACCCGGGTCCGATCAACCGCGGCGTGGAAATCGATTCGGCGGTGGTCGACGGACCGCAGAGCGTGATCCTGCCGCAGGTGACGTTCGGCATCGCCGTGCGGATGGCGGTGATGGGCATCGTCGCAGGCAACGAGGCATGAACATGGCCCCCACGCTCCACCGCTGCGCGGGTCGCTGCCCCCCGAGGGGGTGTGTTTCGCCTTGGGGCGGCCCGGCGGCGAAACCACGATTTTCGAGGTAAAGCTATGAAGATCTTGATCCAAAACGGCCGTGTGATGGACCCGGCCACGGGCCGGGACGAGATGGCCGACGTGGCCGTTGCGGCGGGGCGCATCATCGCCATCGGCCAGGTAGGCAGCGACTTTCATCCCAACCGGGTCATCGACGCCGGTGGCTGTGTGGTCGCACCCGGGCTGGTCGACCTGGCGGTGCGCCTGCGCGAGCCGGGGCAGGAGCATGCCGGCATGCTTGAGAGCGAGATGGGTGCGGCGGTGGCCGGCGGTGTGACCTCGCTGGTCTGCCCGCCCGACACCGACCCGGTGCTCGACGAACCCGGTTTGGTGGACATGCTCAAGTTCCGTGCCGAGAAACTCCACCTGGCGCGGGTGTTCCCGCTGGGGGCGCTCACGCGCGGTCTCAAGGGCGAGGTGCTGACCGAGATGGCCGAACTCACCGAGTCAGGCTGCATCGGCTTTGGCCAGGCCGAGGTGCCCATCGTCAACACCCAGGTCCTGCAGCGCGCCCTGCAGTACGCCGCCACCTTCGGCTACACCGTCTGGCTGCGGCCGCAGGACCACTGGCTCGGTCAGGGGGTGGCCGCCAGCGGACCACTTGCCACACGGCTTGGCCTGTCGGGCGTGCCGGCGGCGGCCGAGACCATTGCCCTGCATACCCTGTTCGAACTCATGCGTGCTGTCTCGTCCAAGGCCAGCCGGGCGCGTGTGCACCTGTGCCGCATCAGCAGCGCGGCCGGCCTGGAGCTGGTGCGCCAGGCCAAGGCCGAAGGGCTGCCGGTGACCTGTGATGTGAGTGTGCACAACCTGCTGCTGACCGACGTGGACATCGGCTACTACGACAGCCGCTTGCGCCTGCAGCCACCGGTGCGCCAGCAACGCGACCGCGAGGCACTGCGGGCAGGGCTGGCCGACGGCACCATCGATGCCCTGGTGTCCGACCACAACCCGGTCGACGCGGATGCCAAGATCCTGCCTTTTGCCGAGGCCGAACCCGGAGCGACGGCGGTCGAGCTGCTGCTGGGTCTGGCCTTGCGCTGGGCACAGCAGGACGGTCTCGGGTTGATGCAGGCGCTCACGGTGATCACCAGCGGGCCTCAGGCGGTGCTGGGTGGCAGCCTGGGCACGCTGCAGGCCAGTGTCGGGCGCCTGGTTGTGGGGGGTGTGGCCGACATCTGCGTGTTCAACGCCGACAGCCCGTGGGTGGTGACGCCGCAGGCCTTGCGCAGCCAGGGCAAACACACACCCTTTGGCGATCAGGAGTTGCCCTCGCAGGTCCGCGCCACCCTGGTGGGTGGCCAGCTGGCGCACCTGGCAGACGGTGTGGCGACCCAGCCGGCAACCCACGCGTGAAGAATCTGCGCGCGGCCTGGCGCGCCTGGCGCGCCATCGTGCACGTGCTGCGCGGGCTGTGGATCATCCGCCGCGAGTTCGGGCGCATGCGCGAGGCGCAAAAGCGCCTGCTGGTGCGCGTGTGGTCGCGGCAGATGCTGGCCATCCTGGGGGTCTCTCTGCAGGTGCGCGGCCAGGTCCATGAAGGCGGCCCCTTGCTGGTGGTGGCCAACCACATATCCTGGCTGGACATCATCGTCATGAATGCCTGCCAGCCGGCACGTTTTGTCTCCAAGGCCGATGCCGGTCACTGGCCCGTGCTCGGCGCCCTGATCCGCGGTGCCGGCACCCTGTTCATCGAGCGTGAGCGACGGCGCGACGCCATGCGGGTGGTGCACCTGATGGCCGAGCGTCTGGTGGACCGGGACATCGTGGCGGTGTTTCCCGAGGGCACCACCGGTGACGGGCGCAGCGTGCTGCCCTTCCACGCGAACCTGCTGCAGGCGGCGATCGCCACCGGCTCGCCGGTGTTGCCGGTGGCCCTGGGTTACCGGGATCCGGTGACCGGTGGCATCAGTGACGCGCCTTTGTTCCTGGGCGAGACGACCCTCATCACGTCCATCTGGAACACCCTGTGTTCCGATGGCGTGCTGGCCGTGGTGCACCACGGCGAACCCGAGCATGCCCTGGAACGCGACCGCCGTGCCTGGGCCCGAGATCTGCAGGCCGGCGTGCAGCGCCTGGCCGAGGCCATCTGACCGGCCGGTGTTTCAGCGGGGCGCTGCCGGCGTGCCGTGCTGAGGGTCACGCCGCAGGCGGCGGTACAGCATGCCGCGGGACACACCCAGGGCGCGTGCGGCCCGTGCGATGTTGCCGTCGTGCTCGGCCAGCGTGGTCTCGATCAGCCGCTGGCTGTGGTCCAGCAGCGTGGCCGGCTGGGTCGCACGCGGTGTGGCCGGTTCCGTGCGCTGGTCACCGCTGGGGGCCGGCGCCAAAGGCAGCGCCACGGCATGTCGGAAGTCCACGCCATTGCCCAGCGGGGCCCGGCCCCGGATCCAGATGCCCAGTCCGTTGGGCAGGCGCCAGATGCGGGCGCTGGCGTTACGCGACAAGGCCATGAGCTGCTCGGCCGTGGCGCCGAACACGGACACCGCTCCGCTGCCCGTCGGGTCATCGCAGCCGGTCAGTCGCCGCGCGGCGGCGTTGAGCCAGACCAGCTGGCCTGAGCGGTCGATGCCGGCCAGCGCTTCGAGCGGTGTGCCCAGCAGGCTGGGGCTGGCCTGGAAACACAGCACCAGGTGTTCGGCCGACTGCAGCAGCAGCAGGCGGTTTTCGATGGTGGTTGCGTAGCTGGCGACCACGGCCGCCGCGTCGAACGGAAAGGCCTGGCTTTCGACCGAGATGTCCAGTACGCCGGCCAGCCGTCCATGGATGTCACGGATGGGAGCGGCAGCGCAATGCATGGCCTGCAGGCAATCGAAGAAATGCTCGGCCCCCGAAACGGTGCAGGCTTGACCTGTGCGGGCGACGATGCCGGGCGCATTGGTGCCGACATGGCCTTCGGCGATGTTCACACCCACCCGGGAGGCGACATCGAGCAGAGGCTGCGTCCGCCTGCCTCCCGAGGGGGTGGCATGGATGATCACGCCCTGGTCGTCGGTCAGCAGCACACGGCAGTCGGTGCCGCCGAGCGCCGCCTCCATGTGGCCCAGCTCGGGGTGGCTGGCCTGCAGCAGATCGCGGTTGCGGCCCAGGCTGCTGTGCACACGGCTGCGGCTGACGGGCTCGAAACTCACCGCCTCACCCGGGTGCCGGTGGGCCGAGCAGCAGCGCAACCAGGACTGGAAAACGGCTTCGTCCACCAGTCCGCTGGGGCGCTGTCCCTCCTCGAAGAAACGCTCCCGGGCCAGGGAGGTGCGTTGTGCCGGTTCGGCAAAGAACAGTTGTCTCAGCGGGCGGGGTGTCGTCATGGGGCAGGGCAGCAGGCAGCGGCGGGCGGGTCCGGCGACGGCCCGTGGATCGAGTATGTGGGCCGACCCGTCCCGCGCCCATGCGGGTTAGCCCTCAAACCACTGTCCACCTGTTCCGACGTGGAACACTTTGATCACAGGGAAAACCCGAGGGTGATGGGCGCCAGGGCTTTGTCCATGATGAACGTGTCCTGATGCGCGACCAGCCCTGGGCAAAGCGCGCGCGGGCGAAACAGCGGACCTGCTCAGCGCAGGCACAACACAGGAGACACGATGAACACGCTTGCACTTTCCTCCACCCGGTGGCGACGCGCCTGGTGCCTGGCGGCTGCCATGGCCATGGTGGGCGCTGCGCACGCCCAGTCACCCGCCAAGGGTTCGCCCGAGCACATCCGGGTGGCCACGGCCAAGGTCAACGAGGCTTTCATGAAGGCCAACGCCCGCCAGTCGGCCGACTGGCCCAGCTACGGACTGGACTATGCCGAGACGCGCTTCTCGCGCCTGAACCAGATCAACGCCAGCAACGTGAAGGATCTGGGGCTGGTCTGGTCCTACAACCTGGAGTCGACGCGCGGTGTCGAGGCCACCCCGCTGGTGGTCGACGGCATCATGTACGTGACCGCATCGTGGAGCATCGTGCATGCGGTGGACGTGCGCACCGGCAAGCGCATCTGGACCTACGACCCCAAGGTGCCGCGTGACGGTGGCTTCAGGGGCTGCTGCGATGTGGTCAACCGCGGCGTCGCGCTGCACGAGGGCAAGGTGTTTGTGGCCTCCTACGACGGGCGCCTGATTGCGCTGGACGCGGCCACCGGCCAGAAGGTGTGGGAGAAGGACACCATCATCGACCGCAAGTTCAGCTACACCATCACCGGTGCGCCGCGTGTGTTCAAGGGCAAGGTGATCATCGGCAACGGCGGTGCCGAGTATGGCGTGCGCGGCTACATCACCGCCTACGATGCGAAGACCGGCGAGCAGCAATGGCGCTGGTTCACTGTGCCGGGTGACCCGAGCAAACCGTTCGAGGACGAGTCGATGGAGCGTGCCGCCAAGACCTGGGACCCGGCGGGCAAGTGGTGGGAGTTCGGCGGTGGTGGCACCGCCTGGGACACCCTGACCTTTGACCCCGAGCTGAACCTGATGTACGTGGGCACCGGCAACGGTTCGCCCTGGGCGCAGAAACAGCGCAGCCCTGCCGGTGGCGACAACCTGTACCTGGCGTCCATCGTGGCGCTGAATCCGGACACCGGCAAGTACGTCTGGCACTACCAGCAGACACCGGGCGACAACTGGGACTTCACCTCGACCCAGCCCATGATCCTGGCCGACATCACGCTGGAGGGCAAGCCGCGCAAGGTCATCCTGCATGCGCCCAAGAACGGCTTCTTTTTTGTGATCGACCGCACCAACGGCCAGTTCATCTCGGCCAAGAATTTCGTCGAGGTCAACTGGGCCACCGGTTACGACAAGAACGGCCGTCCGATCGAGACCGAGATCGCCCGCTCGGGTGACCGGCCGCGCGAGATCATCCCGAGCGCCTTTGGCGCCCGCAACTGGCACTCCATGTCCTTCAACCCGCAAACGGGCCTGGCCTATATGCCGGTGCAGCATGTGCCGGTGACCATGATGGACAACCGCGAGTGGAAGTTCAACGCGCAGAACGTGTTCGAGCCGCACAGCGGCCTGGGCTGGAACCTGGGCACCATTCTCAACGCCGAACCACCCAAGAGCCAGCCCTTTGGCCGGCTGGTGGCCTGGGACCCCGTCAAGCAGCAGGCGGCCTGGACGCACGAACACGTTTCGCCGTGGAACGGCGGCACGCTGACCACGGCCGGCAACCTGGTGTTCCAGGGCACGGCCGACGGGCGCTTCATGGCCTTCAACGCGACCAACGGCCAGAAGCTGTGGGAAGCGCCCACCGGGTCCGGCGTGATCGCAGCGCCCTCGACCTACCTGGTCGATGGCAAGCAGTACGTCTCGATTGCGGTTGGCTGGGGTGGTGTCTATGGTCTGGCCGCCCGTGCCACCGAGCGCCTGGGCCCGGGCACGGTCTACACCTTTGCCGTGGGCGGCAAGGCCGAGCCGCCGGCCCATGTGGCGGTGCAGCTGGGCAAGCTGGTGGAGGGGGTGCCCTACGATCCGAGCCACGTGCCGGCCGGCACCGCGCTGTATGTGCAGAACTGCGCCTTCTGCCATGGTGTGCCCGGTGTCGACCGCGGTGGCAACATCCCGAACCTGGGTTACAAGGACGCGGCCATCATCGCAAACTTGGAGAACTTCGTGTTCAAGGGGCCGGCGACCGCGCGCGGCATGCCGGACTTCACCGGCCGGCTCAGCCAGGACGACGTGCAGAAGATCAAGGCCTTCATCCAGGGCACGGCCGACGCCATCCGGCCCAAGAAGTGAATGTGGGTGGCCCGGGTCTTGTTTGCAGGAGCCCGGGTCAGCCCAGCCGGTAGGCCTGACCATCCGGCCGCTGCACGGCCTTCACATACTCGGCGGTGAAGCCGGGAAACAGGGCCACGATCTTGCCGCCGTCCATGCGGTACCAGCTGCGGCACTGGGCCCAGACCGAACCGCCCAGGCGCTGCTGCAGCGACCCGTTGTGTTCGGCCATCACCTCGGCCCGTACCTCGATCCAGCGTTGGCCTTCGCGTCCGACCCGCTGCATGCAGGCGATGACGTGGCGCACCTCGGGTTCGATGTACAGCAGGGTGGATGTGTGGCCGGTGGCGGTGTTGGGGCCCAGCATCAGGAACAGGTTGGGAAAGCCCGCGACGCTGATGCCGTGGTAGGCCTGTGGCCCGTCGGCCCAGGCCTGTCGCAAGGTCTGGTCGTTCAGGCCGGTGACCTTGACCGATGAGAGCAGCTGCACCGTCTCGAAGCCGGTGGCACACACCAGCACGTCCACCGGCCGTTCGCGGCCGTCGGTGGTGACGATGCCACGCGGCGTGATGCGCTCGATGCCGGTGGTCACCAGTTCCACATGGGCCCGCGTGAGGGCCGGGTAGAAATCGTTGGAGTAGATGATGCGTTTGCAGCCCAGCGGGTAGGGCGGGGTCAGCGCCTCGCGCAGCGTCGGGTCGGGCACCTGTCTGGCGCGATGGGCGGCAGCGGTCTTGAGCATGCCGCGACGTGCCAGCGTGCCCTCGTCGAAGCCGCGTCGGCCCCATTCGAGCACCTGCATCCAGGTCCAGCGCGTGAAGGCCGCGTAGGGCGGCAGGTGGGCCAGCAGGCGGTCGATCCGGCCGTAGCGCCGGTCCAGCCGGGGCATCACCCAGTTCGCGGTACGCTGAAAGACATGCAGGCGTGCGGCCTGCTGCGCGATGGGGGGCACCAGCTGAGAGGCGGTGGAACCGGTGCCGATCACGGCCACGCGGCGCCCGGCCACCGGAATGGTGTGGTCCCAGCGGGCCGAATGCAGGCGGTCCCCGGCGAAGCTGTGCAGGCCGGGGATGTCGGGCCAGCGCGGCTGGTTCAGCGGCCCGGTGCTGCAGACAAAAAAGCGTGCGCGCAGCGTGTCACCGCGCGCCGTGCGCAAATGCCAGTGGCCGGTGGTCTCGTCAAAACGCGCTTCGGTCAGCTCGCTGCCCAGGCGCGTGCGGGCGCCCAGGTGGTGCCGGTCCGCCAGGCCCTGCACATAGCGCTGGATTTCAGGTGCCGACGCGAAGCGCCGCGACCACCGCGGGTTGGGCGCAAACGAAAACGCGTACACCGGCGAGGGCACGTCCACATGGGCACCCGGGTAGGTGTTGTCCCACCAGGTGCCACCCACGCCGGGCTGCTTCTCCAGGATCACCCAGTCCGTGATGCCGGTCCGGTTCAGCCCGATGCCCATGCAGACCCCGGACATGCCGGCGCCCATGATCACCACCTCGTGTTCGCTGTGGCGGGGTTCGGCCACCGCGTCCAGGCGCTGGCGGGCAAAACGGCTCAGACGCGCAATGGCTTGGTCGGAACTGCGCAGGGCACCCCCATGCAGCTGGAACACATGCCAGCGGCGCTCGGTGATGTCGCAATGGCTGTCCACACCGGCCGACCGCAGGGCCTGGTGCAGGGCCAGTGCCTGGCCGTGCAGCATCTCGTTGGTGCCCGCCTGGATCAGCGCCGGTGGCAGGCCGCGCAGATTGGCCTTCAGCGGTGAGCCCATCCAGGCCCGTGCGTCGGGTGTTGGCCCGAGGTAGTGGGCCGCACAGGCCTGCGCCCAGGCGGCGCTGAGCATGACCTCGCCCGGCGGCTCTTCGGGCACGGTGTCGGGCGCCATGTCGGCCCAGGGCGAGAGCAGCAGCAGGCCGGCCGGTGGCGCGTCGCCGGCCTCGCGCAGCGCGAGCGCCAGCGACAGGGCCAGCCCGCCGCCGGCGGAGTCGCCCGCCACCACCACCGGCCCCTGCAGGCGCAGCGCGCGGTAGGCCGCCAGCGCGTCGTCCAGCGCGGCCGGAAAACGGTGCTCGGGCGCCAGCCGGTAGTCGGCCACGAACACCGGCACGCCCATGCCCTGGGCCAGCCGCGCCGTGAGGGCGCGGTGCGTGGCCGGGCCGCCGACACAGTAGGCACCCCCGTGCAGGTAGAGCAGGCTGCCGTCGCGCACGGGTGGCGCGTCGCCGTGGCGCAGCCACTCGCCGGGTACGCCACCGACGGTGCCGGGTGTGATGCGCACCGAGCGCGGAACCAGGGTGGTGTGCGAGAGCAGGCGCAGCCAGCGGCGCTGGAAGCCGATGGACCAGCGCGGCGAGAACACCGGTTTGAGCAGGGCACGCAGGGTAATGCGCAGCACCCCTGCCAGCAAGCCCTCGAACAGACCCTCGGGCCGGTGGATGTCCACGCCCGGGACGTTCTGGGGCAGATCGTGCCTCGGCACAGGTGGTCCGGCGGCGTCAGCTTTTGGCCGCGCGGGCGCGCTGCATCATCAGCTCGGTGTTGGTCTTGCGGTCGGCATTGACCTTCACCACACTCGGCCGTTCTCCGACCTTCTTCAGGTAGTCGCGAACCGGCAGTTCGGCCAGGTAGTCGCGGCCGTAGATGATCCTGGTGGCGCCGGAGACCAGCGGCAGGTGCACGACAGCCGCGCAATCGGCCAGGGTGAAACTGTCGCCGGCAATGAAGGGCGAGAACTTCGCCAGCTTCGCGAAGGCGGCGATGTTCTTCTCCAGCTGCTGACCGGTCTTCTCCTTGGCCGCGTCACTGATCTTGCCACCGAAGAAGGCCTCGGGGTAGAGGTTGCGCGCCACCAGCTCCAGGTGCAGCTCCAGGTAGCGCAGCAGCTCGCGCACCTTGGCGGCGGCAAACGGGTCGGCCGGCAGCAAGGCCGGCTGCGGGTGCTTCGCCTCGATGTATTCGAGCATGACGGTGGACTCGCACAGCGTGCCTTCGTCGGTCTTGAGGTAGGGCACCTTGCCCAGCGGGCTGGCGGCCAGATCGGTCTCGCCGACCCAGGCCAGCTCTTCTTCGAAAGGCAGGCCTTTTTCGAGCAGGGCGAGCTTGACCTTGTTGTAGTAGTTGCTGGCCGAGAAGCCGCAGAGGGTGAGCATGGTGGTCTCCGTTGATGTGGGTTGTTGCAGGTGCCCATATTAGGCGGCGAAGCCGCGCGGGTGCGTCACCCGCTTGTCTTGGGAGCCCGCCATGAATCAGGCATACTCTTGCTTCAATTAGAACTAAAGTGTCGTGATCGACGGAGGGCACCACCGGCAGCTCCCGGCACGACTTGCCAGAGCCAATGACTGTCACACCACCTGACCAGGAACGCGCTGCAGCGAACCTGGCGCAGCAGCGCAAGGGAGCGTTGCTGGGCCTTTTGTCGGCCGCACCCGAAACACTGGACGGACTGATCCGTTGCACCGGCTGGTGTGAGCACCACGTGCTCATGGCTGTGTTGCAGCTGTGTGTGGACGGGCACGTCAGGCGGTGTTCGCTCGGCCAGGGTCTGTGTTTTGAGGGAGCTTCTGCGCATGGCGACCGGCGGGCAAGGGCGTGACGGCTGTGCCCGGCTTTTTGTTTATGCTGGTGCGGGCGCCGACCCGTGCACGCGTCCTCAGGGAGAACACACCATGACCACAACAAGACAGACTCTCACCCGTTGGCTGCTCGGACTGGGCCTGCTGCTGGCCCTGGGCCTGGCCGGCTGCGCGAGTGGCCCGAAGCTGGTGCCGCATGCGTTCAGTTTCAACGGATGGAACGACGGCTGGGCCAACCAGGTTGATCTGTTGGAGTTCAGTTACGGCGATCAATACCGGGAGACCAGGGCCCAATCCACTGACGGCAGGAGCGTGGGTTCTTCGACTGGCGTGAACGGCCCCATGCCTGTTGGCGAGTTTTTGCACGTCAAGTGGCGCATCAAGGCCACGGGTGAGGTGCTGGAAGACAGGGTCGATCTTCGAGGTCGTTTGCCGAAGGACATGAGCGGCCATGGCTTGACCTTTGTGATCGATGGTCAGCAGCTGTACGTGTACATCATGACCCCGCAAGACCAGGCCTCGGGCGTTCGGCAGCGCACGCACAAGACCTGGCTGTCCCGTTACAACGTGGTGTACGAAATTTACCCCACACAAGAACTGAAAGGGGGACGCTGATGGGCACGTCAGTTGAGCGACCTCTCACCGAATCCGAACTGGCCCGGATGCCACAAGCGCGGCAGCAAATGGAGGCGGCTGGTGCCCGGGGCTGCACCACCCGCTTCACCTTTTTCGCCGCTTTTGACGGCACCAGAAACGATGAAGGTAATCTGAAGCTCTCGGGTACTGACCTGCCGACCAATGTCAGCCAGCTTCGCGTGCAGGCGCGTGTGGCCAACAGCCGCGACTTGGAATCTCGCTATTACCCCGGCGTCGGCACCGGGGGCGACCAGGGAGGCCTGCTCAATGCCGGCGTGTTGCCCACACGCGCCATCGAGGCCGCCGCCAACGAGGCCTACACAGACTTCCGCCGTGCGGCGCTGGAGTACCTGGATCAGCCCGACGCCACCCCCGCCGACCTGGGCGTGGCCGTCACCGGCTTCAGCCGTGGCGGCGCCAGCGCCATCCGCTTTGCCCAGCTGGTCAACGAACGCGGCCTGATCGGCCCCGGTGGCGAGGTCATCGCCCCGCCGGGCAGCATCCCGGTCACCGCCATGGCCCTGATCG
>JAUVWL010000031.1 GCA_030604135.1 Burkholderiales bacterium | reverse complement strand
CAGCATCACGGTGCCGGCGGCGCTGCGGCCCTACCTGGGTGGGGCGGAAACGCTTTGAGTTTCATGCGTGGCGGGGTGTGCCCCCGCCGCGCGCTTTAGGTCAACGCAAACCCTGCCCCGCCTGCTCGTTCGCCCGCTGGATCAACTCGATCTTGTAGCTGATTTCTGTGTTTGCTGTCATTTTTGAGGCCCTTATAGATCAATAACTTACAGATAGCTATGTGCTTGAGGAGCGCCTCGAAAGCACCCACAGACGCCACAAAATGGCGGCTGAAACTCGGTCAGATCATGCGATGATCCATCTCGATGACATGATGGAGATGTGGCATGGCAAAACCCCGACTCAAGCCATCCGGGAAGTGGGAAATTGGGCTGAGACACCCATCGCTTCCGAACGGGCGCAAGTACTTCACCTTCGACACCCAGGCCGAGGCCATTGCCTACGGGCAGCAGTGGAAGCTGATGAAGCACGCGGACATCCCGCCGCCGGCAGAACTGACTGCCCCTACGTCTCCCGGCGACGGCGTGCGCTTGCTGCGCATTCTTGGTGAGTGGTCGGACAGCGGTTTTGCGGCGCCATCGCAAATTCTCACGCTCAAGACACTGACGCGCGAGGTAGGTTCGGTGCGGTTTTCGGATGCCAACTACAAATGGCTGACCGGTTATCTCCGTTCCCTGAAAGTAGAGAAGAACCTGTCCCCTTCGTCCATCAAGCACCGTATTCAGGCGCTGAGCCGGGCCATTGACGAGTACCTGCGGCACAACGTGAACGTCAAGATTAGCAACCCCGTGAAGTTGCTGCCCAGGGGCTATTCGACTTATACCGACGTCGATGCCCAGATGGCGAAAGCCAAGGGAGGCAAAGTGAAGGTGAATGTGGCGCGCGACAGGCGCCTGCTGCCCGGGGAGCACGAGAAGATCGTGGCGGTGCTGTCGGGCTATGAGCGGCCGGACCGCTCGCGTGGCCTCGAACTCAAGGGCGGCGATGCGCTGTTGACCTTGTACCTGCTGATCCTGAACACAGGACTGCGGCTCAGGGAGGCGTATACGCTGACCAGGGGCCAGATTGACATGCAGAACAAGGTGATCCATGCCAAGGAGACCAAGCAGTGGCGTGGGAAGATTTCTTATCGGGATGTCCCGATGCGTCCCGAAGTGCATCAGGCTCTCTCCTCGTACTTTGCATCGCGGCCGCCGTTTGAACCAGACGCGAACCTCTTCCCGTTCCTCCACGAGGAAGGGGTCGAGGAGGGGAAAAAGGGCTTGGTGCGTGCCAGTCAACGGCTGTCATTCCGTTTCAGGATCGCTTTCGAGTACATGGACATCGTTGGCCTCCATGAACACGACCTGAGACACGAAGCGACGTGCCGATGGCTGGAGCTGAAAGACAAAGACGGGCGCGATCTGTTCCGTCTGGAGGAGCTGAACAAGATCATGGGATGGAAGCCGGGCTCGGTGATGGCCCAGCGCTACGCCAGCTTCAGGGGCGTGGACCTTGCGCAAAGGCTTTGGCCGGCACAGGAAGCGGTGGAGGCGTCTGTCGCCGCGGCTTGATCGGTATGTCCAAGCGCGGCACCGACTTTCGGGCGTTGAGCTCCTGGCGCCGCTCTTCCGCCTCTTTCCGAGCGCGGTCGGCAATGTAGGCCAGCAGGTCGGCCTTCACGTAGATCCAGCCGCGGCCGAATTTCATCCCCGGCAGCTCGCCGGTTCGGGTCAGTTCCTCGATTCGTTGCTCGGTGCAGTGCAGGAGTTCGGCGCACTGTTCGGCGTTGATCGTTTCGTCGGTCATGCGGCACCGCCTTGCTGATGGTACTCGCGGCGCTCGGGTGCATCGAACACCATGAAGCTGCCCACCCACGCGCCATTCTTGACTTTGTGGTGTGCCGCGTTCTCGCTGTAACCGATGACTTCGGCGAAACGCTTGATCGGCGCTTTTCGGCTACGGCCCATACCAAGCTTTGGCCGGGTGGGCTCAAGCGCTTTCACCATACAGGTCATTCCAGCGCCCTGCCAGCATCGGTCGACTTGGTCGACGCCAATGGAGTCTTACCATTGGCATCTCCTCGCCGGAATCCTCGGTCCCTGGCCATGAACGCCGCCAGCATGTGCGGAATCAGCGCCAGAGCATCTGTCGCCTCGCCATAGGTCTGCGCGTGCAGAGCGGCGTAGCGATCCAGCTCGGCCTTCAGGTCGGACGGACAAGAGAAGGTCAGCTTCACGCTTTCGATTTTGGGCAGAGGCCCCAGGCGCAGCTTGCAGGTCGTGCTCATCGTGGTACTCCTCGGACGAAGAACAGCGGCTGGTACGGGCGCAGCACCAGGTCGCGGTTGACGATGACGCGCATGGGCAAGCCTGGCCGCGCGGTCAATGTCGGCTGGATGTTCAGGTTGCGGCGGGTCACTTCCTGACCGATCTGGTTCACGCTGTCCTGAAGGCTGTCGCGTCCGGCGATGACGATGCGGTTGCCATCCTGCCGGTTCTCGGGTGCGGCCAGCTCGGCACCGATGCCCAGCAGCGAGGTCAACGCGGCGCCTGCAAAGACGCGATCCCAGTGCCAGTCCACGCCATCTTCGAGTCCGGCCCGGCCGGCAGGGTCGGAACCCACCAGGTTGTCCAGTGTCAGTGACGACGTGTCGGGCAGGATGACCCGGTTCCACACCACCTGCACCCGGCTCTGGCCATAGCTCACCTGGCTGTTGTAGCGGCCGAGAATACGCGAGCCCTGCGGGATCAGCAGGTGTTTGCCGGTGGCGGTGTCGTAGACCGGCTCGGTGACCGTGGCGATCACGTCGCCGGGCAGGTCGGACTGGATGCCGGTGACCAGGGCACCGGCGATCACCGTGCCCGCCATCACCTGGTACGGCGATGCGGGCAGTTGCAGCGAGCCGGAATTGCGTGTTTCCGTGGAAGCGGTTTTCTGGAAAGCCTCCTTCTGGTCTTGCCGGTTCTGTGACGCCGTGGCGTCGGTACCGCCAGCCTGCGCTGGCGTGGACGCCGGGCCAGCTGCCATGGGGTCGAAACCCGTCAGGCCGCTGGGCGCCGAGATCGGCGTTCCAGGGGCCGCAGCGGTCGGCGCAGCAGTTGCCGCGCGCTGCGAACCATTGCGAAAAAACACCGATGCGGCAGCAGCCTGATCGGACTCCTTGCGCCGGGCATCGCGCTCTGACGCGGCAGGGTCGTGTCCCGGCGGCGAATAGCTCGGCACCACCTGCTGTTGCGACTTGACGATGGCTGGGCCCAGGTCGCCGGGCAGGGGTGGCCCCAACTCTGGCACCGGTGCGGGATGTTGCAGCTTGGAGTAATCCGCAGGCAACTGCCCCAGGCCCTCGGAGCGCGAGACGCGATCAACGTTGAACAGCTCGGCGGGCTCGCTGGACTCCCGGCGAGTCTTGGGCTGCAGCGACCAGACCGTCGCCCCCAGCACGCCCAAGGCCAGAAGGCCCGCCAGCAGCGCGAGGCTGCGGCGATTGAGCCGGGTCACTGGGCGTGGCTGGGCGCGCAGCGCCATCGATTCGGGCGACACCTTGGCCGCAGCAAGGCGGCCGGGCGCATCGGACGGTGCGGGGTCGTGCATGGACATGTTCAGTTCCTCCGGGCGGTCGGCGGCCATCCGTCCGTGCGCTCGATGCGGACCACGTCGCCTTTGTCGGCGCCCAGCCGCAGTTCTGCCGCACCAAACAGGCGGTCGACGATGTAGTAAGGCGAGCGAAAGCGGTAGTTCACCAACTGCCCGTCGCCCTGCGCGCCGATGACGAACAGCGGCGGCAACTCGCCTTGCGCGATGCCGGCCGGGAACTGGATGTAGACCTTGTCGCCATCGTCAAAGGCCCGCAGAGGCTTCCAGGGCGGCGTGCTGCCGCTGATCGCGTAGCGAAAGCGGATGCGCTCCAGCGACAGCCCCGCGTCCACCGGCGCTGCCGTCTGCGCCGCCTGAGCCTGGCGCTGCAAGGCCAGCAGGCGGTCCTTGGGGTAGTCCCAGGACACCGAGGCCATCCACGCCTTCTCGGTTGAGGTCAGCTCGATCAGGTAGGTGCGCCGGTTGGTGGTGACGACCAGGTTGGTCTTCAGGCCGATGCGCACCGGCTTGACCAGCACGTTCACGCGCAGCGCATCGCCCGATCCGCTGGACGTGTCGCCCACGATCCAGCGCACCGTGTCGCCGGCCGCCACCGTGACCAGCTCTTCGCCCGCCTGCAGCGAAATCACCGTCACGCGCCCCGGCGCTGCGTAGACCTGGTACAGCGCACCGTCGGTGTAGGGCCAGACCTGGATCGCATTGACGTAGCCCTCCCGCGTCGGCGCCATCCGGGCCTCTTCGTTGGCCCGTGACACCCGAAGCCGTTCGTCCACGGGCTCGGACACGGGCGGCTTGTCCTGCGCCGCAGGCAGCGGCTTCATCTGCGAGGGCATGGGCAGCACCTGCGGCACCGCGACCACCTCCACCGGCTTGGGCGGCTCGGGTAGGGGCTGCGCCATCACGGGCTCGTCCAACGGGATGACGGGTGGCGGCGTGCCTTGCGACGCGCAACCCATCAGGGTGGCGGCAACGGCGATCGCACTGAAGAGCAGGCGCTGGGGCGGGTTTGGGGTGTTCATGGTTTGCTTCCTTCGTTCGCATCCAGTTCGCGGCTCCAGGACAGGCCGTTGACGTAGATGCCCAGGGGGTTCTTGCGCAGACGCTGCTCGGTGCGCGGCGTCTGCAGCACGGTCGAGACCACGGCCGTCCACCGCTCGGTGCCGGCCGGTGCGCCGTTGACGAAACGCTGTTCGGTCCAGCGCACGTTGAACGAGGCGTCGCTGGCCCGGACCACACTGGTGATCTGCACCGTCGCCGACTCCTTGCCCACCCGCACGAACGGGTCGTTGGTGCGGGCGTATTCGTTGAGCACGGCGGCCCCGCGGTCGGTCGTGTAGTCGTAGGCGTCCAGCCAGTTCTGCCGCACCACGATCGGGTCGATGGACAGCGAGCGCACCAGCGTCACGAAGCGGGCCAGATGGTGAGCGATCTGCGCATCGCCGGGGCGGTAGGGTGAGGCGGCCTCACCCACGGTGCGCACCTGCCCGGCCTGATCCACCTCCACCACGTACGGCGTCACGATGGACTGAGCCGAGCGCCAGACCAGACCACCGGCCATTAGCAAGGCCAGCGACAGACAGCCAAAGGCCATCAGGCGCCAGTTGCGGGCCTGCACGCGGGCCGATCCGATGCGCTCGTCCCAGGCCTGTGCGGCCGATTGGTAGGGGGTGGCAGGCGACGGCGTGTCGGCATAGCGCACCTGCGGTCGTTTGAATCGCATGCTGGGTTCTCCTCAGGAATCCGAATCACGAAGGCTGGGCCCGCTGCCCGAGCCGCCCCCATCGCCACCGCGCAGGGTGTGCGCGGCGGTCGTGGCGGCGTGCCCCATCTGCTGGCGGCGGCGCATGCGCTGCGCCCAGGTCGGCTCGGTGGCTGGGGGTGGGCTGGCAGGCGTTGTTGCGGCCGACTCGGCGCCGACAGCCGCTGGCGCGGCAGCCTCCGCGACGAAGCCCGAGACCTTGTCCTTCACGGCCTTGGCGCCTTCGGCCAGTCTTTGGCCCACCGCGCTGGCGCCAGTGCGGGCCACGTTGGCCACGCCGGCACCGGCGGAGCGCAGCGGACCGCCCGAGGACGCGGCAGCGCCGGCCTCGTAGGCGGACTTCGCGCCGGCCGTGAGGCCACTGGCCGAACGGGCCGCCGAAGCGCCACTGCCGATTGCGGCCCGTGCAGCACTGGGCGCCATGCGTGCGCCGGCGGCCACGGCCGCACCAGCACCCGCCACGGCAGCGCCCCCCGCGACCGCCAGCCCCGTGGCGCCCAGCGCTGTGCCTGCAGCCGCGCCCGCGCCCAGCTGAGGCGCGCCGGACACCAGGCCGGTCGCGATGCCGGGCCCGAAGATGCCCAGTCCCAGCAATGAGAGCGAGGCCAGCATCACCACCAGCGCGTGGTCGATGGAAGGCTCTGCCGGTGCTGTCTGAAACTGGGCGAACAGTCCCGTTCCGATGCCCACGATCACCGCGAGCACCAGCACCTTGATGCCCGAAGACACCACGTTGCCCAGTACCTTCTCGGCCAGGAAAGTGGTCTTGTTCCAAAGGGCAAAGGGCACCAGCACGAAGCCCGCCAAGGTGGTCAGCTTGAACTCCAGCAGCGTCACGAAGAGCTGCACGGCCAGCACAAAGAAACTCACGATCACCGTGAGCCAGGCCAGGAACAACACCACGATGGGTGCGATGTTGATGAACACCTCCGGAAAGCCGGACAGGTCGCTGATCTGCTGCAGGATGGGGGCTGCCGCATCGATGCCGGCCTTGGCCAGGTGGCCGGGCTGCAGGAAGGTGGCCAGGCTCATGCCAGAGCCGCTGGCCTGCAGGCCCAGGCCGGCAAACGAGCGGAACACGATGCCCGACAGGCTGTTGAAGTTGCCGATGATGTAGGCGAAGGCACCCACGTACAGCACCTTGCGGATCAGCTTCGCCATCACGTCCTCGCCCTGGCCGGTGGCATGGCCCATGGCCCAGAACAGGCCGGCCAGGGTCATGTCGATGGCCACCAGCGTGGCGGTGAGAAAGGCGACCTCGCCGTTCAGCAACCCGAAACCCGAGTCGATGTAGGTGGAGAAGGTGTTCAGGAAGCGGTCGATGACGGCGACGTCGTCCATGGCAGGGCTCCCGGTGGTTCAGTGGCCGTAGAAGCTCACGCCCTGCGGCGTGTAGCCCGTGCCACTGCCGATGAAGCGGCGCGTCACCTCGCGGCCGCGCTCGATGGCCGCAGCCTGCCGGGCCAGTTCCAGCGAGGAAGCACGGTCCTGCGTGAGCATCAGCTGCTGCGACTGGATGGACTGCTTGGCCTGAAGGGCCAACAGCTGGTTGGTGGCCTGCATGGCCTGCAGCGCGCCGGTGGCCGACTGGCTTTGGCTGACCAGGTCGGCCAGCACCCCCTCGTCCTGGCTCAGGTTCTGCGACACCTGGGCCTGCATCTGCATGGCGGTGTGCAGGCCGGTGAGCGTGTTTTTCCAGCGCTGGCGCGCGTCCTGGAACATCTGGTTGCCGCTGACGGTCGCGGCGTACTGCTCGGGATAGAGGCGGGCGAACTCGGCGTCGAGGTTCGACACCTGGTAGGCCAGGCCCTGAGCCTGCGCGATCAATTGCCGCGTCGTGTCCAGCGTCGAGCGCAGGCGGTTGACCACGTTGAACGGCAGGCTCGCCAGGTTGCGCGCCTGGTTGATCAGCATCTGCGCCTCGTTCTGCAACTGGCGGATCTGGTTGTTGATCTGCTCCAACGTGCGCGCGGCGGTCATGGTGTTCTGCACCAGGTTGACCGGATCTAGCACGATGTCGCCCACGCCGAAGAGTGCGTGTGCGGGCTGTATGGCGCCCAGGGTCAGCGCGGCGGCGGTGGCCAGCGCGGTCAGGCGGGTCTTGAGGGCGCGGTTGGGGAACTGAAAGCTCATGGCGTTTCTCCTGAAGGTCGGGCATGCCCGGGTTGGTGGGGGGTGTGTTGGTGAACGAGATCGGCCGCCCAGTCCAGGCCACGGCGGCGCAGCCAGGCCGGCGCGAAGCCCTCGGTCGGGTGTGAAGCCAGCACCTCGTCGATCAGACGCTGGTCCTGCGGTGTGGAGGCTCCGGCGAAGGCAAGGGCCACGGGTCCGAGGTCCAGGTCGAACAGGCGGTTGCCCAGCCTCGACTGGTAGTAGTAGTCGCGCTTGGGCACGGCGGTGGCCACGATCTCGATCTGGCGGCGATTCAGACCAAAGGCCTCGTAGATCGATCGCACCTGGGGTTCGGTGGCCTGCGGGTTGGGCAGGAAGATGCGGCTCGCGCAGCTCTCCACGATGGCCGGCGCGATGCTCGATCCCTGGATGTCGGCCAGGCTCTGCGTGGCGAACAGCACCGACACGTTTTTCTTGCGCAGCGTCTTGAGCCACTGGCGGATGCGCGCCGCGAACACCGGGTCGTCCAGGAACAGCCAGGACTCGTCCAGCATCAGCAGGGTGGGGGCACCATCGAAACGTCCCTCGAAGCGTGCGAACAGGTAACCCAGCACGGCCATCACCGCAGCACGGCTGCCCATCAGCTCTTCCATCTCGAAGCACTGCACGTCGGCCCTGCCCAGGCGGTCGTGGTCAGCGTCCAGCAGCTTGCCGTGGGCACCGCCCAGCACGTAGGGGGCGAGCGCCTGGCGCAGCGCGTTGGACTGCAGCAGCACCGACAGACCAGTGAGCGTGCGCTGCTCGCGCGGCGCACCGGCCAGGCTGCCCAGTGCCGACCAGATCGCGGCCTTCTCGTCCGGTCCGACGGCCACGCCCTCGTGCACCAGCCGGCCTTCGACCCACTCGGCGGCCCAGCTGCGGTAGCCCTCCTGGTCGATGCCGGCCAGTGGCTGAAAAGCGATGTCGCCGTCGCTGCCCAGGTCGTAGTGCTCGCCACCAAGGCCCAGCACCGTGGCGCGCATGGAACGGCCCATGTCGAAAGCGAAGATGCGCGAGCCGGGGTAGCGCCGGAACTGCAGGGCCAGCAGTGCCAGCAGCACCGACTTGCCCATGCCCGTCGGTCCCACCACCAGGGTGTGGCCCACGTCGCCCACGTGGGTCACCAGCCGGAACGGCGTGGAACCTTCTGTGCGGGTCACGACCAGCGGCGGGCCGTCCAGGTGCCGGTTGCGCTCCGGTCCGGCCCACACCGCCGACACCGGCATCAGGTGTGCCAGGTTCAGTGTCGAGACGATGGGCTGGCGCACGTTGGCGTAAGCGTTGCCCGGGATCGACGACAGCCAGGCCTCCACCGCGTTCAGCGTCTCCGGGATGGTGACGAAGCCGCGCCCCTGGATCACGCGCTCGGCCATGCGCAGCTTCTCGTCGGCAGCGGTCGCGTCGGCATCGAGCACGGTGACCGTGGTGGTCACGTAGCCAAAGGCCACCTGGTCGCTGCCCAGCTCCTGCAGGGCCGCGTCTGCGTCGGCTGCCTTGTTGCCGGCATCGGTGTCCACCAGCGGCGACTCCTGCTGGAACAGCGTCTCGCGCAACAGGGCCAGCACGTTCTTGCGTTTGGCAAACCACTGCCGGCGCAGGCGGCCCAGCTCCTTCTCGGCCTCGGCCTTGTCCATGCACAGGAAGCGCGTAGACCAGCGGTAACCGAAGCCAAGCCGGTTCAGGTCGTCCAGCACGCCGGGCCAGGTGGACGTGGGGAACCCGCGCACCGTGGCCACCCGCAGATGCGCGTCACCCAGCATGGGCGCCAGACCGCCCAGCAGAGGCGCCTCGACCAGCAGCGCATCCAGGTGGAAGGGCACCTCGGGCACGGCTACCGGGTAAGTGCGTGGCGACACCGTGGTGTGCAGGTAGCTCAGCGTGTCCGCGTCCTGCAGCCAGGCGATCTCAGGCATCACGCCGTCGAGCAGGTCGAACACGCGGTCGGTCTCGGCGACGAATGCGGCCAGCCGTTCGCGCCAGCCCACACCGGTGTTGGAGCGGTTTTCGTAGAGCAGACCCGCGGCCCGCGCGCGGGACTCTTCGGGCGGCAGGTACTGCAGCGTGAAGTGGTAGCGGCTCTCGAAATGGCTGGCCGACTCCTCGAAGGCTGCGCGCCTTTCTTCGTCCACCAGCCACGACAGGGCCTCCGGAAATGACGAGCGCGGGTAGTCGGCTGCCGACCGGCGCTCGGCGTCCACGTACAGCGCCCAGCCTGAGCCCAGGCGGCGCAACGCGTTGTTCAGGCGCGCGGTGGTGGCCACCAGCTCGCCATGCGTGGCGCTGTCCAGGTCAGGGCCCCGGAAACGTGCGGTGCGCTGGAACGAGCCGTCCTTGTTCAGCACCACGCCGGGCGCCACCAGTCCGGCCCAGGGCAGCCAGTCGGCCAGCAGGGCGGGGCGTTGCCGGTACTCGGAGAGGTTGAGCATGGCGTCGTCCTCACACGTCCAGCAGCGGCTTGTGCTTCAGGTGCCGGGCAAACACCGCCATGAACTGGGGATCGAGCCGTGCGCCCCAGACTGCCAGCGAATGGCCCACGATCCACAGCAAGGCGCCCGGAATCCACAGTTGCAGGCCCAGGCCCACGGCGGCGGCCAGCGTGCCGTTGGCGATAGCCACCGTGCGCGGCGCGCCGCCCATCAGGATGGCCTCGGTCAGCGAGCGGTGCAGCGGAATCTCGAAGCCGCTGGCCAGGGAGGTGGCGTGCTCGGCACCGCTGCTCATACCAGCGCCCCGCCCGAGAAGCTGAAGAAGCTCAGGAAGAAGGACGAGGCCGCGAAAGCGATCGACAGGCCGAAGACGATCTGGATCAGCTTCCGAAAACCGCCCGAGGTGTCACCGAAGGCCAGGGCCAGGCCGGTGGCAATGATGATGATCACGGCCACGATGCGGGCCACCGGACCCTGGATCGAGTCCAGGATGGACTGCAGCGGCCCTTCCCAGGGCATGCTGGAGCCGGCCGCCTTGGCCGTGCCGGCCAGGCTCAGCATGACGGCGGCGGTGAGCAGCCCCTGGCGGGCGGGCTGCATTAGCCGGTTCACGCGGTGCAGGCTGGCAGTTCGCGAGGACACCAGCAGGCGGGTGAACGGTTGGGTAAAGGAGCGCAGGGCAGTTGAAGGGGTCATGAAAGATCTCCGGGTGGGGTTGAGGAAGGGGAGTGCGGCGCTGAAAGCGGGGAGGGCGCTGGCAGTTCAGGCAATGGCTCGTTCACCGACACCAGGTGGTAGCCGGTGCTGTCGTGTCCGGTGACGTGGGCAATCGTCTCGATGCGGCGCTTGCGTCCGCGACCGGCGATGTAGACCACCACGTTGATCGCCTCGGCGATCAGAGCGCTCGGCGGGTTCACCGCGACCTCCAGGATCAGTTGCTCCACCCGCAGCAGGGCACCGAGTGCGGAGCCGGCATGGATGGTGGCGATGCCGCCAGGGTGGCCGGTGCCCCAGACCTTGACCAGGTCCAGCGCTTCGCTGCCCCGTACCTCGCCCACCACCACACGGTCGGGCCGCAGCCGCATCGTGGCGCGCACCAGTTCGGTCATCGAGACGGCACCGGCGCGTGTGCGCAGCGGCACGTGGTCGCGCGCGGAGCATTGAAGTTCAATCGTGTCTTCGAGTACCAGCACCCGGTCGCCGGTGGCGGCGATCTCGGCCAGCAGCGCATTGGCCAGCGTGGTCTTGCCCGTGCTGGTGCCACCCGCGATCAGGATGTTCTGTCGCTCGTGCACGGCCTGACGCAGGAAGCCGGCCTGCTCTGCGCTCATCATCCCGTCGGCCACGTAGCGGTCCAGCGGGATCACGCCCACGGCGCGCTTGCGCAGCGCGAAGGCCGGCCCCGGTGCGGCAGGCGGCAGCACACCCTCGAAGCGTTCGCCCGTCTCGGGCAACTCGGCGGTGAGCAGCGGCTGGCCCCGGTGGACCTCGGCACCCACGTGGGCCGCCACCAGGCGAATGATGCGTTCACCATCGGCCGCCGACAGCGTCACGCCTGTCGGAGCCCTTCCGGTCGAAAGCCGGTCGATCCAGAGCGTGCCATCGGGGTTGAGCAGCACCTCCACCACGTCCAGGTCTTCGAGCGCGGCCGCGATCACCGGGCCCATGGCCGTGCGCAGCATGCGGACACGGCGGTCGAGCGTGGTCTTCTCGGGACTGGGTGGCAGGGCCGTCATGGGGTTGGGCCCTCGCTCGGTGGGGTCGAGTCCACGTGGTCACTTGGTTCGGCTGCGGCCTCATCCAGTTGCCGGTTCAGGCCTTGCTCCTGCGGATGCAGTTCCTCGATCACGTCGCGCACCAGGCTGCGACCGCGCAGCAGGTGGCGGCTCAGTTGTTCGACGAACTGTTCGAAGCGCGCCTTGCCCTGTGCGCGGGCCGCATCCTGGTGGCCTTCCGGTACTGGTGTGCTGACGGTCAGGTAGTAGCGGATGAACAGCGCCAGCGTCTCGATCTCGATGTTCTGGTCGCGCTCCAGTCGCTCGAACTGGCGCGAGAGGCGGTCCAGTCGCTTGGCGATAGCCGCTTCGCGTTGGTCGCCCGAGTCCAGCGACAGCCACGAGGACAGCGCTGCTGCAACGATGGATGACTTGGACACGCCCTTCTTGGCGGCCACCTCTTCGAGGCGGCGCGCGTGCTCGGGCGGAATGAACAGGTTCAGGCGGTACTGGCTCATAGTGCGATGCCGTCGTCGGGGTCGAGTGCGGCCAGGCGCGCCGCGCGCTGCATGGCCGGATCGAGCTGGCGGGGAAGGGGCAGGGGTGCGTCGTCGTCATCGAGCAGTGCCAGGTCATTGGTCATGGCGTCGAGCTCGTATTGCGGCGTGGTCATCGCCGTCAGCTCCGGCTGCATGCGGGGACCGCCTTCATTGGCGGCCATGCCGGTCATGAACGCGGGGCTTGGTGCGGTCCTCGCCATCGGTACCGCCAGTCCTCGCCAGTCGTCCGATCGCAGCGGTGGCGCATCGGGGTAGGGCCCCGCCGTCAACACGGGCGGCGGCAATACGCGGCGCTTGAAGTTCGCGTCGGCGTAGTAGCGCAGCTTGCGGGCCTTGACCGGCGGCACGCTGGAGACCATCACCACCGCTTCGTCGGGCGGCAACTGCATCACTTCGCCAGGGGTCAGCAGCGGGCGCGCCGTCTCCTGCCGCGAGACCATCAGGTGACCCAGCCAGGGGGCCAGCCGGTGGCCGGCGTAGTTGCGCTGGGCGCGCAGCTCGGTGGCCGTGCCCAGCGTCTCGGAAATGCGCTTGGCCGTGCGTTCGTCGTTGGTAGCGAAGGTCACCCGCACGTGGCAGTTGTCCAGGATCGAGTGGTTCTGGCCGTAGGCCTTGTCGATCTGGTTCAGGCTCTGCGCGATCAGGAAGCTGCGGATGCCGTAGCCCGCCATGAAGGCCAGCGCGGTCTCGAAGAAGTCAAGACGACCCAGCGCCGGGAACTCGTCGAGCATCAGCAGCAGTTTGTGCCGGCGGGTGATGCCGTTCGATCCGTCCAGCGACTCGGTCAGCCGCCGTCCCACCTGATTCAGGATCAATCGGATCAACGGCTTGGTACGGCTGATGTCCGAGGGTGGCACCACCAGGTACAGCGACACCGGGTGCGCGGTCGAGATCAGGTCAGCAATACGCCAGTCGCAGCGCGAGGTGACTTCCGCCACCGTTGGGTCGCGGTACAGGCACAGGAAGCTCATGGCCGTGGAGAGCACACCCGAGCGCTCGTTCTCGCTCTTGTTGAGCACCTCGCGTGCTGCAGAGGCGACGACGGGGTGCGGGCCACCGCCTTGCTCGCCTGCCAGGTGCGGCGTGCTCATCATCCGGTGCAGCGTCACCTCGAACGGACAGGCCGGGTCGGAGAGGAAGTTGGCCACACCGCGCAGCGTCTTGTCTTCGCCCGCATAGAGCACGTGCAGGATGGCGCCGACCAGCAGCGCGTGCGAAGTCTTCTCCCAGTGGTTGCGGCGCTCCAGCGCGCCCTCCGGGTCCACCAGGATGTCGGCGATGTTCTGCACGTCGCGCACCTCGTGCACACCGCGCCGCACTTCCAGCAGCGGGTTGTACGCGGCCGAGAGCGCATCGGTGGGGTTGAACAGCAGGCAGTGCGAGAAACGCGAGCGCCAGCCGGCCGTCAACTGCCAGTTCTCGCCCTTGATGTCGTGGATGACGGCCGAGCCGGGCCACGACAACAGCGTGGGCACCACCAGGCCGACGCCCTTGCCCGAACGTGTGGGCGCAAACGCCAGCACGTGTTCCGGCCCGTCATGGCGCAGGTAGTGCTCACCATGCTGGCCGAGGAACACTCCGCCGGGGCGGTTCAGGCCCGCCTGGCGCACGTCATCTGCCGTGGCCCAGCGGGCGGTTCCGTAGGTGGTGACCAGTCGCGACTGCCGCGAGCGCCAGACCGACATACCCACCGCCACGCCCACCGAGGCCAGGCCGCTGCCGCCTGCTATCGCGCCGCCCACGTCGAAGACATCGGGTGCGTAGGCGTCGAAGAAGAACCACCATTCGAAAAGGCGCCAGGGATGATAGACCGGCGAGCCGAAGGCCTCGAACCACGGAGTGCCCAGACGCGCCTGATGGCCGAGTGCCGTAGCGGTCCACTGGGTTGCACCCCACACGCCGACCACGACGACGCCCAGAACCGCCGCGATCTGACCGTAGAGAACCCCCTGGTGGCTTTTGCCCTGAGCCTGCACCTTGACCTCCGATTCTGTGGCCCGCCATGCGGAGCCATGCGCGCGGCACGAAGGTGTGCCGCACGCATGAGCATCAAGGCTGGCTATCGGTGGGTCAAAGTCCGAAATCGACAGGCTCGCAACTCGGCCTGCAAGAATGCAAGTGGCAGCGTGCTGCCGCGTGTCATGGCTCCCTGAAACGATGCGCTTAGCACCGCTTCCATGCGCGAGATGAGTGCCACCGAGTGTGGCCACGAACGCAAGTTCAGAACTTGGGCGATTCCTTGGGTGGGTTGTACGGCACCTTGCCGTCCCCGAAAAATCGTCGCTTCGAGGCCTCGGCCACGCGGTCACAAAGTTCGTCGCCCAGTTTCGTGCGCTCGGTCTTGCACTGCTCTCTCAGCAGCTTCAACCGTTCTGGATCGGCCATAAACGATTCCAGCGAATCAGTGGGCTGCTGCTTGCCGCAGGCCGACAGAAGGAGGGTGGCCGAGGTAGCTGCCAAGGCTGCTTTCCATTTGTGAAGCTTTTTCATGTCGTACTCCCTGGTGAAGTGTCCTGAGCATCATTGGCCGGCCGATCCGGCGCGTTTATGAGTGCTCTTTCTACGAAACGTCGCAAGGTCTCAGACGGGTCACCGATACGGTGGATCAGGTAGGTGGTCAGCAACGGTGTGCGGCCTGCCAATGGCCTGGTGACGATTTCTGGGTGGCTGCTGGTTGATACGTGTGCCTCTGTCGAAAAGCCCAACCCGTATCCCGCTGCCACTAGCGTCACCATGAGGTCGTGACTGGCGACTCGCTCAGCCACGATGGGCTCCATGTCAGTCGCGCGAAGTACCCGGTCCAGCTGGCGACAGCAGCCCTCGCAGACCTCAGGGTCGCACAGCACCAGTGGGTAGCGCAGGACCTCGTTCAGCGGCGGTTTCTCGTAGGCCAACAAGGGGTGACGCAAAGGCATCACCACCACTATCGTGTCGCTCCATGCCGGCACAGCAGACAGAGCCTCGCCGACATCCGTCCATTGGGAAAACCCCAAGTCATACAAGTCGGATTCGAGGCCCTTGATCTGCTGCGCCAGCGGAACCTCGTATAGGCGGATTTCCGTATCTGGCTCCTCTTCACGGCAACCCGATAGCAATGCAGTGAGACGGGCCTGCGAGATGTCTTCGGACAGCGCGATGCGCAACTGCCTCTGGTAACCGGCCGACACGGCCCGTACGCTGTCACGAGCCTGGGTCAGCGCAGCGAACACGCGTGGCACGTGATCCATGAAGACCTGACCAGAACGGGTCAGGCGCGTGCTGCGGGTGTTGCGGTCGAAGAGGCGGACCCCCAGCTCTTCTTCCAGTTCCTTGATCGCCCGCGAAAGTGGCGACTGTTCAATGTGAAGCTTCTCAGCGGCTCTGGCGAAGTGCAGTTCCTGAGCGACCGCCAAGAAGCACCGAAGGTGCCTCAGTTCCATTGTTTTCCCTGAATGTTTTCATTTTCTGCTTCAAGCTACTTCTGTTCTTAAATCGCTACCACCAGCTCGGGCACAGCGGTGAACAGGTCGGCCTCCAGGCCGTAGTCGGCCACGCTGAAGATCGGCGCCTCGGGGTCCTTGTTGATCGCCACGATCACCTTCGAATCCTTCATGCCCGCCAGGTGCTGGATCGCACCCGAGATGCCCGCGGCGATGTACAGCTGCGGCGCCACGATCTTGCCCGTCTGACCCACCTGCAGGTCGTTCGGGGCGTAGCCCGCGTCCACCGCCGCGCGGCTGGCACCGATGGCCGCGCCCAGCTTGTCGGCCAGCGGGGTCATCACTTCGTTGAACTTCTCGCTGCTGCCCAGCGCACGGCCACCGCTGACGATGATCTTGGCCGCCGTCAGTTCCGGGCGGTCGCTCTTGGCGATTTCGCTGCCCAGGTAGCTGCTCTTGCCGTTGCCCGCTGCGGCCGCAACCGGTTCCACGGCGGCCGATCCACCCTGGCCTGCCGGGTCGAAGCCGGTGGTGCGCACGGTGATGACTTTGGTGGCGTCGCCGCTCTGCACGGTGGCGATGGCGTTGCCGGCGTAGATGGGGCGCTCGAAGGTATCTTGGCTGATGACCTTGGTGATGTCGCTGATCTGCGCGACGTCGAGCTTGGCGGCCACGCGCGGAGCCACGTTCTTGCCGCCGGCCGTGGCAGGGAACAGGATGTGGCTGTAGGCATTGGCGATGGCCAGCACCTGGGCGGCGACGTTTTCGGCCAGGCCGTGGGCGAAGCCTTCGCCATCGGCGTGGATGACTTTGGCGACACCGGCGATCTGGGCGGCGGCGGCTGCAGCGGCAGCGGCGTTGTGGCCGGCCACCAGCACGTGCACGTCACCGCCGCAGGCAGCGGCGGCGGACACGGTGTTGAGGGTCGCGCCCTTGATGGCGGCGTTGTCGTGTTCGGCAATGACGAGTGCGGTCATGTTGTTTCTTCCTCAGATCACTTTGGCTTCGTTCTTGAGCTTGTCCACCAGGGCGGTCACATCGGGCACCTTCACGCCGGCGCCGCGCTTGGCCGGTTCGGCGACCTTCAGAGTCTTCAGGCGCGGCGCCACATCGACACCGAGGTCGGCCGGCTTGACAGTCTCCAGCGGCTTCTTCTTGGCCTTCATGATGTTGGGCAGCGTCACATAACGCGGCTCGTTCAGACGCAGGTCGGTGGTCACGACCGCCGGCAGGCTCACTTCCAGGGTTTCCAGGCCGCCGTCGATCTCGCGCGTGACCTTGGCTTTGTCACCGGCCACTTCCACCTTGCTGGCGAAGGTGGCCTGCGGCAGGTCAGCCAGGGCGGCGAGCATCTGGCCGGTCTGGTTGGCGTCGTCGTCGATCGCCTGCTTGCCCAGGATCACCAGACCCGGTTGTTCCTTGTCCACCAGGGCCTTGAGCAGCTTGGCCACGGCCAGCGGCTGCAGTTCCACGTCGGTCTCGACCAGGATGGCGCGGTCGGCACCGATGGCCATGGCCGTGCGCAGCGTTTCCTGGCACTGCGCCACGCCGCAGGAGACGGCGATCACCTCGGTGGCCGCGCCCTTTTCTTTCAGACGCACGGCTTCTTCCACCGCGATCTCGTCAAACGGGTTCATGCTCATCTTGACGTTGGCGATGTCCACGCCGGTGCCGTCGCTCTTGACTCGCACCTTGACGTTGTAGTCCACCACGCGTTTGACGGGGACGAGGATTTTCATGGTGTGGATCCCTTCAGACGCGTTCGACGATCAAGGCAATGCCCTGCCCCACGCCGATGCACATGGTGCACAGCGCATAGCGCCCGCCGGTGGTGTGCAGGCGGTTGACGGCTGTGGTCACCAGCCGCGCACCGCTGGCGCCCAGCGGGTGGCCCAGCGCGATCGCGCCGCCCCAGGCGTTGACGCGTGCGTCGTCGTCTTGCAGACCCAGCTGGCGCAGCACGGCCAGCCCTTGTGCAGCAAAGGCTTCGTTGAGTTCGATCACGTCCAGCTGCTCCAGCGTCAAGCCGGTGAGCGCCAGCACTTTCTGCGTGGCCGGCGCCGGGCCGATGCCCATGATGCGCGGGGCCACGCCGGCCGTGGCCATGCCAACGATGCGGGCCTTGGGCGTCAGGCCATTCTTCGCGGCGGTGGCTTCGTCGGCCAGCAGCAGCGCGCAAGCGCCGTCGTTCACGCCGCTGGCGTTGCCGGCGGTGACCGTGCCGTCCGGGCGCACCACGCCTTTTAGTTTCGCCAGGATTTCCAGACTGGTTTCGCGCGGGTGTTCATCGGTGTCCACCAGCACGGCATCGCCCTTTTTTTGCGGGATGCTCACGGCACAGATCTCACGCGCCAGGTGGCCGGCTTTGATCGCGGCCACGGCCTTCATCTGGCTGGCCAGGGCCATTCGGTCCTGCGCTTCGCGCTCGATCTGGAAGTCAGTCGCCACGTTCTCGGCGGTTTCGGGCATCGAGTCCACGCCGTACTGCGCTTTCATCAGCTTGTTGACGAAGCGCCAGCCGATGGTGGTGTCGTAGACAGCGTTGTTACGGGAAAACGCGCTTTCGGCCTTGGGCATGACGAAGGGCGCTCGGCTCATGCTCTCCACACCGCCGGCGATCATCAAGCCGGCTTCACCGGCTTTGATGGCGCGAGCTGCGGTACCGATGGCGTCCAAGCCAGAACCACACAGGCGGTTGACGGTCGATCCTGGCACTTCAAGTGGCAATCCTGCCAACAATCCGCTCATTCGCGCCACATTGCGGTTGTCTTCACCAGCCTGGTTGGCGCAGCCGAAGATGATGTCAGTCACCGAGGCCCAGTCAACACTGGGATTGCGCGTCATGAGGGCGCGCAAGGGCACGGCGCCGAGGTCGTCGGCACGCACCGACGATAGCGCGCCGCCGTAGCGGCCGAAGGGGGTGCGGATGGCGTCGCAGATGAAGGCTTGGGAAGTGGTCATGGCAGGAAACAAAAAAAGAGAAATACAGGGACAAAAGAGAGGTGCGCGGCTCAGCCGAGCAGGTGGTCCAGCATGGCCGGCGTAGCGCGTACAGCGCCAAAGCCGTTGGCCGCAACGAGCCGATCCAGCTCCTGCTCCAGCAGATCCCGTGGCTGGGTACGGGCCCAGTGCACGGGGCCTCCCACCCAGGACGGGAAGCCGTAGCCGTTGACCAAGACGACGTCGATGTCGCCTGCGCGGTGCGCCACCCCTTCGCTGAACAGCAGCGCGGCTTCGTTCACCATGGCCAGCAGGGCTCGGCGCTGGATCGTCTCGGCCGACAGTGGCGAGCGCTCGATGCCGCGCGCGGCCGAGGCCTGCGCGATGACGCCACGCACCACCTCGTCGGTGGCGGGGCTGGCCTTGCCGTCGGTGTAGGTGTAGTAGCCCGCCTGGGTCTTGCGTCCCATGCGGCCCATCTCGCACAGGCGGTCGAGGATGTGCACATAACGCTCCCGCGGGTCACGGGTGGCGGCGCCGGCCTGCCGCATGCGCCAAGCGATGTCCAGGCCCGAGAGATCGGCCACGGCGAACGGCCCCATGGCGAAGCCGAAATCGGTCAGTGCACGATCCACGTCCTCGGGCCAGGCCCCGTCTTCCAACATGAACTCGCACTGCTTGCGGTAGGCGTTGTAGATACGATTGCCGATGAAGCCAAAGGCGTTGCCGCACAGGATGGGCGTTTTCTTGAGCTCGCGGCCCAGGGCCATGCCGGTGGCGATCACGTCGGGTGCGCTGTCGCGCCCTTGCACCACCTCCAGTAGCTTCATGACGTTGGCCGGGCTGAAGAAGTGCAGGCCCAGCACGTCCTGCGGCCGGGACGTGACCGATGCGATCGCGTCGATGTCCAGGTAGGAGGTGTTGGTGGCCAGCACCGCGTCCGCCCGCGCGTGTGCGTCGATCTGGCGAAACACCGACTGCTTGACTGCCAGGTCCTCAAACACGGCTTCGATCACCACGTCGACCGACTGCAGCGCCGACCAGTCCAGCGTGGCCGTCAGCCGGCCTTGCAGGCTTTCGGCCTTTGCAGCATCGACTTTGCCGGCTTTCACACGCGCAACGAAGTGCTCGGCGATGCGCGCGGAACCACGCGCCAGCGCCTCGCCCGACTGCTCCAGCAGGCAGACCTGCAGGCCCGCCTCCAGCGCGGCGATGGCTATGCCCGAGCCCATGGTACCGGCGCCGATGACGGCGACCCGATCGAAGGCACGCGACTCGGCAGACAGACTGGGCGGCAGCTTGCCGGACTCGCGCTGGACCCGAAATTGGTAGCGCAAGGCAGCCGCTTCGGGGCTCTGCATCAGCGCCAGGAACAGCTCGCGTTCGCGCTGCATGCCGGCGTCGAACGGCAGAGCGCTCGCCTGTACCGCGTCCAGCAAGGCCTGGTAGGCGGGCTGCGCGCGCTGGCGGGCGTTGAACCGGGCCAAAGCCTCGCTAACTGCTGCCCGGGCAGCATCCGCATTGACGCTGCGGTCACGTGCCCGCGGCAGGGGGACATCAGCCTGCGCCAATTCCAGAGCGAGGGCCGACGCCGCGCCCCACAGGTCTTGCGGTACCACGCGGTCCAGCAGCCCTGAAGCCGTGTGTTCGCCAGCCGTCTGGGGCTGGCCCGTGAGCATCATCGTCAGCGCCCGCTCTGCTCCCACCAGGCGCGGCAGTTTCTGGGTGGCGCCGGAGCCAGGGATCAGGCCCAGCTGGATCTCCGGCGTACCGAGCCGGGCCGAAGCCAGGGCCAACCGTGCATGGCAACCCAGGGCCAGTTCCAGACCACCGCCGAGCGCGACGCCGGAGATGGCGGCCACCACCGGCTTTGAACAGCTTTCGAGTGCCTCGATGACGTCGCGCAGCATGGGGGTTTCAAACTGCAGCGGCGTGCCGAACTCGGACACATCCGCGCCGGCCGAAAAGGCCTTGTCGGTGCCGATGAGCACGATGGCCGCCACCTGCGGATCGGCATCGGCGGCGCGCACCGATTCGACGATATGCCGGCGCAGCGCGATGCCCAGGCTGTTGACCGGCGGTGCGTTGAGTTCGATGCGTGCCACACGTGGGGCAGCGGAAGAAGATGGGGTCATGTGGGCGGTACCGGGTTTCAGATGATGTGACGGGTTTTGAGTGCGTCCAGCTCGCCATCGGACAGCGCCACCAGCGACTGGAGGACTTCCTGCGTGTGCTGGCCAAGCAACGGCGGTGCGCTGCGGTAGGTCACGGGCGTAGCCGACAGCTTGAGCGCGCTGCCCGGCACGCTCACCTGGCCCGCGGTGGGATGGGGCAGGTCCTGGCGCATTTCACGGGCCAGCACCTGAGGGTCCTGGAACACATCGGCCATGTCATTGATGGGGCCGCAAGGCACACCGACCTCTTCCAACAGCCGGATCCATGTATCGCGCGGTTGCAGGAGCATCAGCGATTCCAGCAGCGGTACCAACTGGTCGCGATGCCGCACGCGGGCAGGGTTGGTGGCAAAGCGCGGATCGTCGGCCAGTTCGGGTTGGCCGGCAGCCTGGGTGAGCTTTCGGAACTGCCCGTCGTTTCCACAAGCGACGATGACCCAACCATCGGCCACCTTGAACACCTGGTAAGGAACGATGTTGGGGTGTGCATTACCCCAGCGTGCCGGAGGTTTGCCTGTGGCCAGGTAGTTCGTGGCCATGTTGGCCATCATGGCAACCTGCGTGTCCAGCAAGCAAATGTCCAGGTACTGCCCTTCGCCTGTGCGCTCCCTGTGATTCAACGCAGCCAGTATGGCAATGGTGGCATGCGCACCTGTGAACAGGTCGGCGATAGCGACGCCGGCTTTCTGGGGGGACGCGCCTGGTTGACCATCCCGCTCGCCGGTAACGCTCATGAACCCACCCATACCCTGCACGATGAAGTCGTAACCGGCGCGCGGCGCGTACGGGCCCGTCTGACCGAAGCCGGTGATCGAGCAATAGATGAGGCTGGGATGGTCACCGCGCAGGCTCTCGTAGTCGAGTCCGTAGCGCTGCATGTCGCCGACCTTGAAGTTCTCGACCAGCACGTCGCATTGCGCCACCAGGCGGCGGACCAGTTCCTGCCCCTCGGGGGTGGAGATGTCGAGCGTCACGGACCGTTTGTTCCGGTTCACCGCCAGGTAGTAGGCGGCTTCGGTCGTGTCTTGCCCGGTGGCGTCTCGCGCGTAGGGCGGGCCCCACTGCCGCGTGTCGTCGCCCTGGCCCGGGCGTTCGATCTTGATCACGTCCGCGCCCAGATCGGCCAGTGTCTGCGTGCACCAGGGACCGGCCAGGACCCGCGTCAGGTCCAGCACCCGAATATGGCTAAGGGCTCCCATACGATCAATCCAGCTGCACATTGGCGGTTTGAACAACCTTTGACCACTTGTTGGCCTCGGCTTGGATATAGGCCGCAAACTGCGCCGGACTGTTAGGAGCGGCCTCTGCGCCTTGCTCCTTGAGTGTTTGTCTTACTTCGGCCTGCACCAGAATCTGTCGAATTTCTTCGTTGAGCCGGCCAACCAAGCTAGCAGGCACAGAAGCGGGGGCCCACATGCCAAACCATGAACTGGCGTCGTATCCCGCGACACCCGATTCAGCGATCGTGGGCACCTCTGGTAACGCAGCGGAGCGTTTGGCCGTGGTCACAGCGACCGCACGCAGTGCACCGGATTTGATGTGAGGCATGGCCGACGGCAAATTGTCAAACATGCAGGTGGTCTGGCCGCCGATCAAATCAGTGATCGCCGGCGCACTTCCGCGGTAGGGTACGTGCGACATAGAGACCTGAGCCATTTGCTCAAACATGGCTCCGCACAAGTGAATCGATGTTCCGTTGCCAGCCGACGCATATGTCAACTTGCCAGGATCGGCCTTTGCCGCCGCGATCAGATCCTTGACCGTCTTGATCTGCGACGACGAATTGACTACCAACACGTTCGGCACCATTGCGATCAAACTGATTGGTGCGAAGTCCTTGAAGGGATCGTAGGCAAGCTTCTTGTACAGGTACTGGTTGATGGAATGCGTACCGATCGTGCCCAACAACAGCGTGTAGCCATCGCCTGCAGCCTTGGCAACCATTGCCGAACCGACGGAGCCTCCGGCACCGGGTTTGTTTTCTACCACCACCGTTCCACCCAGACGAGAGGCCAGATGACGCCCTACCAGGCGACCGAGGATGTCGGTGGTTCCGCCGGCTGGAAAGGGAACCAAAATCGTGATGGGCTTGCTCGGATACCCAGACTGGGCCCAAGTCGGCAGCACGATGGTTATGGCTGTCATAGACAAAATCTGACGACGGCTCATGTGTGATTTGATCAGTCTGGACATGCGTGTCTCCGGTAGTTGAAAGAAAGAAGGAATGCCTATCAGTCCCGCCGCATCAGCTGCTTGCCGATGATCAGCTGCTGGATCTGTGTCGTGCCCTCGTACAGGCGCAGCAGGCGCACGTCGCGGTAGAAGCGTTCGACCTTGTATTCGTTGATGTAGCCCGCGCCACCGTGGATCTGCACACCTCGGTCTGCCACACGGCCAACCATCTCGGTCGTGAAGAGCTTGGTACACGAGGCCTGCATGCTCACCTCGGGATCGGTCACGCCAAAGGGCTTGGCGTCGTAGCGCTGTGCCACGGACTTGACCATGGACCACCCCGCCAGCAGTTCGGCCTGGCTGTCCGCCAGCATGGCCTGCACCAGCTGGAAATCTCCGATACGCTGACCGAACTGCTTGCGCTCCTGGGCATAGGCAACCGATTCGTTGAGGATGCGTTGTGCCATGCCGCAGGCCAAGGCCGACACGTGCAGGCGCCCGCGGTCCAACACCTTCATGGCCGTCTTGAAGCCCTTGCCGGGTACGCTGCCGATGATGTTGGCCGCCGGGACCCGCACGTTGTCCAGGTTCACGTCACAGGTCTTGGTACCGCGCTGGCCCATCTTCTTGTCCGGCTTGCCCAGGGTGATGCCGGGCAGATCCGATGGGACGATGAACGCCGAGATGCCGCCGGCGCCCGGTCCGTCGGTGCGCGCCATCAGCGTGAACGCACCGGCGCGTGGCGCGTTGGTGATGTAGCGCTTGCTGCCACTGAGCAGGTAGTCGTCACCATCGCGCACACCGCGGGTCTGCAGGGCTGCAGCGTCCGACCCGGCGTTGGGCTCGGTCAGCGCGAACGAGATGATCAGATCACCGCTGGCGATGCGGGGCAGGTATTCGGTCTTCTGCTCCGGAGTGCCGTCCATCAGGATGCCCTGTGAACCGATGCCAATGTTGGTGCCCACCACTGAGCGGAAGGCCAAGGCTGTCTGCCCCAGCTCAAAGGCCACTTCGCATTCCTGCGCCATCGACAGACCGATGCCGCCGAACTCCTCCGGAATCGATAGGCCGAACAGGCCCAGCTCTTTCATGTCGTCGACGATGTCCGAGGGGACGTCGTCGTGCTCTTCCACGCTGTTTTCGGCGGGGACCAGACGCTCACGAATGAAGCGTTGCACGCTGTCCTTGAGCAAAGAAAAGGTTTCTGTGTCGAGTGCCATGTGGTTTGAAGTTCAGAAGTGGTGCCCGAGACCGGGCATTTAGGGGTGCGGGGGATTGTGTTGTTCGCACATAGACTTGACAATCCGTTCGATGTTTAACACTGTGTCAAAATTCGTTTGACAGTTGATCCATGGACCTGACCGGACTTGTGCTGTTGGTAGACATCCTTGATGCTGGCAACCTGAGCAGTGCCGCGCGCAAGCTCAAAGTCAGCCGCGCCAACGTCAGCTACCACCTGCAGCAACTGGAGAAGTCGGTGGGTGTGCAACTGGTGCGCCGGACCACACGGCGCATCGAACCGACCGAAATCGGCCAGACGCTCTACCGGCACGGGCGCGCCATCCGCGACGAACTGACCGCCGCCCAGGAAGCCATCGACACGCTGGGACGCGGTCTGCACGGCGCGGTCCGGGTCAGTGTGCCCACCGGTTTCGGGCAACTGGTCATGACCGGCTGGCTGCTGGAGTTCAAACGCCAGTACCCTGAGATCAGTCTGGAACTGCTGTTTGAAAACCGTGTGGACGACCTGCTGCGCGACGAAGTCGATGTCGCCATCCGGGTGATGTCCGACCCGCCAGAAGCCTTGGTGGCGCGGGAACTTGCACAGGTGCGCTACGTGGCATGTGCCTCTGATGCCTTTGCCCGGACAAAAGGTTTGCCAGAGGACTTGGAAGCCCTTCGGAAGGTGCCACTGATCACATCGTCGGTGGTCGGACGGGAACTGCGGCTGTCGGCATACAAAGATGAGGCGCGCCAGGAAGTCACGCTGAGCCCGACGCTGGCGTCGGAGAACTTTCAGTTCCTGCGCGAGGCCATTCTATCGGGACTGGGTATCGGCCTGGTCCCCAGTTACGTCGTTCAGGAAGACGTGAAGATGGGGCGCGTAGTCACCGCACTCGACTCCTGGCGCCTCAGCATTTTTGGCACCCGGCTTTTCCTGCTGCGGATGCCGGGGCGGTACCAAACTCGGGCCGTGCGAACGTTTATCGACTTCATCGTCGACAAGGCTTCCCGCTGGTCGTGATGCTGGGCCCAAGCGCCTCAAGGGCTGGCGCAAGACCGCCTGAACTCGGCAGGGGTTACATTCAGAACCCGTCGAAAAACGCGTGTCATATGGCTCTGATCTGAGAACCCGCAGTTGGCGGCCACCACCTTGAGCGGAACGTCCGGACGCGCCAGTTGTCGCTGAGCGTGTTTGACTCGTTGATCCAGTACATAGGCGTGTGGAGCACACTGAAACTCGGCACGAAACTTACGTATGAAAGCGAAGACGCTCAGCTGGGCCAGTCCTGCCAGATCCTGCAGTGAAATGTTCTGGTCAAGGTGTTCTTCTATGTACTGCACCACCAGCCGACACTGGGCCTGAGACAGCCGGCCATAGGAGCGGTATTCCCGAAAAACAACCTTGGTGTATTGGCGCAGCATGTGAATGCACAGTTGAGCCTTCAAGGCGTCCACATAGAGTTGGCCGCCCAACATGCCGCAGTTGAGTTCGTTCTCAAACAAGGTGGTCAAGGCAGGCAAAACCGGATCTTCGGCCCGGATCATGTCCCGCATCTCCACATCCCTGATGTCTTTGTCGAAGACTTCACCAGCAACACGCGCGACGGCGCTTTGGGAAAGGTATAGGTGGGACACATCGATCGCCTTGTCCCATCGCCACCGAGACTGTTCTGCGCGGGTCAAGATGGAAACGACGCCCGGTTCGACCCTTGCCGACTGCCATGGACCACCGCTTCGCCGGCTCATTTCTGCCACACCACCCCGATAGACGACGATCATGAAATCCCGCATCGTGGGTATTTCGACATCGAGACTGTCGTAGCGGTAGCCCTTCAGAACGGTTTCTTCCCACCCCAGGGGCGTGCTATCCAGAGTGAGTCGGCCGGGGATCCAGCGCGGCACTTCGTCGGGCGTGATCAAGGCGTTCATGAAACAAGCTCCGAAAACTATTGAAGAGAAACCTAAATTCTTGAAGATCAGAGACTCACACCCAGAGGGAAGACCCTCCGAAATCAGCAAAGATTTCAAGTTTCGGATCAATAACCAATCAATTTACAACTTCCCAGCAACGGCGTTCATAGGGTTTGCCCAGACGGAAGCGTTAAGCGCCGAGCGATGCGATGGCAGGGAAGAAACACGCACCTGCTGCTCGCAATGCGAGTAACTGGAAAGGTGCTTTGCCACGCATGCGCCAGTGGTGTTCTGACAACCTTTGGTCATCGGTCCTACCGAACCGATGACCGGTTGTAGGCCACCGAATCAAAATACCTTGAGCATCCTGACGTTCAGACGACTGGATTCCTTGAATCCGTTGTCGACCTTCAAATCGCGACCGACAGACACTAACACTTGTAGGGAGGGACTGACAAAAGTCGATGCTGTCAGGGACATTTTGGTGGTGGCCATCTCGTTGTTCAAGGACACGCCGTTTACCTTCTGAACGCCGCCAAAGGTGTGTGACAGGCCCACTGCAAACAAGGTACCCGGGCTTTGATGCCAGTTCAGCGAACCCTGCAGTTGGTAGAGCGGTTTTTGTTGAAGCGTGTCCGTACCCGAGGCCCCAAAATCCTTGTTCTTCCCGAACAGGGTTGCGTCGATAGCCCCTTCTGCATCAATCTGTTTGCTCAGTTGGTACGTGCCACCGAACTGGAAAATGGCTTTCCATCGGTTCTCACCAATGTTGAGTGTCTGACCCTTGTCGTAGTCACCCGTTGGCAGGACCAGGTAGGGGGCAAACGCGAAAGAGTTCCGCGACGCCGTGCCCGCCTTGGCAAACCAGATCGGGCTGGCCAAGACCAAGTCACCGGTACTCGACGCATTGCCAAGCCCTGCGACCACGCCACCTGTGCGCAAACGCGCCCAAGGCAGCAACACCTGCGGTGCTACGATCAGGCCCGAGACATCAACTGGGCGAACATACCGAAGAATGGCCACGTCCGAGCCAAGTCTTGCGTTGGGCGTTTGTTGCCCGTTGGTGTAGAGGGCCTTCCTGTTGGCGTGCTGCGCGTAGAGCAGAAACAGATTGGTGCCTGGAGGCGGGGCGGTCCAATCCCCTGGATCGGTGTCGATGGCATGGACCGAGGTCATCACGGATGCGGCAAGAACCATCGCAAACACAGAACGCAGCCCGGCCAAGCTGCGGAAGCACTGAATATTCATCTTGTCTCCTGGAAATTCTTTTGAATCACATACTCGAGGACACGTCGGACCAAGAGCGTTCGGCACTGTCATGGGCAAAGATATGAACTCATCGGTTGTCGATGTTTCTCCTTTTTCGTTCACGTATTCAATGAACCAAGCGGCTGGGTTCAGCAGCCGCGGTCATCGAGAACGTCAGTTGAGTTGGGATATGAACTTGGTGGTCAGATAGCCATCGAACGTCTCGCTACCGCCTTCACTGCCATAGCCACTCTCCTTGAGACCCCCAAACGGGGTCTCGGCCAGCGCCAATCCGATGTGGTTGATTGACACCATGCCTGCCTCCAACCCACGAGAGATGGTGTGCGCGTTTTTGGCTGACCTTGTGAAGGCATAGGAAGCCAAGCCAAAGGGCAACCGGTTGGCGCGCTGCAACGCATCCTCCAAGTTCCTGAAGCGCACGATTCCAGCTATCGGACCGAACGGTTCTTCATTCAAGAAGCGGGCGTCTTCAGGCAGGTCCGTGATGACGGTGGGCGCATAAAAATTGCCCTCGCCTGGCAACGCATGACCACCCGTTCGGATGTTGGCCCCACGCTCACGCGCATCGTCAACGAATCCCTCCATGGCTGAGATGCGGCGACGCTGGGCCAACGGCCCCATCCGGCTCCCGGCCTCCAGCCCGTCGCCCACCTTGATGGCCTTGGTCTTGGCAACGAAGCGGTCCACAAAGTGGTCGTAGGCTCCCTCCTGCACAAAGAAGCGCGTTGGAGATACACAAACCTGACCGGCGTTCCGAAACTTGTAGCCCACCAACTGGTCGACAGCGGTGTCGATATCTGCGTCATCGCACACGATGACTGGCGCGTGCCCGCCCAGTTCCATCGTGCAGCGCTTCATTAGCGAGCCAGCCAAAGCGGCCAGTTGCTGACCGACAGGGGTCGAGCCCGTGAAGGAGATCTTGCGCACGATGGGCGACCGGATCAAGTGATCGGAGATCATCCCCGAGTCGCCCCAGACCACGCTCAGCACACCAGGAGGCAAACCGGCATCGTGAAACAACTGGGCGATGGCCACCACAGCGCTCGGGGTGTCGCTGGAACCCTTGACGATCACCGAGCAGCCGGCGCCTATCGCCGCAGCCACCTTGCGGATAGCCTGGTTGAAGGGGAAGTTCCATGGAGAAAATGCGACGCACACGCCAATTGGCTCGCGCAAGACCGTTTGCTGCACCTGGCTGGAACGGGCCGGGATGACCCGACCGTAGATGCGGCGGCACTCTTCGGCATGCCAGTCGGCGTGTTCAGAGCAGACGGTCACCTCGCCCACCGCCTCGGCCAAAGGCTTGCCTTGATCCAGCGTGATGTTTCGCCCGATCACCTGGGCACGCTCGCGGGCCAGATCACCCACCTTGCGCAATATCTGACTGCGCAGCATGGCTGAACTGTTTCGCCAGGATTCAAACGCCCGTTGGGCGCTCGACAAGGCGCGGTCCAGGTCGGCCTTCGTCGCGTGAGGCAGTTTCCCTATCGGCAGGTTGGTGGCGGGGTTCAGCACATCCGTTTCGTGGCGACCTTCGCCTTGAACGAACTCGCCATCGATGTATTGGGTGATTTCTGGGTACATGGTTCAGGAGTCGTGGGTCGGATCAGGGAACAAGGATCGTGCGGCCAATCACGCGGCCATGCAGAAGGTCTTCCATCGCAGCGTTGGCTTCGCTCAGTGGTCGGCTCACGATGGGAATGGCGCGCACGTTCTTGCCCTTGAAGAGTTGAACCAACTCCTTCAACTCGGAGAGCGTGCCCACGTAGCTGCCCTGCAAAGTCAGCGGGCGCATGGCAATCACCGGCAATGAAAGATTGATTTCCCCTCCCATCAATCCGCACATCACGATGTGCCCATCGCGTGCAGAAGCATTGATGGCCAAGGTGGCCGTCGACGCCGCCCCGACCAGATCCAATACCGACCGGGCACCGCCGCCGGTGGCTTTGACGATCTGCTTGACAGCATCTTCGGCCCTGCCATCGATGGCCATCAAGGCCCCGGCCGCCACGGCCGTCTCTCGTTTGACAGGATCGATATCGACCACGATGGCACCCTTGCCATCCAGTACCTTCAGGACTTCAAGTGCCATCAACCCCAGCCCGCCCGCTCCGATGATGACCACCGGGTCCTGCTGCAGGCGTTCACCCAGTTTCTTCAATGCGCTGTAGGTCGTCACGCCCGCACAGGCAAGAGGTGCTGCGCTGATCGGATCCAGCCCATTGAGATCCACCAGATAGCGCGGGTGTGGAACCAGCACGTATTCAGCGAAGCCCCCAGGGCGCACCACGCCCATCGACTGGGATTTCAAACACAGATGCTCTTCGCCCCGAAGGCATGTGGGGCACTCGCCGCACCCGATCCATGGATGCACGAGCACTGTTGTACCTGTTGGCACAGGGCCCGCATCGGGTCCCGCTGACACCACCTCCCCACAAATTTCGTGACTCAGCGTGAGAGGGGGCTTGATGCCCCGATCCGCGAGCTGGAGCCGGCGGCCGCCCCCCAGGTCGTAGTAACCCTCCCACAGGTGAAGATCGGTATGGCAAAGTCCGGCCGCCTTGACCCGCAGCAGAACTTCGGTTCCTCGCGGTTGGGGATCGGGTCGTTCAAGCAGTTCAAGTGGCTGGCCGTGGTGAGTCACGCAATAGCAGCGCATCGGATGTTCCTGGTGATGGGTAAGACGCAGGGTCAATGCCTTCTTGAAGGCATTGACCCAAGCACGGATCAGTTGGCGGTGTAACCACCATCGACCACGAGTTCCGCGCCATGCACGAAAGACGATTCATCGGATGCAAGGAACAGAACCGCCTGCGACACTTCGATTGGCTGCGCTGGCCGCTTGAGCAACGTTGGCCCCAGCAGGAGCGGGCGCACGGCTGGATCATTCAGAAGTGCTTTTGTCATCTGCGTCTCTATGACGCCCGGATGGACCGAGTTCACACGGATGTTGAAGGGTGCGAGATCCACCGCGCAGGACTTGGTGAACAGGCGTACCGCGCCCTTCGATGCCTCATAGGCACTCGCGCCCGGGGCACCAACAAGTCCGTAAATGGACGAGATATTGACGATCGTTCCACCACCCTGCTTCTGCATCACGGGGATGGCCGCACGGGTTCCGATGAAGACGCTGCGCACATTGACATCGAAGATGCGGTCCCATTCCTGGTTGCTCGTGTCCTGCACCGGCTTCAGAATCAGGATGCCGGCGTTGTTGACCAGCACATCTAGGCGCCCTGCGCGTTCGACGATCTGGTTGACCGCGGCGTTCCAGTCGGCTTCCTGGGTAACGTCCAGTTTCAGGAAGTCGGCCTTGCCACCGTTCTTGCGAATGCCGTCCACGGTGCTTTGCCCCTGCGTCTGGTTCACATCCGCGACGAACACCCAGGCGCCCTGCGATGCGAGCAGTTCGCTGTGCGACTGCCCCATGCCCATGGCGCCACCGGTCACGAGAATCACTTTGTCTTGTACGCGTTTCATGTTGTCTCTTTCGTTCGTTTGTGCCTACGGGAATTACTGGAACAGGAAGCCCTGATAGCCCTCGCTCTTGACAGTGGAGAGTTGTTGTCGGTAGGCGCCAAGACCGGCCATGTAGAAATAGACCGTGTTGCTCTTGCCGGGAATGTTGGCGCCGAAGATCCACGACTCGGCTTTGGGAAACAGGGTCATGCCGGCTATTTCCTGACAGGTCTTGGTCCAGCTGGCTTCGGCTGATTTGGTGGGTTCCACCGTGCTCATGTCCTTGGCATTGACCTCGCTGATCAGCTCGCTGATCCACTCGACCTGGGTCTCAATCGACGGCGGCAGGTTGGTGAAGGGGCCATTGGGTCCGAGCACCATGAACATGTTGGGGTAGTTCGCATTCGTCATGCCCAGGTAGCTGGTCGGACCGGATTTCCAGTGGTCCTTGATGCTCAGTCCGTTGCGCCCGCGGATGTCGATCTTGGTGTAGTTGCCGTCCACCGCATCGAAACCCGTGGCGAAGATCAGCATGTCGAGTTCATGCTCCACACCATCCGCTGTGCGCACGCCTTTGGGGGTGATCTCGGCGATCGGGTTGGCCTTGACGTCGAGCAGTTTGACGTTCGGCCGGTTGTAGGTCGCGTAGTAGCCGCTGTCGCACAGCGGGCGCTTGGCGTACAGGTCCTGCGGCATCAGCTTGCGAGCAACTTCCGGATCCTTGACGATTTCGGCGATCTTGCTGCGGATGAAGTCCTGCGCCGCCAGGTTAGCCTGCTCATCGGTGGCGATGTCGCAGAAGGTCTCGAACATGAAGCGAAAACCGCCACCGTTCTCCCAAGCCTTCTGGAACACGGCTTTGCGCTCCTCCTCGGACACGCTCATTGCAGAGACGGTGCTCTCCTTGAAGCCGAAAGCGACAACGGAACCCTTTACCTGTTCCCAGATTTCGTCGTAGTTCTTCTTCACATCCGCCACGTAATCCGCCGTCACGGGGCCATTGCCGACCGGGACGCTGTACTGGGGTGAACGTTGGAAGACAGTCAGGTGTTCGACCTTTGGCGCGATCGCGGTGATGACTTGGGTGCCGGTGGAACCGGTGCCGATCACGCCCACGCGCTTGCCTTCGAATTCAACGCCCTCGGGCCAGTTGCCGGTGTGGTACCACTCGCCCTGGAAGCTGTCCCGGCCTTTGATGTTGGGGATGTTGGTGGCCGACAGCAAACCGAGTGCCGTCACGATGAACTTGGCGGTGTAGGTTTCACCCGTATCGGTGGTGACTTCCCAGGTCTTGGTCGACTCATTGAAGTGAGCAGCCGAAATGCCGGTGTTTAGCTGGATGTCGGGCCGAAGCTTGTAGCGATCCGCCACATGTTCCAGATAGGAAAGAATCTGTGGTTGGGTCAGATAGCGGGTAGTGATTTGCATCTCCTGCAACAGCGCTTTGTCCCACGAGTAGCAGTACACAAAGCTCTCGGTGTCGGAGAGCGCACCCGGGTAGCGGTTCCAGTACCAAGTGCCGCCCACGCCGCCCGCCTTGTCAAAGACGCGGACCTTCAAGCCCTGTTCATCGCGCAGCTTCTTCAGCATGTACATGCCGCCGAAGCCCGCGCCAATGATGATTGCGTCGAAATGGGTTGTGTTTTTCATGACTTGTCTCTTTGATGGCGCCAAAGCTCCGCCCTGCGAGGGCACTTTGGCTCCCGTTGAATGAACTGAAAGAAAGGAAAACCTGAGCCGATACGGCTCAGGCAAGGAAATGAGCGAGCGTCAACTGCCCTTGAACCACTTCGCGATGCGACGCAGTTCCTCGTCCGCCTCCACGGCACGGCCGGCCAGGAAGGGGAAAACGTGCTGCATGCCGTCGACCACAGAGAGCGTCACCTGGACCCCTGCGTCCTTGGCGATGCTGGCTAGGCCGGTGGCGTTATCAAGCAGCGTCTCGTTGGAACCGGCGTTGACATACAGGCGCGGAAAGCCCTTGTAGTTCGCCTTGAGCGGATTGGCCAAAGGATCCGTTCGCGACCCCTGCTCGCCGAGGAACATGCCAGACATGGCCTCCAGAATGCCCTTTCCAACCAGGGCATCAGTGGCCGCATTGGTCTCCAGCGTCATGCCCACATGTTCCATGTCCAGCCAGGGCGAGAACGCGATGACCGAACCTGGCAATGGAACACCATCATCACGCAATTTCAGCACCGTCGCGATGGCCAGATTGCCGCCCGCGGAGTCACCACTGGTGGTGATGTCCTGCGCCTTGTACCCCCTGGAAAGCAGGTCTCGGTAGACAGCCGTTGCATCTTCGATTTGGGCGGGGAACGGATGCTCGGGAGCGCGACGGTAGTCGATGACCACAGCCGTGACGCCCAGGTGTTTGGCCAGGTGCCCGGCGAGCTTGCGATGGCTGGCTGCCGATCCGACCGCGAAGCCCCCGCCATGGGTATAGAGAATCACTTTGGAAGTATCGGCGCCTACGGGCAGCGCCCAGATGGCCTCAATACCGGCCACCACCTCTGACTTGTAGGTGACCCCCTCGGGCTCCATGGTGGGCTGGTGCCACTCGTCAAACAGACTTCGCAGGTCGTCGATGGTCAGTGCAGGGTTTGCCGCCATGCGCTCTGACCAGGACTGGTAGAGCTTGCGCAAGAAATCGGCCGGGGGTGAAATACTCATGATGTCTCCTTGTGGGCGGTTGGATGAAGCTCTTCCCATTTTCGAAACGTAGGTGCATGGCGTATTGAATGAATTGAATAAAGTTGTTGTCCAAAATTGCTATCGACCAGAGGAGCCCCAGGAGGCGTTTCCTGGTAACGGCAAACAGAAGGTCCAGGACGCCGAGATAGCGCGGCTGCGCAAGGAAGTGGCCAAGCTCAAGATGGAGCGCGACATCCTGAAAGAGCCGCGGCCTACTTCGCGAAGGAGTCGATGTGAAGTTCGGCTTCGTGGCGAAACACCGAGGGGCCTGGCCGGTCAATCTGATGTGCGAGGCGCTCGGTGTCTCGCGTGGCGGGTTCTACGCCTGGCTCACACGACCCAGGAGCCGGCGCAGCCTCGGTGAAGTTCCCCCGGGGAAACCGGACAGTTCTGAACTACAGGCTGACCGCTGGGGTTAACTGACCTGCTGTTGATGAATGCAACCGAGGAGATTTGACCGCGCATTGGCTGCAAGCAACCTATCCAATAGGCAACCCTATTTGTTTTCTGCTGTCCAACACCACGCATCCTCCACGCACAACGGCCGAAATGTTCTTTCCCACCCGCTGCTCAATGGTTGGGTTCCAGGGCACCAGGCTGAACCCTATGCCGTCATCCAGCATAGCGTAGCGCCCGCTGGCGAGCATGAAGCTGCGGCGATAGATGCCCACCACACGCTGACCGTCGGCAATTGGACGATATTCCAGGCTGGTTTCTGCTGTGACGTCCTGCGCAGTACTTTTTAGCTCGCGTCCGCGCAGCGTCGCCAAAAGACTGCGAGCCAAAACCACATGCTGCCCGCGCCGCTCAGCCAGCCCCTGTTCGGCCAGAAAATCAACCCGTTGCTGCAGCGCGTCCTTGACCTCCCCGCCAAAGCCCACATCTCCCAGCCCCTTGCCACCGCTGATCAACTGTTGGTCCAGCCAGGTCGCGCCGATCACGCGGGTCTGCCGTTCGATGGGCAGGTGTGCCTTCAGTTCCACCGCAGCGCCTCCGCCCAGGCGCTGGACATCGAACTGGCGGCCTTGTTCGGTCAGGTCGCCGGGTATTCGCCAAACGCCTTCGGCCTCGCGCTCCACGATGCCGGCACGGCGCAGGGCTTCGAGCCGGCGCACATGCGCGGCCACCACCTCGCGCGGGTCTCGATCTGGCGTGGACTGACCTTGGGGAAGTGCTAGGTGATGGTCGGTGCGATAGATGCCGTTCACCGACAGCGCGGCGATGTTCCGGTCGGCCGCGCGCACCTTGGGAGAACCTTTCACCTCCACCACGGCGCCTGTGGGGTATTGCTCCAGTTCCGACCGCGGTGGCAGAGCGACGTAGTGCGCTTTGCCGTCGACCCCATCGATGACCAGATAGCCCTTGCCGTACAGTTCGTCTTCCAGCCCTTTGGCGGCGACGCGTCCTACGATGGTGTGTCCATCCGCGCAAGACTGGAACACGGCTAGCTCGCGCTGCTTGCCACTCATGGCTCGCTGCATGGTGCGGATGATGTCGCCGCGCTCGCCCATGGCCCGTAGTGTCGGCTCGGTCTCGGGATGAATGGCCCACACGCCTGGCTTCTGCTCAGTCGCCAGCCCCATGCGCTGCAAGCGCTGCAGGCGTCCGATCAGCATTTGCCGCTGACGTTGCAACCGGGGATCGGCCAGCGTTTCGGGCAGCACCAGACCGTCCTTGGCCTCGTGGTGCAAGGTGCGATCCAAACTCGTCCACCGCTCCTGGTCGACTTCGCGTTGCATGGCCCGCTGGATCTCCAACTCGGTGCGCGGCCCCAGCCATTCGGTTGCCAGTTCTGCGGCCCGGTGGCGCATTCCCACGGCGATGTAGTCGCGGGAAATGATGAGGTCTTTGCCGGTGTCGTCCTTGCCGCGCAGGACGACGTGCGTGTGTGGGTTGTCGGTGTTCCAGTGATCCACCGCCACCCAGTCCAGCCGCGTGCCCAGATCGGCTTCCATGCGCGCCATCAGTTGCCGGGTGTAGGTGCGCAGATCGTCGAGCTGTTCGGCGTCTTCCGGTGAGACGATGAAGCGGAATTGGTGGCGATCCTCGCGTCCGCGCTCCTCGAAAGCGGCGGTGTCCGCCGCGTCAGTAGTCGGACCATAGGCGTGTCCCGGACCGCCCTGGCGATCAACCCCTTCGCGCTCGATGTAGCGCAGGTGCGTAGCGGTTGAGCGCGGCCCGGCCTTGGCCAGATGGACCAGTCGCGCCTTGATCGTAACGCGGCGAGCGTTGGGCGTGAGCGAGGTCCCGGCGAAACGGGCCGCGACGTGGCCTCGCCCCAGCCGGGAACCCGGCCGCTGGCCGGCCTTGCCGATCGTCTTTCCGAGCTTGGCTCCGGCCTTGTTGGTCTGGCGCAGCACCTTGCTGATGAAAGCGTCGCCACGCTGTTTCGGCGTGCCGGGACGGATCCGAAAGTGGTCTTCATTGCTGCGGCTCATCGGGCGATTCCATCCAAGACCGGCGCAGCCAAGCGGGCGAAGCACGCACCTTCGCCAATGCCGATGCAGCGTTGCGCACTCTCGCAGCACGCCGCTGCTCCTTGGCGCGTGCCGCGCCACCCCCACGTGCAGACAGGGTTTTCAAGCGGCTGAGTGCCGCGACCTTTTATCTTGCCCTGCATCCTTCCCCGCGCACCTGTGCCGTCCACCGGGACGACGGGCACGGTGAGGCGATGCACCGGCGGCAGCGACGGCAGCCGTCGTGCGGTCGTCATGGCTGCTCCTGCAGCCACAACGGCTGCGCAATGCCGATCACATCGGCGGCGCGCACCGGCCCGAAGTAGCGGCTGTCGAAAGACGCCGGATTTGCCGCGCTGAGAAGGAAAACCTCGTCAGCCTGCAGGCGGCGGCACTGCGGCCAGCCGTGCAGGGGGCGGCCCATGCGGTCTACGCTCAATGCGGTGGCCACGGTGTGCCCGTCGATGCGCAGAAACTGTCCGGTGATGCACACGCGCTGCGGCGCCACGGCGCCCACGCGCTTGAGCAACGGCACGCTCGGCGGCAGGTAGCCGCGCTGCGCTGCCAGTGCAGCGGCTTCTGCAGGCAAGTGGACAAGCACGATGCTGCCGGCCCGCAGATGGTTGGGCTGCAGCGGAAGCGGCCCGACGCGGTACCAGCCCACCGGAACGCTGTTCGACGGGTTGTAGACCAGGCGTGGCAAAGGCTTGGTGAACGAGGCCCAGGCGAGCGCAGCCAAGCCGATGGCGGCGGAACAGGCGATTGCCGTTCTGGATGCTTGTGAGTTTGTCATGACAGGGCTCTCGTGGTCCGCAACGAAGCGTGACGCTCGGCGGTGTAGGCAGGCAACTGCAGCGGAGCGGCCGATGGCCCAGACGTCCATGCAGCCAGGCGGTTGCCTAGCGTGCCCCAGTAGGCGGGCGTGACGGTGCAGGCGTCGATGCCTTGGGCTTCGATGGCGTCGATCTGCTGCAGCACGGCGCGCACCTTCAGTTCGCCTTCTGCGTGCAGCAACAAGCGCGCGCCGGGACGTACGCCGGGCAGACGCTGCAAGGTGTCCAAGGGCGTACCGGCCTGCAGCACCATCAACTGCCACAGCGTCGTGCCATGGTCATTGGCCTGCCAGCGCACGCGGCAGAACATGGCCAATGGTTTGAAGACCGCGCAGCGCCGCCAGTGGTCGAGCTGCACGGTGTGCTCCGGCTGTCCAAAGCGCAGGTAGAGGTTGAACCGCTGGTGGACGTAGGCCAGAGAGACACGGGTCAGTGGCGGGGAGCCGACTGGGCTGGGCTGCAGTGGAACAGGATGCGGCAGCGGCGGATGTGATGCGCTGGGCGCAACCGTGCCATCGGGCGTGGTGTGCATGCTCATGGGGATGTCTCCGAACGGGTTTGAGGGAATTCGCGCTCCAGCAAGGCGCGCAGCAACTCGGCCACGGTGGTGCCTTGGGTGAACGCCGAGACCTTGATGCGCGCGCGCATGGCGGGCGTGATGTCCAGCGTCAGGCGGGCGGTGAACAGATCGCCTTTCTGCAGGCTTTCGCCATCGCCCTGACGCACCCATGCCTCAGCCTGCGGGTTGGCCGGCGGACGCGAGCCAATGGCGATGCGCTTGCCACGCTGAATGCGTTCTTCCGTCATGACGGCCACCGCAGCAGTTCATCGACCAGTGCGGCCACCTCGCGCGCAGCGGCGCTGTCGGGTGCGGTTTCACAAGCGAGCCGGCCGGCGGCCACGCTGTCGGCGAAAACGATGCGCTGGTGCACTTCAGAACGCAGAGCGGGCAGCGGCTGTTCTGCCAGCGCCTGGCGGGCTTCTCGGCCGATGACGGTGGTGCTGACGCGCCGGTTGATGGCGAAGGCCGCGCGCAGCATCGGGCGGAACACATGTGCTTCTCGGATCAACGCCACCATTTCGGCGCTGGCCCACAGGTCGTAGGGGCTGGGCTGCACCGGGATGACCACGCGGTCGGCCGCCAGCAACGCGGAGCGCGCCAGCGCCGCGATGCGCGGGGGACCGTCGATGACGACGTGATCGACCCGGCGGGCGAGTTCAGGCGCCTCCTGGTGCAGGGTTTCGCGGGCCAGGCCGACGGCGCTGAAGAGCCGGGGTAGGCCTTGCTGGCTGCGGCGCTGGGTCCAGTCCAGTGCCGAGCCCTGCGGATCGGCATCGAGCAGCACCACCTGCTG
>JAUVWL010000035.1 GCA_030604135.1 Burkholderiales bacterium | reverse complement strand
GGCTCGCCCGTCAGCGATGACGGGCGCGGATTGAAACACCATCTGCCATCCGGTGGCTTCAAGCGTCTCCCTCGGCTCGCCCGTCAGCGATGACGGGCGCGGATTGAAACATCGCCTCGCGCACCGAATCTTTTCCGCACATCGGCTCGCCCGTCAGCGATGACGGGCGCGGATTGAAACAGGAGCAGGAAGCCGAGGCCGTCAAAGCCCTGGGGCTCGCCCGTCAGCGATGACGGGCGCGGATTGAAACTACGAGGTCGAGCACGTCAGCGAAACCATCGAAAGGCTCGCCCGTCAGCGATGACGGGCGCGGATTGAAACTCGGCGCTCCCTCGCATCGCGCCGGTGCTGAAAAGGCTCGCCCGTCAGCGATGACGGGCGCGGATTGAAACGTCTCAACGCTGCGATGGTGGTCCGGAAAGTCGGGGCTCGCCCGTCAGCGATGACGGGCGCGGATTGAAACAGGGCTGCGGCGGCCTGCTGGGCCGTGGCCACCACGGCTCGCCCGTCAGCGATGACGGGCGCGGATTGAAACATGTTGACCCGCACCGTGCCGGTGAAGCCGTTGATGGGCTCGCCCGTCAGCGATGACGGGCGCGGATTGAAACTTGGCCATGCCTCAGGCCTCCACGTGGGTTTCGAGGGTGGCTCGCCCGTCAGCGATGACGGGCGCGGATTGAAACCCGAAAGGACTTCGCCTCTATGGCATCGGTGGCCTGGCTCGCCCGTCAGTGAAAACGGACGTGGATGCAAACGACAAAATCGATTCTTGCCCGGGCGGTGAAGTCAGCTTAAACGTCAGAAGTGGCGGGCGCAGCTCGAAACATCATTGCCACGAAGGTCCACCCAGCAACGTTAACCAACCTTCGCACTCGGGCAAGCAAAGATCAGTCACCGGACCTGACCGACAGAACATGGTGGCACAAGGCCAATGGTCATCATCGCCTCGAAACCGTCAGATGAGTCACCTCACCTGGCACAAGCGAGGCACACACAGGGCACAGACCCTCTCCGAGGTTGCCCCAAGACCATTGGTCCATTCCCAACTCGTACCCTCAAGAGAGGGAGCGACGAGACTTGAAAAAATGATCGCTTCAGCAAGGTGAAGGATCGCTCACCGTAGATGTGAGATTTGGCGCGGCTGGCGGGGATCGAACCCACGACCCTTGGCTTCGGAGGCCAATACTCTATCCACTGAGCTACAGCCGCGGGGCTGTTTGAGACCGATGGTCAGGATTGTACGGTTTGCGGCGATGACTATAGGCTTCGGAGGCCAATACTCTATCCACTGAGCTACAGCCGCAACCCGAGCGATTCTATCAGGCGCCTTGCCCCGCAAGGTCCACGAAGGGGCGACAGCTATAATTGATGGCTGTCCGTTCTTCCAAGGACGGCCCCCGATCAGCCCCTGACGGCACCGTTACGCCACCCCGAGGAACCCATGAGCGACCACGCGCACGACTCCCACACCGGCCCCATCAAGACCCCAGCCCAGCTGCTGTGGACCTCGTTCTTCGCTTTTGTTGTGCCGGTGTTCGTCATCATTGGCCTGGTGTATTTCGTCACCAAGGGCGACAAACCCGCGGCTGGCGCGGTGAACCAGGAACTGGCCACCGCCGTGCGCATTCAGCGCGTTGGCACGGTGGAGCTGCGCGACGCCAACCGTCCGCTGCAGGCCGGCGACGCCGTGTACAAGGCGCAATGTGCTGCCTGCCACGACGCCGGCCTGGCCGGTGCCCCCAAGATCGGCGACAACGCCGGGTGGGCGGCACGTATCGCCACAGGCTATGACGCCCTGCTGGCTTCGGTCATCAACGGCAAAGGTGCCATGGGTGCCCAGGCTGGAGGTGCTTTCGGTGAGGTGGAGCTGGCGCGGGCCATGGTGCACCTGGTGAACGCCTCCGGTGGCCGCCTGGCCGAGCCCGTCGTGGAAGGCGCTGCAGAAGCCGGCTCTGCCGAGGCCGCTCCCGCAGCAACAGAAGCTGCGCCCGCCACCGCCGAAGTGAGCCCGCCGCCCGCGCAGGAAGCGGTCGCCGTGGCTGCGGCACCGGCCACGGCCGCACCCGCTGCGATCAACGGCCAGGCCCTGTACAACCAGGCCTGCGCGGTCTGTCACGTGGCTGGCGTCGCCGGCGCACCCAAGCTGGCCGATCAGGCCGGTTGGGCTTCGCGCCTGGGGCTCGGCCTGGACGGTCTGACCGCCAGCGTCATTAAAGGCAAAGGTGCCATGCCGCCCCGAGGTGGCGCCGGCAATGCGTCCGATGCCGAGATCCAGGCCGCCGTGCAGTACATGCTGGACAGCTTGAAGTAAAGCGCCAGCCCATTGAGGCGCCCCAAAAAAGCCCGCCATGAGCGGGCTTTTTTCTGCCCTGCAGCGTGAGAAGGTCAGGGAGGTGCGGTACGGCGCCGTTGCGGGCTGGGCTCGTATGCGAACCGGGTGGGCAGCGTGTCCCGCTCCACTGCCTCGGGCACCCAAAGCCCTTTCTCCACCGCGTCGGCCGCCAGCGTCATGTCGGCGCTGTGCACCCGCCCCACCCCCAGCTCGGTCACCAGATACAGGTGGCCCACTTCGTCCAGCAGGCACGTGCGCACCTGCACTGGAATGCCCGTGTGGCTCTGGACGCCGCCATCCGGGAGCAGGCGCCACACCCAGGGGCAGACTTCCAGCTCGACATAGACCCGCTGCGGCCCATTCTGGAAATACCACTGCCCCGCCTCGTCGGCAGCGTAGTTTCGGGCGATGAAGTCGATCAGCTTGTCGTGTCGCAGCCACGAGCCCTTGCTGGCCTGCCCCGCCTCACCCGGCAACAAGGCGAACGGCCCGACGGCCTGTGTCCGGTCGTCGCGCATGTACCACTGACCGCGTGCATCCAGGCCCAGCCAGCCGTAGCAGTGCGGCACATTGGGCCACTTGGCCATGGCGGCCTTGACAATCTCATCCATGGGCAATCTCCTGCCAGGCCTCAGACATGCGACAGCAACCAGCGCCCCACGGCTTCGGGCATGCGCCGGACGTGGCCCGGCAGTCGGGAGTGTTCGTCGGCACAGGGAAAGCCCACGTGCCCACCCTGGGCCGGCTGCCACAGTTGCACATGATGCCCCACCTCTTCGACCCTCGGAAGCGATGAGGCCGGGACAAACGGGTCGTTTCGGGCATTGAGGGCCAGGGCCGGCACCCGGATCGCCGACAACACCGGCTTGGCCGAGGCCCTGGTCCAGTAGTCCTCGGTGTCCTTGAAGCCGTGCAGCGGCGCAGTGAACAGGTTGTCAAAGGCGTACAGGTCCCGCGCCGCCCTCAAGGCCTGGGCATCGAACAGGCCGGGGTGCTGCTCCAGCTTCTTCAGCGCCTTGGGCACCATGCTCGCCAGGAACATGCGCGTATACACCAGGCGGTTGAAGCCGCGCCCGATGGCATGACCACCGGCGGCCAGATCCAGCGGCGAGCAGACCGAAGCAAGGGCCCGCACCACTCGAGAGGCCGACTCCCCCGTCTCGCCGGCCCAGCGCATAAGCGCATTGCCACCCAGCGAGACGCCCACGGCCAGCAAGGGGCGTGAGGGGTTGGCCTGGGCGAACCGGCGCAGGATCCAGTCGATTTCCTCAAAGTCACCCGAATGGTAGGCCCGGGGCGCCAGGTTCAGTTCGCCGGAACAGCCCCGAAAATGCGGCACCGCCAGCGCCACGCCACGCTCGGCCGCAAAGTCGGCAAAGGCGATCGCATACTGGCTGGCCGACGAACCCTCCAGCCCGTGGAACAGCACCATCAGCGGTGCGTTGTCTGTGCACGCGTGGGTCGCATGGTCCACATCGATGAAGTCACCGTCGGGCGTGGCCCAACGCTCGCGCCGCCACTGCGGGGCAGGGCCGAAGTGGCGACGGGCCCGCAGTGCCCCCCAGATGGTCTGGGCGTTGCCTCCCGGGAGCCACCAGGGTGCACGGTAATCCATAGCAGCCATCTGGGGCTGCCGGGTGCTTCCAGCTGTACGGCCAGGGTCTGTCACCGTGTGCATGCCACCCGGGTCCGTCAATGCAGAAGGGGACGAACGTCGGTCACTTCGACCGGCTCGGTCCGGGACCCAGGGCTGGCGTGGTGCACCACCATGCGCCAGCCGTGGGCCGTCTTGACATAGACGTTCGTGGCCGCCACCCACGCCACCTGAATGCCATCGTCGCCCAGCACCGCCACGCGCTCCACCACACTGTGCACGCTGCAATGGCTGGTCTCCAGGCGACGTACGCGCTCGGGTTGGGCCTGCACACCGCCGTTGGCGAACATGGCTTCAAAAGCCGCGCGCACCGCTGCGTGGCCCACCAGGCGTGGTCCCCCAGGGTGGACACAGACAATGTTGTCCTCATCGGCCCAGCAGGCCATCAGGCGGTCGATGTCTGCCTGGTGCAGCGCCTCATAGAAGGCGGCCTCGGTGTCGTCGGGCGTGCCTGGCGGCATCTTGAGTTTGACCATGAGCGGTATTTTGCCGCGCGCCGATGGGCTGTTCGTGGCGCGCGCGCATCGCCCCGTGAGAGTCGCAGGGGTATAGTACTTTTGCGCACGTCGCACCACCCTTCCGGAGGTTTCATGACCCAGTTGCTCCCCCTGCCCTTCGCCCGCCTGGCCGCCCGCCTGGCCGGCATGATCACCACCCTGATGCTGCTCACCGGGCTCACGGGTTGCGGCTACAACGAGTTCCAGCGCCTGGATGAGTCCAGCAAGGCCGCCTGGTCCGAGGTGCTCAACCAGTACCAGCGGCGCGCCGACCTGATTCCCAACCTGGTGGCCGCCATCCGGGGCGCCATCGATGCCGAGCAAGAGACCCTGACCCAGGTGGTCGAGGCCCGCAGCAAGGCGACCGCCATCCAGGTCAGCCCCGAGATGATCAACGACCCGCAGGCGATGCAGCAGTTCCAGGCCGCCCAGGGGCAGCTGGGCAGCTCGCTCAGCCGCCTGCTGGCGGTGGTCGAGCAATACCCCCAGCTCAAGGCCATTGAACAGGTGCGTGACCTGACCGCCGCTCTGGAGGGCACCGAGAACCGCATCGCCGTGGCCCGCAACCGCTACATCCAGACGGTGCAGGACTACAACGTGCTCACCCGCAGCTTCCCGACCAACCTGACCGCCATGCTGTTCAGCTACAGCCCCAAGAGCGGCTTCCTGGTCGAGAACGAGGCCGCGCTGGCCCAGCCTCCTGCGGTCAACCTCGGCCGCCAGTGAGCCCTGTTCCCCTGCCATCACCCGGCCGCTGCCATCGGGCCGCCCGCGCGGTGCTCAGGCGGCTGGCCGGATGGACGGGCTCTCTTCTGCTGCTGATGTGGCTTGGGCCTGCCGCTGCACAGGCCCTTCTTCCTGTGCCCGAGTTGCGCGCCCGGGTCATGGACCAGACCGCCACCCTCGACGCCGGCCAGCTGGCCCGCCTCGAAGAGCGACTGGCCACCTTTGAACGGGAGCGGGGCACCCAGATCGTGGTCCTGATGGTGCCCGGCACCGCGCCCGAAGACATCGCCGAGTACACCCAGCGCCTGGGCGATGCCTGGAAGATCGGCCGGCGCGACGTCGGTGACGGCCTGCTGTTCGTGGTCGCCAAGGACGAACGGCGCATGCGCATCGCCCCGGCCAAAGCGCTGGAAGGCGCCATCCCCGACATCCTGGCCCGGCGCATTCTGGATGAGGTGGTGGCGCCGGCGTTCCGGCGGGGGGATTATGGGGGTGGCATCTCTGCAGGCCTGGACCAGATTCTGGCGCGCGTGACCGGAGAAGCCTTGCCCCTCCCAGGCGATGGCGCCGGGCAGGAGGGCGGCGGTCTGCCACTGGACGAGCTGCTGATCTTTCTGGTGTTTGCTGTTCCCCTGTTCGCCGTGGTGCTGCGCGAGGCGTTTGGCACCCGGCTCGGCTCCTTCATGGCCGGCCTGGCAGCGGGGGGCTTGGCTTGGACGCTGACCCAGGTGCTTTGGATTGCGGTCGGTGCGGGTCTGCTCGGTCTGACAGCCGCGCTGTTCATGCACAGCCCGCCGTCAACCGGCGGGCGCGGCGGATCCGGACGGAGTGGACACTGGGGTGGGCACTCTGGTGGTTGGGGAGGTGGCGGTCGCGGGGGTGGGGGGGGTGGATTCAGCTCCGGCGGTGGTGGCAACTTCGGCGGCGGCGGCGCTTCCGGTGGCTGGTGAGAGGCGGAGTATGGGTTTCTTTCTCAGACTGCTTCGCCACCTCTGGCATCAACCCTCGGACAGCCGTCGTGCCGTGCCTGACGACATGGCCGATCGCCTGGCCAGCTACATTCGGGCCAGCGAGCAAATGCACAGCGGCGAGATCTGCATTTGCATTGAGGCGTCACTGCCGGTGAGCTACCTCTGGCGCGCCCGCGCCAGCACCCCCGTGAGCACCGTGGTACGCCAGCGTGCCATGACCTGGTTCGGGCGCCTGCGCATCTGGGACACCGAACACAACAACGGCGTGCTGATCTACCTTCAGCTGGCCGAACACGCCATAGAACTGGTGGCCGACCGCGGTGTCGACCGGCTGGTGGCGCCAACCGAATGGGAGGCCGTCGTTGATCGTCTCGGTCTGCGACTGCAAGGCGGCGACTTTGAGGGCGGACTGACCGCCGCACTGGAGGAGGTTTCCGCCTTGCTGGTTGAGCACTTTCCGGTGAAACCGGGCAGCCAGCGGCCCAATGAGTTGCCCGACCTGGTGGTGCGATTGTGATCGGCTGGCCCCGCCCTTGACCGTCGTCAGCCCTTGCTGACGCCCTTGCCGGGCTGGCCAGGCCCAGCGGTGCGGTTGTTCATGATCACAGCCAGTTCCTGCTGCATGGCCTTGTTCATCTGGGCAAAGGTCTTGAGTTTGCGGGTGGTCTCACGCAACCGGTCGGCCAGTCGCTTTGAGATGGCCAGCAGCAGCTTGGAGCCGACCCGGGGATGGTCTTTGAGCAGGCGCATCAGACCGGTTCGCGACAGCACCGCGGCGGCGATGTCGGTGCTCGCGGTGCAGGTGGCCGATCGGGGTGCCCCGTCCAGCAAGCCCATCTCGCCGATCAGGTGGCCTGGCCCGATGATGTTGACCACCATGCTCTCGTTCACACCTGGCAGGTCGCTTTCCACCGCGATGTCGCCCTCCAGAATGAGCAACATGTAGTCGTTGCGCCGGGTCTCGCCCTCCTGGATGAACACCGTTCCGGCGGCGATGCGTTGCGGACGCATGTAGGCCACCACCTTCATGGCATCCGACAGGGTCAGGTCATCAAGCGCCGTGGGCGTCACCAGCAGCCGGGCTGCCAGTTCCTCGGGCTCGAGCTCCGGGTTCTCAAAAATCGAGGGCATGCGCAGAACAAGGTTGTCTCATCACATTGTGCGCCGGATTGGCCGGCGAAAACAAAAATGGACCGGTAACAAACCGGTCCATTTTGTCGGAGAGGCGAACCCCTGTTGCTGCTGGGTCAGCGTTTCTGCCGGTACTTGCGAAGGGCGGCGATCTGGGCGGCCATGACCGCCAGCTCGGATGTCGCCTTGGCGAGGTCGAGGTCGCTCTTGGCGTTCTTCAGGGCTTCTTCGGCCTGCTTGCGCGCGTCGTTGGCTTTCGCCTCGTCCAGGTCCTTGCCACGGATGGCGGTGTCGGACAGCACGGTGATGCGGTTGGGCTGCACTTCCAGAATGCCGCCGGCCACGAAGACAAACTCTTCGCCACCATCGGCCTTCTCAATGCGCACGGCACCGGGCTTGATGCGGGTGATCAGCGGAATGTGACCCGGCAGGATGCCGAGCTCGCCCGCCTCACCAGGCAGGGCCACGAACTTGGCCTCGCCAGCGAAGATCGACTCTTCGGCGCTGACCACATCGACGTGGATGGTGCTCATATTGACTCCAGTGAAAAGGGAAAAGGTCGTTCAACGGACGGGCGCCGACGGGCGGCACCCCGCTCCATCAGGCAACCTTCTTCGCCTTCTCGAAGGCCTCGTCAATGGTGCCGACCATGTAGAAAGCCTGCTCGGGCAGGTGATCGCATTCACCGGCGGTGATCATCTTGAAACCACGGATGGTTTCCGACAGCGGCACGTACTTGCCGGGCGAGCCGGTGAACACCTCTGCGACGTGGAAGGGCTGCGACAGGAAACGCTGGATCTTGCGGGCGCGGGCCACGGCCAGCTTGTCTTCCGGTGCCAGTTCATCCATGCCCAGAATGGCAATGATGTCGCGCAGTTCCTTGTAGCGCTGCAGCGTGCCCTGCACGGCGCGGGCCACTTCGTAGTGCTCCTGTCCCACCACCAGCGGGTCCAGCTGGCGGCTGGTGGAGTCCAGCGGGTCAACAGCGGGGTAGATACCCAGCGCGGCGATGTCACGCGAGAGCACCACGGTAGAGTCCAGGTGGGCGAAGGTGGTGGCGGGCGACGGATCGGTCAGGTCGTCGGCCGGCACATACACGGCCTGAATCGAGGTGATCGAGCCCACCTTGGTCGACGTGATCCGCTCCTGCAGACGGCCCATTTCTTCGGCCAGCGTCGGCTGGTAGCCCACGGCGGACGGCATACGACCCAGCAGAGCGGACACTTCGGTACCGGCCAGGGTGTAGCGGTAGATGTTGTCCACGAAGAACAGCACGTCACGGCCTTCGTCGCGGAAGGACTCGGCGATGGTCAGGCCGGTCAGGGCCACGCGCAGACGGTTGCCCGGGGGCTCGTTCATCTGGCCGTAGACCATGGCCACCTTCGATTCGGCCAGGTTCTCCAGGTTCACAACGCCGGAATCGGCCATCTCGTGATAGAAGTCGTTGCCCTCACGGGTACGCTCACCCACGCCGGCGAACACGGACAGACCCGAGTGTGCCTTGGCGATGTTGTTGATGAGTTCCATCATGTTCACGGTCTTGCCCACGCCGGCACCACCGAACAGCCCCACCTTGCCGCCCTTGGCGAACGGGCACACCAGGTCGATCACCTTGATGCCGGTTTCCAGCAGCTCCTGCGACGGCGACAGCTCGTCGTAGGCCGGGGCCTTGCGGTGGATGGATGCGGTCAGTTCCTGACCGACCGGGCCGCGCTCGTCGATCGGCGAGCCCAGCACGTCCATGATGCGGCCCAGGGTGGCCTTGCCCACGGGCACGGTGATGGGCGCGTTGGTGTTGGAGACCACCATGCCGCGGCGCAGGCCGTCGGAGGAGCCGAGCGCAATCGTGCGCACCACGCCGTCACCCAGCTGCTGCTGGACTTCCAGCGTCAGGGCGGAGCCTTCCATTTTCAGGGCGTCATAAACGCGCGGCATCTGGTCGCGCGGAAATTCCACGTCCACGACGGCGCCGATGCACTGAACAATCTTGCCTTGTGCTTGAGACATGATGAATACCTTTAATTTCTCTGGATTTCAGTTGGGCGCCGGGGTCAGACCGCGGCAGCGCCGGCCACGATTTCGGACAGCTCTTTCGTGATGCCGGCCTGGCGGGTCTTGTTGTAGACCAGCTTGAGTTCGTTGATGACGTTGCCGGCGTTGTCGGTGGCGGCCTTCATGGCCACCATGCGGGCCGACTGCTCGGATGCCATGTTCTCGGCCACGGCCTGGTAGACCAGGGCCTCCACGTAGCGAACCAGCAGCTCGTCGATCACGGTCTGCGCATCGGGCTCGTACAGGTAGTCCCAATCGCGGCCACCGGCTCCGGCATCCAGATCGCTGGCCGACAAGGGCAACAGCTGCTCGACCACCGCCTCCTGCTTCATCGTGTTGATGAACTTGGTGTAGGCCACGTAGACAGCACTGACACGGCCTTCGGTGTAGGCGTCAATCAGGGTCTTGACCGGACCGATGAGCTTTTCCAGGTGGGGCGTATCACCCAGCGCGGTGACGCTGGAGACGACCTTGGCACCGATGCGGTTGAGGAAGCCCAGCCCCTTGTTCCCCACCGCCACGGTCTCGATGCCCATGCCCTGGGCCTGCAGGTCCTTGAGCTGATTGGTCACCGCGCGAAGCACGTTGGTGTTCATGCCGCCGCACAGACCCTTGTCGGTCGTGACGACGACAAAGCCCACGGCCTTGGCGTCGTTCGTCTGCATGAACGGATGGGTGTACTCGGGATTGGCCCGGCTGAGGTTGCCGGTGATCTGGCGCACCTTCTCGGCGTAAGGCCGGGCCGCACGCATGCGGTCCTGTGCCTTGCGCATTTTGGAGGCGGCCACCATCTCCATGGCTTTGGTGATCTTTTTGGTGTTCTCCACCGATTTGATCTTGCCGCGGATTTCCTTGCCTGCTGCCATTGCTTCTCCTTTATCGGGTCAATGGGCGCGGATCAGTACGTGCCGGTCTTCTTGAAGTCGGCGATCGCAGCGGTCAGCTGGGCTTCGGCTTCCTTGTCCATGGCCTTGTCGTTGTCCAGTTTGGCCACCAGGGCGGCGTGCTTGTCCTTCAGGAAGGCGTGCAGACCACCTTCGAAGGCGAGCACCTTCTTGACATCGATGTCGTCCATGAAGCCCTTGTTCACCGCGAACAGCGAGGCGGCCATCAGGCTGATGGACAGCGGGCTGTACTGGGCCTGCTTGAGCAGTTCGGTCACGCGGGCGCCACGGTCGAGCTGCTTGCGGGTGGCCTCGTCCAGGTCGGAAGCGAACTGGGCGAAGGCAGCCAGTTCACGGTACTGGGCCAGGTCGGTACGAATACCGCCGGACAGCGACTTGATCAGCTTGGTCTGGGCGGCACCACCGACGCGGGACACGGAGATACCGGCGTTGATGGCGGGACGGATACCGGCGTTGAACAGGTTGGTTTCCAGGAAGATCTGGCCGTCGGTGATCGAGATCACGTTGGTCGGCACGAATGCGGACACGTCACCAGCCTGCGTTTCGATGATCGGCAGTGCGGTCAGGGACCCGGTCTTGCCCTTGACTTCGCCCTTGGTGAAGGCTTCGACGTAGTCGGCGTTCACACGGGCGGCACGCTCGAGCAGGCGGCTGTGCAGGTAGAACACGTCGCCGGGGTAGGCTTCGCGTCCCGGGGGGCGGCGCAGCAGCAGCGACACCTGGCGGTAGGCCACGGCCTGCTTGGACAGGTCGTCGTACACGATCAGGGCGTCTTCGCCGCGGTCGCGGAAGTACTCACCCATGGTGCAGCCGGAGTAGGCCGACAGGTACTGCATGGCGGCGGACTCGGAAGCCGAGGCGGCGACCACAATGGTGTACTCCATGGCGCCTGCCTGCTCCAGGGCACGCACCACGTTCTTGATGGACGACGCCTTCTGGCCGATGGCGACGTACACGCAGGTCATGTTCTGACCCTTCTGGTTGATGATGGCGTCGATGGCCACGGCGGTCTTGCCGGTCTGGCGGTCGCCAATGATCAGCTCGCGCTGGCCACGGCCGACGGGCACCATCGAGTCGATCGACTTCAGACCGGTCTGCACCGGCTGGTCCACCGACTTGCGCGCGATCACGCCCGGGGCGACCTTTTCGATCACGTCCGTCATCTTGGCGTTGATCGGGCCCTTGCCGTCAATCGGCTGACCCAGGGCGTTGACCACACGGCCCACCAGCTCTGGACCGACCGGCACTTCCAGGATGCGGCCCGTGCACTTGACGGTATCGCCTTCGGAGATGTGCTCGTACTCACCCAGAATCACGGCGCCGACGGAGTCGCGCTCGAGGTTCAGGGCCAGGCCGAAGGAAGGCACGCCATCCTTGTTGGCCGGGAATTCGAGCATCTCGCCCTGCATCACGTCGGACAGACCGTGCACACGAACGATACCGTCGGTCACGGACACCACCGTGCCCTGGTTGCGCACGTCGGCGGAAGCTGCCAGACCCTCGATACGGGACTTGATCAGTTCGGAGATTTCAGCGGGATTGAGTTGCATGACTCTTTCCTTCTTTCGTTGAGGGGATGCAGGCCGGTAGGGACGAGTCCGTGCGGGCTCAGGCCGTCAGGGCCACTTTCATTTGTTCCAGACGGGCTTTGACGGAGGTGTCGAGAACCTCGTCACCCACGACCACCCGGACACCACCGATGAGCTCGGGCTGCAGGCGCACCTGCAGGTTGAGCTTTCGGCCAAAACGCTTCTCGAGCACCGTGCCCAGGTCTGCCAGTGCGGCGGCATCGATGTCGAAGGCGCTGTACACCACGGCATCGGAAGCGCCCAACTGGGCATTCTTGAGTGCCCGGTACTGGTCGGCAATCTCGGACATGGCCGCCAGTCGGCCATTGTCAATGACGGTGCGCAGGAAGTTCTGACCCATGACCGGCAGCGCCGACTTGAGCACGCCAGTGACGACGCTGTACACCTGTTCGGCGGACGTCTTGGGGTTGTCGGCGAACTGGCGCAGTTGTTCGTTGGAAGCAACGGCGGCCAGCTCGTCCAGCCAGGCACTGGCGGCTGCGGCATCGGAGCCGGCGGCCTTGAACAGCGCTTCTGCGTAGGGGCGGGCAATGGTGGCGATTTCGGCCATGGTCTACCTGATGGATGAAGCGGTCGGATCAGAGCTCGGTCTTGAGGCGGGTCAGCATCTCTGCGTGCACGTTGGCATTGACCTCACGCTGCAGGATCTGTTCGGCACCCTTGACCGCCAGGGCGGCCACCTCTTCGCGCAGAGCTTCTCTGGCCTTGAAGACCTCAGCTTCGGCTTCCTGCCGGGCGGCAGCGATGATCTTGGCCGCTTCTTCGCTGGCTCGTGCCTTGGCCTCTTCGATCACCGTCTGTGCGCGGCGCTCGGCGTCGGCCAGTCGTGTGGCAGATTCGCTGCGCGACTGCGAGAGCTCTTCTTCCACTCGCTTGTTGGCCTGTGCCAGTTCCGTCTTGGCCTTTTCGGCAGCGGCCAGACCTTCGGAAATCTTCAGCGCACGCTCGTCAAGCGCTTTGGCGATGGGCGGCCACACGAATTTCATCGTGAACCACACCAGAATCGCGAAGACGATCATCTGCGCGAAGATGGTTGCGTTGAGGTTCATCGCAACGCCTTTCTGTCTGTTGACTTCAGTGTTGACCCAAGAGCTGCCGCGCTGCGGCCCCACGCTGGGGGGCTCGCATGCACAGGACAGCCCACCCGATTAGAGCGTGAAGGGGTTGGCGAAGGCGAACAGCAGTGCAATGGCCACGCCGATCAGGAAGGCGGCGTCGATCAGACCGGCCAGAATGAACATCTTGGTCTGCAGGTCGTTCATCAGCTCGGGCTGACGGGCAGAGGACTCAAGGAATTTACCGCCCATCAGTGCAATACCGATGGAGGCGCCGATGGCACCCAGACCGACGATGAGACCGCAAGCCAGTGCGACGAGACCCAGAACGTTTTCCATGTTGACTCCTGTTGAGATGGAAGTGAGTTGAAAAAGAAAAGTGGAACGAGAGTGAACCCCGAGCGCTTCGCGTCAGCGAGCGTCAGTGCGCATCATGTGCCTGCCCCAGATAAATCAGGGCCAGGGTCATGAAGATGAAAGCCTGCAGGGTGATGACCAGGATGTGGAACAGCGCCCAGATGGTGCCGGCGATCAGGTGCCCGACGAAGAACAGGGCTCCGCTGAAGGACAGGGCAGCAAAACCACCCAGCAACGCAATCAGCATGAACACCAGCTCGCCCGCGAACAGGTTGCCAAACAACCGCATGCCGTGGGAAACCGTTTTCGCCACGAACTCGATCATTTGCATCAGGAAGTTGATCACACCCAGCAGCAGGGCCCAAAGGGGATTCCTGCTGGTGCCGAAGGGCGCCGTCACCAACTCGTGCGTCCAGCCACCGAAGCCCTTGATCTTGATGTTGTAGAACAGGCACAGCAGCAGCACGGAGATGGACAGACCCAGCGTGGTCGACAGGTCGGCGGTGGGCACCACGCGCATGTAGTCTTTCATGCCGAAGACAGCGTGCAGACCGGTGTCGTTGTGGTCGTGAATGAACGGAATGCCGTGCGCCCAGATGAAGGGAATGAGGTCCACCGGGATCAGGTCCATGAAGTTCATCATGAACACCCAGCAAAACACCACAAGAGCCATGGGCGCAACCAGCTTGCGGCTCTGGGCGTTGTGGATCACGCCCTTGGCCTGCGTGTCCACCATCTCGACCAGCATTTCCACAAAGGCCTGGAAGCGACCCGGCACACCCGAGGTCGCCTTGCGTGCAGCCAACCAGAGGAACCAGCACACCAGCGCGCCGAGGATGATGTTCACCACCACCGAATCGATGTTGACGATGGAGAAGTCAACAATGTCTTTCTGCTTGTCGGTGGCCAGGTGACCAAGGTGGTGGCGGATGTATTCGCCGGGGGTGGGCCCCATTCCTTCAGCAGCCATTTGTGTATGCCAATCCAGCGTTTCAGTTGCGGCGACGCGCCTGGAGCCAGAAGCCCAGACCGTACACCTTCAGAACCAACACAAGGCCGGCCAACAGGCCAAGCCAGCTCAAGTCAGGGACCAGAAACCGCGCCGACCACAACATGGCCACGGTCAGCAGTATCTTGACCCCTTCCCACATCAGAAAACCGGCAAACGCCGCCTGTGCGAAACCCGCCGTGAGGCGGGCCAACTCGCCGGAAGTGGTGCCCCACGCCATGACAGCGGCGGGCAAAACCCCCGAGGCGGCGCCATAAAGAACCGACCAGGCCACCGAGGCCGATTGCGTCAGCAACCACCCCAGCACGGCAACGATCAACCCCACCAGCGCCTGCACTCCAACCAGACGCCACGGCGAAAGCCATGGCTGTCTCGATCGCCATTGCTGCGCTTCTTCGCGCGTCAATGGCTTGAATTCGGGCTCTTGCGCCCCATCTTCCCAGTCATCCGCCGCGCCCTCTCCTGAGGTCTCTGCCGCTGGCGTCCGCTGGTCTGTGCGGATTGTCGGCATGTCAGATTACGGCGGGGTTACAACTTGAAGCGGGCCACAAAGCCGCCCATTATACGTAGAAACCCCATGCCTCCGTCAAGACGGACCGGTGCATCGCCTTGGGCGGTCCCCGGCACAGAAAGCATGTTCACCCGATAATCCCTATATGGACTTCAGCGCTCCGGTCGAACCGGCCCTCCCCGACTGGCCGTGTCTGCTCAACGGCAGCCTGACCCCCTTGAACCAGGCGCGCGTGAGCGTGCTCGACCGGGGGTTCATTTTTGGCGACGGCGTGTACGAGGTTCTTCCGGTCTATGCAGGGCGCATTTTCGGCTTCGAACAGCACATGCAACGCCTGGACCGTTCGCTGCGGGAGATGCGCATGCCTCAACCGAACACCGCGGCGCAATGGCTGTCCATGTGCCGATCCCTCATCAAGGAGATGCGGGAGCGGGGCTTTCACGATCTGCTGGTGTACATCCAGATCACGCGCGGCGTCGCCCTGCGCGACCATGTCATGCCGTCCGGCATCCAGCCCACCATCTTCATGATGGTCACCCCCATGAAGCCACCATCGGCAGAACAGCGCGCCAAGGGTGTGTCCTGCCTGACGGCCGACGACTTTCGCTGGCAAAAGGCCCACATCAAGACCACCAGCCTGCTGGGGTCGGTCTTCGCCCGCCAGATCAGTGCCGATGCCGGGCAAACCGAGACCATCATGTTCCGCGACGGCTGGCTCAGCGAGGCCGCGTCGAGCAATGTGTGGGTGATCAGCGGTGGCCAGGTTGTCGGCCCGCCCAAGGACCACCTGGTCCTGGAAGGCATCCGGTTCGGCATCATCGAGCGCCTGTGCGGCGAACTGGGCATTCCGTTCGAGCTTCGCCGCATCTGCCGGGACGAGGTACGTCAGGCCGACGAGCTGCTCCTGTCCTCCGCCACCAAGGAAGTGCTGCCGGTGACGCGGCTGGATGGTCGGCTCGTGGGCCATGGCGATCAACGCGGTCGGCCCGGCCCTGTGTACCACCGCTTGTACGAGGCCTACCAGCAACTCAAGGCGACCGAGTCCATCTGAGCACCGAACAGTCCTATGCAGACCCCACCCGAGATTCCACCCGAGCAGTCGCTCATCGAGTACCCCTGCCGCTTCCCCATCAAGGTGATGGGGGCCAACAGCGCCGAGTTCGTCTCGGCCATGGTGGTCATTGCCCAGTCCTTCGAACCCGGGTTCGACGAAGCCTCGCTGGAGCACCGACCCAGCCGCGCCGGCAACTACCTGGGGCTGACGATCTCCATCCACGTCACCAGCCGCGATCAGCTGGACGAGGTCTACCGCACCCTGACCACCCACCCACTGGTGAAGTACGTGCTGTGATGTCCACCCGCCGGCTTGGTCAGGTCGACTACCTGCCCACCTACGAGGCGATGCAGGCGTTCACCGCATCACGTAGCGCCGGCACGCCCGACGAACTGTGGATGTGCGAACACCCGCCGGTGTTCACCCAGGGGCTGGCCGGCCGGGAAAGCCACCTGCTGGCGCCTGGCAACATACCGGTGATCCAGACCAACCGGGGCGGACAGGTCACCTACCACGGCCCGGGACAGGTGGTGGCCTACCCCCTGATCGACCTCCAGCGGGCGGGCTATTACGTCAAGGAGTACGTTTACCGCATCGAGGAAGCGGTGGTCCGGACGCTGGGCCGTCTTGGTGTCACCGGCCACCGCGTGGCCGGCGCGCCGGGCATTTATGTGCGCCTGGACGACCCTGGCAGCCATGCCCTGCTGCCCCAGCGGCCGATGAGGCGCGAACCCGGCTCAGAGGCTCTGTCACCCGACTTCACGGGGCTGGGCAAAATCGCCGCCCTGGGCATCAAGGTCAGTCGGCACTGCACCTACCACGGCGTTTCGCTGAACGTGGCGATGGACCTTGAACCGTTTGCCCGCATCAACCCGTGTGGGTATCAGGGACTGAAGACCGTCGATCTTTTTACAATAGGGACTGTTGTTTCACCAGATGAAGTGGCCGAGCTGCTTTCCCGGCATTTGTCTGCCACACTGGCTCCCTGACCGAACTGTCCCATGCCGAACCTCGGCACGCCCGCCATGAACCGTCCCGACGCCCCTTCCGCCAGCGAATCCAGCACGGTCCGCGAGGCACAGCCCGCCGCCAGCTACGACCCCAGCGCCAAACAGAAGAGCCAGGCCAAAACGGCGCGCATCCCGATCAAGATCGCGCCGGCCGAAGTGCTCAAGAAGCCAGAGTGGATCCGCGTCAAGGCCGGCTCACCCACCACGCGGTTCTACGAAATCAAGGACATTCTGCGCAGCAACAAGCTGGTGACGGTGTGCGAAGAGGCCAGTTGCCCGAACATCGGTGAGTGCTTCGGCAAGGGCACGGCCACCTTCATGATCATGGGCGACAAGTGCACACGCCGCTGCCCGTTCTGCGACGTGGGTCACGGTCGCCCCGACCCGCTGGACACGAACGAGCCGGAAAACCTGGCGCGGACCATCGCCCAGCTCAAGCTCAAGTACGTGGTGATCACCAGCGTCGACCGCGACGATCTGCGCGACGGTGGGGCCGGACACTTCGTCGCCTGTATCCAGAGGACCCGCGCGCTGTCGCCGGGCACCCAAATCGAGGTGCTGGTGCCCGACTTCCGCGGCCGCGACGACCGCGCGCTGGAGATCCTCAAGGCGGCGCCTCCCGACGTGATGAACCACAATCTGGAAACCGTGCCACGCTTGTACAAGGAAGCGCGCCCAGGCTCCGACTACCGGTTCAGCCTGAATCTGCTCAAGAAGTTCAAGGTCCTGTTCCCGCAGATTCCGACCAAGAGCGGCCTGATGGTCGGTCTGGGTGAAACCGACGAGGAGATTCTGCAGGTGATGCGGGACATGCGCGAACACCAGATTGACATGCTGACCATTGGCCAGTACCTGGCCCCCAGCGGACACCACCTGCCGGTGCGCCGCTACGTGCACCCCGACACCTTCAGGATGTTCGAGGAAAAAGCCTACGAAATGGGCTTTACGCATGCCGCTGTAGGGGCGATGGTGCGCTCCAGCTACCATGCGGACCAGCAGGCCCACGGGGTGCTGAATCCAGCCGGCACGACCTGATTCCGACGAGGATCACCTTCGATGCAGCGGGTCGCGATTGCCCCTCAGGCCGAGTGCCCTGGGGGCGATACATTGCAATCGCAGCCTGTTGCCGGCACATCCAGAAGCACACGGCGTGTGCGGAGGCACGATGCCGCTCAAATGGGAAGCGCACACTCCATCGGGCTCTGAATCGCCAGAGCCAGCACAGGTTCAAACCCCTGCTTGGGGATGCAACGCGCAGGTACACCCACGGCCACATGGTGCGCAGGCACGTCCGTGAGGACCACGGCATTGGCACCGATCACCGCATGGTCTCCCACACGGATCGGCCCGAGCAGCTTGGCCCCGGCGCCGATATCGACGTGTCCACCGATGACCGGTGTCCCACCCGAAGCCAGTGTACCCAGGGTCACCTGCTGAAAGATGACGCAATTGGGGCCCACAACCGCATCAGGGTGGATCACCACACCTGTCGGGTGTGGCAACAGCAAGCCGCCTCCCAAACGGGAGTTCAAAGGGATGTCGGCTCCGGTCACTGCACTCCAGAAGCGATGGCGCATGAGACACCAACCACGGAGCAGGCGCCGGAGACCTCCGCCAGGACCAATGCGTTGGTAATCACGAATGCAGGCCAGCAGTCGTTTTGATGGACTCCATTCCCCGGGCTGCCGGTGTTCACGGGTCCAGTCTGGCTCGGTTGCACTGATCATGGAAGGTTCATTTCCGGAAAGAAGCCCAGATTCCTGATCGATGCTAGCAGTGAATAATTAAGCTTCCCTTAACCAGTTGTCAAATCCTGTAAGCGCCTCTTTCTTCCATGCCTCCTTAGATGGCTCACCGAACCGCCGAGCACAGGAACGGCAGTTCACCAATCCCGACCGGGCACTACTTCTGGACGGCCCCTGCCAGCTTCTCCCAGGCCGCAATGGCCTCGGCGGCGTACATCAGCGCCGGGCCACCACCCATGTACACACAGACCGCGAGCATTTCCTCCAGCTCGGCCCGTGTACATTGCAGCCGGTGCAGCGCTTTGACGTGAAAACCGATGCAGCCGGAGCAGCGCTGGGTGATGCCGATGGCCAGTGCGATCAGTTCCTTCTGCTTGGCACTGAGCGCTCCATCGGCGATGGCTGCCTTGGCCAGGGCACCGAATCCGGCCATGGCATCGGGCTGGGCCTTGCGAAAGGGCGCCAGACTGCTGTTGATGTCCTGGATCAAGCCCGCGTGATCGAACGTACTCATTTCATTTCCTCGACGATGAAAATACCCTGCCTAGTATCCATCCTGCTGCAAACACAGGTCCTTGCGCTTCGTCAAACCATGCGCACGGAGCTGGCGTGATGAGCGCCAACCTGCTGGCGCTGGGCGCCGTGGCGCTCTGGGCGTCGCTGGCGGCCTTGGGGGTCTCCCTCAACCATGTGCCGCCGTTCCTGTTGACCGGGCTGGCCTTGCTGGTGGGCAGCCTGATTGCCCTGCCACTGTCGCGCTTCGACCTGCGACAGTGGCGCGTCCCGGTCTCGACCCTGGCCATTGGCATCTATGGCCTGTTCGGGTTCCACTTCCTGCTGTTCATTGCCCTTCGGCACGCTCCGCCGGTGCAGGCCAATCTGGTGAACTACCTGTGGCCACTGGGCATTGTGGTCATGGCGCCGCTGTTCCTTCCGGGCGTGTCCCTGACCCGGCGTCACGTGGCGGCCGCCCTGATCGGGTTTGCCGGCGCAGCACTGGCCATCCTGGGTCGCGGCGGGGATGGAGCCGAAGCGGTCTGGGCCTGGGGCTACCTGCCCGCCCTCGGCTCGGCGTTCATCTGGGCCAGCTACTCGCTGCTGACCAAGCGGGTGCGGGCTTTTCCGACCTCGGCCATCGGCGGCTTTGCGCTCGCCTCGGGCCTGCTGTCGCTCGCCTGCCATGCCGTGCTGGAGCCATCGGTGGCGCTTTCGGCGCAGGACTGGGGGCTGATCGTGCTGCTCGGCCTGGGGCCTCTGGGCGGGGCATTCTTTCTCTGGGACGCGGCCCTCAAGCGCGGCGATGCCCGCCAGATCGGGGTGTTGAGCTTTCTGACCCCGCTGCTCTCGACGCTGACCCTGCTGGCACTGCGTGGCGAAGCCCCCAGCCTGTCGGTGGGTGTGGCAGCGGTGATGATCATCGGCGCCGCCGTACTGGCCACACGGACGCGCTGAACGCAGGCTCAGTCGTTCATCAACGCGGCCGGCTCGTCGGCGTGCAGCACGCTCTGGGCCCAGGCGGCCAGTTTGCCCGTGTCACAGCGCAGGATCTGCTGCTTGACCGCAAGGATCTGAGAAGGGTGCATGGAGAAGCTGCGCAGGCCCAGACCCAGCAACAGCCTTGTCATGGCCACATCCCCCGCCATCTCGCCGCAGACACTCACGCTTTTTCCATTGGCATGGCATTGACCGATGGCACTGGCCAGCAGTTGCAGGACCGCCGGATGCACCGGATCGTACAAGTGGGCCACCGACTCGTCGGCCCGGTCGATGGCCAAGGTGTACTGGATCAGGTCGTTGGTGCCGATCGAGAGGAAATCGAAGTGGCGCAGAAACAGCGGGATGGTGAGCGCCGCTGCAGGCACCTCGATCATCGCCCCCAGGCGCACCGGGCCATGCACCTGGCCGCGCTGGTCGAGCTGTTCGCGCGCACGCCCCACCAGGGCCAGCGTCTGACGGATCTCGCCCGCGTGCGCCAGCATGGGAATCAGAAGGTGGACCGGGCCGTGGGCTGCGGCGCGCAGGATGGCCCGCAACTGCGCCAGAAACATGGCCGGCTCGGCCAGGCTCCAGCGAATGGCCCGCAGGCCCAGGGCCGGGTTGAGGTGGTCGTCACGCTGGTGGCGGTCCAGCGGCTTGTCGGCGCCGATGTCGACGGTGCGTATGGTCACCGGGAGGCCCTGCATGCCTTCCACTGCGTTTCGATAGGCCTGGTACTGCTCATCCTCGTCGGGCAGACGCCCTTCTCGCCCCATGAACAGGAACTCCGATCGAAACAGTCCGATACCCACCGCGCCGGCCCTAAGAACGGCGGGGATGTCGTGGGGCTGCTCGATGTTGGCCAGCAGTTCGATCTTCTGGCCATCGAGGGTGACCGCAGGCGTGTTTTTCAGGCGCGCCAGGCGCTCCCGCTCAACTTCGCCCTGCCGTTGCTTGGCGGTGTACTCGGCCAGCAGCGCGGGTGACGGATCCACCACCACCACGCCAGCATCGCCATCGATGATCACCCAGTCATCCTGGCGCACCAGGTGGCTGGTGGACCGGGCACCGACCACTGCCGGGATATCCAGGCTGCGCGCCACTATGGCCGTGTGACTGGTTTTGCCGCCGACATCGGTGACGAAGCCGGCAAACACACTTTGCTTGAACTGCAGCATGTCGGCCGGCGAAAGGTCGTGGGCCACCAACACCAGCGGTGAGGCCTGCTGGGACACCGTTTCCGTATCAACGTCAGCCGGCTCCAGCGGTGAAGCCATGGGGGAGGCGACGCCACGCATCGAGCGCAGCATGCGTTCGACCACCTGCTCCAGGTCGGCCTTGCGTTCGCGCAGGTAGGGATCCTCCATCTCGTCGAACTGGCGCGCGATCACCTCCAGCTGGGCTGTCAGCGCCCATTCGGCGTTGTAGTGTCGCTCGACGATCCAGTGCTTGACACCATTGGTCAGCTGTTCATCCTGCAAGAGCATCAGGTGCACATCCAGCAGGGCCGTCAGCTCCGGATGGGCGTCCTGCGGTCCTTGTTCATGCAAGCCGTGCTGCACCCGCACGATCTCATCAACGACGGCGTTGCGTGCGGTGCGCAGGCGCTCGATTTCCGCTTCGACCTGTTCGGGCCGGATGAAATAGTGGGCAATGTCGATGCGGCTGGAAGCCACGATGACCGCCCGTCCGATGGCAATGCCCCGCGAAACCGCAAGCCCATGCACGACAAAACTCATGGCCACTCCCTTTGGCAACCAGCCACCCGCACTGGAGCGCAGCATGGACTCCCGCTTTCGCGGGAGTGACCAGGCGGGAAATGCGGGAAGCAGGGGCCGCGCGCTGCAGCGCACCCCCGCCCCGAGCGGAAACTGCCCTCCGGGCGCGCAGCGACCCGCGCAGCGGTGGAGCGTGGGGGCATCGGGTCCTGCCGCCGGGCCGCCCCAAGGCAGGGCCAGCCCCCCCGGGGGGCAGCGACCCGCGCAGCGGTGGAGCGTGGGGGCATCGGGTCCTGCCGCCGGGCCGCCCCAAGGCAGGGCCAGCCCCCCCGGGGGGCAGCGACCCGCGCAGCGGTGGAGCGTGGGGGCAACATCCCTATTCGCCTTCGCCGAATTTGTCGTTGATGAGCGCCACCAGGGCGTCCATGGCCTGCTGCTCGTCAGGACCATCGGTCTCAATCTCAACCTGAGCGCCGATGCCGGCGGCCAGCATCATGACACCCATGATGC
>JAUVWL010000024.1 GCA_030604135.1 Burkholderiales bacterium | reverse complement strand
TCCTCGGCGGTCACTTCCTCATGCGTCACGGTCTTGACCACCTCGGGTCCGGTCACGAACATGTAGGAGCTGTCCTTGACCATGAAGATGAAGTCGGTCATGGCTGGCGAATACACCGCACCACCGGCCGAGGGACCCATGATCATGCTGATCTGCGGAATGACCCCGCTGGCCATCACGTTGCGCTGGAACACCTCGGCATAGCCGCCGAGGGAGGCCACGCCTTCCTGGATGCGTGCGCCGCCAGAATCGTTGAGACCGATCACCGGGGCACCGACCTTCATGGCCTGGTCCATGATCTTGCAGATCTTCTCGGCGTGCGCTTCCGACAGTGCACCACCGAAAACGGTGAAGTCCTGGCTGAAGACGAAGACCAGACGGCCATTGATCATGCCGTAGCCGGTGACCACACCGTCGCCAGGAATCTTCTGGTCCTGCATGCCAAAGTCGACACAACGGTGCTCGACAAACATGTCCCACTCTTCGAAGGTGCCCTCATCGAGCAACACCTCCAGGCGTTCGCGCGCCGTTAGCTTGCCTTTGCTGTGCTGGGCGTCGATGCGTTTCTGCCCGCCGCCCAGCCGCGCCGCAGCGCGTTTCTTTTCCAGTTGGTCCAGGATCTCTTGCATAGTGGTCTCCGGTGAAAACAGTGTTCGGGTCTGGCCCGATCAGTCAAACAGTTCGAGCAGTTGTCGTGCGGCAGTAGAGGCGGCGAGTTCGCCTGCCTGCACCTGCCGCGTGAAGAGGTCCAGCTTCTCTCGCACCTGCGGGTGTTCATGAAAGCGTTGCTTGAGGCCGGATTCGATGCGCTCCCACATCCACGCACGGGCCTGCTGCTGGCGGCGCGCCGCCAAACGGCCATGGGCAGTCTGCAGGCGTTTGAATTCGGTCACGGCCGTCCAGAAGGTGTCCACACCCTGCCCATGCAGCGCGCTGATCTGGATCACCTGTGGATGCCATATCTGCTGGTCGTGGTGCAAGTCTTGTGTGCCCTCACGCTCCCCCACTGCGTGTGGGTCGCTTGCCCCCGTGGGGGCTTGATCGCTCTTGGGACGGCCCTGTGAGCGATCCGGGTTGCCGTGCAGGCCCAGCAGGCGCAGCGAGGATGTGATCTGCGCTCGCGCGCGGGTGGCGGCGTCGGGGTCGATGTCGGCCTTGTTGATGACGACCAGGTCGGCCAGCTCCATCACGCCCTTCTTGATCGCCTGCAGGTCGTCACCGGCGTTGGGCAGTTGCAGCAGGCAGAACATGTCGGTCATGCCGTGCACTGCCGTTTCGCTCTGGCCCACGCCCACGGTCTCGACGATCACCACGTCGTAGCCCGCCGCTTCGCAGACCAGCATGGCCTCTCGGGTCTTCTCGGCCACGCCGCCCAGCGTGCCGCTGCTCGGGCTCGGCCGGATATAGGCCTTCTCGTGCACCGAGAGGTGCTCCATGCGCGTCTTGTCGCCCAGGATGGAGCCGCCAGACACCGACGACGAGGGATCGACCGCCAGCACCGCCACGCGGTGACCTTGCCCGATCAGGTACAGACCCAGCGCCTCGATGAAGGTGCTCTTGCCCACGCCCGGCACGCCGCTGATGCCCAGCCGGAACGCGCCGCCGGTGCGCGGCAGCAGACCGGTCAGCAGCGCATCGGCCTGCTGACGGTGGTCGGGTCGGGTCGATTCCAGCAGCGTGATGGCTTTGGCCATCGCGCGACGCTGAACTGTCGGCGCACCGCCCACGATGCCCGCCTGGATCTGTTCAGGGGTCACAGAGGTTTCCGGACGGTCAGGCGGCGCCAACCGACTTCTTGATCTGCTCCAGCACGTCTTTGGCGCTGGCCGGGATCGGCGTACCCGGGCCATAGACGCCCTTGACACCCGCTTCGTACAGGAAATCGTAGTCCTGGCGCGGGATCACGCCGCCCACGAACACCACGATGTCGTCGGCGCCCTGCTTCTTCAGTTCGGCAATGATGGCTGGCACCAGCGTCTTGTGACCGGCTGCCAGCGTCGAGACACCGACCGCGTGCACGTCGTTTTCGATGGCCTGGCGAGCGCATTCTTCCGGTGTCTGGAAGAGCGGGCCCATGTCCACGTCGAAGCCCAGGTCGGCAAACGCGGTGGCCACCACCTTGGCGCCGCGGTCGTGGCCGTCCTGGCCCAGCTTGGCGATCATCACGCGCGGGCGGCGGCCCTGCGCGGTGGCGAAGTCGGCGATTTCGGTCTTGAGCTGTTCCCAGCCTTCGGCAGAGTCGTAAGCAGCGGCGTACACCCCGGTCACCTTCTGTGTGTCGGCGCGGTGGCGCCCGTAGATCTTCTCCAGCGCGTCAGACACCTCGCCGACGGTGGCGCGCAGGCGGATGGCCTTGATGCTCAGGTCCAGCAGGTTGCCCTGGCCGCTCTCGGCGGCGGCGGTGAGCGCGCCCAGCGCGGCCTGCACCGCGGCATTGTCGCGGCTGGCCTTGATGGTCTTCAGGCGGGCGATCTGGCTTTCGCGCACCTTGACGTTGTCCACCTCCAGGATGTCGATGGCGTCTTCCTGCTTGAGCTTGTACTTGTTGACGCCGACGATCACGTCCTTGCCGGAATCGATGCGCGCCTGCTTCTCGGCCGCGGCCGCTTCGATCTTCAGCTTGGCCCAGCCGCTGTCCACCGCCTTGGTCATGCCGCCCATGGCGTCGACCTCTTCGATGATCTTCCAGGCCTCGTCGGCCATCTGCTGGGTCAGCGACTCCATCATGTAGCTGCCGGCCCAGGGGTCCACCACGTTGGTGATGTGGGTCTCTTCCTGGATGATGAGCTGCGTGTTGCGCGCGATGCGGGCGCTGAACTCGGTGGGCAGCGCGATGGCTTCGTCGAACGAGTTGGTGTGCAGCGACTGGGTGCCGCCAAACACGGCCGCCATGGCCTCGATGGTGGTGCGCACCACGTTGTTGTAGGGGTCCTGCTCGGTCAGGCTCCAGCCCGAGGTCTGGCTGTGCGTGCGCAGCATCAGGCTCTTGGGGTTCTTGGCGTTGAAGCCTTTCATGATGCGGCACCACAGCAAGCGGGCCGCGCGCATCTTGGCGATCTCCAGGTAGAAGTTCATGCCCACCGCCCAGAAGAAGGAGAGGCGGCCGGCGAAGGCGTCCACGTCCATGCCCTTGGCGATGGCGGTCTTCACATACTCCTTGCCGTCGGCCAGGGTGAAGGCCATCTCCAGCGCCTGGTTGGCGCCCGCTTCCTGCATGTGGTAACCCGAGATCGAGATCGAGTTGAACTTCGGCATGTGCTGGGCCGTGTACTCGATGATGTCGCCGATGATCTTCATCGACGGCTCGGGCGGGTAGATGTAGGTGTTGCGGACCATGAACTCCTTGAGGATGTCGTTCTGGATGGTGCCGCTCAATTTGTCCTGCGAGACGCCCTGCTCTTCCGCCGCCACCACGTAGCCGGCCAGGATGGGCAACACAGCGCCGTTCATGGTCATCGAGACCGAGACCTTGTCCAGCGGGATCTCGTTGAACAGGATCTTCATGTCCTCGACCGAGTCGATCGCCACCCCGGCCTTGCCGACGTCACCGGTCACGCGCGGGTGGTCGCTGTCGTAGCCGCGGTGGGTGGCCAGGTCGAAGGCCACCGACACGCCCTGCCCGCCAGCGGCCAATGCCTTGCGGTAGAAGGCGTTGGACTCCTCCGCAGTGGAGAACCCGGCGTACTGGCGGATGGTCCACGGGCGCACCGCGTACATCGTGGCCTGCGGGCCGCGGATGTAGGGTTCGAAACCGGGCAGCGTGTTGGTGTACGGCAGGTTCACCGTGTCTTCGGCGGTGTACAGCGGCTTGACGCTGATGCCGTCCGGCGTGACCCAGTTGAGCGCGTTCACGTCGCCATCGGGTGCGGATTTCTGGGCCGCCTTGGTCCAGGCTTCGAGGCTGGCTGGGCTGAATTCGGACGGGTTGTGGGTCATGGTGCAGGTCTTCTCGATAAAGTGCGGCGCGGTCCGGGGACCGGGCCGAATTCTACGTCATTCATAATTATTGATGCAAAATATTCTTTCGGACTTACAATCCGCTCACCTTTTCACGATCGTTTCTGCCCAACAAGCCCGATGTCTGCCGTCTCATTAGCCCCGCGCGCGCTGTACCAGGAAGTGGCCGAGTTGCTGCGTCAGCGCATCTTTCGACGCGAACTCGAACCCGGCAGCTGGATCGACGAGCTCAAGATCGCCGAAGAATATGGCATCAGCCGCACACCGCTTCGCGAAGCCTTGAAAGTGCTCGCCGCCGAGGGACTGGTGACCATGAAGGTGCGGCGAGGCGCCTACGTGACCGAAGTGTCTGAGAAAGACCTGGCCGACGTCTACCACCTCCTGTCACTGCTGGAATCGGATGCCGCAGGGGTGGTGGCCGAACGTGCCAGCCCTGCGCAGAGGGATGAGCTGCGAGGACTGCATCGCGAACTCGAATCGGCCATCGCGGACCGCGATCGCTTCTTCGCCATCAACGAAACCTTCCACCTGCGTCTTCTGGAGATGGCGGACAACCGCTGGCGCCTGCAAATGGTGTCCGACCTGCGCAAGGTGATGAAACTCAACCGCCACAGCTCGCTGTTCAAGACCGGTCGTATCGAAGAATCCCTGGCTGAACACCGCGCCATCATGTCCGCCCTGGACAGCCGCAACCGCGATCAGGCAATGCAACGCATGAGAGAACACTTCCTCAACGGCCTGGAGGCGGCCACATGATTTAAGGGACTGGTAAATTTAGGGCTCGACCCGCCACATACCCACACCGAGGTGAGCCCCGATGTCTCCTGCCACATGTGCCCAGTCCGGCATTCTTGACTCCATTCCGCTGCACGGGCGCTACCTGACCTGCCAGCTGCGCGTCGGCTCAGATCCTCGCACCGTGCTGCGACGCCTGGCCAGCCAGGCCGACGGCGCGACCACGGTGGTGGGCCTGGGCTCGTACCTGGTGAGCGAGCTGGGTGCACAGGTGCCCGGACTGCGGAGCTTTCGAGGGATCGACGGCGCCCGCATCAAGCTGCCCGCCACTCCGGCTGACCTCTGGTTGTGGTTGCGGGGTGATGACCGGGGGAAACTGCTGATTCGCAGCCGCCACCTCGAAACCCTGATCGAACCCGCTTTTGACGTACAGCAAATCACCGACGCCTTCAACCACGATGGCGGACGGGACCTCACCGGTTACGTGGACGGCTCCGAGAACCCCGAAGGCGACGAAGCTGTGCTCACCGCCCTGATGCCAGCAGCGACCGGGCCAGGACTGACGGGCAGCAGCCTGGTTGCCGTGCAACACTGGCAACACCACATGAGCCGCTTTGAGGCCATGTCAGATCACCAGCAGAACCACACCATCGGTCGGGACCGCCACAGCAACGAAGAGCTGGACGAGGCGCCCGAGTCGGCCCACGTGAAGCGCACGGCCCAGGAGAGTTTCGATCCGCAGGCGTTTGTGCTGAGGCGATCCATGCCCTGGGTGGAGGGCAATACGGGCGGCTTGGTGTTCACTGCCTTCGGCCACAGCTTTGACGCGTTCGAGGCCCTGCTGCGACGCATGTCGGGCGCCGAGGACGGCCTCACGGATGCCCTGTTCAGCTTCACCGAACCGATCTCCGGCGCTTACTTCTGGTGTCCTCCGGTGCACGAAGGCCTGATAGACCTGCGCGCCGTCGGGCTTTAGCAGGAAACGGGGAAGACGCCGTGGCTGTCAGCCCAGCAGCATCAGCCCCACTTGCAACAGGATGATCAGCAGCAGCACCGACAAGTCCACTCCGCCAATGGTAGGGACCACGCGCCGGACCGGCCTGAGCACTGGAGAGCACAGCCTGTCGAGAGTGGGCATGATGGGTGAATGGGGTTGAACCCAGGACAGGACGGCGTAGACGATCAGGAGAATCATCAGGCCCTGCAGCACCGTTCGCACGAGCAACTTGAACGCCATGGTCAGAATGCCCAGCAGCATGGCCAGAGGTGATACCGACACCGGGTGGGTGCTGGTGACCACCGCCAGCCAGACCCCACCATAGGCCACAGCCAACAACAGTGCCGCCATCAGGCTGCCCCAGTCCACGCGCGCCTGGGCCATGCTCCGCGGCAGGATGCGACGCACTGGCTGAACGACCCAATTGGTCAGGGCCATCACAAACCGCCCCGGCTGAAGCGTCATCTGCATGCGCTGGTGGTTCATCCATGCCCTCAGCAAAGCCGCTGCCACCAGAAAGAAAAACAAGGTATCGAGCAAAAAGAGGAAAACGCGCATGGTCGAAGCATTCGGTTAAGGGGATCATGCAGGCCAGAGAGCCTGACCGGATGCCCAAGGCAGCCAGTGTAGGGTTGATCGGCAGCGTCTCGGCTCGGCCCTTGGCTCAACGCCGCTTGCGCCGGCTCTTGGCATCGCCAGAACGTGATGTCTTTCTCGGACTGTCTGCCGACCGTTTTGGCGCATGTGGCGGTACAGGGGCCTCTGGTTTTCGGTCGCGCTTCGCCTTGGCGACCTTACTCCCCGAGTCCTGGCGTTCGCTGGTGAGCCCGGTTTTGTCGCGCATCGCACGCAAGACCGGGTCCTCCCCTTCCCCCACCAGGCGAAAGTCAATCCGGCGTCCATCGAGGTCCACCCGGCTGACCTGCACCCGAACCCGTGAGCCGAGCGCGTAGCGGATGCCCGTTCTCTCACCGCGAAGCTCCTGTCGGGCCTCGTCAAACCGGAAATACTCACCTCCCAGCTCGGTGATGTGCACCAGTCCCTCGACGAACATGGCGTCCAGTGTGACAAACAGGCCAAAGCTGGTGACCGAGGTGACGACCCCAGAAAACTCTTCGCCCAGGTGCTCGCGCATGTACTTGCACTTGAGCCAGGCCTCGACATCTCGACTCGCTTCATCGGCCCGCCTCTCGTTGGCACTGCAATGCAGACCCGCGGCCTGCCAGGCCATGACGTCGGCCGGCAGCTTCTTGGGTGGCGACTTTTCGTCGACGCGGGCGCGGCTGGCCAGGCGCTTGCTCAGCTTGGCATGCGCTTCACCCGGCATCGGCAGCGCGGGCAACTGGTACTTGCGGTTGCCCAGAATGGCCTTGATGACCCGGTGCACCAGCAGATCCGGGTAGCGCCGGATGGGGCTGGTGAAGTGGGTGTAGGCATCGAAGGCCAGTCCGAAATGCCCCTGATTGACCGGCGTGTAGATGGCCTGCTGCATGGACCTCAGCAGCATGGTGTGGATCTGCTGGGACTCGGGCCGGTCCTTGGTGGCTTCGGCGATCCGCTGGAACTCGGACGGGTGAGGGTTCTCGCTGATGGTCTGGGAAACGCCCATGGCCTTGAGGTAGTTGCGCAGAATATCCTGCTTCTCAGGCGGTGGACCCTCATGCACCCGGTACAGGCCTGTGTGTTTGCGCTCCTGCAGAAAGTCGGCCGAGCAGACGTTGGCGGCCAGCATGGCTTCTTCGATCAGCTTGTGCGCATCGTTGCGGGTGCGTGGCACGATGCGGTCGATGCGGCCCGACTCGTCGCAGACGATCTGCGTCTCGACCGTCTCGAAGTCCACGGCACCGCGCACCTGACGCGCCGCCAGCAGGGCCCGGTACACATCGTGCAGGGTCAGCAGGTGCGGCACCAGCGATTTGCGCTGCTGGGCTTCCGGCCCGCGCGTGTTCTGCAGAACAGCCGCCACCTCGGTGTAGGTCAGGCGTGCATGGCTGAACATGACCGCCGGATAGAACTGGTAGGCGTGGATCTCGCCCTTGGCATTGATGAGCATGTCACACACCATGCACAGCCGCTCCACGCCCGGGTTCAGCGAGCATAGGCCGTTGGAGAGTTTTTCCGGCAGCATGGGAATCACGCGACGCGGGAAGTACACCGAGGTGGCCCGGTCGTAGGCGTCCACGTCGATCGGCGTGCCCGTTTCGACGTAGTGGCTCACGTCTGCAATGGCCACCAGCAAGCGCCACCCCTTGCCACGACCGACCTTGGCCGGCTCGGCATAGACCGCATCGTCAAAGTCGCGCGCGTCCTCACCATCGATGGTGACCAGCGGCACATCGCGCAGGTCCACCCGGTGGCGCAGGTCGGAAGCACGAACGTGATCGGGCAGCGCACGGGCCTGGGCCAGCGCCGGCTCGGAGAACTCGTGCGGCACACCGTACTTGCGCACCGCAATCTCGATCTCCATGCCAGGGTCATCAATCTCGCCAAGGACCTCCTTGACCCGCCCCACGGGTTGACCGTAGAGGGCCGGAGGCTCGGTGAGTTCCACCACCACCACCTGACCCGGTTTGGCCGAACCGGTGGCCCCCTTGGGAATCAGCACATCCTGCCCATAGCGCTTGTCTTCAGGTGCCACCAGCCAGACGCCGCTTTCCTGCAGAAGGCGTCCGATGATGGGTGCGTCGGAACGCTCGATGATCTCGGTGACCCGCCCCTCCGGGCGGCCTTTGCGGTCGAGGCGCACTATGCGCGCCTTGACGCGGTCCTTGTGCAACACCGCGCGCATTTCGTTGGACGGCAGGTAGATATCGGCCTGGCCGTCGTCGCGGACCACAAAGCCATGCCCGTCGCGGTGACCGGACACCACCCCTTCAAATTCTGCCAACAAGTTGTTTTTTTCGTTCACGTTTTTCGTTTCGCTTTTTCAATGCTATACTAGCGGTCTTCCTGAGATGCCCAGGTGGCGGAATTGGTAGACGCACTAGTTTCAGGTACTAGCGCCGAGAGGCGTGGAGGTTCGAGTCCTCTCTTGGGCACCAATCTTAAAGGCTTGCAGACCTCGGTCTGCAAGCCTTTTTCTTTGGCTGACAGAATCGAGACGAGAGACTGGCACCGACCAGGCACACAAGGCCAAACGGCCCGTGGCACCCGGATCGGTCGACCCACACCCCAGCTGAAAAGCGCCTGCCCTCAAACCGGCATCGCCACCAGATCGTGGCCCTCGGTCGCCACCACACGCGCCTTTGTGAATTCCCCCACCTTGAGGGTCTTGCTGATTTTCTGAGGGGCAAGCAGGCGCACCACCCCGTCAATCTCGGGGGCGTCCGCATAACTGCGTCCCACGCCCCCTTTCTTGCCCAGGCCTGGCGCCGAATCCACCAGCACCTGCATGGTGGCACCCACACGCTCTGCGAGCTTGGCCACCGACACCCCCTCGGCCACCGCCATGAAACGCGCGCGCCGATCTTCGCGCAGCGCCTCGGGAACCGGATCAGCCAAGCCGTTGGCGGCCGCCCCCTGCACCGGCGAATAGGCAAAACACCCGGCACGGTCGATTCGTGCCTCCTGGACAAAGTCCAGCAGGTGCTGGAACTCGGCCTCTGTCTCACCGGGGAAACCGGCAATGAAGGTGCTGCGAACCACGATCTCCGGACACATCTCTCGCCAGCGCATGATGCGCTCCAGGTTCTTCTCGCCACTGGCCGGGCGCTTCATGCGACGCAGCACGTCCGGATGGCTGTGCTGCAGGGGCACGTCCAGGTAAGGCAGCACCAGGCCCTCGGCCATCAGGGGTATGACCTCGTCCACATGGGGATAGGGGTAGACATAGTGCAATCTCACCCAGGCACCGAACCCCCTGGCCAACTCGCCCAGCTCGCGCACCAGGTCGAGCATGCGCGTCTTGACCGGCCGACCATCCCAGAACCCGGTCCGGTACTTGATGTCCACGCCATAGGCCGAGGTGTCCTGGCTGACCACCAGCAACTCCTTCACGCCGGCTTCGAACAGCTTGCGCGCCTCGGTCAGCACATCGCCAATGGGCCGGCTGACCAGGTCGCCACGCATCGAAGGAATGATGCAGAAGGTGCAGCGGTGGTTGCAACCTTCGCTGATCTTCAGGTAGGCATAGTGACGCGGCGTGAGCTTGATGCCCTGGGCCGGCACCAGGTCGACAAACGGGTCGTGCGGCTTGGGCAGGTGCCGGTGCACCGCTTCCATCACCTCATGGGTGGCGTGTGGTCCGGTGACGGCCAGCACACTCGGGTGCACCTGCTGCACCATGTTGCCGCCCCCATCGGCCTCGCGAGCACCCAGGCAGCCGGTGACGATCACCTTGCCGTTTTCGGCCAGCGCCTCGCCAATGGTGTCCAGGCTTTCCTTGACCGCATCATCGATGAAACCACAGGTGTTCACGATGACCAGATCGGCACCGGCGAAGGTCTTGGAGGTCTGGTAGCCCTCGGCGCTCAGCTGGGTGAGGATGAGTTCGGAGTCGGTCAGTGCCTTGGGGCAGCCCAGACTGACAAAGCCGACCTTGGGCGCCAGCGCGCCCGAGGAAGAGGAAGATTCATTCATGGGTGAGATTGTCTCAGAGCGCCCCGCTCACCCGAGAGAGTGCAGCTTTTGAGCACTCAGCGCTTGAGCCCCATGGCAGCCAGCATCTGCTCACTGTTCTTCTGCATCTGCTCCTGCATCTGCGTGAAGGCGTTGCGCGACTGCTCCAGGTAATTGCCCATCATGCCTTGCATCATGGGCGACTGCACGTTCATGAACTGCTGCCAGACCTCGGGCGTGAGCCCTTTGGTCTGCTCGCTCATCTTCTGCTGCAGATCCATGAAGATCTGCACATTCTTCTCGAGGTAGGAACCCATGAAGTCCTGCATGGCGTGTCCATAGAAACGAATGATGTTGGCCAGCACCTGCTCAGTGAAGATGGGAACACCAGCAGTTTCTTCTTCCAGGATGATCTGCAGCAGGATGCTGCGGGTCAGGTCCTCGTTGGTTTTGGCATCCCGCACAACGAACGGCTCGTTGTCCATCACAAGCGCCTTGACCTCGGCCAGGGTGATGTAGGACGAGGTGTCGGTATCGTAGAGGCGACGGTTGGGGTATTTCTTGATCACCCTCACGACGCCTCGACTGGCGCTGCTGCTGGATTCGGCCTTGCTCTTTTGCACTGGTATTCTTTCCCGGAAGGTGGATCGCAGCGCACCCTGTCGGTGCACTCCTGTGTCCCCATTCTAGAAACCCTGGCGGACACGAAGGGCATGGGTTAACCCTGTGAAGCGCCTGCGCCTGGACACCTGCAGGCACCAACAAAAAAGGACCTGCTGCGAGGCTGGTCCTTGATTTGCAAGGGCACGGGGCCCCGAATGAATTGGTAGGCGCGATTGGACTCGAACCAACGACCCCCACCATGTCAAGGTGGTGCTCTAACCAGCTGAGCTACGCGCCTACATCGATTCGAAGCTGAAATTATAGCACGACACAAACGCCCTACTTTCGGCGCACCACCCGAACACCGGGCACATCACCCACCACCGACATGGCGCGGGCCACCTGGCGCGCGTCCCGAACTTCGATGGTGAACGTCATCCAGGCCACGCCCCTGACAGACTGGGTCTGCACACCAATGACATTCATCTTCTCGCGCGCGAAAACGTCGGAGATGTCGCGCAGCAAACCCTGCCTGTCCTGCGCTTCCACAGCAACATCAACGGGATAGAACGCGCCCTCGTCCGACTTGTTGCCGCCCCATTGCACTTCGATCACCCGGTCGGGGCTCTTGCGTCTGAGGTGCGCGAAGTCCGCGCAATCGGCCCGGTGGATGCTGACGCCTTTACCGCGCGTGACAAACCCGGCAATGTCGTCCGGTGGAGCCGGACGACAGCATCGGGCCAGCTGGGTCATCAGGGATTCCACACCAACCACCAGCACGCCGCCTGTGGGGGCAGAGGCTGGCTTGCGTGACCGCTTGAGCCAGGGCGCCTCGTCAGCTGGAGGCACCTGTTCGACAGGGCGCAGATGACTCTCGATGGAGCGCAGCGAGAGCTCGTCTTTCCCCACCTGTTCGAACAGCGCCTGCGCCGATGGCATGCCCATGGCGGTGGCCAGATCGTCCAGCTTGAGCGAGGTCTTCCCTTCGCGCTGGAGCAGTTTCTCCACCGCCTCGCGACCCCGCGCCACGGTTTCCTCCTGCGCCTGTGCATTGAACCAAGCGCGAACCTTGCTCTTGGCCCGGTGACTCACGAGGTAGCCCAGTTCGGCATTGAGCCAGTCGCGCGATGGCCCCCCTTCCTTGGCGGCCACGATCTCGACCGTCTGACCGTTTTGCAGCGGGGTGTTCAGTGGCAGCATGGCGCCATCCACCCGCGCGCCGCGACAGCGGTGCCCCAAGTTGGTATGGACGCTGTAGGCAAAGTCCACGGCGGTGGCTCCGCGCGGCAGTTCGACAATCGCCGCTTCGGGTGTCAGGACGTAAATTCGGTCATCAAACAAGCCCTCGCCCTGCCCCGCATGTCCGCTGAGGTCGCGCTCCCAGGCCAGCAGTTGCCTGAGCACCGCAATCTTGGCGTCGTAGTCGGAGCTGGCCGAAACGCCGGCATAGCCCTTGGCGCCGGCCTCCTTGTAGGCCCAGTGCGCCGCCACGCCATGTTCGGCATGGTCGTGCATCTCCTGGGTGCGGATCTGGATCTCGAAGGCCCGTCCTTGTCCATCACGCACCACCGTGTGCAGCGACTGGTACCCGTTGGGCTTGGGCTTGCCGATGTAGTCGTCGAACTCGTCCGGCACGGGCGCATAGTGCGCGTGCACATGGGCCAGGGCCGTGTAGCAATCATCGATGGCGGGCACAATGACCCGAAGCGCCCGGATGTCGAACACCTGCTCGAAGTCGAGCGATTTGCCCCGCATCTTGCGCACAATGCTGTAGATGTGCTTGGGACGCCCCTGAACCGAGGCCCGTATACCCAGCAGCTGCAGCTCGGCTTCGAGCGCCTGCCGCACCTGCTCCACATGGGCCTCGCGTTCGGCACGTTTTTCATCCAGCAAGCGGGCCACCTGCTTGTACACGTCGGGCTCCAGAAAGCGGAACGCCAGATCCTCCATCTCCCACTTGATCTGCCAGATGCCCAATCGATTGGCCAGCGGCGCAAAAACATTCAAGGACTCGCTGGCCAGCGACTCGCCCGGATCGCCCTTGATCGCAGCAAAGTAGCGCAAGGTCTGCAAACGCGAGGCCAGACGCAGCATGACGACGCGCAAGTCGCGCGAAAAGGCCAGCAGCATCTTCCGGACGTTTTCCGTCTGGCTGGCCGCCAGCTCGGACACAGGCGACTTGGCAGCCGAGGCCACGTAGAGCGACTGCTCCTGAGCCGCTGCGCGCTCCCCTTCCTTCCGGATGAGAACTTCAGCCGCCTTCAACCGGGCCTGCCGCTGCAGCTGGACCAGCTTGGTGGTCTCCACGGCCAGCTGCGCAAAGTTCTCACCGAACGCCTTGCTGATCACCTCCTGCGGACGGTTCAGGTGCTGACAGGCATAGACCAGGTAGCAAGCTGCCTGCATGGCTTCGGAGCTCCCGATGTCGGCCAGGATTTTCGCCACGGCATCGGCGTGCTCCAGTGTGTTCTCACCCGTGTCCAGTTGTTCCGAACCCAGCAGGGGCTCGGCAAATGCCCTTGCACGCATCAAGGCCTGAGCTTGCTGAGGCAGACTCGATGCGGTTGCAGCCACGATGGCACTGGTCGTCGGCTGTGCGGCCTGCGACCCCGGTTCAGTCTGAATCACGCTCACTGAGACATCCTCCGGGTGGCGTTCACAGGAACAAACTCTGTGCTGTTTTCATGTTCAAGCCTTGGAGCGAAGCGGGTCATCGGACGCGAGAAAGTCTCGCACCACTGCCACCTGATCGTCGCTGATCAGGGTCGGTGCATGGCCGACGCCTTCAAACTCGACACAGCGCGCGCGGGGACCCCGACGGCCCATTTCGATCGCCGTGTCGTGGGCCAGCAAGTCGGAATCTGCCCCCCTCAACAACAAGGTGGGTATGTCGATGGCGTCATAGGCCGCCCAGAGCGCCTGCTCCCCCGCATTCAGCATGGCGGCCACCTGCTCCGGGTCCGACACCGCCAGCATGGCGCGCAATGGAACCGCAATCGCTGGATCGTAATGAAGGCGCCAGCCGCCATCGCGCTGGCGCAGCATGGGGCGCGACAACGCCAGCCATTGCTGCTCGGTGTGTGGACCGAATCCACGTGAGATGGAGGACAGATAGTCGACAGCCTCCTGCTCGGAGCCAAAGAAGGGGTCCAGACCCAGGTAGCCTCCGATTCGCTGCAAAGCCTCCCGGCGAATGACAGGGCCGACGTCGTTCAGAACAAGGCGGCGCAGCCCGCAGTCGGGCTGGCTGGCCACGACCATGCCAATCAGGCCACCCATGCTGGTGCCCACCCAGTCAATGGCCAGCCCCTCTCGCTGAGCACGCAGCAGGTTCAGAAGGCGTCCAAGATCCGCCGCGTAGGTGGGCACCTGATAAGCCATGGGATCGGTCAGCGGATCGCTCTGGCCCCGGCCGGCCACGTCAACCGCCACCACCCTGTGGTCCTTGGCCAGAGCCCTGGCCAGCACGTCAAAATCCCGACCCTGGCGTGACAAGCCATGCACACACACCACGACGGACCGGGCATCCGGGCTCTGACACGCCCAATCCCAATAGGCCAGGCGCCGACCGAGGGGCTGGTCATGGCCTTCCGCAATGTCCAGAAAATGAAGTACGGGTTCCTGCATGACGATAGGGTCCCTGAAACTGTCCACGATAATCACCGGGCAACGCCTGCCAACGCGCTACGCTGCTCGTCACAGGCGGGGCGTCTTCGACGAAGTGCCCACATTTTTCAACCTATCGTAATTGAACTGGAGTCACCCATGCTTGCGAACAAGACCGCCCTTGTCACCGGATCCACAAGCGGCATCGGACTGGGCATAGCCAAGGCGCTGGCGCGTCAGGGCGCCAACATCGTGCTCAATGGCTTCGGTGACGTCGAGGGACCCAAGGCTGAAATCGCCTCGCTGGGTGTGAAGGTGGATTATCACGGCGCGGACATGAGCAAGCCGGCCGAGATCGAGGACATGATGCGTTTCGTGGCCGATCGATTCGGACAGACCGATATTCTGGTGAACAACGCCGGCATCCAGCACGTGGCACGGGTCGAGGACTTTCCGGTGGACCGGTGGGACGCCATCATTGCCATCAACCTGACCAGCGCGTTTCACACCACGCGCCTGGCCTTGCCGGCGATGCGGGCCGCCAACTGGGGACGCATCATCAATGTGGCCTCGGTCCACGGTCTGGTCGCGTCGGCGGAAAAATCGGCCTACGTGGCGGCCAAACATGGCATCGTCGGGTTGACCAAAGTGACCGCATTGGAGACCGCCCCCACCGGGGTGACCTGCAACGCCATCTGTCCGGGTTGGGTGCTGACCCCACTGGTACAAAAGCAGGTCGACGCCAAGGCGGCAGCGTTGGGCGTGTCGAACGAAGAGGCCAAGAAGGTGCTTCTGGGCGAGAAGGAACCCTCCATGCAGTTCACAACCCCCGATGAGCTGGGGGAACTGGCCGTGTTCTTCTGCTCTCCGGCCGGAAACAACGTGCGCGGCGTGGCCTGGAACATGGACGGGGGCTGGGTGGCGCAGTGAGAGCGCGGCCAGTCGGCGGCGCTCAGCGCAACTGGATCGAGCCCGAAACCGTGATGTTGACGGTGGCTTTCCCAGGCTGAACAGGCACAGGCGCGTCGGAGGAAGCGGCGCGCGCCTCCATGGCCATCACGGGAGCACGCATCATGGGCATGCCTTCGTCGGCCGAACTGACGCTGACCTCACGCAATTCGAAATCCTGGTAGCCGAAGGCGCGAGTCACCTCGGCCGCACGTGCGCGAAAGCGCTCGATGGCCTGAGCCTGCACCTCGGCTTCCAGTTGCTGCTGCGCCTGCCGAGACAGGCTGAACCCGACCTGGCCTATGGTCAGCGACTGGATACGACCAGCCACCCTCGTGATGAGCTCGAAGTCGCGCCCCTCCAGCACCAGCTCGGTACTGCCCCGCCAACCCTGGATGCGCCCTTGTGTTGTATAGCGCGGGTACAGTCCGAACTGACCGGTTCTCACCTGCAATGCATCGCCCTGCTCGGCCGCTCGAGCGATGCGCAAGGCCGACTCCAAAGCCACCTTCAACTCATTTTGCACGCTGCCCGCGTCTGGCGCCTCACGCGTGGTGGTCAACGTCAGGCGCAGCCAGTCCTGGGGAACCTCGGTGAAGCTGCTGGCTGAGATGTGCACCACACGGGAAGGTGGTGCTGTGACCTGGGTTTGCGCGAGAACTGGTGTTGAGTGCGCCAAGACCCAGGCACCCAGACCCAAGGAGGCGAACATCATCCAGACGCGGCGAGACGTGAAGCGCATGAGCGAAGCACCCTGGTGGCGAAGAAGAACGGACAGAGACGGCGAGCACCGATCAGCGGATGTCAAGGCTCGGTCCCCTTGGACAAGGCTGCCTGCCCGCGCAACTGCTCGCGCAGTCGACGACGCTCATCGACCGACAGCCGATAAGGGTAGCTGTGGGCATCGTCGCCTCCCAGGTGCTCGAAAGACTGCAGGCTGTCCCGTAGCCTGGGGGGCGTTTGAGCTGCCGGCGCCTCAGCCGGCGAAGAAAGCACCACGATGGCAGCCTTCGTTTCGAGGGGCACTGTAAGCCCTTCCTGTGACCAGGCGGTCTGCAATGAGGCCAGCGTCAGGACGCTGCCCAGAATCGTGCGCGTTAGCAACTTCATGATGCACAAGGATAGGCCGGGAGCACGAATTGTGGGATGAAGGTCCGGTGAAGGCTGCTTTGGCGCAGGCAACATCTGTAACACCTTGTCAGGAAATCGAAAATCCCTGGCGGACAAGCACTTGCGACTGACACAATCGCGGTTGTTACATTTTCGGAAGTTGCAGACATGCCACAAACCACCGCCCGCCCGAACAAGATCCTGGTTGTCGATGACGACGTGCGCATACGCGACCTGCTTCGACGCTACCTGATGCAAGAGGGCTTCGAGGTGATGCTGGCGGAAGATGGCAAGGCGCTGAACCGCGTGCTGCAGCGTGACGCGGTCGATCTGATCGTGCTCGACCTGATGATGCCAGGTGAGGATGGTCTATCTATATGCCGTCGCTTGCGGGCCAACGGTGACCGCACACCCATCATCATGCTCACCGCCAAGAGCGAGGATGTGGATCGCATTGTCGGCCTGGAGGTCGGTGCCGACGACTACCTCGGCAAGCCCTTCAACCCCCGTGAGTTGCTGGCCCGTATTCACGCTGTGCTGCGCAGACGACCACCAGCCGAAGTACCGGGTGCTCCGTCCCAGGAAGCAGAGGTTGTCAGGTTCGGCCCCTTCGAATTCGACCTGAGCCTGCGTACGCTGCGCAAGGAAGGTCAGGACCTGCCGCTGACAACTGGCGAATTCGCCATGCTCAAGGCACTGGTGCGCCACCCAAGGCAACCACTTTCCCGTGAAAAGCTGGCACAGTTGGCACGTGGCCGCGAGTTCGAGCCGTTCGATCGCAGTCTCGACGTGCAGGTCTCCCGACTGCGCAAGCTGATCGAAGAGGACGCTTCTTCGCCCCGCTACCTGCAGACCGTGTGGGGCGTGGGCTACGTTTTTGTGCCTGACGGCAGCGCCTGATGAACGACGAGTCTCGGGTTCCGTTCGAGACACAGCCCCAGGCCCTGGAGACGGCTCCCGCCTCGTTGGAGCGACGTCGGCCGCGGGAGCTGAGCCTGTTCTGGCGGACCTTCTTTCTGTTGGCGCTGCTGCTGCTCGGTTGCATTGTCGCGTGGTTGCAGACGTTTCGTGCGCTCGAATTTGAGCCCCGGGCACTTCAAAGTGCGCAACAGCTGGCATCCCTGGTCAACCTCAGCCGGGCCGCGCTGGTGCATTCAGACTCGATTGCCAGGGTCTCTCTGGTCAAGACCCTGGCCGATGAGGAAGGCTTGCGCATCGCTCCCAGGGAGCCCACCGACACGTTTCGATCCTACGAAACCGACTCGCTCAGCCGCAGAGTGGCCGACCTGCTGAAGGTCCGTCTGGGTCAGGACACCCTGGTGGCCCGGGAGGTCAATGGTGCGCAGGGGCTCTGGATCGGGTTCACCATTGAGGAAGACCCCTACTGGCTGCTGACCGATCCATCGCGCATCGGACTCGTGGCCGGCACCACCTGGCTTATCTGGCTGGCCATTGCCGCTGTTCTGTCCCTGGCCGGTGCCGCCGTGATTGCAGGTCTGATCAATCGACCCCTGAAGAAGCTTTCCTTTGCGGCGAGCCGCTTGCGTGAAGGCGATTTTCTGGCAAGTCAACTCAGCGAGGCCGTCGCCACCAGCGAAATCCGGGAAGTCAACATCGGCTTCAACCGCATGGCGCAACGCCTGTCCAAAATCGAGCAGGATCGCGCTCTGATGCTGGCCGGCATTTCCCATGACCTGCGCACCCCTCTGGCCCGATTGCGGCTGGAAACCGAAATGAGCGTGGATGACCCGCAGGCGCGGGAACACATGGCCGCCGACATCGAACAGGTCAATGCCATCATCGACAAGTTCCTCGACTATGCCCGCCCCGAGCACAACGAGCCTCAAAGGGTTTCACTCAATCAGGTGGTCGAGTCGGCGGTCTTTGCCATGGGCAACGACCCTTCCATGCAGATCAGCATCAACATCCCACCCGACACGGTGGTCATGGGTGACGAGGTGGAGCTGCAAAGGGTGTTTGCCAACCTGCTCGAGAACGCTCAACGTTACGGCAAAGACCCGGACACCTTCATAGCGACTGTCGAAATCGCGGCCAAAGCCAAAGATGATGTGGTGCTGGTCAAGTTGCGGGACCATGGGGCAGGGGTGAGTCCGGACATGCTGGAGCAACTCACGCAACCCTTTTTCAGGGGAAATGCCTCCCGAACATCTGCCACGGGCACGGGGCTTGGCCTGGCCATTGTGGAGCGAGCGATCAACCGGATGGGGGGGCGCTTCGTGCTGGCCAACAGCAGCACGGGCGGTCTGGCCGCCCACATCAAACTGGTTCGCGCAATGCCCGAGAAAAGCAAGAACAAGGATCAGTCCAGCGGACCGCCATCGGTCTGAGGCGCCCAAAGAACCGATCCGGCGTCAACGGCGCCAGAGCAGTGCCACAGCCCTTGCCTCGATGGACAGGCCTTGGCCGACCGGCCCCAGTTTCTCGGCGGTCTTGGCCTTGATATTGACCTGTGACGCGGCCACGCCAAGGGCCGCCGCTACCGACTCCACCATCGCGGGCACATGCGGTGCCAGCCGAGGAGCTTGAACGATCACGGTGCTGTCGATATTGGCGAGTTCGTAGCCCGCTTCACGCACGCGCCGCATCGCTTCGGATAGAAGCTGCATCGAGTCGGCACCCCAGAACCGGTCATCGGTGTCGGGAAAATGGCGACCGATATCGCCAAGTGCGGCGCCACCGAGCAGGGCATCGGTGATGGCATGGAGCAGCACATCGGCATCCGAGTGTCCGAGAAGGCCGTAGTGATGAGGGATCTGGACACCACCAATGATCAACGGTCGCCCGGGAACCAGGGCATGGACGTCCCACCCCTCGCCGATGCGCATGTTTGGATGTGAGCTCATGTTGCGGTCTTCCTCGGTGCCGGCATGCCGACAGTATGGTTTAGTGTCGGCCTCCGAGCAAGGCCTCCGCCAGGGAAAAATCCTCGGGGTAGGTCACCTTGAAATTGCGCGCCGGACCAACGACCAGCCTGGGGCTTTGACCGCTTCGTTCGATGGCACTGGCTTCGTCTGTGATGCCGCTGAAACCATCGCTGCGTGCAGCTTCCAGCGCCGACAGCAGCGGCCCCAGTCGAAACATCTGAGGCGTCTGCGCCAGCCATTTGTCGACACGCTCGAGGGTTGCGACAGAGCGGTCAACCCGGGCCTGTTTGAGGGTATCGGCCAGGGGCAAAGCCAGCAGGCCGCCCACAGCATCACCTTCGCAGGCGTCTATGAGACGCCCGATGTCCGTCGGGGTGACCAGACACCGCGCCGCGTCGTGCACCAGCACCCAGTCATCCGCAGGTACACCGTCCCGCAGCATGGACTGCAAGCCGTTGAACACGCTCTCGGCGCGCGATGATCCGCCGCATCGTGCCAGCACGACACGCGGATCATCCAGGTGCAAAAAACCGTCATCGGGTGCCACGACCACCCGGATGCTGGCCACACGGGGCTCGGCTATAAATGCCGCCAAGGTGTGCATCACCATGGGTTGACCCGCCACCATCTGGTACTGCTTGGGCAAGGGAGCCCCGGCGCGACTGCCCGTGCCCGCGCACGGCAACAGGGCATGACAGCGAGCGTGGCCAGTTGATGCTGAAGCGGGGCTTTCGCCTGGGGACGGATGGGTCATGGGGATGACATTCTAAAATCGCCGCACACCCCCCCTGCCTCTGGCCGGGGGGTATTGCTGTTTTCCGTTGCCCTGTTCGCCACGCAACGTGAACACCCACGACATACCGACCGCTGACGACTTCCTGCATGGACCTCCCCAAATTGCATGCCGGCAAGCGCTTTTCGCTGCCCCGACCCCCGGCCACGGCCGACGCCCTTATGCTCGCTCGCCTTGGCTTGCGGGAAAAGTCCGAAGGCCGACCCGTGGCCATCGTCACGGCGGACGCTACCGACGCCCAGCGCCTGATCGACGAAATGGCGTTCTTCGCCCCGGACCTGCGCTGTGCGCTGTTCCCCGACTGGGAAACCCTGCCCTACGACGCGTTTTCACCCCACCAGGACCTGATCAGCGAAAGGCTGGCCACCCTGTGGCGCATCTATGGCCATGGCGGCACGCGCGAGGCCGATGTGGTGCTGGTGCCGGCCACCACGGCGCTCTATCGGCTGGCCCCACCCGCATTTCTGGCGGCCTATACCTTCCAGTTCAAGGTGCGACAGCGCCTGGACGAAGCCCAACTCAAGTCCCAGCTGACCTTGGCGGGCTACCAGCACGTGAGCCAGGTGGTCAGCCCGGGCGAGTACGCCGTGCGTGGTGGCCTGATCGACCTGTTTCCCATGGGCTCCCAGGTGCCCTACCGGGTGGATCTGTTCGACGACGAGATCGATTCCATCCGCACCTTCGACCCCGACAGCCAGCGGAGTCTTTATCCGGTACCCGAGGTGCGCCTGTTGCCCGGGCGAGAGTTCCCCATGGACGATGCCGCGCGGGCGCGCTTTCGCAGCCGCTGGCGGGAACTGCTGGAGGGCGACCCGACCAAGAGCCGCATTTACAAGGACATGGGCAATGGCGTGGCCACCGCCGGCATCGAGTACTACCTGCCCCTGTTCTTCGAGGAAACCGCCACCGTCTTCGACTACCTGGGCGAGCAGGCCACGGTGGTGCTGCACGGCGATCTGGAACCGGCCTTCCAGCGCTTCTGGCAGGACACGCGCGACCGCTACCGTCTGGTGCAAGGCGACCCGGAGCGACCGGCCCTGGCGCCGGAGCACCTGTTCCTGAGCGCCGAGCAGTTCCACACCGAAGCCCGGACCCATGCCCAGCTGGCCATCCGGCCCGGGGTCGACGACGTTCACGACAACGCCTTTGCCCAGAAGCTGCCCGACCTGACCGTGGTGCGTGGCGCCGAGGACCCGTTGGCACGCCTGCAGACCCACCTGCGCCAGAACCCGCACCGCCTGCTGCTGCTGGCCGAGAGCGATGGCCGGCGTGAGAGCTTGCTGGACTTCCTGCGCGCCAGCGGCCTGAACCCGCCCGTGTTCGATACGCTGAACGAGTTCCTGGACAGCGACGAGAAAGTGGGGATGGCCACGGCCGCCCTGACCAGCGGCTTTGCCTGGATCGAAGCGTCGGTGGACCTGGTCACCGAAACCGAGCTGTTTGCCGCCGGACCCACCACGCGCCGACGCAAGAAGCAGGAACAGGTCAGCGATGTCGACGCGCTGATCAAAGACCTGAGTGAGCTCAATGTGGGCGACCCGGTGGTTCACGCCCAGCATGGCATCGGCCGTTACCGGGGCCTGGTCAATCTGGACATGGGCGAGAAAAGCCCTGACGGCAGCGCCCTGCTGCAGGAATTCCTGCACCTGGAGTACGCCGACAAGGCCGTGCTGTACGTGCCGGTGAGCCAGTTGCAGCTGATTGGGCGCTACACCGGGGTCAGTGCCGACGAAGCGCCGCTGCACAAGCTGGGCAGCGGCCAGTGGGAAAAGGCCAAGCGCAAGGCGGCCGAACAGGTGCGTGACGCCGCAGCCGAGTTGCTGAACATCTACGCCCGTCGCGCGGCACGCCAGGGACATGCTTTCCGGTTCAGCGCACAGGACTACGAACAATTCGCCAACGACTTCGGCTTTGAGGAAACCGCCGACCAGAAGGCCGCCATCCACGCGGTCATCCAGGACATGATCAGCCCGCAGCCCATGGACCGGCTGGTGTGTGGCGACGTGGGCTTCGGCAAGACCGAGGTCGCCCTGCGCGCGGCCTTCGTGGCAGTCACCGGTGGCAAGCAGGTAGCGTTCCTTGCACCGACCACCTTGCTGGCCGAGCAACACTTCCAGACGCTGTCCGACCGGTTCGCCAAGTGGCCGGTGAAGGTCGCCGAAATGAGCCGCTTCCGCTCGCAGAAGGAAATCACCGCCGCCATGAAGGGCATCAGCGATGGCAGTATCGACATCGTGGTCGGCACGCACAAGCTGCTGAGCGAGAAGACCCAATTCAAGAACCTGGGCCTGCTGATCATCGACGAGGAACACCGCTTTGGCGTGCGCCACAAAGAGGCGATGAAGCAGCTTCGCGCCGAGGTGGATGTACTCACGCTGACGGCCACCCCCATTCCTCGCACCTTGGGCATGGCGCTGGAAGGCCTGCGCGATCTGAGCGTGATTGCCACCGCGCCCCAGCGTCGCCTGGCCATCAAGACCTTTGTGCGCAACGAAGGCAATGGCGTGATCCGCGAAGCCGTGCTGCGCGAGCTCAAGCGGGGCGGGCAGGTCTACTTCCTGCACAACGAGGTCGAGACCATGGAGAACCGGCGGCAGGCCCTGGAGAAGCTGCTGCCGGAAGCGCGTATCGGCATGGCCCACGGCCAGATGCCCGAGCGCGAACTGGAGCGGGTGATGCGCGATTTCGTGGCGCAGCGCTTCAACCTGCTGCTGTGCTCGACCATCATCGAAACCGGCATTGACGTGCCGACGGCCAACACCATCGTGATGGCGCGCGCCGACAAGTTCGGCCTGGCCCAGCTGCACCAGCTGCGCGGCCGCGTGGGCCGCAGCCATCACCAGGCCTATGCGTATCTGCTGGTGCCCGAGATCGAGGGCCTGACGAAGCAGGCGGCGCAGCGGCTGGACGCGATCCAGCAGATGGAGGAACTGGGCTCTGGCTTCTACCTGGCCATGCACGACCTGGAAATCCGCGGCGCCGGCGAAGTGCTGGGCGAGAACCAGAGCGGCAACATGCTGGAGGTGGGTTTCCAGCTCTACAACGAGATGCTGTCGGAGGCCGTCAAGGCACTCAAGGCCGGCCGCGAGCCCGACCTGCTCTCGCCGCTGTCGGTCACGACCGACATCAACCTGCATTCTCCCGCGCTGCTGCCCAACGATTACTGCGGTGACGTGCACCTGCGCCTGTCCTTCTACAAAAAGCTCGCCACCGCGAAGACCACCGACCAGGTGGACAGCCTGCTGGAAGAAATCGTGGACCGCTTCGGCAAGCTGCCGCCGCAGGCCCAGACCCTGGTTGACGTGCACCGGCTGCGGGTGATCTCGCAGCCTTACGGTGTGGTCAAGGTCGATGCGGCGCCGGGCGTCATCAACATCACGTTCCGACCCAACCCACCGGTGGAACCGATGCGCATCATTGAACTGATCCAGAAGAACCGCCACATCAAGCTGGCGGGCAACGAAAAACTGCGCATCGAGCGCGCCCTGCCCGAGGTGAAAGACCGGGTGCAGATGGTTCGCGATGTGCTCAGGGCGTTGGGGCAGCCACTGAAGCAGGATGCGACGCTGGTTTCGGCTTGACCCCGATCAAGCAGGACAACCATCGAAAACTTTGTTCATCAGGCGTTCACGATCAGATTGCGAAACTTCTTTCACCGTTGCAGCATAGCGTAGCGGCAACGAAATGACAGGAGTCTGATCCATGAATCTCAACCCGCACCGCGCCTGGATCACGCCCTTGGTGATCGGCGCTTTCCTGATCAGCGCCGTCACTGGCGTGCTGATGTTCTTTCACCTGGACACCGGACTTAACAAGGTGGTGCATGAATGGCTGAGCTGGGCCATGGTGATCGGCGTCGGCCTTCATGTGCTGCTGAACCTGCCGGCATTCAAACGTTACTTCACCCAGACCACCGGCAAGCTCGTGATGGGTGTGCTCACCGCCGTTCTGCTCGTGAGCTTCGTCCCGCTCGGCGGTGCCAGGCAAGACCCCGGCTTTGCCCCGCCACTTCGGGCACTGGCCAAGGCACCGCTTCCCGTTCTGGCACAGGTGGCAGGGACCACAACAGAGGACGTCAAGGCACGGCTGCAGGCAGCCGGCATCTCGGTCACCAGCGACCAGCAGTCTGTGGCCGACCTGGTCGGCGTTGACCTGCGCCGGCAAGTCAGCACCCTGATCAAGGTGCTGCCACAGGTCAGGTCCTGAGCTTGCTGGTCAATCCGGAGGGGTGCGCACCGGACGCCTGCAAAGATGGCAGGCGACGGGCATCCGCCCTCCCCTGGGCACGCACAAGGTCCAGCCAACGCTGCCGCTGCTCTGCGGTGGACGTGTGCACCGGCCCGATACGCGTCAGGTCCACCGGTTTGAGCCCACAGAATTTCAGCGTGCTGCGCACCAGGGAACGAACCGTCGGGTCACCCTGGACAAAGCGCAGATACCAGGCGGGGGAGTCGCTGGTCACGATGACCCGCGCACTGCGCCCGGCCAGCAGCCCCTCGGGCATGCCATTGGGCAGGTAGCGGAAGGCCCAGCCGCGCTCCAGCGTGCGGTCGAAGAAGCCCTTGAGCAGGGCCGGCATGGAGCCCCACCAGACAGGTATCACCACCACGATGCGTCGCGCTTCGGCGATGAGCTGCTGCGCTCGCATCAGGTCGGGCTCCAACGGCTGGTGTTCGCGAAACCCTACATGCAAGATGGGATCGAACGCGAGATCGCGCAACGCGAGGACATCGACCGAGCGTCCGCTGTCCCGCAGTCCCTCTGCATGGCTGCCTGACAGAGCGGCACACAAGGAGGACGCATCGGGATGCCCGTCGATGATGAGCACGTCGGCCATGAATCACCTGCCTTTCTATCTTTACATTGTCAACATTGATTGGCGAAGTGTCCGATAGAATCTTGCTGGTGTCAAGTTCTCCCGAAGACAAGCGCGCCTATCACCACGGCAATCTTCGCCAGGCCCTGCTGGACGCCGCCCTGCGCCTGCTGGTCGAGCTCCCTGCCGCGAAGCTGAGCCTGCGTGAGCTGGCCCGGGCGGCCCAGGTCAGCCATGCGGCGCCCTACCACTACTTCACGGACCGCGATGACCTGATCCGCGCTGCCGGGGTGGAAGGCATGCGCCGCTTGCTGCTGGCCCAACAGCAAGCCGTGGCGTCCGCCATCGGGCCACGGGAACGGGTACTGGCGCTGGGCAAGGCCTACGTGCGTTTCGCGGCACGTGAGCCCCACAGCTTTGCACTGGTGTTCGACCCGCAGTACTGCCGGCCCGGTGAGCCCTCCGCTGAAATGGCACCCCTGATTGCCGACAATGAGGATTTGCTGGCCGCTTGCGTGACACAGGCCCAGGCGGCCGGCGTGCTGCCACCCGTGCCGCCGGCTCCGTTGGCCACCGCGCTGTGGGGCACGGTGCACGGGCTGGCTCAGCTGACCATGGCCGGGCACCTGGACCTGCCGGCTGCCGAGGCGGCCCTGGATGCCCTCCTGACACCCGTCCCGCATCCGCAATAATCGCAAGATGTCCTCGCCCATCGAATTCGCCCCCGGTCTGACCGTGCAGGGCTTCACCCCTCCCCTGCGCCTGCGCGACTTCAAGCTGATCGCCTTCGACATGGACTCGACGCTGATCAACATCGAGTGCGTGGACGAGATCGCCGACGCGGCCGGCCGCAAGGCCGAGGTCGCCGCCATCACCGAGGCCGCCATGCGCGGCGAGATCACCGACTACAAGGACAGCCTGCGCCAACGTGTCGCACTGCTCAAAGGTGTGAGCGTGGAGCACCTGGAACAGGTCTACCGGCACCGCCTGCAGCTCAACCCTGGCGCGGCCGAGCTCGTGCTGGCCTGCAAGGCCGCCGGGCTGAAGGTGCTGCTGGTCAGTGGCGGCTTCACCTTCTTCACCAACCGCCTGCGCGATCGCCTGGCGCTGGACTTTGCCCGCAGCAACCAGTTGGAAATCGTGGACGGTCTGCTGACCGGCCGCATGGTCGACCAGAACTGGGGCGACATCTGCGACGGCGCCCAGAAGCGCGCCACCGTGCTGCAGACCTGTGACCTGCTGGGCATCAGTCCGCAGCAGGCGATTGCCATGGGTGACGGCGCCAACGACCTGGAGATGATGGGCGCCGTCGGCCTGTCGGTGGCCTACCGGGCCAAGCCCAAGGTGCGGGCGCAGGCCCAGGTGGCCATCGACATGGGCGGGCTGGACCGCCTGCTCGAAGTGGTCCAGCCCTGACCCGCTGGCCGCTCAGGCCGGTTCGGGCACGCTGGGCAGGCCCGACAGGGCCATGGCCAGCTCTTTCTCGTCGTAGGCCTCGTCCTTGAGTTCGCCCGCGAAGTACTTCTGGTAGGCCGCCATGTCGAAGTGCCCGTGGCCACACAGGTTGAAGAGGATGGTCTCGCTCCTGCCCTCGCGCTTGCAGCGCAGGGCTTCTTCAATGGCGCCCTTGACCGCGTGGTTGGCCTCGGGTGCCGGCACGATGCCCTCCGCACGCGCGAATGTCACGCCCGCTTCGAAGCACTGGCCCTGGGTGTAGGCGGTGGCTTCCATCAGGCCCAGCTCCCTGCAATGGCTGACCAGCGGCGCCATGCCGTGGTAGCGCAGGCCACCGGCATGGAAGCCCGGCGGCGTGAAGGTGCTGCCCAGCGTGTGCATCTTGGTCAGCGGCGTCATGTGGCCGGTGTCGCCGAAGTCGTAGGCGTACTTGCCGCGGGTGAGCGACGGGCAGGCTGCCGGCTCGACCGCCACGATGCGCGGACGTTTTCCTCCGCGCAGTGCATGGCCGATGTAGGGAAAGGCGATGCCGGCAAAGTTGGAGCCGCCACCGGTGCAACCCACCACCACATCGGGCCAGGCATCGGCCATCTGCATCTGCTCCATGGATTCCAGGCCAATGATGGTCTGGTGCATGAGCACATGGTTGAGCACCGAACCCAGGGCGTACTTGGTGTCGTCGCGCTGGGCAGCCAGCTCGACCGCCTCGGAAATGGCGATGCCCAGGCTGCCCGGGTGATCGGGCCGCTGCGCCAGCACACTGCGGCCGTATTGCGTTTCGTTGGACGGCGACGGCAGGCAGCGCGCGCCGTAGGTCTCCATGACCGCGCGGCGGTAGGGCTTCTGGTCGTAGGAGACACGCACCTGGAACACCAGCACCTCCAGGTCGAACAGGCTGCCGGCAAACGACAGCGAGGTACCCCACTGGCCGGCCCCCGTCTCGGTGGTCAGGCGCTTGATGCCGGCCTGCTGGTTGTAGAAGGCCTGCGGAATCGCGGTGTTGGGCTTGTGGCTGCCGGCCGGGCTGACGCCCTCGTACTTGTAAAAAATCTTGGCCGGTGTGCCCAGCACTTTCTCCAGCCGGTGGGCACGGTACAGCGGCGCCGGGCGCCACAGCTTGTAAATCTCGCGCACCGGTTCGGGAATCTCGATCTCGCGCTCGGTGCTGACCTCCTGCATGATCAGTTCCATGGGGAACAGCGGCGCCAGGTCGTCGGGACCGATGGGCTGCAAAGTACCCGGGTGCAACACCGGCGGCAGCGCCTTGGGCAGGTCGGCCTGGATGTTGTACCAGAACTTGGGCATCTGGCTTTCGTTGAGCAGGTACTTGGTGGGTGTGGTCACGCGCGGTCTCCTGTGGGTTGTCGTTCAACGAAACAGGCCCTGGCAAAGGCTTGGTGAAGCAGGCCTGTCCACACCCAATGTAGCATGAGACCCATGAGCGAAAACCCTGCCTCAACCTCCTCTGTACCCCCTCGCCTGTGGGCCTGGTGGCGCCGCAGCTGGCGCGGCCACCTGGGCACTTTGTTGCTGGTGGCCGTGGTGTTCTTCGGGGTGCAGGGCTGGCAGACGCGGGCGGTACCTGACATCCTGCCAGCCGATGCCCGCGTGCAGTTGCTGCGTGGCGACGGCAGCACCCACGACATGAGCCTGGCCGAAGCCGTGGCGCTGATGCGAACGGCATTCGAGGGGCAGCCGGTGGCCTTGCACCTGTGGGCCGAATGGTGTGCGATCTGTCGGGTGGAGGAAGGCAGCGTCACCGCCCTCGGCCGCGACTGGCCGGTTCTGACGGTGGCCATGCAGTCGGGCCCGGCGGCGGCGGTCACGCAGGTGCAGCGCCAGCGCGGGCTGCCCTGGGTCACGCTGGTGGACACGCAGGGGCAGCTGACCCGGGAGCTGGGGTTCTCTGCGGTACCGGCCTTTGTGGTCGTTGATGCCAAAGGCCGTCTGCGCGCGCCCACCGTAGGCTTCACCAGCGAGACCGGGATGCGGCTGCGCCTGTGGTGGGCCCGTCTGTCGTGGTGACGTTGAACCGGTGACAGAGCAGAAACGCGATCTCGCGTATCCTCGGGCTCGGTTTTTTGTGTGATCTGAAGAGGTTGAACTTGCCCTTGCCCCCACCTGCCCCGCGCACCCCCATGCACACCCGACAGATCCGCTTCCAGGGCTTCCATCGGGACGATGGCCTGTGGGACATTGAAGGCGAACTGCTGGACACCAAACCCCATGCCTTCGAAATCGAAGGTGAAGGGCGCTGGGAACCCGAACAACCGATCCACCACATGCGCATCCGGGTCACGCTGGACGACCAGATGGTGGTGCGAGACATCGTGGCGGTGATGGACAGTTTTCCGCACAAGCCCTGCCCCGAGGCGCAGGCACCGATGGAGCGGATGATCGGCAGCACCATGGGTCGTGGGTGGCGCCAGGCCATCGAACGCCACCTGGGCGGCATCCAGGGCTGTACGCACCTGCGCGAGCTGTTGTTTGCCATGGCCACAGCCGCGTTCCAGTCCCGCTCGGCGTCGTTTGCACCGCCACCTGACGGAATGCCCCCGATGCACCTGGGCAAGTGCCTGGCCTGGGACTTCGATGGCCCGGTGGTGGAGAAGGTGTATCCGATGTTTTTCCGCTGGCGGGCGCCTGCCAAACCGGAAACGTTGGCCTGAAAACAAAAACGGCACCCGGAAGGGTGCCGTTTCAAACCTTGGTGGGCGGTGCAGGGTTCGAACCTGCGACCCCTGCCGTGTGAAGGCAGTGCTCTACCACTGAGCTAACCGCCCGGAAAACAACTTGGCCTTGCGATCAAGCTGTTCTCTCGGAAGCCTCAGATTATAGCCTGCTTTCCGAGCAGATTTTTTTCGACCATCGGCTTTTTTGGCATCAGGCAACCTGACGCCAGACGAGCCGGCCCTTGCTGGCCTTGTCGATGTCGGCCAGCACAGCCTCGTGGGCCTGCGCCTCTTGCTCATTGGCCAGCAGCACGGGCAGGTCGAACCGGCTGAGGTCCAGCGTCAGCGTGTCGCCGTCCGGCCCTTCGGTCACATCCATGTCCATGATGAGGGCGTCCTGGCCCCGGGTCATGTTGATGTAGACGTCGGCCAACAGCTCCGCATCGAGCAAAGCGCCGTGCAGGGTGCGGCCCGAATTGTCGACACCCAGCCGGTCGCACAGGGCATCAAGGCCGTTGCGTTTGCCGGGGAACATTTCCTTGGCCATCACGAGGCTGTCGATCACCCCCGAAACCACCCCGGTGATGGGGGGCCGTCCCAGCAGCTCCAGCTCCTTGTTCAGAAAAGCCAGGTCGAAGGGCGCGTTGTGGATGATCAGCTCGGCCCCGTCCAGATAGGCCAGCAGCTCGTCGGCGATCTCGGCAAACTTGGGTTTGTCGCGCAGGAATTCGTTGCTGATACCGTGCACCTTGAGCGCATCTTCATGGCTGTCGCGCCCGGGATTCACATAGTGATGCAGGTTGAATCCGGTCAGCTTGCGGTGCAGCAGCTCAACGCAGCCGATCTCGATGATGCGGTCACCGTTCTCGGCCGACAGGCCGGTGGTTTCTGTGTCCAGGACGATCTGGCGCATGCGGTTTCCTTGTGGTCTTTACCGGGTCTGACGCGGACTCGGCCACTTCAGCGTCAGTGGTTCTCGCGCGCGTGGTTGATCGTGTAGCGCGGTATCTCGATGGTGATGTCTCGTTGAGCCAGAATGGCCTGGCAGGACAGTCTTGACTGGGGCTCCAGGCCCCAGGCCCTGTCCAGCAGGTCCTCCTCGGTCTCGTCCAGTTCGCCGAGGCTGTCAAACCCGTCCCGCACAATGACGTGGCAGGTGGTACAGGCACAGCTCATGTCACAGGCGTGCTCGATGGCCACACCGTTTTCCAGCAAGGCCTCGCAGACAGAGGTGCCGGCCGGGGCCTGGATTTCCGTGCCCTGCGGGCAGTATTCGGGATGGGGAAGGATCTTGATCGTGGGCATGTGGGGGTCAGACTTCTTCGAGCTTGCGGCCAGCCAGCGCATGCTGGATGCCTCGGTTCATGCGCTGGGCTGCAAAGGCTTCGGTGCCTTTGGCGAGCGCCTGGGTGGCGGCTTCGATGGCGGCAGCGTCGTCACCGGAGGCAGTGGCCTCCACTGCCTGTATCAAGGCTTCCATGTCCACCAGCTCCTGTGCCGATAACAGGTCACCATCGGCCTTAAGGGCACTGCGTGTGGCCAGAACCATGCGCTGGGCATCGACCCTGGCCTCGACCAGGGCTCGGGCCTGCATGTCCTGCTGGGCGGTTGAAAAGCTGTCCTGCAGCATGGCGGCGATCTGTTCGTCGGACAGGCCGTAAGCGGGCTTGACGTCGATGCGGGCCTCGACGCCCGAGTTCTGCTCACGCGCGCTCACTGCCAGCAGCCCGTCCGCATCGACCGTGAAGGTCACACGGATGCGCGCGGCACCGGCGGCCATGGGTGGAATGCCCCTGAGGGTGAACCGCGCCAGGCTGCGGCAGTCGGCCACCAGGTCGCGCTCGCCCTGCACCACGTGCAGCGCCAGGGCTGTCTGGCCATCTTGGTAGGTGGTGAAGTCCTGTGCACGGGCCGTGGGGATGGTGCTGTTGCGCGGCACGATGCGCTCGACCAGCCCGCCCATGGTCTCGATGCCCAGGGACAACGGAATCACGTCCAGCAGCAGCAGGTCGCCGTCCTTGCTGTTGCCCGCCAGGGCATTGGCCTGGATGGCCGCGCCGAGTGCCACCACTTCGTCGGGGTTGAGGTTGGTCAGCGGCTCTCGGCCGAAGAAGTCGGCCACCGCCTGAAGAACCACCGGCATGCGAGTTGATCCACCCACCATGACCACACCCTGCACATCCTCCTTGCCGACGCCGGCATCGCGCAGCACCTTGCGCACCGCGGCCATGGTGCGGCCGGTCAGCTCGACCGTGCAGGCTTCGAAGTCCTGGCGCCGCACCGCTTGTTCGATGATGCGCCCATCCACTTCGGTACGGAAGATCACCGCGTCGTGAGAGGTCAGCTGCTCCTTGACACGGCGTGCCTCGCGGTGCAGGGCGGCGCGTTCGGCGGCATCTTGTACCGGTCCAAGCCCGGCCTGCTGCAACACCCAGGCGGCCAGCGCCTGGTCGTAGTCGTCGCCGCCCAGGGCCGAGTCGCCGCCGGTGGCCATGACCTCGAACACACCACGGGTCAGACGCAAGATGGAGATGTCGAAGGTGCCACCACCGAGGTCGTAGATGGCATAGACCCCTTCGCTGCCGTTGTCCAGGCCGTAGGCGATGGCGGCAGCGGTCGGCTCGTTGATCAGGCGCAACACCTTGATGCCGGCCAGTTGGGCTGCGTCTTTGGTGGCCTGGCGCTGGGCATCGTCAAAGTAGGCCGGCACGGTGATCACGGCACCGTGCAGCTCATCGTCGAAGCTGTCCTCTGCGCGGAAACGCAGCGTCGCCAGGATCTCGGCGCTGACTTCAATGGGCGTCTTGCGTCCTGCCACGGTCTCGACCACGGCCATGCCCCGGTCTTCCACCACGGCGTACGACAACTTGTCCACATCGGCCACCTGGTCGCGGCGGCGACCCATCAGGCGTTTGGCCGAACTGATGGTGTTGGCCGGGTCGCCCACCTGCGCCGCGAGGGCGTCAAAGCCGATCTGCCGCCCGGCGCCGCCCTGCTTCGGATCGAGATAGCGCACCACGCTGGGCAGGATGGTGCGGCCCTGCAGGTCGGGCAGGCATTCGGGCACGCCGTGGCGCACGGCGGCCACCAGCGAATGGGTGGTACCCAGGTCAATGCCCACAGCCACCCGCCGCTGGTGCGGATCAAGGGACTGGCCAGGTTCGGATATCTGCAGAAGCGCCATGAGCGGGTGAGGTCGTGCGGTGGAACAGCCGGCTATTGTCCCAGCTGTTCAAGGCGGCCATCCACGTCCTTGGCAAAACGCTCAACGAACATGAGGGCTCTGACCTGTGCGGCCATGGCGGACCAGTCCTGCTGTTCATCGGCCAGGTGCTGCAGATCGGCCAGCATGCGACGCCGCATGGCCGCCACGTCATCGGCCAGATCCTCGACGGCACTGGCGGACGATGCCGACTCCAGTGCCTCCCGCCATTCCATCTGCTGCATCAGGAAGGCCGCCGGCATGGAGGTGTTGTTCTCCGCCTGTATGGGCGCGCCGTGCAGTTCGCACAGGTAAGACGCCCGTTGCAGCGGGTCCTTCAGGCGTTGGTAGGCCTCATTGATGCGGACCGACCATTGCATGGCCTGACGCTGGGTCTGGGCATCGGCTGCGGCGTGCCGGTCCGGGTGCACCTCGCGCTGCAAGGCCTTCCAGCGCTCGTCCAGCTGCGCACGATCCAGCGCAAAAGCCACCGGCAGTTCAAACAGCTCGAAATCGTTGGATTGAAGATTCATGACCGGATCATAAAAAACATTCGGACCCGGACAACAAGTAACCGGCCAGGGCCAGCACGGAACCGGCATTGCCGGTCGCCGCTGGCGCCTCGCAGGGCAGGCAGAGCGGCGGGAGCTCAATCAGACCCGGAAGCTTTCCCCGCAACCACAACGGTCGCGCTCGTTCGGGTTGTGGAATTTGAAGCCCTCGTTCAGGCCCTCGCGCACAAAATCGAGCTCGGTCCCGTCGATGTAGGCCATGCTCTTGGGGTCGACCAGCACCTTGACACCGTTCTGCTCGAACACCACGTCTTCAGGGGCGATCTCATCGGCGTACTCCAGCTTGTAGGCCAGGCCGGAGCAGCCGGTGGTCTTGACACCCAGGCGAACCCCCACGCCCTTGCCACGTTTGGCCAGGTACCGGGTGACGTGCCGCGCTGCGGCTTCAGAAATCGTGACTGACATGGTGTTTCAGCGATGGCGTCGCGCGAAGCGACACAAGGGATCAGTTCGTGTGCTTCTTGCGGTAGTCGTCGACGGCTGCCTTGATGGCGTCCTCGGCCAGGATCGAGCAGTGGATCTTGACCGGCGGCAAAGCCAGCTCTTCGGCAATCGCGCTGTTCTTGAGCGCGGCCGCCTCGTCCAGGGTCTTGCCCTTGACCCATTCGGTCACCAGCGAACTCGAAGCAATGGCCGAGCCGCAACCATAGGTCTTGAAGCGAGCGTCTTCGATGACACCGGTCTGCGGATTCACCTTGATCTGCAGCTTCATCACGTCGCCGCAGGCGGGTGCACCCACCATGCCGGTACCAACGGTTTCATCGCCCTTGTCAAAGGAGCCGACGTTGCGGGGGTTCTCGTAGTGGTCAACAACTTTTTCTGAGTAGGCCATGGTGGTTCTCCTTCATGCGTTCAGTGGGCAGCCCACTGAATGGTGGACAGGTCGATGCCGTCCTTGTACATCTCCCACAGGGGAGACAGCTCGCGCAGTTTGGCGACGTTTTCCTTGATGGTGTTGATTGCGTAGTCGATCTCTTCTTCGGTCGTCCAGCGGCCGATGGTCATGCGCAGGCTGCTGTGGGCCAGTTCGTCGCTGCGGCCCAGGGCACGCAGCACGTAGCTGGGCTCCAGGCTGGCCGAGGTGCAGGCCGAGCCGGACGACACCGCCAGGCCCTTGATGCCCATGATGAGGGACTCGCCTTCAACGTAGTTGAAGCTCATGTTCAGGTTGTGCGGCACACGCTGCGTCTCATGACCGTTGATGAACACCTCTTCGACGTCCCTCAGGCCATCGACCAGACGGTCATGCAGGGCCCGGATGCGCTTGTTTTCCTCATGCATCTCGGCCTTGGCGATGGCATAGGCCATGCCCATGCCCACACACTGGTGCGTGGGCAGCGTGCCCGAGCGCATGCCGCGCTCATGACCACCACCATGCATTTGTGCCTCGATGCGCACGCGCGGCTTGCGGCGCACAAACAGGGCACCGATACCCTTGGGCCCATACGTCTTGTGCGAGGTCAGGCTCATCAGGTCGACCGGCAGCGTCTTGAGGTCGATGTCGATGCGACCTGTGGCCTGTGCGGCGTCCACATGAAAGATCACGCCTTTTTCGCGACAAAGGGCACCAATGGCGGCGATGTCCTGGATGACCCCGATTTCGTTGTTGACGAACATGACCGAGGCCAGGATGGTATCGGGCCGGATGGCAGCCTTGAAGGCCTCCAGATCGACCAAGCCGTCAGCCTGCACATCGAGGTAGGTGACTTCGAAGCCCTGACGCTCGAGTTCGCGCATGGTGTCGAGCACCGCCTTGTGTTCGGTCTTGACCGTGATCAGGTGCTTGCCCTTGCTCTTGTAGAAGTGGGCCGCTCCCTTGAGCGCCAGGTTGTTCGATTCGGTGGCGCCGCTGGTCCACACGATCTCGCGCGGGTCGGCACCGATCAGATCGGCCACCTGTTCGCGGGCGGTCTCTACCGCCTTTTCAGCCTCCCAGCCCCAGGCATGGCTGCGCGAAGCGGGGTTGCCGAAATGCTCACGCAACCAGGGGACCATGGCGTCCACCACCCGAGGGTCGCAGGGGTTGGTGGCGCTGTAATCCATGTAGATGGGGAAATGGGGCGTACTCATGGCTGGCTCAGGGCTGCTGGCTGGTGTGGATACTTGTGAACTAATGCGTTCGTCGAGACAGGCGCCCCAGGTCGGTGCGCCGACCGGACGGCATCACTTGGACAGGGCGACGCCACCCAGGGCAAACACCGAGTTGGGCGCATTGACACGGATCGGCTTGACCACCGGGGCGCTGGAGATGGCCCGCTTGATGACGGGCGCATTTTCAACCACGACACCTTTGGACAGTTGCTCGTCGACGAGCGACTGCAGCGATACCGAATCGAGGAAATCGACCATCTTGGCGTTGAGCTGGGCCCAGAGTTCGTGGGTCATGCAGCGTTGCCCTTCGCCCAGGCAGTTTTCCTTGCCGCCGCACTGGGTGGCGTCGATGGGCTCGTCGACCGAAACAATGATGTCGGCGACGGTGATATCGGTGGCCTTGCGGCCCAGCGTATAGCCGCCGCCCGGACCGCGGGTCGACTCGACCAGCTCATGGCGGCGCAACTTGCCAAACAGCTGCTCCAGATAGGACAGCGAAATCTGCTGGCGCTGGCTGATGGCTGCCAGCGTGACGGGACCGTTGTTCTGGCGCAGGGCCAGGTCGATCATGGCGGTGACCGCAAAGCGGCCTTTGGTCGTGAGGCGCATTTCAAGCTCCTTGTTCGATGGCTTGACTGTCTGGTTGCGCAAGGATCGGCTTCCCGAGCCTTGCCCCTGCTCCGCCCCCCCGGCCTTGCAGGCCGCTCATCGAAGGCTTTCCCGACTGTTTTCGTCGAGTATAACGCAAAAGCCTAGTGATTTGATCGGCATTGTACCGGCACAAACTGCGTTTGTCTAGGACAAATCAACAAAACACCCCGATTCCATGTGTTCGCCATGGCCTCTGATTTCGAGCAAAGTCAGTTCGACTGATCGGGCGCCAGCGAAAAATCAAATCGGACCACCGTGCCTGGGTCGCCCGGCAGGAAGGACACCTTGGCTCCCAGTTTGTCTGCCCGCAAACGGATATTGCGCAAGCCCCGGCCTTGCCCAGGCAGTGCCAGCGTCGAATCGTCCAGGTATCCCATGCCCACCCCGTTGTCAGCCACACTCAACCCTGCACTGCTGCCGTCTTGCCAGGTACGCACAACAAGTCGGTCGGCTCTGGCATGTTTCAGGACGTTGGCCACGACTTCCTGCAGACAACGAAACAGGTGCATCACACCGGCCGACTCGAGCCCGGGAATGGCCGGCACATCCTGCACCTGCCAGTCGAGTCCGATGCCGGCAGACTCAAGCGCCGGCGCCATGCGAAGTCGCCACATGCCCAGAATGGTGGCCAGGTCACCCTCCATCGGCTCAAGCGAGTCCAGGGTCAGGCGCAGGTCATCCAGGGCGTGATTCAACATGCGCTCGACAGCCACCGCATCGATGGCCGTGCCGGGCTGGCGCACCAGGCTGAGGGCCTGCACCAACTGACTGCCCAGACCGTCGTGCATGTCGCGTGTGATGCGCCGTCGTTCGGCTTCGCGCACCTGTTGATGCTCCACCTCCCGAAGCCGCTGGTACACCTCGTGAAACTCGGCCTCGCGCTCGGCCACTCGACGGGCCAACTCCTGATTGAGCCGCTCGGCCTGGGCCATGGCATCGCCGGTTCGCCTGACCATCACCCCCGCCATGGCGAACATCAACACGAGGCTACCCGCCGTCATCCAGCGGATATCAATGTCCCCGGGCATACCCAGCTGCACCACCAGGTAGTCACGCAAGCCAGTGACCAGCGTGGCCACACCGACCACCACCATCAGTCGCTGGCCCGGGTCAAGACCCCAGCGGGCCCGATGGATCACTTTGACCAAGGCCAGCACACACACCAGCACAATGACACCGGTCCAGATGCGGTACAGGTCGTAGTCGCCAATCCAGGCCTGCATCAGCAGCCAGACCGGGCCCACGGCCATCATCACAACCACTGTTCGCTGCACCCACCCCTGCCGAAAGCCGAACAGCTCGGACATGAAGAGGTACATGAAGCCGCAGTACCAGGTGAAGGTCAGTTTGTGAAAAAAGTCCCAGACCGGGAACGGGCCGGGCAGGGGCGTGGGAGTGGACAGCACCAGACGCGGCACCAGCACCAGCAAACCGGCGGCCAGCAAGCCCAGCAGTCGCTCGCGTGTGCGCAGCCAGACCAGCAGCGACATGAGCCCCAGCATGAAGGCCGAAGCGGCCACCATCCAGCTCAACTCGACCTGCCACCAGGACAGCCACCGTTGGCGGGCCTCCAGCACCTGCGCCGATCCGGCCCAGACAACGCCCAGCCCACTGATGCGCAAGCGCTCACCCTGCAATTCGACCACCAGGCGGTTCTGCGACCCATCTCGCGCAAACTGCGAGGCGGGCAGGCGGATCACCTCGGCGCGTGCCGCCGCATCAAGGTACACCCGACCATTCGGCCACAGACCGCTTGTCAGGCTTTCTCCGTTGAAGAAAACCCGGTAGCGAACACCGGCCCGCGGCAGCAACAGCGCCACGGGCTCCTGCCTGTCCAGCAACGCACCAAGGCTCTCAGGCAGCTGCAGCTGGTAATGCACGGTCTTGCCCGGAGCCCCCCAGCCGTCGTCCCACAGGTGGGGCAATGGCAAGAGCTCCGGCACCACACGCCCCATGTCGGGTGCCACCACCTCGGCTTGCCGGATGGGCCACGCACCGGCAACCTCATCGCCTCGGGTCACCCAGGCCAACAGGGTGAGCACCCCCGCCAGCAGCAACGCGGCCCACATATAAGCAGGCCAGGCCGCCAGTTGTTCAAGCGCGCGCCGTGCCTGCGTCACAGCAAGCCGCGCTCTTGGGCCGCGCGCACCACCTGCACACGGCTGTGCACCGACAGCTTGCGGTACAGATTCTTGATGTGTGTGCCCACGGTGGCGGGCGAGATACACAGCCGCTCGGCGATCTCTCGGTTCACGTAACCCTGTGCCACCAGTTGCAGCACCTCTGCTTCGCGCTCAGACAGGGTGACCGGATCTGAGAATGCGCCGACGGCATCGTCAGCCTGGGCATCGCCAGTGCGGAATTGCCTGAGCAGCATGCGGGCCAGCAAGGGGGAAATGGGCGCACCGCCGTTGCGGATATGCTCAATCGCTGTCAGTAGCTCGTCGACGCTGCAGCCTTTGAGCACGTAGCCGGTGGCGCCAGCCTGCAAGGCACCCAGCAGGCGCGACTCTTCCCCAAACACGGTGAAGACCAGCAATTCAGCGCCTGGGCACTGCCGAGCCAGCCATTGCAACAGGTGTTCACCTCGACCGTCGGGCAAAGCCAGGTCCACCAGATAGACATCGGCCTGCGCAGCTGCGGCCAGCTGGTGCGCCTGCGACACCGAGTCCGCATGCCCGACCAGGCGCCACTGAGGTCGCCAGATCAATGCTTCACGTACAAAGCGGACGATGGATGGATCGTCCTCGATGAGGAAGATGCGCGTGACGGACGCTGCGCCGTCCTGATCGGCGCTTTCGCTCGCTGTGGCCATGCCCTGTCGTTTTCTTCTTGATTGCTGTGGTTGCCGCGCAGGCTATTCCACGACCCGGCCTGCACTGCGATTGTGCGCGACCGGCGGCGCTATTCAGCTAAGGGATGTGGCCAGATTCGACCGCCTGTCGGCAAATGCCCAGCTCCGCCCAAGCTTCTGAGGGAGAGGCCACTGGGCGTGGCCGATGGCCTCTCAGGCCACGTGATCCAGGCCCGGGGCTCCCAGCACCCGTTCTTTCAGGCGGTGCAGTTGATCCCGCACCTGTGCCGCCTTCTCGAATTCGAGGTTGCGGGCATGGTCCATCATCATCTTCTCCAGCCGCTTGATCTCGCGCGCAAGGTCCTTCTCGCTCATGGCGTCGGCCTGTTCGCGCGCCGCCGCCTCGCTGGCCAGGCGATCGGCCTCCTTGCCGGCCTTTTCGCTGTAGACGCCGTCGATCAGGTCCTTCACCCGTTTGTTCAGGGCCTTGGGCGTGATGCCGTTCGCGGCGTTGAAGGCCTGCTGTTTGGTCCGGCGCCGTTCGGTCTCGTCGATGGCGCGCTTCATCGAGTCGGTGACGCGGTCGGCGTACAGGATGGCCCGACCGTTGAGGTTGCGCGCCGCACGACCGATGGTCTGGATCAGGCTGCGCTCGGCGCGCAGAAATCCTTCCTTGTCGGCGTCCAGAATGGCCACCAGCGACACCTCCGGAATGTCCAGGCCTTCGCGCAGCAGGTTGATGCCCACCAGCACGTCGAAGGCACCCAGGCGCAGGTCGCGGATGATCTCGACCCGCTCGACCGTGTCCACATCGCTGTGCAGGTAGCGCACCTTGACGCCGTTCTCGGTCAGGTAGTCGGTCAGCTGTTCGGCCATGCGCTTGGTCAGCGTGGTGATGAGCACCCGCTCGCCGGCTTCGACCCGGATGCGGATTTCCTGCAACACGTCGTCCACCTGGTGGGTGGCGGGGCGCACTTCGATCTCGGGGTCCACCAGTCCGGTGGGCCGGACCACCTGCTCGACCACCTTGCCCGCGTGCTGCTTTTCGTAGTCGGCCGGCGTGGCCGATACAAAAATGCACTGGCGCATGCGCGCCTCGAATTCTTCGAATTTCAGCGGCCGGTTGTCCAGCGCGCTGGGCAGGCGAAAGCCGTACTCCACCAGCGTGGTCTTGCGCTGGCGGTCGCCGTTGTACATGGCGTTGAGCTGGCCGATCATCTGGTGGCTCTCGTCCAGGAACATGATGGCGTCGCGCGGCAAATAGTCGGTGAGCGTGGCCGGCGGTTCGCCCGGCGCGCTGCCGGCCAGGTGGCGCGAGTAGTTCTCGATGCCCTTGCAGTGCCCCACTTCGCTGAGCATCTCCAGGTCGAAGCGGGTGCGCTGTTCCAGCCGCTGGGCCTCGACCAGCTTGCCCATGCCCACCAGTTCCTTGAGCCGCTGCTCCAGCTCGGCCTTGATGGATTCGACCGCGTTGAGCACCTGCTCGCGCGGCGTGACATAGTGGCTGCTGGGAAAGACCGTGAAGCGCGGGATCTTCTGCCGCACCCGGCCGGTCAGGGGGTCGAACAGCTGCAGGCTCTCGATCTCGTCGTCGAAGAGCTCGATGCGGATCGCCATTTCCGAGTGTTCGGCCGGGAAGACGTCGATGGTGTCGCCGCGCACACGGAATTTGCCGCGGCTGAAGTCCTGCTCGTTGCGGGTGTACTGCATGCGCACCAACTGGGCGATCAGCTCGCGCTGGCCCGCCTTGTCGCCCACGCGCAGCGTCATCACCATCTGGTGGTAGCTCTCGGGCTTGCCGATGCCGTAAATGGCCGAGACCGTGGCCACGATGACCACGTCGCGCCGCTCCAGGATGCTCTTGGTGCACGACAGCCGCATCTGCTCGATGTGCTCGTTGATCGCGCTGTCCTTCTCGATGAACAGGTCGCGCTGGGGCACGTAGGCCTCGGGCTGGTAGTAGTCGTAGTAGCTGACGAAGTACTCGACCGCATTCTTGGGGAAGAACTCGCGGAACTCGGAGTACAGCTGCGCGGCCAGGGTCTTGTTGGGCGCGAACACGATGGCCGGCCGCCCGACGCGGGCGATCACGTTGGCCATGGTGAAGGTCTTGCCCGAGCCGGTCACACCCAGCAGGGTCTGGAACACCTCGCCGTCCTCGATGCCCTCGACCAGGCCCGCAATCGCCGTGGGCTGGTCACCCGCCGGCGGATAGGGCTGGAACAGCTCGAATGGGGAACCCGGAAATCGAACGAAATTCCCCTCGATGGGGGTTTGGGTGCCCACCGCCTGCAGCGGCTGGGCAGTGCCGATCGGGACCGGGGATGTCGGAAGACGTGCCATCGATCGATTGTGCCGGATGTTGTGCCGGAAGCGAGCCCGCAGCGATGGACCAGGGCCCGATGGTGGCGTCAGCCGGGGCGGATCTCGTATCCCCCTTCATCCAGGTGGCGATGCGGACCGAACACCGCCTCCAGTGCCAAAGTCTCCGCGTGCTGCCACATTTCCAGCACCGTGCGTTCATCGGTCGTCAGTGCCTCGGTATCGGGCTCCGGACCGTGCTGGGCCCGAATGCGCTGCACGGCGGCGTAGACCGGCGCCACCAGGGCCGCGTCGCCCAGTGCTTCTTCCAGAACCTGGCAAAACCGCCGCTCGGCCTGCTGCCGGGCGTGCGGGCTGCCGCCATCGGGCGTGTGCAGTGTCAGGGAGTAGCTCATGGTTGGGCGGCGCGTTGCACAATGGCCCATTTTCGCACTGCCCATGACCGCCTGCCCCCATCGCCACACGCCCGACCGCGACGAAATCGCCGCCCTGCCCCCGTTCGAACGGTTAGGACTGGAGCAGATCGTCCGGGTGGACGACGAGGCCGGCGCCCGGGCAGCGGCCCAGGCCTTGGCGGCCCACCCTGTCTGGGGTTTCGACACCGAAAGCAAGCCCACCTTTGTGCGCGACCAGGTGTCGGATGGCCCCCATGTGGTCCAGTTGGCCACCCCTGAGCAGGCCTGGGTGTTCCAGCTGCACGACCCCGGCTGCCGCGCGCTGGTGGCCGCCATGCTGGCCGACCCCCGCCATGTCAAAGCGGGCTTCGGGCTGGGTGACGACCACAAGCGCATCGTGGCCAAGCTGGGTGTGCAACCGGCCGGCGTGCTGGACCTCAACCACGTGTTCCGGCAACTGGGTTACCGCAAGGACATGGGCGTGAAAGCTGCGGTGGCGGTGATGTTCGGCCAGCGTTTTGCCAAATCGAAGAAGGCGGCCACCTCCAACTGGGCGGCCCGGCAATTGAGTCCGGGCCAACTGGTGTACGCCGCCAACGACGCCTGGGCGGCAGCCAGGGTGCATGCCGCGCTGGCGGGTTCGGGTGCAATTCCAGGCCAACAGCCACCGCATCAAGCGTCCTGAGGGGGCTCCCCTCGCAAGGGCCGCAACAAGTCGCTCAGGCCGTTGTGATCGATTTCGTGCATCAGGGCCAGCAGCCGGCCGATTTCGCTGCGAGGAAAGCCCTCACGCGCGAACCAGTTGAGGTATTCGCCCGGCAAGTCCGCAATCACCCGCCCCTCGTACTTGCCAAAGGGCATGCGCACCTCCAGCAGGCGTTGCAGCTCATGTGCTTTCACGCTGGGTCCTCTGCCGGCATCGTCGCGGCTTGACCATCGAACCAGTTGCCCACCAGGGCGTTGAATTCGACCGGCTTCTGCTTCATCAGCCAGTGACCCGCGTCAACGCCATGGGCCGCACTGCCCGGGCTGGTGGCCAGCAGGGCCAGCCAGCGGGACGAATGGAACATGAAGGGCTTGCGCTTACCAAACACGAACAGCGTGGGCAGCCTGGGGCCGAACACCTTGTCCACCCGGGCCACACCGCGCAGGCCGCCGTAGCTGCCGAGCCATTGCATGGCATAGGGGTAGTTCATCTGCCAGCCGATCTGCTCGGGCGGCGTGCGGCAACCGATGCGCCGCGCCATGTAGCGGGTCATGCGGTCGGCCAGACCGGGCCAGACGCCCCCCAGCTTCCAGGCCAGTGCCAGCCAGACCTGGTACCAGGCGATCATGCGCTTTTCTCTGCTCGTCAGCCCCTTCAGGTAGGCCCCGGAATTGGTGTCGCCGATGTCGACGGCCACCACGCGCTGCACGCGCTCCTGGTGCCGGGCGGCGTATTCGTAGCCAAAGAAACAGCCCCAGTCGTGCAGCAGCAGGGTGACCGGCTCACCCGGGCTCACCGCATCGACGATGGCCGCCACCAGTTCGCACATCTGGTTGACCGAAACCGGGCGCGGTGCACGCGACAGGTCGTAGCCGGGCAGGGCAAAGCGCACACAACGGTACCGGTCGCGCAGGGAGGCCACGGTCTCGTCCCACAGCGCGGGGCTGTCGGGCCAGCCGTGCATCATGACCACCGTCGGGCCCTGCCCTTCGACCGTCACCGAGATACCCTGAACTTCAAGAACGTGTGCCATGGCGGGACTCCGGTGCGACAAATGCCCGGCATGGTACCGCGCCAGGCTGTATTTGGGGTCACCTCGGGGTCAGTCCATCCAAGGCCGGGCATCCGGGCCTGGTGGCACGGTTTCCTACAATCGGACGCTTGTTTCAAACACAGTGCCATGTCCGAACCCTCAGCCCCCCCCTCTGCCGACACCGAGGCCAACAGCACCCCGTTTCGCCGCGTGATCAAAAGCTACGTGCTGCGCGCCGGCCGCATGGGTCCGGGGCAGACGCGGGCCTACGAACAGTACGGACCTCGCTTTCTGCTGAAATACGCGGCCGACCAGCCACTGGACACCACAGCCGCATTTGGCCGCCAGGCACCGCTGATCATGGAGATCGGGTTCGGCATGGGCGGAGCGACAGCAGACATTGCACAGACCCGGCCACAGGACAACTTCCTGTGCTGCGAGGTACACGAACCCGGCGTGGGCGCCCTGCTCAAGCTCTGTGGAGAACGGGGCATCGAGAACATCCGCATCTTCCGCCACGACGCGGTCGAGGTGCTTGATCACATGCTGCCCGAGCAAAGCCTGGACGGTGTGCACATCTTCTTTCCCGACCCCTGGCACAAGAGCCGCCACCACAAACGCCGGCTGATCCAGCCCGCGTTCGTCAACCGGCTGGCACGGCACCTCAGACCCGGTGGCTACCTGCACCTGGCCACCGACTGGGAGCCCTACGCCCAGCAGATGCTCGAAGTGCTGCAAGGCGAAACCCTGCTGGTCAACACCGCCGCAGCCGGCAGCCAGGGCTTTGTGCCCAAGCCAGCGTACCGTCCCCTGACCAAGTTCGAGAACCGTGGCCTGAAGCTCGGCCATGGGGTCTGGGACCTGGTCTTTGTCCGATCTTGAGCGCGGGCCCATGGCCCGACCGGCACGCAACCCGGCCATTGCCCCGCGCGACGGGGTCTCGCCCAGCTGCGTCGCCCTGCCGTCGACCGGCGTGCCTTCGCCGTGGCCACAGGTCATCGACTTTCTGAGCCAGCGCCTGCCGGCCGTCAGCCGGGATGATTGGCTGGCCCGCATGGGCCGGGGTGAAGTGGTCGACGAGCAAGGCCAGGCGGTGCCGCCGCAAGCGCCCTACCGCGGAGGGCAACGCGTTTACTACTGGCGCAGCTTGCCCGATGAACCACGGGTGCCCTTCGAAGCGCAGGTGCTGTTCCAGGACGAACACCTGCTGGTGGCCGACAAACCCCATTTCCTGCCGGTCATACCCACCGGACGCTTTGTTCGTGAGACCCTGCTGGTGCGCCTGAAGCAGAGCACCGGCATCGACACCCTCAGCCCGCTGCACCGCATCGACCGCGAAACGGCGGGCCTGGTCGTGTTCAGCGTGCGCCCGCAGGACCGTGGGGCCTATCAGGCCCTGTTTCGTGAGCGCCAGGTTGACAAAGTCTACGAGGCCATGGCGGCGACACCCACCGACTGGTCCGGGCCACGCGTGTACCGCAGCCGCATGGAGGAAGACCCGCTCGCCTTCTTCCGCATGCGGGAGGTCCCCGGCGAGGCCAACAGCCAGACAAGCATTGATCTGATGGAACGGCACGGCCCCTGGGCGCGCTACCGCCTGGAGCCGCTCACCGGAAAGCGCCACCAGCTGCGCGTGCACATGAACGCGCTGGGATTGCCGATCATCGGCGACCAGTTCTATCCCGTGGTGCGCCGAGGGCCGGATGAGACCGAGGAGCAGACAAACCCCCTGCGTCTGCTGGCAAAGGCCATTGCATTCAATGATCCTGTCACGGGGGCGAAGCGGTGCTTCAGCAGCGATCTGCGCCTCTCATGGCCCTAGGAGCCTGCATCTGCAAATCAACCGCACCTGGCTCCCAAGCAATGCAAAAGCGCCATTGATGAGATTGAACCAATAATCAATTGGACGCGAAGCTTTTCTCGCCACACCATTCGTCCCCTGCAGGCGCTGCACAACAACCGAGCGCCGGGCTTTCGAACCAACGAGCAGGAGACAAAGATGCGACAACACACACTCACCTTGGTGCTGGCTGCCTTGATGGCATTGCCGGCCATCGCAGCCGATGAGGCGAGGTTCCCTGATCGCCCGGTCAAGGTCATGGTCGGCTTCGCAGCCGGAGGACCATCGGATCTGGTTGCAAGGGCCTTTTCGGAACATGCTGCCAAAGCCTTCGATCAACCCGTGATCGTCGAGAACCGTGCTGGCGCCAATGCCCTGCTGGCCACCGAGGCGTTCAAACACCTCACCGGCACGAAGATGGTCCATATACCCTATCGCGGCGCCGCACCGGCCGTCGTCGATCTGATCGGTGGTCAAGTGGACCTGTATTTCGCCACCGTCGGATCGGTGCTGTCGCACATCCAGGCAGGCTGACACCCATTGCCGTGGCCGCCCGGCACCGATCTCGCCTGCTCCCCCAGGTACCCACCTTTGAAGAGGCAGGCGTCAAGGGATTTGTTGTAGACACCTGGTACGGACTGCTGGCACCAGCTGGCATCAATGACGCTGCCTACCGATTGCTTGAGAAGGAAGCGAAATCCTTTGCGAGCAGGCACGAAGTCCGCGAAAGGCTGGAAGCCGCAGGGCTTGAGCCGAACGCCGTGTGTGGCGACAACTTCGCCCAGCAGATCGCGACAGAAATCGCCAACAACACTCAGGTGGCCCAGCGGTTGAACCTGAAAGCCGACTAACCTGAAGGAGACAAACATGTCCAGACTCAACCGTAGACTCCTGATTGCTGCACTGATCTGCAGCCCCATGCTGGCCCATGCCCAGGCGACTGCCCCTCGCACCATCAAGCTCGTGGTGCCATTTCCACCCGGTGGCAATGTGGACGTGACGGCACGGCTCATTGCGCCTGAACTGGCAAAGGCATTGGGGCAATCAGTCATTATCGAAAACAAAGCCGGCGCCAGCGGCACAATTGGCCTGGACACCGTCGCCAAAGCGCCACCGGACGGGCTGACCATTGGCCTCGCATCCCCGATCAACCATCTGGCAGCGCCCTCGCTTCACCCAAGACTGCCCTACGACTCGATCAAGGACTTCACCCCGGTCGGTCTGGTTGCGAGCGTGCCCATGGTTCTTGCCGTGGGTACGTCAGTGCCGGCGAGCGATGTGCAGGATCTGATCAAGCTGGCCAAGGCACGCGAGGGCAAGATGAGCATGGCTTCGGCAGGCAGTGGCAGCGGCAACCACATTGTCGGAGAGCTCTTCCAGGATGCAACTCAAGTCAAGTTCGTTCACGTCCCCTACAGAGGGAGCGCTCCGGCGAACACCGACCTGGCGGGGGGACATGTAGATCTTCATTTTGACCAACTGTCGTCCCTCATGCCTCTGCTCCAGTCCGGGCGCGTGCGGGCATTGGCGGTCACCACAGCGAAGCGCTCCCCGCTCCTGCCGGATGTGCCCACGCTGGCCGAGTCCGGGGTGCCCGGGTTTGACGCCAGCACGACTTTGGGACTGGTGCTGCCAGCCGGGGCAACACCGGATACGGTCAACCGATTCTCCAGCGCACTGAAAGCTGTCACCCAGAACCCCGCCATGCGGGAACAGTTCCTTCGCCTGGGCGCAGAGCCCATTGCGGGCTCGCCGGAAGATTACGCAGCATTCATCCGCACGGAGATTGCCCGTACGGCACGCATCGTTCGCGAGGCCAACATCACACTCGACTGAACATGACCGAAGCGGTTGACTGCCATTTCCATGTGATTGGCCCGCCTCGGGCGTACCCGATGGCGGTCAACCGCAGTTACACGCCTGAGCCCGCCTCGCTGGTGCAGTGGCATACCACCATGCGCCCACTTGGGGTGACCCATGGTGTGGCAGTCCAGCCGAGCGTTTACGGGGTCGACAACCGGCTGCTCACCGATGTCATCCGAGCGGGGAAAGGGCAACTGGTGGGCATCGCGGCAGTTTCACCAGAAATCAGTGATGGCGAGCTCGACCAGCTTGCAGACGCCGGCATCCGAGGGGTGAGATTGGCCCACTTTGCAGGTTGCGGTATTGCGCCGGCGAGTGGCTTTGTGGGAATGGACGCACTGCCCGATCTGGCCCCACGCCTTCGCGCCAGAGGGATGCACCTGGACCTTCTCACCGACAGTCGGTCATTGCCCGACATAGCTGAAGTGCTTCGCGCCTCAAAGCTGGATGTGGTGCTTGATCACATGGGGCGTGTGCCTGCCGAACTCGGCGCCAGACATGCTGGCGCAGACACCTTGTGCGCCTGGTTGACCGAGGGCTGGTTCTGGATCAAGCTTTCAGGCCTCGCCATACAGTCAGGCCAAGCTCCTCGCTTCGAAGACGTGAGACCCCTGCATGAACGTCTGATTGCCTCCAACCCGGAACGCCTGTTGTGGGGATCTGACTGGCCTCACACCCGAAATCGATCCCACAAGCCTTCCGCTGCGGATCTGCTCGCCACTTTTCTACGCTGGACGGACGCCCCTGAAGTTCGAGAGCTGATCCTGAATCGAAACCCAAATCGCCTTTATCGGTTCGCGAAGCCACGACAGTGACTCGGTCACCGGCTGTGCTGGGCAAAAAGGTCCAGCGCACGAGAGGCGGCTGGCGACAGCGCGTTGTTGGATCTGTAGGTCACCACCAGCCTTCGGTGCATGACCACCTCGCCCACAGGAACCTCCTTGAGGCCCAAACGGGAAAAATCGCCTGACAAGTGGTGGCGAGAGATAAAGCTGAGCAAGCCCGTCTGGGCAATCAGATTGGGAAGGATGATCAGCATCGATGCCTCCACCTGAACCTGTGGCCTGGGCAGGTGGTGCAAGTCAAACGCGTGATCGAGCCAGTCCCGGGTGGGAGCGCCGGGAGGCTGCAAAGCCCACCGGTAGCGGGTCAGGTCGGCCATGGTGGGGCGGGTCTGGAACAGTTCGTGGTTGGCGCTTGTGGCCACCACCACAGGGTCTTCGGACAAGATCCGAGTCTCATACCCTTTGGTCGTTGGACCTTCGGTGCCGATCATCAGGTCGATTTCGCCTGACTCCAGCATGGGCTTCATCTTGTCCACGAGACCTACCACGGTGCTCAGCGTGACGGCAGGCGCTTCCTCAAGCAGTTGTTTGGCCACTGCAGGCAACAGCAATTGCGCTGGTGTGGGGGCGATGCCAATCCGCACGTGCCCAGCCATCCCTTGACCCAGTGCAGCCATTTCCCGCTTGGCATCCTCCACATCAAAGCGCAGACGGGTTGCCCATTTCTGCAGGACGCGGCCTGCCGAGGTCAGGCGAATCCCTCGACCAGCCCGTTCGAAAAGGGCCGCTCCACACTCTTCTTCAAGTCGACGAACGCTGCTGGTCAGCGCAGGCTGCGTCCGATGCAACCGGGTGGCGGCTTTTCCCAGATGCTCCAGCTGGGCAATCGTTTCGAAGTAGCGCAGGTCTCTGAGGTCCATACAAAAAGCCAAATCTATGGGTTTTCAAAATTTATCAAATGGACTTTATACGATGAAGACCCAATACTGGAGTCCTGCACCAACTGAACCGCCCACTCATGGGCACAAGACATCAGGAGACAAACATGTTGATTGCTCGGCGCTTGCTGCTGGCCGTGATTGCCGGCACCCTGGCCTCCACCGCATTTGCACAAGCCTGGCCGCAAAAGCCGATCCGCCTGGTTGTGCCCTTCCCGCCCGGAGGTGGCACCGACACGATTGCGAGGGAGATCAGCCACCAGGTTGCCCAGGCAACAGGCTGGGTCTTTGTCATTGACAACAAACCGGGCGCAGGAGGAAGTATTGGCGTGGACAATGTGGCGAAGTCTGCACCGGACGGCCACTCCCTGGTCGTGGGTCAAACCAGTAACCTGGCCATCAATCCCACGCTGTATGCCAAGCTACCCTACGACCCAAGAAAAGATCTGACACCCATCACTCTGCTGGCAAGTGCGCCCATGCTGCTGGTCACTGGCACGGGCACGCCCTACAAGAATATGGCCGACGCCATCAGGGATGCCAAGGCTCGCCCGGGTTCGGTCAACTTTGCTTCGGCAGGCAATGGGACCGTCGCCCATTTGGCCGGAGAGCTCGTGCAAAAGGCCGCAGGCGTCAAGTTTCAGCATGTGCCCTACCGAGGAGCGGCCGCCGCATCAACCGACGTGATCGGCAACCGCGTCGAGCTGTACATGTCGTCTGTGCCCACCCTTCTGGGTCACATCAGGAGCAACAACCTGCGCCCACTGGCCATCACGTCGAACGATCGACTGGAGGACCTGCCCGACGTGCCCACGCTGGCAGAGCTGGGCTACAAGGACATCAACGTGGACACCTGGTTTGGCCTTCTGGCACCGGCAGGCACTCCCAAGGACATCGTCGACAAACTGAACGCAGAGTTCAACAAGGCGCTGCAGAACCCCCAACTGCGCAAGAAGCTGAACAACGAAGGCGCCGTACCTGTCGGCAGCACCCCTGAAGAATTCGCCGCTCTCATCAGGGAAGAAATCCCCCGCTGGGGCCAGGTCGTGAAGGAGTCCGGCGCGCGGATCGACTGACCGACCCAGTGCGTCCAGCCGGTCAATGGCCGGCCCCCTGAATTGAAACCAATGGAGATTCGCATGAGTCAAGCTGCTGCATTGCCGGACGTGGTCCGTGATATCGACCGGGTAGATCCAACGGTGGTTGCTCAGGCCGCCCGATTCCCCTCCTCTATCCTGGCCGACGTGGCTGGGCGTCGTGGAGCACTGAGTGGCCGTATTGCGCCCCTCGCACCCAGCATGCGATTTGCCGGCCCGGCTCTGACCGTCGAAGTTCGCCCTGGTGACAACCTGATGATCCATGCGGCCATGGCCCTGGCTCAGCCAGGTGACGTCATCGTCGTCGATGGGAAAGGCGACCTCAGCAGCGCACTCATGGGTGAGATCATGTGCCAGCAATGTGTGGCCTTGGGCGTCGCGGCAGTGGTGATCGATGGCGCGGTGCGCGACAGCGAAGCGATACGGGGGTTGGGCTTTCCCATGTACGCCGCAGGTCTGAACCCCAATGGCCCGACCAAGTACGTTCCCGGCCGGGTCAACCACCCGGTGTCGCTGGGTGGTGTCACAGTCAACCCGGGTGACCTGGTAGTGGGCGATGCCGACGGTGTGACCGTGATCGAGCGCGCAAAGGCCGCTTCGCTGCTGCCGCAGGCCGAAGAAAAAGTGCTGGCCGAAAGCCGACGCATCGCAGACATCCGCAGCCGCAAGGCTTTGCGTCCTCAATGGCTGGATGGCGCCCTTCGCGCCGCTGGGGTCATTGGCGAAGGAGAAACGCTGTGAGCAGGCCCGTGTTCCTGGTCACCGCAGCCGACCTGGCTCCACAGGCCCTGGCACTGCTGGGCGACTTTGAGGTCATCTTTGCAGGCAAGACTCCGACAGACGACGACATCGTTGCCTTGTGTCAGCACCATGACCCGGTGGCCATCATCGTGCGCTACGGCAGGGTCAGCGCTGCGGCCATGGCTGCGGCACCCAGCCTCAAGGTCATTTCCAAACATGGTAGCGGTACCGACACCATCGACAAGGACACTGCAGCGCAGCGCGGTATCCAGGTGGTGGCGGCAGCGGGTGCCAACGCAGCGGCCGTGGCCGAACAGGCCCTGGCGTTGCTGCTGGCATGCGCCAAATCGGTTGTTCATCTCAACGAACGCATGCACGCTGGCCATTGGGACAAAGCCACCCACAAGAGTGTGGAGCTGGAAGGGCGGACTGTGGGTCTGATCGGTCTCGGGGCCATCGGGATGCGCTTTGCGCGCATGGCCGACGCCATGGGCATGCGTGTGCTCGGTTTCGACCCCTTTGCGCAAAACCTTCCCGCCTATGTGCAACGGGTTGAGCTGGAAGCCATCTGGCGCGAAGCCGATGCCATTTCCCTGCACTGCCCACTGACCAGGGACAACGCCCGGATGATCAATGCCCAGACCCTGGCGCTGTGCAAACGCGGCGTGATGCTGGTGAACACCGCCCGTGGCGGCCTGATTGACGAGCCTGCCTTGCTCGATGCCGTTCGCAGCGGCCAGGTCGCCAGCGTGGGGCTGGACAGCTTTGCCGTCGAACCCATGACCGCACCCCACCCCTTCCATGGCCAGGCCGGCTTCACATTGAGTCCGCACATCGGCGGTGTCACAGCCGAAGCCTACGTGAAGATGGGCATGACATCCGTCCAGAATGCGCTGGGTGTGCTGGCGAATCACATGGTCGTGGTGGCATGAGTGCCTTGCGCTGGGTTCGACGGCCACCTGGGAGTTCCTGGGGTGAGTTCGGCCATGACGACCAACTGGGCCGATTGAATCTGATCACGCCGACCAAGGTCTTGCAAGGCGTGGCGCAAGTGCGCGAGGGCCGGAGCTTTTGCCTGAGCCTGCCACTGGACGTGCCAGGCGGCCAAATCATGAATCCCCGGCGCATCCCGCCTCGCCGGTATGCCGTCATTCGGGACGGCAAGAGTGCTGGCCAGCAAGGCTTTTGCTGGTCCTACCAGGACGAAGACCCTGACCTCACGGACGTGGTCAATGACGACGTGGTCCTGATGAGCCTGCAGTACTCCACGCAGTGGGACGCGCTCAGCCACATGGGCAGCCGCTTTGATGCCGACGGTGATGGCAAGGATGAAGTGGTGTTCTACAACGGATTTCGAGCCGGTGTCGAAATAACCGCTGCAACGGCAGACATCGGAGCCGAAGCCGAGCACGCTCGTTACCCGGGGCCCAACGCCACTGCCCTTGGAATTGAACGCATGGCCCATCACGGGGTTCAGGGCCGGGCCGTCTTGATCGACCTTGAGCACCATCTCGGTCGGCAACGTCAGGCTGTGGGCTACGACGCGCTGATGCGGATTCTGGACGCCGACCACATAGAAGTCGAGTCCGGCGACATGGTCTGCCTGCACACCGGCTTTGCGGACACCTTGCTGGCCATGAATCGCCAGCCCGATCTGACGCGGCTGCATGAAACCGGAACCGGGCTGGACGGCTGGGACGATCGCCTGCTGAACTGGCTCGTGGACGTGAAGCTGGCCTGTCTGGTGGCCGACAACCCGGCGGTGGAACTGGTGATGCCCAAGCTCGGAGCACAACCCGGACTGCGGCGCCCACGCCTGCCGCTTCACGAGCATTGCCTGTTCAAGAACGGCATTCACCTGGGCGAACTGTGGTACCTGACCGAACTCGCTGCTTGGTTGCGAAGCCGCAGACGCCACCATTTCTTGCTGACCGCACCTCCCTTGCGCTTGCCGGGAGCAGTCGGCTCACCCGTCACCCCCGTGGCGACAGTTTGAAGCGCCATCCATTCACCACTCAACAAGAGGACGACACCATGAAACGCAGAACCTTCAACACCATGCTCGCGGCTGCCGGCCTGGGTCTGGCCACCATCGCGCCCGCAGGCCATGCGCAGCCCGCCTGGCCTGAGGGCAGGCCCATCAGCCTGGTCGTGCCCTATGCTCCCGGCGGAACTGCCGACGCATTGGCCCGACTGATTGCCCAGCACCTGGGCCCGAAGCTCGGCACCTCCGTGGTGGTGATGAACCGCGCAGGCGCCAGCGGGATCATTGGTCAGCAGTTTGTGGCCCAGGCAGCGCCGGACGGACTCACTTTCCTGTACGACGCGACGCCGCTGTCGATCAACCCCCACCTCCAGAAGCTGTCCTTCGATCCCGAGCAGGATCTGCTTCCCGTGACCATGGTGGCGGTGACCCCCATGCTGATGGCGGTCCCCAAGAACTCGCCCCACCAAACCCTCCAGGACTTCGTCAAAGCGGCCAAGACGGCACCTGGCAAACTGACATTCGGATCGGGAGGACAAGGCACCGTGCAATACATGGGGGCTGAACTGTTCAACCAGGCTGTTGACATCAAGCTTCTGCACGTCCCATACCGCAGTGGTGGCCTGGCCATCACCGCCAATCTCGCGGGCGAAACCGACATGGGGTTCGCCAATCTGCCCGCCATTGGCGGACATGTGCAGAGCGGCATGCTGCGTCCGTTGGCCATCACTTCGGCGCAGCGCCATCCCCTGCACCCCAACGTGCCCACCATCTCCGAAGTCATTGGCAGGCCGTATGAGGTCCATGAATGGAATGGTGTATTTGCACCCCGGGGCACCTCACCCGCCACGCTTGCCCGCATGCAGGTTGCCATCAAGGAGGTTTTGACCATGCCTGAGGTGAGGGAAAGGTTTGACGCGCTGGGTTCCCGTATCGTCGCATCAAGCCCCGACGAGTTCCGCAAGTTTCTGGCCGAGGAAAGCGGCCGCTGGGCGGCCACTGTCAAGGCCGCCGGCATCAGAAAAGAGTGAGAAGCAGGGTCGCCCTGGGCGACCACATGACCCGGTGCGCGCCTTCACTGGGCGCGGCCGCCTCCCCCTTCCATGTACAGGATGGCCAACATGTTCCTCATCACCCCCCCCGAAGTTCGGCAAACCGAGGTGTTCACCCGGATGCCAGACAGGTTTCGCCGCACAGGGGTGCGCTCGGCATGGGCCGACGCCAACCGGGGCGGCCAGCCAGTTGACTCCTTCCTGGAAGGGCCTGTGTTCGACCGCAATGGCAGGCTCTATGTCACCGACATCCCGTTCGGGCGCATCTTCTGCATCGATCCGCAGGGGGACTGGACCCAGATTGCCGAGTGGGACGGTGAGCCCAACGGCATGAAATTCCTGAACGACCGGGAACTGCTGATAACCGACTACCGCAATGGCCTGATGGTGTGTGACATTGCCAGCGGTGCCGTTCGCCCTTACCTGGAGCGGCGCAACAGCGAGCGCTTCAAAGGCGTCAACGATCTGGTCTTTGACAGCCAAGGGAACCTGTACTTCACCGATCAGGGGCAGTCGGGTCTGCACGATCCGAGCGGACGACTCTACCGCCTGCGGCCCAACGGCAACCTGGATGCCTTGCTGACCAATGTGCCCAGCCCCAACGGGGTGGCACTGTCACCTGACGAGAACGTGCTCTATCTCGCGGTGACACGGGGCAACCAGGTCTGGAGGGTGCCCTTGATGGACGACGGCAGCGTATCCAAGGTCAGCGCGTTCTTCACGTCCTATGGGCCCAGCGGCCCAGACGGCCTGGCGGTTGATGACCGCGGGAGCTTGATCGTGGCCAACCCGGGGCTGGGCGTGGCATGGGTTTTGTCTCCAAAGGCCGAACCCCTTCAAGTGCTGCAAAGCTGCGCCGGGTCATCACTGACAAACGTGGCCTTTGGCGGCACCGACCGCAAAACGCTGTACGCGACCGAGTCCGTGAGCGGCTCGGTTCTGCGTGCAAGCCTGCCCCACGCCGGCCTGCCCATTCACCGGCCAGCCCACACTTGAAAGCCCGGACCGAACGAACTGAACCACTGTTTCGAGGTGTCCGGCAGACTGATCCAAAGCCGGCCTCCTTACAGGCCTGCCGTTTACCGTGCACCAGACCGTAGGTCCCTGGGGCAGGCGAAGCCGAAGGCCAGTTAAACTCTCTTCACCTTTGGGGGAGTAGCCGCCCGCCACCCTGGCGGGGCCACTGTCAACACACTTGCCGAGCATCGGCATGGCGGTGGCAACTCACGAGTCTGGCAAGACCCATGGTCATTTCCCCTTGGTTCGGGCTGGGAGGGGTGTGACCATGGACCCGTCTCCAGCCCCGGAACACAGCATGGAAGCCTTCCTCATCTCCACCGGTCTGGTGGCCCTCGCCGAGATCGGTGACAAGACGCAGTTGCTGGCCCTGTTGCTGGCCGCACGCTTTCGCAAGCCCTGGCCCATTGTCTGGGGCATTTTTGTGGCCACGGTCGCCAACCACGCGCTGGCCGGTGGCGTCGGCTTGCTGGTGGCGCAGTGGCTCACCGAAGACATCCTTCGCTGGGTGCTCGGCATCGGTTTCCTGGCCATGGCGGTGTGGATGCTCGTTCCGGACCAACTCGACGAACAGCCCGACACCCAGGGCCGGTGGGGGGTGTTCGGTACCACCTGTGTGCTGTTCTTTCTGGCCGAGATGGGCGACAAGACGCAGGTGGCCACGGTGGCCCTGGCCGCTCAGTTCAACGCCTGGTTCGCCGTGGTCATGGGCACCACCCTGGGCATGATGCTGGCCAACGCCCCCGCGGTCTGGCTGGGTGACCGCATGGCGCACCGCTTGCCGGTGCGCGCCATCCACATTGGTGCGGCGGCGGTGCTGGGGATGCTGGGGGTCTGGGCGCTCTGGGGATTGTGAGGCGTTCATGCCGTCCACCGGGTGCTCCCGCTTCACGCCAGTGCCCCATGGAAACGCGCGCCCGGCCGATAGGTGGTCAGAGGCTGGGAGGGAATGGGCTCAAACAGGCGTCCCTTTCGTCACACCCGCGCAGGCGGGTGTCCAGGAGCCCATCGAGACCCAGGCTGCGCGTGGATGCCCGCGTTCGCGGGCATGACGATGCGGTAGGAGGCGGTGCTCAGACCCGCTCGGCCACCCAGCCCTGCACCGAGGCCAGCGCCTGGGGCAGACCCGAGGCGTCGGTGCCGCCGGCCATGGCCATATCGGGTTTGCCGCCGCCCTTGCCACCGACTTGCTGGGCGACAAAGTTGACCAGCTCGCCGGCCTTGACCTTGCCAATGCTGTCGGCCGTGACACCGGCAGCCAGCTGCACCTTGCCGCCGTCCACCGCAGCCAGCACGATGGCGGCGGTCTTGAGCTTGTCCTTGAGTTTGTCCAGGGTCTCGCGCAGGGTCTTGGCGTCGGCCCCCTGCAGGGTAGCGGCCAGCACCTTCAGACCCTTGACGTCCACGGCCTGGGCCACGAGTTCGTCGCCCTGGCTGGACGCCAGCTTGCCCTTGAGGGCGGCGACTTCCTTTTCCAGCGCCTTGATCTGGTCCAGCGCCTGCCCGATGCGGGCGGTCAGCTCGGGCACCGGCGCCTTGAGGACACCCGCTGCCTGCGACACGGTAGCTTCCAGCGACTGCAGATAGGCCAGCGCATTGGCCCCGGTGACCGCCTCGATGCGGCGCACGCCGGCGGCCACACCGCCTTCGGCCACAATCTTGAACAGGCCGATGTCGCCCGTGGCCTTGACGTGGGTGCCACCGCACAGCTCCTTGCTGGAACCAATGCTCAGCACGCGCACGGTGTCGCCGTATTTCTCGCCGAACAGCATCATGGCGCCCGAGTTCTTGGCCGATTCGATGTCCATCAGCTGCGCGCTGGCGGCGGCGTTGGCCAGGATCTCGGCGTTGACGATGCCCTCGATACGGCGGATCTGCTCATCGGTGACCGGCGCGTTGTGCGCGAAGTCGAAGCGTGTGCGCTCGGCATTGACCAGCGATCCCTTCTGCTGCACATGCTCGCCCAGCACCTCGCGCAGGGCCTTGTGCATCAGATGGGTGGCGCTGTGGTTGCGCACGGTGGCCGCGCGCAGGTCCAGGTTGACGCTGGCGCTCACGGTGTCACCCACCGCCAGCGTGCCCTGCTCGACCACGCCGTGGTGGCCGAACACGTCGGCCTTGATCTTCTGCGTGTCGGCCACCCCAAAACGGGCCGAACCGCTGGTGAGCACGCCCTCGTCACCCACCTGACCGCCGCTTTCGGCGTAGAAGGGCGTGGTGTCCAGCACCACAACGCCCTGCTGGCCCGTCTTGAGCTCGGCCACCGGGGCGCCTTCGTGGTAGAGCGCCACCACCTTGGCCTGCGCCTGCAGAGCGTCGTAACCGACAAAGGTGTTGCCGGCGCCGGTGTACTCCAGCGCCTTGTCCATCTTGAACTTGCCGGCGGCGCGGCCCTTGGCTTTCTGCGCCTCCATGGCGGCGTGGAAACCGGCCTCGTCAACGGTGACGCCTCGCTCGCGGCAGACATCGTTCGTCAGATCCAGCGGGAAACCGTAGGTGTCGTGCAACTTGAAGGCCACCTCGCCCGGCAACTTTTTCGACAAGTCCGTGTATCCCGCGTCAGGTGACAGGTCTTGGATTGCCTCATCGAGAATGTCCATTCCAACGAAAAGGGTCTCGTAGAAGCGCTCTTCCTCGGCCTTGAGGATGTCGGTGATGCGCTGGGCCTGGCTGGCCAGGCTGGGGTAGGCGTCGCCCATCAGCTTGACCAGGTCGGGCACCAGCTTGTGGAAGAACGGGGTTTTCTGGCCCAGCTTGTAGCCATGGCGGATGGCCCGGCGAACGATGCGGCGCTGAACATAGCCCCGGCCTTCGTTGCTGGGAATGACACCGTCGCTGATCAGGAAAGAGGTGGCGCGGATGTGGTCGGCGATCACCTTGAGCGAGGGGTTGCCCAGGTCGGCACAGCCGGTTTCACGCGCTGCGGCCTTGATGAGGGCGTCGAACAGGTCGATTTCGTAGTTGCTGTGCACGTGCTGCAGGATGGCAGCCAGACGCTCCAGGCCCATGCCGGTGTCCACGCAGGGCGCGGGCAGCGGCGTGACCGAGCCATCTTCCTTCATGTCGAACTGCATGAACACGTTGTTCCAGATCTCGATGAAGCGGTCGCCGTCTTCGTCAGGGCTGCCCGGCGGGCCGCCAGGAATCTCGGGGCCGTGGTCGTAGAAGATCTCCGAGCAGGGACCGCAGGGGCCGGTGTCGGCCATCATCCAGAAGTTGTCGCTCTTGTAGCGGCCGCCCTTGTTGTCACCGATGCGGATCACACGCTCGGGCGGCAGGCCGATCTCCTGGGTCCAGATGTCGTAGGCCTCGTCGTCTTCGGCGTAGACGGTCGCCAGCAGGCGCTCGGCCGGGAGGCCGTAGACCACGGTCAGCAGCTCCCAGGCCCACTTCAGGCTCTCGCGCTTGAAGTAGTCGCCAAACGACCAGTTGCCCAGCATCTCGAAGAAGGTGTGGTGGCGGGCGGTGTAGCCCACGTTCTCCAGGTCGTTGTGTTTGCCGCCGGCGCGCAGGCAGGCCTGCACCGAGGCCGCGCGCACGTAGCTGCGCTTGTCGGTGCCCAGGAACACGTCCTTGAACTGCACCATGCCGCTGTTGGTGAACATCAGCGTCGGGTCGTTGCCCGGCACCAGCGGGCTGGACGCGACGACGGTGTGGCCCTTGGCGGCAAAAAAGTCCAGAAAGCTCTTGCGGATCTCGGCGACGGTGGTGGGGCGGGTCATGTTCGGGTGTGGCAGTTCAGGGGCACCAAAGCGGCGCCTGCAACCCTCCATTTTCCTACATGGGCGCTGGTCCTGAGCGGGTTTGTTGGATTTCGGTGGCGGGATGGTTCCGTTGTGCGGGTCTCATGCGGTACTGCGCAAGCTTTGAACCGGGTCTAATCTCTGCTGTTGCGATTGGGCCAACAACGCTCGACCGAATTGATTAATATATTAAATAACCAACCCCTCCAACGGAGACGACCATGGACATGAAAACCTCTCCCCTGGCCCTGCTCAAGGACCCCACCCTGCTCAAGACCGACGCACTGATCAACGGCGAATGGGTGAAAGGCGCCAGCCGCTTCGACGTGAACGACCCCGCCACCGGGCTGAAGCTGGCCGACGTGGCCAACCTGGGTCCGGCCGATGCCGAGAAGGCCATCGCCGCGGCCAACGCCGCCTGGGGCCCCTGGAAGACCAAGACCGCCAAGGAGCGCAGCATCATCCTGCGCAAGTGGTTCGACCTGCTGATGGCCAACCAGGACGACCTGGGCCGCCTGATGACCGCCGAACAGGGCAAACCCCTGGCCGAGGCCAAGGGGGAAGTAGCCTATGGCGCCAGCTTCGTCGAGTGGTTCGCCGAAGAGGCCAAGCGCGTCAACGGCGAGACCCTGCCCCAGTTCGACAACAACCGCCGCCTGCTGGTGCTCAAGCAGCCCATCGGCGTCTGCGCCGCCATCACGCCATGGAATTTCCCGCTGGCCATGATCACCCGCAAGGTCGCGCCGGCACTGGCGGCCGGATGCCCGGTGGTCATCAAGCCGGCCGAACTGACCCCGCTGACCGCCCTGGCCGCAGCCGAGCTGGCCATGCGCGCCGGCATTCCGGCCGGTGTGCTCAACCTCATCACCAGCGACGGCCCCGGCAGCATCGCCATCGGCAAGGTGCTGTGCGCGTCCGATGTGGTGCGCCACATCAGCTTCACCGGCTCCACCGAGGTCGGCCGCATTCTCATGGCGCAGAGCGCGCCCACGGTCAAGAAGATGTCGCTGGAGCTGGGCGGCAACGCGCCCTTCATCGTGTTCGACGACGCCGACATCGACTCGGCCGTCGAAGGCGCCTTTGCCAGCAAGTACCGCAACGCCGGCCAGACCTGTGTCTGCTCCAACCGCCTGTACGTGCAGGAAGGCGTTTACGACGCCTTTGTCGAGAAGTTCGCCGCCAAGGTGAAAACCGCCAAGGTAGGTAACGGTTTTGAGGACGGCGTGAACCAGGGACCGCTGATCGAGGAAGCCGCAGTGGAGAAGGTGCAACGCCATGTGGATGACGCCAAAGCCAAGGGCGCCCGTGTGCTCACCGGCGGCAAGCGCCTGAACGGCCAGTTCTTCGAACCCACCGTGGTGGCCGACGCCACCGCCGACATGCTGTGTGCCCGGGAAGAAACCTTCGGCCCCTTCGCCCCGGTCTTCAAATTCAAGACCGAGCAGGAGGCCATCGACGCGGCCAACAACACCGAGTTCGGTCTGGCCAGTTACTTCTACAGTCGCGACGTGGGCCGCATCTTCCGCGTCACCGAGGCGCTGGAATACGGCATGGTCGGCGTGAACGTGGGCATTCTGGCGACCGAGCACGTGCCATTCGGTGGTGTCAAGCAATCGGGTCTGGGCCGCGAGGGCAGCCATTACGGCATGGACGACTACGTCGAGATCAAGTACGTCTGCCTGGGCGACGTGCTCAAGTAAACTACGGTTTGTTGCGGGCGTCGTTCAATGGCAGGACCTGAGCTTCCCAAGCTCAAGACGTGGGTTCGATTCCCATCACCCGCTCCACTGCATCAATCTGCGGACTTCCGCAGAAGTCCAAGAGAGTCTGCAAGTCCTTGCCACACAAGGACTTTTCCTCTCTTTGATGTTCTGCCGTGGTCCATTGCGATCCGCCTACAGCCGGG
>JAUVWL010000029.1 GCA_030604135.1 Burkholderiales bacterium | reverse complement strand
GATATTCCACAATGTATATTATGTTAAGGTAAAGGAATCCAATCCCAATGGCCACGCACAAGAGCATGGATCTGGAACAACCGCCCCCAAAACTCGTTCACCCGGTGCATTTCTTGCAGCTGATCAGAAGCCAGCCACACTGGGTCCGGGCAAACACCGATCTGGTGCGCGCGCGGGTCAAGGGGCCCGGACCTACAATCTGCTCACCCGAGGTGGCCGCAATGCCGTGAGCCACCCAATGTCTGAAACAAGCTGTCATTGACATGAAACAACTGATCTTCTCCCTGGGCATCGTTGGCGCGGTTTCTCTGGCCGCTTGCGGCAAAACGGAAGCACCAGCCCCCGCTGCGCCAGCAGCGCAGCCCAGCAGCCCCGCAGCGGCCCTCCCGGAGCTACGCGTTGCGATCGATCCTACCTACGAACCCTTCACATTCAAGACACCCGATGGCCAGCCCGCCGGTTTCGATGTAGACATTGCTGAGGCCATCTGTACCGAAATTCAACGCAAATGCAGCTATGTCGAACAGGTCTGGGACGGCATGATTCCCGGCCTTCAGGCGCGCAAGTACGACGTCATCATCAGCTCGATGTCGATCACCGATGAGCGCAAGCAGGTGGTTGATTTCTCGGACAAGTACTACAACACACCCAGCCGCATAGTGGTGAAAGTGGACACCCCTTTCACCGATCTGGATTCGCTCAAAGGCAAGCGAATTGGCGTCCTCAAGGGCAGCACGCAGGAACGCTATGCCATGGGAGAGTTGCGCCCGGTCGGCGTGAACGTGATTCCTTACGAGGCCCAGGATCAAGTCTATCTGGACATCCGGTCTGGCCGTCTTGACGGCACGGTGGCCGACTCAGTCGAAGTAACCGGCGGCTTCCTCAGCAAACCCGAGGGCGAAGGCTACGGGTTTGTCGGGCCCATCCTGTCCGATGTGAAGTACTACGGCTACGGCGTTGGCGTCGCCATGCGCAAAGGCGAAGACCAGTTGCGCGAGCAAATCAATGCGGCCATTCAGACCATCCGTGGCAATGGCGTCTACGAAACGGTGAGCAAGAAGTACTTCGACTTCGACGTCTACGGCGACTGACGCCTTCCGGCCTTGTCGGGTTACTACGCGTCGATCCTGCAAGGCGCCCTCGTCACCGTGGGCGTCTCGCTTGCAGCGCTGCTGTTCGCCATCGTCCTGGGCTTGCTGGGGGCGGCTGCCAAGTTGTCCGGCCAACGATGGCTGGTAGGTCTGGCGACGGTCTACACCACCCTGATCCGAGGTGTCCCCGAACTGGTGCTGATGCTGCTCATTTTTTATGGTGGCACGATCGGCCTGAACCATGTCATGGAATGGGCCGGCAGCCGCCGGCATGTCGACATCAATCCTTTTGCTGCCGGTGTGCTGACCATCGGTTTCATCTACGGCGCCTACATGACCGAGACTTTCCGGGGGGCCATTCTGGCGATCCCGCGAGGTCAGGCAGAGGCCGCCTGGGCGTTTGGCATGGGGCGTGTACGCACCTTTGTCCGTATCACCTTGCCGCAGATGGTGCGCTACGCCCTGCCCGGCTTCACCAACAACTGGTTGGTGCTCATCAAGGCCACGGCCCTGATCAGCCTCATCGGACTTCAGGAGATGACCTACCTTGCCAAGCAGGCCAGCGCAGCGACACGGGAGCCGTTCACCTTCTTCCTGTTTGCCGCCGCCCTCTTCCTGGCCTACACCTCGGTTTCCCTCTGGGCGCTTCGCTGGCTGGACCGCCGCTACAGCCTCGGCGTTCGCCGGGCTCAGACCTGATTGATCGGGAAGGCCGCGCATGCGTTGGGAAGTCATCGCCATGCCCCAGACCCTCGCGCTCTACGCCGAGGGCCTGGTCACGACGGTGTGGCTGTTGCTGTCAGCCCTGGCGGTCGGCGGTGTGCTGGCCGTGCTCATGGCCCTGGCGCTGACCAGCACCATTGCACCGCTGAGGTGGGTTGTGGGTGCGCTCACCTATGTGATCCGCGGCACGCCCCTGCTGATTCAGGTCTACCTGATCTACTACGGCATTGCCCAACTCGAGTGGATACAGGCCCGGTGGGACACAGTCTGGCCCTGGACCCATTTCAAGGATGCGTTCTTCTGCGCATTGCTGGCCTTCAGCCTGAACACGGCCGGCTACACCGCCGAACTGCTCGCCGGTTCGATCCGCGAAACATCGGTCGGGGAAATCGAGGCGGCCCAGGCCATGGGCATGAGCCGCTGGCAGGCCATGCGCCGAATCGTCATGCCCAGTGCCATGCGCCGCACCCTGCCCGCCTACTCCAATGAGGTGGTCATGATGCTGCACAGCACCAGTCTGGCCAGCACGGTGCCCGGCATGCTGGACCTCACCGCCGCCGCCAGCCGCATCTATTCCGACTACTACCTTCCGTTCGAAGCCTATTTGTTTGCAGCGGGTATCTACCTGGTGATCACCTTCATGCTGGTGGGCACCTTCCGGCTGGCCGAGCGCCGCTTCATGGGCCACCTGGCACCCAGAACCCATTGAAAATCAGCCATGGAGCGCCGTGAACACACCTTGCCCGTTGGCAGTATCGGACTGCAGCGTCAGCTTGTGAGCCTGCATTTCGGGCCAACGGGTCGTCGAAAGGTCTACCTCCAGGCCAGCCTGCACGCTGAAGAACTGCCAGGCATGCTGGTTTTGCACCACCTGCGGGAGGCCCTGGACCAGGCAGAACGGGCAGAACAGTTGCGGGGTGAGGTGGTGCTGGTCCCCATGGCCAATCCGATCGGTCTGGCCCAGCGTCTCAACCACAAGCCCCTGGGACGCTTCGAACTGGACACGGCACAGAACTTCAACCGTCATTACCCGGACCTGGCTGATGCGATCCTCGAACAGGCCCTGTCCAGGCTGGGCCCGGACGCTCATGAAAACACGCGCACAGTGCGTGACCTGGTGTCCTGTTGGCTGCAGGCGTGGAAACCACTGACCGAGCTGGACGCCCAGCGCCGCACCCTGCTCAGTCTGGCACACGACGCGGACGTGGTGATCGATCTGCATTGCGACGCCGAAGCGGTGATGCATCTCTACACCGAAGCCCCCTGCTGGCCGGCGCTGGAGCCCCTTGCACGCACCCTGGGCTGCCAGGCGGTGTTGCTGGCCAGGGACTCCGGCGGGGGGCCTTTCGACGAACGGCTTTCGGGCCTCTGGTGGCAACTGGCCCAGCAATTGCAAGAAAGAAACACACCGTTTCCGCTGATCCAGGCCTGTGCCAGCACCACCGTGGAGTTACGCGGCGAGGGCGATGTGAGCCACGAACTGGCGCGGCGCGATGCACAAGCCCTGATGGATTACCTTGCGCACATCGGCATGGTCGCCAGACCGGTGCCCGCACTGCCGGCCCTGCCTTGCTCCCCCACCCCGCTGGCAGGATCACAAACGCTGCGCTCTTCGGTTCCCGGCCTGGTTGCCTTTCTGGTTGCGCCTGGACAGCGACTGGCTGTGGGTGACGCTGTCGCCGAGATCATTGACCCCACGGCGCCCGAAGGCCCACGAGTGCACCGCGTGTGCAGCGAGGTGGACGGGGTGTTTTATGCCAGGGTGCGGGATCGCTATGTGCACGCTGGCGGTGAACTCGGCAAGGTGGCGGGAGCCGTTCCGTTTCGCACAGGCGACCTGTTGGGCGCCTGACTTCTGACACGTTCTCACATGACACCAGTGCAGCCCCCCAGCAACCCGCATGGATCCGGTCCTCTGCTTGAGGTGACCGACATCCACAAGCGCTTTGGCAACAACGAGGTACTTAAAGGGGTGTCATTGACAGCCCACGCCGGTGACGTGATCAGCCTGATCGGCAGTTCCGGATCCGGCAAGAGCACCTTCCTGCGCTGCATCAATCTGCTTGAACGTCCCAACAGTGGCCGCATCGTGCTCGGGGGCGAGGAATTGCAGCTGCGCCCCGACCGGCAAGGCGAATTGCAGGCCGTGCAGCCGGGGCAACTGCAGCGACTGCGCACGCGCTTGGCTATGGTGTTCCAGCATTTCAACCTCTGGGCCCACATGACCGTGCTGCAGAACATCATCGAGGCGCCGGTTCATGTGCTGGGCATCCCGCGCGATCAGGCCGTGGAAAGTGCACGCCGCTACCTGGAGCGTGTGGGGCTGCGTGGCGTCGAAGACCGCTACCCATCTCACATGAGTGGTGGACAACAGCAGCGTGTGGCCATCGCCCGGGCATTGGCCGTCGAACCCGCCGTCATGCTGTTCGATGAGCCGACCAGTGCACTTGATCCGGAATTGGTTGGGGAGGTGTTGCGCGTGATGAAGCTGCTGGCTGAAGAGGGTCGCACCATGCTGGTGGTCACACACGAGATGGGATTTGCGCGTGAGGTTTCCAACCACCTGATCTTCCTGCACCAGGGACGTATCGAAGAAGAGGGGCAACCGGCCGAGGTGCTGGCCCGCCCTCGCAGCGAGCGGTTGGCCCAGTTCCTGTCAGGTAACCTCAAATAGTCCTCTTCCCTCGCCGGGCCCAGCACCTGGGCTTGCCGAAGAGGGCACTTATGGGCTCAAATTCCGCGTCAACGCATGCGCTCATGCCCACAACAGCGCTGGCGATTGACCACGCACGAGCACGCTGGTGTGAGCTGCCAGCTTCCCATTCCTGATTCAAAGATCAATGGCCTGAAATAGGGCTTGGAGCTGCCTCATTTAGGGGGTTCAAGCAGGTCAAAATCCAGCGAACATCGTGCCACGGCTCGACCTGCAGGTCGCCGCCCTACCCTTTACACGCAAAGGAACCGCAATGAGCACGCTGGAATCCCTCCTGTCAAACAACCGCAGTGGACTTGGCACGACGGCCCTGACGACCCTGGCCACACAAATGCAAGACAAACTCGTGCGCAAGCTGGACGCCGATGGCGATGGGCGTGTCGACCAGGGGGAGTTCAAGGCTGCACTGGACAAACTGGCTGGAAAGCTGGGTGTACCAGTGACCGATGACCCTGAAGCGCTGTTTGCACAGGTTGATGCCGATGGGGACGGGTCGCTCAATGGAAGTGAAATCAGCCAGATGTTGGTGAGCGCTCTGCAATCGACCGGCAGCTCCTCAGCGGCCACCACCGGCAAATTTGGCGTGGCACCGACCGAGGCCTCGAGCCCGGAGATTGGCCTGTTTGCCCGGATGGACGGCAACGGCGACGGCCATTTGACACAAGAGGAATTCATGACGGGCATGATGCAGGCCCGCGTGGGTGCCCAGGTCCAGGGGCCCATGATGCACCGCGTTGCCACCTTCAGCACGTTCAGTACCTTCGATATGGGTGGGTTCGGTGGCATGCCCCAATGGATGCCCATGGGCTGGGCGCCGGTGCCCGCCGGTTTTGCGATGGCGCCGACCCAGTTCGCCGGCGGCAGGCCAACTGGTCATGTGACGGCGCCGCAGGCCGCACCAGCGTCTGCTGCCTCAGCCACGGCCAGCGCACCCGCTGCGACCCAGACGATTCAGCCGGCCGATGCACTCAATGCCTTGTTGGCCGCCGCCGACAGCGACCAGGATGGCCGCATCAGCAGCAGCGAGCTTTCGGCCTTGGTGGCACAGCTGGGCAGCCAGTTGCAGGCCGCAGCCCAATTGACTGGCCGCATGGGTCCGGTCGGCGACGACACATCGGTCGAGCAAGCCTGAGTCGGTACACGGTTTACCCAGGACCCCAGGCGTCACGGGCCTCGGCTCCCGCGCTTGTGAGCCGGTTCATTCAGGCGAACGGGTCAGGGCAGACGCGAGTGACCGAGCACCATCGCGCCGTCCACCAGCTTGAATGAAACCGTGGGCGCGCTGTAGTCAGTGAACGGTGTGCCCATGGCAATCTCGCCGTTGCTGTGGAGCAGACACTCCTGCCGTCGCAGCGAAATCACATTCTCGGTGCCAGAAAAACGCACCCAGGTTCCGTAGCTGCTCACGTCCTCCAGAACGTAGTTGCCGGATCTGATGTCCAGCGTGGCATGGATGCGAGAGACACGGGGATCATTGACCACGAAGTCTGCTTCAGGGATGCGGCCGATCTTGACCGGCAGGTCAGTGATGTCGAACGCCCGACTGGCATCCAGCCAACCCAGCTGAATGCCTCCGAACACCGATTCGGCCGACATGGGCAGCGTGTGCAAATCGGAGGGCAGGGTGAGAAATTCGGACAGCATTTCTGGCTGCCATTCGATGCGAAACACTTCGCAAGGCTCCGCCCGACCCTTGATTCGCATAGGCCCCAGGCTGCGGCTGCGCACGCCGTGCCTGGGGCCGAGCTTGCGGATGACCGTGTCTGTCGCCAGGATCTGTTCAGGGCCAGCCAAATCACTCAGACGCGAGGCGACATTCACCGCATCGCCAAAACAATCTCCGTCCACCTGCACCACCTGCCCCCTGGCCATGCCAATCTGCATCTGCAGCTTCAGGCGTTTGGGCCATTGCGCCACCCTTTGTGAGTGTTCCTGCTGGATCTGAGACATGGTCTCTACCGCCAGACGGTTGTTGGTGAACGACAACAACACGCCATCCCCCAGCATCTTGACCACCTGGCCACCGTTCTCCAGCCCCACAGACCCGATCCACTGGGTCAGTTTGGTGACTGCCCTGGTCGCCCGGTCATTGCCCAGCGTCTCGAACACCGAAACGCTGCCAGTGAGGTCGACGAAGGCAATGGTCAGTTCAGCCATGGATATGGATATGAGTAGAAGATGATTACATCACATGCCCCGGATGCCTTTGATCGGTGCCACACTCGAAATCTTGCGCGAGAACTTTGTCACGGAGGTCGCCAGCATGACACCACTCGTCGGCCGCACGGGGCCCATTTCTGGCCTTTGGTCGGTGGTCAGATCGCATTAACGCCAGCCCCCCCATCAGGGGATCTGTTGAGGTTTCTATTTCAAAGGTATGCAGATGTTTCAGCCAAGAGGTGAAGCTTGGCCGGTAAATCTTTGATTCACTTGTCGTTTTTTCGGTTTTTTGTTGCTTTTTCACGCTTGCAAGACGAGGCGCGGCCGTATATCGTTCAGGCTCAAAACCAATGTCGTTGAGGATTGCATCATGCGTTTCATCAAGCCAGGCTTGCGCAACAGCATTTCGGCGCTGCTCGGTACGGAAGTTCGCAAGGCTTCACCCGAGGCGCTTGAGCCCGTTCGCCAGGCCATGTTGCGTGTGCTAGGTGATGACGGCGTGAAAATGCACCCCCAGCTCAGCCGGAAGCTGCGCTACCTGCACGACGCGCACGCGCTGTGGTATGCCCGCGCGGAAATGGTATCGGCCCTGAGCAGCATGCACGGAGAAGCGAAAGCGGTGAACATGGTGCAGTCTCTGACCCCGGTGTTCAAGGGGCTCGTTCCCAAAAGCCTGATGGACGCCTCCAGCCGACAGCGCCACTGAAGGCCCGCCCCCTGGGCGTAATCAGATTCTCAACCCCAGTAAAGCAGCGCGTCGCGACCGTCCACCATCAGCGACACGGTTTCACCGACCGGCAACAGCACCTTGGTCGGGACATGTCCAAACGGCAGTCCGGTGAGCACCGGCACTTTCAGCTGTGCTCGCAGCCAGTTCACCACGGTCTGCAACTTGAACCCCCTGTCGTGCGACACCGCCTTGTAGCGGTTGAACACACCCAGCACAATGGCCTTCTGGCGACCCAGCACACCGGCATGCAGCAACTGCGTGAGTTGCCGCTCGATGCGGTACGGGTGTTCGTTGACGTCTTCCAGAAACAGAACGCCGCCCTTGATGGAGGGCCAGTAGGGTGTGCCGACCAGGGCACAGAGCACCGACAGGTTGCCTCCCCATAGCGTGGCCTTGTTCAGCTGCAAGGCCGCGAGCCCGGTCTCACGGTGGATAGGCAGCTTGCCGACATCCGAGGCAGGCAGGCGCCAGCCACTTCCCTCCCCTTGCCCACACAGCAGATCGTCGAAACAGGCCTGCATGATCTCGTCCGGCTGGTCCACACCAAAGTCTTCGCCCAGCGCCGGTCCGGCCCATGTGACCCCACCCGTGCGCGCAAGCACGGCGCATTGCAGGGCGGTGAAGTCGCTCAGGCCCACGAAACGTGTGCCCTTTTCGATGGCCTTGGCCAGTTGCCGATAGGGCAAGGCTGGCAGAATGCGCGTCAGGCCATAACCGCCCCTGGAGATCAGCGCCACGTCGGCACCGCTGGCCGCTGCACGGCCGATGGCTGCCACCCGCGTGGCATCGTCACCGGCAAAACGCATGTGGCTGCTCAGTGCCGCTTCGTCGATCTCCACCTCGTGTCCCAGGGCCCGCAAACGGCGAACACCGAGCCGAAAGGCCACCTTGTCGCGCACGGCGCTGGAGGGCGAGTAAATGTAGATGTGGCTCATGTTCAATCCTTGAAATGCGCGAGCGCCAAACGTGCAATGGTTTCCCCATGCTCCTGCACAAAGTGGCCGGCCTGTGGCAGCAAAACAGGTGGCGGACAATTGCGTATGTCTGCGTGAAGGGAGCGCATGACAGGTTCACCCAGCACCGGGTCTTGCTGACCGATGACCATCAGGCTCCGGCCCTGCCAGCGTTGCTGCCAGAAATCCCGGGCCTCGCGCGAGATGGCGGCACCGTCGCTGTCTGGAAACTCCGGCACCATGTCGGGGAAGGCCCGCAAGGCGGCTCGATGACCCCGGTCGGGGAAAGGGGCGTTGTACGCCGCACACTCGGCGTCACTGAGCTGGGGATTGCCGCGGCGCAACAGGCGGCCGACATCAAAGTCAGATTTCTGACGGCACATGGCTCGCCAATCGAGGAACCCGGGCGAAAGGGGTTGATCACCCGTTGCCAGCAAGGTGTTCATCACCAGCAGACCCGAATACCGCTCTGGCGCGGCCATGGGCAGGGTCAGGCCCAGCAGGCCACCCCAGTCCTGCACCACCAGCACGACATGGCGCAAGTCCAGGTGCTCAACAAACTCGAGCAGCACCTGACGGTGCCAGGAGAACCGGTGCGATTGCGGCTTTTTGGGTTTGTCGCTGCGGCCGAACCCGATCAGATCCGGCGCCACCACCCTGTCCCCGGCCGCCAGCAAGGAAGGGATCATCTTGCGGTAAAGGTAGCTCCACGCCGGGTTCCCGTGCAGCAGTAGCCACGTTCGGGCGCCAAATGCTGGCCCTTCGTCCAAATAATGCAGGCGAAGGCCAGCCAGTGAAGGCAGGTCACTGAGGTAGCAAGGGACCCACGGGTAGCCCGGTAGGTCCACAAAAGCCGAATCAGGGCAGCGCACCGCATCTTCACGCAAGGGCTGGGGATTGCTTCGGCGTTCCTGGAAGAAGGCTTTCAGCAATGCCCCGCCCTCTTCGGCCAGAACACCCGAGGTCACCCGCGTCTGGTGGTTGAGCGCTGCCTGCGCGAACAGGTCGATCACCGAACCGGCTGCCCCGGTCTTGGGGTCTGCGGCGCCAAACACCAGCCGGTCCAGACGCGCATGCAGCATGGCGCCACTGCACATGGCGCAGGGCTCCAGCGTGACATACAGGGTGCAGCCATCCAGCCGGTAGTTTCCCAGGGCTGCCGCAGCCTCTCTCAAGGCCACAATTTCGGCATGTGCCGTCGGGTCGTGTGACCGCAGCGGGCGGTTATGCCCAAGTCCCACCACGACCCCGTCTCGCACCACCACCGCACCCACCGGCACCTCGCCCAGCCCGGCAGCCAGCTTCGCCTGGTTCAGCGCCTCGCGCATCCAGCGCGCGTCGTCTTCGGTCGATGGCATAACCGGGTTCATTCGGCCTCCGCCGGCACAGTGCGAGATTGCACAGCCGCATCGAGCGCACGCCTGAAGTCTTCAGGGGTGATCGGGTCTTCGCTCTGGGGCCTGGCGTCGCTGGACTGAAGAGCCGACGGCGGCGCAGCAGGCCCAGTCACCTTGGCTGGGCGTACCAGCCACATCACCAGCAGGACAGCCAGCAGCAGTCCGATCAGGCCCACCCCGGCGCGCATGGAACTACTCCCACTCGATGGTGGCGGGTGGCTTTGAACTCACGTCGTAGGTCACCCGGTTGATACCGCGCACCTCATTGATGATGCGACTGGACACCCGCTTGAGCAGGCTGTAGGGCAGTTCGGCCCAGTCGGCGGTCATGAAGTCGCTGGTCTGCACCGCACGCAGCGCAACCACATAGTCATAGGTGCGACCATCGCCCATCACGCCCACACTCTTGACGGGAAGGAAGACGGTGAAGGCCTGGCTGGTCAGCTCGTACCAGCTCTTTCCGCTGTGGGGCTCGATGGTGGAGCGCAATTCCTCGATGAAAATGGCATCGGCGCGACGCAGCAGATCTGCGTAGTCCTTCTTGACCTCACCCAGGATGCGCACGCCCAGGCCGGGCCCGGGGAAGGGATGCCGGTAGACCATGTCGTGCGGCAGGCCCAGTGCAACGCCGAGTTCGCGCACCTCGTCCTTGAACAGGTCGCGCAAAGGCTCAAGCAGCTTCAGCCCCAGCTGTTCCGGAAGTCCACCCACGTTGTGGTGGCTCTTGATGGTCACGGCCTTCTTGCTCTTGGCGCCGCCGGACTCGATGACGTCTGGGTAAATTGTTCCCTGGGCCAACCACTTGGCGCCCTTTTTGGATGTGTCACCTGAAGTCAGTTTGGCGGCTTCCGCCTTGAACACGTCAACAAACAATCGGCCGATGATCTTGCGCTTCTGCTCAGGATCGCTCACGCCAGCCAGCTCGCCGAGGAACAGCTCGCTGGCATCGACACGCACCACCTTGGCGTGCAGCTTGCCGGCAAACATCTCCATCACCATGTCGCCTTCGTTGAGCCGCAACAGCCCATGGTCGACAAAGACGCAGGTCAGCTGGTCGCCTATGGCCCGATGAATCAGGGCCGCAGCCACCGACGAGTCCACACCGCCCGACAGGCCCAGGATCACCTCTTCATCACCCACCTGCTGACGGATCAGCTCGACCGCCTCGGCAATGTGATCCCGCATCACCCAATCCGGGCTGGCACCGCAGATTTCGAGCACAAAGCGCTCCAGCATGGCCCGACCCTGAACGGTGTGGGTCACTTCCGGGTGGAACTGCACCGCATAGAAGTGGCGTGCCTCGTCGGCCATGCCAGCGATCGGGCAGCTGTCGGTGCTGGCCATGAGCTTGAACCCCGGCGGCATTGCCGTGACCTTGTCGCCGTGGCTCATCCAGACTTTAAGCATGCCGTGACCCTCCGGGGTGTGGAAGTCGGCGATGTCTCTAAGCAAGGGGGTGTGTCCTCGGGCACGCACCTCGGCGTAGCCGAACTCCCGGGTGTGACCAGCCTCGACCTTGCCCCCCAGTTGCTGCGCCATGGTTTGCATGCCGTAACAAATGCCCAGAACGGGCACGCCCAGCTCAAAAACCGCATCCGGCGCCTTGTCATCCACCTCGTAGACGCTGGCATGGCTTCCCGAGAGGATCACGCCCTTGAGCATGCCGTCTGCTGCGTAGGCGTGAACCCATTCGTCGCTTACATCGCACGGATGCACTTCGCAATAGACATGGGCTTCGCGCACGCGCCGCGCGATCAGCTGGGTCACCTGGGACCCGAAATCGAGAATAAGAATCTTGGCGTGTTTCATGATGTACCGACACCCGTGGGTGCCACTTGTCTCAGCTGACCCCGTCAACTGTTGAGCTATTGATCGTAGCTGGTCTCCGGCGTGAGGCGACCTGGGTACAGGTACCAAATGCCGGGCTCAGACCGCAACCGACGGTTTCCGCCAGCGAAATCGAGAAGGCGCCCAGAGTGTCAACCACGCCAGGGGCAAAGCCAATACCAGCCCGCCGACCACATCGAGTACCACATGCTGCCTCGTTGCCACGGTGGAAAGCACGATGGCCAGGCACCACAGGCCGTTGGCCCATCGCCATCGATGGCCCAATCCAATTTCGCGAAGCCGGGCATCGATCCAGATGGCACTGAACACGCTGGTGGCCACATGAAGCGATGGGAAGGCATTGCCCGGCGCATCCACACCCGCAAGCAGGTTCCAGGTGTGGTCGTCAGGCAAGACATGGCTCACCGGAATGACGGTTGGCCACCAATAGAAGAAAGTCAGGCCGGTGGCGCAGAGCAACGCGATGGCCAATCCATAATAGATGAGTTGGCGCAGTGAGGGCTGCAGCGCAACAGGCAGGCTGGTGTACACCCAAAGGGAAAGGTAGAACAGCCACGCCACCGGATGGAAAGGCACCCAAGCATCCAGGGGCGTCAGCGGCATCTCCGCTGGCGCGGTCCTCGGGTTCTCCAGCAAGTGGAAGTAGATGAGGAAAAAACCCCACATGAAGGCGCTTGTACCCACGGCCTTCAGGCCCCACCATGCCCGGACAGGCTGCCAAAGCAGGTGGAGAGAGGACGGTCTGTGCATGTGTCTCTCATTATAGGTGCCCCGCCTTGGTGACTCTCCCGGATAAGGCCTGCGTCTGGCAAAGCAGCCACTTTTCTCCGGGACATACAATCGCCCCACCCCCACACATCTCATTTGGCATGCTTCGCGACACGATCCAGCGCTTTCTTGTAGACCAGGCACAGGTTGACCCGGCCAAATTCGAACAGCATGGGCTGCGAGTTGCTGACCTCGAACTGGACTCACTGGGGCTGGTCGAGATGCTGTTTGAAGTCGAGGATCGATACGGATTCCAGATCAACGAGCCGATGCGTTACATGGAAATGAGCTTCGACGAAATGGTCGCCGATATCGAGTCGGCGGTCCTGAAGCACCACGGTGGGCAATGGCCAGAGGGTGGCAGTGCCACCCATTGATGCCTTGAGCCAGGACGTCTGGATCACCGGTGTTGGCGCGTACTGCCCGCTGGGCAGAGACGCTGAGTCCAGCATGGACCGTGCCCTGACCGGCGACAGTGCGATTGGGCCGGCGCCAGCCGAGGTGTGCCAGTGGATGCCGCACAGCCTGGCTGCGCTGGCCCCCGATCTGCTGGACAAAACGGATCGACAGGCGCAGTCTCTGGACCGGGCCACCCAATTGGCCCTGGTCGCCTGCGATGAAGCGATCTCCAGGTCGGGGTTGCTGGACCAGAAGGCCGATGTGGATCGGGACCGCATCGGCGTCTATGGCGGGATCGGATTTGGTGGAGCCCAGACTGTGGATGCGCTGTACACACGCTTCCACGAGGCATGTCTGGCTCAGGAAAAGACCGGTCGCAACCCGACCATCATGCACCCATTGTCTGTGCCACGCATGATGGCCAATGCGCCAGTGGCCGCTGTGTCGATGAAACACGGCCTTAGGGGGCATGGATTCACCTACAGTGTGGCCTGCGCTTCGTCCGCCATAGCACTGGGTGAAGCCATGCGAGCGATACGGCACGGATGGCTGGACGCCGCCGTGGTTTTTGGCACCGAGGCCATGATCAATCCAGGGGCCTACATGGCATGGAACGCCCTGCGGGTGCTGGCCAAGGGTGGGCAAGAACAAAGTGCCCACGGCTGCCGACCGTTTGACAGAAACAGGCAAGGTTTCGTGCTGGGTGAGGGTGCGGCTTGCCTGGTGCTGGAGCGAGCGGACCTGGCGCAGCAGCGGTCGGCACCTGTGCTGGCGGCCTTGTGCGGATATGGCGCCACCAGCGATGCCACACACCTCACCGCGCCCTCACAAGAGGGACAAGAGCGCGCCATGCGCCATGCACTGGCCGATGCCGGACTGCAACCCTCCGACATTGGTTACATCAACGCCCACGGCACCGCCACCGATGCCGGTGACGTGATCGAGGCCCGTTCCATTCGTGCGGTGTTTGGCGTCCATGCAGACCAGCTGCCCGTCAGTTCCACCAAAGGTACCCACGGGCATCTGATTGGTGCCGCCGGAGCGCTGGAGATGGTCCTCGCCGTGCTGGCCCTGCAGCGCGGTCAGTTGCCTCCCACAGCGGGCCTGGCTGACCCCGACCCCGACTGTCCATTGCGGCATGTTCTGAATGGGCCCCTGAAGGATCCGGCCCTGCGTGCTGTCCTCAGCAATTCATTTGCATTTGGCGGCAGCAATGCCTGCCTGATCGCCAAACGGATCGAGCTGGAAGGCAGATGACAGGCGCAGGTCGGGTCAACGCGGCGGCCGATAATGTCCACGCGGTCTATGAACATGCCGACATCCTTGAGCTGCTCCCACACCGGGGCAGCATGCTTTTGTTGCGCAGGCTCACGGTGCACGCACGGAACACATTCACCGGTGAAGCCCTCTGGACGGAAGGAGAGCCGTTCATAGGCGGGTGGCTCGCCTCTGCGGTTCCTGCCACGCTGCTCGTGGAGGCTGCCGCGCAGGCTGCTGGAGCAGGTCTGCTGGCCGTTGCTCCCCCTTCATCCAACCGCGCAGAAGGCCTCGGCATGCTCGCCGGCCTGCGTCGATGCGAGTTTCACGTACCGGTTCGCACGGGCCAGATCATCCAATTTCGCGCAAAAACGCGTCTGCTGGGGCCGACGCTGGCCCACGCCCACATTGACGTGGTCCAGTTCGAGGAAGTCGCTGCCCAACTCCAGTTGCTCCTGGCCCTCAGAGGCTGACGCAGCAACGAGACACAAGCGGGCAGACCTCACCCGCTCTCCTCCTAAATTCGACCTGGGGTCAGTCAGCCCGGTAGTTCGGGGCCTCCTTGGTGATCTGCACGTCGTGGACATGACTTTCACGGATGCCGGCCGACGTGATCTCGACAAACTCGGCCTTGGCGCGCATGTGCTCGATGCTCGGGCAGCCGCAGTAACCCATCGCCGCGCGCAGACCACCCGCCATCTGGTAGATGATCGCCACCACCGAGCCTTTGTAAGGCACACGTCCTTCGATGCCTTCGGGCACCAGCTTGTCGGCATTTGGATTGCCTGTGCTGCTTTCCTGGAAGTACCGGTCCGCACTGCCTTGTTGCATGGCACCAATGGAACCCATGCCCCGATAGCTCTTGTAGCTGCGCCCCTGGTACAGGACAATTTCTCCGGGCGCCTCTTCGGTACCAGCAAACATACCACCCATCATCACGGCGTTGGCGCCCGCTGCGATGGCCTTGGCAATGTCACCGGAGTAACGGATGCCACCATCGGCAATCATGGGCACACCAGTGGTCTGCAGAGCCGAGGCGACGTTGTCGATGGCCATGATTTGCGGAACACCCACACCCGCCACGATACGCGTCGTGCAGATGGAGCCCGGTCCGATGCCGACCTTGACACCGTCGGCACCGGCCTCGACCAGTGCGATCGCCGCGCTGCCGGTCGCGATGTTGCCGCCGATCACGTCCACTTGCGGGTAATTCTGTTTGACCCAGCGCACGCGATCAATGACGCCCTTACTGTGACCGTGTGCCGTATCCACCACGATGGCATCCACGCCGGCCTTGACCAGGGCTTCGACCCTTTCCTCGGTGCCCTCACCCACCCCGACTGCGGCACCGACCCGCAGGCGCCCTGCTGCGTCACGGGCCGCATTGGGAAAATTCAGCTGTTTGGTGATGTCCTTCACCGTGATCAAGCCCTTGAGCTCGAACGCGTCGTTGACCACCAGCAAGCGCTCGAGCTTGTGCTTGTTCAGCAGCGCCTTGGCCTGTTCGGGCGTGGTACCTTCCGGCACCGTGACCAGCCGCTCCCGAGGCGTCATGATTTCGCTGACCGCTATCTCGTAGCGGCTCTCGAATCGAAGGTCACGCCCGGTGACAATGCCCACCACCCGCCCGCCATCCACGACCGGAAAACCCGACACGCCCAGCTCGTCGGACAGGCGCATGACCTGACGCACCGTGGTTTGCGGGCTGATCACCACCGGGTCGCGCAACACCCCGGATTCGTAGCGCTTGACCTTGGCCACCTGGGCCGCCTGCTCCTGGGCAGAAAGGTTCTTGTGAACGATACCGATGCCACCCTCTTGCGCAATGGCGATCGCCAGTCTAGCTTCCGTGACGGTGTCCATCGCGGCAGAGACCAGGGGCAGGTTCAGCCGGATGTTGCGGGTGAACTGGGTGGCCAGGGAGGTGTCTTTGGGAAGGACCTGCGAATAGGCAGGCACCAGCAGGACGTCATCAAACGTGAGCGCTTTGCCGAGGAGGCGCATGGGTATAGCTCCAAAAGCACAATTGTAGCTGCGCCCGATTGACCAGCCAGGTCCCGGGGGGCTTGATCGCTTGTCAGCGCAATCGCACCGTTTGGCCGTCCAGGCTGCCGTCCGGGCGTTAAGTCATGCCTGCCCCCCGCGGGCGACTTACACTCGGCCGCATGAGCGTCTCAAGTTCCTCGGTTCGCCTGATCGCCGCCTTGTCAGGCACCATGCTGCTGGCAAGCGGCCTGGTCCATGCCCAGTGGCAATGGGTGGATGACACTGGCCGCAAGGTGTTCAGTGACACGCCGCCGCCGGCCACCGTACCGGACAGAAACATCTTGCGCAGGCCGCACGCCCGCGCCCAAGCTGCGTCAGTACCTGCGCCTGCTGACGCGTCGACCGAGGAAGGCAGCCGTCCGACGCCCGCCGTCACCGGGCGAGACGAACAGCTGGAAGCGCGCAGACGCCAGGCCGAAGAAGCCGAGAAGGCACGCGAACAGGCCGAGCAGGCACGGGTCGCCCAGATCCGCCAGGAGAACTGCGAACGCGCCACCCGGGCCCGCGCCACCCTGATGTCCGGCGTGCGGGTGTCCACCACAAACGCCCGGGGCGAAGTCGAGATCATGGATGATCGGGCCAGGGCTGCTGAAGTCCAGCGCCTGGACCGCATCCTGGCCCAGGATTGCGGCCCCCTCCCGCAGAGTCAGTAACCGGCCTTTGATCCGGGTCTGCGGCTGGCAAACAGCCCGGAGCCCCGGGCACCCTGCGCCACGAACCGCTCCCTTCGGGCCACTTTGGGGTCGACCCGCAAAGGCCGACAGAGCTCCAGTCTGTCACCGTCGCGAAGCGCTGTGTGACCCGACACCCGGCGTCCCCACACCGAAAGACTCAGCTCACCGGCTTCGATCTCTGGAAACCGGGACACCCATCCAGCTGCCCGCAAAGCCTCTTTCGCAGTCATACCCTCGGGCAGCACAACCGAAGCCTGCTCCAGTTCGCGCGCCGCGCGGGCATAGACCAGTTCGATCTTCATCGGTTCAGTTCCCGATGTCCTGCCCGTACACCTGATCGGCTCGACGAACAAAGGCCTCCACCAGATTGGAGGCAATCTTGTCGAACACCGGCCCGACCAGTTTGGCCAAAGCGGGGCTGGCAAAGCCGTAGCGCAGGTCGAACGTCACCTTGCAGGCACGCTGGCTCCCATCACCCAGGGGTTGAAAATCCCAATGTCCTTCGAGCAATGAAAAGGGCCCGTCCACCAGGCTCAGGTGAACCTGGCGATCCTCGATGTGTGTGTTGCGGGTGGTGAAACTCTGCCGCAAACCGCCGAAAGCGATGCCCACTTTGGCCAGCATGCCATCGCTGGATTCTTCAAGCACTTCACCCCGATCGCACCAGGGCAGAAACTCCGGGTAATGCCGAACGTCAGTGACCAGCGCAAACATTTCGTGGGCGCTGTGCCAGAGCAGCACGGACTTGTGGATGGTTTTCATACAATGGCGGGCTGTTTGACAATCGGCCGGAGCCACGGATCGGGCGGGTTTCCCCTCCAGCCACGTGGACCTGCCCCCGGCTGAACCCGGAAGCCAGACACCCATTGTATTGGTCCACAGCGGCCACATCTGTTCCTAAATGGCCCATCCTCCCCGCAAAAAACCCTCCACCGGATCCGGTGACACCCGCCTGGCTGACAACAAGAAGGCGCTGTTCAACTACGCCATCGAAGAGCGCTTCGAGGCGGGTATGGTGCTGCAGGGGTGGGAAGTCAAAGCCTTGCGTGAGGGCAAGGTGCAGCTCACCGACGGCTATGTGGTGGTGCGTGAAGGAGAGCTGTTTCTGATCGGATGCCAGATCAACCCCCTGCGTACCGCGTCAACCCATGTCACGGCTGAAGCCACCCGCACCCGCAAGTTGCTGCTGCACAAAGACCAGATCCGGCGACTGATCGGCAAGACGGAGCAGAAGGGCTTCACCCTCGTCCCGCTCAACCTGCACTGGAAGAACGGCAAGGTGAAGTGCGAGATTGCCCTGGCCAAGGGCAAGGCCGAACATGACAAACGCGACACCATCAAGGACCGCGAAGGCAAGCGCGAGGTCGAGCGCGCCATGAAGCAGCGCCATCGTTGACATCGGCTTGAGCGGTTTCTTCTCACCCTCTCATCCTCTCAATGGGATGAGGGGTAGCCGGCATGTCCAGCTCCTGCTGCGCCTGTCAGCCGAGGTGGCCCAGGGGGTGGGCCCAGACCGGCCAGGGTGAAACGAAGAACCCTTCCACCATGTCGGCCGTGACGTCCTCTACACGGGGCGGCTGCCATTGTGGCTTGTGGTCCTTGTCGATGGCCAGCGCCCGTATGCCCTCGACCGTTTCACTGGTGGCGCCACGGCGGCCCAGGTGCGAGGAGTGGAAACAGTGGCGCACCAGATCCCTTTCCATGCGCAAGTCATCGGCCAGACTCAGCTGTCTTGCCCGGCGGATCTGCTCCAGCACCACATGCAGCATCAAGGGGGAACGGGTGCGCAGCACGGCCGCGGTGTCGGCTGCCCACGCGGAGTCGGCGCCTTCCAGGGCCTGAACGATAGCTGTGACATCCGGCAGACTGAAGTGGAGATTGACCTCCTGCATGGACCAATCGGCCATCCCGGTCGTTCGTGACTGGTGGGTGCGACACCAGCGTTCCACTGCATCGCCCGACTCGAACGGCGTGCTGGCCAGCGTTTCCCACAGGGACGGCAGGCGTGCACTGTCGATCACCACATCGGCCAGTCCGGCTGCCAGCGCCTGCGCTGCGGACAACACCCGACCGGTCAGCGCCAGGTACTCTCCCAGGTGCCCAACGCATCGGCTGAGAAAGTAGCCTCCGCCCACGTCCGGGAACAAACCTATGTGAGTCTCGGGCATGGCCAGCTTGCTGCGTTCGGTGACCACCCGAAGAGTGGCCCCCTGGCTGATCCCCATGCCACCCCCCATACAAATGCCATCCATGAACGCGATGTAGGGCTTGGGATAGGTGTGGATGAGGTGGTTGAGCGCGTACTCCTCGGTGAAGAAGTCCTCCAGGGTCGGATCGCCAGTGTGCGCGGCCTGGTGAAAAAACCGGATGTCACCGCCGGCGCAAAAGGCACCAAAGGGTCCGTCCTTGCCCATGCCTCGAATCACCACTGCCAGCACCTGGGCGTCGTCGCGCCAGCCCTGCAAGGCCTCGGTAATGGCACGGATCATCGGAAGCGACAAGGCGTTGAGGGCCCGGGGTCGGTTCAGCGTGATGCAGCCGACGCGGCCACGCACTTCTGTTCGGACCAGTGTTTCGACGGATTCGTTCATGGAGATCTCCTCGTGTCGCGTTGCGTATTCATCGTGGGCGGCCGAGCGTTCCGTCCGCGGTCAGGGTCTGGATGCGAATGGTCCCGCGCCGGCTGTGCCAGCCCGCCAGTTCGTTCAGGAAAAGCGCGCCGATGACCAGTCCACCACCGATCAGGACCTCGCTGCCTGGTCGTTCACCGGCACCTGCCCATGCCAGAAGGATGCCAAAAACCACCTCGAGCAGGGCCAACAGGGACACCTCGGGCGCCTTGAGAACCCGGGCGCACACCACCGCCAGGGTGCAGGGCACGGCCAACTGGAATGTGCCCAGCAAGGCCAGCCATCCGACGTCGCTGGCGGTGGCAGAAAAAGGCAAGGCCATTGGCAAGGTGTACAGCGCCGACAGGCAGGCCCCCAACAGCACCGCCGGGACCAGATCGACCATGGCGCCCTGTGTCTGACTGCGCTGGACCACGGTCCAGTTGACCGAGGCGGCCATTGGCACGCACAAGGCGATCAGCGAGCCAGTCACGAGACTTGAAACGCCCGGTCCTGGCGCGCTCATGGCCGAGAGCATCTGGCTGCCGTACATGTAGACGATACCCAGTCCCGCAGCCAGGCAGGCGAGCCATGTTCGCAGGGGCAGAGCCTGTCCGATGAACACACGTGCCACCAGCGCGGTCAGCAGCGGCCCCAGTGACATGATGATCAAGACATTGGCAACGCTGGTGAACGTCATGGCCAGCATGAAGGCGCTGAACATCACGCTCCAGCAGAGTCCCGACAGCCACATGGCTTTCGAAGCCGGGATCACACCCCAATGCCGTGTCAACAGGGACCCCAGGCCCCTGCTGCCATTGCCGCTTTCGGAGGCAGCACTGCCGGCGGTCCGACCACGACGCCACAGGGGCAGGATCACGAGCAGTGCCAGTGCGGTGAACGCGCTGCGCCAGAAAGTGATCTCAAACCGCTCTGCCGACTCCAGCTGGCGGGTCACCACGCCTGCGATGGACCACAACAAGGCGACAGCCACCATGAGGATGACAGCCTGCGTATGACTCAGGGGCCTGTTCAATCGGGTCTCCACTTGCCAGGATTACGGCGAACCTCACCCCGCCAAGCGCGGGCCGCACCCACGCCCAGGCATCAGCTTTCCTTGGACGCCCGCTTGCGCTCGTGCTCCTTGAGGAAGCGCTTACGCAGCCGCACGCTCTTGGGCGTGATCTCCACCAGTTCGTCGTCCTCGATGAACTCGACGCCGTACTCCAGCGTGAGGTCGATCGGCGGTGTGATCTTGATCGCGTCCTCTTTCCCGCTGACGCGGAAATTGGTCAGCTGCTTGGTTCGGGTGGCGTTGACCACCAGGTCGTTGTCGCGGCTGTGGATGCCTACGATCATGCCTTCGTAGACCGGGTCGTTCGGTCTGACGAACATGCGGCCACGGTCGTCCAGCTTGCCCAGGGCATAGGTGAAGATTTCGCCGTCGTCCATGGAGATGAGCACGCCGTTCTTGCGGCTGGCAATCTCGCCCTTGTGTGGTTCGTAGCCATCGAAGATGTTGCTGATCAGACCAGATCCCCGCGTGAGGTTGAGGAACTCGTTGGAAAAGCCGATCAGCCCCCGAGCCGGAATGCGGTACTCCAGACGCACACGCCCTTTGCCGTCCGGCACCATGTTCACCAGCTCACCCTTGCGCTCGCCCAGTGCCTGCATGACCCCGCCCTGGTGGCCTTCTTCAATGTCGGCCGTGACCAGCTCGATCGGCTCACACTTCTGGCCATTGATCTCACGGAACACGACGCGTGGCTTGGACACGGCCAGCTCATAGCCTTCTCGCCGCATGTTCTCCAGCAGGATGGTCAGGTGCAGTTCGCCACGCCCGGAGACCTCAAAAATGCCGTCTTCGTCGGTCTCGCGCACGCGCAAGGCCACGTTCGACTGCAGTTCTTTCTGCAGCCGGTCCCAGATCTGACGGCTGGTCACGAATTTGCCCTCACGACCGGCCAACGGGCTGGTGTTGACGCAGAAGTTCATGGTCAGTGTGGGTTCGTCCACCTTGAGCATGGGCAGGGGCATGGGCTTGAGCGGGTCGGTCACGGTCACGCCGATGCCGATATCGGCAATGCCATTGATCAGCACAATGTCGCCCGGTCCGGCTTCGGTGACCTGCACCCGGTCCAGCCCCTGGAAGGTCAGCACCTGGTTGACCCGACCCTTCAGGCTCTTGCCGTCCTCGCCTTCCATGACCAGAACGTCCATGCCAGGGCGGATCCTGCCGGCACTGATACGACCGACGCCGATGCGACCGACAAAGGTCGAAAAGTCGAGCGCCGAAATCTGCAGTTGCAACGGCGCATCGGGGTCACCCTGATGGGCCGGCACATGTTGAAGCACCGTATTGAACAGGGCCGACATGTCCGGGCCCCATTGTTCACCCGGGGCGCCCTCTTCCAGCGATGTCCAGCCATTGATTCCGGAGGCATAGACCACCGGAAATTCCAGCTGTTCGTCGGTGGCGCCCAGGTTTGCGAACAGGTCGAACGCTTCGTTGATCACCTTGGTCGGGTCAGCGCCCGGCTTGTCCACTTTGTTGACCACCACGATGGGCTTGAGTCCCAGCGCCAGCGCTTTCTTGGTCACAAAGCGTGTCTGGGGCATCGGTCCTTCCTGGGCGTCGATCAGCAGCACCACGCCGTCGACCATGGACAGGGCGCGCTCGACCTCGCCCCCAAAGTCCGCGTGCCCGGGTGTGTCGACGATGTTGATGTGCGTCCCTTGCCAGCTCACGGCGCAGTTCTTGGCCAGGATGGTGATGCCGCGCTCACGTTCGATGGCGTTGTTGTCCATCACCGTGTCGACGACCTTCTCGTGCTCGGCGAAAGTGCCCGACTGGCGCAGCAGCTGGTCAACCATGGTGGTCTTGCCATGGTCGACGTGTGCGATGATGGCGATGTTGCGGATCTGTTTGCTCATGATGCAGGTTCCAGGATTTGCTGTATTTCGATGGGGCTCAGCAGACGCCCCGGGATGAGTTCGCCAGACCGGGTATGGGCACTGCCCAACAGGACCGGTTCGGTGCCGGCGGTGGTAGACGGGCCAAAAACGGCCACCTGTGCATGGTCGGGCCATTGGCCGCGTCGCCTCAGACCACTGAGGAAGCGCGCCGAATTGTCGGCATCCAGCGTGACACGCTCATGGCTTTTGAGCAGCACCTCGACGGGCAGCAGCTTGCCCAGGCGGGCAGGCTCATCCAGCCTTTCGAGGGCGTCCAGGGGAATGCAATCGGCCTCGGAAAATGCCCCAGTGGCGATGCGGCGCAGCAGACTCAGATGGCCGCCGCAGCCCAGCGCCCGTCCGATGTCCTCGCCCAGCGTGCGGATGTAGGTACCCTTGGAGCAGCACACCCTCAGGCGCAGATAGGACGATTCGCTGCTCAGGTCCAGGTCGATCAGTTCCAGCTCGTGGATGGTGACGTGTCGTGGCTCGCGCTCAATGGTTTCTCCATCGCGGGCGTACTCGTATAGCGCCTTGCCGTCCTTCTTGAGCGCGCTGTGCATGGGTGGAATCTGGGTGATGGGGCCGGTGAACCGGTCCAGCACCTCCACCACCTGGCCGACTGTGCAGGTGACAGGCCGTGTCTCTGTCACCTCGCCTTCTGCGTCGGCGGTGCTGGTGGTCACGCCCAGCCGCACCACGGTTTCGTAGGTCTTGTCGGCGTCCAGATGCAACTGGCTGAATTTGGTCGCGGCGCCGAAGCAGATGGGCAGCACGCCCGTGGCCAGTGGATCCAGGGTGCCGGTGTGCCCGGCCTTTTCAGCACGCAAGAGCCACTTGGCCTTTTGCAAGGCCTGGTTGCTGGAAAGACCCAGCGGCTTGTCAAGCAACAACACCCCATGCACAGGGCGCCGCTGCACCCGTGTGCTGTGGCGCTGCATGCTCACTCCTCGTTCTTGGAGCGCGAGGCCACGGCCTTGGAGATCAGCGCATTCATGTCGGCCGCCCGTTCGGTGGTCCGGTCGAACACGAAGTGCAGCGTCGGCACGGTGTGGATGTGCAGGCGCTTGAACAGGCCATTGCGCAGGAAGCCGGCTGCGGCGTTCAGACCAGCCGTGGCTTCTTCAGGGTCTCCGGTCAGCAAGCTGAAGAACACCTTGGCATGTGCGTAGTCTGGCGTGACCTCCACCGCGTTGATCGTGACCATCCCCACCCGCGGGTCCTTGAGCTCGCGCGCGATCAGCTCGGCCAGATCGCGCTGGATCTGATCGGCGACCCTAAAGCCGCGGTTGGGAACGGAAGAGGCCTTGCGTGGCATGTTGAAGCGTCCGGATTACAGCGTCCGTGCGATTTCCTTGATCTCGAAGAACTCCAGCTGATCACCTTCCTTGATGTCGTTGTAGTTCTTGAGCTTGATACCGCACTCGAAGCCTTCCTTCACTTCCTTGACATCGTCCTTGAGGCGCTTGAGCGAGTCGACTTCGCCGGTGTAGACCACCACGTTGTCGCGCAAGAGGCGGAAATGTGCGTTGCGCGTGACCTGACCCGACGTGACCATACAGCCAGCCACCGTGCCGATCTTGGACGCCACGAACACGGTACGAATCTCTGCCGTACCGATCGCCTCTTCGCGCTTCTCGGGTGCCAACATGCCCGACATGGCCGCCTTGAGCTCGTCCACCGCGTCGTAGATGATGTTGTAGTAGCGCAGATCGACGTCATTGCCTTCGGCCAGCTTACGCGCGCCAACGTCGGCCCGCACGTTGAAACCGAGGATGAGCGCCTTGGAGGCGATCGCCAGGTTGACGTCGGATTCGCTGATGCCGCCTACGCCGGCAAACACCAACTGCACCTTGACCTCGTCTGTCGACAGTTTGAGCAAGGATGAAGACAGTGCCTCTTGCGAGCCCTGCACATCGGCCTTGACAATGATGGGCAGCACCTTGACTTCACCGGCACTCATGTCGGTAAACATGTTCTCCAGCTTGGCTGCCTGCTGCTTGGCCAGTTTGGTGTTGCGGAACTTGCCGGCACGGTAGGTGGCGATCTCGCGTGCACGACGCTCGTCTGCCATGACCATGAAGTCATCCCCGGCCTGCGGCACCTCTGCCAGGCCCTGAATTTCCACCGGGATGGATGGGCCGGCTTCCTTGATCGGCTTGCCATTCTCGTCCAGCATGGCACGAACGCGGCCGGAGGTCTGGCCCACCAGAACCACATCTCCGGTCTTGAGCGTGCCGCTCTGCACCAGCACGGTGGCCACCGATCCACGGCCCTTGTCCAGGCGGGCCTCGATCACCAGGCCCTTGGCCATGGCATCGACCGGCGCCTTGAGCTCCAGAACCTCGGCCTGCAACAACACCTGCTCCAGCAGCGCGTCGACGCCCTCGCCCGTCTTGGCCGACACACCCACAAAGGGCACGTCACCGCCAAACTCTTCTGGAACCACCTCTTCGGCCACCAGCTCGGAGCGCACACGCTCCAGGTTTATGCCAGGTTTATCGATCTTGGTCATGGCGACGACCATCGGTACCCCGGCTGCCTTGGCGTGCTTGATCGCTTCCTTGGTCTGGGGCATGACGCCGTCGTCGGCCGCGCAGACCAGAATCACGATGTCGGTGGCCTGGGCACCACGCGCCCGCATGGCGGTGAAGGCCTCGTGACCCGGAGTGTCCAGAAAGGACACCATGCCACGCGGCGTTTCCACGTGATAGGCACCGATGTGCTGCGTGATGCCGCCAGCTTCGCCCGAGGCCACTTTGGTGCGACGGATGTAGTCCAACAGCGACGTTTTGCCGTGGTCGACGTGACCCATGACAGTGACCACCGGCGCGCGCGGCAGTAGTTCAGCCTGATGCTGTGCGGAATCCTCGTCGGTGAAGGCCTCCGGGTCGTCCAGAGCGGCGACCACCGCCCTGTGACCGAGTTCTTCCACCACGATCATGGCGGTGTCCTGATCCAGCGGCTGGTTGATGGTAGCCATCTGGCCCAACTTCATCAGTTGCTTGATCACCTCAGACGATTTCAAGCTCATCTTGTGGGCCAGCTCCGACACCGTGATGGTTTCGGGCACATGCACCTCAATGGCTTTGAACTCGGTCGGCGCGACGAAGGTGCTGCCACTATCGCGGCTGTCCCGGTCGTTACGACGGCCGCTCCCCTTGGGGCCTCCTCGCCAGCTGGATCTTCCGGCGGAGGTGTCTCCACGGGTCTTGATCTCTTTCTTCTTGGCGGCGTCGTCTTTCCAGGTCGAGGACAGGTTCTCGGACTTGACCTCTTTCTTTCCGGCCCCGACGGTGCCCACCGGTTTGGCTGCGCCCGGCGTGCCCGCCGGTTTGTGCAGCGTGCCCTTGATGCCCGCTTTCGGGTCGGGCGTAGGCTCTGGCTTCTTGGCAACGAGGGTCTTGGCCGGGGCGGCCATCATCGCACGAATGTTGGCGGCCTCTGCTTCGGCCTTGCGACGACGCTCGTTCAGATCCAATGCACGCTGCTCTTCAGCCTTGCGCGCCTCCGCCTGCACTCGGGCCTCACTTTCTCGGCGCGCCGCCTCGACCTGAGCCGCATCTTCTCGCGCTTTGGCCACGGCCAGCTGCGCTGATTCATCGGCAACAACCGCTTGCTGCGCTTCCTGGGCCTGACGAGCGGCCTCGGCAGCAGCCCGTTCCTGCTCGACCTGCGCCAGCCGCGCCTCTTCAGCCTCGCGTTCGCGCCGCTTCTGAACCAACTCCTCTTCCTGACGACGAAGCAGTTCGGCCTGGCGCCGGGCTTCTTCCTCGCGGCGGGCCAACTCCTCCTTGTCGATCACAGGAGCAACTGGTTCCTCAGGCGCGGCAGGGACCGCGGGCTGCTCGGGCGAGACCTCATCGTCACGCTTGATGAAGGTGCGCTTCTTGCGAACCTCCACCTGGATGGTGCGGGCCCGGCCTGTGGCATCGGCCTGCTTGATCTCGGTGGTGGACTTCTTCACCAGGGTGATCTTCTTGCGCTCGCCACCCGCCGTGCCATGGCTGGCCTTGAGATGGTTCAGCAGCATCTGTTTGTCAGATTCGGTCACGGGATCATTTCCGGTGGCCTTGGATACCCCGGCTGCGGACAACTGCTCCAGCAGCAAGGAGGTGGGCTTGTTCAGTTCTGCAGCCAGATCGGCGACGGTGGTACTGGTCATAGGTATTCTTCTCCGCAGGGGCCTCCGTATCAGCTCGAGGCCTGGGCTTCATCGCCGGTGAACCAGTGGGCACGCGCACGCATGATCATTTGCGTCGCATCGTCCGGCGATTGGCCCGTGATGTCAGTCAGTTCGTCGGTGGCCAGGTCAGCCAGGTCATCACGGGTGTGCACGCCCGCCTCGGCCAGCTTGCCGATAAGCTCGTTGGTCATGCCATCAAGGTCTCTGAGATCCTGGGAGACCTCCTCGACGCTCTCCTCGCGGGCAATCTCCATCGTGAGCAGGGTGTCTTTGGCACGGGCGCGCAATTCGTTGACGGTCTCTTCATCGAGTGACTCGATCTCCAGCATCTCCTGCAGTGGCACATAGGCCACTTCTTCCAGGCTGGTGAACCCTTCTTCAATGAGGATGTCGGCGATCTCCTGGTCCACGTCGAGCTTGGACATGAACAGCTGACGAATCACCTCCGCTTCTTCGGCCTGCTTCTGGGCTGACTCGTCAGCGGTCATGATGTTGATGCGCCAGCCCGTCAGTTCGGATGCCAGGCGCACATTCTGACCACCACGTCCGATGGCGATCGCCAGGTTTTCCTCGTCCACCACCACGTCCATGGCGTGACGCTCTTCGTCGACCACGATGGAAACCACATTGGCCGGAGCCAGCGCGCCGATCACGAACTGCGCCGGATCATCGCTCCACAGAACAATATCGACGCGCTCGCCAGCCAGCTCGTTCGTGACACCGTTGACGCGAGATCCGCGCACACCCACACAGGTACCGATAGGGTCGATGCGTTTGTCATGCGACAGGACCGCAATCTTGGCGCGGGAACCGGGATCTCGCGCGCAGTTCTTGATTTCCAGCAGACCTTGCTCGATCTCTGGCACTTCCTGCCGGAACAGTTCGATCATGAACGCGGGTGCCGAGCGCGACAAGAGAATGGGAGCGCCGCGCAGCGTCAGGTCCACCTCCATGATCATGGCTCGAACACGGTCCCCGGTGCGAAAATTCTCCTTGGGGATCATTTCACCTCGCTTGAGGCGACCCTCGACGCGACCGCTTTCGACAATAAGGTCGCCCTTGTCCATGCGCTTGACGGTGCCCACAAAGATCTTGTCACCGCGGCTCATGAAGTCGTTGAGCAGCATTTCCCGCTCGGCATCCCGAATCTTCTGAAGGATCACCTGCTTGGCGGCCATGGCGCCGATACGGCCGATGGGCACGCTCTCCACCGGCTTCTCGATATAGTCGCCTTCCTCGATGTCGGGGATGTCATCACGGGCATCGCTGAGCAACTCCTCGGCATCCGGATTCTGAAGGCCAGCCTCATCGGGCACGACCAGCCAGCGGCGGAAGGTCTCGTAGGCGCCCGTATCGGGATCCATGGCCACGCGAATGTCCACTTCACCCTTGTAGAGTTTCTTGGTGGCCGAGGCCAGCGCCTGTTCCACGGCGCCCAGCACCAGGTCACGCTCGACATTCTTCTCGCGCGAGATGGCATCGATCAGCATCAACATTTCGCGGTTCATTTCACTCGCCCACCTTTCCAATTAGCTCCGCCAGCACAGCCGGCAATCCTGTTTGTCCAGTTCCTGTCAATCGCCTGCCTTCGCAGCACCCGCAGGGGTTTGCCGGGGAGCAGGCGACTGCCGCCCCTTGAAATTCACAACGGGTGCCAGTCGCGCCTGCTGGATCTCGTCCAGCGAGAACACCAGCGCCTGCATCGGCGCAGGAACCCGCTTCTTGCTCACACGCTGCCCCGGCTTGGGCGGCGCCTCATCGCTCCAGACCACCTGCCATTGCCCGGCTGATAGACCCGCCTCAAGCACGCCCCGAAACTTCTTCCGGTTGGCCGCCACCCCCGAGCCTGTGCTGCCAATGGGGGTCTTGAGGGTGATGTCGACCTGCTCGCCGACAAAACGCTGGAAATCGGCTTCATGACGCAAAGGTCGATCAATACCGGGAGAGCCCACCTCCAGCCGACGGTAGTCAAGCCCCTCAACCTCCAGCAGGTACTGCAACTGACGGGTCACGCGCTCACAGTCTTCGACCGTGACAAAGCGCTCCGTCGCGCCTGCACCGTCTTCAGATGGAGTCCACGGCCAGTCGATGGTCACACGCAGCAGCCCTCCGGCAGATCGCTCCAGATCCACCAGGTCGAATCCCAGCCCTGAAACGGTTTGTGCGACGGTGTCTTGCCAGGCCATGGGTCGTTGAGCGTGCGAAATGGTCAGTCTTGATGAGCAGTTGAAAGGCTTTGGCAGCCCCTCGATGCGCAACATCGACAGCACCGCCGCAAACCGATCGGCCAAAAAAAATGGGCCGGTGTTACCCGCCCATTTGGTCGTGAAGCTCGTATTTTAACCCCTTATCTGTGGCTTTTCAAGGCGCCGGGGGGCAAATTTTCGCTTTGCCTCGACCGTGTCGAGCCTCAGATGCCAAGCACCCACTGAATCAGGTTCTTGGCAAGAAACCCCAGCATGCCGAAAGACAACACCAGAAACAGAATGAAGGTGCCGAACTTGCCTGCCTTGGACTCCTTGGCCAGGTTGAGCACGATAAAAAGCATGTAGAGAATGAAGGCCCCCACCCCGAACGTGAGTCCGAATTGGGCGATCTGTCCCTCGGTGTAGCCGAAGATGGTGTTTTCCATGAGAGCCGGATGTGGGAGTCAGCCCGCCGCCTTGTAGGGCGAGTTGGCCGTCAACTCCTGGTAGGCGTGCCAGCTGGCGTGGGCCAGCCACGGGACGATGACGATGAGCCCGAGCATGGCTGTCAACATGCCGATGGCCGACAGAACAGCCAGCAGAACCGCCCAGATCACCATGACGGCGGGCTGGCTGGCAACGGTACGCCAGCTTTCGGCAACAGCCATGCTCACCGGCACAGAGGTGTCCACCAGCATGGGAATGGCCATCACGCTGGAGGCAAACACCGGCGCCGCCAGCAGCGCACCCATCAACAGCCAGACCTCGAACAGTCCCACCTCACGCACCAGCACGACATGGCGCAGGAAATCGATAGGTTTGTCGATGGGGACAGGAGACATCAGGGTGATCAGTCCGGCCGAGGTCAGCACCCAGCCGGTTCCCGCCAAGCCCAGCAACAGACCGAAACGAACCAGGCGGCCGTCACCGGAACGCCACAGACCGATAACCTCAGCCAGTCCGGCGCGGCGCCCCTCGGCACACGCACGGCTGACGTGATAGAGCCCGGTGGCCAGAATCGGTGCCACGATAAGGAAGCCAGAGAAGGCCCCGGCCAGCAACCAGAAATGGTCCCGTACCAGCCACAGCAGCAACCATCCGAAAGCGGCGATCAACAGGCCGTGCGCCAGGCCTGGCACCGGGTTCTGACGCAAGTCGGCCCAGCCCAGCCGGAGCCAGCGCAAGGGAGATTGCAGATCGATTTCAACGTTCATGCGAGGCCGAATGGCGTCCGGGGAAGATGTCATGGGCAGTCCTTGGAAGAGGGCCCGGGACCAGCCAGTGTTTATAGCCGGATGGACGCCAGGCGGGCTTGACGAATGTCAAAGGGGACATTACACGAGCCCGGGGACAGTGGTGCACAGCGGAGCACCGTCACGGGTTTCGACAAAATCAGGCGGCGGCTTCCACGAGCTTGCGCGTGTAGGGGTGTTCAGGGCGCTCCAGTACCTGCTCACAGAGCCCCTGCTCCACCACCTCTCCTTCCTTCATCACCAGCACGTCGTGGGCCATGGCCCGGATCACGTCGACGTCGTGGGTGATCAGCAGGTAGCTCAGACGGCGCTCACGCTGCAGGCGCTGCAACAGGGCCAGCACCTGCTTTTGCACCGTCACGTCCAGCGCGCTGGTCGGTTCGTCGAGCACCAGCAGGCGCGGTCCGACAATGAGCGCCCGGGCAATGGCCAGGCGCTGGCGCTGGCCGCCCGAGAACTCGTGCGGGTAGCGCTGCAACCAGTCGCCGGCCTGCGCCGGATCCTGCACCAGCCCGACTTCGGCCAAGGCCTGCTCGACCCGCTGGCGGCGCTGCTGCGGACTCAGCTCCGGCACATGAATTTCCAGCCCTTCCCCCACGATCTGCTCCACCGTCATGCGGGGTGACAGCGAAGAAAACGGGTCCTGAAACACGACCTGGATCCGCTGTCGCAGATGGCGGGATTGCTTGTTGCGCCGGGCTTCGTCCCAGTCGGTGCCACAGACTTGCAGCCGACCTTCGAAGGGCAGCAAGCCCAGCGCCGCCAGGGCCAGGGTCGACTTGCCCGAGCCGGACTCACCGATCACGCCCAGCGTGCGACCCGCTTCGATACGCAGCTCGGCCCCTTTGACCGCCACAAATCGCCCCTTGCGGAACCAGCCCCTGAGGCCGGGAATGGGCACCGGGTAAGCCACCTGCAGTCCCTCGCTGCGCAAGGTCGGTTCCGGACCTTTGGGGGGATCGGGTTCGATGTTTCTCTCCGGCCGGCTGGCCATGAGCATGCGGGTGTAGGCGTGCTCGGGTGCGTCGAACACCCGCACGACACCGCCCTGCTCCACCAGGTGCCCACGTTCCATCACAGCCACCCGGTCCGCGAATCGGCGCACCAGCGGCAGGTCGTGGGTGATGAGCAGCACCGCCATGCCGTGCTGACGCTGCAGGTCCGACAGAAGGTCCAGAATCTGGCCCCGCAGGCTCACGTCCAGGGCCGTGGTCGGCTCATCGGCCAGCAGCAGGCGCGGCTGACTGGCCAGGGCCATGGCGATCATGGCCCGTTGGCGCTGCCCGCCGCTGAGCTGGTGCGGGAAGGCCGACGCCCGGCGCCGCGGTTCGGGAATGCCGGTGGCTGCCAGCAACTCGACCGCCGACTCGGCAGCCTGGCCAGCGGTCAGGCCCTTCTTGAACTGCAGCACCTCGATGATCTGCTCGCCCACCGTGTAGAGCGGGTTGAGCGCCGTCATCGGCTCCTGGAAAATGATGGACACCTCGTCGCCGCGCACGCCGCGCAGTTCGCGCTCGGTCAGGGCCAAGAGGTCGCGCCCGTTCAGCCGGGCGGTTCCCTGAACTTCGGCCCCCTGCACCAGCCGCAACAGGGACAGGGCCGAAACCGTCTTGCCCGAGCCGGACTCCCCCACCAGCGCCAGTTTTTCACCCGCGCCGATGTGGAAGTCGATGCCGTGCACCACCTCCTGGCCGCCAAAGGCGACCCGCAGTCCACGAACGTCCAGCAGTGGCGCGGTGCTCATCGGTCCTGCTTCCTGGGATCAAGCGCGTCGCGCAGGGCGTCCCCCATGAAGGTCAGCAACAACAGGGTCATGACCAGCACCGCAAATGTGGACAGGGAAATCCACCAGGCATCGATGTTGTTCTTGCCCTGGCTCAGCAACTCGCCCAGGGACGGGGTGCCTGGCGGCACGCCCAACCCAAGAAAGTCGAGCGAGGTCAGTGCCAGGATGGCGGCGCTCATGCGAAACGGCAGGAAGGTGACCACCGGTGTCATGCTGTTGGGCATGATATGGCGCCAGATGATCTGCCAGTTGCTCAGGCCCATTGCCCGGGCCGCGCGCACGTAGTCGAGCTGGCGGTTGCGCAGGAACTCGGCACGCACATAGTCCGACAGGCCCATCCAGCCGAACAGGCTGAGCAGCACCAACAGCAGGCCCACGCTGGGTGCGAACACCGCCGAGAAGATGATCAGCAGGTACAACTCCGGCATGGAGCCCCAGATTTCGATGAAACGCTGGAAGGCCAGGTCGGTCTTGCCGCCAAAAAAGCCCTGAATGGCTCCGGTGATCAGGCCCAGCAACACACCGATGGCCGTGAGCGCCAGCGCAAACAGCACGCTGACCCGAAAGCCGTAAATCAGCTGCGCCAGCAGGTCGCGCCCGCGGTCGTCGGTGCCCAGCCAGTTCGCGCGAGAGGGGCCGGACGGGTTGGGCTCCTGGGCAAAATAGTTCAACGTTCTAGGGCCGTAGGGGTTCGGGGCGTAGATGGCCCAGTTGCCGCCCTGGGTTAGGCGCTCGCGGATGAACGGGTCCAGGTAGTCGGTCAGGGCCTCGAAATCGCCGCCAAACGTGGTTTCGGGCAGGTCCTGCCAGATCGGGAAATAGGTCTGCCCCTCGTAGCGCACGACCAGCGGCCGGTCGTTGGACAGCAGCTCGGCGAACAGGCTGGCGACCACCAGCATGCAGAACAGCACCAGGCTCCAGAAGCCGAGCCGGTTGCGCTTGAAGCGCAGCCAGGCTCGGCGGGCGGGTGACGGCGACACACGCCCGCCCGCCGGCGCAGCGCTGGCGGCAGCCGCTTGAGTGGCGGCCGCGCCGGCCGGCGCCATGGGCTCAGTCAAACTTGACACGAGGGTCGACCCAGACATAACAGAGATCGGAAATCAGCTTGGTGAACAGGCCGATCAGGGTGAACAGGAACAGGGTGCCCAGCACCACCGGGTAGTCGCGGCGAATCACGCTTTCGTAGGAAAGCAGACCGAGGCCATCGAGCGAGAAAAGGGTTTCGATCAGCAGCGATCCGGCAAAAAAGGCACCGATGAAGGCCGCCGGAAAGCCGGTCACGATGGGAATGAGGGCGTTGCGGAACACGTGCTTCCACAAGACCTGACGTTCGCTAAGCCCCTTGGCCCGAGCGGTCATGACGTACTGCTTGCGGATTTCCTCCAGGAAGGCGTTTTTCGTGAGCATGGTGGTGACCGCGAAGCTCCCCAGCACCATGGCGGTCACCGGCAAGGTGATGTGCCACAGGTAGTCGATGATGCGCGCGCCCCAGGACAGCTCCTCCCAGTTCGACGAGGTCAGTCCGCGCAGCGGGAACCACTGCAACTGCCCGCCGAAGATCACCAGCAGGGCCACACCCAGCACAAAACCGGGAATGGCGTAGCCAACCAGCACGATCAGCGTGGTCACAAAGTCGAACCGGGAACCAGCCCGAACCGCCTTGGCCACCCCCAGCGGCACCGCCACCAGGTAGCTGATGAAGAAGGTCCACAGGCCCAGGCTGATGGACACCGGCAGCTTTTCGATGATGAGCTCGGATACCGCCTTGTTCTGGAAGAAACTGGTGCCCAGATCGAAGCGGGCAAACTGGCCGATCATCTGGAAAAACCGCTCGTGCGCCGGTTTGTCGAAACCGTACAAGGCCTTGATCTGTTCCAGGCGGTGCGGGTCTACGCCCTGGGCGCCGCGATAGACCGATCGGCCTTCGGCGCCGCTGCCATCCGCTGCCCGGGCCTCGGCCAGGTATTGCTCCACCGGACCACCCGGCACGAACTGGATGACCACAAAGGTCAGCAGCAACACCCCGAACAGGGTGGGGATCATGAGCAGCAGGCGCTTGAGAATGTAGGACCACATATCGGTACCGCCGTGTCAGGGCTTGCTCCACCAGGTGAACATGGCCCACTCCTCGCCGGTGGCGTAGGCAGGCATGGATTCGGGCAGCTGAAGCCGCCATGCGTTGTACACCATGCGGTGGGTGGTGGCCGACCACTGGGGAATCAGGTAGTGGCCGTGGGAGATCACCCGGTCCAGTGCCCTGCAGGCCACCAGAAAGTCCGCCTGGTTGTCGGCCGCGACCATGCGCGCGATGATGGCGTCGGCCGCCGGGCTGCGAACCCCGGCGTAGTTGCTGGAGTCCTCGGTGACGGCGGCTTCGCTGCCGAAGAGGTCGGCGTACTCGGTGCCAGGCGTGTGTGTGCCGCCGAAGGCCAGCGAGATGATGTCGTAGTCGAAGTTGCGCAGGCGCTGCTGGTACAGGGCGAAATCGACTGGCCGAAAGCGCAGGTTGATGCCCAGCTTCTCGAGGTTGCGCGCCCACGGCGTCACCACACGGGCGCCCGCCTCGTTGCTGTCCAGGTATTCAAGCTCCATGGCCTGCCCCTGGGCATTGCGCAGCCGGCCGTTGCTGACTGTCCAGCCCGCAGCGCGCAGCAGGGCCTGGGCCTGGCGCAGGTTGTCCCGCAGGGTCTGTTCCCCGTCGGTGCGGGGCGGAACGAGCATGGGGCCGAACACCGCCTCCGGCAATTGGGCCCGCCAGGGGTCGAGCAGGGCCCGTTCGCCCGCTGAAGGTTCCCCCTCCGCCGAGCACGCGGTGTTGCCGAACAGCCCCTGCACACGCTGGTAGCTGTTGTAGAACATCTGCCGGTTCATCCACTCGTAGTCGAGCGCCAGACCGAGGGCCTGGCGTACGCGGATGTCGTCCAGCGGCGGGCGGCGGGTGTTGAGCACATAACTCTGGAAGCCGGAGGGCAGGCTGTGCCGGAACTCCGCTTTCACCAACTCCCCCGAATTGAAGCGGCGACCGGTGACCCGGCGCGCCCAGTCACCGGCCGAGAAGAAGCGCATCAGATCGAACTCGCCAGCCTTCAGGGCCTCCAGGCGGGCCGTGTTGTCGCGGTAGATCTTGACGGTGATGCGATCGAAATTGACGCTGCCCCGGCGCACCGGCAGGTCGCGCGCCCAGTAGTCCGGATCGCGCACATAGGTGATGTCACGGCCGAAGCGCACCGGACCGATGCGATAGGGACCGCTGCCCAGTGGGATGTCCATCACCACCTTGTCGAAGGTCTTTCGCTCGCCGGTGGCCGGGTCGAGCTCGTTTCCCCAGTCACGGCTGAAAACCGGCAGCCCACCCACCGTCAATGGCAGTTCGCGGTTGGGCAGCTTGAACCGAAAGCGCACGGTTCGTTCGCCCAGCACGTCCAGGCCTTCCACGTCCTGCAGCACCGTCTTCCAGGCGGGTGAGGTGTGCGGGCCCATCAGGATGTCGAAGCTGTGCTTGACATCGGCGGCCAGCACCGGCTCGCCGTGGTGAAAGCGGGCCTCCGGGCGCAACACGAACGTGGCCGAGAGGCGATCGGGAGATACGGTCACCGACTCGGCCAGCAGTCCGTAGGCGGCCCCGGCTTCATCCAGAGAGCCGGCCAGCAGGGAGTCGAACATCAGTGTCGACAGGTAGGCCGGTGCACTACCCCGCAGCGTGAAGGGGTTGTACTTGTCGAAGGTGCTGGTGCGAAACGGGCTGGCCAGTCTCAGTTCACCGCCTTTGGGTGCCTGCGGATTCACATAGTCGAAGTGTGCGAACCCGGCGGGGTACTTGAGTTCACCCCAGAGCGCATAACCATGGGCGGCCCAGGCCGATGGCACGGACAGCCAGAACAGCAGAACGAAGACGGCGCGCAGCGGCAGCGGCGTTGCAGATCGTGGACTGTTGAATGGCATGCGACAATTCTGCTGGATTTTTTCTTGGAGACTGACCAATGGGTTTTCTTGCCGGCAAGAAATTGCTGATCACGGGCGTCCTGTCCAACCGATCCATCGCCTATGGCATCGCCAAAGCCTGCCATGCCCAAGGCGCAGAGCTTGCGTTCAGCTACGTGGGTGAGCGCTTCAAGGACCGCATCACCGAATTCGCCGCTGAATTCGACTCCAAGCTGGTGTTTGACTGCGACGTGGCCGAAGACGCCCAGATTGAGCAATTGTTTGCCGACCTGTCTCAGACATGGCCGAAGCTGGATGGTTTCGTTCACAGCATCGGTTTTGCGCCGCGCGAAGCCATTGCCGGTGACTTTCTTGAAGGCCTGTCGCGCGAAGCCTTTCGTGTGGCCCATGACATCAGTGCCTACAGCTTCCCGGCCATGGCCAAGGCGGCCCTGCCCTACCTCAACGAGCGCTCGGCCCTGCTGACCTTGTCCTACCTGGGCGCCTTGCGCACCATCCCCAACTACAACACCATGGGTCTGGCCAAGGCCAGTCTGGAGGCCTCGGTGCGCTACCTGGCCGAGTCGTTGGGTCCTCGCCAGATCCGTGTCAACGGCATCAGCGCAGGCCCGATCAAGACCTTGGCCGCCAGCGGCATCAAGGATTTCGGCAAGCTGCTCAAAGTGGTGGCCGATGCCTCACCCCTGCGACGCAATGTCACTGTCGACGACGTGGGCAACGTGGCCGCCTTTCTGCTGTCGGACCTGGCCAGCGGCGTGACATCTGAGATCACCTATGTCGACGGTGGATTCAGCCAGACCGCAGGCATCAGCCGGGACAGCGAGACCGTGAGCTGATAGTTATAGGCCGCTGCTGCGCCACAGGCCTGCCCCGACTCGGGGTCAGGCCTTTTCTTCGTCCGCTCTCTTCAGAAGAGCGTACAGCTGATCCTTGAGCAGCAACTTTTCCTTTTTGAGGTTTTCGATTTCGACCTGGGTGGCAGGCTGGATACTGGCCTCCATGTTCTTGATCGTCTGATCCAGGTCGTTGTGCTTGTCGAACAGTCGGGTGAAGTGGTGGTCGTGGCCCTTGAGCCGGGTGATCAGATCGCGGAATTCGGGAAACATCCAGGCTCCTTGTCCTCGGGTTGCTTACGAAGCAAGGTTAGCCCATTTTCACGCAGTCGGCAAAGTGGCGGACCACGCCATCGGCCCCCGCTTCCTGCACCAGACCGTGGATATCGGTTTCAAAACCCGGGCACTCGCGCGCGAACTCGCGGTTGAACCGGAGGTACTCGACGATTTTTCGATTGAACACCTCGCCCGGAATCAGCAGAGGAATGCCGGGCGGATAAGGCGTCACCAGGCTGGTGGTGATGCGGCCTTCCAGCTCGTCGATGGGCACCCGCTCGGTGGTGCGATGGGCAATATGGGCAAAGGCATCGCTGGGCTTCATGGCCGGCTGCAGATCGCTCAGGTACATATCGGTGGTGAGCCGGGCAATGTCGTACTTGGCGTACAGCGCATGCACATGCTGGCACAGGTCCCGCAGGCCCATGTGTTCGTAGCGGGGCTGCTTGGCGCAGAACTCCGGCATGATGCGCCACATCGGCTGGTTGCGGGCGTAGTCATCCTTGAACTGCTGCAGCGCCGTCAGCAGCGTGTTCCAGCGGCCTTTGGTGATGCCGATGGTGAACATGATGAAGAAGCTGTAGAGCCCGGTCTTCTCGACCACCACACCGTGTTCGGCGAGGAACTTGGTGACGATGGAGGCCGGAATGCCGGTGGCCGCGAAGTCGCCTTTCATGTTCAGGCCAGGGGTCACGATGGTCGACTTGATCGGGTCGAGCATGTTGAAGCCCGGGGCCATGTCGCCGAAACCGTGCCAGGCCTCTTCGCCGTCCGAGGGCTGCACCCCGTCAGCATCGGTTCGCTTGAGCACCCAGTCGCTGGCGCGGCCGATGCCCTCCTCGACAAGTTCCTCCGGCCCCCAGACCTGGAACCACCAGTCGTCCTGACCGAACTCGGCCTCGACCTTGCGCATGGCGCGCCGGAAATCGAGCGCCTCGGCGATGCTTTCCTCGACCAGCGCGGTGCCGCCGGGTGGCTCCATCATGGCTGCGGCCACGTCGCAGCTGGCAATGATGCTGTACTGCGGGCTGGTGCTGGTGTGCATCAGGTAGGACTCGTTGAACAGATGCCGGTCCAGCTGGGTGTCCTGCGAGTCCTGCACCAGCACATGGCTGGCCTGGCTGATGCCGGCCAGCAGCTTGTGAATCGACTGGGTGGCATAGACCACGGAGTGTTTCGGACGCCCGCGCTTGCGGCCCATCGCATGGAAGGTACCGTAGAACGGGTGGAAGCCCGCATGCGGCAGCCAGGCCTCGTCGAAATGCAGGTTGGCGATGTAGCCGTCCAGCAGGTTCTTGATGGTTTCGGTGTTGTAGAGCACCCCGTCGTAGGTCGACTGGGTCAGCGTGAGCACACGCGGCTTGACCGCATCGGCGTCAACCCCGGCCAGCAAGGGATTGGCCCGGATCTTGGCCTTGATGGCCTCAATCTCGAACTCGCTCTGAGGGATGGGTCCGATGATGCCGTAGTGGTTACGCGTGGGCTTGAGAAACACCGGAATCGCACCGGTCATGATGATCGAGTGCAGGATGGATTTGTGGCAATTGCGGTCCACCACCACCACGTCTCCGGGCGCCACCGTGTGGTGCCACACCATCTTGTTCGAGGTGGACGTGCCGTTGGTGACGAAGAAGCAGTGGTCGGCGTTGAAGATGCGCGCCGCGTTGCGTTCCGAAGCCCCGATGGCCCCATTGTGGTCCAGCAGCTGACCCAGCTCCTCGACCGCGTTGCAGACATCCGCCCTAAGCATGTTCTCGCCGAAGAACTGGTGGAACATCTGGCCCACCGGCGACTTCAGAAAGGCCACGCCACCCGAATGGCCCGGGCAGTGCCAGGAGTAGGAACCGTCTTCGGCATAGTCCAGCAGGGCCTTGAAGAACGGCGGCTGGATGCCCTCCAGATAGCTCTTGGCCTCGCGGATGATGTGACGCGCCACAAACTCTGGTGTGTCCTCGAACATGTGGATGAAACCGTGCAGTTCGCGCAGGATGTCGTTGGGCAGGTGGCGACTGGTCTTGGTCTCGCCGTGCACGTAGATGGGCACCTCGGCATTCTTGCGGCGCACCTCTCCGATGAACTTGCGCAGATTCAGCACCGCCGGATCCAGGTCGGGCCCCTGGGTGAACTCCTCGTCGTCGATCGACAGGATGAAGGCACTGGCCCGGCTTTGCTGCTGCGCAAACTGTGACAGGTCTCCGTAGCTGGTCACACCGACCACCTCGAAGCCTTCTGCCTCGATGGCCTGCGCCAACGCCCTGATGCCGAGGCCGGAGGTGTTCTCGGAACGAAAATCCTCGTCGATGATGACAATGGGAAAGCGAAATTTCATGTGAACCTCCGTCCGTGTGACCACACGGGCAAAAAACGGACAAAACAGGCGCGAAGTGTACGGAAAACCCCCGCGATGCCCGCGACGGCCACCCGTTTTGCCTCAGAATGTGGCGCAACACAGACATCATGACGGCTAGCATGGACAGCCGACCAACAGGAGGATTTTCATGGCCGATTCCACCATTTGGTGGCTCATGACCGGTGGCGCTGTCGTACTGGAGTTGCTGACGGGTACTTTTTACCTGTTGATGCTGGCCATTGGACTGGCCGCCGGTGCCATCGCCGCGCACATGGGCCTGGGTGTGACGGGGCAGTTGGTTCTGGCCGCGGTCATCGGCAGCCTCACCACGGCCGGCCTGTATCTGCATCGGAAGAAGAAGCCTGCGGATCCCTCCGTGCGTTCGCTGCGCAGCGTCAACCTTGATATCGGGGAAATCATCCAGATCAGTGAATGGCAGGACGACGGTACTGCCTCGGTGCGTTACCGTGGCGCCCAATGGCAAGCCGTCACCCGCTCGGGGCAACCCGAAGGACCCGGCAGCTACCGGGTCACCGAGTTGGTCGGCAACCGTCTGATGGTCGAAAAGGCCTGAGACCCGCCCCCGCCATTGTTTCAATCCATAAAAAGGGAAAACCGTCATGGAAATCGCATTCCTCCTGTTTGTCATCGCCGCCGTTTTCATCGTCCGGGCTGTGAAGGTCGTGCCGCAGCAAACGGCCTGGGTCGTTGAACGCCTGGGCAAGTACCACGGCTCGCTGGCGCCAGGTCTGAATTTTCTGGTGCCCTTCATCGACAGGGTGGCCTACAAGCACAGCCTCAAGGAGATTCCGCTGGATGTGCCTGAGCAGGTCTGCATCACCAGAGACAACACCCAGCTCAAGGTCGACGGCATTCTGTACTTTCAGGTGACCGACCCGATGCGCGCCAGCTACGGTTCATCGAACTACATCATGGCCATCACCCAGTTGGCCCAAACCTCGCTGCGTTCGGTGATCGGCAAGCTTGAGCTGGACAGAACCTTCGAAGAGCGCGACATCATCAACGCCCAGGTGGTCCAGGCCATCGACGAAGCGGCACTCAACTGGGGCGTGAAGGTGCTGCGATACGAAATCAAGGACCTGACGCCGCCGGCCGAAATTCTTCGATCCATGCAGGCCCAGATCACGGCTGAACGCGAGAAGCGCGCTCTGATTGCCGCCTCCGAGGGGCGTCGGCAGGAACAGATCAACATCGCCACCGGTGAACGCGAAGCCTTCATCGCCCGCTCAGAGGGCGAAAAGCAGGCCGAGATCAACAAGGCGCAGGGTGAGGCCGAGGCCATCAAGGCGGTGGCCGACGCCACGGCACATGCTATTGAACGGGTGGCAACCGCCATCCGGCAACCCGGTGGCGAGCAGGCCGTGCAGCTCAAGGTGGCCGAGAAGGCTGTGGAAGCCTATGGGCGCCTGGCCAGCGACGCCACCACCACGCTGGTGGTCCCCAGCAACATGACCGAAGTGTCCACATTGATCGCCTCGGCCATGAAAATGATGGCCACCACCAAGAACAACTGATCCCGCTTTGTCTCCACACTGCCCGCAGAAGCACCGACCATGAGCGACCTCAACGTCCTGGGAGCACCACTGCAAGCCTGCTCCTTTGACCCGCTGACCGGCTACTTTCGGGATGGCTGCTGCAGGACGGATGCGTCCGACACCGGCACCCATGTGGTTTGTGCCCGCGTCACCAGCGGCTTTCTGGCCTATTCGGCGTCGCGCGGAAACGATCTGATCACACCCAGACCCGAATGGCGCTTTGCAGGCCTGAAGCCAGGCGATCGCTGGTGTCTTTGTGTCAATCGGTGGCTGGAAGCGCTGGATGCGGGCATGGCGCCTCCGGTGGTGTTGGAGGCCACGCACGTGTCCGCCCTTCAGCACGTCTCATTGGATGTGTTGCGCCAGCATGCCTGGCGCGGGCGCACAGGCACTACCACCGATGGCTCTCCCGAGACATCCGGCTGAAGAGCGGTTGGTGAGCCTGCTATAATAGAAGGCTTCGCGGAGAGGTGGATGAGTGGTTTAAGTCGCACGCCTGGAAAGCGTGTGTGGGTTAATAGCCCACCGCGGGTTCGAATCCCGCCCTCTCCGCCAAAAATGAGTCCCAGAGCGTCCCAGGACGTCTCGCCAGACACCCTGAAAGCCCCGGTTTACCTCGTGTTCCGGGGCTTTTTTGTTTCCGGACGTCCCGCAACGATTCTTGCCATCCCAGGATTTTTGGGGGTATCTTTGGGGGTCCGTACCCCACTGTCTGGGGGTATTTCACCTTCGGGGTACGGTTGGGAGCACGAAATGGCGCTGACCAACACCGAAGTCCTGAAGGCAAAACCCGGTCTATCCCCCATCAAGATGGCTGACGGGCGAGGCTTGTACCTGCTGATCACACTCACAGGTTCCAAGCTTTGGCGCTGGAAGTACCGGTTTCTGGGCAAAGAGAAGTTGATGGCCGTTGGAGCGTACCCGGACGTGTCGCTCGCCCAGGCCAGGGACAAGGTGGACGAGGCTCGCAAGCAGCTCGCAACGGGCTCCGACCCGATGGCCGCCCGCAAGTTCGAAAAGATCGCCCGCCGTCTGGCTGTCGAAGACACATTCGCGGCCGTGGCAAAAAAATGGTGGGAAAGCTGGAAGGCCGCGCGCAGCGACAGCCACACGGTCTACGTTTGGCGGCGCCTGGAGGCCGACGTTTTCCCGGCCATTGGCTTGCGGCCTGTCGCAGAGATCGAGGCTCCCGACTTGGTCGCCATGATGAAGGCCATCGAAAAACGTGGCGCCCTCGACATTGCCAAACGCGCCCTGCAGACCTGCTCCCAGATCTTTCGCTACGCCATCGCCCATGGGTTGGCCAAGCGCAACCCGGCTGTGGAGATTCGTCCGAGCGATGTGCTCGCCTCGCGCAAAAAGGAAAACTACGCCAGGTTGGACAGCAAGGAACTGCCCGAGCTGCTGCGCAAGATCGAGGTCTACAACGGCAGCACCGTCACCCGCGTGGCCATCAAGCTCATGGCCATGACCTTTGTGCGCACCAGCGAGCTGATTGGTGCCCGATGGGAAGAATTTGACCTCGACGGCGGACGCTGGGACATACCGGCGTCACGCATGAAGATGAAGACACCGCACGTGGTGCCTCTCTCCACCCAGGCCGTGACCTTGCTGAGAAGCCTGCACACTTTGACCGGTCACAGCCCCCTGCTTTTTCCGGGTGAGCGCGACCATCAAAAATCGATGAGCAACAACACAATCCTGGGCGCTTTGGATCGCATGGGATACGCAGGGCGCATGACCGGCCACGGCTTCCGGGGCATCGCTTCCACGCTGCTGCACGAACAGGGCTGGCCACATGAGCACATTGAGCTTCAGCTGGCTCACCAGGAACGCAACCAGGTCAGCGCTTCATACAACCACGCGATGTACCTGCAACCGCGAGCCCATATGATGCAGGCTTGGAGTAACTACCTGGATGGCTGCGTCGCTGGAAACGTGGTGCCGTTCAAAGGGAAGCGGGCATAGCCGTTGTCCGTGCACCAGAGACTGCTTCGCAGGGCGGATTCAACTGGTCGACGCAACACACTAACCACCGCGTAAGCGGAAGGAATGTTGCAAATGAAAACGGCCACGGATCTACTACTCGGACATCCAGCAGGCTTTGATGTGGGCGCGCTGGATGCAAGGCTGGACGCTTCATGAGATCGGCAAGCTCTTCGATCGTGCCCATACGTCAATGCCCATAAAGACCAGAAAGCCAATTTTGCGTAAACAAGCGGGGGAGTCCACCCCATCAATTGCGCTGAGCACCAACACCATGGGTTCTCTTGGGGCTTTACTCCGAGAAGTCAGGGCCTGCAAGCAATGTTCCGCAAGTCTCCCGTTGGGCCCACGGCCGGTACTTCAATGTCATACATCGGCGCGCATCCTCATCGTCGGACAAGCACCCGGCCGGAAAGTACACGAATCAGGAATTCCGTTTCAAGACGCCAGCGGCGAGCGACTGCGCTCCTGGCTTGGGATTACATCTGAACTCTTCTATGACGAGCGCCGAGTCGCCATCTTGCCCATGGGGTTCTGCTTTCCCGGAACGGGTGTTTCAGGCGATCTACCCCCACGACCTGAGTGCGCTCCAGCATGGCGAAATGAACTTCTCAAGCACCTAAAGTCCATCCAACTCACCTTGGTCATTGGGCAGTTTGCTCAAGACTACCATCTCCCCAATGCAGGCTCATCGGTGACGGAGGTGGTTCAGTCTTGGCGCATGCACCTGCCAAGCGTCATTCCACTTCCTCATCCAAGCCCGAGGAACAATCGATGGCTTGCACAAAACCCCTGGTTCGAAGCTGAGCTATTGCCTGTACTAAGGAAACGTGTCGCCCTCTCACTCAGTGATGCCTAACAAGTCACTTGTAGGCTCCCTCTGAGTCACATCTTAAGGACACGTATCGTGTTTCCTAACAGCGCACCCGTCCTTGATGGACGGCTCCGAAGATACATCTCAGAGAGTCCACAAACCGTCTACTAAAGCCATTTGAGCCAGCGAAAAACCGCTAACAACCCAACACTCATTAGTAAGCAAAGACCTACCAACACCCAGAAACCGTTGGTGGCATCTGCGAACGGCAGTCCCAGAAGATTGGCGCCAAACAGGCCAGTGACAAAGTTCAAGGGCAAGAAGATTGTGGATACCACGGCAAAAACATAAGAGCTTTGGTTCAGCTGTCGCTCCTGAATGCGGTTTGCCTGGTCACTGAGGATATCGATACGGTCACGCAAATTCTCCAGCGTTTCGAGCAACCGCAACAGCTGGTTCAGGTGCTCCTCCAGTCGGCCTCGATGATTGGTATTCAGCGGCGGGACGACGAGGGTTGTCAACGTTTGAAGAACGGCCCGCTGGGGGCCAAGATGACGGAGAAAGCCAGAGATCGCGGTCTGGGTATTGGCCATGCTCGGGCATGCCGCTTCCGTCTGGTGTTGAACCAGAAGGCCGCCGATCAGATTCACCCCATCCTCTAGCATCTCGACCTGCTCGGAAACTTCCGAGAGGTGCTCTTCGATGAGATCGCAAAGGAAGTCACCTGGCGTTGCCGAGCCCCGCCCCTGAGAGATGTCTTCCGCAAGTTCGAGGATGGGATCCACATCCTCCTCGCGGGTCGTGATAACCCGACGCTCATCAATCCAGATTCGCATGGACACCATGTCCTCCGGATGCCCCACTCCATCAGCTCTC
>JAUVWL010000046.1 GCA_030604135.1 Burkholderiales bacterium | reverse complement strand
TGCGTTCGACGACTACATTGCGCTCAAGGGCGAACAGGGCGCCAAGGACGCCGGCAAGATGCGCGCCGAAGGCAAGGAGTACGTTGTCAAGGATGGAGACGTGATGAACTTCCTGTTCAACGTCTGATGCCAGCCCGCTATCCGCCCAGCACCCGAAGCAGAACCACCCGGTTGTGCTCGATGGCGCTGTGCACCAGCAACAACGCCTGCTCGGCCGCAAAAGTGGAGCGTTCCGCATCCAGCCATTCCAGGCGACTGGTCACGCCCCGCTCGAACTGGAGTCGCACCCGCTGCAGCCGCTCGGATTCGGCCAGCAGCAGGTCCGTCTGGGCCTGCCACTGTTGCCTCAATGCCTCGCGGGTGCTAAGGGCTTCCTGCACTTCCGAGAAGGCAGTGTGGATGGCCTTGCGGTACTGGGCGAGAGCGGCATCCCGGGCGGCTTCGGACGCCTCCAGTTGGGACTGGTTGGCCCTGGCATTGAATATCGGCAGCACCGCCTGGGGGGCTAGAGACCAGCCCCAGGCGCCTGACCGCAGCAGACCACCGAGCTCAGCGCTGGCTGAGCCCAGGCCGGCGGTCAGGGAGATGCGCGGGAAGAAAGCGGCCCGGGCGGCACCGATATGCGCATGGGCAGCGGCCAGCTGCCACTCGGCCGCACGCACGTCCGGGCGTTGAAGCAGGATATCCGAAGGCAGACTTGGCTGCACGTCCCGCAAAGCCATGACTCGGCTTGCCGGTGCAACCAACAGGTCCTCATCGAGCCGTTGGTCCAACGGCATCCCCACGAGAGCCGAGAGCTGGATGCGAGCCGCATCGCGCTGGCGTTGCTGGTCGGCCAGGGCGGCCCGTGCCTGCTCCTGCAAAGCCCGTGCCTGCCAGACCTCGATGTCGGATGCGGTGCCGTGCCGCCGACGGGTTTCGATCAGCTGCAGGAACTGTTCCCGGTTGTCGAGCACACGCCGCGTCAGCCCAAGCTGGGCTTCTGCAGTCTGTACCTCCAGCCAGGCATGGGCCACCCCGGCTACCAGGCTCCATGCGAGGGCACGTTGGGCCTCACGGAAGGACAGGAACTGCGCCAGACTCGCATCCTGCAGGCTTTGCAGGCGTCCAAAGAAATCCAGTTCCCAGTCGGCAATCGTCAACCCCACGGCGTACTGGCTGGCGATGGATTCTGAACGCGAGTTGGTCTGCCGATTGCCCGATGCCACCCCCATCACAGCAGGCAGGCGTGCGGCTTCACGAATCCGGAATTGCGCCTGCAACTGGCGCACCTGGGCCGAGGCCGCCTCCATGTCATGGCTGTGCTCCAGGGCCAGCTTCACCAGGGTACGCAGGCGCTCATCAGCGATCACCGTGCGCCAGTCATCCACCAGTGCGGTTTCCTGGGCGGTGCCTGACGTGCTCCAGTCGGCGGGCAGGGAGACATCGGGCCGCTCATACGGCTGCCAGGTGGCACACGCAGTCAGTGCAAATGCAGAGAACGTCACCAGACAGCGGGCGGGAGCGGGTGGTGTCTGCTGTGTTCGGTTCTCATGCATCGCCAGCCCCTTTCTCCATACCCACCTGACGGGCGTGTTCCCGATGCACCGCCGCTTGCCGTGCGCTGCCTTTGAAGAAGCTGCGGACGACCAGAAAGAACATGGGCACAAACAACACCCCCAGCACGGCGGCCGCCACCATCCCCCCGATCACGCCCGTGCCAATGGCGCGCTGCGCCGCCGAGCCAGCGCCGCTGGCCAGAACCAGTGGCAGCACCCCGGCCGTGAACGCGAGCGATGTCATGACGATGGGGCGGAAACGCAGATGGGCGGCCTGCAATGCCGCGACCAGGATGCTCTTGCCCTGCGCCTGCAGGTTCTTGGCGAATTCGATGATCAGAATGGCGTTCTTGGCCGACAGGCCGATGATCGCAATCAGCGCGATCTGAAAATAGATGTCGTTGTCATACCCGCGGCCGAGGGTGGCCAGCAGTACGCCCAGCACCCCCAGCGGCACCACCATGATGACCGCGAGCGGGATGGTCCAGCTTTCATAGAGCGCCGCCAGGCACAGGAACACCGCCAGAATGGCGAAGGCGTAGACGATGAAGGCTTGTGCGCCGGCCTCCCGTTCCTCCCGCGATTGCCCACTCCATTCCATGCCGATGCCGGCTGGCAGTTGTGCCACGAGCCGCTCAATCTCTTCCATCGCCGCGCCCGTGCTTGCGCCGGGGGCCGCATTGCCACTGATGCGCATGGCCGGATAACCGTTGTAGCGCACCGTCTGGACCGGCCCCACCACCCAGCGGGTACTGGCGAAGGTGCCCAGCAAAACCGGTTGTCCCCGGTCGTTCGGCACGGCGAGTCGCAACACGTCGTCGGGCTGCATTCTGGCTGGTGCATCGGCCTGCAGAATCACGCGCTGCAGTCGGCCGGCGCTCGGGAAGTCGTTGACATAGGCGGTGCCCAGCGCGGTGCCCAGCGTGCTGGCGATCCGGTCAAAGCTCACCCCAAGGACGGCCGCGCGGTCGCGGTCGATGTCGATCTGCAACTGAGGGGCGTCTTCCAGCCCATCGGGTCGCACCTGTGCCAGTACCGGGCTCTGAGCCGCCAGGCCGAGTAGTTGGTTGCGGGCCGATAGCAAGGCGTCGTGGCCCAGACCGCCTCGGTCCTGCAAGCGCAGCGCGAAACCCGACGACACACCCAGCTCGGGGATGGAAGGTGGGCTCAATGGAAAGATGAAGGCATCGCGGATGCCCATGAGTGCCCCAAAGGCGCGTCCGGCCAGGGCCTGGGCACTGCTTTCCGGGGCCTGGCGCTCCGACCAGTCCTTGAGCGTGACGAAGGCCAGCCCCGCGTTCTGTCCCTGACCGGAGAAACTGAAGCCCAGCACACTCACCATGTCCTGCACCTCCGGTTGGGCCAGTATGTAGGATTCCACCTGCTCCATGGCCGCCAGTGTGCGCTCCTGTGTGGCACCGGCGGGCAACTGCACGTTCACCAACAGAATCCCCTGGTCCTCGTCCGGCATGAAGCTGGTGGGCAGGCGGTTGTAGAGCACGGCCACGGCCGCGATGATGACGGCGTAGATCACCAGCATTCGGCCCGCTCGCCCGAGCCAGCGTGTGAGCCAGTTTCGGTAGCCCTTGGCCGTTCGCGCAAATCCGCGATTGAACCAGCCGAAGAAACCGCCACGCTCCTGGCGCTTTCCGGTGCCCATCGACTTGAGCAGCGTGGCACACAAGGCGGGGGTGAGCGACAGCGCCATGAAGGTGGAAAACACGATGGTGGCCACCAGCACCACGGAAAACTGCCGGTAGATGTTGCCGATGGAGCCGGCAAAAAAAGCCAGCGGCGCGAACACCGACACCAGAACGACGCTGGTGCCGATGATGGCCCCCGAGATCTGTCCCATGGCCTGGCGCGTGGCCTCCCGCGGCGACAGGCCCTCATCGTGCATCAGCCGATCCACGTTCTCCACCACCACGATGGCATCGTCCACCACGATGCCGATCACCAGCACCATGCCGAACATGGTCAGTACGTTGATCGAAAATCCGAGCGCCAGCAGCACCCCGAAGGCGCCGAGCAGCGCGATCGGCACCACGATGGTCGGTATGAGGGTGTAGCGCCAGTTCTGCAGGAACAGGAACATCACCAGGAACACCAATGCCACCGCCTGCACCAGTGTGACGACCACTTGCTGGATCGACAGCTTTACGAAATGCGAGCTATCGTAGGGAATGGTCCAGCTCATGCCCTCTGGAAAATAGGTCTCCAGCTGTTGCAGGGTTTCGCGCACGGCCCTGGCCGTGGCCAGGGCGTTGCCGTCGGACGACAGCTGTACCCCGATGCCGGTGGAGGGCTGACCATTGAGGCGGGCACTGGTCGCATAGAACTCGGCTCCCCATTCGATGCGAGCCACGTCGCGTAGACGCAAGACACCCTCTCCGGTACGCGTGCGTAGCACCAGTTCGCCAAACGCTTCCGGGGTGGACAGCTGTCCTTGCACCACCACGGTGGCCGTCAGGCCCTGACCGGTCACGGCCGGCAGGGCGCCGATTTCGCCCGCTGACACGAGGGTGTTCTGGGCCCGTATCGCGGCCATGACTTCGGCGCCACTGAGCCCGTAGGCCTGCAGTTGCACCGGGTCCAGCCAGATGCGCATGGCCCGTTCGGCGCCGAACAGCTGGGCCTGACCCACGCCTTCGATCCGCTGCAGCGCAGGAACCACATGGCGGGCAGCGTAGTCCCCCAGCGCCTCTGGCGACCAGTTCGGGTCGCTGGACGTGAGGATGGTGAACAGTAGGAAATTGGAGCGCGACTGGTCCACCTTCACGCCCTGCTGTGTCACAACGGCAGGCAGACGAGGCGTGGCTCGGGCCAGTCGGTTCTGCACGTCCACCTGGGCCATGCGGATGTCGGTCTCCGTCTGGAAACTCAGCGTGACCGTTCCCGAGCCGTTGGCCTGTGCCACCGATTCCATGTGGATCAGGCCCGGGGCACCATTCATCTCCCGCTCGATGACGGACAGCACGCTTTCATCCATCGTCCGGGCAGATGCCCCTGGGTAGTTGGCGGTGATCACGATGGTGGGTGGAGCCACCGGTGGGTACTGGGCGATCGGCAGCTGCGTGATCGCCACCGCACCCAGCACCATCACGAACAGGGCGATTACCCAGGCAAAGATCGGGCGGTCGATGAAGAAGCGTGGCATGCAGGCTCCTTCAGCGCGTGGCGGCAGGCGACCGCCAGGGCACGGGCGAAACCGGACCGTCGCCACGAAGTTTCTGGAACCCGTCGACCATGACCTGTTCCCCATGGTCCAGTCCGGTCACGATCAGCCACTGGCCATCTCGCTGGCCTCCCACGGTCACCGTCCGCGGCGACACCCGACGGTCCGCACTGACCACCATCACGCGATCCCCTTCGGCTGTGCGTGACACCGCCTGCTGTGGCAACCAGACTGCTTGCGGGACTTCCGCCTGGGCGAGTCGTACACGCACGAACAGACCCGGAAGCAGCCGACCCTGGGGGTTGGGCAACTGTGCCCGCAACGTTACTTCACCCGTCTGATCACCCACGGTCTGGTCGGCGAAGAGCAGGCGACCGGCCAACGGGTAATCCACGCCATCTTCGGTGGTGACATGCACTTCCACAGCCTGACGCCCTTGCACCGCTCCCTCGCTCAGCGCCCGTGCGAGTCGTAGGGTCTCGCGTGCAGGCTGGGTGAAGTTCACATAGAGGGGATCGATCTGCTGGATCACGGCCATGGGCGTCGGATCCCCCTGGCCGACCAGGGCCCCTTCGGTGACTAAAGCTCGACCGATGCGGCCTCTGATCGGGGCGGTCACGTCGGCATGGCTGCGCTGCAGCGCAGCACTGTCCACGGCGGCGCGCGCAGCGGATCGCTCCGCATCGGCTAGCCTCACCGCCATTTCCGCGTTGGCGACGGCCTCCTCGCTGATGGCACCTTCGGCCAGGAGTGGCAGGTACCGGTCGCGCTGCGCCACTGCCTGTGCCCACTGCGCCTGCGCGCGCGCCAGTTGTGCCTGGGCAGAGGCCAACGCCACATCGTAGGGGGCCGGATCGATGCGGAACAGCGTCTGTCCTGCGCGGACCTCGCTGCCTTCCTGGAACAACCGCTCCTGCACGATGCCGGCTGCTCGGGCCCGCACCTGCGCCACGCGCGACGCTTCCAGTCTGCCGGTGTATACCTGCTCCAGCGTGATGGTGTCGAGTGCCACTTCGATCACCCCTACCTGCACCGCAGGCATGCCCGATGGTGCAAGCGCTCCTGCCCCTGTGTTGCCTTGCGGGCCACAACCCGACAACCACAGCGTGGAGACGGTCAGGACTGCCCAACCCCAACGGGGCATCACCCACCCTCTGCCCGGAGTGGGCGAACAGACGCAATCGACGGCATGATTCATGTGAGACAGACCCTGGTTTCCGAGGCTGAAGTGGGTGAATATCCTAGTATACATACATGCGTGAATGTATGTTATGGTTCTCGTATGCCCCGACGCACCAAAGCCGAAGCGGGAAAAACCCGCAACTCCTTGCTGGATGCCGCAGAGCGGTTGTTCCAGGCACAGGGCGTATCACGGACATCGCTGCAAGACATTGCGCAGGCGGCCGGAGCCACGCGGGGGGCGATCTACTGGCACTTTAAGGACAAGGCCCATCTCTTCAATGCCATGCTGGAGCGTGTGACCCTTCCCTTGGAGCAGGCGGCGTTGTTCACAGAGCCAGACGCACCTCCTGAAACCCGATTGCAGCGCTTGCTGCATACCATCGGGAAAGCCCTGCACGACACCGTTCACGACCCACAGACGCGTCGGGTGTTCGACATTGCCACCCACAAGGTTGAGCTCACTGGCGAACTGCAGGAGGTGGCTCGGCGCAGAGAAGAGAGTTTGCGACAGGCCTGCCTGTGCACCGCGCAGACCCTGGATGCCCTGACCGCTCAGGGCGGACAACCGTTGCCCATGCCTTCCCAAACGGCTGCCGTCGGGCTGTTCGCGCTGATCGATGGCCTTATTGGGAACTGGCTGCTTAGCCCTGGCACGTTTGACTTGGAGGCCACAGGTCGGCAAGCGGTAGAGAACTACCTGCGCGGGCTGGGGGTGTCGGCGGAAAGCGTGAAATTTTGACCCTTCGACCGATCGGACAGGGGGATCGTTGCTTAGGGTGTTGCATCCGCCCGCCAATGGTGGGAACATGTGATGGAGCCCGTCAAGGAAAGGAAGGTGCGCCAAGTCCATCTTCGCTCACTACCAGAGCCGTTTCGCGGCTACGCAGGAAGAGGAGATGTCCCTGCAGGACTACCTTGAGTTGTGTCGGCGGGATTTCCGGGCCTATGCCAGTGTGGCCAAGTGCATGCTGCCAGCGATTGGTGAGCCGGAACTGCTGGATACCCGTTCCGATCCTCGGCTTTCGCGCCTGTATGCCAACAAGGTGATCAAGATCTGCCCGGCATTCCGGGAGTTCTACGGCATGGAGGAGACGATCGAGAACATCGACGCCTATTTCCGCCATGCGGCCCAGGGGCTGGAAGAGAAGAAGCAGATCCTTTACCTGCTGGAGCAGGACTACGGCATTCCACCGCGTTACCTGCAGGCGGTGATGAGCCCCTTGGCGGTGAAACGGCTGTACGAATTCAATGGAGACATCACGCGGTTCCGCGTGGTGAAGCTCTATCCTTCGATGCTGCGGCAGATCGCGGTGTCCAAGACTGAGCCGGGCGACGAGAACAACCACGACATCTCTTCCCTGGTGGGCAAGATCGACAGCCGCAAGCTGGAGTCTTACTCGCAGAACGACCCCGACGCCTACAGCTATTCCGGTGGCCTGTGCCTGGCCAACCGGGGGTTGTTGGAGTTCGTGGAAATGTTCAAGGCACCGATCAAGGTGCTGCACCCGTTGCTGACCGCCACCCGCCGCTGGCCGGCAGCGCCGATGCGGTGCTGCATCTTGTGGTCGCCCTCTGGGGCTTTCCCGTCCGGTTGGAGACGTTGGATGCGTCAGGCAAGGTCCTCGGGATGCGGGAGTGCATGCCCGAGCGGGCCTAGGAATTGGGCAGGGGCGCCTTGCCCAGCCGGAACCACAGCGCGTACAGCGCCGGAACGAACAGCAGCGTGATCACGGTACCCACGGCCACGCCACCGATCAGCACATAGGCCAGCGGCCCCCAGAACAGGTCGAAGGTCAGCGGCACGAAGGCCAGGGCCGCCGCCAGCGCGGTGAGGATCACCGGTCGGGCGCGCTGCACCGCCGCTTCCACCACGGCTGGCCAGGCTTCCATGCCTTCGTCGAAGTTGTCCTGCACCTGCTGGGTCAGGATCATGGTATTGCGCATGAGGATGCCCGCCAAGCCGATCAGGCCCAGCAGCGCGACGAAGCCGAACGGCTGGTCGAACAGCAGCAGCGCCAGCACCGCGCCAATCAGCCCCAGCGGCGCGGTGGCCACCACCATGAAGGTGCCCGAGAACGAACGCATCTGCAGCATCACAGAGATCAGCATGAGCGCGACCATCACCGGTTGCAGTTTCTGGATGGAGCTGTCGGCTTTGCCTGACGCCTCAACCGATCCCCCGATGTCGATGCGGTAGCCCTCGGGCAGTCGGTCGCGAATGTCGGC
>JAUVWL010000001.1 GCA_030604135.1 Burkholderiales bacterium | reverse complement strand
GTGCAAGCGCGTGCGGATGTCCGCCTCGCCGTTGAGCCAGAGGTCCAGGTTGTGCACCGGGTGGCCGCTGGCCAGCTGGTGCCAGTGCGGGTCCAGAAAGTCCGGTCCGCACTTGAACACCCGCACCCGCCGGCCCTGCCGCGCGCACAGTCGCGCCAGCGCGGCCGTGACCGTGGTCTTTCCCTGACCGGAGGCCGGAGCGGCGATCAGCAAGGCAGGGCAGGCCTGCGGGCCAGCGTATGGCGACATGTTCAGCGTGGCGCCCAGGTCAGACCCAGGTAAAAGGTCCGCCCGGCTGTCGCATACCCCAGCACCGACTCATAGGCCTTGTCGGACACGTTGTCCACCCGAGCCAGCACGGTCCAGTCGCGGGCCACAGTGGTGCTGGCAGTCAGGTTCAGCAGGGTGTAGGCCGACAGGGCCTGTGTGTTGGCCACGTCGTTGAATCGCTTGCCCACGTGCTGCAGTTCGCCACCCAGGCGCCAGCTGGACACCTGGCTGTCGGCGGTGAGCGTGGCCTGCGTTTCGGCTCGGCGGGGCAACAGGCGACCAGTCTCCACATTTTTCGGGCGCAGCAGGTCGAGCGACCCGCCCAGGTTCACCGGACCGAGGCGCGTGCCTCCACTGAGCGTCAGGCCGCTGTAGCGGGCCTTGCCCACGTTGCCATAACAGCCGGCAAAGGCACCCACACCGTTGACACAACTGCCCGGGCCGCTGATGTAGTTGATCAGGTTCTCGACCTCGTTGCGGAACACCACCACCGAAGCGCGGTTGGCGCCTTCCTGCCAGGCAAGCCCTGCCTCGACATTGCGTCCGGTCTCTGCTTCCAGTTCGGGCGTGCCGTAGATGCTGAAACGCTGGAACAGGGTCGGCGCCCGAAAAGCCGTGCCGGCTGAAGCCGTGGCCCGCAGTGTCGGGTTGATGGCGTAGGCGTAGGCCACCGATCCTGTGGACTGCCCGCCGAACTCGCTGTCGTCGTCGTGGCGCGCGTTCAGCTGGACCGTGTGCGCACCGGCGCGCAAGCCGTAACCCACAGCCAGCGCGTTCTGGCTGCGGTACGTCAGCTCTGGCGAGGTGCTGTTGTTCCTGAGTTCGTCTTCGCGCCGTTCGACGTCGATACTCAGCAAGCCCTGACCGAGCTTGAGCTCGTTGCGCCACAGCCAGGTGCTGATGCGGGTCTCGGTCAGGTAGGGCGATGGCGTGGTTTCGTAGCGGTCGGAGCCCCTTGTGTAGCCCACACGAGTGTTCCACATGTCGCTCCAGCGTGCACTCCAGTTCAGCCCCACGGTCTGCAGGTCGTGCAGACTCTGGTCGTCCAGTCCGGGGGTGAAACCGTCGTAGCCCGACTTCTGCCGGCTGTCGAGCAGCGTGGCCTCCAGCCTGTGTCCTTCGGCCAGCTTCCACCCCACACGACCCGAAAAGGACTCGGTCCTGTAACCATCGCGGTCCGGGTTGCCGGCGGGACGTGCATTGAAGCCGTCGCTGCGCTCACCGGACAGGCCCAACGCGTAGTCGAAAGACCCCTGACCTCCCCGAAGCGCCACAGCCAGCTCACGCGTGTTGTGGGTTCCCACGCCGACACGCGCGCTAGGGAAGAAGCCCTCCTCGCCCTGTCGGGTGAAGATCTGCACCACACCGGCCACTGCGTCGGAGCCATAGATGGCGGCCGCCGGTCCGCGCAACACCTCGATACGATCGACCTGCGACAGTGGAATGGCATTCCATGTGGCCCCACCGGTGGACTGGGAGTCGATGCGCACGCCGTCGACAAACACCGCCGTGAAGCGCCCCTCGGCGCCTCGCAAAAAAACACTGGTGGTGGAGGCTGGCCCGCCGTTGCGGGTGATGGTGATGCCCGGCACCCGGGCCAGCACATCGGCCAGCGCCACCGCGCCGCTGCGGTCGATCTGCTCGCGGTCGACCACTGTCACATCGGCCACCACATCGGTGATCGGCTGCGCAGAACGGGTGGCTGTGACCACCACCGTGTCCAGCGAGGCCACCACCGTGGAGGCGTCATCGACCGCCTGGGCCGGGAAAGCGCACAGCATCGAACCCGCCGCAAGGACAGGCGAAAGCGCAACCGTGGGTATGCGCACAAAGGACTTCTTCATGAAAAAGATCAACAGACGATAGGTCCTCACCGCCTTCCCCGACGGTGCATGGACGTCACGGACGCACCATTGAAGATGCGACCACCGTGTTGGCCGGTATCCGGGCTGGCAGAACAACCTTCATGGGCCTTCCCAGACGCCGGGGCGTCCAGTGACCGCTGCATGAAAGCTGAGCAATCGACCGGGGTCGAGAACGCTCGTCTGCTTACCGTTGCGGGGGCAGCGCAGGTTAGGTCTGTTCGTGTGAACTTCCCCTCCTGCTTCCCGTTGAACTGCGGCATGAGAACCACACCGCGAGCACCAACCCCATCATTGTAAGCCCGGCCTGCTTGCGGCAACCCTACAATGGAGCAACACTTCTCCTCCCGCCATGGCCGAGCCCACCACCCTGGAACAGATTGCCGAACGCGTCGAACGCCTGCTGGTGCGTCACGAGGAGCTGCAGCGCACCAACCAGCTGCTGCAGCAGCAGGTCAACAGCCTGCAAACCGAACGCGATTCCCTCAAGTCCCGCCTGCAAGCGGCCCGTGCCCGCATCGATGCCTTGCTGGACCGCCTGCCACCGGCAACGTCTCACGGCGCCGCTGCGCAAGAGGACGATCACGCATGAGCGCCACACGGAGGTCCGTCCATTGAGCCCGACACAGACCAAGCAGCTGGAAGTCCAGATCATGGGGCAGAGTTACCTGCTTTCCTGTCCGGAAGGCGGTGAATCGGCATTGCTGGATGCGGTCGAACGGGTCGATACGGCCATGTGCCGCATCCGTGACGCGGGCAAGGTGCGGGCCCGTGACCGCATTGCCGTCCTCGCCTCGTTGAACCTGGCCTTTGAACTGGCCCAGAAAGAACGCGAGCTGCCCGCAACTGCGGAAGCCGGCGCTCGTGTGCCCGACTCGGCTCCAGCCCTTGTGGACCCGTCGGATCAGGTCCATCTCGATGATCTGATCCACCGACTCGATCAGGTTCTGGGGGAAGACGGTCAACTCCTCTGAGCGTCCGGCATTTTTCGCGACCAGGCCGAACCGCAAGGGCCTCCAAGCCCTACAATGAAAACCGTCTGCGGTGCACGTCGGGCTTTATATTTCCTTGAACCAATGCTCATTGAGCCCGGGCTTGGTACATCGCCTGGCAGGTGCGATCATCTCGCGTCAGATGAACCCGAAGCCTTGCTGCCCTCGCCCACCTGAACCCCGGTTCAGGATGCCGGTCCGGCGGCACTCGCAGACACCTTATTCGAACACCCCCTGCGCCGCTTCGCGTCTTCCCCCCTCTCCTGCGGGAGGGGGGACGCAGCCTGTGGCCCGGCTGAGCCGGTTCCACGGCTGCCCTGACCGGAGACCACTTCTCCGGAACATTTCTACTTCATGCTTGAGCCCTTGTTGATCGTCTATCTGGTCGTGCTGGGGCTGTGCACTGGCTTTCTGGCGGGGTTGCTGGGCATTGGGGGGGGCATGATCATGGTGCCGTTTCTCACGGCCATCCTGACGGCGCGGGGTGTCTCCCCCGATCTGGCGGTCAAGGTGGCCATTGCCACCTCGATGTCGACCATCGTGTTCACCTCCATCTCCAGCCTGCGCGCCCACCACAAGCGCGGCGCGGTCCGCTGGGACATCGTGCGCGGCCTGGCGCCCGGCATCGTGCTCGGGGCTGCCGTGGCCAGCCTGGGGGTGTTCGCCATGCTCAAGGGTGCCTGGCTGGCGCTGTTCTTCGCCCTGTTCGTCAGCTTCTCGGCCACGCAGATGCTGCTGGACAAGAAGCCCAAACCCACTCGGGGCCTGCCGGGAGCGCCCGGGATGCTGGGCGCCGGCTCGGTGATCGGGTTCCTGTCGGGCCTGGTCGGCGCCGGCGGAGGCTTTGCCAGCGTGCCCTTCATGACCTGGTGCAACGTGGTCATCCACCAGGCGGTGGCCACCAGTGCCGCCCTGGGCTTGCCCATTGCTCTGGCCAACAGCGTGGGCTACGTGCTGGCTGGCCGGGGTGTTGATGGCCTGCCCGCCGGTTCGATCGGCTACGTGTTCGTACCGGCCCTGGCGGTCATCGCCGCGGCCAGCGTGCTCATGGCGCCCTGGGGTGTCAAGGCCGCCCACGCGCTGCCAGTGAAGTCGCTCAAGCGGGTGTTTGCCAGCGTGCTCTACCTGCTGGCTGCCTACATGGTCTGGAAGGCCCTCTCCATCTGAGAGGCTGAGGGGCTGAAGGCGGACCTTCGCGGGTCAGGCCAGCGGCCGGTCCGCCACCACCATGCCGTCCTCGTCGGCGCACAGCCAGTCACCGGGACGCACCCAGACCCCCTGCACCTGCACCGGTACGTCGCGCTGCCCCTCGTTGCGCTTTTCCGTCGGCATCGGCATGGAAGCCAGCGCCCGGATGCCCACCTGACACGCCGCCAACTCGGCCACATCACGCACACACCCATCGATCACCACACCCGCCCAGCCATTGCGGGCAGCCGCAGCGCCCAGGTTGCCACCCAGCAGCGCGCGCCGCAGCGAAGCGCCGCCATCCACCACCAGCACCCTGCCCTCGCCCGGGCTGTCGACCATGGCCTTGACCAGCGAGTTGTCCTCGTGGCACTTGACGGTGACCACCGGGCCTGCAAAACGGTGCACAGCACCAAAGTCACGAAAAACCGGCGGCAAGACCCGCAAGCTCCCGGAACTGTCGTTCTTGTGGGTATCGCAAAGGTCACACGTGGCTGGCAAGGACGGGATCGTCATGGGTGAAAACCTCCTCGGAGCAAATGCATAAACAAGCCCAAATACCGCAGACGGTCAGGGTGCTTCGGTCAGCGCATTTTCTTCACAGAATGCGTGTGAACCAGCCCTGAGCGGCGCCGGAGTGTGGCAAGTGTTGTTTTCCCGGTCAAAGGAAGGTGTTTTCCCTCTGAAAAACGACAAAAAATCGCTTGACGTCCCTTGGAATGCCGCACCAAGTCCATTAGCATCCGAAGCACCGGCACAGGAGCGCGATCCAGCGCCGGTGTCAACACCACTTCCAGAAGGAAACGCAACCATGGCAACTGCAAAGAAAGCTCCCGCCAAAAAGGCGGCCCCGGCCAAGAAAGCCGCTGCACCCGCCAAGAAGGCCGCTCCGGCCAAGAAGGCTGCGCCGGCGAAGAAGGCCGCAGCACCTGCGAAGAAAGCGGCACCGGCGAAGAAGGCCGCTCCGGCCAAGAAAGCCGCCCCGGCCAAGAAGGTCGCAGCGAAGAAGGCGCCCGCCAAGAAGCGCACCCCCAACGCCGCCTTCATGAAGGCCATGACCCCCAGCGCCGCACTGGCTGCCATCGTCGGCGCCAACCCGCTGCCGCGCACCGAGGTCACCAAGAAGGTGTGGGAGTACATCAAGAAGAACAAGCTGCAGGATGCGGTCAACAAGCGCATCATCAAGGCCGACGCCAAGCTGAAGGAGATCTTCAAGAAGGCCGAAGCCAACATGTTTGAAATGACCAAGATGATCAACGAGCATTTGAAGTGATGCCTTGATCTGGACAGGCCTGCAGGCCTGCTCCATTCGAAAAAAAGCCGGCTCAGCCGGCTCTTTTTTTTCCGCGTGCCGGACCTCCGCCGCCATGGCTGGTCAATTCACGTCATGTCAACGCATCTGCCCTGAGCGTGCCAGGAACTGACATTCGCCTGTCCATGCAAACTGTGCGAAACTTTTGACATTCGCCTCCCCCATCCTGGGGATGACTTTTCCCCCTCGACCCCACACGATGGCATTGCAAAACACCGAGGAAGTCGCGCTGCTGGCCGCCGGCCTTCCCTTGCAACAACACAAGGTGGTGCTCGTGATCGATCTGGTGGAATCGGTTCGGCTCATGGCTGCACACGAAGCCCAGGTGGTCGAACGCTGGCGCGCCTTTATGGTTCACGCCAGCGAGCGCATCAGCGCCCGGCGCGGCCGGCTGGTCAAAAGCCTGGGCGACGGACTGCTGGCCGAGTTCGACGACGCAACACATGCCCTGGGCACCGCGCTCGAACTGCAACGCCACTTTGACGACACCAACGCGAGCCTGCCGGACGATCAGCACATGCATCTGCGCGCTGGCTTGAACGCCAGCCACCTCTATGTCGGCGAGCACGATATCTACGGGCATGGCGTCAACCTCGCGGCGCGTGTGGCCGGTCTGGCCGGCCCGGGTCAGGTGGTCGTCACAGCGCCGGTACGGGACGCCATCGTCGATGGCATGGATGGCGAGGTGGAGGACATGGGGGAGAGCTACCTCAAGCACTGGCCAGAGCCGGTGCGCACCTGGCGGGTCTGGCCGGTAGACCGGGCTGGCGATGGTGCCGCCCGTGCAAAACCCAGACCACCTGTCCAGGATGACCTGCGCCCGACCATTGCCGTCATTCCCTTCGACTGCGGCGCAGGTCCGGTCGACCAGCAGGTCATTGGTGAGCTGCTCGCCGACGCCGTCATCACACAACTCTCCCGTGCGGGGCAGCTGCGCGTCATTTCCCGCCTGTCGACCACCGCTTTCCGTGGCCGCCAGACCGATCTGGCAGAGATACAGCACCACCTGTCGGCCAGCTTCGTGCTCAGCGGCAGCTACAGTGTGCTTGGTACCCAACTGGTGGTCACCGCTGAACTGAGCGATGCCCTGCGCAGCGAGGTGGTCTGGGCCGACCGGCTGGTGGGTCCGGTCGAGGATTTGTTGCAGGTCGACAGCCAGCTGATCCACCAGCTCACCGACGCCAGCACCGAGGCCCTGATGGACGCCACCATCCGCCGCGCGATGGTCTTGCCCGTGCCCCAACTCGACAGCAACGCCCTGCTGCTCGGTGGCATCGCCCTGATGCACCGGTCCACCGCGCGTGACCTGGAGCGCAGCCGGGAGTTGCTTGAAGCCGTGACCGACCGCCACGGGCGGGTCGCCACCCCCTGGGCCTGGATGGCCAAGTGGCACATTCTGAACATCATTCAGGGCCGCAGCGCCGACGCGCCAGCCGAGTTCCGACGTGCCATTGACATCGCCGACCGTGCACTCGACCTGGAACCCCACAGCTCCCTGGCCCTGGCCATCAAAGGCCACGTGCAATGCCACCTGGGCGTCGATCTGGACTCATCACGCCAATTGCTGCTGCAGGCCACCGACCTCAACCCGAACGACCACAACGCCTGGTTGTACGCGGGATTCTGGTCCACCATGTGGGGCGACCCGGCCGATGCGGTGCGTGAATCTGAGCGGGCGCTGGAGTTGTCTCCGCTGGACCCGCAACGCTTCTTCATCGAGATGCTGGTTGCGCATGCATACCATGCCGTCAACGATCTGGACAAGACGATCGAAATGTGCCGACGGTCCTTGCGAAGGAATGGCTATTACCTTGCCTCTTTGCGATTGTTGATGACCGCCCTGTACGAGTCTGGAAAGACGGAAGAGGCGCGACAGGTTTTCGGCAAGATTCTGGCATTGCAACCCGGCCTGACTCTGTCGGGATTTCGCTCCTACGGCAAAGGCAGCGTGGGACGTGAACGCGTGGCCAAGGCCATGGAAGCGCTTGGCCTGAAGTAAAGAACACTGAAAAGGATGTCAATCATGAGCACGAATGGTGGCTATGGCGGCTATGGCGGCTATGGCGGATACGGGGGATACGGGGGATATGGAGGGTATGGTGGTTATGGCGGCTACGGCGGTTATGGTGGATATGGCGAGGCACCTGTCACAGCCGAATCCCTGGGTCTCAACCGCAACGCCATCGCAGGCCCCTTCGAAGGCCCCGTCATCACCCCGCCGGTGCCCGCATTCAACGACCCTGACAACCTGGCCCTGTGGGCCGACGGCCCCCGTCTGAGCGCCTGCTTCAGCGAACTGGTCGAGGGCCTGCAGTACGGTGCCCACAAGGGCAAAGCCAGCCTGCACTTCGTCGAGATGGGCAAGAAAGGCTGCAAGCAGCGCGAACTGTTGAGCCTGGACGCCCCCGACCTGGCCCTGCTCAGAGGTCAGATGGAACTGGTGGCCGCCTACGCCGACCTTCGGGGCGACCGGGGTGCCGAGATCCTGTCACAAATCGGCTTGCCGTTTCCGTTCTGGGCCGCCATCACCGGCATGCTCGACCACCGCCAGAAAAAGACCCAGCAATTGCTGGCACTCGCCTTTGCGCTGGCCAACCATGTCGAGATGCGCTTCAAGCAGATCTTTGCGGTCGTGCGCCCAGTGGAGCTCTCACCCCAGATCCAGCCCATGATTCCCACGCCGGGCCATGGCGCCTACCCCAGTGGTCACGCCACCGAGGCGTTCATCGCCGCGACCGTGCTCGACGCCCTGTTCCGGGCGGCCAGGCCGGGTGCCAGCCACAAGAAGGGCAACGACGACCGGCGCGTGCAGCTGCAGCGCCAGGCCTACCGCATTGCCGTCAACCGTACCGTGGCCGGCGTGCACTACCCGGTCGATTCGGCTGTCGGGCGGGTGCTGGGCACACTGCTGGCCGAGTTCATGCTCGGGCGCTGCAGTGGCGCCAACCTGCGCCAGCGCGAGTTCCTGGGCAGCACCTACGCCGGCCCAGGTGGCAGTGCGCGCGATTTCGACCTGCAGGACTCGATCGACAACGGCGAAGCCGGTCGCCAGGTCGGCCCGGCATTCGGGCTGCCCACCGGCCCCTTGATGACCTGGCTCTGGAACGAGGCTGTCAAGGAGTGGCAATGAAGTCCGGGCACCCGGGCGCAAAGCCCGACCCTGGTCCATGGGTGAACCTGCCTCGCGGTCGCTTCACCGGCATCGACTGGTCGGCACCCGGTGCCCTGGACCGCAGCGATCCCTACCTCGCGTGGGCGGAAACCACCGACTTCGCGGGTTTTCGGGACGCTTATGGACGGGCAGCACGCCCCGATTGGCTGCCGCTGCTGATCGAACTGACCGACGGCTTCAGTGTGGCCGATCTGGTCGCCGCCACCGACCCCGACTGGCTGCAGGTCCCAGGCGTCTACCTGGGCTTCGGCGCAGGGTTGAGCTTCTGCACCGCCCGCGCGCGCCGCGGCTTCTTCGACGCGCTGAAACCCGGTCGCCCCCTGCACGGTCGGGTGCTGCGCTACGACCTCGGCCTGCCCGTGGGTCACCATGCCCGCCCGCTGGCCCGGCATGCGGCCAATGGCGGCGCATGTCCTGCGCCAGCCTGCGCCGCCAACGGCGATGTGGTGGTCATCATCGACAACGGCCTGGCGCTGGCCCATGCCGACTTCCTCAGTGGTCCGGATCATCAGACCCGGGTGGCTGCCTTCTGGCGGCAAGACGAAACCCAGGGACCGCACGGCCGTGCTGCCGTCTCACCCGAACCCGCACCGCTGGACCCGGCCCGTGCCGGCCCCGCTCCCACCGATCTGGGGTACGGTCATGAGCTGACCGGCCCGGCCATCCAGGCCGCCATTGCGGCGCACACCCATCAGGGCAAGGTCGACGAAGACGCGCTCTACCGGCACTGGCAGATGTGGGAGCTGAACCATGCGGTCCAGCACGGCACCCATGTGGGCAGTCTGGCGGCAGGCCCTCGCGTCTACACCCGAACCATCGGCACCGAAGACAGCCCACCCGACTGGCAAGCGGCGCACGATCCTGCATCGAGAACCCCTTTGATCGTGGCGCAGCTGGACTGGGCCAGTGTGGCCGACAGTTCGGGCGGAGCCCTGAGCGTCAGCGTCATGGACGCGCTGGCCTGGGCGCTGAGCCGGTGTGCAGCGAAGGCCAGTGTGACCGTCAACCTGAGCTGGGGCGCCCTGGCCGGCCCACACAACGGCAGCTCGATGCTCGAAGCGGGCATGGCCCAGCTGATCGCCTGCAGCGGTCGCGACTGCCAGCTGGTCATCCCGGCCGGCAACGCCTACCAGGCACGCACCCATGCCAATGCGCTGCTCCAACCTGGGCAACAAGGTCAGAAACCAAAGCAAAGCAAGCAGGATGGGCAAGCCAAGCCTCACGAGGCCACATTGCACTGGCGCCTGCCTCCCGATGACCACAGCCAGAGCTTCCTGGAACTCTGGTTCGAGGCCCATGAGAAACCCAACCATCCCCTGAAGAAACTGCAAGTCGAAATCACGCCGCCTGGTGCTTCAACGCCCCTGCCCCCGATCAATCTGGGAGAAAGCAAGGTCTGGCCCTCGGCAGCCAAGCCACAGGTGGCCATTCTGTTCCCGCAGCAGAGTGCCCTGGGCCAACCGGGCAGTTGCGCGCTGGTTGCCCTGGCGCCCACCGCCAGCTGGTTTGGCAACACCGTGACCACCCGAGCCGGGTCCTGGCGCGTGCGCATCATCAACCAGAGCGACGCCTGCGTGGTGATGGACGCTTACATCGAGCGAGACGACGTGCCGCTGGGCGTGGCCGACACCGGCGCCCGCCAGTCGTGGCTGGAAGACCGCCACTACGACACCAGCGGCGGACTGGGTGGCTTCATCGACCACCCTGAAAACCCTTCGCTGGTGCGGCGCAGCGGCACCTTCAACGACATCGCCACCGGAGCCGGCACGGTGTCGGTGGGCGGAATCCGCTACTTCGCCAGCGCCATGGACCCGATGGCCCGCTACAGCCCGCGCGCTCCCGACCCGGACGCCTGCCGGCCAGAGCGTGCCAACGTACAGAAGGTGCCCGACCGGTTCGCAGTCAGCGACGACCACGCGACACTCTGGGGGGTTCGGTCCGCCGGCACACGCAGCGCGGCACGGGTCCGCCTGGTGGGCACCAGCATGGCGGCGCCACAGGTGGCACGTGACCAGGTCAACCGAGGTTGCAACGGCTCGCCGTGAGCGCGCGAGCAGGGCTTACCAGCGCGCTGGCAGCGGCTTGAGCAGCCAGATCCACCGGTCACGCACCTCGATATAGCCGCCGGTTTCCAGGTCCCGCAGCAGGCGGCTGACCATTTCTCGCGAGCAGGCAAGATGCTGCGACATGGCCTGGTGGGTCAGGCGCTCCGACAGCATGCGCTCGCCCTGCGCGTTGGGATCCAGCGCCATCTGGTTGAGCAAGCGCACCAGGCGTCCGTAAACGTCGATCAGTGCCACGTTGCGGGCGCTTTCGGTGGCCAGGCGGGCGCGACGAATCAGGCGCGCCATGAGCTCCAGCGCGAACTCGGGTTGCTGCCCGATGTAGTCGAGCAGCACCTCGCGGGTGATCACGGCACAGGTGCTCGGCTCCATGGCTTCGACATTGGCCGATCGAGGCCCGCCGTCCAGCGACATTTCGCCCACATACTCGCCAGGGCCATAGATACCCAGCGTCAGCTCCTTGCCCTGACCATCGCCCAGAAAGGCGCGTAAACGCCCCTGCTGAACAATGTAGAGGGTGTCTCCGGTTTCGCCCTCCTGAATCAGCAGGGCGCCGCGCCGGTAGCGTCTCTGCACGCCCATGGCCGCCAGCGCCCGGATATGGGCAGATGGCTCATGCTGGTTGGGCAAATGGGCGCTCATGGAACATCAGATGTGGGCGAAATCTGCTGAATTGTGCGTGATCGGCGTGATGATGCGCAAGGCCGGCACCACCGGCGGCAGGCTGTTGACGCGCTGCATCAGCTTGCGGATGCTGCAGCACCCGGTTTTTTCGCGCAATGACTTGACCTGGCTGCGCACGGTCGACTCGGCCACGCCATGCTCCCGGGCGATTTCCGGCACCCCCAGACCCCGACACAAGCCGATCATGACCGCCTCCTCGCTGGGGCTGAGCCCCTTGCTGCGGGCAAACATGCGAACCGCCAGGTTGTCGCAGGTGCTCTGCCGCTGCATGAGAACCAGCACCGTGGGTGACTCGGACTCCAGAGGGTGGCTCAGGGGAATGAAGGCCAGGGACAGCTCGTGGTCCCCGTCTTCCAGCAGGACCAGCTTGCGCTGCCCCTTGAGCGCCAGATCCAGCCCCTGCTGGATCTGGACCGTGTGTTCCGGCAGGCTGCCCAACAGCCCGCTGCCGCGCGAGACAAGCATGCGTGCACTGGCCAGTTCGTGTCTGGCCAGGTGGTTGGAGTGCTGAATGCGACCCCGCTCATCCATGACCAGCACACCGTAGTCGATTTCATCGAGCATGCGCAACAGCATGGCATTGGCCATCGAAGGGGTGCCTCCTTCGATACGGCCACTGGCGCCACCGTTACCCCACATCACTTCATTGACTTGCCACATGGTACGTACCTCCTGGATTGATGGGCCCAGTGTAGGCACACCAAAGCATCAGATCACGCGTTCCAGTGCCACAAAAAGTGTGATGCAGTTCCCGAATCAGGCACCCCGAGTCGCCAAAAAGCAACTCTAAAGCATTCAATATCACAGCCCTTTTGCGAGAGCCTGCTGGCGGATTTCGTTCAGTGTGCTGCGTGTGGTGATCACCTGCGGATCCAGCGGCAGGTGGATCAGGGTACCGGTACTGGCCTGAAGCGCCTGCGTCAAAGCGGGCTCGAACGCTGCGGTGTCTTCCACGCGCAGGGCGGCATAACCGTAGGCGCGCGCCAGCGCACAAAAGTCGGGGTTGCGAAGGTCTGAGCCGCTGACCCGGGCCGGGTACTCCCGCTCCTGGTGCATGCGGATCGTGCCGTAGGTGCCGTTGTCCACCAGCAGGATGATGGTGCGCGCACCGTGCTGCACGGCAGTGGCCAGTTCCTGCCCGTTCATGAGGAAATCGCCATCCCCCGCGATGGTGAACACGGTTCGCCCGGTCAGCACCGACGCGGCGATGCCAGCCGGCACGCCGTAGCCCATGGCCCCGTTGGTGGGCGCCAGCTGGGTTTTGTGTCCCTTGGTGAGACCATGGTAGCGGAAGAAGCGGTGCAGCCAGGTGGCGAAGTTGCCGGCACCGTTGGTCAGAATGGCGTCGTCCGGCAGGTGTTTCTGCAGCGTGTGGACGATGGCCGGCATGTCGACCGGGCCCGGCAGCACCGTGCCATAGTTGCCCACGTCGACATGTATTTCGTAGTCGGCGTGGCAAGCTTGCGTCCAGGCACTCCAGGGCACCTCGGGCGGTGCAGCGAGCACCTCCAGGCTGCGTGCGGCCGCGTTCATGGTGGCATGAATGGCCAGAGTGGGTTGGTACACACGGCCCAGCTCTTCCGCGCTGGCATGGATGTGCACCAGCTTCTGACGGGGAACGGGGGCCTCGATGAGTGTGTAGCCAGCGGTCGTGGACTCCCCCAGGCGCGGGCCAATGGCCAGCAGCAGATCGCTCTCGCGAATACGCCGGGCCAGGGCCGGATTGATGCCCAGCCCCATGTCACCTGCGTACAGTGGATGGTGGTTGTCGAAGGTGTCCTGAAACCGGAAGGTGTTGGCCACAGGCAGTTGCCAGTTCTCGGCAAAGCGCTGCAGGGCCGCAGCGGCCTGGGGCGTCCAGCCGCTGCCACCGGCCAGCACCATCGGTCGTTCGGCCGCCAGAAGCAGGCTGCGAAGATTCCGCAGCGCGCCTGGGTCGCTCCAGGCCTGCACGGGCTCCACCCGAGGCAGCGGTTCGCCTTCGACTGGCTGGGTCAACATGTCCTCTGGCAGCACCAGCACCACCGGACCGGGTCGACCGTTCATGGCAGTGGCAAATGCACGGGCCACGTACTCCGGGATGCGCCGCGCATCGTCAATGCGCTCGACGCGCTTGGCCATGCCCCCGGTCGATGGGCCGAAGAACACGCTGTAGTCGACCTCCTGGAAAGCCTCCCGATGGCGCGCATCACTGGCAACGTCGCCCACGAACAAGACCATGGGTGTGGAATCCTGAAAGGCCGTGTGCAGCCCGATCGAGGCGTTGGTGGCACCGGGCCCCCGGGTCACAAAACACACACCCGGCCGTCCGGTGAGTTTGCCCTGCGCCTCGGCCATGAAAGCCGCCCCACCCTCTTGCCGGTTGATGACAAAGCGGATGCGATCAGCGTGGGTGTGGAAGCCGTCCAGCACCGCGAGGTAGCTTTCTCCGGGCACCCCGAAGGCATGGGTCACACCTTGGGCGATCAGGCATTCGACAAGCAAATGGCCAGCCAGTTTCTGGGTCATGGTCAGTCTTTGAGATGGGGGATTCAGGTTCTGTGCGCAGTGGTTCGCTGCCCGACGCCGAGCGCGGCGTAAACCGAGATCAGCAGAACCAGTCCGGCCCCGGCCAGCGTGGCAGCGTACCAGCCCTGGTCCATCAGCAGGCCGAAGAACAGGGGCGAGATGGCAAAGCCGGCATCCAGTCCGGAATAGACAGTGCCATACACACGTCCGGTGGCACCTTTGGGCGTGGCTTTCTTGATCATCATGTCGCGACTGGGGCCCCCCACACCGACCGCAAAACCGGTCAGCGACAGGGCCACCATGGTGCCCACCGTGCCCAGCGCACCGGTGGCACAGACCACCAGCAGGAGCGCCCCCGCGGTCATTGACCAGGCCACCACACGGTCGCTGGACCATTGGTGACGCTGCCCCCAGGTGGCCACGAAGCCGCCCACCACCATGCCAAACGCACCACACACCATGTAAGCACTCAGGGTCAGTGTCGCGGCCTCCACACTCACGCCATGCATGGCCTTCAGAATGGATGGTCCGAAGCTCTGCACGACCGCCAGCGTCATGGTGGACAACAGAAAAAAGGCAAAACACCACCAGACCACGGGCAACTTGAGAAAAGCCAGGTCCGACCGGGCGGTGGCATCGGGTTGACGGACCACCACCTCGGTGCGCAGCCGATCGCGCTGCCAGTAAAGCACGCCAATGACCAGCACGTAGAAGAGCGCGGCAGCGTGGTAGGCCGTGCGCCAATCGGCCATGGCCGTGATGCCCACCAGAAAAGCTGGCGCCAACGCCCAGCCAAGGTTGCCTGTCAGGCCATGCACACTGAAAGCGTGACCCAGGCGCGCCGGCGAAACGCGCTGGTTCAGTATGGTGAAGTCGGCCGGGTGAAACGGCGCGTTACCAAGTCCGGCCAACATGGCGACCAGCACCAGGCCATGGTAGCCCGTGGCCTGAGAGGCCAACAGCGAGGCCACCAGAAAACACGAAATGGCCGCAAACAGCACTGGCCGGGCACCGACACGGTCCACCACAAAGCCGGACAGGGCTTGCCCCACCCCGGAGATCACGAAAAAAATGCTCATGAGCAGACCGACATCGGCAAAGCTGAGCCCAAAGTCGCGCATGAACACCGGGAAAAGGGGAGCCAACAACAGGTGCGAAAAGTGGGACGTCCCGTGGGCCAGGCCAACCAGCCCGATGACGGCAGCGTCTTGTTGCAGTGGGACAGATTCGGGCGTCGGGTTCAAGCCCATGGAGGCGGTGCGCATCGGTCGATGTTATGCCAACCTCACGGCCTCTGCTGTCGCCCAGGAACTGCGGGGCTGTGCAGAGGGCTTCAACTCCGTCCGGACGGCGTGCCCGCAATCACACCGAAGGCCACCTGCACATCCGGGGGCGCAGGTACTGGCGACAGGCGGCGCGCCTGGATCAGCTTGATGCAGCTTCGACGGCTCATCGAATGCGTGCGGCCGCCGGCGCTGTTGAACATGAACAGGGTGGCCGCCGGATTGGACCAGACCAACTGGGCTCGCAACCATTCACCTTGCGACTGCAGGTCCACCCAGGTGCCTGGCTTGAGTTCGGCCAGCACCGCATCCACCTCGGCATCACCCAGACCGGAACCAGGGGCCGCCGAGTCGGTCGAGGTGGTGCGCAAGGCTCCGAGCTCGGTGAAGTCGGTGAAACGCGCTTCTTCCACTCCCACAGATTCCAGCTCCCCCCGTCCCAACCACGGACCGTCCGGGTGGTAGGGCGCACGCACCGGATCGGCGGTATCCGGGTCCGCCATGGGCAAGGTCTCGGGCTCGGAATCGCTGGCTTCAACATCGGCGCTCAGCGGTGCCGGTGACGAGGTGCCGGGCTCTTTGCGCGCAGCCATGAGTGGCTGATGCCATTCCATCAGCGCATCAAAAAAAGGCTGTGTCTCTGAATCCGGCTTGCCAATCGCGGTCAGTCCACGGCGCAAGGTGGCGATCAGCTCGGGCAGTGCAGCCCGCACGGATTCCGACTCAAACTCCAGGGCCGCCGGACGTGTGCACCAGAGCAATGTCGCGACCACCCGCTCACAGGCCAATGCGTCCAGATCTTCCGCCGAAGGGGACAAACGCGACCAGGCCAGCACGGTGGCCCACCATCCGCACAGAAAGGACACCACGAAACCCGGGGCATCGGCCATCTCTGGCAACTGGGACAACTCCAGCGTGATTCGGTCGGCCAATGCCTGGCGTTCGTCGGCCAGGCGAATGGCCTGCAGACGCTGGGCTTGCTGGGCCTGCATGGCTTCGTCGCTGTTCCTCCAGGCAAGCAGAACCTGCTCGAGCACACGCGCAAAATCTCCGGTATCAGCACGGGGCAAGGCGTTAAGGGCCAGGAACGCGTCGACCACGGGGCGGTAGAAGTCCTCAAAACCGGGATTGGCGACATCGTTGTGCTCGACCGCGCGATGCAGCACCGTGTCAAGCAGGCGCCGAGCCGGGTGCGTCTGCTGGGTGATGAACCGGGGTTGTTCAAGCGCCAGTCGCAGCAACACGGGTTCCAGGGCCACAATGGCCTCGCCAACCGGTCGCAGCAGCAGCGGATCACCGGCGAGGCGTCCGACCAGGCCGCGCACGACGTCGAGTGCCACCACCTGCTCGAAGGTCTGCGATCCGGCCTTGAGGTTCAGGAGGTGCACGGCACGAACCGACGGGTTCGCCCACGATCCCCACAAGCCGGCGTCTAGCGAACTGGCAACGCCCAGGACGCTCTCGACCCCCGATCTACGCGATCCGTCGTGCACAGATGGGGCGTTCAACTGAGCAATCTGGGCTTGAACCAGATCGTGAAAGTGCACCGGCAGCGACGACTTCAAGCGGCCGTTGGCCGGCGTCAGAAATGCCTTGAGCCACTGCGGTTCCAGCTCGTTGAAAGGTTGACAAAGGCTTTCCAGGGGCGGCAGGGCTTCAGCCTCCAACGACGCAGTGACCTGGGTGCCGCTGCCAGCGGTCGGTCCGGCGCCCGAAAGCCTTCGATACAAACCCAGCAACTCGTCAACCAGGGCCGGTGCCAGGTGCTTCATCCGCTTCTGCAAGGTCGCGAGGTCGGGAGATGCCTCGTCCATGAGGGCCCAACACAAGGCCAGCCAGTGCCTGGGTGATGCCAGGCGCTCAAACCGGTACATCACCTCGGCCGACTCTCGCTCCTGCACCACCTCCAGGCAAGCAGAATACAGACGCTGCAAACCCGCATCTTCAACCAGTTCGGAGGAGTCCAGGGGTACGGGAGCCGAGACCGGAGCGCCACCCGTATCGATGTCCATCAGGGGTTCCACATCCTGGGACTGCAGCACTGTGTGACGCGACTGCGGTGGCCAGGGCAGCTCGCGCCCGCGCACGACCTCGTCAAGTCCATGCAGAAACCCGGTGCACAGGTCCGCGCGGCGACGCAGGAGGTCCCCCCAGACCGATGCAGTCCGGTCAAAGACCACCACTTCGCGCCGGCTGCCGCTGCGCGCCTGCAGACCCGCAATCGCCCGGTCCAGGCTGCGACCGAAGACGACAGGAACCTGCGCCCTGAGTTGATCAAAGGAGTCCACCGAGCCACCCTGCTGCGAACAAACGTCGAGACCCAGCACGACCTGGCGTGCAATATGTCACGACTGTAGCACCGACCCCGCTGGTGCGCAGATTCGCAGCGCGTGCACACCGACCACCGGGGTCTGTTGAGGACGAGCGGGTGACCTGTCTGTCAAACGGATGACATGCACAGGTGCCACAGTGCGGCTAACCAGGGACCGCCGCAACCCTGCAAAGGGAGACCCGAGATGCCATCCAACCCCGACCGGACCATGCGCCTCCAACGAACTGCCGAGGCCTGGAGCCTGCTTCCCCACCCTCAAGCCTTGGACCGACGGGCGCATGCACTGCTTCTTCTGGCGAATGGTCACCGCACCCTGCGCGAGTTGTCCTTGCTGGTGGGTACCAATGCCGAACCCCTGGCCCGCCAACTGATGCAACAGGGCTTGCTTCAGGACGCGCCAGCAGAGCTTCCCTCGCTGCACTGAAGACGGCTGGCCTCAAAGGCTTCTCAGCCGGTCAGGTCTTGCGCATCCCCAAACTCGAACACACCCGGGTTGCGCACCGGGTCCACCCCCACCGGGATCACCGACTTTGGCGGGTAGCGTCCCTCCAGCAGCAGCCTTGACAGCGGGTTCTCGATGCGCTGCTGGATGGCGCGCTTGAGCGGGCGCGCACCGAACACCGGATCAAACCCGACCTTGGCCAGCTCGCCCATGGCGGCCGCCGACACGTCCAGCCGCAGATCCATCTTCTGCAGGCGGGCCTGCAGCGCCTTGAGCTGGATTGCGGCAATCGACTCGATGTGCTTGGCGTCCAGACCGTGGAACACCACCGTCTCGTCGATGCGGTTGAGGAACTCGGGTCGGAAGTGGTTCTTGAGCTCGCCCCAGACGGCTTCCTTGACCTCGTCATAGCCTTCGCCCACCATGGCCTGGATCAGGTGCGAGCCAATGTTGCTGGTCATGACGATGACCGTGTTCTTGAAGTCCACGGTGCGCCCTTGGCCGTCGGTCAGGCGACCGTCATCCAGCACCTGCAGCAGCACGTTGAACACGTCCGGGTGGGCCTTCTCGACCTCGTCGAGCAGCAGCACGCTGTACGGCTTGCGGCGCACGGCCTCGGTCAGGTAACCGCCCTCCTCGTAACCCACGTAGCCGGGCGGCGCGCCGATCAGCCGGGCGACCGAGTGTTTCTCCATGAACTCGCTCATGTCAACGCGCACCAGGTGCTCTTCGCTGTCGAACAGGAACCCGGCCAGCGCCTTGCACAGCTCGGTCTTGCCCACGCCGGTGGGGCCGAGGAACAGGAAGGACCCGGTCGGCCGGTTCGGGTCCGACAGGCCCGAGCGCGAGCGGCGGATGGCGTTGGCCACCGCGCTGATGGCCTCGTCCTGGCCGACCACACGCTCGTGCAGCTTGCTCTCCATCTGCAGCAGCTTGTCGCGCTCGCCCTGCATCATCTTGGACACCGGGATGCCGGTGGCACGGCTGACCACCTCGGCGATCTCTTCGGCACCGACCTGGGTGCGCAGCAACTGGCGTGCGGCGCCCTCGCCCTTGCCGGCCTCCTGCGCCTGGGCTTCCTTGAGCTGCTTTTCCAGCTCGGGCAGCTTGCCGTACTGCAGCTCGGCCACCTTGTTGAAGTCGCCCTTGCGCTTGAGTTCCTCGATTTGCAGCTTCACGCGTTCGATTTCCTCGCGCACATGGGCACTGCCCTGGGCCTGGGCCTTTTCGGACTTCCAGATCTCTTCCAGATCGGCCGCTTCCTTTTGCAAGTCGACGATTTCGTCCTCGATCAGCGCCAGGCGCTTCTGCGAGGCCTCGTCGGTCTCCTTCTTCATCGCCTCGCGCTCGATCTTGAGCTGGATCAGCCGGCGATCCAGCTTGTCCATGACCTCGGGCTTGGAGTCGATCTCGATCTTGATCTTGGCGGCGGCTTCGTCGATCAGGTCGATGGCCTTGTCGGGCAGGAAGCGGTCGGTGATGTAGCGGTGGCTCAGCTCGGCCGCGGCCACGATGGCCGGATCGGTGATGTCCACGCCGTGGTGCACCTCGTACTTCTCCTGCAGGCCGCGCAGGATGGCGATGGTCTGCTCGACGGTGGGCTCGTCCACCAGCACCTTCTGGAAACGACGCTCCAGCGCGGCGTCCTTCTCGATGTACTTGCGGTACTCGTCCAGCGTGGTCGCGCCGATGCAGTGCAGCTCGCCGCGCGCCAGCGCGGGCTTGAGCATGTTGCCGGCGTCGATCGCGCCCTCGGCCTTGCCGGCACCCACCATGGTGTGGATCTCGTCGATGAACAGGATGATGCGGCCCTCGTCCTGTGCCACTTCCTTGAGCACCGACTTCAGGCGCTCCTCGAACTCGCCGCGGTACTTGGCGCCCGCCAGCAGGCCCGCCATGTCCAGCACCAGCACGCGCTTCTCGCGCAGGGTCTCGGGCACCTCGCCGTTGACGATGCGCTGCGCCAGGCCTTCGACGATCGCCGTCTTGCCCACGCCGGGCTCGCCGATCAGCACCGGGTTGTTCTTGCTGCGGCGCTGCAGCACCTGGATGGCGCGGCGGATCTCGTCGTCGCGGCCGATCACCGGGTCCAGCTTGCCCTGCCGGGCGCGCTCGGTCAGGTCCAGGGTGTATTTCTTCAGCGCCTCACGCTGGCTCTCGCCCTCGGGCGAATCCATCTTCTGGCCGCCCCGCACCGCCTCGATGGCCGCTTCCAGGCTCTTGCGCGACAGGCCGTTTTCGTTGGCGATGCGGCCGATGTCACCCTTCTGGTCCGCCACGGCGAGCAGAAACAGCTCGCTGGCGATGAAGGCGTCGCCGCGCTTGATGGCTTCCTTCTCGGTGGCCTGCAGCAGCTTGATCAGGTCCGGGCCGGGCTGCACCTGCTCCTGGCCTTGCACCTCGGGCAGGCGGTTCACCGCCTCCTCGGCGGCCTTGGTCAGGCCCGGGACGTTGACGCCCGCGCGCTGCAGCAACGACTTGGGCCCGTCGGCCTGGCGCAGCATGGCCAACAGCAGGTGGGCCGGTTCGATGTAGGCGTTGTCCTTGCCCAAGGCCAGGCTCTGGGCTTCGCCCAGGGCTTCCTGGAATTTGGTGGTGAGTTTGTCGAGGCGCATGAAAGGATGCTCCGAAATGCTTGAATTGACGGACATGTGGCGCTGACCGTCCCCATTTCAAGACCTTGCGACTATCGAGGTCAAGCGTCCTTGACCCTGATCAATCGCACTGCCACCCACTCAGCGACGGAGCCTGGGGGCAAAGAATTCAGCGCAGGGCCGCTCCCAAGCTGAATTCGCACCCCCCCGTGGGGCAGCGACCCGCGCAGCGGCGGAGCGTGGGGGCCTCTAGCCGGATCTCCAGTAGGCATAAGACCAGGCGGTGCTCATGCCACCTCGACGGTACAGCGCCAGGGCCGACGCATTGCTGGCGTCGACCTGCAGGAAGGCCCGGGTGATGCCTCGGCCCTGGGCTTCGAGCGCCATGGCCCGGATCAGGCGGCCAGCCAGACCTCGACCACGCTGGCTGGCGGCAGTTCGCAGACCGTGCATGCTCAACCAGCCCTCGGCGTAGCAGGCGGCGCCGCAGGCCAGGGTCCGTCCGCCTTCGCGCAGACTGGCAAACAATGTGCCCTCCGCACGGGCCAGGGCACGGGACCGGTAGGCGCCATCGACCGGGTCCAGCCCTTCTCCCAGGAACATCGCCATCCAGTCCTCGTCGGGGTGCGGCTCCAGCGAGACGTCATCGGCTTCGTCAGCCAGCGTCAGCAAGCCCTCCAGCGACCCGGTCTGGGTCAGCGTCGGTTGCTGACGCCGAAAGCCCTGGGCTGCCAGCTTTGGCCACCAGGCGTCAAAAGTCGGGAGATCTGGCAGGCGGAACACCGGGCGGAAGCCGGCATCCTGATACCGCCGAACAATCTCTCCAATAAGCGACGGATCGTGGAACCGGTGATGCAGCGGGACGGCGCTGTGTGCACGTCCGACGGTGCCCGGGTCCATGGGCAGAAGCCATCCATCTTGCGACTCGATGCGCTCAGGCGCCACCGCCGAGAGCGTGGCCCGTTCGATGGATTCAATGTCAGCAGCGCTCAAATCCATGGTCGCGCCGCACATGCCTTCAGGCGTTCTGACTGGTAATGCCCCACCGGCTCAACGCCGCATCGTCGCTCACCCTCGCATCAACCCAGCGCGCACCCTCGGGCGTCTGCTCCTTCTTCCAGAAGGGAGCCTGGGTTTTCAGGTAGTCCATCAGGAACTCGCAGGCCTGAAAGCTCTCGCCCCTATGGGCAGACGTCACCACGACCAGCACGATCTGGTCCAGAGGCTGCAGCAGTCCCACCCGGTGAATGACCCGCGCGCCAAAGATGTCAAAGCGCCTGAACGCCTCGTCGATCATTTCTTCAATGGCCTTCTCCGTCATGCCAGGGTAATGCTCCAGCTCCATGGTGCTGACACTCTGGCCATCATTGCGGTCTCTGACGGTGCCGACAAAGGAACAGACCGCCCCTACGCGCTTCTCATCAGCGCGCAAAAGCGCGACCTCCGCAGACAGGTCGAAATCCTCGGTCTGGATGCTGACGCGGGTGTTCAAGGTGTCACCCTCCGTGCTGCTCGCTGGGCACTTGACTGTCGCCGGAACGGTCGTACGACGCACATGTTCAGCCTCCGGTCACCGGCGGAAAGAAGGCCACCTCGGCGCCGTCCCGCAGAGCCGCCGACTCGTCAGCCATGGTCTGGTTGATGGAGACACGCACCGCCCGGCCGCGGGCGAGGGCTTCGGCATGGGGTCCGCCGCGGGCGATGAGTTCGTCACGCAGCTCGGACAGCGTGGCAGACGGCGTGTCGATGGTCTCGCTGCCCGTTCCGATGGCCTCCCGGATGGAGGCGAAATAGCGCAGCTGGATCTTCATGGCAACAAGTCTGAAAAAGCGATGTAGTCGACCAGATCGCCGCGGGCGATCGTGGTGCCGGCCGGGTTGTCCACCAGTCCATCGGCCCAGCTGGCCGACGTCAGAACCCCGGCGCTCTGGTTGGAAAACAGATCCAGGCCACCGGCTTCGTTGCGGCGCACACGCAAAAACTCGCGCCGCTTGTCGGCACGGGGCAGATCGAAATCGGCGCGCATCCGGTAGGACCGGGGGGAAGACAGCACGCTGGCCTCCGACGCGCCCTGCAGTCTGAGCAGGAACGGCCGGACCAGCAGCAGGAAGGTCACAAAACTGGACACCGGGTTGCCAGGCAGCCCGATGAAATGGCAGACCTGACCCGCTTCGGCTCCTGCCCCGGCATCTCGGCGTACCACGCCGTAAGCGAAAGGCTTGCCCGGCTTCATGGCAATCTGCCACAGGTCCAGGCTGCCCAGTTGCTGGACGGCGGGCTTGATGTGGTCTTCTTCTCCGACCGACACGCCACCACTGGTGAGAATGAGGTCGTGGTGATCGGCCGCTGTCTTCAGAGCGGCCACGGTGGCCTCGCGTCGGTCAGGCACGATGCCCAGATCGCTCACCTCGCAGCCCAGGCGCTGGAGCAATACGCGCAAAAAATAGCGGTTGGAGTTGTAGATGGCCCCGGGCGGCATGTTCTCTGGCGCCACTTCGCCAGGCATCACCAGCTCGTCGCCGGTCGAGAAAAGGGCCACCCGGGGCCGCCTCCACACCGACAGGTGGGCTCGGCCGATACCGGCGGCCAGCCCGATCGAGGCCGCCGACAGTCGGGTACCGGCAGGCAGCACCACGGCCCCCCGGCTCACATCCTCACCGGCACGTCGGACCCACTGACCGGCCTGTGGCACCACGTCGATGTGCACCCCATGGATATTGCCGCCCACCTCACGCGTGTCTTCCTGCATGACAACCGCATCGGCACCGGGTGGCATGGGGGCTCCCGTGAAGATACGGGCACAGGTACCCGGTTCCAGTGGGCCACCCGTGTGGCCGGCTGCAACACGCTGGGAGACGGGCAGCACCACGCCGGGCGCCTCCACATCCATCGTGCGCACCGCGTAACCGTCCATGGACGAGTTGTCATGGGGCGGCACATGCAGGGCGGACACCAGGTCCTCGGCCAGGATGCGGCGATCGCTGTCGATCAGGGCAACCGTCTCGGTCGCAAGCAGGGGCGACACGCGCCCCATCAGGTCGGCCAGTGCCCGGTCCAGCGCCATCAGGGGGGGTCGGGGCCTGGGTTGTGTTTCGCTCATGCCTTGCTTGTCCTGTTCGCTGTTTGCCTGGACGGCCTCGTTCAGATGTAGGCCTCCGGGACGTACTCGAAACGCGCACCATTTTCGACCAACCAGCTTGCAATCACCTCTGGCGAGTTCAGATCCAGCACCGGCCGCAGGGTGGGCTCAGGCATCCGGTCAGGGGCATCGGTGGCGATCGCAACGACGAAAGCGTCGTCGGGGTAGCGCGCCGGCTTGTCCGTGTCGGGTCGCCAGACTTCCAATTTGAGCAGATTGCTCTCCTTGAAGCCCTCCACCAGCACCCAGTCCACCCCGGGATGAAGCGCCCGGATCAGGTGGTGTGCCGTGAGGGCTTGTGGTTCATCGAAGGTGCGCACCAGGGCCATGCGCTGACTGGAGGCAGCCACCACCTCATAGGCACCGGCCTCACGGTGGCGCCAGGTGTCCTTGCCCGGTTGATCGATTTCGAAACTGTGGTGCGCGTGCTTGACCACCGAGACCCTCAGCCCGCGCGCGCGCAAGGCCGCGATGACACCCTCGACCAGCGTCGTCTTGCCTGCCCCGGAAAAACCTGCGAAGCCCACCACCTTCATGTGCACCTCTGCTCGCTCAGGCAGCCTGGCAGTGTTCACCGATGTAGCGCTTGACGGCCACCACATCGGCAGACATGACACGAACCCGCTTGGGCAGGTTCTCGATACCTTCAAACTGCGACGGACGCTGTGGGTCCCGCCCGATGGCCTCACGGATGGTCTCGGCAAACTTGATGGGCAGCGCGGTCTCAAGTACCACCATGGTTTCGTCGCTCTGGCGCTGCTCCAGGGCCACCTTCACGCCGTCGGCCGTGTGGGTGTCGACCACCACACCATGCCGCTCGAAGACAGATCGGATGGTGTTCAGGCGATCGGCGTGGGTGCTTTTGCCACTGGTGAAACCATAGCGACCCGCTGCTTGCGCGAACAGGGGCTCTGACCCCAGCTCGAATCGGCCATGCAGACGCAACTCGGCATCAAACAGCTGCCTGGTGCGATCCGCATCGCGGCCCAGCAAATCGAACACGAAACGCTCGAAGTTGCTCGCCTTGGAGATGTCCATCGACGGACTGGACGTTTCGTAGGTGTCCGCACTGCCTCGCACCCGATAGGTGCCGGTACGGAAGAACTCGTCCAGCACATCGTTCTCGTTGGTCGCCACGATCAGACGCCCGATCGGCAAGCCCATCTGTCGCGCCACGTGGCCCGCGCAGACATTGCCGAAATTGCCAGAGGGCACGCAGAAACTGACTTGCTGGCTGTTGGCCGAGCTTGCATAGAAGTAGCCGGCAAAGTAGTACACCACCTGCGCCAGCAGACGCGCCCAGTTGATCGAGTTCACCGTGCCGATCCGGTACCTGCGCTTGAACTCCAGGTCATTGGAAACCGCCTTGACGATGTCCTGACAATCGTCGAACACCCCTTCCACAGCGATGTTGTGGATGTTCTCGTCCATCAGGCTGAACATCTGCGCCTGCTGAAACGGACTCATGCGACCGTGTGGGCTGAGCATGAAGACGCGCACGCCCTGCTTGCCGCGCATGGCGTACTCGGCCGCACTGCCGGTATCACCGCTGGTGGCTCCCAGGATGTTGAGTTGTTCCCCCCGACGCGCCAGTTCGTACTCGAACAGGTTGCCCAGCAACTGCATGGCCATGTCCTTGAAAGCCAGCGTCGGGCCGTTGGACAGGGCCTCCAGATAGAACCCTTGTTCGAGCGCTTTCAGGGGCACGATCTCCGGCGTGCCAAACACCTCGGCCGTGTAGGTCTTGGCGCACAGCGCGCGCAGGTCACTCGCCGGAATGTCGTCGATGTACAGGGACAGCACCTCGAAGGCCAGCGCGGCATAGCCCTGCTCTTTCAGTACCGTGCGCCAGCGCTCCAGCGTGGTGGCATCCACCCGCGGATAGGCCTCGGGAAGGTACAGACCCCCATCCGGCGCAAGACCTTCGAGCAGGATTTCGCAGAAGCGTTTGCGGGCGGGATGACCGCGGGTCGACAGGTACAGCATCTCAGTTCAGCTCTTCCTTACGGATCCGGGTGATCGGGGCCAGCACGCTGGGCAGCGACTGCATCCGGGCCATCACCTCGTTCATGGTGCCTTCGCGGGTCTCATGGGTCAGGATGATCAGGTCTGTGGACGTGGCACCCTCGCCGCCCACTTCATCGGCCTCGCGCTGCAGCACCGCATCGATGCTGATACCGGCCTCGGCCAGCAGTCCGGTGACTTGCGACAGCACGCCGGCCTGATCCGCCACGCGCAGGCGCAGGTAGTAGCTGGTGCGCACCTCGGTCATGGGGAGCACCGGCAGGTCGCTCATGGCATCTGGCTGGAAGGCCAGGTGAGGAACACGGTTGAGCGGATCGGCCGTGTGCAGTCGCGTTATGTCGACCAGGTCGGCCACCACCGCGCTGGCGGTCGGCTCGCTGCCGGCGCCCTTGCCGTAATAGAGCGTGGAACCCACGGCATCGCCCTGCACCAGCACCGCGTTCATGGCGCCCTCCACGTTGGCGATCAGGCGCTTGGCAGGCACCAGACAGGGATGGACCCGCAGCTCGACACCACGCTCGGTGCGCTTGGTGATGCCCAACAGCTTGATGCGGTAGCCCAGTTGCTCGGCGTAACGGATATCGGTCGACGACAGCTGGGTGATGCCCTCGACATGGGCCTTGTCGAATTGAACCGGAATGCCAAAGGCGATGGCGCTCATGATCGTCGCCTTATGCGCCGCATCGACACCCTCGATGTCAAAGGTCGGGTCGGCCTCGGCGTACCCCAGACGCCGGGCTTCCTTGAGCACCACGTCAAAATCCAGGCCCTTGTCGCGCATCTCGGACAGGATGAAGTTGGTGGTGCCGTTGATGATGCCGGCGATCCATTCGATGCGGTTGGCGGTCAGGCCTTCACGCAAGGCCTTGATGATGGGAATGCCCCCCGCGACTGCGGCCTCGAAGGCCACCATCACCCCACGCGCCGAAGCGGCAGCAAAAATTTCTGTGCCATGCACCGCCAGCAAGGCCTTGTTGGCGGTCACCACATGCTTGCCGGACGCGATGGCCTCCAGAACCAGTGTCCGGGCCACGCCATAGCCACCAATCAGCTCAATGACGATATCGATATCCGGGTTGGCAATCACCTCACGGGCATTGCCGACCACGGCCACGTCCGGGCCAACCAGACCACGTGCTCGCTCGACATCCAGGTCGGCCACCATGGTGATTTCGATGCCACGGCCCGCGCGACGCTTGATTTCCTCCTGGTTGCGCAGCAACACCTTGTATGTGCCGCTGCCGACAGTGCCAATGCCCAGCAGGCCTACTTGGATCGGTTTCATGTGGTTCTCGATGATTTCAAAGAATCCGCTTCCTTGCCCGGAAGCGGTCATTCAGGATAGTGGGTTGCCACGGCGTGATTGATGACCTTTTTCCGCACCATCCATGTCAGGTGCCATGCCGCTTGCGCCAATGCTCCAGAAAACGCGCCAGGCGCCCGATGGCCTCGCGCAGGTCGTCTTCATGCGGCAGGAAAACGATTCGGAAGTGCTGGTTGTCCGGGTAGTTGAAGCCCGAGCCCTGGACCAGCATCACCCGCGTCTCCTGCAAACACTCCAGGAAGAACTGCTGATCGTCCTCGACGGGATAAACCGCCGGATCGAGCCGAGGAAACATGTACAGAGCGGCCTTGGGCTTGACGCAGCTGACGCCGGGGATGGCCGCGATCAGCTCGTGGGCCAGGTCGCGCTGTCGCCGCAGGCGGCCTCCTTCGGCCACCAGTTCATTGATGCTCTGGTAACCGCCCAGCGCCGTCTGTATGGCCCACTGGCCTGGCACATTGGCGCAAAGGCGCATGTTCGAGAGCATGTTCAGACCCTCGATGTAGTCGCGCGCCGGCTTCTTGTCACCGGAGACCACGAGCCAGCCAGCCCGGTAACCACACGAACGGTAGCTCTTGGACAGCGAATTGAATGTCAGCGTCAGGACGTCGTCGGAAAGGCTCGCGATGGCGGTGTGCCGATTCCCGTCGTAGAGGACCTTGTCATACACCTCGTCGGCAAAGATCACCAGGCCGTGCTCGCGGGCAATCGCGACGATCTGCTGCAGCAGCTCGTCGGGGTACAGCGCACCGGTCGGGTTGTTCGGGTTGATGACCACGATACCCTTGGTGGCGGGCGTGATCTTGCGACGAATGTCGTCCAGGTCCGGCAGCCAACCCTTGGCCTCGTCACACATGTAGTGCACCGGCGTGCCACCCGACAGGCTCACCGCTGCGGTCCACAACGGATAATCGGGAGCCGGGAGCAACAACTCGTCCCCATTGTCCAGCAGGGCATTGGTGGCCATGACGATCAGCTCGCTGGCGCCGTTGCCCAGGTAGATGTCGTCCAGCGTCACGCCCTCGATACCCTGCTTCTGGGTCTCGTGCATCACCGCCTTTCGGGCCGCGAAAATGCCTTTGCTGTCCGAATAACCCGCCGAGTTGGGCAGGTTGCGGATCATGTCCTGCTGGATCTCCTCCGGCGCATCAAAGCCGAACACCGCCAGGTTGCCGATGTTGAGCTTGATGATCTTGTGGCCCTCTTCCTCCATCTGCCGGGCCGCGTCCATGATCGGACCGCGGATGTCGTAGCAGACGTTGGCCAACTTGGCGGATTTCTGGACAGTCTTCAAGATCCCTCCCACTTGGGGGCTCAATGGATGGCAACCCGAACGCCTCATCCTGGGGCACGCTATAGTTCAGCGCTCAAACCCGCGTCGGACATCCGGGAAAACCTCCAATTTGACCACAGTTCCCCCGGCATTCAGGCGCCGACGCAGCCACCCCAGGCCTTTATGAAACTGCACGCCGACCGACACGACACGCTGTCCATCACCGCCTACGGTGAGGGCTGGGTGGCGGTCAATGGCCAGCGATACGAAAGCAGCGTGATCGTGTCGTCTTCCGGTCGTGTCGAACCCTGGGCCTGCGAGCGCATTGAAGACCTGACCGCAGCCCATTTTTCCAGCCTGCCCCAAGGAGACGAAGCACCTCCGGAGCTGGTGGTGTTCGGCAGTGGCTCCCGACTGAGGTTTGTGGCACCTGCCTTGCTGGCGTCGCTGGCGGCCCACCGAATCGGGGTGGAAACCATGGACACGCGCGCCGCCTGCCGCACCTTCAACATTCTGGCTGGAGAAGGCAGGCGAGTCATCGCGGCCCTGCTTCTGGATACAAGCCACTCGCATCCCGACCCCGGTTCGGGGTAAAATACCGGTTTGTTTCCAGCCCTGCCCGCAGCAGGGCGCGTCAGGGCCGGCGGACTCTTGCCGGCTGCAGTGCCGCGCCGCGGAACCGAGACAGTGAAGCCGTCCTGGCGGGATTCGCTCGATCCGAATCTGTGTTCAGCCTGCCGCCGCTCAAGGTCATCGTGCCCGGGAAGCCAACGAATCTCCACCAACTCACGTCAGGGGTCCTCGCAGCATGGCAGTCGTTGTCAACAAACCCATTCCCGAATTCGAAGCCCAGGCAACCGGTGGCGTCAAGGTCAGCCACCAGTCGCACCTGGGGCAGACCGTCGTCCTCTACTTCTACCCCAAGGACAACACCCCAGGCTGCACCACCGAGGCCATGCAGTTCCGCGACAAGTACAAAGACTTTGTCAAGGCTGGCGCCCAAGTTTTCGGCGTTTCGCGCGACAACATGAAGTCGCACGACGACTTCAAGCTCAAGCTGGAGCTGCCATTCGAGCTCATCGCCGACACCGAAGAAAAAATGTGCCACATGTTCGGCGTGGTGAAGAACAAGATCATGTATGGCAAGAAAGTCAAGGGCATCGAGCGCAGCACCTTCCTGATCGGCGCAGACGGTGTCCTCAAGCAGGAATGGCGCGGGCTGAAAGTGCCGGGTCACGTCGAAGAAGTCCTCAAGGCCGTCAAGACGCTCAAGAAGGCCGCCTGATTCCGCCGCCCGGCGCCTTGCGGGCGCCGGTCACGGCCTGGTCGAACCGGATCGCCACAGCGTCATGGCGCTCGTGCATAATGAATCCATGACCCTAGGACGCCAGCCGGCTCCCCCCTGTATCGATCTGTCCTGCCACCCCGAGAGCCGCCTGGTGACCCTGGCGGCTTTTTGTTTTTTGGCCAAGCGCCGCCCCTGACCCGCTCCATGCCACTGCCTCCCGCCCCCGCCAAACGTGCCGCCCTTCTTTCACCCGAGGCTTACAGCCTCAAAGCCGATGTGGAGGCTTTTGATCGACCTGAGCCGCTCGTTGAGCCTGAAAAGCCCGAAGCCCCGCGCCAGCGATCTAACAAGCGTTTGCCAGCAACCGGTGCCCGCCCACGCAAGACCGAGGCGCTGACACCCGTCCCGACGGCCACGCCAGACGAGCCGATCGAACTCAAGCCCGCGATTCACCCACAAGGCCCCGAGGCCAGCGCGCGCGGTTCGCGCAAGGGCCCGGGCGGCAAGACACCCTCGCCCAACAAATCGACCGCCAAGCCCCGCGGCAACGGTCCGGCCCGCCTGTTCGTGCTCGACACCAACGTGTTGCTGCACGATCCGATCAGCCTGTTCCGGTTTGAAGAACACGACATCTTCCTGCCAATGATCGTGCTCGAGGAACTCGACGGGCACAAGAAGGGCATGACCGAGGTGGCCCGAAATGGCCGCCAGACCAGCCGCACCCTGGATGCCCTGGCCGCCCAAAGCGGCGGCGACATGGGCAAAGGGCTCAAGCTGTCGGCCACCGGGCACCAGTCGGCACGGGGCCTGCTGTTCTTCCAGACAGAGCCCCTGACCGACGACCTGCCGGCCAGCCTGCCCCAGGGCAAGGCCGACAACCAGATCCTGGGTGTGGTCCATGCCCTGCGAGGCAAGCACCCGGACCGGGAAGTCATCCTGGTGTCCAAGGACATCAACATGCGGGTCAAGGCCCGTGCGCTGGGCCTGGCCGCCGAAGACTATGAAAACGACAAGACGCTGGACGACGGCGAGTTGCTGTACTCCGGCGCCCTGGCCCTGCCCTCCGACTTCTGGACCCGCCAGAGCAAGACCATCGAAAGCTGGCAAAGTGGCAGCCACACCTTCTACCGGGTCAGTGGCCCGGCCGTGGCCCAGTTCCACATCAACCAGTTCGTCTATTTCGAGGCGCCAGGCGAACCATCGCTGTATGCCCGGGTGACCGAGATCCGCGACAAGACGGCGGTTCTCAAGACGCTCAAAGACTTCACGCACCTGAAGAACGCCGTCTGGGGGGTCACCAGCCGCAACCGCGAGCAGAATTTTGCGCTCAACCTGCTGATGGACCCCGAGATCGACTTCGTGACTTTGGCAGGCACGGCCGGTACCGGCAAGACGCTGATGGCCCTGGCCAGCGGCCTGACCCAGGTGCTGGACGAGCGCCGTTACACCGAGATCATCATGACCCGCGCCACCGTGAGCGTGGGTGAGGACATCGGTTTCCTGCCGGGCACCGAAGAAGAAAAGATGGGTCCGTGGATGGGCGCCCTCGACGACAACCTGGAGTTCCTGGCCAAGGGCGATGGCGGTGGCGCAGGCGAATGGGGTCGCGCGGCCACCAACGAACTCATCCGCAGCCGCATCAAGGTCAAGAGCATGAACTTCATGCGGGGCCGCACCTTCATGAACAAGTACGTCATCATTGACGAGGCGCAAAACCTGACGCCCAAACAGATGAAGACGCTGATCACCCGCGCCGGCCCGGGCACCAAGATCATCTGCATGGGCAACCTGGCGCAGATCGACACGCCCTATCTCACCGAAGGCTCATCGGGCCTGACCTATGCGGTGGACCGGTTCAAGGGCTGGCCGCACGGTGGCCACATCACCCTGGCACGAGGCGAACGCTCGCGGCTGGCCGACTTCGCCAGCGAGGTACTCTAACTCCCCCCTGCGCCGCTGCGCGGCTTCCCCCCTCTCTGGCGCACCTGCGGCGCTGGGAGGGGGGGACGCTCCCTGTGGCCGGGCAAAGCCCGTTCCACGGGAGCCCTGGAATGGGACACGTGCTTCGACAGCCGAGTGCCTCTCCCCTGCGCGGCTGCCTTGCCCTCCTGTTGGTGGACAAAGACCAACGCCAAATCCACTGAGATCCACCATGTACCTGCAGGTGGTGGGCTTCTCAGCGTGCCCCGACAGCACCAAACCAGGCGTCAGAAGTCCCCGTGGTCGGTGGCCAGGGTCTCGAAGCGGGTGAGCATGTTCAGGAAGGCCAGCTTGACAATGCCAGTGGGGCCGTTGCGCTGTTTGCCAATGATGATTTCGGCGACACCTGGCTCCTTGCAGGCATCTTTGGTGTAGTACTCGTCGCGGTAGATGAACATGATGATGTCGGCATCCTGTTCGATCGCACCCGATTCGCGCAGATCGCTCATCATGGGGCGCTTGTCGGTGCGCTGCTCGACCGAGCGGTTCAGCTGCGAGAGGGCAATGACGGGGCACTGCAGTTCCTTGGCCAGCATCTTCAGACCACGCGAGATCTCACCCAGTTCGGAAGCCCGATTGTCACCGTCAGAACTGCTGCCGCTCATGAGCTGCAGGTAGTCCACCACGATCAGACCCAGCTTGCCGCACTGGCGCGACAGGCGACGGGCGTTGGCCCGCAGGGCACCGGGGGTCAGGCCGGGGGTTTCATCGATGTGCAGCGACACCTGACGCAGCTTCTCGATGGCCTCGGTCAGCCTGGGCCACTCGTCGTCGGTCAGCTTGCCGGTTCGCAGATGGCTCTGGTTGATGCGCCCGATGGAGCCCACAATACGCACGGCCAGCTGAGATGCCCCCATTTCCATGGAGAACACCGCCACCGGCAGGCCTTCGTTGAGGGCCACGTGTTCGGCAATGTTGATGGCAAACGCCGTCTTGCCCATGGACGGGCGCGCCGCCAGCACCACCAGGTCGCCAGCCTGCAGGCCGGAGGTCATGCGATCGAGGTCCCGGAAGCCGGTCGGCACGCCGGTGATGTCGTTCGGGTTGTCGGACATTTCGGTGACCCGATCGAGCAGATCGACCACCAGTTTGTCCATGGACTGGAAGCCCTCCTTCATGCGCGAGCCTTCCTCGCCGATGTGGAAGATCTTCTGCTCCGCTTCATCCAGAATCTTCTCGACCGCGCGCCCCTGGGGATTGAAAGCTGCGGTGGCGATCTCGTCACTGGCCGCCACCAGCTTGCGCAAAATGGCGCGCTCGCGCACGATTTCAGCGTAGCGTCGGATGTTCGCCGCACTGGGCACATACTGGGCCAGGCTGTTGAGGTAGGCCAGACCGCCGGCCTCGTCCGCCTTGCCCAGGCTTTGCAGGTGTTCGAAGACCGTCACCACATCGGCCGGCTTGCTGGCATTGACCAGCGCCGCGATGGCCGAGTAGGTCAAACGGTGCTCGTACCGGTAGAAGTCGGAGTCGTTGATCAGGTCGGCAACCCGGTCCCAGGCGCCGTTGTCCAACAACAACCCGCCCAGCACGCTGGACTCCGCCTCGATGGAGTGCGGCGGAACCCGCAGCTGTGCCACCTGCCGGTCAGCCAGGGAGCCTGCCTCGTCCAGGCCAGCATCGAACTCGGGAAAGGGCGAAGAAAAAACAGAGGACATGTACGACCGAATGACAAAAGTCGATGTTACGCCGCCTGGCGCTCGTGCGCTGTGGACAAGCCTGGGGATAAGCCGTGCAGCACGGGTGAATCACCGTGGACAAGTCTCCCTGATCGACCGGCGGTGCTCAGAAACGACAAGAGCCGCTCACCCCTGAGGGGGCTGCGGCTCTTGGAGAGGCCGGCGCTCTTGGCGCCGGGCCGGACAATCAGGCGGTTTCGCCCAGCACCGTCACCGGAACGTCGACGGTGACGTCGGTGTGCAGATTGACGCTGACCGTGTAGTCACCCACCATCTTCAGTGGGCCGTTGGGCATGCGCACCTGGGCCTTGGCGACCGAGAAGCCTTGCTTGTTCAGCTCTTCGGACACGTCGTGGTTGGTCACGGAGCCAAACAGACGGCCATCGACGCCGGCCTTTTGCGACAGCTTGACCGTCACGGCGGCCAGCTTCTCACCCAATGCCTGGGCTGCGGCGAGCTTGGCCGCGGCCGCTTTTTCGAGCTCGGCACGGCGCGCTTCGAATTCGGCAATGGCGGTCTGGGTGGCACGGCGTGCACGGCCAGAGGGGATCAGGTAGTTGCGGGCGTAGCCGTCCTTGACCTTGACCACGTCGCCCAGGGCGCCGAGGTTGACAACTTTGTCGAGCAGGATGATTTGCATGTCAGGCTCTCCTTCAGACGCGATGCTGGTCGCTGTACGGCAGCATGGCCAGGAAACGGGCGCGCTTGATGGCGGTGGTCACCTGGCGCTGGTAGATGGCGCGGGTGCCGGTCAGGCGGGCGGGAATGATCTTGCCGTTCTCGGCTACGAAGTCACGCAGGACGTCGATGTCCTTGTAGTCCACCTCTTCGACGCCGGCAACGGTGAAGCGGCAGAAACGCTTGCGCTTGAAGAGCAGCGACTGGGTGTTGCGCTTGGGGCGCTTGTCTTTGTTGAAACGCTTGGGTGCAGCCATGATGGGCCTCTCCTATGTCTTGCTGAAATGCTGGATGTGGAACACCACGCCTTTGCCGTTGCGCGAGTTGGCCAGGAACCCCTGGAAGCGGCAGTCCGAAACGAGCCCCTGTCGGGACAGGGTTTCGGCCATCACACCGAAGGCCACGGCCTTCAGTTGCAGCTTCACCACTCGGGGGGTGTCCAGTTCGGTGATCTCTGATTCGTGCTCCAGCACGAGATTGAGGGCCGGTACGCCTGCCGGCGTGTAACGCAGGCTCTGCACCTGCACCACGACGGCTGACAACTCGACTTGGTTCACCTGCTGGGCTGACTCGCGCCACCGGATCAGGCGGCGGTCTGCTCCTGCGACTGTTGCTGGGACTTGCGGGCCTCTTCACGCTCGACCGACTTCATCATGGCCGAAGGGCCGGTTTCGGCCTTCTTCTTCTGGATGCTCAGGTGGCGCAGCACGGCGTCGTTGAACTTGAAGGCGTGCTCCAGCTCGGCCATCACGGCCTGATCGGCCTCGATGTTGACGCACAGGTAGTGGGCTTTGGAAAGCTTGTTGATCTGGTATGCCAGCTGACGGCGGCCCCAGTCTTCAACACGGTGGATCTTGCCGCCGCCGGCGGTGATCATGCCTTTGTAGCGCTCCAGCATGGCCGGAACCTGTTCGCTCTGGTCCGGGTGGATCAGCAGGACGATTTCATAGTGACGCATGGACTCTCCTTGTGGATGGACCGACCCGCTCAGGCTAAGAATTCCGGATTGAATCTTGAGCAGCGCCGGAAGAAGCTGCCCCCGGCGTCAACTCGGGGTGCAGCAAGGTAAGCCCAATATTATAACAAGCCGCGAGCAGCACATCAAGGTAGCAAACTGACCACAACTGGCATCAGAAGCCACTGGCATACTCAATTGCCCAGCCAACTGCCGACGACATGCCTCCCGAACCACTCACGCCTGCTCTGCAACAGCCAAAAGACAAGGCCGATCTGTTCTGGAGTTTCACCTGGCTGGCCCTGCAGGGCTTCGGCGGTGTGATTGCCGTGGTGCAGCGCGAACTCGTGGAGCGCAAACGCTGGCTCACCCGAGAGCAGTTTGTCGAAGACTGGGCCGTGGCCCAGGTGTTGCCCGGACCGAACGTCGTCAACCTGGCCATGATGATCGGAGGCCGCCATTTTGGTCTGGGCGGCGCGGTGGCCGCCCTGTCGGGCATGCTGCTGGCGCCACTGATCGTGGTCCTTGTGCTCGTGGCGCTCTACGGACAGGTGGCCGACAGCCCGCTGGCCACCGGTGCCCTGCGTGGCATGGGTGCCGTGGCCGCAGGTCTGGTCACGGCCACCGGTATCCGCCTGATGGCCGCCCTGGAGCGCAACCCTATGGGCATGGCCACCTGTGTGTTGCTGGCCGCAGTGACCTTTGTCGCAATTGCCCTGTTGCGCTGGCCCCTGGTGTGGGTGCTGCTGGGTGTGGGCGCAGTGGCCTGTCTGCGTGCCAGCCAGATGCTGAGCCGGCAGGCCCTCGCCCAGTCTGGAGAACAGCCCTGATGGCCACGAGCCTGACACTGGCGCAATGGCTGGACCTGTTTGGGCACTTCGCCCTGCTGTCGCTGCTGGCCATCGGTGGCGCCATCACCACCGCGCCGGACATGCACCGCTATCTGGTGCACCAGAATGGCTGGATCACCGACGCCCAGTTCACCTCGTCGATCGCCCTGTCTCAGGCAGCACCCGGGCCGAACGTGCTGTTCGTGGCGCTGCTGGGCTGGAATGTGGGCCTCAATGCGGGGGGCGGAACCTTGGACGGCTGGCTGGCCTGGACGCTGGCCCAGCTGGGCGTGGCCGTGACCATGGTGGCCATCCTGCTGCCCTCGTCGGTGCTGAGCTACGCGGCCAGCCGCTGGGCCCACCGACACCGGGAGCGTCATGGGGTGCGCGCCTTCAAGGCGGGCATGGCGCCCATCGTGATTGCCCTGCTGATCGCCACAGGCTGGCTGCTGATCTCGTCAAACAACCAGCCGGCCAGGGACTGGCCCCTGTGGCTTCTGATGGCCCTGACCACCCTGGTGGTGTGGCGCACCCGGGTGCACCTGTTGCTGCTGATCGGCACCGGGGGTGCGCTGGGTGCAGCGGGCCTCGTCTGAAGCCCAGATCATGAGCGCTTCAGACCGGCCAGGCGCCGAATATCGATGTCGCGCCAGGCCTGGCGCAGTCCCTCGATGTCCACGCTGTCGCCGCTGAGTTCGACCAGCACACCGTTGGGCAGCAGGCCGGTCAACTCGGCCTGGCTGCCATCCTTGCGGTATTCCTCCTTGAAGGTGATGCCATCGCGCTGAAACACGCGCTCAACCTCCTCGCGTGTTTCCCGGTTCACGGTGCTGCCGGCCCAAGCCCCCATGACCATGGCCAGGGCAGGTACCGCGCCGATGTCCTGGAAAACGACCTCGACCCGTGCATCCGACGAGCTGTACTCTGCCGTGACCCGAGACAGGCTCATGCCCATGGCCGAGTCGGTACGGGCTTCGATGGCCGTGCGCTCCATGCGCAACAGGCGGTCCGGCAAGGACTGCTGCATGAGATCGGGAGCGAAAGGCTGACCACCCTGGCCAGCACCGGTCATGGCACCCATCATCTCGCTCAGCGCCTTGCCAGCGGCCTGGCCGTCGCCCCTGGCCTGCGCTTCTTCCATGCGCTTGGCAGCGGCCTCCATCTGACGACCGGCCTCCTCCAGCTTGCCGGTGTCAATGCGGATCTCCGTGCCGGGCAGTCGAATCTCGACATCGCCTTTACCGGATGACGCCCCCATGTGCATGCCTCTGCCCGCGCCCGCACCGGTGAGGGCCACGCTGAGCATGCCCACCACCAGACCGGCCACCAGACTGCAGACCACCAGGACCGCGGTGTACGGCAACGCCTTGTCCTGGGGCACCTTCATCATCACCGGAACACCGGTGTAGAAAAGGTAGATGGAGTACAGGCCTGCCAGCAAACCCAGAATCGACAGGGCCGGCAGCACCTGAAACACGCCGCCGAGCAAACCCGCCGTGGCGCCATAGGCGACCAGCCTGAAGGCCGATGGCAGGTCTTTTTCGCCCTTGAAGCTGGGGGCAAGCGCATCGGCAATGAACGCCACCACGTAAACCATGGCCAGCGTCAACACAAAACCCACCACCATATTGGCCAGGCCATTGAGCACCGGAACCCGAAAGTGAAAGCCCATGGCGCCCACGCCCACCAGGCTCAGTCCGATGAAGGAAGCGACGGCTGAGATACCGGCCAGGTAAACCAGGTAGTCGCGGTAAATCGTCTTGGCGTCGTGGCCCTCGGAAGCGATGGTCGGCCAGGTCTCCTTCGGGCGCAACAGGATGGCCTGCACCCGTTCGATCAGGTTGATGCGGTTTGCAGTGGTGTTGTCCAGGGCATCCATCGGTCCATCCTTTCAGCTGTTGTTCAATCAGATCCGGCCAGAGGTGCGGCCTCCAGCAGTCGCGGCAGACACTGGGCCGAGGCACTGCGCAGGCAGACATCGGCCAGGCTGTCCAGTGCAGTGGGCTCGGGGTTGACGATCGCCAGCCGAGCCCCGGCACGCCTGGCCAGATGCACCAGACCGGCAGCAGGGTACACCACACCGGCCGTGCCGACCACCAACATCAGATGACATTCGGCGCTTGCACGCTCGGCGGCCTCCAGCACCGTGGCAGGCAAGGCCTCTCCAAACCAGACCACAGCAGGTCGCCTGAGGTTGCCACACACCGCACACCTGGGCGGATGCCCGATCCGTGGTGCTTGCCCCTGGCAACAGGCGCGCGGGGCATCCAGCCAGCATTCGGAACGGATGTCACCGTGCAAGGCCAGGGTCTCTGCCTGCCCTGCCTGCTGGTGAAGGCCATCGACGTTCTGCGTCACCAGCGTCAGTTTGCCCGGGTAACGCATGGCATAGCGCGCCAACGCCACGTGTCCGGCGTTGGGGCGCACGCACTCCAGCGCCTGACGACGCTGCAGATACCAGTCCCAGACCCGCTGTGGATGGGCGCGGAATGCCGCCTCGGTCGCCAGCTCTTCGGGTGAGTAACGGGCCCACAAGCCGGTCAGCGCGTCACGAAAAGTCGGCACGCCCGATTCGGCACTGACGCCGGCGCCGGTGAGCACCACAACGCGCCCGGCCTCGTCGAGCCAGCTGCGCACCTGCGCTTCGGCCAACAGGTCGGCCACGGCTCAGCTGCGCTGGCGCAGCGCCTCGTACAGGCAGACGCCGCTGGCCACCGACACGTTCAGGCTTTCGACCGCGCCCTGCATGGGAATGGACACCAGCTCGTCGCAGGTCTTGCGGGTGAGCTGGCGCATGCCCTGCCCTTCGGCACCCAGCACCAGGGCCACCGGTCCCTTGAGGTCGACCTGGTACAGGGTCTTGGGTGCGTCGTCGCTGGTGCCGATGACCCAGATGTTGCGCTCCTTGAGTTCGCCCAGCGTGCGCGCGAGGTTGGTCACCATGAAGTACGGCATGGTCTCGGCCGCACCGCTGGCGACCTTGGCCACGGTGGCGTTGATGCCGGCGGCGTGGTCCTTGGGTGCAATCACCGCATGGGCCCCTGCCCCATCGGCCACGCGCAGGCAGGCCCCGAGGTTGTGCGGATCGGTCACACCGTCGAGCACCAGCAGCAAGGGCACCTGGGCGTCTGCCTCCAGCTGCTCCAGCAGGCCATCGAGCGAGCGCGCCTGGGCCACGGGCTGCACCCTTGCAGCTACACCCTGATGGCCATGGCTGCCGGCCAGCTTGGCGATGCGCAGCCCATCGGCCTCGATCAGACGGGCGCCCACCTCGCGCGCCCGGTCCAGGAACTGGCGCATGCGCTGGTCGCGCCGCGAGGCGTCGAAATAGATTTCGATGATGGAGTCGGGCGCGGTCTTGAGCCGGACACCGACGGCATGGAAGCCGAACAGGACTTTGGGAGAGGACATGCGAGGATTATCGGTCCAGCGCCCCGGCCGGGCGTGGGCACACCATCTCTCCTATCGCCGCACCAGCTCAACCCGCCGGTTGCGGGCCCGCCCTGTCTCTGTGCTGTTGTCGGCCACGGACTGGGTGGCCCCCATCCCGCGCGCCGCCATGCGCTCGGACGCAATGCCACGAGCCACCAGGGCCTCGATCACCGCAGCCGCACGCTGTTGCGAGAGCAGCAGATTGGCGGCCTCGCTCCCCTGGCTGTCGGTGTGGCCAACCACCTCGATCTGCAACGACGGCCATTGACGCATCAGTTCAGCCGCAGCACCGAGCGCCTCGCCAGAAGCCGCCTGCAGACGCGCTGTTCCGCTGTCGAAATGCACACCCGGCAACTCGACGCGACCGTCGCTTTCGATGGCATTTACCAGCTCGTCAAGCTGTATGCGAACCATGCCCTGCTGCAGGCTGGCCACCTCGACCACATGGACATAGGTGACCTGCGGGTTGAGCGCGACACTCACGAACACGGGGCTGCCCGCCACCGCCAACCGCCCGGTGAAGTAGCGCACATCACCCGCGGCGCCCAGGTTGATGCCGTTGAGCGACATCCACGAGGGCTGTCGCAGGTTTCCGCAGGAGGTGCTGCGGGCACATTCGTGATCGACCTGGAAGCCTTGCGCTTCCAGTGCCAGGCGGTAATTGCGTGCCATCTCCAGGGTGGAGCGGCTCTTGGGGTTGTCAAAACGCAGGCGCGTGACTTTGCCCTCCAGCCGTTCAACCCCCTGCGGCAAGGCATCCGTGGCCGGCGCGACCGTTCCCACCACGCGCAGGTATTCGTCGAAGGCCAGTACCTGGCTCTGCCTCAGCGTGGATCCCTCGTAAGGACTCAACCAGGCGGGCACGGCCTCCTGGGCCAGCAGCGAGACCGGCCCGGCAAGAATGGCTGCAGCCAGCCAAGTGCGTATCAACAAACCATTGCCCATGGTGCGCTCCTCAATCGGCAGAGCGAACGCGCTCAAGCATGTCGGCCTGCGACACAAACGTCTCGTCACCCTCAGGAAACTGGAAATAGGCTCCGCCATCGGTGAACCGCACCTGCACCTGGGCGCCGGATGGCTGGGGTTGAATCAGGACGGTACCGGCAAACGGGAAGTTCAGGTCGTCACGGCGGCGGCTGTCGTAGCGCAGCGGCTCCAGGCTGCGGATGATCACATCGTGCCGAATGGCCGGCAGGGCGTCTCCACTGTCGAGCAGGGTTCTTCCGTTGGACGCAAACCGGCCGTCGACGTTCCATGTGCAGACCGAGCCGGCCGGCCTCCAGTCGGAGGTCACATTGGTCCAGGCCGCCATGAAGGCGCCGCCCGAACCATCTGAAGACAAGCTGCCTTCGGCCATGCTCACACGCGCATCACAGGCCCGCCCCCGGTCCTCCACCACGAGGTCGCGCACCCGGTACTGCATGCGCTGCCCGCCCATTCGAATTTCCATGTCCAGGCGAATGCGGTTGCCATCGATCTCACCCTGTCCGTTCAGGTAGGTACTCGACCCGTCGAAACCGGCGACCGTGCAGGCGTCAAAGTCGAAGAACAGCAGACCGGGGATGTCCTGGCTGCGCACCCGGCCACCTCCGGGGCAATCCACCAAACGCACGGTTCGGGGTCGGGCCATGGACGGCGCGGTATGGGAGTCGCTCCAGGTCATCGATGCCGGACGCAGAATGCCATCGTCTCCGTCCGCGATCCGGACCGCCTGGCGACCGCGCTCAAAGACCAGATCGGAGAACAGTGGGGCCGCCAACAGGGGGGAAGGTTGCAGCACCATCTGAAACGCCAGGGCCCCCACCAGTTGCCGACCGGCCGGCGAGTCGATGGATGTGGGTTCCCCGGGTGCGCTGGCACCTCCAGCCAGTGTGTCGGCACCACTGCCAGAGCCGCCCCCGCAGGCAGACAGCCCGAGGCCCAAGGCCAGCAAGATGGCTTGTGGGCATCGGCAGTATCTGGCGCTCGGGAAAGACAGCAGTTGAAAGGGATTCATGGGGTCCTCCTGGTGATGAATGGCTCAGACATGGACACAAAGACGATGCGCCCGGTGAAACCAGTGTCAGCCAGCCCGTGATCTGCGGACAATAGGCCGATCGACCCATGGTGTCCCCCCTCGGGGGGAGGCTATGCTTGCTGCACCCATGTCAGAGACCCCGCAGGACCCGACCGACATGCCCGATGCATTCGGGCTGCTGCTTGTGGACGACCACCCGCTGTTCCGCGAGAGCTTCGGTGTCGCCGTGCGACAGCTGGCACCGCAACTCGATATCCTGACGGTCGGGTCGGTGCCCGAAGCCTGTGATCTCCTGCAAAGGGAGCCGCAACGATTCGACCTGGTGCTGCTCGACTACAAAATGCCCGGCACAACCGGTCTGGCCGCAGCCCTGGACATGCGGCAGCGCTTTCCAGGCATCGGGTTCGGTCTGATTTCAGGGGAAGACGTGGGCGTGCTGTCGGTGCAGGCTCGAGATGCGGGACTGAACGCATTCCTGTCCAAGTCCATGGAGATGGGTGAACTCATGTCCGCGCTGATGCGACTGGGCCAGGGTGAGAGTTGTTTCCATGCACCCGACCAACCGGTGTTCGTGCGCCCACGAACGCAGGACTTCGGACTGACCGATCGCCAACGCGAGATTGTGGGCTTGTTGGCCACGGGCGCCAGCAACAAGGTGATCGCACAGGCACTGGGTATCTCCCCGGCCACGGTGAAAAACCACCTGGACGCCATCTTCGACAAGATGGGCGTGAGCAACCGCGTGCAAGCCGTGGTGCTGGCGCGCACCCTGCTCCCCTGATAACCCGGTGAACATGCGGGCGACCGAGCCTCTTTCAGCCGATGCGGGTCTGGGGTTGCGCGTCAAGCTCGAGGTGCTGCGACTGAGCGGTCGCTGGACACCCGCCTCTGTGGCCTGGCAGGCCATCATCACCGTGCTGATCGCCGCCTATTTCGGCTACCCGGATCGACCGCTCTCGGCGGTGTTCTGGATGGGTTGGGTGTTTGTGGGCGTGGCGCTGCGCGTGTGGCGACCGCTCGCCCTGCCCGATGCCAATGCCCAGGCCCTGAACAGGCAGTTGCGCTGGCATCGAGTTCGGGTGCTTTTCAGTGCCGCTGCCTGGGGCAGCGCTGGTGTTCTCCTGTTCGACAGCACGGACACATTTCTGGCACTGGCACTCACCATCGCGCTGGTGTCCAGCTCCATTGCGTTCTCTTTTTCTGCCTCGGCCGATGGTCTCGCCCTTCGCCTGGCGCTGCCCCTGCTGATCGGCCCGGTGGTGTTCAGCCTGTTGCGCAGTCCGGAGCGCGAACTCTGGCTGCTCGGTCTGATCGGGGCCAGCTTCATCGTCCTGATGCTCCGTCTGGTGCAGGAGCGCAGCCGGCAGCTGGAAGAATCCATCGTGCTTCGCCTGCATGCCCAGGAAGCCCGGGACGCCAAACAGCGCTTTCTGGCAGCCGCCAGCCACGACCTGCGACAACCGCTGCAGGCGCTGCACCTCTACCACGGGGTCATGGCACGAGGCGACACCAGCGAAAAGGTCATCCAGAGCATGGGGCAATGCCTGGACGCGCTGGATCGCCTGCTGGACGGCATTCTGGACATCGCCCGACTGGACTCAGGCCGTGTCCAGGCCCAAGCACGCGCCGTGCACCTGCCCACATTGCTGCTGCGCGTGTTTCACTTGCACGATGCCCTGGCCCGCAGCAAGTCCCTGAGACTGCGGCTGCATGTGCGCGACGTCTGGGTCCGGACAGACCCTGACCTGCTGGAACGCGTGCTGTCGAACCTGCTGGCCAACGGCATCCGCTACACGCAACAGGGCGGCGTGCTGCTGGCCGCCCGACCGGCTGGCCACGAGGTGCGACTGCAGGTCATCGACACCGGCATCGGTATTGCACCGGAACACCTGCCCAGCATCTTTGAAGAATTCACGCAGGTGGGCAACCGGGAGCGTGCCCCAGACAGGGGAGCAGGACTGGGGCTGGCCACCGTACAGCGCCTGTGCCAGCTTCTGTCCGTGCCAGTCCAGGTCAGATCGAGTCCCGGCCAGGGCACGTGCTTCGAGCTGCGCCTGCCCCTGGCATCCGCCCCGCCACCAGGCCAAGATGTGCCGATGGTGACAAACCCCGGTGCCGGCGGCCAGTCCTGCCACCGGGTTCTGCTCGTGGAAGACCACCCCATGGTGAGCGAGTCGCTGGTTCAGCTCATGACCGGTTGGCAGATCGAGGTGCTGGCCGTGCAGGACGCGGAACAGGCCTTGGCCGCCTTGCGCCACTTTGCCGCCGACACCATCATCAGCGACTGGCGCCTGCCAGGTGACATGGACGGCCTGGCACTGTTGCAGATGGCAGCCTCGCACCCTGGCGTCCAGCATCGCATTCTGTTGACCGGTGAACTGGGGCTGGAGGCCCCTCCGGATCTGGCCGTGTTGCGCAAACCGGTGCGCCCGCTGCGCCTCAAAGCCCTGCTGCAGCGCGGCCCCGCGGCGACCGTTCAAGAGTCGGACAAGGTATAGCCGTCAAGGCAAGACCCTTCCGGCTTCAATCGTCACACGCCGCTGACACTGGGACGCAATGTCCCGGTCATGGGTGACCAGCACCAGCGTCGTGCCCTGTTCCGCATTGAGCTCGAACATCAGCTCCATGATCCGTCCGCCGGTGGCGAAGTCCAGGCTGCCCGTGGGTTCGTCGGCCAGCAACACGGCCGGTTTGACCACAAAGGCGCGGGCCAGTGCCACCCGCTGCTGCTCTCCACCGGACAGCACCTTGGGGTAATGCCCCAGCCGCTCGCCCAGGCCGACCCGCTCCAGCATGTGAACTGCGGCCGACCTGGCATCGCGCCGACCGGCCAGTTCCAGCGGCAGCATCACGTTCTCCAGCGCCGTCAGGTTGCCCAGCAACTGGAAGCTCTGGAACACAAAGCCCACCTTGTCGGCCCGCAACGCCGCGCGCTGGTCTTCGTCCAGGGCAAACAGATTGACACCGTCGATGTGAACTGTTCCGCTGGTCGGTGTATCCAAGCCGGCAATGATGGACAGCAGCGTGCTCTTGCCCGAGCCGGAAGCCCCGACAATGGCGGCGGTTTCCCCCTGGTTCAGGCGGAAATCGATATCGCGCAGAATCTCCAGGGTGCCGGTGGAGTCCGTCACCGACTTGAACACATGCTCCACCGAAATCATCACATCCGACATGGGAAGGCCTTGAGTTGAAACGACGACACTTTAACGTGCTGGCACTGACGATCGTGCCGACCGGTCTTTCGTTCCACGCTGCAGCACAGAGCGTGCAGACCAAGGCGGCGGCAGGCAGCCCACCCAATGAGCCGGTGGTACTGATCGTGGGCGACTCCCTGAGCGCCGAATACGGACTGCAACGCGGCCGTGGCTGGGTGGCCCTGCTGCAGGACAAGCTGGCCGGCGAACGCCAATCGGTTCGGGTGGTCAATGCCAGCATCAGCGGCGACACCACCGCTGGCGGTCGCTCGCGCCTGCCAGCCCTGCTGCGTCAGCACCGGCCCGCCGTGGTGGTGATCGAGCTGGGTGGCAACGACGCACTGCGCGGCCTGCCATTGGGCATGACGCGCGACAACCTGAGCACCATGGCTCGCCTGTCCCGCGAGGCTGGTGCCCAGGTGCTGATCGTGGGCATGGAAATGCCGCCCAACTATGGCGCCCGCTACGCCCAGGAGTTTCGCGAGGTCTTCAGCACGGTGGCCAAGGCCGAGCAGGCCGCGCTGGTGCCCTTCTTCCTGGCCGGAGTGGCCGACGGCCCCGACCCCCTCAAGCTGTTCCAGCCGGACCGCATCCACCCCAACGAAGAGGCCCAGCCCATCATGCTGGCCAACGTCTGGCCAGCACTGCGTCCATTGCTGCCCCGATGAACAGCCGGCACGGCGGCGATAATCACCGCCATGCCCGTCCAGACCCTCAGCGCCACCGACGCCTTGCGTCGGCTGGATGACTTCGACACCCTCATTGACGCCCGTTCGGAAGACGAGCACGCGCTGGACCATGTCCCGGGCGCCGTCAACTGGCCCACCCTGAACAACGCCGAGCGTGCCGCCATCGGCACCCTTTACAAGCAGGTCAACGCGTTCGAAGCAAAGAAGCGCGGCGCCGCCATTGCCGCCCGCAACATCGCCAGCCACATCGAACAACATGCGCTCGACAAGCCGCGAGACTGGAAACCCCTGGTCTACTGCTGGCGCGGAGGCAACCGGAGCGGCGCCCTGGCCACCATCCTGGGCGCGATCGGGTTTCAGGTCAGCCTGATCGAAGGGGGCTACAAAGCCTGGCGACACGCGCTGGTGGCCGACTTGCCAGCCCAGGCTGCGCGATTGCACTTTCGCGTCATCTGCGGCCCGACCGGCAGCGGCAAGACACGACTGCTGCATCACCTGGAACAGCAAGGCGCCCAGGTGCTGGACCTGGAAGCCCTGGCCTGCCACCGCAGCTCGGTGCTGGGCCACATCCCGGGTGTTGCGCAGCCCAGCCAGAAGCGCTTCGATTCCATGGTCTGGGAGCGCCTGCGCCGCTTCGACGCCAGCCGGCCGGTTTTTGTGGAGAGCGAGAGCAAGAAGGTGGGCAACCTGCGCGTGCCCGACGCCCTGATCGAGGCCATGCGTGCCAGCCCCTGCATCGACCTGAAGCTGCCCGACGAGGAGCGTGTGGCCCTGCTGATGGAGGACTACGACTTCTTCGTCAAGGATCCGGACTTCTTCTGCCGCCGGCTGGAAGCCCTTACCGAGCTGCGGGGCAAGGCGGTGGTTTCCGAATGGATTGTGCAGGTCCGCTCTGGCAACACGCCAGCAGTGGTGATGGACCTTCTGAGACAGCACTACGACCCGACCTACGCGGCATCCATTGCGCGCAACTATCGACAGCACGGCCAAGCGCAAGTGTGTTCGCTTTCCGGCCACTCGGCCGAGGCATTCGATCAGGCGGCAGCGGGCCTGCTCACCACGCCTACCCGATGAGAGCCATGGCACGCGCACAGGCCGGATGGCCTGGTCGCGTATGGCCCTTCAGGCGGTCGGGTTTGTGCCCGGGGTCCCCTCGGCGTCACCGTCTTGTGGCGAGCCGGCGCGATCATCATCAAGTGGTGCGTCATCGGCACCTTGCCGTCGCGTGCTTTTGGCACGCAGCTTCTCTTCCTTCTTCTGCTTTTTGGCCAACTCGCGCTGGCGCTTCTCGTATCCGTAGTTGGGTGTGGCCAAAGCGGTTGATCTCCGTGGATTGAACTGTGGTCAGGATACCAGTTTCGCCAAGGCCTGCGCCAGATCGCCCTGCAGATCCTCCACCAACTCCAGGCCAACGGCGAACCTGACCAGACCGCCGGGATGCGGCCAGGCCGTGTGTGATCGAATGGACGGCACGTGGTAGGGCGCGCACAGGCTGATCGGGCCGGCCCAGCTCCAGCCGAGTTGAAACAGGTTCAGGTTGTCGCAGAAGGCGTCTATCTGACCCGAATCAAATCGGGCTTCGAACACGACGCTGAAAAGGCAGGCCGCCGCCCGCGCATCACGCCGCCAGAACCCGTGACCGGGCGAACCGGCCAGCGCCGGATGCAGCACTTGCACCACACCGGGCTGCGACTGCATCCATTGCGCCAGTTCACGGGTGGCTTTGTCCTGTGTGTCGTACCGCAAGGACACCGTGGGCAGGCCTCGCAGTACCAGCTCGGCGTCATTGGCCCCGACGCCCAGACCCAGGCGCATGTGGCACAACAGGATTTGCCGGTGCAGAGCCTCGTCGCGCGTGACCACGGAGCCCATGAGCACGTCGGCACCACCGCTCGGGTACTTGGTCAGCGCCTGCATCGAGACGTCAACGCCGAGCTCAAAGGCGTTGAAGGCCAAGCCGGCGCCCCACGTGTTGTCCAAGGCGGTGATGGCCGCTCGCTCGCCGGGGTGGCGGGTGTTGTGCTGGCGGACCACCTCGGTCAGTGCCGGCAGGTCCGGAAACTCCAGCGTGATCGAGCCTGGCGCCTCCAGCCAGACCAGCCGCGTGGCCGGTGTCAGCCGGCGGGCCAGGTCGGCCGGGTCCATGGGGTCGTAATAAGCCACCTGGACGCCCCACTGGCGCATTTCGGCCTCGGCAAAGGCTTTGCCGGGACCGTAGGCGTTGTCGGGCAGCAGCATCTGGTCGCCCTGGCGCAGGAAAGCCATGTCGACCAGGCTGATGGCCGACAGGCCGCTGGGCGCCAGCACACAGAACTGGCCGCCTTCCAGCGTGGCTATGCGCTCTTCCAGTGTGAAGGTGGTGGGTGTGCCGTGCAGTCCGTAGGTGTAACCGCTTTTGTCCTTCCAGTCCCGGCTGCGCAGCGCCTGAACGTCGGGGAAGATGACCGTGGAAGCCTTGTGCACACCCGGCGCCACTGCCTCGAAGCCCTCCGGTGGACGGTAGGGATGGTGGATGAGGCGGGTGGACGAATTGGACGTGGGCATCAGTCAGGACCTGGGCTGCACCTTCGGACTGCCGGTGTCAAAGCAAGTGCAAAGCACTCACAGCTTCCACTTCTCCAGCAACTGCGCAGGACGCATGCTGTCGTAGCTCTCGAAGGGCTGGTGAATCCACGGGTTGGTCGGCAGGAACTCGACCGAATAGTCAGGCGTGAACGTGGACAGTGCCTTGGTCCAGATGACCGCACTGCGCAGCTCAGTGATCGGCTTGTAGTTGTTGCGCAGCTGGTTGATTACCGCGTGCAAGGTATGGCCCGAGTCGGCCAGGTCGTCGACGAGCAGAACGCGGCCGGCGATCTCACCCTTGGGTGTGGTGATGTAACGCGCGATGTCCAGGTTGCCCTGAATGGTGCCTGCGTCAGCCCGGTAGGAGCTGGTCGACATGATGGCCAGCGGCACATCGAAGATGCGGGAGAGAATGTCCCCCGGTCGCATGCCTCCACGGGCCAGGCACAGAATGGTGTCGAACGCCCAACCCGACTGGTAGACCTTGAGGGCCAGCTTTTCAATCAGGTTGTGGTACTCGTCGTAGGACACGTACAGGTGCTTGCCATCTTCGGTCAGCATGGGGTCTCCGGGTGGGGTTCGGTCGGGCGATTCTGCATGAAAGCCAGGCGTTCGGCCATCAGTTGAACGGGTGCTGCAACAGGATGGTGTGGTCCCGGTCGGGGCTGGTGGAGATCACGTGGACCGGCACACCCGTGGTTTCCTCGATGCGCTTGAGATAGCGCTGGGCGTTGGCTGGCAGGTCATCGTAGCGTGTCACACCGACCGACGTTTCGGTCCAGCCAGGCAGGGTTTCGTAGATGGGCTGGCAGCGCTCGATCTCGTCGGCGCCCATGGGCAGGATATCGATGCGCTCGCCGTCGAGCTCATAACCGACGCACAGCTGCAGCTCCGACAGGCCGTCGAGCACATCCAGCTTGGTGATGCACAGACCGGTCAACCCGTTGACCTGGGCCGAGCGCTTGAGCAGGGCCGCGTCAAACCAGCCGCAACGCCGGCTGCGGCCGGTGGTCACGCCCTTCTCTGCGCCCACGGTGGCCATGTGCCAGCCTGGGGTGCCTTCGGTCTCCCAGTCGAGCTCGGTCGGGAACGGGCCACCGCCAACCCGTGTGCAATAGGCCTTGGTGATACCCAGCACGTAATGCAACAGGCCCGGCCCCACGCCCGAACCGGCGGCTGCGTTGCCGGCCACGCAGTTGCTGGAGGTGACAAAAGGATAGGTGCCGTGGTCGATGTCGAGCAGCGTGCCTTGGGCGCCTTCGAACAGCAGGTTGGCACCGACCCGGTGGGCATCGTTGAGCTCGCGCGAGACGTCCGCAATCATGGGGCGCAGCAGTTGCGCATGCTGCATGGCCTGGGCGAGAACGGCTTCGTACTGGACCTGCCCATCGACCACGAAGGCCGACAGTGGCTGGTCCTTGAGCCATGGCACGATCGACCAGTCGACCTGGCGCGCATCGAGCGCCGCCAGCTGGGTGTTGTAGTAGGCCAGCAGCTCGCGCAGCTTGTTGGCAAAGCGATCGGGGTACTTGAGGTCCTGCACACGCAGGGCACGGCGGGCCACCTTGTCTTCGTAGGACGGTCCGATGCCACGCCCGGTGGTACCGATCTTGTCGGCTCCGGCTTTCTCTTTGGCCGCTTCCCGCGCCACATCCAGGGCCGCGTGGAACGGCAGGATCAGCGGACAGGCCTCACTGACTCGCAGGCGCGAGCGAACCTCCACCCGGGCCACTTCCAGACCGGCGATTTCTTCCAGCAGTTTGCCCACCGAAAGCACGACACCATTGCCCACATAGCACTTGACGCCCGGGCGCATGATGCCGCTGGGGATCAGATGCAGGGCGGTCTTCACGCCGTTGATGACCAGGGTGTGGCCCGCGTTGTGACCGCCCTGGAAACGCACCACGCCCTGGGCCGATTCGGTCAGCCAGTCGACCAGCTTGCCTTTGCCTTCGTCACCCCACTGGGTGCCCACCACAACCACGTTGCGCCCCGGGATGGCGGCGCTCTTGCTGTTTGTCATCTGCTGGTTTCCGTTCAAATGTTGCGTACCGTCCACGCGTCCGCAACGTGCGGATCAGGGACCAGCTCGCGATCGCAATGGAATTCGTCGACCTCGTGTTCGTGCCCCGGCAGGGAACAGACCACCGTTTGCCCCTGCGCACGAAGCCGGGCGACGGCCTTGCGCAGAGAGGCGTCCATGCCCCACGGGGCACGGATGGCTGCCACCAGGGGGCGCGGTGGCACCATGGCCACCAGTTCCTTGAGGTCCAGGCTGAAGCCAACGGCGGGCCTGTTTCGGCCGAACACCGCGCCGACTTCATCGTAGCGCCCACCTCGTGCCAGTTCGGCCGCCGACGTGCCATGCCCTGGAGCAGCCCCGAACATGGCAAAGCGCATGCCGGTGTAGTAGGCGTAGCCTCGCAGGTCGGCCAGGTCCACCGAAACCCGCATGCCCTGAACATGAGAAGAGAGCCAGCGCAGGCTGTCCAGCGCGGCCTGCATGGCGTCAGACGACTGCAGGCGCGCCTGGGCCTCGTCCAGCACCGACACGTCACCGTGTAGGGTGGGCAGCACCAGAAGATCGGCCCGCACACGCTCGGGCAAGTCGCACGACAAACGATCGATTTCCGCCACGTCCTTGGCGGCCAGCGCGGCATGGAGCCGCAGAACATGCGCAGGGTCAAGCGGCACATCGGCCAGCACGGCATCAATCACGCGCACGTCGGCCATGTCCAGCAGCAGGTCCGCGATGCCTGCGGTCTGAAGACAGGCCTGCGCCAGCTCGATCACCTCAAGATCGGCTTCGAGGCTGGCGTGCCCGTAGATCTCGGCGCCGAACTGCAAGGGTTCACGGCTGGCCAACGGCCGGTCGATGCGTGTGTGAACCACCGGGCCACAGTAGCTCAGGCGGGTCACGCCCTGGCGGTTGAGCAGGTGGGCGTCAATGCGGGCCACTTGCGGCGTGCTGTCGGCCCGCAGGCCCAGGGTGCGACCCGACAGTTGGTCGACCAGCTTGAACGTCTGCAGATCCAGGGCCTCACCCGTGCCCGTCAACAGCGATTCCAGGTGCTCCAGCAAGGGCGGCATGACCAGCTCGTAACCATAGCCACGTGCGGTGTCAATCAGGCTGCGCCGCAGCTCTTCGATATGGCGGGCCTCGGACGGCAAGACATCGGCGATGTGATCCGGGAGGACCCAGGCGGACATGGGCATGGGTTGGCAGGAGTAAAAACCGGCATTTTACCGGTCGGAAGCTGGCGTTTTCCCGGGACGGCCTAGTGCGGTGTTTGACTCTTGATGGGACAAACAAAAACGATGCGTTTTGGCTCAGGGCAAGGCGCAAGCCACAGCGATACCGGGCGGTATCGCGCGGATTTGCAACGCAGCCATGGCCCAAAAGGCGCGCTTTTATGTTCCATATAGCGTGAAACACTGCACCAGATCATGCCCCAAAGACCATGGCTCTCGCTCGCCGAAGCTCACACCACGCAAGTCGCCCCTGATCTTCAGCTGGTGGCAGACCAGAGCAACAATCCCAGGCCCACGGACACCAGACCAAAAAAGCGCAACTGGCCATCGCGCAGGCGCAGCATGTCAGAGAACATGCGGCGCCATGCCGCCGGCAACAGCAAGGGAAGCAAACCCTCGAAGACCAGCATCAGCCCCAGAGCTGGCCAGAAAACGTCGGACAGTGCCAATCCCGACTCAACGTCCAGGGTTGCTGCTGCGCAAAGACCTGAAGAAATCCGATGACGGATCCATCACCAGCACGTCGGTCTTGTTGGCAAAGCTGGCCTTGTAGGCCTCCAGGCTGCGGTAGAACTGGGCGAATGCCGGGTCCCGTCCGAAGGCGGCGGAGTACGCCGCCGCCGCTGCGGCATCGGCCTCACCCTTGATCCGTTGGGCATCGCGGAAAGAGTCTGCGATGATGACTTCGCGTTCACGGTCGGCCTCGGCCCGGATCCGCTCACCCTCGGCAAAACCTGTCGCCCTCAGTTCGTTGGCCACACGACGACGTTCGGCTTCCATCCGGTCGTAGACCGAGCGGGTGATGGTTTCGGCATAGTCCACGCGCGTGATACGGACGTCGATCACATCCATGCCCCATGGCCGATCGGCACCGCGCACCGCGGCCAGCACCTCGCGTTGCACGTCGCGCATCAGTTCCTCGCGGCGCGTCGAGAGCAGTTCCTGCAAAGTGCGCTTGTTCACTTCCTGCTGGAAGGCATTGCGCGCCACGCGGTTGAGCTGCAAAGCCCCGGCCCGCTCGTTCAGACCCACATTGCGGATATAGGCCTGAGGATCGCTGATGCGCCAGCGCACGTACCAGTCGATCACCACACGCTGACGCTCGGCCGTCAGGGTGGGCTCGGTATCGGCACTCTCCAGGGTCAGCAGGCGCTTGTCGATGTAGGAGACGTTCTGAAACGGCGGCGGAAGCTTGAAATTCAGCCCGGGTTCGGTCACGACTTTGCGAATCTCGCCCAGTTGAAAAACGACGCCGAACTGACGTTGATCCACCACGAACAGCATAGAGCTGCCGATGGCCAGTGCCACCAGGATGGTGGTGATGATGAAACCCAGTTTGTTCATTGTGTTGGCTCCAAGTGCACCCGTGTCATTGGCGCTCAGCGGCTGTCACGCTCTCGAGAGCGGGCGGCGTTGTCCATGGTGCGCGGTGTGGGCGAGGAAGTCGCAGGCTGCGCGTTGACAGGTGCGCTGGAGGCACCTGCGGTGGCCGGCTGTCCCGACAACTGCATGATCTTGTCCAGCGGCAGGTACAACAGGTTGGATCCAGACTTGGAATCGACCAGCACCTTGGTGACGTTGCTGTAGACCTCCTGCATGGCGTCGATGTACATGCGCTCGCGGGTGACCACTGGCGCGCGCTGGTATTCGGTCAGTATCGAGCTGAATCGCTGGGAATCACCCTCGGCCTGAGCCACGATACGCGCCCGGTAACCCTCGGCCTCTTCAAGCAGCCGCGCTGCGGTACCGCGTGCGCGGGGCACCACGTCGTTGGCATAGGCTTCGGCCTCGTTCTTGGCGCGCTCGCGTTCCTGGCTCGCCTTGAGCACGTCGTCAAATGCCGCCTGGACCTGCTCGGGAGGACGCACACCACCCTGCTGAAGGTTCACGCCGGTGACCTCGATACCTACGCGGTACCGATCCAGAATGACCTGCATCAGGTTGCGCACCCGCGGCGCGATCTGATCACGCTCCTCCGCCAACACCGCATCCATTTTCATGGCGCCCACGACCTCGCGCACCGCTGTTTCGGCGGCCTTGAGCACCGCGACGTCGGGGTCGCGGGTTTCGAACAGGAAAGCCCGTGCATCGTTGAGGCGGTACTGCACCACAAACTTGATGTCGACGATGTTCTCGTCTTGCGTCAGCATGGACGATTCGCGCAGGCCCGTGGCCGGCACAATGTTGTCACGGCCGACATCCACCGAACGCAGCTGGGTCACGAAAACGGTCTCGTGACGCTGGATCGGAAACGGGAAACGCCAGTTGAAGCCGGCGCCCACCGTGGTGTGGTACTTGCCGAACTGGGTGATGACCGCTTGCTGGCCTTCCTGAACGATAAAGAAGCCCGTTCCCAGCCAGATGAGGACCGCCACGGCCCCGATCAGACCAGCACCGATACCCGCCGTCTTCGGGTCGGGGGTGAATCCGCCCATACCCCCGCCGGAGCCTCCCTGTCCGCCGCGTCCGCCCCCCCGGTTGTTGCCAAGCAGGCCGCCAAGCTTGCGGTTGAAATCGCGCCAGAGCTCGTCAAGGTCGGGGGGACCCTGATTCGGACCCTGACCTCGGGGACGCTGATCTCGCTGGGGGCCTCGATCGTCCGGGCGCCCCTGCTCAGGACCGCCCTGATCCCCACCGGAGCCGTTGTCGTCACCCCGTCCCCACCGAGGGTCGTTCAGATTGAACATGCCCAGCACCTTGTGCCAGCCCGATCGGCGCGGGGTCGGCCGGGAACCTTGGGCCTCTGAGGGGTAATTCACATCCATTTTTCAATCGCTCTTTTCTGCACCAAAACCATGACATTGTGCCCAATCACAAGGGCGGGTCACCGAATTCTTCATCGGAGGCCGGCATACGGGCGGGGGAATCGGCTGCGGACACAGTGGCCCGAGCCGCCAGCAAGCGCCTCAGGCTGTCCAGCCCTTCACCTGTACGGGCGCTCACGAAGGTTCGAGGAAGGAGACGGCCATCGAGTTCCATCTGGTCTTCCAGTGCAACCGGACGTCGCTCGGGCTCCATGGCGTCGAGCTTGTTAAACACCAGGACCTGGGGCACCTGGCCAGCGCCGATATCCTGCAGTACGGCCTGCACGGCAGCCATCTGCTCAGGATGATCCGGGTTGGCGGCGTCGACCACATGCAGCAGCAGGTCGGCATCGACCGCCTCTTTCAGCGTGGCAGCGAAGGCCTCGACCAGGCCATGCGGCAGATGGCGAATGAAGCCCACCGTATCCGAAAGCGAAACCGTCCGCCCTGCTTCACCGAGGTACAGCTGCCGGGTCGTCGTGTCCAGGGTGGCGAACAGCTGGTCCGCCGCATAGGCCCTGGCCTTGACCAGTGCATTGAACAGTGAGGACTTGCCGGCGTTGGTATAGCCCACCAGCGAAATCGTGAACGCGTCCCGCCGTTCACGCTGGCGACGTTGCGTGGCACGTTGCCGCTTGACCTTTTCGAGGCGGTCGCGCGTGCGTTTGATGGCTTCACCGATCATCCGCCGATCCAGTTCGATCTGGGTTTCACCAGGCCCTCCACGCATACCGATGCCACCGCTCTGCCGTTCGAGGTGGGACCAGCGGCGCACCAGACGGGTGGACAGGTATTGCAGCCGGGCCAGTTCCACTTGCAGCTTGCCTTCGAAGCTGCGGGCCCGCTGTGCAAAGATCTCCAGAATGAGCAGCGTGCGGTCATTTACCGGGAGGCCCAGATGGCGCTCCAGGTTGCGTTGCTGCGCTGGACTCAGCGCCTGATCAAAAAGCACCTCGGTGGCCCCCGAGGCACGGGCCACCACGCCCAGCTCTTCGGCTTTTCCTGTGCCAACGAACAAGGCCGGGTCAGGCGCCTTGCGCTTGCAGGTAAGCCTATCGGCGACCCGGTAACCGGCGGATTCGGCCAGCAGGCCCAACTCCTCCAGCCCGCCGTCAAAATGCGGCAGCCCAAGGTCTACCCCCACGAGCAGGACCGCCGGTTTGGAAGAAGAGGGATCGGGGTGGGAGTTCAAGACAGGAAACACGCCCCGCAGGCGCTGTGCGGGGCGCGGCACGGGCCTGGAACAAGCCCGGCCTTGGACGCGTTCATTCAGGAACCGCTGCCGTCGTCGGGAGCAGCAACAGAAAACTGCACCGGGCGGCCCGGCACAATGGTGGAGATGGCGTGCTTGTAGACCATCTGGGTCACCGTGTTGCGCAACAACACGACGTACTGATCAAAAGATTCAATCTGCCCTTGCAGCTTGATACCGTTGACCAGGTATATGGAGACCGGCACATGTTCCCGTCGCAGCTGGTTCAGGAAGGGGTCTTGCAAGAGCTGGCCTTTGTTATTGCTCACGATATGCTCCGTGTTCGGAAAGTTGTAGGAAAGGCGGAAGATACCACAAGCGCATCCCCTGGGTGGCTGCTGTACAAGCGGGCTGCCCGCCGGTGCGGGAATCAAGCCTCTTTGTAGGGGTTGCTCGACGTCTTGAACTCGATCCGCAAGGGCGTTCCCACTAGGTCAAAGGCCTTGCGAAAGCGGCCCTCCAGAAACCGTCGATAAACCTCTGGAACGTGCTCCAGCGAATTGCCATGGATGACGATCACCGGCGGGTTCATGCCACCCTGGTGGGCGTATCGCATCTTGGGACGGAACATGCCGGTGCGCTGCGGGGCCTGAAAAGCGACCGCCTCCTGGAGCAGGCGGGTCAGCACCGGGGTGGGCATCTTGCGCATGGCCGAAGCATGGGCCTGGGCAATGGACTTCCACAGCGGCCCCAGGCCCTGGCGCTTGCTGGCAGATATGAGGTGCAGCGATGCAAACTTCAGGAAGGCCAGCCGCGACTCAATCTGGCGCTCGACCTGCTGGCGCTGATAGGCGTCGACCGCATCCCATTTGTTGATGGCCAGCACCACGGCACGACCACTCTCCAGAATGTAGCCAGCGATGTGGGCATCCTGGTCGGTGACACCCTGGGTGGCGTCCAGCAGCAGGAGCACCACGTGCGCGCTCTCAATCGCCTGCAGGGTCTTGACGACCGAGAACTTTTCGATCGCCTCGAACACCTTTCCCTTGCGCCGTATGCCGGCGGTGTCGATCAGCTCGTATTTCTGGCCGCCGCGTTCGAAGGGAACGGTGATGGCGTCCCGCGTCGTACCCGGCAGATCGAATGCCACCAGCCGCTCTTCCCCCAGCCAGGCGTTGATGAGGGTCGACTTACCGACGTTCGGGCGTCCGGCCACCGCCAGACGGATCACCTGCTCGTCCACTTCGACAAGCTCTTCGTCATCGTCCGGCAACGCATCGATACGCGCCAGGGCCGCCTCCAGCATGGAGCGAACGCCCTGGCCATGGGCGCCCGAGACCGGCAGCACCTCACCCAGACCGACCTCATAGAACTCGGAGAGCTGCGCACCCTCCTTCATGCCCTCTGCCTTGTTGGCCACCAGCAGGGTCGGCTTGCCAAGGCGCCTGAGGTACTGGGCAATCTCATGGTCCTGCGCGCTCAGTCCGGCGCGGGCGTCCACAACAAAGATGACCACATCCGACTCGGCCACCGCCTGCCGGGTCTGCTTGGCCATCTCATGGAAGATGCCCTCGCCTGCCTCGGGCTCGAAACCGCCCGTGTCGATGACGATGTATTCGCGAGAGCCCAGATGACCATTGCCGTAGTGTCGGTCTCGCGTCAGGCCGGCGAAATCGGCCACGATGGCATCACGCGAACGCGTCAGCCTATTGAAAAGGGTCGACTTGCCGACATTGGGCCGCCCGACCAGGGCGATCACGGGTTTCACAGAGCTGTCTTTCGGTTTCAGGCAATCAGCGCGGACGCCACGCGAACACACCGCCACGAACGGTCTGAACCAGCAACACGTCGCCCGCGAGCACCGGCGCACCGATCACGGCAGACCCGTCGGTGCTCAGGCGTGTCATTTCCGTGCCATCCTCCCGGGACAGCACATGCACCAGACCCGTTTCATCACCGGTCACCAGCACACGCCCCACAGCCAGCGGTGCACTCAGGCGCCGGTGCAACAGGCGCTCGGACTGCCAGACAGGCTCGCCAGTGGACCGATTCCACGCGACCACGCGGCCGTTAGACTCGGTCCCGAACAACCGTTGAGCATCGCCCGCCACACCGACAATGCCCTGAGCGCTGCGCGTCCACAGAACACGCCCTCGGCTGGCGTCAACACAACCCACAGCGGCCGAATATGCACGCGCACAGACACTGGTCTCGGTACGGCTGACGGGAGCGACCAGGTCCACCAGACGCTCCACCTCGTTGGCTCCCCTGGCAATGGCCACGGGCGCCTCCCAGCGCAGGGCTCCGTTGAGCGGGTCGAGTCCAACCATCCGACCCGAAAGCCCCACCACCAGGGTGTCGCCAACCGGCAGCATCACGCCAGCCTGTCCCAAGGTCAGGGCCTCCGCGCGGGCGCGCTGGGCCCATAAACGAGCGCCATCGAGTGCATCGAAGGCCGTGACACTGCGGTCACCCATGAGCACAAAGACCCGTTCACCTGCCACCATGGGTGATGTGAACGAACGCGCCGGGAGGCGGACACGCCAGACCTGTGAACCATCTCGTAGCGCCACCAGGTCGTTGGACTGCGTGATGACGGCCACGGTTCGACCATCGGTGCCAGCGCCAGTGGCCAATGTCGATCCGACATCCGCTTGCCACAGACGTCTACCGGAAGCGGCCTCCACGACAGACACGTTGCCCGATCGGTTGGCCAGCACCACACGGTCCCCCGACACCACCGGCTGCTGCAAGGCGGTGGACTCCCCGACTTGCAATGACCAGGCCTGCTCGGTGGCCAGCAACGCGGCCACTGGCGGCAAGTCGGCGGGTTTGGGGCGAGGCGGAGCCGATGAACAGCCGGTCAGCCCCAGCACCAGGACCAGAAGGCCACAGGCCAGGCTTCGCGAAGTACCGGCCCGGGCAGCATGTACTTGAGGCGCGTTCATCGGCTCCCCCCTCCCTGGGCTGAAAGAGTGGCCGTGTCCACGCCCAACGAGGCCAGCTTGACCTCAACCAGTCGGCGGTACTCCATGCGGTCGGCCAGCAGGGACCAGGCGCGCTGGTATTCAGCGCGCGCTTCATCGGCTTTACCCTGGGCCAGAAATATGTCGCCCCTGCGATCAGCCACCAGACCCTCGAAGGCCGGAGGGAAGCTTGAGGTGAGCAAACTCAGGGCCTGGTCATGGGATCCAGCATCCATGTGCATGGCGACGAGCCGCAGTCGTGCAATCGATTTGTAGCCGTCATCGCTGCCCTTTTCACTGACCCAGACCAGAGCACCCTTGGCCTCTTCGCTCTTGCCGACGTCGCTGAAGGTCTGCGCGGCAAGCAAGGCAGACTGGCTCGCGAAGGCCGTCCGGCCAAATCCGGCCTGCATGTCGGCCAGTATCCGGCTGAGCCGGTCGGCATCTCGCGCCAGGGCCGCCCGCTCCACTTCGTCGTACAAGGCCGAGGCTTTCATGGCCTGGTTGCGTTGCCAGTAATTCCAGCCATTCCAGGCGGCGACGGAGCCAAATACCACAATCAGCACCCAGCTGATCAGATTGCCGTAGCGTGCCCAGAAGTGCTTGATCTGATCAAGCTGTTCCTGTTCTTCGAGGTCGAGGTGTTTGGCCATGGTGCGTATAGGGGGTGGACGTCGGATTGTAGGTGTCGCCAGTGGTTGTCAGCCGCGAAGCAAGCGTTCAGCCCAATCTTCGGTTTGGGACAGCGGCAGCATCTGCTGGGCAACCGGCTCTTCAGCCTTGCGCTCGCCGCGCAGTGGTTTGACAGCCACCATGCCCTGGGCGAGCTCATCAGCACCAAAAACCAGGGCATGGCTTGCGCCGCTGGCGTCCGCCTTCTTGAACTGCGACTTCATGCTGCCCATGGCGCCGTCGGGCCCGGCAGCATGCATCTGCACGGCCACGCCCTTTCGACGCAGGGCCTGGAGAACGGGCATCACCCGAGCCAGCGCGCTGACATCTGGCACCACTGCATAGACGTCGGGCACGGGCTGCCCTGGCAGTCGATCTTGTTCCTTGAGGAGCTCCAGAATCCGCTCCATGCCCAGTGCCCAGCCAACGGCAGGCGCGGCTTTGGCGCCCAACTGGGCAAACAGGCCGTCATAACGACCACCTGCACAGATGGTGCCCTGCGAGCCCAGCTGGGTGGTGACAAACTCGAACACAGACAGGTTGTAATAGTCCATGCCCCGGACGAGCCGGGGATTGACGCTGTAGCCCACACCGTGGGCATCAAGCAGCTCCCGCAGCCGGCTGAAATGCGCCAGAGATGCCTCGCCCAGGTGGTCCATCAGACGCGGCGCCGCCTCCACCAGCGACTGCATGGACGGGTTCTTCGTATCCAGGATGCGCAAAGGGTTGGTGTGCAAGCGCCGACGGGCATCCTCGTCGAGCAAATCCGCGTGCGACTCCAGGTAGGCGATCAGTGCCTGGCGGTGTGCCAGTCGCTCGTCGGGCTGACCGAGGCTGTTGATCTGGAGTTCAATACCCTGCAAACCCAGATCGCGCCAGAGGTCACAGGCCATCACAATGAGTTCTGCGTCGACATCGGGACCGGCAAACCCCAGCGCCTCGGCGCCGAACTGATGGAACTGGCGGTAGCGCCCCCTTTGAGGCCGCTCGTGCCGAAACATGGGCCCCATGTAATACAGCCGCTTTGCGCCGTCGTACAGCATGTTGGCCTCCGCCACCGCCCTCACCACTCCAGCGGTGTTCTCGGGCCGCAAGGTCAGCTGCTCGCCATTGAGCCTGTCCTCAAAGGAATACATCTCCTTCTCGACAATGTCGGTCACCTCGCCGAGCCCACGAATGAAAAGCGCTGTCGGCTCCACCACCGGCGTGCGCAGGTTGCGGTAACCATAGCGCCCCATCAGTTGGCGCAGCCGGTCTTCCAGCCACTCCCAATGCGCCGACGTGGGCGGCGCAATGTCGTTCATGCCTTTGACGGCCGTGATTCTTTCTGCCATGTTGTCATCGTCTCTGTTCTTGCCGCGCTTTGCGCAGGCGGGTCCGATCTGGTTCGCCCTGACCTGACTCAAGGGCTGAGCAGGGAACGGCGCACCAAGGCGGGCACGCCCTCTTCCTCAGCGCCACTCAGGTGGCTTAGCCAAACCGTTTCTCGATATACGCCTGCACGATGTCTCGGAACTCCCGGGCGATGCCCTCACCGCGCAAGGTGTGCACCTTTTGTCCGTCGATGTAAACCGGAGCGGCCGGGGCCTCGCCGGTTCCCGGGAGGCTGATGCCGATATCGGCATGCTTGCTCTCGCCCGGGCCGTTGACGATGCACCCCATGACCGCCACGCGCAGGCCTTCGACTCCCGGGTACCGGCTTCGCCACTCGGGCATCGCCTGGCGAAGAAAATCGTCAATTTGCTTGGCCAACTCCTGGAACGTGGTGCTGGTCGTCCGGCCGCAACCTGGGCAAGCCACGACGCTGGGCACAAAAGCCCTGAGCCCCAGGGCCTGGAGGATTTCAGAGGCCACCAGCACCTCCTGCGTTCGAGGCTCACCCGGCTGCGGCGTCAGTGAGACCCGAATCGTGTCACCGATGCCTTGCTGAAGCAGGACGGCGAGCGCTGCCGTGGATGCCACAGTTCCTTTGGCACCCATACCAGCTTCTGTGAGCCCAAGGTGAAGCGCATGGTCGGTCCGGGCGGCCAGCTGCTGGTAGACAGCGATCAGATCCTGTACGGCACTGACTTTGCACGACAGAACGATCTGATCCCTTCGCAGACCGATCTGCTCGGCACGGTGGGCCGATTCGATGGCGGAGGTGATCAGGGCCTCGTACATGACCTGTCTGGCGTCCCACGGGCTGTCTCGGCGGGCGTTTTCGTCCATCAGCCGGGCCAGCAGGTCCTGGTCGAGACTGCCCCAGTTCACCCCGATTCGGATGGCCTTGTCATGCCGGGCAGCCAGCTCCACCATCTGGGCAAACTGGCGATCACCCTTCTCTCCACGCCCCACGTTACCGGGGTTGATGCGATATTTCGACAGGGCTTGCGCACAGTCAGGGTGATCTGACAGCAGGCGATGCCCGTTGTAGTGGAAATCACCAATCAGGGGCACCGCCACCCCCATGCGGTCCAGTTGCTCACGGATGTACGGGACGGCACGGGCCGCCTCGTCGTTGTTGACCGTGATGCGCACCAGCTCGGAGCCCGCTTGTGCGAGCTCCTTGACCTGGATGGCGGTGGCCACCGCATCGGCCGTGTCCGTGTTGGTCATGGATTGCACACGGACGGGAGCCTGACCACCCACCGAGACCCGGTGCGAGCCCCAGGAAACATGGCCTTGCACCGACCTGCGCGGAGCGGGCGCAGACAAGGGCACCGGCTGCTGAACAGAACAGGGGTTGGACATGCTCATCGGACCTCGAACCGGGCGACGTTGTTGCGCGCGTGCGGCATGACATCAAAGGGGCGGCCGCGAACGAAGACCTCGGCGGCATCGGCCCTGCCCACAATCACCCGGTAGGGTGGCGCGGCGGTGAAGTCCACACTATCTCCAGCCCGGAGCACACGCTGGATCACAACCGCACCGGCGGCGTTGACCACCTCGACCCAGGTTTCATTCCGTGCCCGAATGACCAGCAGCTTGCCCGGATCCAGTTCTGCGGGTGGCGCTGCTTCGATTAGAGCAGGTTCATCCTGGGTCGCCCCAGGTGCAGCCAGGGTGGAATCGGCCATCAGCAGCGGCAACGCCGGCTCTTCGGTCTGGGCGCCTTCAGCCACACCTGGTGTGACCTGTTGGATTTCGCTCACCGGGCTTGCACTTTCCATGGGCGCCTCCAGCTGACCCCGAATCATGCGGGAAAACTCGCCTGCACCTGGCCAGAAATACAAGGCCAGAGCAGCCAGCACCAGAGCACCCGCCAGCCACCAGACGAGCCGTCCAGGGGTGCTTTGTGCGGATACGTTGCTGGCCTCAACTGAGGGCTTGAACGGGGCATTCAGGGCATCAGCAGTAGCCCCCAGAACCGGACGCTGACCCTGCGGTATCTGGGCCAGCACGGGCGCGGGATCGACCCGCAAGTGACGGCAGGCACTCGAGGCCAGGGCTCGGGCGAAGGTCAGGTCAGGCAGCTCACCATACCGTCCGTCTTCCAGCGCCTCCAGCTTTTTGACCGGCACCTTCAGCGCGGCAGCCAGGGCAGCAATATGCAAGCCCGCCTGCTCCCTGGAGAGCCGCAGCAGGTCAGGACGTGCAGGTGGCGATTCAGACTGACCCAAGCCGATACCCGGCTCATTCATGAAATGCTCCCCTCTGGTATGACGACCACTCCCTGGATTCGGCGAATCGGCGACCCAGTTGCTGCGCCAATTGCTCCACCACCACGGTGTTGCCCAGCCTGCGCTCGATCTTGATGCCCAACCAAAGGGTTTCGGCATTCGCCAGTTCACTGTTGTTGATGCGCCGGATCACGAACTGGGATCGCTCGTTCTCCCCGCGCTGAAACAACAGCTGGGCCAGATTGAATCCGGCGATGGGATTGGCCGGGTCCAGCTCGTAAGAGCGGGCAAGGCTGCCCTCTGCTTCCGAGGCTTGTCCCATGCGCAACTGGCATACCCCCTTGGCCAGGTAGGTTCTGGCCTGCCCCCCATACACCGGGCTGGCCAGGGCCCTGTTGAACAGATCGACCGCCTGGGAATGCCGCCCTTGCTGGCACTGAAACCATCCGTAGTTGTGCAACGCATCGGGATCGCGCGGGGACAACTGCAAGGCTCGCTGAAAACTGTCCTCGGCCAGACGGGGGTTGTTCATCTGCATGAACACCAGTCCGCGCAGGACGAAGGCGGGGGCATAGGTGGGATCAGCCGACAAGGCCTGTTTGATCTCGTCCAGTGCGATGTCGGTACGACCTTGCTCGAAATATCCGGACGCCAGCTCCATACGCAAACGCGCCCGCATGCGACTCTCAGGCTCGTCAAACTCGGTCATGGGTGCTGCTGCGGGGTCGGTCGAGGAGATGCCGGTACCGGCACACGCCGACAGAGCCATCACCAGCAGGACTGCCAACGGCCCGATCCCCAACCAGCGAGAACCGAAAAACGAACGCACTTCGAAGTTCATGCCTGCCTTTCTGATCGAACGATACGCACGGGACGAACACTTCCGTTTCGAAGACGGGCCAGACGCTGCGCGGCGTTGGTCCGGTCAAGCACGTCACCGGCCAACTGACCGCAGGCCGCATCGATGTCGTCGCCTCGCGTCTTGCGGACGGTGGTGACGATACCACCCTCGTTGAGCATGCGAGCAAACTGCTGCACCACAGGACGATCGGAGCAGCTCAGGCCCGAGTCGGGGAATGGATTGAACGGAATGAGATTGATCTTGCAGGGAACCCCCTGTCCGCCATGGAGCCTGAGCAGGTCCAGCAGCTGGCGCGCGTGCTCCGGCTGATCGTTGACACCGGACAGCATGCAGTACTCGAAGGTGACGAAGTCTCGCGGCGCTGCAGGCAGATACCGAAGACAGGCATCCAGCAGTTCTGAAAGGGGGTACTTGCGGTTCAACGGCACCAGGTCGTTGCGCAGCGCGTCATTCGGTGCATGCAGCGAGACGGCCAGGGCCACCGGACAGTCCCTGGCCAGCCGGTCCATCATGGGCACCACCCCCGAGGTCGACACGGTCACCCGCCGGCGAGACAGTCCGTATCCATGGTCATCCAGCATCACCTTGAGCGCTGGAAGCAAAGCCGAATAGTTCTGCAGGGGTTCGCCCATCCCCATCATGACCACGTTGGTGATCACGCGGTCGGTGCGTTTGAGATGGTGTCGCAGGAAGTGCTCTGCCTGCCACAGTTGCGCCAGGATCTCACCCGTGGAGAGGTTGCGGGAAAACCCCTGGTGCCCGGTCGAGCAGAATCGACAGCCGACAGCACAACCCGCCTGAGAGGAAACACACAGCGTTCCCCTGTCATCCTCGGGTATGAAGACGGTCTCCACCGCATTGCCATCGCCGACATCGAACAACCACTTGATGGTGCCATCGGACGAGTCCTGGCGGGACAGCACAGGAAGCACATTCAAACTGCAGACCTCGGGCAGCTTCGACCGCAGGCCCTTGGCCAGGTCGGTCATGTCGGCGAAGTCCCGGGCACCCTTCTGGTGAATCCAGCGAAACAACTGGACGGCCCGGAAGCGCTTTTCGCCCAGGCCTTCCAGAAAACGCACCATGGCGTCGAGGTCCAGATCGAGCAGGTTGGTCATGTGGTCCCCTCCGGCTTGCATTCCCGACCCCGTCTGATTTGCACCACGCACGCACCGGTATCGCGCCTGCGGCGCGCCCGGTGATCGTGCGAGGGCAAACCGATCAACGCGAGTAGACGTTCATGCCGGGGAAGAAGAAGCCCACTTCCACGGCGGCGGTTTCAGGGGCATCGGAGCCATGCACGGCGTTGGCGTCGATGCTGTCGGCGAAGTCCGCGCGGATGGTGCCCGGTGCGGCCTTTTTGGGATCGGTGGCACCCATCAGGTCACGGTTCTTGGCGATGGCGCCCTCGCCTTCCAGGACCTGAATCATCACCGGACCGGAAATCATGAAATCCACCAGATCCTTGAAGAAGGGGCGCTCCTTGTGGACGCCATAGAACTGCTCGGCTTCACGGCGGGACAGATGGGCCATGCGGGCAGCCACCACCTTCAGGCCGGCCGCTTCGAAGCGGGCATAGATCTGCCCGATGACGTTCTTGGCAACGGCGTCGGGCTTGATGATGGAGAGGGTACGTTCGATGGCCATGGTGTTCCTATTTGGGAGACGATGAAATACGGTGGGGTTGCGGTGCGCCTGGGCACCCGACAAAGCCATTGATTCTACAACGGCCTCCAGGTTCATTCACCGGCACGCCGCCCGGAGAATGAGAGAGCAAGGGGCCCGATCGACGGGACGCCCCACTGCGACAAAACCGCTAGCGACCCGTCACCGACCACCTCTTCGGCCACTGCCCCGCGCCGGTTTGCCCGCTGCAGGTCGCTGACCACCCCGCCCACCAGAAGCCTCCCGTTTGCGCTGCAATGCATCCTGCCCGATATAGCCAAAAGAAGTCTTCATCGGATCCGGCACAGCGGCTCCACCTTTGCTGGCCTTGTTCGGCCTGGCCGCCCCCGGGGCTGTTCGCCCACCGCGTGGGACGGCCCCTGGGCCAGCCCCGCCGCGGCCGCCGGCACCTGAGGTTGGGCGGCCTCGTTGGGCCGGGTGGCGACCGGACGGCTGTCCGACCTCCCGATCGGCGGCCCGAGGCAGGCCCGCGGCCTGCGACAAGCGCTCGACATCACGCGAATCCAGTTCAACCCAGGTGCCCCTGCGCAAGCCCCTGGGCAGAACCACCGCACCGTAACGGATACGTATCAGCCGACTCACCGCATGTCCGATAGACTCGAACAACCGACGCACCTCCCGGTTGCGACCCTCGCCAATCGTCACCCGATACCAGCAGTTGGCCCCCTCACCGCCACCATCCTCAATGGTGTTGAATTGGGCTGGCCCGTCCTCCAGCTCCACGCCGTCCAGCAGGCGCTGTTTCTCTTCGTTGGAGAGTGCGCCGAGCACCCGCACGGCATACTCTCGCTGCAGGCCGAACCGGGGATGCATCAAGCGATTGGCCAACTCTCCCGAACTGGTGAACAGCAACAGCCCCTCGGTGTTCAGATCCAGCCGGCCCACCGACTGCCATTTGCCCTGCTGCAGCCGAGGCAGACGACGAAACACGGTGGGTCGATTCTGAGGATCGTCGTGGGTCACCACCTCACCCGCCGGCTTGTGGTAGGCCAGCACCCTCGGGGGCGGAGGCGTCATCCGAACCCGAACTGGCTGGCCATTGACCTTGATGACATCGCCGAAACGGATGCGCTGCCCGACATGGGCCGGTTCGCCATTGACGGAAATGCGCCCTTCGACAATGAGTTTTTCCATCTCAAGGCGCGAGCCCATGCCGGCCTGTGCCAGCACCTTGTGCAGCTTCGGGGCATCCGCCTGGGGTGCGAGTACGCGCCGGGCATTTTCGGCCGAGGCCGGCGCCTCCTGCTCGGCATCGAAAACGCCGCTGACCACATCATCCAGATGCAGTGCTTGAGCTTGCTTTTCGTTCGCAGCTGCCTTGCGGCCGCCCCTGCCGGGGCGTCCATCACCGAGGGAATCGGCGTCATCAGCGGGGGGAAGAGGGTTCGCCGGCTTCATCTAGGTGTTCTGGGTTCGGTTCATGGGATGGCTCATGGAGGGGCAAGGCTCCCGCGCCGTCAACGGCGTCCTGAAGTGCAGTTTCAGACGGTGACACACTTGACGATCGAGGCTCTGAATCGGCGCCGTCCGCCAGGGTCTCGCCAGGGTGCGCAAGCATGTCCAGCTCCAGACGGTCCAGCACCGATTCCTGCACCCCGCCGTCGTCCAGTGGCGGCAATTGGTCCAGTGACGACAAGCCCAGATCATCAAGAAACTGCCGCGTGGTGGCAAAAAGTGCTGGGCGGCCCACCGTTTCGCGATGACCGATGACTTCGATCCATCCACGGTCCTCCAGCTGCTTGATGATCATCGAATTGATGGTCACACCCCGGATATCCTCCATGTCTCCGCGTGTCACAGGCTGGCGGTAGGCAATGATGGCCAGGGTTTCCAGCGTTGCCCTGCTGTAACGGGGCGGCTTCTCGGGGTGCAGCCGATCGAGGTACGGACGCAGCTCCGGGCGACTCTGGAACCGCCAGCCTGTGGCCACGTGAACCAGCTCGACACCGCGACCTGTCCACTCCAGCTGCAGGTCAACCAGCAACTGCTTGAGCGTGTCGCCTGTCATTGCCTGATCGAACAGTTGCCCCATGTCCTTGAGGCTCAGTGGCTGTGCCGCGCAAATCAGAGCGGTTTCGAGAACTCGCTTGGCTTCCGTGGTATTCATGAGATGGTCCAGGGCCGATACCGCAAGACGATGGAGGGATACAGAAGGGAAGGCTCGCCGGATGCCACCGCAGCCCGTGTCCCGCAAAAGCACTCGCCATTCAGATCAGCCGGCGAAAGCATGCGGTCGGATTCTCGACCACCCACTGTCTGTGAGGAGGGTCTTGATCACCGATCCGTGTCAAACGGTCGGCACCTCATTGTAGTGCAGCCCCGCCTCGCCCAGGGCAGACCGGATGTCGTCTGGCAGAGGTGCCTCCAGGCTCAACAGGCGGCCACTGACCGGATGCGCCAACTCCAGCCTGAAGGCATGCAGCGCCTGTCGCGCCAGGCCGAGCATAGGACGCCCGCCATAGAGGGTATCGGCAACCAGAGGGTGGCCCAACCAGGCCGCATGAACCCGGATCTGGTGCGTGCGACCGGTATGCAGATGGCAGATCAGAAGACACACATCGCCGGACTGCCCAACGCACCGAACCTGGGTGCGCGCAAATCGGGCCCCCGCCTGCCCCGGTTGCAGCACGGCCATCCGAAGCCGGTTGCGCGGATCCCGGCCCATGGGCTGCTCCACCTCCACGGTGGCCTCGTGGCGCCAGACGCCGTGTGCCAGGGCCAGATACTGACGTTTGACCTCTCTGAGGGCAATGGCCCTGACCAGTGCATCGACAGCCCGCCGACTCTTCCCGACCAGCATCAGACCCGACGTGTCCTTGTCCAGCCGGTGAACGATGCCCGCCCGAGGAAGCTGAGTGGCCGCGGGATGGCGCGCCAGCAAACCATTGAGCAGTGTCCCGCTCCAATTGCCCGGGGCCGGGTGCACAACCAGCCCCGCAGGCTTGTCGACCACCAGCAGATCGTCGTCCTCGTAGCGCGCCACGATGTCCATGGCCTGGGGTACAAAGGCCATGGCCTGCGCCGTGGGTTTGAGACAAACCGACAGGCGATCACCCGCCGACATTCGGCTGGCTGCCTTTTTGGCGATTTGGCCGTTGTGCAGAACACCGCCGTCGGCGATCTGTTGTTGCAGGTAGGAGCGAGAAAACTCCGGGATCAGTACAGCCAGAGCCCGATCCAGTCGCGTGCCGTGCAGATCTGCGGGCAAGGACAAATCTCGGGTTTCGTCGGAAAGCCCGAGGTCGTCAAGCAAATCCACTGCGAGTTCGGACGCTGGGTTGCCCCCCCCCGATATAATTTCCGTTGGCAAAGTGTCTTCCCGTTGCAAAGGTTCAAGTGTGCTGACCCCCATGAGATTATCTGCCCGGTCGCTCTGCGTGGTCGCCGCCCTGGCGATCCTGGCAGGCTGCGGCAGCACCACCAAGGACGTGACTGCAGGCTGGAGCGTGGAGAGACTGGCTCAAGAGGCGCGGGAAGAACGCAATGCCGGCAACTTCGATCGCGCCGCGGAGTACTTCGAAAAGCTTGAGGGCCGGGCTGCGGGCACCCCACTGGCCCAACAGGCCCAACTTGAAAAAGCCTACGCCTTCTACAAGGCGGGCGAACCCGCTCAGGCACAAGCCGCCATTGAACGCTTTTTGCGCCTCCACCCCACCAGCCCGGCACTCGACTACGCCTTGTATCTCAAGGGCCTGGTCAATTTCAACGACAACCTGGGGCTGTTCGGTTCGCTGGCGCGCCAGGACCTGTCCGAGCGTGACCAGAAAGCCGCCAAGGAGTCGTTCGAGGCTTTCCGGGACTTGGTGGAACGTTTCCCCGACTCCCGCTATGCGCCGGATGCCCGCGCTCGAATGACCTACATCGTCAATTCGCTCGCCCAGTACGAGGTGCATGTGGCCCGCTACTACCTCAGCCGAGGGGCACACGTCGCGGCCATCAACCGTGCCCAGGCGGCGCTGAGTGACTACCCGGATGCCCCCGCCCTGGAGGAAGCCCTGTACATACTGGTTCGTGCCTACGACGAGCTCGGCATGACCTCACTTCGCGATGACGCCCGACGCGTGCTGCTGGCCAATTTTCCAGACAGCCGTTTTCTCAGTCAGGGACTGCGTGCTGGCACGCCCTGGTGGCGTTTCTGGTAACAGCCGCCGTTCCGTGCCAGGTGCGGTCTTGGTGCAACGCGATCGCCCACTGGCGACAGGTCAGATCCAAACACCTGTCAGTTTTGGGGGCATTCATGGTTAACATCGAGTTTTGACCAACCGGGGTGCGCATGAGCGGCGCCTCCGACCTGAACAGCATGTCCAAAGGCTTTCGCATCCATGCCTCCACCGGCATCCACCGGGGAGACCGTGACTACCAGCAGGACCAGGTCTGCCTGCTGCACCATCCGAGGCAGCAAGGGTGCCTGCTGGCGGTTGTGGCGGACGGCATGGGAGGACGCAGCGGCGGACGAAAAGCCTCCGATCAGGTGATGCTCACGGCGCGACAGCTGTTCGAGCGTTTTGACCCTGAAACGGACGATTCCGCGGGTCTGCTGCGCCAGATCGTTGAGGAGTCCCATCTGGTCATCAAGCTGACGGCTGTGTCTGCAGAACAGGAGCCTCACAGCACCATTGCGGCGTTCCTCATCAATCCGGGTGGCGACAGCCATTGGGTGCACGCGGGCGATTCACGCATCTACCACTTCCGCCAGGGGAAGATGCTGTTCCGCACCATGGACCACTCCTACGTGCAGACCCTGGTCAATCAAGGCGAGATCACCGAAGAAGAAGCCCTGGACCACCCCCACTCCAACATCCTCATGGGATGCCTGGGGACCGACAACGACCCGCCGGTGGACATCCATGTGGTCGATCGACTGCTGCCAGGTGATGCGGTCATGTCTTGCAGCGACGGTGTGTGGCACTACTTCACACCCGACGAACTGGCCAGCACCATCTCCATGCTCACGCCCCGCGAGGCCTGCGAGTTCCTGATCCAGAAAGCCAGAACCCGTGCCAAAGGCATGGGCGACAACCTGTCGCTGGCCATCGTCAGAATCGACCCATTGGGTTGAACCCTGCGGCCGGCTTCAGGTCAGACCGGTGTCCACGACGCGGTGCTCTGTTGCCAGGTACTCGGCCGACTGCATCTCACCCAGCCTGGACACCGTGCGCGGGAACTCATGCGCCATCGGGCCTTCTGTGTAGAGGGTCTCCGGAAGCACCGCAGCGGACATGATCAGCTTGACCCGGCGGTCGTACAGCACATCGATCAGCCAGGTGAAGCGCCGCGCTTCGGAGGCCTGCCGAACCGACATCTGCGGCACGTTGGACAGCAACACCGTGTGAAACTGCGTCGCGATCTCCAGGTAGTCGTTCTGTGACCGGGGGCCGCCGCACAGCGTGCGGAAATCGAACCAGATCACGCCCCCGGCACGCCGCACGGCAGGAATCTGGCGGGACTCGATGTGCATGACCGGTTCTTCGTCGTGCGCTTCAGCGAGCTTGGCGAAGGTGGCCTCCAGCGAGGCATCGGCCTGTGCGTCGAGCGGGCAATGGTAAAGCTCGACGTGGGTCAGGGTTCGCTGACGGTAATCGGTTCCGTGGTCGACGTTGATGACCTCCAGCTTCTGCTTGAGCATCGCAATGGCCGGCAGGATGCGGTCACGGTGCAGCCCGTCGGGATACAGCCCGTCGGGATGGAAGTTGGAGGTGGTGACAAAGCCGACACCCGCCTTGAACAAGGCGTCCAGCAAGCGGTGCAGGATCATGGCATCGGTCACGTCCGCCACGTGGAACTCGTCAAAGCAGATCAGCTTGTAGCGCTGGGCGATGCGCGCACCCAGCACATCCAGCGGATTGACCGTGCCCTGCAGGTCACGCAGCTCCCGGTGCACCTCCCGCATGAACTCGTGAAAGTGCAGGCGTGTCTTGCGCTTGAGCGGGACGGCGTTGAAGAAGCAGTCCATCAGGAAGCTCTTACCCCGCCCCACCCCGCCATACATGTAGACGCCGCGCGGGATCTCCGGGTGAACAAAGAGCTTCTTCAGCGAGTTGGAACGCTTCTGCTTGTAGACCGACCACTCGCGGGCGCAGCGCTCCAAGGCTTCAACCGCGCGCAGCTGCGCGGGATCGGCGCTGAAGCCGCGCGCACGCAACTCCGCTTCGTAGGTGCTGCGAACCGACAAGAGCGCACCCGACTCAGAAGTTCAGCGTCCGCTTGTCCACCGCGAGCGCCGCCTCCTTGGTCGCCTCGGACAAGGAGGGGTGGGCATGGCAAATCCGGGCGATGTCTTCGGCACTGGCCTTGAATTCCATCGCCACCACAGCTTCTGCGATGAGCTCGGAAGCCATCGGGCCCACGATGTGCACGCCCAGGATCTCGTCCGTCTTGGCATCGGCCAGGAATTTGACCATGCCCGTGGTGTCGCCCAGCGCGCGGGCACGGCCATTTGCCAGGAACGGGAAAGTGCCGGCTTTGTAGGCCACACCATCGGCCTTGAGCTGCTGCTCGGTACGCCCCACCCAGGCGATTTCGGGGCTGGTGTAAATGACCCAGGGAATGGTGTTGAAGTTGACGTGACCGTGCTGGCCTGCGATGCGCTCGGCCACGGCCACACCCTCTTCTTCTGCCTTGTGTGCCAGCATCGGACCCCGCACCACGTCACCCACGGCCCACACGCCACGCAGGCTGGTGCGGCATTCGTCGTCGACCACAATGGCGCCACGCTCATCCAGTTGCAGGCCCACGGCTTCGGCGTTCAGCCCGATGGTGTTGGGCACGCGACCAATCGACACGATGAGTTTGTCGGCATCGAGCGTCTGCGCCTCGCCCTTGGCGTTGGTGTAGGCCACGCTGACACCCTTCTTGCCATTCTTGATCTCGCCCACGGTCACGCCCAGCTCGATCTTCAGGCCCTGCTTGTCGAACGCCTTCTTGGCTTCCTTGGCGATCTGCTCGTCCACCGCGCCCAGGAAAGTCGGCAGTCCTTCCAGAATGGTCACGTCGGCACCCAGGCGGCGCCAGACCGAGCCCATTTCCAGGCCGATCACACCCGAACCGATCAAGGCGAGCTTCTTGGGCACCGCACCGATACGCAGTGCGCCATCGTTGGACAGCACGTTGACCTCGTCGAACGGCACGCCCGGCAGCGCACGGGCGTTGGAACCGGTGGCCACCACGATCTGCTTGCCGGTGAGAATCTCGTCCTTGGCGCCGGACACCTGGATCTCGTAGCCGCCTTCCACGGCTTTCACGAAGGAACCACGACCATGGAAGAAACTGACCTTGTTCTTCTTGAACAGATAGAGGATGCCGTCGTTGTTCTGCTTCACGACGGTGTCCTTTCGGCCCACCATCTTGGCCACGTCCATGGTCACCTTGCCGGTGCTGATGCCGTGGTCGGCAAAGTGGTGGTTGGCGTGCTCGAAATGCTCGGACGACTGCAGCAGGGCTTTGGACGGAATACAGCCGACGTTGGTGCAGGTGCCACCCGGGGCCGGGCCTCCGGTGGCGTTTTTCCACTCGTCGATACACGCGACCTTGAAACCCAGCTGGGCTGCGCGGATGGCGGCGATATAGCCACCGGGGCCAGCACCGATCACGACGACGTCAAATGCTTGAGACATGTTCTTTTCCTGAATGGGGTTGGACAAACGCCCCCGAAGGGGCGTCTGCTGGCTCTATGCTCGATCAGATATCGAAGAGGAGACGGGCGGGATCTTCCAGCGCTTCCTTCATGGCGACCAGGCCCAGCACGGCTTCGCGGCCATCGATGATGCGGTGGTCGTAGGACATGGCGAAGTAGTTCATCGGACGGACCACCACCTGACCGTTCTCGACCATGGCTCGGTCCTTGGTGGCGTGCACGCCCAGAATGGCCGACTGCGGGGGGTTGATGATGGGCGTGGACATCATGGAGCCGAAGGTACCGCCGTTGGAGATCGAGAAGGTGCCGCCGGTGAGGTCATCCAGTCCGATCTTGCCTTCCTTGGCCTTCTGGCCGAATTCGGCAATCTTCTTCTCGATGTCGGCAAAGCTCATCTGGTCGGCATTGCGCAGGATGGGCACCACCAGCCCGCGAGGCGAGCCGACCGCAATACCAATGTCGAAGTAGCCGTGATAGACGATGTCGTTGCCGTCCACCGAGGCGTTAAGCACTGGAAACTTCTTGAGGGCGTGCACAGCGGCCTTGACGAAGAAGCTCATGAAGCCCAGCTTGACGCCATGTTCCTTTTCGAAACGCTCCTGCATGCGCTTGCGCATGTCCATGACCGGGGCCATGTTGATTTCGTTGAAGGTGGTCAGGATGGCGTTGGTGGCCTGCGACTGCAACAATCGCTCGGCCACGCGGGCACGCAGGCGGGTCATAGGCACGCGCTCTTCCGGGCGGTCGCCCAGGTCAGGCGCCATGGTCGGAACCTGCGGCAGCACCTTTGTGGGGGCGCCTGTCGGAATGGCTGCAGGTGCGGCCACTACCGCCCTGGGTGCGCTGGCGGCGGCCAGCACGTCACCCTTGGTGACGCGACCGTCCTTGCCTGTGCCCGCCACGGAGCCTGGCGCCATCCCGGCATCGGCCATCAGCTTGGCGGCGGCGGGCATGGCCACGCCGGCCTTGCTGGTGGAGGTGGCTGCAGCTGCGGGTGCGGACACCGGTGCAGCAGCGGCTGCAGCAGGCACAGCAGCGGGTGCGGCGGCACCTGCGACCGCCTCGGTATCGATCCTGGCGATGAGCTGCTCGGCAGCGACGGTGGCGCCGTCGCCCTGCACGATCTCGACCAGCACACCGCCGGCCGGCGCCGGGCACTCCAGCACCACCTTGTCGGTTTCGATCTCGATCAGAATCTCGTCGGCGGCGACGGACTCACCGACATTTTTCTTCCACTGCAGCAGGGTGGCCTCGGCCACGGATTCGGACAGCTGCGGAACCTTGACTTCTACGATTGCCATGGATGTTCTACCTTGATTCGTTCATTGGCATGCCCTGCCGAACCATGACCTGAGAACCATGGCCGGGGGCATGCGACGTTCGTGTTATTTGGTGAGGATGAAGCCCTTGAGCTTGCCGAAAGCGGCTTCGACCAGGGTCTTCTGCTGTTCCTGGTGCAGGTGCGCGTATCCGACCGCGGGCGACGCCGAAGCGGCGCGGCCGGCATAGCCCAGCTTCTGACCATCGAGCATGTTCTCGTGGATGTAGTGCTGCACAAAGAACCAGGCTCCCTGGTTCTGTGGCTCGTCCTGGCACCAGACCACATCGACCGCGTTGGGGTACTTCCTGATCTCGGCCCCGAACACCTTGTGCGGGAACGGATACAGCTGCTCAACACGGAGGATGGCCACGTCGTCGGCGCCCTTTTCCTCGCGCTTCTTGACCAGGTCGTAGTAAACCTTGCCCGAACAGCAGATGACCCGCTTGACCTTCTCGGCCTTCTTGACCACAGCCGGGTTCTGCTCGGGGATCACGGTCTGGAAGCCACCCTTGGTGAACTCGGACAGTGGCGAGGTCGCATCCTTGTTGCGCAGCAGGGATTTGGGCGTGAACAGGATCAGCGGCTTGCGCAGGTTGCGGACCATCTGACGTCGCAGCACGTGGAAGATCTGGCTGGCCGTGGTCGGCTGCACGATCTGCATGTTGGTGTCGGCGGCCAGCTGCATGAAGCGCTCCAGGCGCGCCGAGCTGTGCTCGGGTCCCTGCCCTTCGTAGCCGTGGGGCAACATCAGGGTAATGCCGTTGACGCGGCCCCACTTGACCTCGCCGGAGGCGATGAACTGGTCGATCACGACCTGGGCACCGTTGGCGAAGTCGCCGAACTGGGCCTCCCAGATGACCAGGGTGTTCGGGTCGTTGGAGGCGTAGCCGTATTCGAAAGCCAGCACCGCCTCCTCTGACAGGATGGAGTCGATGACCACGAACGGCGCCTGGTTGTCGGCGACGTTCTGCAGCGGCACATAGCTGCCCTCGTCCCAGCGCTCGCGCTTCTGGTCATGGATGACGGCGTGGCGGTGGGTAAAGGTGCCGCGTCCGCAGTCCTCGCCCGAGAGGCGGACCGGGTAGCCGCTGGCCACCAGGGAGGCAAAGGCCATGTGCTCGCCCATGCCCCAGTCCACCTGGATGTCACCACGTCCCATGGCGGCGCGGTCGTCATACACCTTGCGCACCAGCGGGTGTACGTTGACGGACTCGGGCAACGTGGTGATGCGCTCGGCCAGACGGGTCCATTCGGTCAGCGGAATGGCGGTATCGCCTGCATCGGTCCACTTCTTGCCGAGGAAGGGCACCCAGTCGACGGCGTACTTGCTCTTGAAGTTGGTCAGCACCGGGTCCACCGTGTGACGACCGGCGTCCAGCGCGGCCCGGTAGGCCTTGGCCATCTCGTCGCCCAGCGTCTCGCCCAGGCCTTGCGCCGCCAGCCGGTCGGCGTAGAGCTTGCGCGTGCCCGGGTGCTGCGCAATCTTCTTGTACATCAGCGGCTGGGTCAGGCTGGGCGTGTCCTGCTCGTTGTGACCCAGCTTGCGGAAGCAGATGATGTCGATGACCACGTCCTTGCGGAAGGTCATGCGGAACTCGAGCGCCAGCTGGGCCGCCAGCACCACGGCCTCGGGATCGTCGCCATTGACGTGCAGCACCGGCACCTCGTAGCCCTTGACGATGTCGGTGCAGTACAGGGTGGAGCGCAGGTCGCGCGGATCGGAGGTGGTGAAACCGATCTGGTTGTTGATGACGATGTGCACCGTGCCGCCGGTGCGGTATCCGCGGGTCTGGGCCAGGGCCAGGGTTTCCTGGTTGACACCCTGACCGGCAAAGGCGGCATCGCCGTGCACCAGCACCGGCAGCACCTGGGCACCCAGCGGATCGCCCCGGCGGTCCAGACGGGCGCGGGTCGAGCCTTCGACAACCGGATTGACGATCTCCAGGTGAGACGGGTTGAACGCCAGGCTCAGGTGCACCGGGCCGCCGGGAGTGGACACGTCCGAGCTGAAGCCCTGGTGGTACTTGACGTCGCCGGCCGGCAGGTCTTCGGGCGCGGTATGCTCGAACTCGGCAAACAGGTCCTTGGGCATCTTGCCCAGGGTGTTGACCAGCACGTTGAGGCGGCCGCGGTGGGCCATGCCGATCACGATTTCCTGGACACCCTGTGCACCGGCCTGCTGGATAACCTCGTCCATGGCCGCGATGAAGCTCTCGCCACCCTCCAGCGAGAAGCGCTTCTGACCGACGTACTTGGTGTGCAGGAAACGCTCCAGGCCCTCGGCGGCGGTCAGCCGATCGAGGATCTGCTTCTTCTTGTCGGCGTTGAAGGAGGGCTTGCTGCGGATGGACTCCAGCTTCTCCTGCCACCAGCGCTTCTGCGTCTGGTCGGTGATGAACATGTACTCGACGCCCAGCGTGCCGCAATAGGTCTCGCGCAGGGCGTTGAGCAGTTCGCGCAAGGACATGACTTCCTTGCCGAAATAGGTGTTGCTGGTGTTGAAGACGGTTTCCAGGTCGGCGTCGGAGAAGCCGTAAGAAGCCGGATCCAGCTCGGGTATGTGTTCGCGCTCGGTGCGCTTGAGCGGGTCGAGATCGGCCCAGCGGGATCCGATGTTGCGGTAGGCTGCGATGAGCTGCTGGACCTGAACCCGCTTGCGTCCGAGGTCGGAGTCGGCGCCGGCGGCGATGACCACCTTGGTGACACCTTGCTTGGCCCGCTCGGCAAACGCGTTGATGACCGGCATGTGCGGCACATCGCGGGCGTCGCTGCCATCGGCTGCGGGAACGTGCTGGAGGGCGTCGAAATAGCTGCGCCAGTTATCGGGCACGCTGCCCGGATTCTCCAGGTACTTCTCGTACATTTCTTCGACGTAAGGCGCATTGCCGCCGAAGAGATAAGAGTTGCCTTTATAGGCAACATAGACGTTGCTTGTCTCGCTCATTGAACCGCTGGCCTCCGCTTCCCTTGGGGAAGCATGTGGTGGTTGGAAAACCTCCCGCGACACGGCTGAACCGATTGGCGGATGCGACAGTGACTGGAAGGACCTGACTGCAACCTCGAATTGTGCCACCAGTCCGACGGCAGGCGGGCAGAAAATCGCTGCAAAAGCACCAACGGGCCCCACAGGGCCCGTTGACTGTTGCTATGCCGCCAAGTTTTTGCCGCGCATCGGACGCCAGGCTTCAGGAAACCAACCTGGGCGACAAGCGCTCGGACGCAGGAACTGCCGTGGGTTCGTCCATCTCGATGGCGATCTGGGTGCAGACGGTGCGGCAGAGCTTGACGGCTTTCTCGCTCTGCACACGGTAGATGACCTGCGTGCCTTCCTTGCGCTTGGCCAGCACGCCTGCCCGGTACAGCAGATTCAGGTGCTGCGACAGGTTGGGTTGCGTGGTGTCGATTTCCTGCAGCAACTGCGAGACAGACTTTTCCTTGTCGCACAGTGCGCTGAGGATGCGAAGGCGCATGGGTGTGGCCAGCACGCCGAACAGTTCGGCGGCCAGTTCGAACACACGAACGTTGTCGACCGTACCATCTGCCTCGATGATTTTGTCCATGATGGATAGCGCCTTAGCAATATAAGCATTCATCATACTTACATTCGGGTTCCAGCGCCACCCGATTGGCACCAGCTTCGCGCTGGAGTTGCTGCACCAATATGCCGCCCGGCTGCTCTGCCAGTCAGCGGGAAGCGACGAGGTCCTTGACCTGCTGTAGCGCCGCCGGGTCTTCCATGGTGGTGAGGTCGCCCGGATCGCGGCCTTCACAAACCGCCTGTATCGCGCGTCGCAGCAGCTTGCCGGAACGGGTCTTGGGCAACACCGACACGAAACGCACCCTGGCCGGACGGGCCACAGCTCCCAGCTGGTCGTCCACCACCTTCATGATCTCGCCCTCGAGCTTGAGCGCGTCGGCGTCGGTGGCCGCTTTCGATGGGTCCTTGAGCACGGCGAAGGCCACGGCCACCTGGCCTTTGAGCTGGTCGGCCACGCCGACCACGGCCACTTCGGCCACATTCGGGTGGCTGGAGATGCTTTCCTCGATTTCGCGGGTGCCAAGCCGGTGGCCGGCCACGTTGATCACGTCGTCGGTGCGGCCCAGAATGAAGAAGTAGCCATCCTCGTCGCGAATACCCCAGTCGAAGGTGGAGTACATGACCTTGTTGTGGATGCTGGACCAGTAGGTCTTGACGTAACGTTCATCGTCGCCCCACACCGTTTGCAGGCAGCCGGGCGGCAAAGGACCGTTGACCGCGATCACGCCCTTTTTTCCAGGCTCGGTGATTTCCTCACCGGTGGTCTCGTCGATCAGCTTCACGTCGTAGCCGTAAACCGCCTTGCCGGGAGACCCGAACTTGGTGGGCGCCTCTTCCACCCCGTTGCAAATGGCCATGATGGGCCAGCCTGTCTCGGTCTGCCAGTAGTTGTCGATGATGGGCTTGCCGATGGCATCGGCAATCCAGGTCGCGGTCGGTTCGTCCAGCGGCTCGCCGGCCAGAAACAGCGCCTTGAGGCTGGACAGGTCGTACTTGCTCAGGTAGGCGGGATCCTGCTTCTTGAGCACGCGGGCCGCGGTGGGCGCCGAGAACATGACCGAGACCTTGTACTTCTCGACCAGGCTCCACCAGATGCCGGCATCGGGCCGAATGGGCAGGCCCTCGTACATGATGGTGGCCATGCCGTTGATCAGGGGACCATAGATGATGTAACTGTGGCCCACCACCCAGCCGATGTCGGAGGTGGAGAAATAGGTCTCGCCCGGCTCGCCCATGTAGATGTGCTTCATGGACGCCGCCAGCGCCACGGCGTAGCCTGCGGTGTCGCGCTGGACGCCTTTGGGCTTGCCGGTGGTGCCGCTGGTGTAGAGGATGTAGCTCGGGTGGGTGCTGTCGACCCACTCGCAGGGCACTTGCGCATCCATCACCTGGGCCCGCTCGGTGGCGTAATCGACGTCGCGACCGGCCACTGGCGCCAGATCGGCCAGACCCCGATTGACCATCAGCACCCGGGCGGGCTTGTGGCCGGCCAGGTTGATGGCTTCGTCCAGCAGGTGCTTGTAGGGAACCACCTTGCCGCCACGCATGCCCGCGTCGGCGCTGACGATGACCACCGGCTTGGCGTCGTCGATGCGGCTGGCCAGCGAATGGCTCGCAAAGCCACCGAACACCACCGAATGGATCGCACCGATGCGGGCACAGGCCAGCATGGCAAAACAGGCTTCGGCGATCATGGGCATGTAGATCAGCACACGGTCACCCTTGCCGACCCCCTGGCCTTTGAGGATGGCCGCCATGCGGCTAACCTCTGCGTGCAGTTCGCGGAAACTGTAGGCCTTCTCGGTGTCGGTCTCGGTCGAGACAAAAATCAGGGCGTTCTGATCGGCTCGGTCCTTCAGGTGCCGGTCCACGGCGTTGTGACACAGGTTGGTCTGCCCGCCCACGAACCAGCGGGCAAACGGCGGGTTGCTGTAGTCACAAACCTGCTCAAAGGGCTGCTGCCAGTCGATCAGCTGGGCCTGTTCACGCCAAAAACCATCGCGGTCTTCGATGGAGCGTCGGTGAAAGTCGGCATAGCCTGTGTCTTGGCTCATGAATGTCTCCTGAAGGAAAAAGCACTCCGGCAGAGCCTGAAGCAGCCCTGTCAATCTGAATTCATAATTATGAATATCAGACTTGCGGCTTGCTGACAGGTGCCTGGTCAGCCCACAAGCCGTGCTGGTGAACTTGAACGCCCTGTCATTTGATCAGCGCGTGGACTTCTCGGAACAGGGGGTGCCCAGCCGTTCTCAGCCATTCGAACGCCACCATTTCGGTCGTCAGCAATTCGGCACCGGCAGCCGCCAACCGGTCAAACGCAGCATCCCGGTTGCGTTCGGTGCGGGACCCGCAGGCATCGGTGACCACCCAGACGTCAAACTCCTGCTCGATCAACTCCAAAGCCGTCTGCAAGAGACAGACATGGGCTTCGCATCCTGCCACCACCAGCGTGGCTCGCTCGGCCGCCGCAGGTGTGGATTTTTGAAGGTGCTTGGGCAGACTTCGGGCATTGCCACTTGCCCCTCGCGCCGGGGGGCGCAGGCATTCAGCCAGTCCGTCGGCCACTGCGCTGAAATGCATCTTGGAAAGGGTTCGTTGACAGAGTTCGCGCAAGGACGCGTCGTTGGCACCCAGCTTCTGTGGATTCTGCTCGGTGCCCCAGACGGGCACCCCAAGCAGTCGGGCCATCCGGGCGAGACGAACGGCATTGGCCAGCACCTGCGGGCCCTCATGGATGGCGGGCATCAACCGGGCCTGGTAATCCACCAGCACCAGCTGGCATTCAGAGACGTCTAGCAACATGGGAATCCTGTTTATGTTTTCACGCAGCAGACCGATTCTCGCAGCAGGACGCAGTGAACTCCAGGCCCTGTCCAACTTCCATAGGCTACGCCAAGCACCAACGAAAAACCCCGAAAAATCAAACGCTTGCACTGCACAGTGGCATTGACTTGTGAACCGGAGCAAGATAACCTCGCTGCATGCATAGGTATACATGGGTGCCTGTTCTCGTGCTGGCGGGTCAGGCGATGGCCTTCCCGGCACCGGACACCGCAGACCCGACCTCTACCAGCGCCCATGGCAACGGCCTGATGGCCCGAATTCATGATCAGGTGCTCGATACCCGCGACGCCGTCGGTGGTGCGGCGTCCAGCCTGGTTATTTCAGCCATGGGGTTTCTGGGTGTACCCTACCGATTTGGCGGCGACTCGCACGAAACCGGTCTGGACTGCAGCGGGTTTGTCCGGCTCGTGTTCGAGCAATCGGTGGGCAAGGTGCTTCCCCGCCGGGCGGTCGAACAGGCCGCTGCAACCCAACCCATCGAGCGGCAGGAGCTCAGGCCCGGAGACCTCGTGTTTTTCAACACCATGCGACGCGCCTTCAGTCATGTGGGTATCTATGTGGGCGAAGGCCGTTTCATTCACGCACCACGCGCCGGTGCACAGGTGCGCGTGGAGGACATGCGCACGTCGTACTGGAAAACACGCTTCAACGGCGCTCGCCGCGTGCTGCCCGGCGAAACGATGCCATCACGCTGATCCACTACCTCCGTGATGGCGGAACCTCAATGTTCCGTCAACGCCTTTTTGGCTGTACGGCGCAAACGGTTCCTCCACCAGTGTAGCACGCGCAATGCCCACAACACAACCACCACGATGGAGAAGCTGAGGACATCCGCATAATCGTTCTTGCCACTGCGCATCCAAAAGAAATGCAGCAGCGCCAGCGCCGCGATGGCGTGTACGCTCAGGTGCAAGCGCTTCCAGCGCGCAGCACCGAGTTGCTTCACGGCCCAGTTGAACGAGGTGGCTACCAATGGGAGCATGAGCGCCAGTGCCAGACTCCCGACCAGGATGAAGGGCCGCTGCAACACGTCGACCCAGACCTGCGCAGGACTCCACTCCATGTCCAGCCACAGGTAGGTCACAAAATGCTGCAGGGCGTAGACGAAACTCCACAGCCCCAGTCCGCGGCGCAGCATGGCCCACTCGGCCCGGCCTGTCCATTGGCGCAAGGGTGTGACGGACAGGGTCAGGCACAACAGGATCAGTGTCCATTCGCCCAGCCCCCGGATCAGGGCTTCGGCCGGGTTGGCACCAAGGCGGTCGGTCAGGGCGGCGAACCAGAGCCAGGCCGCAGGCACACCGGCGGCGACCAGCGCCAGCCACTTGAGCCTCCGGACGTGGACCGGCTTCACCGTCAAAAGAAGCGGCGCAAATCCATGCCCGTGTACAACTGCCCCACCTGAGGCTCGTAGCCATTGAACAGCTGTGTCTTGAGCCGTCGGGCGTTCAGACCACCCTCCCCGATGCGCCGCTCGGTGGCCTGGCTCCAGCGCGGGTGGTGCACGTCGGGGTTGACGTTGGAGTAGAAGCCGTACTCATCGGGCGCCGACTTCGCCCAGGATGTGGCGGGTTGCTGCTCCACAAACCGGATGCGCACCACCGACTTGCCGTTCTTGAAGCCATACTTCCAGGGGATGACCATGCGCACCGGCGCCCCGTTCTGGTTGGGCAGCACTTCGCCATACATCCCCAAGGTCAGCAAGGTCAAGGGATGGCGCGCTTCATCCATTCGAAGCCCCTCCACATAAGGCCATTCCAGCACACGGGCGCGCACACCCGGCATGGTGTCCGGGTCGACCAGGGTGTGAAACTCGATGTACTTTGCGCTGCCCAGCGGCTGCACCGCCTCGATGAGATGGGACAGCGAGTAGCCCACCCAGGGGATCACCATCGACCAACCCTCGACACAGCGCATGCGGTAGATGCGCTCCTCCATGGGGGCAAGCCTGAGCAGGTCTTCCAGGTCGAACACCCGCGGTTTGCCCACCAGGCCTTCCACGCTCACGGTCCAGGGGCGGACTTTCATGCGATGCGCATGGCGGGCCGGATCGGACTTGTCCATGCCGAACTCGTAGAAATTGTTGTAGGTCGTCGCGTCCTTGTACGGCGTGGGCTTTTCAATGGTGCGAGCCCCTGCGACGGCACTCTCGCCACCGGGAAGACGGGCCAGCACACCGGGCCCCCGGGTGGCAGCACGGGCCTGTGGCACCCAGGCCATGGCGCCTGCTACCGTGGCACCGGCCGCCATGGAGAGCATCCAGCGGCGCCGGTTCAGGTAGGCTTGCCTGGAGGTGATGTCGCTGGCCAGGGGGTGAACGAATCCGGATTGGGGGTTGCGAATGATCACGGCAAGGCTCCTGAAACGTGTTGCTGGTCAGTTTGGCACAAAACCAATAACCAGACGCTCAACCCAGATCCGGCGGCAAGCTGCTCGACTGAGAACGCAAGTGGTTGATTTATATGATCAATCAACCCGCCAAAGGAATCGCCGACCGGGTGAAGGCATAGCGCCTCCGATCAAGTGACCCGAATGCCGGATCCAGGTTCAAATTGGCGACAGTCAAGCAAAAGCCCCGGCAGGTTTTCCATCCGGGGCTTTCGTGGGGCTGGGCCGATCTATTTCTTCTGCGGCGGCAAATCGGTGCAAGACCCATGCGCCACCTCCGCCGCCATGCCGATGCTCTCGCCCAGCGTGGGGTGCGGGTGGATGGTCTTGCCGATGTCCACCGCGTCGGCGCCCATCTCGATGGCCAGTGCGATCTCGCCGATCATGTCCCCGGCATGGGTGCCCACGATGCCGCCGCCCAGGATCTTGCCGTGGCCGTGGGCTTCGGGCGAATCATCGAACAGCAGCTTGGTGAAGCCTTCGTCGCGACCGTTGGCGATGGCGCGGCCCGAGGCCGTCCAGGGGAACAGGCCCTTCCTGACCTTGATGCCCTGGGCCTTGGCCTGGTCCTCGGTCAGGCCCACCCAGGCCACCTCAGGGTCGGTGTAGGCCACGCTGGGGATCACGCGGGCGTTGAAGGCGGCTGCGGCCAGTTCCTTGTTGCCCTGCAGTTCACCGGCGATCACTTCCGCCGCCACGTGCGCCTCGTGCACCGCCTTGTGCGCCAGCATGGGCTGACCCACGATGTCGCCGATGGCGAAGATGTGTGGCACGTTGGTGCGCATCTGGATGTCGACGTTGATGAAGCCGCGATCGGTCACCGCCACGCCAGCCTTGTCGGCGGCGATCTTCCTGCCGTTGGGCGTACGGCCCACCGCCTGCAGCACCAGGTCGTAGGTGCCTTCGCTCTTCGTGCCGTCCAGGCCCTCGAACTGCACCTTGATGCCCTCGGGCGTGGCCGTGGCGCCCACGGTCTTGGTCTTCAACATGATGTTGTCGAAGCGGCCCTTGTTCATCTTCTCCCAGACCTTGACCAGGTCGCGGTCGGCGCCCTGCATCAGGCCGTCCAGCATCTCGACCACGTCCAGGCGAGCGCCCAGCGTGCTGTAGACCGTGCCCATTTCCAGACCGATGATGCCGCCGCCGACGATGAGCATCTTCTTGGGTACGCCCTTGAGTGCCAGCGCGCCGGTCGAGTCCACGATGCGCTCATCCTGCGGGAAGAACGGCAGGCGGACCGCCTGCGAGCCGGCGGCAATGATCGCGCGCTTGAAGGCCACGACCTTCTTGCTGCCCGTCTTGTCCTGGCCCGTGCCGGTGGTCTCCTCGACCTCGACATGGTTCGAGCCGACAAAAGCACCATAGCCGCGCACGGTGGTGACCTTGCGCATCTTGGCCATAGCGGCCAGGCCGCCAGTGAGCTTGCCGATGACCTTTTCCTTGTGGGCGCGCAGCTTGTCCACGCTGACCGTAGGCTGGCCGAACTCGACGCCCAGGCCCGCCATGTGGCTCACTTCGTCCATCACCGCGGCCACGTGCAGCAGGGCCTTGGACGGGATGCAGCCCACGTTGAGGCAGACGCCGCCCAGCTGGGCGTAGCGCTCGACGATGACGACCTTCAGCCCGAGATCGGCGGCGCGGAAGGCGGCCGAGTAACCGCCAGGGCCGGCACCGAGCACGAGCACGTCGCATTCGATGTCGGCCGAGCCGCCGAAGCTGGCGGTCGTGGGGGCCACGACCGGCGCAGCGGCCGGGGTCGCAGCGGGTGCGGCTGCAGGCGCGGGTGCCGCGGCCGGTGCGGGAGCCGCCGCGGCGCCCTCTGCGTCCAACACCAGCACCACCGAGCCTTCGCTGACCTTGTCGCCCAGCTTGACCTTGAGCTCTTTCACCACACCGGCGTGCGACGAGGGAATCTCCATCGAGGCCTTGTCGGACTCGACGGTGATGAGGCTCTGCTCGGCTTTGACGGTGTCGCCGGGCTTGACCAGCAGTTCGATGACCGCGACCTCGTCGAAATCACCGATGTCGGGAACCTTGATGTCCATGAGTGCCATGTTCAGGGTCCCTTCTTAGAGCAGCACGCGACGGAAGTCGCTCAGGATCTGGCCGAGGTACGCGTTGAAGCGCGCAGCCGCAGCGCCGTCGATCACGCGGTGGTCCCACGTCAGGCTCAGCGGCAGCATCAGGCGCGGCACAAACTGCTTGCCGTCCCACACCGGTTCCATCTGGCTCTTGCAGACGCCCAGGATGGCGACTTCGGGTGCGTTGATGATGGGCGTGAAATAACGGCCGCCGATGCCGCCGAGCGATGAGATCGTGAAGGTGGCGCCGGACATGTCGGCCGGCCCCAGCTTGCCGTCGCGCGCCTTCTTGGCCAGCTCACTCATTTCCTGGCTGATCTGCAGCACGCCCTTCTTGTCCGCGTCCTTGATGACCGGCACGACCAGGCCGTTGGGCGTGTCGGCCGCGAAACCGATGTGCCAGTAGTTCTTGTAGACCAGCGAATCACCGTCCAGCGAGCTGTTGAACTCGGGGAACTTCTTGAGCGCGGCGACCGACGCCTTGATCAGGAAGGCCAGCATCGTGACCTTGACGCCGCTCTTCTCGTTTTCCTTGTTGGTCGCCACGCGGAAGGCTTCGAGGTCGGTGATGTCGGCGTCGTCGTGGTTGGTGACGGCCGGGATCATCACGGCGTTGCGCAACAGGTTGGCGCCGCTGATCTTCTTGATGCGGCCCAGCTCCTTGCGCTCGATGGGGCCGAACTTGGCGAAGTCCACCTTGGGCCAGGGGATCAGGCCCAGCTCGGAGCCACCACCGCCGGCCGGAGCCTTGGCCGCCTGCGCCTTGGTCTGCAGGCTGCCGGCCATGACCGACTTGGTGAAGGACTGGATGTCTTCGGCAGTGATGCGGCCCTTGGGGCCCGAGCCCTTGACCTCGTCCAGCGGCACGCCCAGTTCGCGGGCGAACTTGCGCACCGAGGGCGATGCGTGCGGCAGGCCCAGCGCCGGGGTGGCGGTGGGGTTGTGGGCCGGCGCGGCGGCAGCGGCGGGTGCATACGCCGCAGCGACCGGAGTGGCCACGGCAGCGGGCGCCGCAGCGGGCGCAGCCACCGGAGCGGCCGCGGCCGGTGCCGGCGCGGCAGCGCCAGCGGCACCTTCCAGAACCGCCAGCAGGTCACCGATGTTGACCTTGTCGCCGACCTTGACCTTGAGCTCCTTGAGCACGCCGGCGTGCGAGGACGGGATCTCCATCGAGGCCTTGTCGGACTCGACCGTGATCAGGCTCTGCTCGACCTTGATGGCGTCGCCGGGCTTGACGAACACCTCGATGACGGCGACGTCCTTGAAGTCGCCGATGTCGGGCACGCGCACTTCGACCGGGCCCGCCGCAGCAGGCGCTGCGGCCGGAGCAGCCACCGGGGCTGCCGCAGGGGCCGGAGCCGGTGCAGCGGCGGCAGGCGCCTCAGCAGGAACCGGCGCGGCCGCCTCGCCAGCGGCTTCCACCACCAGCACGACCGAACCCTCGCTGACCTTGTCACCCAGTTTGACCTTGAGTTCCTTGACCACGCCCGCCGTGCTCGACGGGATCTCCATCGAGGCCTTGTCGCTCTCGACCGTGATCAGCGACTGCTCGGCCTTGACCGTGTCGCCCACCTTGACCAGCAGTTCGATGACCGCCACTTCGTCGAAGTCGCCGATGTCCGGGACCTTCACTTCTACCAGTGCCATGTTTTGTCTCCGGTTGATCAGGCGTAAAGGGGATTCACTTTTTCGGTCTTGATGCCGTACTTCTTGATCGCCTCGGCCACCTTGGCCAGCGGCAGCTTGCCCTCGTCGGCCAGCGCGCGCAGGGCGGCGACCACGATGTAGTGGCGGTTGATCTCGAAGTGCTCGCGCAGTTTGCTGCGGAAGTCGCTGCGGCCGAAACCGTCGGTGCCCAGCACTTTGTATTCGCGGCCCTTGGGGATGAAGGGGCGGATCTGCTCGGCGTAGTTCTTCATGTAGTCGGTGGAAGCGACCACCGGGCCAGCGTGCTTTTCCAGCTGCTGCGCCACGAAGGGCACCCGCTGCTTTTCGGTCGGGTGCAGCAGGTTGAAGCGCTCGCAGTCCTGGCCGTCGCGGGTCAGTTCGTTGAAGCTCGGGCAGCTCCACACGTCGGCCTGCACACCCCAGTCGGTGGCCAGCAGGGCCTGCGCCGCAATGCTCTCGCGCAGGATGGTGCCGGAGCCCAGCAGCTGCACGCGCTTGTCACCCTCGGCGCCGGGCTTGCACAGGTACATGCCCTTGATGATCTGCTCTTCCGTGCCGGGCGTCAGGCCGGGCATGGCGTAGTTTTCGTTCAGTAGCGTCAGGTAGTAGAAGACGTTGTCCTGTTTCTCCACCATACGCTTGAGGCCGTGGTGCAGGATGACACCGACTTCGTGCGCGAAGGTCGGGTCGTAGCTGATGCAGTTCGGGATCGTGCCGGCCAGGATGTGGCTGTGGCCGTCTTCGTGCTGCAGGCCCTCGCCGTTGAGCGTGGTCCGGCCTGAAGTGCCGCCCAGCAGGAAGCCACGCGCCTGCATGTCGCCGGCGGCCCAGGCCAGGTCGCCGATGCGCTGGAAACCGAACATCGAGTAGTACACGTAGAACGGCACCATGATGCGGTTGCTGGTGCTGTACGAGGTGGCTGCCGCAATCCAGCTGCTCATGCCGCCGGCTTCGTTGATGCCTTCCTGCAGGATCTGGCCGGCCTTGTCTTCCTTGTAGTACATGACCTGGTCCTTGTCGACCGGGGTGTACTGCTGGCCCGCAGGGTTGTAGATGCCGACCTGGCGGAACAGGCCTTCCATGCCGAAGGTGCGGGCCTCGTCCACCAGGATGGGCACCACGCGCGGGCCCAGGGCCTGGTCGCGCAGCAGCTGGGTCAGGAAGCGCACATAGGCTTGCGTAGTGGAGATCTCGCGACCTTCGGCAGTGGGTTCCAGCACCGCCTTGAAGGTTTCCAGCGAGGGCACGGTGAAGCTTTCGTCGGCCTTGGTGCGGCGCTTGGGCAGGTAGCCGCCCAGGGCCTTGCGGCGCTCGTGCAGGTACTGCATTTCCGGCGTGTCGTCAGCGGGCTTGTAGAACGGGATCTTGGGCAGTTCGCTGTCCGGGATCGGGATGTTGAAGCGATCGCGAAAGTACTTGATGTCCTCGTCGGTCAGCTTCTTGGTCTGGTGGACGGTGTTCTTGCCTTCGCCGGCCTTGCCCATGCCAAAGCCCTTGACGGTCTTGATCAGCAGCACCGTCGGCTGGCCCTTGTGGTTGACCGCCTTGTGGTAGGCTGCATACACCTTCTGCGGATCGTGACCGCCGCGGCGCAGCGCCCAGATCTCGTCGTCGGTCATGTGCGCCACCAGCTCCAGCGCCTTGGGGTCACGGCCGAAGAAGTGCTTGCGCACGTAGGCGCCGTCGTTGGCCTTGAAGGCCTGGTAGTCGCCATCCAGCGTCTCCATCATGATCTTGCGCAGGGCGCCGTCCTTGTCGCGCGCCAGCAGCGGGTCCCAGTTGGAGCCCCACAGCAGCTTGATCACGTTCCAGCCGGAGCCGCGGAACTCGCCTTCAAGCTCCTGGATGATCTTGCCGTTGCCGCGCACCGGGCCGTCCAGGCGCTGCAGGTTGCAGTTCACCACGAAGATCAGGTTGTCCAGGTTTTCGCGCGCCGCCAGGCTGATGGCGCCCAGCGACTCGACCTCGTCCATTTCACCGTCGCCGCAGAACACCCAGACCTTGCGGTTCTCGGTGTTGGCGATGCCGCGGGCGTGCAGGTACTTCAGGAAACGCGCCTGGTAGATCGCCATCAGTGGACCCAGGCCCATGGAGACCGTGGGGAACTGCCAGAACTCGGGCATCAGCTTGGGGTGCGGGTAGCTCGACAGGCCCTTGCCGTCCACTTCCTGGCGGAAATGCAGCAGCTGCTCTTCGGTCAGACGGCCTTCCAGGTAGGCGCGGGCATAGACACCGGGCGACACGTGGCCCTGGATGTACAGGCAGTCGCCGCCGTGGTTTTCGGATTCGGCGTGCCAGAAGTGGTTGAAGCCGGCGCCGAACATGTGGGCCAGCGAGGCGAAGGAACCGATGTGACCGCCCAGGTCGCCACCGTCTTCGGGGTTGTGGCGGTTGGCCTTGACCACCATGGCCATGGCGTTCCAGCGCATGTAGGCGCGCAGGCGTTCTTCGATCTCGATGTTGCCGGGGCAGCGTGCCTCTTCGGTCGGTTCGATGGTATTGACGTAGCCGGTGTTGGCCGAGAACGGCAGGTCGATGCTGTTCTGACGGGCTTCTTCCAGCAGCTGCTCCAGCAGGAAGTGGGCGCGCTCCGGACCCTCTTTTTCGATGACGGCGGCCAGCGCCTCCATCCATTCACGGGTTTCCTGGGCATCGGTATCGGGGCTTCCGTCGATGCCGAGCGCGTGGGTCGCTGTCATGCTTGTCTCCTGTCGGTTGGTGCAAAGTGAGATGCGTTTTTGGCGCAGTGTGACGGATTTTTGCACAGATGTTTTCAGATTTCAATATGAGGTATGCAATTTCATATTGTGGCACTCGAAGGCTGTGCATGGGCGTGTTGGGCCATCCGCCTTCACTTAGACTTGCAGCTGATGACTCCCTCCCCTGCTCCTGGTGCCAGCGGCGCTGCCTTGAAAGGACCCGCCAATTGGTGGCGCCGCTGGTGGCGGCGCCTGCCGCCTTCGCGCCAGGACCGATTTGCCACGCTGGGGCCCCTGCTGGCTGTCCTGCTGTTCCTGTCGGCCATCGTGGTGGCCATTACCTATCTGCGCTATGAAGAACTCGAACGCGAACGGGAGGCCGTGACCCGGGACGTTGAATATGCCCAGCAGCGTCTGAGACTACGGCTGCTGGAGCGACAGGAACAGCTGATGAGGCTGGCGCGCGAGCTGAGCAACCGCGAGATCGAAGCCGAGGAGTTCGAGTTCCAGGCGGAATCCCTGATCAGCCAGTTCCCCGAAGTACAGGCCATCAGCTGGGTCGATGCGCGTCGCACCGTGGTGGTCAGCTATGCGTCGCCGAGCGCGCCACTGTCCATGGTCCGTGTGCCTCAGACCACCATAGGTGCCGGCGAAACCGACGGGTCTTTTGACCTCGCAAGAGACCTGCGCCAACCCATTTATTCACGTCCTCTGGGAGACGATCCGCGACAAGCCAGCCTGATGTTGCAGGTGCCCCTGAGCGAGCAGGGGCGATTTGCCGGAACCGTGATGGGTGAGTACTCGATCGACGGCCTGCTGCGCTTTGGCATACCGCCGGAAGTCATGGCTCGCTACGCAGTGGCCCTCATGGACGACAGAGGACGCGTTCTGGCCGGACAGCTGCAGGACCACGACCCGGTGCTGCGCCTGCTGCCCTGGTCGCAGCAGGCGCTGGAGCATGAGGTGCCGGTGTCACCCGTGGGCAACGGCCTGATTCTCAAGGCCCAGGGCTACCGAACCTCGCAGGACATCGTGGGCAGCGGGTTCTTCTGGGTCATCGGCGCACTCAGTGCCCTGACTGTCTGGATGCTGCTCGGGACATGGCGTCACACCCGACGACGCGTGCAGGCCCAGCAGGCGCTGGTGGCCGAAACCAATTTCCGCCGGGCCATGGAGAACTCCATGCTCACCGGCATGAGGGCGCTCGATCTGCAAGGACGCATCACCTACGTCAACCCGGCGTTTTGCTCCATGACAGGCTGGACCGAGAGTGAACTGGTCGGTCGAACAGCCCCCTTTCCCTACTGGCCAGAAGAGGACCACGATCTGCTCGCAGCGCGTCTGGACGACGAGCTGCACGGGCGTTCAACGCCTGGAGGTTTCGAGGTCAGGGTGCAACGACGCGACGGCAGCATCTTCGATGCGCGAATGTATGTCTCGCCGCTCATCGATCCGCACGGCGTGCAGACGGGATGGATGACGTCGATGACTGACATCACCGAGCCCAAACGCATCCGTGAGGAGCTGTCCGCCTCCTACGAACGGTTCACCACCGTGCTGGAAAGCCTCGATTCGGCAGTTTCTGTGGCCCCGCTGGGCAGCGACGAAGTCCTGTTTGCCAACAAGATGTACCGGCTCTGGTTCGGCACCCGCGGGCAGGGTCACCGCCGCCTGGTCGACCTGGCCGGCAACCAGCCCAGCCCCAGCCCCGACGACGGCGACGCCGTGGATTCTTTTGCTGGCATGCCCACCGACACACTGACCGATGCGGGTTCCGAGAACGCCGAGGTGTTCGTCGAGGAACTTGACCGATGGCTCGAGGTGCGCACGCGCTACCTGACCTGGGTCGACGGCCGGCTGGCACAGATGGTGATCGCCAGTGACATCACACCCCGGCGCAATGCCGAGGAGCAGGCCGCGCGTCAGGCCGAACGCGCACAAACGGCCAGCCGCCTGATCACCATGGGGGAAATGGCGTCCAGCGTGGCGCACGAACTCAATCAACCTCTGACCGCCATCAGCAACTACTGCAACGGCATGATTTCGCGGCTGGAAGAGCAGCGCATCTCGCAGGACGAACTGCTCAACGCCCTGGACAAAACCGCCCGTCAGGCCCAAAGAGCGGGTCAGATCATTCAGCGCATTCGCGCCTTCGTCAAACGGAGCGAGCCCAACCCGACCCTCTCGGATGTGGCACAAATGGTCAGCAACGCCATAGAACTGGCGGACATTGAGTTGCGGCGGCAGCAGGTGCGGCTGACCCCCTATGTTGCCGCTCGCTTGCCCCGACTGATGGTGGACCCGATCCTGATCGAGCAGGTGCTGATCAACCTGCTCAAGAACGCCGGCGAGGCCATCGCCCAGGCGGGGCGGCCGCCAGGCGAGCGGCTGGTCGAGTTGCGGGTGGCTCCCCGGCGCCAGGACGATCAGGAGGTGGTTGGGTTCGAGGTGCGGGACACGGGAAATGGTGTCCCTGCCGAGATGATCGAGCGCATCTACGAGGCCTTCTACAGCACCAAGAGCGAGGGCATGGGCATCGGGCTCAAGCTGTGTCGCAGCATTGTCGAGTCGCACCATGGCCGGATGCATGTTGAGAACCTCTACAATGGCGAGGATGTGGTGGGGTGCTGTTTCAGCTTCTGGATTCCAGTGGCGTCCCGCCTGCAGATGAGCGAATCCTCTGTCCAGCCGCCGGTCGACACAGAAAGAGCGAGATGAGTTTGATCCCCAAAAAAGGCACCGTCTACGTTGTTGACGACGACGAGGCCGTTCGTGATTCGCTACAGTGGCTGCTTGAGGGCAAAGACTACCGTGTTCGCTGCTTCGAGTCGGCGGAAGCCTTTCTCAGTCGCTACGATGCCCGCGAGGTGGCGTGCCTGATCGCCGACATCCGCATGGGGGGAATGAGCGGCATGGACTTGCAGGAGCGCCTGATGGAGCGGCAGTCGCCACTGCCCATCGTCTTCATCACCGGGCACGGCGATGTGCCCATGGCGGTGGAATCCATGAAGCGCGGCGCCCTCGATTTCATTCAGAAGCCCTTCAAGGAGGACCAGCTGGTCGCCTTGGTCGAACGCATGCTGGAGCGCGCCAGGGACGCTTTTGCCACCCACCAGGAAGCTGCCAACCGGGACGCCCTGCTTTCCAAGCTGACCAGCCGGGAAGCGCAGGTGCTGGAACGCATCGTCGCCGGCCGACTGAACAAACAGATCGCTGACGATCTGGGCATCAGCATCAAGACGGTGGAAGCGCACCGCGCCAACATCATGGAAAAGCTGGGCGCCAACACCGTGGCAGACCTGCTCAAGATTGCGCTGGGACAGAGCCCGGCCAAGGTCTGACGTCGGTACACAGGCAACATCGCACGCCCGCGATTCCGCGGGCGTTTTTCATTCAATTGCACCGCCCCTGAAAGACACAAAAATGAGTGCCCAGCTTATCGACGGCATTGCTCTCTCCCGCCACATCCGCACCGACATTGCCGCGCGCGTCCAGACCCTCAAGGCGCGGGGTGTCACACCCGGCCTGGCTGTCATTCTGGTCGGTGACGATCCCGCCTCGGCCGTCTATGTCCGCAACAAGGTGAAGGCCTGCAACGAGACCGGCATGCATTCTTTGCTGGAGACCTATCCTGCCTCCATGACCGAGGCTCAATTGCTGGATCGGGTGCAGGCCCTGAATCAGGACCCTTCCATTCACGGCATCCTGGTGCAGCTACCCCTGCCCCCGCACATGGATGCCCAGAAAGTGATTGAAACGATCTCGCCGGACAAGGACGTGGACGGGTTTCATGTGGCCAGCGCCGGCGCACTGATGACCGGCCTGCCCGGCTTCTGGCCCTGCACGCCCTACGGCTGCATGAAGATGCTGGAGTCCATCAACTACGACCTGCGCGGCAAGCACGCGGTGGTCATCGGCCGCAGCAATATCGTGGGCAAGCCCATGGCGATGATGCTGCTGCACAAGAATGCCACAGTGACCATCTGCCACAGTGCCACAACCGACCTCAAGGCCATGACCCTGCAGGCCGACGTCGTTGTCGCCGCCGTGGGCAAGCGCAACGTGCTGACCGCCGACATGGTCAAACCCGGGGCCGTGGTACTGGACGTGGGCATGAACCGCAACGACGAGGGCAAGCTCTGTGGCGACGTGGATTTTGCGGGTGTCAGGGAAGTGGCGGGCTACATCACCCCGGTTCCCGGCGGCGTCGGACCGATGACCATCACCATGCTGATGGTGAATACGCTTGAGTCGGCAGAAAAGAAGTAAGCCCCGCGCGGCCTTCGGCGTGCCTTGCAGGCCACCGCTGCAGCTGCTTAGAACCGTCTGGACAGCCGAAACAACACGGCGCCGGCACACAGCCACTGCCCGAGCACCATCAGAGTCCCGACACCATGCCAGAGGCGCAAATCGCCGCCGGTGGCCCGGGCTGTGACGATCTTCTGGGCCACGCCGAACTCCTGCACCATGGCCAGCAACATGCCCAACAGCACAAATCCCATGGTGGTCAGGCTTTGCTGCATGCGCACGAGATCGGCGCCTGCCGTCTCAACCGCGTCATCGGGCAGGCGAAACTGTGCCCGACTGCGGTCCCGGCGCAGGAGGATCAGCAAAGCCATGCCAATCACCAGCCCTGCGTAACTCTGGTACGAAAACAGTTGGGCGGCCACCGGCCCCGCCAGCGCCGGCCCCCCCAGCTTGGCGAACAGGGTCGGGACAGCCAGAAAGCTCAGGGCCGAGATGCCGCCCCACCAAAGCGCCGCCAGAAAAAGACCCAGGCGCTGCATGGTGTCACTCGTAACGCACAGCCACCACCTCGTAGCGGCGCGTGCCACCGGGTGCCTGAACCTCGGCCACGTCACCCTCTTCTTTGCCAATCAGCGCACGAGCGATGGGGCTGCCCACATTGATCAGGCCCAGCTTCAGGTCGGCTTCGTCTTCACCCACGATCTGGTAGGTCACGGACTTGCCCGACTCTTCATCTTCCAGATCGACCGTGCTGCCGAAGACCACGCGACCGCCGGCATCCAGGGTACTGGGGTCAATGATCTGGGCCGCCGAGAGCTTGCCCTCGATCTCGGCGATTCGGCCTTCGATGAAGCCCTGGCGTTCCTTGGCGGCATCGTAGTCGGCGTTTTCGCTCAGATCACCCTGAGCGCGCGCATCGGCAATGGCCTGAATGACGGCCGGACGGTCCACCGTCTTGAGCCGATGCAGTTCGGCCTTGAGTTGCTCGGCACCGCGCTTGGTGATGGGGAAGGTGGACATGTGTGGTCTCCGCTGACTGGGGGTACGCGCCCCTCGACAAAAAGCAAACCGCCGATCGTTTCCGGTCGGCGGCTTCGTGAGGACATTATGCCCTGAAATCTGCGCACGCTTGCCGGCGAACGCTCAGGGATTGCCCTGCATGGGATGGGTTCAGGCTGTCAGTTCAGCATGCATGTCCTGCACAGAAATGACGCCCAGACTGTCCATGTGTTTCATGCCTTCGACCGCGGCTTCGGCGCCAGCGATGGTGGTGAAGGTGGTGACGCGGGCCAGCAAGGCAGACGTCCGGATCGCACGCGAGTCGGCTATCGCATTGCGGCGCTCCTCCACCGTATTGATGACCAGGGCGATCTCACCATTCTTCAGCGCGTCGACCACGTGTGGACGACCTTCAGTGACCTTGTTGACGGTCTGGACCGGGATGCCAGCGTCGGCGATCGCCGCCGCCGTTCCCCTCGTGGCCACCAGCTCGAAACCCAGCTCCACCAGTTGGCGAGCGACCTCGACCGCGCGCGGCTTGTCGCCGTTCTTGACCGTCAGGAATACCTTGCCCGAGGTCGGCAGCCTGGTGCCTGCACCCATCTGGCTCTTGACGAAGGCCTCTCCGAAGGTCTTGCCCACGCCCATCACCTCGCCGGTGGACTTCATCTCGGGTCCGAGGATGGTGTCCACGCCCGGGAACTTGACGAACGGGAACACAGCTTCCTTGACGCTGAAATACGGCGGCGTGACTTCGGCACCGATGCCCTGCTGGTCCAGCGTCTGGCCGGCCATGCAGCGCGCCGCCACCTTGGCCAGCTGGATGCCGGTGGCCTTGGACACGAAGGGCACTGTGCGCGAGGCGCGCGGGTTCACTTCCAGCACGAAGATCACGTCCTGCTTCTGCCCGCCGTCTTCCACTTCCTGGATGGCAAACTGCACGTTCATCAGGCCGACCACGTTCAGACCTTCGGCCATGGCCGCGGTCTGGCGCTTGAGCTCATCCACCGTGGCCTTGGACAGGTAATAGGGTGGCAGCGAACAGGCGGAGTCACCGGAGTGCACGCCGGCCTGTTCGATGTGTTCCATCACGCCGCCGATGAAGACGCGGCCCGAGGCGTCGCGCACGGCATCGACGTCACATTCGATGGCGTCGTTGAGGAAGCGGTCCAGCAGCACCGGCGAATCGTTGCTCACCTTGACGGCCTCGCGCATGTAGCGCTCCAGGTCGCGCTGCTCGTGCACGATTTCCATGGCTCGGCCACCCAGCACGTAGCTGGGGCGAACCACCAGGGGGTAACCCAGCGCGGCAGCTTTCTCCAGCGCCTCGGCTTCGGTGCGGGCGGTCGCGTTCGGTGGCTGACGCAGGCCCAGGTCGTGCAGCAGTTTCTGGAAGCGCTCACGGTCTTCGGCCGCGTCGATCATGTCGGGCGTGGTGCCGATGATGGGCACACCATTGGCCTCCAGGCCCAGTGCCAGCTTCAGGGGCGTCTGGCCGCCGTACTGCACGATCACGCCGACCGGCTTTTCCTTGTCGACGATCTCCAGCACGTCTTCCAGCGTCAGCGGCTCGAAGTACAGGCGGTCGCTGGTGTCGTAGTCGGTGGACACGGTTTCCGGGTTGCAGTTGACCATGATGGTCTCGTACCCGTCTTCGCGCATGGCCAGCGCGGCGTGCACGCAGCAGTAGTCGAACTCGATGCCCTGACCGATGCGGTTGGGACCACCGCCGAGCACCATGATCTTCTTCTTGTCGGTCGGCTCGGCCTCGCACTCACCGTCGCCATGGCCTTCGTAGGTCGAGTACAGGTAGGCGGTGTCGGTGGCGAACTCGGCCGCGCAGGTGTCCACCCGCTTGTAGACCGGCCGTACGTTCAGTGCCTTGCGGCGTTCGCGCACCGCGGTGTCGGTGGTGGCCAGCAGCTTGGCCAGACGGCGGTCGGAGAAGCCCTTCTTCTTCAGGCCGCGCAGCGTGTCGGCGTCCAGGCTGGTCAATGCCTGGTCGCCCTTCTCGGCGACCAGTTTGTCCATGGCCATCTCGAGCTTGATGATTTCCTCGATCTGGATCAGGAACCACTTGTCGATCTTGGTGAAGTGGTGCACCTCGTCCACCGACCAGCCGGCCGCGAACGCGTCGCCCACGTACCAGATGCGCTCGGGGCCGGGTTCGCCGAGCTCGCGCTCCAGGGTCTCGCGGTCCTGGGTCTTTTCGTTCATGCCGTCCACGCCGACCTCCAGGCCGCGCAGGGCTTTCTGGAACGACTCCTGGAAGGTCCGGCCCATGGCCATCACCTCGCCCACCGACTTCATCTGGGTGGTCAGGCGGCTGTCGGCGGTGGGGAACTTCTCGAAGGCAAAACGCGGGATCTTGGTCACCACGTAGTCGATCGACGGTTCAAACGACGCCGGCGTGGCGCCACCGGTGATTTCGTTGCGCAGCTCGTCCAGCGTGTAGCCCACGGCCAGCTTGGCCGCCACCTTGGCGATCGGGAAACCGGTGGCCTTGGAGGCCAGGGCCGACGAACGCGAGACCCGCGGGTTCATCTCGATGACGACCATGCGGCCGTCCTTCGGGTTGATGGAGAACTGCACGTTCGAGCCGCCGGTGTCCACGCCGATCTCGCGCAGCACGGCCAGCGAGGCGTTGCGAAGGATCTGGTATTCCTTGTCGGTCAGCGTCTGGGCCGGCGCCACGGTGATCGAGTCACCGGTGTGCACGCCCATCGGGTCCAGGTTCTCGATCGAGCAGACGATGATGCAGTTGTCCGCCTTGTCGCGCACCACTTCCATCTCGTATTCTTTCCAGCCGAGCAGCGACTCCTCGATCAGCAGCTCGTTGGTCGGCGAGGCTTCCAGGCCGCGCTTGCAGATGGTCTCGAACTCTTCCGGGTTGTAGGCGATGCCGCCGCCGGTGCCACCCAGTGTGAAGCTGGGGCGGATCACGGTCGGGAAACCGGTGGTCTTCTGCACCGCCCAGGCCTCTTCCATGCTGTGGGCAATGCCCGACTTGGCCGAACCCAGACCGATCTTGGTCATGGCGTCCTTGAACTTCAGGCGGTCTTCGGCCTTGTCGATGGCCTCGGGCGTGGCGCCAATCAGCTCCACGTCGTACTTGGCCAGCACGCCGTTGCGCCAGAGGTCCAGCGCGCAGTTGAGCGCGGTCTGGCCGCCCATGGTCGGCAGAATGGCAAAGCCGCCCGGGCTGCTGGGGCGCTCCTTGGCGAGGATCTTCTCGACCGTCTGCCAGGTGATGGGCTCGATGTAGGTGACGTCGGCCGTGGCCGGGTCGGTCATGATGGTGGCCGGGTTGCTGTTGATCAGCACCACCTTGTAGCCCTCTTCGCGCAAAGCCTTGCAGGCCTGCACACCCGAGTAGTCGAACTCGCAGGCCTGGCCGATGATGATCGGGCCAGCACCGATGATGAGGACGGTCTGGATGTCGGTTCTTTTGGGCATGGTTCTCTGTAAATATCGTGGCGTCAGGGCCCTTCAGCCCTGACGCTGGGTTTCCAGTTTGTTCAGCAAGGCCTGCACACGCTCGGCCGGCACGTTTTTCTGCATCAGCTGCAGCAGGCCGTCGCCCTCGATGATCGGTCGCAGCACCTCCACCTCGGCCGGGTAGAACCGGGCGTCCCAGGCGGCCATCTCGGTGCTGAAGGTGTCGTCGTCCCAGGTCTTGCCCTTGGCCAGCAAGGTCACCAGCGGCATGGCCTTGTTCTCGATGAAGGCCTTTCGATAGGGCTTTTGCGCCCAGCGCTGGGCAAACCAGTCCTTGTGCGGGGGCTCCAGCGTGAGCATGCGCTTGGCAATCGCCTTTTCAACGGCGAAGACGGGAAAACTGAACAGCTTCATGGCGGCTCCGTGGGTCAGGCGCTCGCGCGCTCCTGCATCAGGCCGATGAACCGGTCGAACAGGTAGCCAATGTCGTGCGGGCCAGGGGAGGCCTCGGGGTGACCCTGGAAGCAGAACGCCGGTTTGTCGGTGCGCGCCAAGCCCTGCAGCGTGCCGTCAAATAGGCTCACGTGGGTGGCACGCAGGTTCGGCGGCAGGCCTTTCTCGTCCACCGCAAAACCATGGTTCTGGCTGGTGATGCTCACCCGTCCCGAATCCAGGTCCTTGACCGGGTGGTTGGCCCCATGGTGGCCGAACTTCATCTTGAAGGTCTTCGCGCCACTGGCCAGGGCCATGATCTGGTGACCCAGGCAGATGCCGAAGGTCGGCAGGCCACTGTCAATGATCTCGCGCGCAGCAGCGATGGCGTAGTCGCAAGGCTCCGGGTCACCCGGGCCATTGGACAGAAAGACGCCGTTGGGCTTGAGCTTGAACACATCGGCAGCCGGTGTCTTTGCAGGCACGACAGTGATCTTGCATCCGCGCTGGGCCAGCATGCGCAGGATGTTTTTCTTCACACCGAAGTCGTAGGCAACGACATGGAACCTGGGCGCGATCTGCTCGCCGTAGCCGAAGCCCAGCTGCCACTCGGTCTGGGTCCACGGGTAGGGCTCTTCACTGGAGACCACCTGGGCCAGGTCCTGCCCCGACATGCTGGGAGCCGCCTGGGCCGCGGCGATGGCCTGGGACCGATGCGCATCGGTCAGGGTCTCACCTGCCGCCAGGGCCAGGATGCAGCCATTCTGGGCGCCCTTGGTGCGCAGCAGGCGGGTCAGGGCACGGGTGTCCAGGTCCGCGATGGCCACCGTGCCTTCGCGCTGCAGGTACTGCGTGAGGGTTTCCTCACAGCGGAAGTTGGAAGCCAGAAGTGGCAGGTCTTTGATGATCAGGCCGGCCGCGTGAATGTGGTCGGCTTCAACGTCTTCACGGTTGACACCGGTGTTGCCGATGTGCGGGTACGTGAGCGTGACGATCTGCTGGCAGTAGCTCGGATCGGTGAGGATTTCCTGGTAGCCGGTGATGGAGGTGTTGAACACCACCTCGCCGGTGGCCTGGCCAGTGGCACCGATGGAAATGCCGGTAAAGACCGTGCCGTCTGCGAGCGCTAGGATGGCTTTCGGGTGGACGGGCAGCACGGAATTCTCCAGAAGTTGATGCGCGCACCCACGCCCGCCGGGACTTGACTCGGCCATTGTCGGACCGGGACACCCGGTGAACCGGCAGGCCGGTTGAACGGGAAAGGCAAGTGGCTCAAAGGCCTTTGCCAGGGCGGGCGCCTGCGGGTGGCGCCGATTGTGGGTAAACCTTCAAATTATAGCGCGCGCGGCATCGCACTTTCCTGGCAGACGCCCTTCAGACGGGTCTTTCGTCAGCCATGTGCCAGACTTGCCGACACGGCGCTGGCATGCAGGCAGATGGCTGCCGCCGCGGCCACATTCAGCGACTCTTCGCCACCGGGCTGTGCAATTCGCACCGCCACCTTGGCCATGGCCTCCAGATCCGGGGCGATGCCCTGCCCTTCATGACCCAGCACCCAGGCACATGGCCAGGGCAGAGAGGCTTCATGCAAGCATTGTCCGCGATGGGAGCTGGTGACCAGCAGAGGAACTGAAAGAGCCTGCAGATCGGACGACGCATGCCCTTCTGAAAGAGACAGACCAAAATGGGCGCCCATCGCAGACCTGAGCACCTTGGGAGACCACAGCGCAGCGGTTCCCTTGATCGCCACAACCTGCCGGAACCCGAAGGCAGCGGCACTGCGCAGCACCGACCCCACATTGCCGGCGTCTTGCAGTCGATCCAACACCACGGTGGGTGCATCCGGGACAAGCACGCCCGATGCCGGCAACTGGACCACGAAGCCCATGTCGGCCGGTGATTCCAGACCACTGATTCCTGCCATCAGTTCGGGCGACAACAGCACCGGATGCTCACAGGCCTGCCGGACCTCGGGGGCGGAACGCTCCCACCCCGCTTCGGTGAAGACCGACCTCAGCGGACGCAAGCCCCGCGCCAGCAGTGCCCGGCAAAGATGATCGCCCTCCAGCCAGACCTGTCCGCTCTTGCGATAGGCCGTGTTGTCCTGCGCCTGCATGCGCAAACGCTTGAGCAAGGGGTTGTCGCGGGACAGGATGCGTTGTGGTTCGTTCATCGGGACAAAGAGGCCAGCATATGGGCAACCGGCGCAAACGAACGCCGGTGCTCGGGCAAGGGCCCCAGGCGCCTCAAGGCATCCAGATGCTGGGCCGTGCCATAACCCTTGTGGCGGTCAAAGCCGTAATCGGGATGGCGCTCGTGCAGTTCCTGCAGCAGACGGTCCCTCGTCACTTTGGCCAGAATCGACGCGGCAGATATGGCCTTGACGGTGGCATCTCCGCCCACCACAGCCTCGGCCAGGATGTCCAGCGCGGGCAAACGATTGCCATCCACCAGCACCTTGCCCGGCTTCAGCCGCAGGCCCTGGACGGCGCGCCGCATGGCCAGCAGGGTGGCCTGAAGAATGTTCAGCGCATCGATTTCGTCGACAGAGGCATGCGCCACACTGCAGCACAGCGCTTTGGCCCGGATTTCATCGTAGAGTCGGTCGCGCTGTCGGGCCGTCAGCTTCTTCGAATCGGCCAGTCCATGAATGGGCGCGCGGTCGTCCAGAATGACCGCAGCGGCCACCACGGGTCCGGCCAAGGGACCCCTGCCCGCCTCGTCCACACCCGCCACGAGACCCGGCCCGTCCCACGCGAACCGCGCCTGCTCAGCCTGCAAGAATTTTTTCGATCGCATCGGTCGCCAGTTGCACGGTATCGCGACGCAGGTCGCGGTGCAGGTCGGCAAAGCGGGCCTGCACGGCCGCCATTCTTGCAGGCGCGTCCAGCCACGCCAGGGTCGCCCGGGCAAGGGCATCCGGCGAGGCATCATCCTGCAGCAACTCCGGCACCAGGAATTCGCCAGCCAGGATATTGGGCAGACCCACCCAGGGTTGTAGCTGTTTGCGCCGCATCATCTGCCAGGAGAGCCAATGCATGTTGTAGGCAATCACCATCGGGCGCTTGAACAGGGCCGCTTCCAGTGTCGCCGTGCCGCTGGCAATCAGGGTCACATCACAGGCGGCCAGTGCATCGTGCGATTGTCCGGACACCACGGTCATGGCGCCCCCGAGGCCGAAGCGTGCCACCAGGGCATCGATCTGGGGCTTGAGCGCTGGCATGGCCGGCAGAACGAAGCGAAGCCCCGGGCGCTGACGTCGCATCAGGTCTGCGGCTCGCAGAAAGCGCTCGCCCAGGTACTCGATTTCCGACACCCGACTGCCCGGCAAAACAGCGACAACGCTGCCGTCAGCCGGCAGGTCGAGGCGTCTTCGCGCCCCCGTCCGATCCGGCTCCATGGGAACGACGGACGCCAGTGGGTGCCCCACGTAGGTGGCCGCAATACCGTGCGCCGCCAACAGCTCGGGTTCGAAAGGAAACAGGCACAGAACATGGTCGGCGGCTTGGGCCAGCTTGACGGCCTTTTTGGCACGCCATGCCCAGATAGAAGGACAGACAAAGTGCACCGTCGGAACTCCGGCCTGTCTCAGCCGGATTTCAAGATCGAGATTGAAGTCGGGTGCGTCGATGCCGATGAACACCGCCGGTCGCTCAGGGCCCAGCAAGCGGTCTCCGAGTGCTGTGCGGATGCGCAGCAGCTCACGCAGACGCGGCAGCACCTCGATGTAGCCGCGCACGGCCAGCCGATCGCTGCTCCACCAGGCGTCCATTCCCGCTTCTGCAAGGCGAGGCCCCCCGACTCCCACCGCCTGGATGTCGGGCCAACGCCCGCGCAGCCCTTGCAGAAGGTAGCTGCCCAGCAGATCACCCGATGCCTCGCCGGCCACGAGCGCAAAACGGCGCGAGGGCTCCATTTGTCGGTGGCCCGGTCAGCGGGCGATGCCGCGGGTGCTTGAGGCCAGGAACTGGCTCATCAAGTCCACATCACCAGCAGCCTCCGGGGCTTCTGCAGCGATGGCAGCGATGCGTTCGCGCGCGACCTCCAGGGTCAGGCCCTGCCTATAGAGCAGCTTGTGCATCTGTTTGACAGCCGAGATGCGGACGGGCGAAAAGTCACGTCGTTTCAGTCCCACTGCGTTGATGCCGCGCACCGCCAGCGGATTGCCGTCCACCAGCATGTAAGGCGGCACATCCTGGCTGACCGCGCTGGCAAAACCGACCATCGCGTGTGCACCCACCGAGACGAACTGGTGAATGCCGGTCAAACCGCCGACCGTAACCCAGTCGGCCAGGTGGACATGACCCGCCAGCGTGGTGTTGTTGGCCAACGTGGTGTGGTTGGCCACATGGCAATCGTGCGCAATGTGTGTGTAGGCCATGATCCAGTTGTGGTCGCCCACTGTGGTCAGGCCGCCAGCACCCGGCACACCAAGATTGAAGGTGCAGAACTCGCGAATCGTGTTGTGGTCGCCGATGCGCAATTCGGTCGGCTCTCCCGCGTACTTCTTGTCCTGCGGAACGGCGCCGATCGAGTTGAACTGGAAGATCCGGTTGTGGGCGCCAATGGTCGTGCGGCCCTCGATCACGCAATGCGCGCCAATGGTCGTATGGGCACCCACCTTCACATGAGGACCGATGATGGTGTAGGGACCCACGCTCACCGAGTCCGCGAGTTCGGCCGAGGGATCCACCAGGGCCGTGGGATGGATCTGAGACACGTCTGCAGACCTCCTGGAGTCAGGCGACCGAACGCATGGTGCACATCAGCTCTGCCTCGCAGGCGACCTCGGATCCCACTCGGGCAATACCCTTGAACTTGGAAATGCCTGCCCTCATGCGGTCCAGGCTGACGTCCATCAGCAACTGGTCGCCCGGTTCGATCGGGCGTTTGAAGCGTGCGCCATCGATCCCGGCAAAGTAATACACCGTCTTTTCATCCGGCACGATGTCCAGGGTGGCAAACGACAGCAGCGCAGCCGCCTGCGCCATGGCCTCAAGCATGAGCACACCTGGCATGACCGGACGGTGGGGAAAATGACCCTCAAAAAAGGGCTCGTTGATGGTCACGTTCTTGAGCGCCAGGATGCGTTTGCCCTTTTCCAGTTCGAGCACGCGGTCCACGAGCAGAAAAGGATAGCGATGCGGAAGCTGCTTGAGAATCTGGTGAATGTCCATCATGGTCGTGTCAAAGTGATCTGTGCGGCATCGAGCGCCTGCTCAACCGCCTTGAGCCGCTCGCGCAGTCGGTTGAGTTGTTTGAGCGAGGCCGCGTTCTTTTCCCAGACGGCATTGTCGTCGATGGGAAACATGCCGGTGTAGTGTCCCGGCTGGCGGATCGAACGGGTAACCACGGAGGCTGCGGAGATGTGCACGCCGTCTGCCAGGCTCAGGTGACCCAGCACAATGGCGCCGCCTCCCACGGTGCAATGGGCACCGATGGTCGCGCTGCCTGCCACCCCCACACAACCGGCCATGGCCGAGTGTGCACCGATCTGAACGTTGTGGCCGATCTGGATCAGGTTGTCCAGCTTGACCCCATCGCCGATGACCGTGTCATCAAGGGCTCCACGGTCAATGCAGGTGTTGGCACCGATCTCGACGTCATCACCAATGCGCACCGCCCCCAGTTGTTCAATCTTCACCCAGGTGCCCGCGTGAGGCGCGAAGCCGAAGCCGTCGGCGCCAATGACCACGCCCGGATGCAGAATGCAACGTGCGCCCACCGTGCAATGGTGGCCGATCACCACCCGTGGAGAAACCCGGGTATGGGCGCCGACATGGGCATGGGCTTCCACAACCGACTGCGCACCAACGCGAACACCTTCGGCCAGCCTGGCGCCCTCTCCAATCACGGCAAAAGGTCCGATGTCCACGCCCTGCCCCAACTCGGCGGCCGGGTGAACGCTGGCCAGGGGGTCAATGCGCGCCTCTGGCAAGGGATCATGCTGCGCACGCCACCACTGGCTCAGTTGGGCAAAGTAGAAGTAGGGATCGTTGCAGACAATGCAGGCGCCACGCGCCGCCGCCGCGTCTTCCAGGGCCGGTGTGACAATCAGCGCACCCGCGCGGGTGCTTTGAACCTGCGACGCGTAGCGGGCCTGCGCCACAAAGGCTATTTCGTCCGGCTCGGCGCTGCCGATCGGCGCCATTCGGGCAACGTATTGGTCAGGTGAGCCCACCAGCTTGCCGCCAAGGGCCTCAACGATCACGCCCAGCGGCCTGCCCATTCAAACGCCCCTGATCACCTTTGAGCGTTCAAACCGGAGAGCACCTTGTCGGTGATGTCGTGGCGGGGATTGATGTACACCGCCTCCTGGATAACCAGGTCGTACTTCTCGGCTTCGGCAATCTGCTTGATGACACGGTTGGCCCGCTCCAGGACCGCCTGCAGCTCTTCGTTTTTGCGCAGGTTCAGGTCTTCCTGAAATTCGCGTTGCTTGCGCTGGAACTCCTGGTCCTGATTGACCAGCTGCCGTTGCCGCACGATGCGCTGGCTTTCTGCCAGGGTGGGGGCTTCACGCTCGAATTTCTCGGATGCCGCCTTGAGCTGCTGCGCCATGTTCTGCAGGTCCTTCTCCCGGCGAGAGAACTCCTGCTCGAGCTTGGTCTGTGCCGCCTTGGCAATGTTGGCTTCCCGAAATAGACGATCGGTGCTCACAAATCCGATGCGAAATTCCTGCGCCGCCACCGACAGGGACAGCAGGCCGGCCGCCAGAACCAGAGAGGTCTTGGTCAACCAGGAAGTGAGACGCTTGTTCATCAAAAAGAGGTTCCGATCTGAAACTGGAATTTCTGGATTCTATCGCCTTCGAACTTGCGAACCGGATTGGCCCAGGCGAAACGCAGCGGGCCAATCGGCGAGATCCAGCTCAGGCCAACGCCCACCGAAGCCCGCAGGTCGGCTGCCGAGATCTTCTCTTTCTCGGCGTAGACATTGCCCACATCCACAAAGCCGAACACCCTGAGGGTGCGGTCATTGCCTGCCCCGGGGAAGGGTGCAATGATCTCGGCGTTGAGTACCACGTTCTTGGCACCGCCGATATTCACCCGTTCGCCCGTGGTCGACCCCACCACATCCGAGCGCGGCCCAAGGGTGCCCTGATCGAATCCGCGCACCGAGCCAAGACCACCCCCGAAGAAGTTCTTGAGGACCGGAAAGTCGCCACCGATGCCCCGACCGATCCCGAGCTCGGCATTGAAAGCAAGGGTGTACTGCTTGTTCAGGGGTATGTACTGCTGGTACTGGTAATTCAGCTTGGCGTAGCGCTTGTCGCTGCCCAAGCCGAGCTCGGCATTGAACAGCTGCAACGTCCCGTCGTTGGGCACCAGCGCACTGTCGCGCTGGTCTCGCGCCCAGCCGATGGTGGCCGGAAGATAGGTTCCACCCTGGTCACGGAAGGCCACGGGCAACTGATTGCCCTCTTCGACCTTGATGCGTTCTGCACCGACGCCAAAGAACACGGTGTCACGTTCGGTGAAGGGCACACCGAAACGGATGCCGATACCCGGCGTCACGATGCGGTAGTCGCCGCCCTGCTCGGTGAAGGGCTTGGTGGTCTTGTAGTACAGGTCGAAAGTGCGAGAGATCCCGTCCTGGGTGAAGTAAGGATCGGTTGTGCGCAGCACCAGGTTGCGGTTGAACTTGCTGGTGTTGACATCCAGGCCCAGGTAGTTGCCCGATCCGAAGAAGTTTTCCTGCTGGATCGACGCAATGAAGGACAGCTTCTCGGCTTGCGAGTAGCCGGCACCGATGGACAGGTTCCCCGTCGGACGCTCAGCAACCGACACGGTCAGGTCGACCTGATCCTGGGTTCCTGGCACCGGTTCGGTGTCGATGCCGACCTCGGTGAAAAATCCGAGTCGGTCGACCCTGTCGCGGGACAGACGGATGCGATCGCTGTCGTACCAGGCCGACTCGAACTGGCGAAACTCGCGCCGGATCACCTCGTCGCGTGTGCGGTTGTTGCCTTCGACGTTGATGCGGCGCACGTAGACGCGTCGTTGGGGCTGGGACCGGATCACGAAAGCCACCTGGTTGTTCGCCCGGTCAATTTCGGGAGCCGCATCGACCACAGCGAAGGCGTAGCCGAACGCACCAAAGTAGTCGGTGAATGCCCTGACGGTGTCGGCAACCGCCTCCGCGTTGTAGGCCTCACCCACCCGCACGGACACCAGCGATTTGAACTCTTCATCGCGCCCCAGGTACTCACCCTCCAACCGAACCGAAGAGACGACGTAGCGTTGCCCCTCGGTCACGTTGACGGTGATCGACATCTCCCGCTTGTCCGGGGAAAGCGCGACCTGGGTGGAGTCGATGTTGAACTCCAGGAAACCCCGGGTCAGGTAATAGGACCGCAAGGTTTCCAGGTCGGCGTTGAGTTTGGCTCGCGAGTAACGATCTGACCGGGTGTACCAACTCAGCCAGCCACCTGTGTTGAGGTCGAACAGGCCCAGCAAAGTCGACTCGGGAAAAGCCTGGTTGCCCACGATGCGGATCTCCCGGATCTTGGCAACATCTCCCTCCACCACGGAGAAGTTCAGACTGACCTGGTTGCGCTCAATGGGCGTCACGGTCGTCGTGACCTCCGCTGCGTACATGCTGCGGTTGATGTACTGGCGCTTGAGCTCCTGCTCGGCCCGATCGGCCAGCGCACGGTCGAAGGGCCGACCCTCTGCCAGACCAATGTCGCGCAGGGCTCGAACCATGACTTCGGAATCAAACTCGCGCAGTCCTGTGAAACTGACCCCCGATACGGTCGGACGCTCCTGGACCACCACCACCAGCACATCGTCCTGCACCTGCAGCCGAACGTCGGCAAACAGACCCAGAGCAAACAAGGAGCGGATGGCGGCGGCGCCCTTATCGTCGCTGTACTCGTCGCCAATGCGGAACGGCAAGGACGCAAAAACAGTACCTGGCTCGACGCGCTGCAGGCCCTCCACCCGAATGTCACGGACCGTGAAGGGGTCCACCGCCCACGCCGGCAAGGCACTCAACAGAGACACAGCAAGCGCGGACAGCGTGAGCCCACGCCATTTCTGGGGAAAGGTTTTCATGCAAGGTAGGCTCAGCCGGTCAGGCGGGCCACATCATTGAACAGGGCAACGGACATGAGGGCCAGCAGCACCACAACACCCCCGCGCTGGAGGCGTTCCATCCAGATATCGGATACGCTGCGACCGGTCACGGCCTCCCAAAGATAATACATCAGGTGCCCCCCATCAAGGACAGGCAGTGGCAGCAGGTTGAGCACACCCAAACTGACGCTGATCAGGGCGAGGAACAGCAGGTAGGAACTCAGCCCGATGCTGGCCGACTTGCCTGCGTAGTCGGCAATGGTCAGCGGACCGCTCAGGTTGCTCAGTGAGGCTTCGCCGATCAGCATCCGCCCCAACATCTTCAAGGTCAGCCAGGACACTTCCCAGGTTCGGACGGCGCCCTGGACCAGTCCGTCCAATGGCCCCAGACGCACGGTCGTCATGGCCGGCGGCGAGCCGATGTAGGCTCCCACACGACCGGTCCACTGCCCTGCCTGTTCGACCGGCTGCGGCGTGATCGCGAGGTCAATCACGCGGCCGGCTCGCAACACCTCCCACTGCTGGGTCAGCGGTTGACCCTGCGCACCCACCGCGCCGCGGATCAGCGCGCGCAGGTGCTGCCCATCGCGCACGCGCTGGTCATCCACCCGCTGCACCAGATCACCCTCACGAAGACCGGCTGCTTCCGCTGCACCCCCCGGCATGACCGGTCCGACCTCAGGCGCGCTCCAGGGCGCCATCAGGCCAATGCGCCGAAACAGTTCGGCATCTGCCTCACGGACGTCCAGCTCGCTGAGCGGCAGCACCACACTGCGCCCGGGCAGTCCGCCCTCACGATCCGAGACACTGAGCACCAGGTCCTCACGGGACAGGGCCGCTTGGCTCAGTTGCCAGCGAAGGCCGTCAAAGGACGCGACGGCCAGGGTTTCGCGGCCGGTGCGTCCCACGCCCACCACCCACTCGCCACCCGCCAGGCCGGCACGCTCGGCCAACGATCCCGGCACGGGGCTTCCCAGCACAGGCTTGGGCTCCTGCAACCCGCTCCAGTTGAGCATGGCATACAGAAGCACGGCCAGCAGCAGGTTGGCCGCGGGCCCCGCTGCCACGATGGCAGCTCTCGCACGCAGCGGCTGGGTATTGAACGCCAGATGCCGCTCCGACGGATCCACGGGTCCCTCACGCTCATCGAGCATGCGCACATAACCGCCAAGCGGCAGAGCACAGATGACGAACTCGGTCGGGCTGCTCGGGCGTTGCCAGCGCAGCAGGGGGCGACCGAACCCGACCGAGAACCTCAGCACCTTCACGCCGCAGGCCACGGCCACCCGGTAGTGCCCATACTCGTGCACGGCAATCAGCAAGCCCAGCGCAACGACAAAAGCCACCAGGGTCAGCATGAGGATCCAGTCTCCGTTTTCAGGGCGGTTTCGGGTTCAGCCCAGGCGTTGTACATGCTCGCAGGCCACCCGGCGAGCTTGTGCATCCAGTGCCAGCAGGTCACCGACATCTGCCAGCTTGGAGGGGGCAATCGAGGTCAAAGTTGCATGGTTGACCGCGTGAATCCGGTCGAAACGCAGCCGCCCATCCAGAAACGCGGCGACCGCTTCTTCGTTGGCCGCGTTGAGAACCGCGGTGCTCCCCTCGGGTCCGTTCAGGGCGTCCCAGGCCAGACCGAGCCCGGGAAAGCGCCTCGGATCGGGCAACTCGAAACTCAGCTGGCCCAGGGTGCTGAAGTCCAGCATCGAAGCGCCTGACACCATGCGCTCCGGCCAGGACAGACCATAGGCGATGGGAACCCGCATGTCTGGCGTGCCCATCTGGGCCACCACCGATCCGTCACGGTACTGAACCATCGAGTGCACCACACTTTGTGGATGGATCACGACCTGGATGCGATCTGGCGGCAGGCCGAACAGGTAACGCGCCTCGATCACCTCCAGTGCCTTGTTCATCATCGTGGCAGAGTCCACCGAGATCTTTCGTCCCATGACCCAGTTCGGATGCGCACAGGCCTGATCCGGCGTGACACTGGCCAGCGTGGCCGGGTCACGGGTACGAAACGGTCCACCCGAAGCGGTCAGAATGATCTTGTCGACGCGCCTGTCCCAGCTTGCCGGGTCGTCCGGCAAGGACTGGAACACCGCCGAGTGCTCGCTATCGATCGGCAACAGAACACCCCCACCGGCACGCACGGCGTCCATGAAGAACCGCCCACCCACCACCAGCGCTTCCTTGTTGGCCAGCAGCAGACGCTTACCTGCCTGCGCGGCGGCGAGCGCGGGTGGCAGACCGGCAGCGCCGACGATGGCCGCCATGACCGCATCGACGTCCTCCGCCTGCGCGACACGACAGAGGGCATCGGGGCCATGAAGCACATCGATGCCGGCATGGGACGGCCCCAGGCGATCGCGCACGGCCTGCGCATGCTCGGCGCTGCCCATCACGACCACCCGCGGGCTGAACTGCACGCACTGGCGAACCATAAGGTCCACCTGGGTTGACGCGGTCAGGGCATGTACACGAAAACGATCAGGATGCCTGGCCACCACATCGAGTGTGTTGGTACCAATCGACCCGGTTGAGCCCAGAACGCAGAGCGTGGTTACTTTTGTCATGGCCGTTCGGTCATCAAATAGGAGCTGGCGGCCTCAGAGGGTGAGAGGGACTTGGGCGTGCCCGAAAGGGTGCCCCAAAAGCGCCGCCGGCAAGGCGCAAAGCACAGCCGTGGCTCGGGCTACGGCGCGCATTTGCAACGCCGCAGGCGGTGGTTTGGGGTGGCAAGGCGGGCATGAACGATTTCCTCTCACCCTCTCAGCCTCTCAGACCGTCACCAGCATCATGGCCAGGGGCAGCACGGGCAACAGCGCATCCACCCGATCGAGGACACCACCATGACCGGGCAACAGCTGGCTCGAATCCTTGACGCCCGCGCTGCGCTTGACCAGCGATTCGATCAAGTCTCCGACCACGCTCATGGTGGTGAGGAACAACACAGCGATGGTGGCCAGCCAGGGACCTGTGGTCCACAGGCGTGTGTACAGGCTACCCTGGTCACCCCAGCCCGCATGGTCAGCCCAGACCCAGATGGCCGCCAACAGAAGAACTCCCACCAATCCGCTGATGGCCCCTTCCCAGCTCTTTCCCGGACTGACGCTTGGCGCAAGCTTGTGCTTGCCAAACCGTTTGCCACCGAAGTAGGCTGCGACATCGGCCATCCAGACCAGCAAAAACACGGACAACAGAAAGCTCAGCCCGATCTGCCGCGCCTGAACCATGGCCAGCCAGGCACAACCCAGCAGGAACAGGCCCACCGGCAAGCGCAAGGCCACGGGCCAACTCGACCAGCCTGACATGCCCCGGGCGAGTGCCACGGCGGAAAGAAGAACCCAGAAAGCCCCCGTCACCAGCCAGAGAGAGCGCCAGGTCTGATCCAGCGCTCCCAGCCACCAGGCCAGCATCAGTGCCCCACCGAGCGCTGCCCCGATGGCGATGGCAGACCCGCCGTGCTTGCCATTGAGACGCGCCCACTCCCAACCGGCAGCAGCCAGCAGCAACAGGCTCAGGCCGGCAAAAGCCTCGATGCGATCATGAAAGAGGGCTGGCAGCAACACCGCCAGCATGAGCACCGCCGTGATGATGCGCTGCTTAAGCATGGCGCTGGCCAGCCACTGTTTCGACAGCCTCTGCGGCCTCCACCTGCTCCGAGATCAGGCCGAAGCGCCGCTGTCGGCCCGCGTACTCGGCCAGAGCCCGGTCCAGTTCCGCTTCGTCGAAGTCGGGCCAGAGACAGTCTGTGAAATGCAACTCGGCATAAGCAAGTTGCCACAGGAGAAAGTTGCTGATGCGCTTTTCTCCACCGGTGCGGATCAGCAGATCGGGGTCCCCCACCGCTGACAATGCAGAGGCGGCCGACAGGCTGGCCTCAGTGATGAGCTCGCCCCGCTCCGCCAAGGTGCGGGCCGCATGGACGATATCCCAGCGACCACCGTAGTTGAAGCAGACGTTCAGCAGCAGCTTGTGGTTGAGAGCCGTGTCCTGCTCCGCCGCGCGCACACCCTGAGAAACCCTGGCCGACAGCGAGGCTCGGTCACCAGGAAAGTGCAAACGGACCCCGCTTTGACGCAAGCTGGGCACTTCCCTTGAGAGGGCCATTGCCAGGAGCTCCATCAGCCCGGTGACTTCCTCGGCCGGGCGGTTCCAGTTCTCGGTCGAGAAGGCGAAAACCGTCAACACCTGCACTCCGCGCTCCAGACAGGCGCGAACGGTGCGGCGCAATGCCTCAACGCCCTGTTTGTGGCCGGCAACCCTGGGCAGCCAGCGTTGCTTGGCCCATCGTCCATTGCCATCCATGACAATGGCGACATGCCTGGGAATACCAGGCCGCACGGGCAGCAGAGGGAAGGGTGGCATGTGCATGTGGACGGCGCCCTTCCCGGCTCAGACAGCCAGGATCTCCTGCTCCTTGGAGGCCACCAGTTTGTCCACCTCCGAGATCATGCGGTCGGTCAGCTTCTGGATGTCTTCCTGAGAACGGCGGTCGTCGTCTTCAGACGCCAGCTTGTCCTTCACCAGCTTCTTGACCGCCTCGTTGGCATCCCGGCGCAGGTTGCGGATGGCGATTTTTGCCGCCTCGCCATCGCCGCGCACCACCTTGGTCAGCTCCTTGCGGCGCTCCTCGGTCATGGGTGGCATGGGCACACGGATCAGGTCGCCCTGGCTTTGCGGGTTCAGACCCAGGTCCGACTCGCGAATGGCTTTCTCGATCTTGGCGCCCATGCCCTTTTCCCAGGGTGCCACGCCGATGGTCCTGGCATCGAGCAGCGTCAGGTTGGCCACTTGGGACAACGGCAGCATGGACCCGTAGTACTCGACATGCACCGTATCCAGAATCTGGGGGTTGGGTCGGCCGGTTCGGATCTTGGCCAGGTTGCCCTTGAAGGACTCGATCGACTGCAGCATCTTGTGTTCGGCGTTTTGTCGGATTTCGGCGATGCTCATGAAGACTCCTCAGCGTGTAAATGCAATGATGGCGAACGGTATCGACTCAAACGTGCACCAAGGTGCCCTCGTCGCCCCCGAGCACCACTTTGCGCAGCGCACCCGGTTTGAAGATGGAGAACACCTTGACCGGCAGTTTCTGGTCTCTGCACAGGGCAAAGGCTGTGGCGTCCATGACCTGCAGCTGGCGCGCCATGGCTTCGTCAAACGAAATGGCCTGGTAGCGAGTGGCCCCGGCGTCCTTGTTGGGATCGGCGGAATAAACGCCGTCGACCTTGGTCGCCTTGAGCACAACCTCCGCGCCGATTTCGGCACCCCGCAAGGCGGCTGCCGTGTCCGTGGTGAAGAAGGGGTTTCCGGTTCCCGCGGCAAAAACAACCACTTTGCCCTCTTCCAGATACTGCAGGGCCTTGGGCCGCACATAGGGCTCAACGACCTGCTCGATGGCAATCGCCGACATCACCCGTGCCACCACACCTGTCTTGTCCAGGGCGTCGGCCAGGGCCAACGAGTTCATCACGGTGGCCAACATGCCCATGTAATCCGCGGTGGCGCGGTCCATACCGACCGACCCACCAGCCACCCCGCGGAATATGTTGCCCCCGCCAATGACGATGGCGACTTCAACACCCAATCGAGACACTTCGGCGATCTCTTCCACCATGCGTTCGATGGTGGCCCGGTTGATGCCGAAGGCATCGTCGCCCATCAAGGCTTCGCCTGACAATTTCAGCAGAATGCGTTTGTACGCTGGCATGTGAATTCTTTCTGTGGTTCGGTCCGGACGCGGGACGTCGTCGGTCGGCACCCAGTCCGATGCCAGATCGACCCAATGCCCCCTGGCAGTTGGCTGGCAACTTCATGCACCGCGATTGTGCGCCCTGTCATCAAGGATGCACCCGCACCCGCAACCCTCAAGTGTAGCGAGCCTGTCCAACCCACCACTGTCGCAAACAGATACACAAACGGGCCTTTCGGCCCGTCTGCTTGACTCATCAGGTGTCGGGGACTCAGGCGCCTTGAGCCGCCGCCACCTGGGCCGCCACTTCGGCAGCAAAGTCATCAACTTTCTTCTCGATGCCCTCGCCCACCACGAACATGGTGAAGCCCTTGACGCTGGTGCCGGCGGCTTTGAGCATCTGCTCGACCGTCTGCTTGTCGTTCTTGACAAAAGGCTGATTGAACAAGGAGACCTCTTTCAGGTATTTCTGCACCGAGCCTTCGATCATCTTGGCGGCGATATCGGCTGGTTTGCCGGACTCAGCCGCCTTGGCGGTTGCCACCGAGCGCTCTTTCTCGATGAGTTCTGCCGGCACATCCGCCGATGTCAGAGCCACAGGCTTCATGGCGGCAATGTGCATGGCCGTGTCCTTGGCAGCCACCGCGTCACCGTCGAACTCGACCATGACACCGATGCGCACTCCGTGCAGATAGGACACCAGCTGACCACCACCGCTGTAGCGCTTGAAGCGACGGATGGACATGTTCTCGCCAATCTTGCCGATCAGGCCCTTGCGAACCTCCTCGACCGTGGGGCCGAAGCCTTCCATCGACAGGGGCAATTCACCCAGCGCGGCGACGTCGGCCGGGTTGCTCTTGACGACCAGTTCGGCTGCGTGGTTGCAGAAAGCCAGAAACAGGTCGTTCTTGGAAACAAAGTCGGTTTCGCAGTTGATCTCGACCAGCGCACCGACATTGCCATCGATAAAGCTGGAAACCACACCTTCGGCGGTCACGCGGCTGGCGGCCTTGCCAGCCTTGGTGCCCAGCTTGACACGCAACAGCTCTTCAGCCTTGGCCATGTCGCCATCGGCCTCGGTCAGGGCCTTCTTGCACTCCATCATGGGCGCATCGGTCTTGGCGCGCAGTTCGGCAACCATGCTTGCGGTAATAGCCATTTTCAAGTTCTCCTTGGGCCGACCGGATCACGGGAGATCGGGCGGCCAGTGTGTTGATCGGTCGGACACGGGGTGCCCGGCTGTGAAAAAGGGGCTACTGGAGCCCCTCTTCACGACAAAGGCTCAGCTCAGGCGGCGGTGTCTTCCTGAACTTCGACGAAATCGTCGTCGCCTTCGGATGCCACGGCCTTGACCACGTCGTTGATCGCATTGGCGCGACCTTCGAGCACAGCGTCGGCCATGCCACGGGCGTAGAGGGCGACGGCGCGGGCAGAGTCGTCATTACCGGGAATGACGTGATCGATACCGGCCGGCGAGTGGTTGGTGTCAACCACACCCACAAGCGGAATACCCAGCTTCTGCGCTTCGAGCACGGCGATCTTGTGGAAGCCCACGTCGACCACAAAAATGGCATCAGGCAGTGCGGTCATGTCCTGGATGCCACCGATGTCCTTCTCCAGCTTTTCCATTTCGCGGGCAAACATGAGCTGCTCTTTCTTGCTCATGTTGTCCAGACCGGCCTCTTTCTGGGCCTGCATGTCCTTCAGGCGCTTGATGGAGGTCTTGACCGTCTTGAAGTTGGTCAGCATGCCGCCCAGCCAACGCTGGTCGACAAAAGGCATGCCGGCACGGCGGGCTTCGGCTGCCACGATGTCACGCGACTGGCGCTTGGTGCCAACGAAAAGAATCGTGCCGCGGTTGGCCGCCAGCTGGCGGACAAATTTTTGCGCTTCCTCGAACAGGGGGAGCGTCTTTTCGAGGTTGACGATGTGGATCTTGTTGCGATGGCCAAAGATGTAGGGGGCCATCTTGGGGTTCCAGAAGCGGGTCTGGTGTCCGAAGTGGACACCGGCTTCCAGCATTTCGCGCATGGAGATAGGCATGTGAGAGCTTTCCAGAGGTTGTGTCTTAAATCCGGCCCCGATCGCGCAGACTTGCGCCTGTACGACACCCGGTTGGACCGGTTTGCGATTGACTTTGCCGCAGCATCACCCAAGCAGACTCATGATCTCGCTCGGGCGATCAGATGCAAAGCCTGTCAATTATAGCAGTGCGGCCGCCAGCGGCGCACCACCGGACTCTGTGATGCGCACCGCGGGACCGGGCGCCCCGGGAGCGGCCCGGCGGCGCATCACCGGCCCTCTCTCCTGGGAGCGTTCAGTACATCGCTGGCCTTGCGCATCTAAAAACCATCATGTCATACCGAAGCATGAGAAAGCGTGGTGAAAACCCATCGGTTGCTGCTGTCGATGTGCACTATGTGTTGACAAGGCTGCATTCAGAGCAAGCATCATTGACGCCCACGCGCCCCAGGCCCAGCATGCGCTTTGTTCACGTCCATCAACCCCGTTTCATCAGGAGCCACACCATGGGTATGTTCAGTTTCATCAAGGAAGCCGGCGAAAAATTGTTCGGCATCGGCAATGCCAAGGCGGCCGAAGCCGCGCCAGCGGCCGCCGCCGGGCCAAGTGCAGAGCAGGTTGCCGAGATGAACCGCATCGCCGCAGAAGCCATTGCCAAGTACATCGGGTCCATGGGCCTCAAAGTGGATGGCCTGGCCGTCGAGTACGACGGCGCTTCGCAAACGGTGACGGTCTCTGGCATCGCTGCGGACCAGCAGACACGCGAGAAGGTGGTGCTTTGCTGCGGCAACGTGGCCAACGTGGCCCATGTCAATGACCTCATGACGGTGGCCACACCGGAACCCGAATCCCAGATGTATACCGTGGTCAAGGGGGACAACCTTTCGAAGATCAGCAAGCAGTTCTACGGCACGCCGAACAAGTACATGCAGATCTTTGAGGCCAACAAGCCCATGCTCAGCCACCCGGACAAGATCTACCCCGGACAGGCGCTGCGCATTCCTCCGCAGTAAAGTGCGGGGCATGCGCCGCATCACCACCGCCTCGCGCGAGCCCCTTTTTGACACTGCAGCCACCCGGCGAATCGAGACCCAGGCCCAGGCCGCGCTGCCCGACCACACGCTGATGGACCGGGCAGGCCTGGCGGTGGCCCGTCTGGCCACCGCACTCGCGCCCCACGCCCGCTCGATCTGGGTCGCCTGTGGCCCTGGCAACAATGGTGGCGACGGAATGCGTGCCGCGGCCTTTCTGGCCAGCTGGGCCCGGCAGGGTCGGGGCGACTGGCAGGTGCACCTGACGCACACGATGGGGCCGGACCTGGATCCGCAGCAGCTGCCCGCTGACAGCCGCCACGCCCTGCTCCAGGCCGGTTCTGCCGGTGTGCGTCTGCACCCGAGTCCACCCGAGCACGCCGATCTGGTGGTCGACGCCCTGCTGGGCATCGGCGCCCGCCAGGGGACCGAGGGCGTGTTGCGCCAGTGGCAGGCACACATGTGCGGTGTGCAGGGACCTGTGCTGGCGGTGGACCTTCCCAGTGGCCTGAACGCCGACACGGGCGCCTGGTCGGGGCCCGACCTGTCGGCGAACGGACCGGCCCGCCACACCCTCAGCCTGCTCACCCTCAAACCCGGCCTGTTCACTGCCGACGGACGTGATGCCTCTGGCACCATCTGGTTCGACGACCTGGGCGTACCGACACCGCACGGATTCAGTCCAAAAGCCTGGCTGTCACCCGCCAATGCGACGGCGCGGCCGCGGCTGCATCGCAGCCACAAGGGCTCCCATGGCGACGTGATCGTGATCGGAGGGCAGCACATCTGCATCGATGGGGCCGGAATGACCGGTGCCGGCGTGCTGGCCGCCCGAGCGGCACTGGAGTCGGGTGCTGGCAGGGTCTACCTGGCGCTGCTGGGCGAGCCCCTTGCCTGGGACCCGGTCTATCCGGAGCTCATGCTGCGCCACCCCGACAGACTGATGACCTCTCCTGGCCTGTCCTCGGCCTGTGTTGTGTGTGGCTGCGGCGCAGGCCAGGCGATTGCCCCCCTACTGCCCGATGTGATCAGGCTGAGCCAGCGGCTGGTTCTGGACGCCGATGCCCTCAATGCCATCGCCTGCGACCCTGACCTGCAGCGGCAGGTGCGCCTGAGGCAGAACCATGGGCAGTGGACGGTCATCACGCCGCACCCCCTGGAAGCCGCCCGCCTGCTGGGCACCGACACCAGCACCGTCATGGCCGACCGACTGGGCGCCGCAGAGGAGCTCGCAGACAGGCTGGGCACCGTCTGTGTCCTCAAAGGGTCGGGCACGGTGGTCGCTTCACCAGGGCAGATCTCCCATATCAACGCCAGCGGCAACGCACGACTGGCCACGGCGGGTTCCGGTGACGTTCTGGCAGGCATGCTGGGCGCAGCCCTGGCGGTTCCTGAAAGAGCCTCCTTGATGGTGTCGGTCGTGGCCGCCGTAGCGCGCCACGGTGATCTGGCCGATCGGTGGACGGGAGAGACCTTGATCGCCGGGCGACTGGCCCAGGCGCTGGCGCAGAATGGCTTTGCCAAGGGGCCGGATTCGCCCTGAGGCTCAGTGCAGGCGCCGGCGGGACCCGCAACAGCCGGTGCCGAACACCAATGAATCAAACCCCGCCAGGCCGAACCGGTGCTGCCCGGGCCCCATTGGTCATCGCCAGAAGTCGTCAAGGATGGCGTGAAAGCCGTCGGCGCTTTCGAAGTACGGCAGGGCCCCGCCTTCCATACGGTGAAACCGCCAGTTCTCGCGCTGCGCCAGTTCACCGCGACCCTCATAGTCGGTGAAGTCACCTCGGGTGGGCATCGACACCCAGACCGGCATCTGCAGGGCTTTGTACAGGTCAAGCGCGTCTGCACTGAACAGCGCGCCCGCCACGAATCGCAAGGGGGCATGGCGTGCACCGGGCTGACGCGCGGTGGCCACCGCCTGGCGCCAGAGTGTTTCATCGATCTCGCGCCGGCCAAACGTGCGGCGCAGAAAATAACGAATCACAGAGGGTCGCGTGAGCCAGCGAAAAATGCGATCACCCCAGGCGGAATCGCGAAGCCACCGGTCCAGCCACGGGATGACCAGGGTGGTGCCGGGGGGGCCATGGCGGCGCTGACGCGCCGACAGTCCGGTCGGGCTGACCAGGGCCAGCCGACGCACAGGGGCGGCCGCAGTGAGCGCAGCCCTGGCCGCGAACTCGGACCCCAGTGAAACGGCCAGCAGATCGACCTGTGGCACACCGGTTTCCCGGCGCAGGGTGTCCAGCACAGACAACACCGCTTCGGTCATCGACGCCGGGGTGTGCTCCATGGCCGACCGATCCGAATGTCCGAAGCCAGGAAGATCCATGGCCCAAACGGTGCGGGTTGAGGCAGCGTGTTCGAACAGGGGCCGCACCTCGGCGGCCGACGCCGCCGCGTTGACACTGTGCACCAGCAGGAGCGGCGGCAACGCCGAGCCCTCTTGCCGATGCTGGTACACCGCCACCTGGCCACCCGGCGTCTTCAGCCACACCCTGGGCGCGTCGATGGCAGGCGGCAGGTCTTGAGCGATCATGCCTGAGCACCCTGCTCCAGCCCCGCACGATCAACCGCCAACAGGTGCTCTTCATGCTGAGCGTGCTGCCGCGCCATGGCCCAGACTTCGCGCGGTGGAAGGGGCTTGAGCCGGTGGTCACTCCACACCTGCCTCCAGCGGCGCGCACCCCGCAAACCATGACGCAAGCCCAGCATGTGCCGGGCAATGGCGTACCAGGGGCAGCCATCCTCTTCAAACGCACGCTCCATGTAGTCCACCATGGCCAGCTCAACCGTGTCGCGGTCAAGTGAAGCCTTCGCATCGCCGAAGAAGCGGTGGTCCCAGTCGCTCATCATCCAGGGGTGGTGGTAGGCGGCCCGACCCAGCATCACGCCATCGACCTGGGCCAGGTGGGGGGCCATCTGTTCTGTCTCGGTGATGCCACCATTGACCACAATAATCAGGTGCGGGAAGTCCTGGCGCAAACGGTAGGCCATCTCGTAGCGCAGCGGGGGTATCTCCCGGTTTTCCTTGGGGCTCAGTCCCTGCAGCCACGCATTTCGGGCGTGCACAATGAAGACGCGACAGCCGGCCTCGCTGACCTGTCCGACGAAGTCGCGCACGAACCCATAGCTTTCCTCGCGGTCGATACCGATGCGGTGCTTGACCGTCACCGGCACCGACACGGCATCGCGCATGGCCTTGACCCCATCGGCCACCAGGGCGGGCTCGGCCATGAGACAGGCGCCGAAGGCGCCACGCTGCACCCGCTCGCTCGGACATCCGCAATTGAGATTGATCTCGTCATAGCCCCACTGCTCGCCCAGGCGTGCCGCGTGGGCCAGATCGGCCGGTTCGCTGCCCCCCAGTTGCAGTGCCACCGGATGCTCTTCAGGGTTGAAGCGAAGGTGGCGCTGAACGTCGCCGTGCATCAGCGCGCCTGTGGTCACCATCTCGGTGTAGAGCAAGGTGCGTCGCGTGAGCAGGCGGTGAAAGAACCGGCAGTGCCGGTCGGTCCAGTCCATCATGGGGGCGACAGACAGGCGCCAGTGGCTGCGGTCTTGGTTCGTTGGCTCAGACATGCCAGCATTATCCCGGCACATCCAGGTGCGGGAGATCGACTGCCGGCAGCAGGTGCTGGCGCCGAGGCCGCAGAATTGGCCCTATAGTCCTTGCACGAACAAAAATGAGGACAGGGATGACGCGGCTCCAGCAGCTCTTGGGTGTGGTATTGCTGTTCATAGCCAGCATAACGGCGCTTGGCATCTGGTCGATCCTGCCGTCACGCACGGACGATGCACTTTCGCGTCCTTCACAGTGGCAAGGCTTGCGTGTGGGCTATGCCATTGAAGCGCCCTATGCGTATCTCGACGAATCGGGACGGGTCACCGGTGAGGCGCCTGAGGTGTTCCGCGCGGTGGCGGACCGAGTGGGGATCCGGGACATCGACTGGGTTCGGATGGACTTCGCCAGCCTGCTGCCCGAGCTGTTGGTCGGTCGCGTCGATGTGGTGGCCACGGGGCTGTTTGTGACCGAGGCGAGGGAGCAGATCGTCGCGTTCTCACGACCGACCGCGCGCGTCTTTCCGGCGCTCGTCTACCGCGAAACCGACAAGGAGCGGTATGAGGGGGTGCAGCATCTCCGTGACCTGGTCGCGCTGGAGCATGGCACCTGGGCAGTGCTCAACAGTGCGTTTGAAGAGGAGCGGCTGCAACGGGAAGGTCTGACAGAGGCCCACTTGCAGCGTATGCCCCATGTGACGCGTGCCTTTCGCGCTCTTCAGGAGGCTCAGGTGGACGGGTTCTTCATCTCCGGCCTGACCGCAAGACAGCATCAGGCCGATCTGGATGCCATGGAACTCAGGTTCCACGTTCTGGAGGGCGAGCCTGCGGGTCGCCCGGCATTTGCCTTTCGGCAAAAAGACCATGCACTCAGAGTTGCCATCAATGCCGAATTGGCCCGCTATCTGGGATCTGTCGAACACCAAGAGCTGGTCGCACGATTTGGCGTGACCAAAGTGGAGCTGGACCAATGAGCACAGCACGGAGACCATCCCTGTGAGCGCGACCGGGTCGCGCCCAGGACGCTCAGAGGGTCGCCCAGCGGCTCAAGAAGGCGCCATGCTGGAAACCGACCCCAGCCTGGCACGGCGGGCCCTGTGGCCATTTCGGCTGGCCGTGCTGTCTTTGTTGGTGTTTGGGGTGGCCATGGTCGTCATTCAAGTCGCGCGTGCCAACCTCAGTGACCGGGCCATCAGCCAGGGCATTGCACCCCAGAAGGAACTGAGCCTGATTCAGCGACACGCGTCCAGGGCGCTCCTGTTGGCAGCCCAGGCCGATGAACAACAGGTTTCAGGGAGTTGCCAACAGGTCGGTCCTCCCACTGTTTGCGAATTTGTGCAGTTGCTCGGGAACATTGAGGCCGCGGCAAGCCGGTTGCTCGACGGACACGGCGGGGCATCGGGCCTGCCCGCCTCGGCCCCGCTGAACGAGCGCATGACCGCCGACATGCGGTGGATCGTCGCCCGGGCTTCAGCCGCCGGTCAGGCGGTCAACCCTGGCGTCGAGCGAGACCCACCACAATGGCTGGAGCTACAGGAAACCCTGCAGGCGGTGCTCAACCGCGCGGTGCTGGCCGAACAGGACATCCTCGCGCAGGTTCAGGCAGACCGCCTCATGACCCGTCGACTGGATGTGGCAACGATGGTCACCGTGGGCTCGCTTCTGTGTCTCTCGGTTTACCTGATGTTCTGGATGTGGGCCCGTGTGGTGAACGCGTTCCGGGCCCTCAGACGCAGCCAGGCCCGCCTGAAGGCCTACGCCAGCGCGGTTCCCGACATAGCCTACGTGGTCGACCAGGACGGCATTGTCATTGAGCAACTGGGCAACACCTTGAACGCATTTCCGTCCCGTGTTCCCGTGGGCCAGGCCATTGCGGAACACAGGTCGGCCGAGGTGGCCCAGACTTCCCTGGCCACCATCCGACGCGCGATAGAAAGCGGACAGGTCCAGTCCATGGAGGCCATGGTGGAGGATCCCCAGGGCCAGTCCCACTGGTTCGAAGCGCGGATCGCCAAGATCGATCTTCCCCCCGACCGCGAGAGCAACACGCCTTCAGTTCCCCAGGTCATTCTTCTGGCCCGGGACGTGTCCGCCCGCAAACAGGCCGAAATCGCGCTTCGTCAGTCCAACGAGCAACTCGAGACCCGGGTGGCCGAGCGAACGCATGCCTTGAAGCAGGCGGTCGATGAATTGCGCCGATTCAACTACACCGTGTCGCACGACCTGCGAGGGCCCCTTCGGGCGGTGGAAGCGTACCTGACCATGGCCATGGAAGAAGCTTGCGGCGACCTGAGTCAGGGTGTTCAGGACATGCTGGAACGTGCCCGCCGCTCGGCCAAAGAGCTCTCGAGCATGGTCGAAAGCCTGCGGAACCTGTCCCGCATCGCTGACATGCCGATCCAGGCCAGCTTGATCGATCTCAGCGCTCTGGCCCGCGAACTGTGCGAGGCCTACGAAATCGACCGGGGACACAAGCTGCTGCAATGCAGCGTTCAACCCGGCATGAGTGTTTGGGCCGACGAACACCTGGTGCGCAGTCTGCTTCAGAATCTGATCGGCAATGCGGTGAAATACAGTGCTGGCCGGCAGCCTGCGCGTGTTGAAGTCGGCTCACTGCGCAAGGCCGGCGTCACCGTCTTTTTCGTGCGTGACAACGGCGCTGGTTTCGACATGGCCAAGGCGACCCAGCTGTTCCAGCCTTTCTCAAGGTTGCACTCGTCCCGGGAGTTTGCCGGCGACGGCATCGGTCTGGCCACGGTTCGCCGAATTGTGCAGCGCCACGGCGGAAGAATCTGGGCGCACGCACGGGCCAACGAAGGCGCCACCTTTCTGTTCACCCTGCCGGGTCAGCCAGGCGATGTGCCAGACGGCGACTTCAGCCGCCCGATGCCACTTGAGCCGATGATTGAAGGCCGTTGACCAACGCGTGAGGGATGCTATCCGGACCTCAACAACGCGAGATCAGGCGCGCCACATTGGCCACCACCTTGACCTCACCCGGTGGTAACCCCGCCTGTACAGCCCAGGCCGGATCGGCGGTATCCCTGAGCACCGGCTCGCCCAAGGGCAGCCCTTGCCGACCGGTCAACACCATCACCTTCGGCTCGTTCGCCTTGCCCCCTCGCCGAACGACCACGCCGCACTCGCCCTGCACCAGGCGCACGTAGCTGCCTGGTGGAAAAAAGCCGACGGTCTTGACGAACAGGGCGCCCCAGCGGTCCGGTGTACGCCCGAAGCCCATGTACAGCTGACGGGCCAGGTCTTGCGTCGGCAAGGAGCCACGCCCCTCGCGTGGGCTGATGCAGGCCACATAGGTGTCCGCCATCTGCAGCAAGCGGTGTTCTGCTCCCTCCACCTTGATGCCGGCCGGGTAGCCTGTGCCATCGCTGCGTTCGTGGTGCTGTTCAACCAGACGAAGCCAGGCCAGGTCCTTCACACCGAGGCCGCGCAACATGGATGCGCTGCGCAGCGGGTGCTCCCTGACCAGCTTGCGCTGAGCTGCCGTCAATGCGGCGGACTGGCGTGCCAGGTCGTCGTGGGCCTGGGTCATCCCCAGGTTCATGGTCAAGGCGGCCAGACCCAGGCGCTGCCGGGCTTCTGCTGTCATCTCCGCCGAGGCGCCGACCAACTGGCACAAACCACTGCACAGCAAGGCATGGGTGGTGCTGTAGGACAGGTTGCGGTCGAACAGCAACTGCACCAGCACCAGCAGGCTGTTGTCGGGTTGCTGCTCCCACAGTAGCTCACCCGCGCAGTGAATCCGGCGCACGCGGTCCAGAAACTGACTGGCTGAGATGCCCTGATGCAAAAGGGTGCTCAGCATCGCATGCAGATCGGCCCAGGCTTCAGAGACCGGCAGCTGCTGGGCACGCCCTGAACTGTCCGACTCAACCGACATGGCACTGAGCTTGGCAATTTCGCTGAGGGATTCGTTGTTTCTCACCAGCCGGTCCAGCGCTGTGGTGTAGCCGTAGCTCACCGCCTGCCAGTCACTGGCGAGCACACCGGGCGAATGCAACATGATCTGCTCACGGTGCTTCTCCGATGTGATCATTTCCCCTTTGCGCAGCAACAGCACGCCATTCGGATCCCAGATGTTGACGGGAACCGGCTGATTCAGAACAAGCGCATCCGCAGACAGCAACTGGTACATAAGGCAAATGTACCTTTTCCCAGCAACACCGATACCCGAAATACCCCCGGAAAAGCGGCCCAAAAAAACCCCGCCGAAGCGGGGTTGAGACAGCGGACCCGAAGGATCAGCCCATGTGCAGGCCGCCGTTGACCGAGAAATCGGCACCGGTGGCATAACCACCCTCTTCGCTGGCCAGCCAGGCGATGATGGAGGCAATCTCGCTGGGTTTGCCCAGGCGCTTGACCGGTACGGTGGCCACGATCTTTTCCAGCACGTCTGGCCGGATGGCGTTGACCATGTCGGTGCCGATGTAGCCCGGACTCACGGTATTCACAGTCACGCCCTTGGTGGCCAGCTCCTGCGCCAGGGCCATGGAGAATCCGTGCATACCGGCCTTGGCGGCGGAGTAGTTGGTCTGGCCCGCCTGACCTTTTTCACCGTTGACCGAGCTGATGTTGATGATGCGGCCCCAGCCCTTCTCCACCATGTCGGGCACGACCTGCTTGGTCACATTGAACATGGAGTCCAGGTTGGTGCTCATCACCGCGTCCCAGTCTTCCTTGGTCATCTTCAGGAACATGCGGTCCTTGGTGATGCCGGCGTTGTTCACCAGCACATCGATCACGCCATGCTCGGCCTTGGCCTTGGTGAAGGCTTCCACCGTGGAGTTCCAGTCGGCCACGTTGCCCACGGAGGCGTAGAAGGTGTAGCCCAGGGCTTTCTGCTCGTCCAGCCACTTGTTGAAGTCGCGGGTCGGGCCACAGCCGGCAATGACCTTGAAACCTTCCTTGTGCAGGCGCTGACAGATGGCGGTTCCGATGCCGCCCATGCCGCCGGTGACGTATGCGACTTTCTGACTCATTGTGATGCTCCTCTAGGTGGTGGCTTTCGCCATGAAAAAAAGTAAGGGTGATCAGGCGCGTTCAACGGCCAGCGAAACGCCCATGCCGCCACCGATGCACAGGGCGGCCAGGCCCTTCTTCGCCCCGCTGCGCTGCATTTCGTGCAGCAGCGTCACCAGGATGCGGCAACCGGAAGCACCGATGGGGTGGCCGATGGCAATGGCGCCACCGTTGACGTTGACCTTGGCCGGATCGATATCCAGCGCCTGGTTGACGGCACAGGCCTGCGCGGCGAAGGCTTCGTTGAGCTCGAACAGGTCGACATCGGATGCCTTCCAGCCGGCGCGGGCCAGGGCCTTCTGGGACGCCGGCACCGGGCCCATGCCCATGGTCGCCGGGTCCAGCCCGCTGGTGCCGAAGGCGGCGATGCGCGCCAGCGGCGTCAGCCCCAGGGCGGCCGCCTTCTTTGCGCTCATGACCATGACGGCCGCAGCGCCGTCGTTGATGCCCGATGCGTTGCCGGCGGTGACCGTACCCGCCTTGTCGAAGGCGGGGCGCAAGCCGGCCAGCGCTTCGGCGTTCGTCTTTTTGTTGATGAACTCGTCGGTGTTGAACACGAGCGGGTCGCCCTTGCGCTGCGGGATCACCACGTCGACGATCTCGTCCTTGAACTTGCCGGCGTCCTGCGCGGCAGAGGCCTTCTGCTGGCTGCCCAGCGCCAGCGCGTCCTGCATTTCACGGGTGATGCCATGGGCCTTGGCCACGTTCTCGGCTGTGATGCCCATGTGGTACTGGTTGTAGACGTCCCACAGGCCGTCGACGATCATGGTATCCACCATTTTCCAGTCACCCATGCGCTGGCCATCGCGGCTGCCGTTGAGGACGTGCGGGCTGGCGCTCATGTTCTCCTGACCACCGGCAATGACGATTTCGCTGTCGCCCCAGGCGACGGCCTGGGCGGCCAGCATCACGGCCTTCAGACCGGAGCCGCAGACGGCGTTGATGGTCAGCGCCGGGGTCTCCTTGGCCAGGCCCGCCTTCATCATGGCCTGACGGGCAGGGTTCTGGCCAACACCCGCGGCCAGCACCTGGCCCATGATGACCTCACCGATCGCGTCAGCGGGCAGGCCGCTGCGGGCCAGCAGACCTTTGATGACGATGCTGCCCAGGTCGGTGGCCGGTGTCTTGGCCAGCGAGCCGCCAAACTTGCCCACGGCGGTGCGGGCAGCCGAAACGATGACAATGTCTTCCATGTGAGGTCTCCTCGGGTTTCAAAAAAATCAGGGCTTGGCTTTGGCCTTGACGTAGCGGCCTGGCGCCGGTTCGATCGCGGCGTACTGCTTGCCCTTGCCGTAGGTCTTGGGCGCGGCGATCTGTTTGCCGGCGTGGCTCTTGAGCCAGTCGGACCAGTCGGTCCACCAGCTGCCGGGGTGTTCGGTGGCGCTGGCGATCCAGTCGTTGACACTGGCCGGGAACTGGGTGCCCGAGCCGATCCAGTGGCTGCGCTTGCCCTTGCTGGCCGGGTTGATGACGCCTGCGATGTGACCTGAAGCGCCCATGACGAAACGCTTCTTGCCCGGGAACAGCTGCGTGCTGGCGTACGCGCCGCCGATAGGTACGATGTGGTCCTCGCGCGAGCCATAGATGTACACCGGCAGCTTGACCTTGCGGAAGTCGATCTTCTGGCCACAGACCGTGGTCTTGCCGGGCTTGACCAGGTTGTTCTCCAGGTACATGTTGCGCAGGTACCAGGCGTAGTAGGGACCGGGCAGGTTGGTGCTGTCGCTGTTCCAGTAGAGCAAATCGAACGGTGGCGGTGTCTCGCCCTTGAGGTAGTTGCCCACCACATAGTTCCAAACCAGGTCGTTCGGCCGCAGGAAGCTGAAGGTGGTGGCCAGGTCACGGCCAGGCATCAGGCCGCCCTGGGCGAACTGCATCTCGCGGTACTGGACAAAGTTCTCGTCGATGAACACGTCCAGGATGCCGGTGTCGGTGAAATCCAGCAGCGTGGTCAGGAAGGTCGCACTTTGCACCGGTTCCTCTCCACGACCGGCCAGCACCGCCAGGGCCGTGCCCAGCATGGTGCCGCCCACACAGAAGCCCAGGGCGTTGATCTTGGGCGCGCCGGTGATGTCCTGGGTGACGCCAATGGCCTTGATGACCGCATCCTCGATGTAGTTGTCCCAGGTTTTCTGGGCCAACGATTCGTCCGGATTGCGCCAGCTCACCACGAAGGTGCGGTGACCCTGCTCGACCGCGTAGCGGATGAACGAGTTTTCGGGCTGGAGGTCGAGGATGTAGAACTTGTTGATGCAGGGCGGCACCAGGAGGAAGGGCCGCTCGTAGACCTTGGCCGTGAGCGGCTTGTATTCGATGAGCTGGAACAGCTCGTTCTCAAAGACCACCGACCCTTCGGTGGTCGCCACGTTCTTGCCGACCTCGAACACGCTCTCGTCGGTCATGGACACATGGCCCTGCTTGATGTCGTGCAGCAGGTTGGCCACCCCCTTGGCAATGCTTTCGCCCTGGGTCTCGATGGCCTTCTTCTGCGCTTCGGCATTGAAAGCCAGGAAGTTGCTCGGTGCGCTGGCGTCGATCCATTGCTGGACCGCAAACCGCACCCGTGCCCGGGTCTTCGCATCGCCTTCGACCGCCTCGGCCATGGCCATGAGCGTGCGGGCGTTGAGCAGATAGACCGCCGCCATGTAGGCGGCCACCGGGTTGCTTTCCCAGGCGTCAGAGGCAAAACGGCGGTCACCCTTGGGCCTGACGTGCAAGCCCTGGTTCCAGATCTCGACCGCTTCCTTGAGGTAGTTGTTCTGGATCTCCAGCCAGCGGGCCGGGTCGATGCTGACCTTGTGTCCTGCGGCTTTCTGGAAGATCTGGGAGATGTCCATCTGCCCCGGATTGGCCATGGGCATCTGCATGCCCAGTGGGTGGTTCATGGCCCCCTGGGGCATGAATGCGCCGAAAGCGGCCATGGGGTTGGAGGGATCGAAGCCTGGTATGCCTGGCGTTGCCGACGGCATGCCCTGCAGGGCCTGGGTCCATTGGCTCATGAACTGCTGCTGCAACTGCTGCGCAGACGCCATCCAGTCGTTGTCGGGCGCTTTTCCGCTTGCCATGTCTGTCTCCTGAGGTATTGCCTGGGGCTTATTATGGGCGTGCCGTGCGGCGAACCCGGGTTTTCCCCAGTATCCGCCGACTCGCTTCCAGCAAGCTGACGGTATCTGCGCTTGTCGGTCCTTTCACCTGTCGAGGAAAGTTCGTGTATCTGGTCGTCATTGCCTGGATGTATGTGGTGCTCATGATGGCTGTGGCCGAGGCGACGAATGCCAATGGCACCGTCCTTGGGGCCATTGTGACCTTTTTTCTTTACGGTTTGATGCCGCTGGCACTGGTGGTTTACCTGATGGGCACGCCACAGCGGCGCCGTCGCATCAAGGCGCGCGAAGCCGAGGAACACGCTGCGGCCATGGCCGCACGACTGGCGGGATCAACGCAACCAGACACAGGCGGCCATGCGACCACTGCCACCGAGAGCGCGGGCATCGCGGCGGTGGGAAAAGAACCGTGAAGACTGGCTGACCGTACACCACGGGTCGCTCCCGTCGTGCCCGGACACGTCGGTGACTCCCAGGGCCTGCAGGCGCTGCCGAGCCAGGACCGGCAGATCGGCCAGGTACTTGCCCTGCCCCAGCGGCCGAAACGCTGCGCTGGCCATGTGGTCGGCCGCCAGAAACGCTTGCCGGACGTCTTCCCCCACTTCAAATGCGTCGGGGCCAATGCACGGACCCAGCCAGGCGATAAGGTCTGCGGCGGGTTGCGCTGCGGCACCGTCGGCTTCGACCATGGACTCACCAATGGCGTTCACAGCGGCTTCGATCACGCCGCCGGCCAGCCCGCGCCAGCCGGCGTGCACCGCGGCCACGGCCCTGCCCCGTCGGTCGGCCAACAGGATGGGCAGGCAGTCTGCCACCATCACGACACAAGCCACACCGGGCACCGTGCAGACACAGGCATCGGCTTGCAGCCCATCACTCGATCCAGGGTCCAGTCGCACCACGGACCGCCCGTGAACCTGGTTCAGGAACACCGGTCGTGCGCCGATGGCATCCGCCAGACGCCACCGATTGACGGACACCGGCCCGGCTTCGTCGCCCACATGGGTTCCGAGATTGAAACTGTCATAGGGGGGCTGAGACACACCGCCATGGCGCGTGGTGAACACGGCACCCACCCGGTCGGACACCGGCCAGTCAGGTGAGATCCAGGCCGCCGGGCGTTCCCAACCCTGTCCCATCAGGCTTCGGCGTCCGGGCAGGCCGAAGGTTGCGTGCGTGCAAACGCCGGCAAGGCCATGCAGGCATCAAAGGCCGCCATGGTGCGGGGCAGTCCGTCCAGCGGGGTGTCAAAACGGCGCGCGTTGAAGATCTGTGGCACCAGGCAGCAGTCGGCCAGGGTCGGTGTTTCGCCAAAGCAGTACGGGGCGGCAGGCAACTGCGCCAGCTGCCGCTCAAAAGCCTCCAGGCCAGTGCGGACCCAGTGACGGTACCAGGTGTTCTTGGCTTCCTCGTCCACCTTCAGGACGCCACTGAGGTACTTGAGCACCCGCAGGTTATTGATGGGGTGGATTTCGCAGGCGATGGACTGCGCCAGGGCCCGTACCCGTGAGCGCCCCAGCGCATCGGCCGGCAGCAGACGCGGCTCGGGGTAGGTCTCGTCCAGCCACTCGATGATGGCCATGGACTGCGACAGCCGGGTGCCGTCGGGCAGTTCCAGCAGCGGCACCAGGCCGTCTGCGGCGATGTCGCCATACCCCGGCTGGCGATGCTCGCCTTTGGCCAGGTGCACCGGCAGGTACTCGTACTCAATGCCTTTGATCGCCAGGGCAATACGAACGCGGTAGGACGCGGAGGATCGGAAGTAGTTGTAGAGCTTCATGGCGTTAGGATAGCCGGATCTGATCGGCTTCGCGGTTGGCATGGGCGGCAGCGGCGATGCCCCGCTGCACGTTGACCAGCGTCAGCAGCAAAAGGCCCGCCACGAAGAAAAGTCCGGTGGACACGATGGCCAGCCGGTGGTTGCCGTCGGTCAGCCAGGTCACCAGCCCGTAGGTCATGGGTCCCACAATGGCCGACAGGCGCACGGCAAACATCCACAGGCCAAAAAACTCGGCGCGGCGCAGCTCGGGCGCCAGCACACCGGCCAGTGCACGACCGGCCGACTGGCTACTGCCCATGCAAAGACCGGCAATCACGGCCGCCACCCAGAACAGGCCCGGCCCGGTGGCCACGGCCGCCAGCATGGTCATGACGATCCAGCCGGCCAGGGTGATGGCCAGCGCCGGCCGATGTCCCATGAGGTCCTGCACATAACCCCAGGCAAAGGCGCCCAATGCCGCGGCGATATTGACCAGGAAGATCAGCATCATGGTCTCGGTCTGCTCGAAAGCCAGCACCTGCTCGGCGTATACGGCCGCCAATGCGATCACCACGGAGATGCCGGCCTGGTAGGCCACCGAACAGGCCAGCAGTGCGGTGAAGTCCTGGAACGAACGTGCCTCGCGCCAGGTGCGCTGCAGCCGGGCCAGTGACGCTCTGAGACCCGCCGCTTCGGTGGCCCTGACCTGTGGCCGGGCACGTTCCTTGAGCAGGGAAAAGGTGACCAAGGCCGAGGCACCGAAGATGCCGGCGGTGATCAGCATGGTCACCGGCACAAAATGCGAGGCAGGCAGGCCCTGCCCCTGGGCCCAGATCACGTACCAGAGGCTGAGCCCGAGCGTGAGCATGCCCCCCAGGTAGCCAAAGCTCCAGCCCCATCCCGAGACACTGCCCATGCGATCCTCTTGCGCCAGCTCGGGCAGGAAGGCGGCAATCAGGGACTCGCCGTAGGTGTAGAAGACATTGGAAAGCACAATGGCCACCAGCGCCCAGGCCACATCCCCGGGCCCGGCGCCGGCCAGCCCGGCGGTGGCCACCACACAACCGAGCGTGGAGAGCACCAGCAGGCGCTTTTTGGCCGCGCGCAGGTCGGCGTAGGCGCCGATGGCGGGCATGGTGAACATCACGATCAGACTGGACAGGGCCAGCGCGCTGGTCCAGGCCAGGGTGCCCCAGGCCTCGCCGCCAGCGACACCGCCAACGAAGTAGGCGCTGAACACGGCGGTCAACACGACCGTTGTGTAGCCGGAGTTGGCGAAGTCGTACATCGCCCAGCCGAAGACCTCGCGCTTGCGCACGCCGGGCTTGAGGGCGTCTTGAGGAAAGAGGGGCATGGCCAGGAGGGCGACGGGCGCCGTTGCTGCTACATCCGGCCAGTGTAGTGGCCGGCTGGCGGGTTGTCAGCGCGGGGTCAAACCTGGGTTGGGCGGGACGTCTCCGGCCCCTCACTTTGCTTGGCCAACAGGCGTCCCAGCAAGTCCATGGGCAACGGAAACACGATCGTGGAGGCACGGTCGCCAGCCACCTGGGTCATGGTCTGCAGGTAGCGCAGCTGCATGGCCTCGGGCTGCACCGACAACATCTGCGCGGCCTCCAGCAAGGCGACAGCCGCCTGCTTCTCGCCTTCGGCATGGATCACCTTGGCCCTTCGTTCACGCTCGGCTTCGGCCTGACGCGCAATCGCTCGGACCATCGATTCGTTCAGGTCGATGTGCTTGATCTCGACGTTCGTGACCTTGATGCCCCAGGCATCGGTCTGGGAGTCCAGTATCTGCTGCACGTCCAGGTTCAGGCGCTCGCGTTCGGCCAGCATTTCGTCAAGCTCGTGCTTGCCCAGCACCACCCGCAGGGTGGTCTGGGCCAGTTGGCTGGTGGCCATGAGGTAGTTTTCGACCTGGATGATGGCCTTCTGGGGGTCGATGACCCGGAAGAACACCACCGCGTTGACCTTGACCGAGACGTTGTCGCGCGAGATCACGTCCTGCGGTTCCACGTCCATGGTCACCACCCGCATGTCGACCCGCACCATCTGCTGAAGGCCGGGCACCACGATCACCAAACCTGGCCCTTTGACCTTCCAGAAGCGGCCGAGCTGGAACACCACGCCCCGCTCGTACTCGCGCAGGATGCGGAACGAGGCGCCCAGCAGCACAAGCACCAATGGCAGCAGAATGCCGCCCAACCCGATGTTGAAGTCCAGCATCACGTATTCTCCTTGTCTAAGTCGGATCCCGTCCCGTCCAGAAGCTCAACCTGCAGAACCAGTCCGTCAACGGCTCGCACGCGAACCCGCTGACCGGGAACCATTGGTGGCCCGGCGACCACCTGCCAGCGCTCCCCCTGCACCTGCGCCCATGCAATGGCACCTTCGACCGATGTCACCTGTCCGGTTGCACCCAGCAGCGCTTCGCTGCCACTGACCACACGCGCCCTGCGTGCGCGCAAAGCCATGCCACCGCCCAGCAGCATCGCTGCGGCGGCGGTGAGCGAAATGCCGAACAGCAGCGGCAATGGCACCCCCATGCCCGGCACGTCACGGTCAAACAACAACAGACCGCCAGCCATGAAGGCAATGACGCCGCCCACACCGAGCACACCAAAGGCCGGTGTCAGCAACTCCGCCGCCAGCAGGGCAAACCCCAGCAGAATCAGCGCCAGGGCCGCGTAGTTGACCGGCAACATCTGCAAAGCAAACATGGCCAGCAACAGGCAGATGGCCCCCACCGTACCCGGGATGCCGAAGCCGGGTGAGGAAAACTCGAAGATCAGCCCATAGACACCGATCATCAGCAAAATGAGCGCGAAGCTCGGGTTGGCTATCACTCCGAGCAAGCGGTGGCGCCAGTCGGGTGCTTGCATGAGCATGGTCAGTCCTGTGGTGGCCAGAGTCACTTCCCCGCGAGCGGTCTTGACCGTTCGGCCATCAAGCTGAGTCATCAGTTCGGCCAGGTCGACGGCCACCAGATCAATGACGCCTTGTTCCAGCGCTTCGGCTGCGGACAGGCTGACCGCCTCGCGCACGGCACGCTCGGCCCACTCGGCGTTGCGCCCGCGTTCCTTGGCCAGGCCCCGGATGTAAGCCGCCGCGTCGTTGATCTGCTTGGCGGTCATGGCGTCGACAGGCGACGTCGCCGGTTCTTCCTTGCTCTCATCACCCTGGCCACCGGCCGGCGCTGTCGGCTGCGGCGAACCTGGCATGCCGATGGCCACCGGCGTGGCGGCACCCAGGGTGGTGGCGGGTGCCATGACCGCCACATGGCTGGCATACAGAATGTAGGTGCCGGCGCTGGCCGCCCGCGCACCTGCTGGCGTCACGTAGCTCACCACCGGCACGGGGGAAGCCAAGATGGCCTGGATGATCTGGCGCATCGACAGATCCAGCCCACCCGGCGTGTCCATCTGCAAAACCAGCAGTGGCGCACCATCGCGCGCGGCCTGTGCAATGCCACGCACCACATAGTCAGCGGTGGCTGGCCCGATGGCCCCGTCCACCGTCAGCACGGGCACGCCGGCGGTCCTGGCAGGCTGGGCTGCTGCCAGCCCGATGGCGAACAGCAACACCAGCACCGCCGTCAGCAGGTGCCCAGGCAGACGCCTCAAGCCAAGAGACGCCAGGATTTGGTTAGGACTGCGTTGCAAGACCTGCCTCCTGTCATAGGGTGTGGATATCCCTCACCCCTTGTTCAGGCACATGGTCCCCCTTCCGGCTTTGCTTGTCCAGCCCATCGGGCGGACAATCAGCCCGGCTCTGACCCGGGTCAAACCCGGGCCAGCACCTCCAATAAGCGAACCCGCTCAGGCCAGCCGCTCAGGCCAGCATTGGGTAGTCGGTGTAGCCCTGCTCGCCACCGCCATAGAAGGTCCTGCGATCGGGGGCGTTGAACGGTCCGCCGCGCCTCAGCCGCTCGACCAGGTCCGGGTTGGCGATGAAGGGCTTGCCGAAAGCCACCAGATCGGCACCCTCGCTCAGGGCCTGGCGGGCCAGCGTCAGGTCGTAGCCGTTGTTGACCATCCAGGCGCCCTGTCCACCAGCGGCTCGCCAGGCCGCGCGCAGCGCCGGGTAGTCGAACGGTCGATCAGGCAACTCGCGCGGGCCGCCGGTTGCGCCTTCGATCACATGCACATAGGCCAATTCCAGGGGGCCCAACTGACGTACCAAGTATTCGAACAAGGGCTGAGGGTCGGCATCGACCACGTCGTTGGCCGGCGTCACCGGTGACAGGCGGATACCCACCCGTCCGCCACCGATGGCTTGCGTCACCGCCTGCATCACCTCCAGCAACAGGCGGGCCCGGTTCTCTATGGAACCTCCGTAAGCGTCGGTGCGGTGGTTGCTGCCGGTCTTGAGGAACTGGTCCAGCAGGTAGCCGTTGGCCGCGTGCACCTCGACGCCGTCGAAACCTGCTTCGACGGCGGCCAGCGCCGCGCGCCGGTAGTCATCGACGATACCCGGCAACTCGTCAATGGACAGAGCCCGGGGCTCCGACGTGTCGACAAAGGTCGGCACACCGCCGCGGATCAGCACGGTCTTGGTGTTGGCACGAATGGCCGACGGAGCCACCGGCGCGCCGCCACCAGGCTGCAATTCATTGTGCGACACGCGGCCCACATGCCAGAGCTGGGTCACGATCCGTCCGCCAGCCTCATGCACCGCACCGGTCACTTGCTGCCAGCCCGTCACCTGTTCAGGCGCGTATAGCCCCGGCACGTCCGCATAGCCCTGTCCCTGGTGGCTGATGGCCGTGGCTTCCGTGATGATCAGGCCGGCGCTCGCGCGCTGGCGGTAGTAGGTCGCCATGGCGCTTGTGGGCACCGCGCCAGGGGCGCGGTTGCGCGTCAGGGGTGCCATCACGATGCGGTTGGACAGGCTCAGGGCGCCGGCGCTGACCGGCTCAAACAATTCGCTCATGGGCAGAGGGTGGGCAGAGTCAATGGTGGGCGCATTGTGTCCGCCACCATTGGCACCTGTCTGTCACCCCCGCAATGCCCCCGCAACAGCGGCTGCAATGCTCACCGCGTTGGTCGGGTGTGCCACGGCATCGGTGCTCCAGAACGCGCCCGCCCCGGCCTGGTGTATCCGCGCCAGCGCGGCCTCGTCCAGCAGGGCATGGGTCACCGCCACGTCGACCGAGCGGGCGCCAGCGGATTTGAGCAGCTCGGCAGCCCGCACCAGGGTCTGACCGGAACTGGCCACGTCATCGATCAGGACCACCGCCTCGCCGGCCAGCGCCATCTCGGGCAGCACGATGTCGACCTCCCGGTCGCCATGGCGGGTCTTGTGACAGACCGCATGCGCCCAGCCATGCGGACGCGCCGCGCTGGCCACCCATTGCAGGGACTCTTCGTCAGGACCCAGCAGCACCACCGGTCCGCGCTCACGCGCGATGTGCTCGGCCAGCAGTGGCGCACCACTGAGCACCACGGCGCGCGCCACCGGCACCGCCTCCTGCAGGGTGGCTACGCGATGCAAATGGGGGTCGACCGTGATCACCGCGTCGAACAACCCAGCCAGAAAGCGCCCGACAATGCGCTGGCTCACCGCCTCGCCCGGCCGGAAGGGCATGTCCTGGCGCATGTAGCCCAGGTAAGGGGCCACCAGGGTCAGCTCTCGGGCGCCCAGATCCCGCGCCGTCTGCGCCACCAGCAACAGTTCGACCAGCTTTTCGTTCGGCTGCTGCAGACCACGCCAGACCACCACCCGGGCCGGCAACGCAGGCGGCAGGCACAGGCGCAGCTCGCCGTCCGGGAAGCGGTGGCGTTCGATGGCCAGCGCCGACAATCCGGCCGAACGGGCCACCGTCGTGGCAATGGCCTGCTCCTCGGGGACGTACAGCAGCGCACCACCGGTCTCACGAGATGGATGCATGAATCAGAACTCCACAAACACCTGCGGCATCTGCTCAGGTGACCCGATGCGATAGCCGCTGTGGCGCAAACAGGCCTGGCGCGCAAATTCCAGGTCCGACGGGTAGGCGGCGTGCACCCGATACAGGGGCTCGCCCCGCCGCACCGTCTCGCCCAGCTTGCGCAGCAGGTCGACCCCGGCGGCCTTGACCTTGGGCGCTCCCGCCAGGCGGGCAATCTGCGCCACCTGCAGGTTGTCGATGCCGATGACGGTGCCGTCGGCATCCGCCGCCACATCGAAGCTCAGCGCCCCCAAAGGGGGATGCTGGTGATTGAAGCCGCGCCCGCCCTGGGCCTCGATGATGGCCCGCATGCGGGCCAGCGCCCGACCCGAGTCCAGGATGTCGCGCGCGATATGAAAGCCGTCGCCACCCCGCACATCCGGGCTGCATTCAATGATGCGGCCGGCCAGGCGCAGCGATTTCTGCCGCAGGTCATCCGGCGCCGCCGGGTCGTTTTCCAGCACCTGCATCACGTCGCGCGCCTCCAGCATGGGGCCGATACCGCGCCCGATGGGCTGGCGGCCATCGGTGATCACCACGTCCAGCGACAGGTGCATACGCTGCGCCACATACTCGAACAGGCGGCGCAGGCGTTGGGCCTCGGGCATGGAGCGCACCTTGGCGGTCGGCCCGATCGGGATGTCCAGCACCAGATGGGTCGCACCGGCCGCGATCTTCTTGGACAGGATGGAGGCCACCATCTGTCCCGGCGAGTCGATGGACAGGGGGCGCTCGACCGAGATCAGCACGTCATCGGCCGGCGACAGGTCGGCCGTGCCCCCCCAGGCCAGACAGCCCCGGTGGGCCCGCACGATGTCGGTCAGGTGGTCGAACGGCAGTTCGACATTGGCCAGCACCTCCATGGTGTCGGCCGTACCGGCCGGCGAGGTGATGGCCCGCGACGAAGTCTTTGGAAACACCAGGCCATAGGCTGCCACGATGGGCACCACCAGCATCGACGTGCGGTTGCCCGGAATGCCTCCGATGCAGTGCTTGTCCACCACCAGCGGTTCGTGCCAGTCCAGCTGACGGCCCGATGCCACCATGGCCTCGGTCAGGAAGTAGACCTCCTCCCGGTCCAGTTCGCTGCGGTTGCAGGCCACCACAAAGGCGGTCAATTCGATCTTGGAATAGCGCAGGTCTGCGATGTCGCGAACGATGGCCCGAAAATCCTCGCGGCCCAGGCGCTCGCCATTGATTTTGCGAAACAGGGCCGGAATCGACTCCGGGGGCTCGGCCTGCGAGACCGTGGCCAGGTGCCCGTCGGGCACCTGCAACTGGGCAAACGCATCTTCAGACACACCCAGCTCATCGCAGCCGACGATGCGCTCGTCGTCCACCACATTCAGCGTGGCCAGGATGCGCCGGCCATTGGCCCGCACTTCCACCTTGGACAGGGCCTGAAAGCCCTCGGCCCGGTAGATGGCGCAGTCGCGGTGCAGGTAGGCGACGTTCTCGTGGTAGGTATCGATGCCCACCCGGCGCAGGCGCAACGTGCCGGTGGCATGGTTGGTGTGTTCGCTGGACATCCGGCAACGATACACCGACCTGGCTCCGGTGGTCGCTGGCGCTTACCCCACCACCAGCCGGATGGCCGGCAACACCGCCTGTGACTCGCTGCGCCGCTCCAGCGCCAGGCGCATGTTCATCTGGGCCACCTCGGTGTGCTCGGTGGCCAGGGCCTGGGCGCGAGCGCCTTCCCCCCGGCGCAGGGCGTCAACCAGCATGTGGTGCTGGCGGTGCGCATAGCGCATCCAGTCGAGGTCCTTGTCCAGTGTGCCCTGCATCGGCAGCATGGCCGACGCCGGCGCAAACGGCAGCCGGTCGTTCTGGGCCACGGCCCGCTGCAGCGCGCGGTTGCCGCAAGCCTGAAGGATGAGCGCGTGGAAGCGGTCGTTCATGCGCGCATAGTCGGCGTAGCTGTCGATGTCCAGCGCCTGGGCGGACAGCAGCCGGTCGCCCTCGTCCAGACAGGCCTGCAAGTCGCCCTGCAGTGCCCGTGACACGCCGTGCTCGGCCACCAGCCGTGCCGCCATGCCCTCCAGGTGACCGCGCACCGCAATGGCATCACAGACCTCCTGCGCGGTGTGGGGCCGCACCTGCAGCTTGCCGGTCTCGGTGGCCTCCAGCAGCCCTTCCTGTTCGAGCTGCACCAGTGCCGCCCGCACCGGCGTGCGTGAAGCCCCCAGGCGCTGGGCCAGCTGTTGCTCGGCCAGGTGCTGCCCGGGCGGAAACGCACCGCTGAGGATGAGGTCACGCAACTGCATCAACACGGATTCTTGCAAGCTCATGCCATCGACTGTACACTGAAACTTCAAAACGGTATACCGTTTCCCATAGTTCCTAACCTAGGCCATGCCATGAAAGCCGAACAGAACGACAAACTCACCCGGGTCGGACCGGGTACACCCGGAGGTGAACTGCTGCGCCGGTACTGGCAACCCGTGGCCCTGCTTGACGAGTTCGACCCACGCTTCGACCCGGCCATGGCCACCCGCCCTGTGAAGGCGGTCCGACTGCTGGGTCAGGACCTGGTGCTGTTCAAGGACGCCGAGGGCCAGTTCGGTCTGCTCGACCGCGACTGCCCGCACCGCGGCGCCGATCTGGCCTACGGCCGCAACGAGGGCGATGGCCTGCGCTGCCCTTTTCACGGCTGGAAGTTCGACATCAGCGGCCAGTGCACCGAGACCCCGGCCGAACCGACCGGCAGCACCCTGTGCCAGCGCATCCGTCAGCGCAGCTACCCGCTGCAGACCCGGGCCGGCGTGCTGTTTGCCTGGCTGGGGCCGGAGGGATCCACCCCGCCACCGCTGCCTGCCCTGGACTGCTTCGAGGCGCCCGACTCGCACAGCTTTGCCTTCAAGGGCCTGTGGCACTGCAATTGGTTGCAGGCTTTCGAGGTCGGCATCGACCCCGCCCACGCGTCCTACCTGCACCGCTTTTTCAACGACGCTTCGCTGGAGGACAGCTACGGCAAGCAGTTCCGCGGCGCCAGCCTGGGCGAAAAAGATGGCGAACACTGGCCCATGACCCGTGTCATGCGTGAATTCGGACAGCCCGACATCAGCCACGAAGCCATGCCCTGGGGTATCCGCCTCACCGCGCTCAGGCGCATGACGGAAGAGCTCATGCACGTGCGCATCACCAACGCTGTCTTCCCGCAGACCTTTGTCATCCCACTGTCGCCCACAATGACCATCACCCAGATGCATGTGCCGGTGGATGACACGCACAACTACTGGTACGCCTTCTTCACCAGCTTCGACACCCCGGTGGACAAGGACACCATGCGCAAGCAGCGCCTGCCTGCCGTCACCCTGCCCGGCTACATCCCCAAGGCCGGCCGGCACAACCACTGGGGGTTCAACCCCGAAGAACAGCAGTCCCGCACCTACCTGGGCATGGGGGAAGACGACATCAACGTGCACGACCAATGGGCCTGCGAGAGCATGGGCGCCATCCAGGACCGCACCCGTGAACACCTGGGCACCACCGACAAGGTCATCATGGCCAACCGCCGCCTGCTGCTGCAGGCCATGGACACCGTGGCCGCCGGCGGGACCCCGCCCGGCATTGCCGACCCCTCCTTGTACAGCCTCATCACCGGCCCCGACACGGTCGACGGCATCGCGCCCGCAGCCGGCTGGTCCGGCTGGTGGCAAGACGCCGTGCAGCGCCGCCGCACCGGAGCCCCCTGGCAAAACCCCCACCGCGGCACCACGTCAGCACCCGCAGAGGTGGTCAAGCCGTGAGCGACTGGACCGACAGTTTTGCCGCCCGCTGCGGCATCCACGACCCGGCACGTGAAGCCGCCTGCGAGCGCGCCCTGCGACAGATGGAAGACGCCGGCGTCGAGCGGGTTCGCCTGAGCTGGTGCGACGCGCACGGCCTGCTGCGAGGCAAGACGCTGATGCCCGCCGCAGCCGCACGCGCCTTGCGCGAAGGGGTCGGCATGGTCGGCACCCTGATGCTCAAGGACCATGCCGATCGCACCGCCTGGAAGGTGTTCGAGCGCGGTGCCACCGACGACATCCCCGGCTTTGCCGGCGCGGCCAACCTGATGCTCTTGCCAGACCCGGACAGCCTGCTGATGCTGCCCTGGTCACCGGGCACCGCGTGGCTGCGCTGCCAGCCCTGGTTCCAGGACGGAACCCCGGTGCCCATGGACAGCCGGCGCGTTCTGCAGGATGCGCTGGCCCGACTGGCCCGTACCGGCCACGGTCTGAAAGTGGGTCTGGAAGTCGAGTTCCACGTCTACCGCCTGCTCGACGCCAGCCCCCAGCTCGACCCCGAGCTGGCGGCCTGGCCCGGCCAACCCCCACGCGTCGAGATGATCCACCCCGGCTATCAGCTGCAGGGTGAGGCCATGACCGACATGGCCGAACCGGTGATGCGCATCGTGCAGGACACGGCCCAGGCCCTGGGGCTGCCGCTGCAGTCACTGGAAATCGAACTCGGCCCCAGCCAGATCGAGGCCGTGTTCGACGCCACCGATGCCCTGACCGCGGCCGACCAGATGGTGCTGTTCCGCAACGGCGTTCGCCAGGCGCTGCGGCGGGCCGGCTACCTGGCCACCTTCATGTGCCGCCCGCCATTCCCCAACATCATGTCCAGCGGCTGGCACCTGCACCAGTCGCTGGTCCGGCTGGACGACGGCAGCAACGTCTTTGCCCGCCCGGCCCCTGCACCCGGTAGCGACGGCCTGGCCGCCAGCCACACCCTCTCCGACATGGGTTGCCAGTGGCTGGCCGGCCTGCTGGCTCATGCCGATGCCCTGGCCTGCCTGTGCACACCCACCGCCAACGGCTTCGGACGCTTCCGGCCCAACGCCCTGGCGCCCAAGGCAGCGGTCTGGGGCCGAGACAACCGAGGTGCCATGCTTCGCGTCGTCGGCGCACCGGGCGACCCCGCCACCCGCATCGAAAACCGCCTGGGCGAACCCGCCGCCAACCCTTACCTCTACATGGCCTCACAGATTGCCGCCGGCCTGGACGGCATCGAGAAGGCACTGACACCACCGGGAGCCAGTGAAGACCCCTACGACCCCGGCCACCCCCACATCCCTGCCACACTCGGGGCTGCCCTCGATGCCTTGCAGGCTGACACCGTGCTCGCCAGCGGCCTCGGGCCAGCCGCCACGGCACACTTCCTGCGCATCAAGCGTGCCGAGGCGGCGCGCCATGCCGAAGCCGAAGACAAGCTCGAATTCGACCGCCGCGAGTACTTCAGCCGCATCTGAACCTGACAGAACACAGCACCATGATCTCGATCCGATTCATCGCCGCCGACGGCAGCGAACAGACCCTGCGGGCCACCCCGGACCAGAGCCTGATGAAGGCCGCCGTCGACGCCAACATCACCGGCATCGAAGCCGACTGCGGCGGCACACTCACCTGCGCTACCTGCCATGTCATGATCGGCGCCCCCTGGGCAGAGCAACTGCCGCCACCGAGTCGCGACGAGGCCGACATGCTCGATTTCGCGGCCAGCCCGGTCCAGCCCAGCAGCCGTCTGAGCTGCCAGGTCTTGCTCAAGCCGGAGCTCGACGGCATGGTGGTGCACCTGCCCGCCAGCCAGCACTGACCGCCTCTCCGGCTCAGGCAACCGGCTTGCGCATCAGGGCCACGTTGTTGGCCGGAAACTCGCACCACCAGCCGTGGCGCTGCGCCAGAACCCGGAAGGTCTGTTCACGGTAGAAGACCACGTGGGTCGGGTCGCGCCGGTAGTGCCAGCGTTCGAAGTCGACCCCGTCGTCCAGAAAGCCGGTCATCACACCCAGCCAGGCCCCAGGGCGCATCAGCCTGTCCAGGCGGTCAAACGCCTCGGCCGGCCGGTGGAAGTGTTCGGCCACCTCACTGCAGCACACAAAGTCGTAGCTTTGCGACAGCACCCGCGGGTCATCAAAAAACAGCGGGTCGTACAAGGCCACGGCGTGCCCCGCCTCCCTCAGCATGGCCGCCAGCGCCGGGCCAGGCCCGCAACCGAAGTCAAGCCCTGCGCTGCCCGGCGGCAGTCGCGCCAGCAAGGGTTCGGCCAGGCGCGCAAGAAAGCGGCGGTAACCCGGGTCATCGACCGCGTTGACATGCAGTCGATACTCGGCCTCTTCGACCAACGGGGCAGGCCTGGCCGAAGGATCCATGAACGTGGCCTCGCAGTGCACGCAGCGCCAGTAGGTGCGCGCACGCGGCGCGGCAAACCAGTTGCTGCCCTGTGTCAGGCAGACCGGGCAATGTGGACCTTTATGGCTCTCGCTCACGGATGCTTGCCCCACCCCAGCGTCGTTCAATCCAACGCCCTTCATGCCAGCTCGATGAGGTGCCTCAGGTCCCAGTCCAACCGAGGCTGGTCCAGCCCTGCGCGCTCCTGGTGCTCGTGGCGCTTGAGCGCCACAAACAGGTCGATCAAGGGTGCGCCCAGCATGTCGCGAACAGCCCCGCTGGACTCCAGCGCTGTAAGTGCATCGGGCAACTGTCGTGGCAAAACCAGCTCGTCAGGCTTGCTGTCCACCGGAAGCAGCGATGCATTGAGACCCGACAGGCCAAAAGCCAGTGTTGAAGCCACCGTCAGGTAGGGGTTCGCATCACCTCCCGGGAGCCGGTTCTCCACCCGCACCGACTGCGGACCCGACGCGGGAATTCGAAAGGCCACCTGCCGGTCATCATGCGCCCAGTCCGCGTGGGTGGGCGATGCGTCGCTCAATGCAATCCGGTCGAACGACATGTCGAACGGGGCATACAGGGCCATGGCCGATGGCGTGTGCCGCTGCAAACCGGCGATGAAATGCATCAGCTGCGGACTGGGTGCACCCTTGGGTGTGGCAAACAGGTGCGGCCAGTCCCGATCGGAATGGGTGCGCTGCACACTGAAATGCCAGTGCATGCCGGTGCCCGGCTGGTCCAGGAAAGGCTTGGCCGCAAAGCTGGCCAGAAACCCGTGGCGGGCGGCAATTTCCCTGGCCAGGCGCTTGAACCGGAACACCGCGTCCGCCTGTTCCAATGGCGCACCGGGCAGGAAGTTCACCTCGAACTGTGACAGCGCGGCCTCGTGCAGGTAGCCCGAAACCGGAATGCCCCAGCTCTCGCACGCCTGCCAAAGCTCGTCGAAATAGGGTTCGAAATGGCTGCAGCGCTCCAGGGAATACGCATCGCAGGCCCGCTCCCGCACGGGAGAAAAAGTGCTGGGCCTGGCACTGCCGACGGCGCGGCCATCGGGCTCGCACTGCAACAGGAACAGCTCCAGCTCCGGCGCCACCGTGGCGCGCAGACCTTGAGCCTCGTAGGCCTGGACCACCCGCTTCAAGGCGGCCCGGGGGGAGAACTCGCTCGCGTGAACCGCTCGCCCCAAAGGCGCCGACCACCAGGAACCTGAAGGGTCGCAGAGCACCGTGGCCTCGCCGGGTCGACCCGGCCGGGCAACCAGGGTCCCGAGGTCGGGCACCAGCTGCAGATCGACATAGCCGGCCGGCAACAGAGGGCCAAACACCTGGCTGGGCGAACCGCCGGTGATGGTCATGCCCAGCAGGACCGAAGGCAGCTTGCAGCCCGCTTGAGCGACCCATTCCTGCGTGGTCAGCCGCTTGCCGCGGGCAACCGAAGAGAAGTCCGCCAGGCAGCACTCCACCACACGGGCTCCCAGGTGACTTGCTGCGTCAGCCAGCTCGTTTGAAGCGGACAGCGGTTCCGATTGGTCCAGACTCGGCATGCACAGCCCTGTAGCGATGTAAACGTCCAAAGAAAAAGGCCACCAGAAATTCAGTTCTGGCGGCCTTTGTCATGAGGTATGGTGGAGCTGGGGGGATTTGAACCCCCGTCCGCAAGCCTTCTTCGCGCAGTTCTACATGTGTAGTCGTCTGATTTGGATCTCGCCGCCCGCGTCGCGCAGCGACACGCTACGCAGGCAACCAGCACCCTTTGGTCTCACTCCGCGCCAAGGTACCCGACGCGAAGCCAGCCGATAAAAATTCCCTTGCAGCCTGGACAGTCTTGCGACCGCCCTTGCCCAGCCTATCGGCCTGCTGTTGCAAGGCTCACCGGATTAAGCGGCGAGTGCGAAACGTTCGTCGTTTGCAGTTAGTTTTTTTCTGCGGTTTTACGAGGTGACAGAACCTCGACATGCCCTGCTGCGTGCCCGAACCCACGTCGAAACCAGTGCAGCCCCTGAGTGGCCTATCTTAAGGCAGTTCGAGCAATTTCAAGACCTGCAACGGAGAATCCACCTCGGCGTCGGCCCCCCAGGTGCTCACGTGGGGGCCCGTACCCAGATAACCGTACAGCGCCGCCACCGTGCCCATGCCGGCCGAACGACCGGCCAGGATGTCACGCAAGTCATCGCCCACGTAGATGCAGGCCTGTGTCGGCAGGCGCATCTGTCGCGCAGCTTCGAACAGCGGCGCCGGGTGCGGTTTGGCGTGCGCGGTCGTGTCACCGCTGATCACGGTTTCTGCGGTTTCGAACAAGGCCATCGAACGGATCAGGGGCCGTGTGAAACGCTCCGACTTGTTGGTCACCACCCCCCAGCGAAGGCCCACGTCCAGCAGACTGGTCAGCAACTCCTCGACCTCGTCGAATATCTTGGAGTGCTCGGTCATGCTCGACTCGTATTCGGTGAAGAACTCGTGCCGAAGGGTATCGAACCCCTCGTCATCGGGCCCCAGCCCAAATGCCATGTGCAACATGCCGCGGGCGCCGGAGCTGGCCAGCGCCCGGTAGGCGGGCAGGCCCAGTGGCGGCATGCCCCTCCTGGCGCGCATGCGCTCGGCAGCTGCGGCCAGATCCGGTGCACTGTCGAGCAGCGTTCCGTCCAGGTCGAACAACACCGCCTGAATGCCGTTGAAACGGGTCATCGTCAAGCGACCTTGCGCGTGGCAAACAGGTAGTTCACGCTGGTGTCCTGGTTGAGCCAGCAGCGCTGTGTCAGCGGGTTGTAAGCCATGCCCCGGGTCTGCTGCAAATCCAGCCCTGCCGATCGGCAGTAGCTGCCCAGCTCACTCGGGCGGATGAGTTTGGCGTATTCGTGGGTGCCCCTGGGCAATAGATTCAACACGTACTCGGCACCGACGATGGCAAACAGAAATGACTTGGAATTGCGGTTGATGGTGGAAAAGAACACCCAGCCGCCGGGCTTGACCAGGGTGCTACATGCCTTGACCACTGAGGCCGGGTCGGGCACGTGCTCCAGCATCTCCATGCAGGTGACGACATCGAAGGCCGCGGGTTGCTCGCGCGCCATGTCTTCGGCACTGACCTCACGGAAGCTGAGATTGGGGGTGCCCACCTCCATGGCGTGCAACTGGGCCACCCGCAGTGCCTTGACCGACAGGTCGATACCGGTGACGGTGGCGCCTTTTCGTGCCATCGAGTCGGACAGGATGCCGCCACCGCAGCCCACGTCCAACACCTGCTTGCCAGCCAGACCGGCCAGGCTGTCAATCCAATCCAGGCGCAACGGATTGATCTGGTGCAACGGGCGAAACTCGCTTTCAGGGTCCCACCAGCGGTGGGCGAGTTCTGAGAATTTGGCCAATTCGGCCGGGTCCGCATTGAGCTTGTTGTCCATGGCTTAGATTATGACCAGCCCAGAAAAAAACCGCGCCAGGGCGCGGTTTTCTTTTGGTCAGGAAAGGCCGATCAGTTGGCGCGGGTGCCCACCACTTCCACTTCCACGCGACGGTTGCGCGCGCGGCCTTCGCGCGTGCGGTTGTCGGCGATAGGCTGGGTCAGGCCCTTGCCTTCGGTGTAGATGCGGTTGGCGTCGATGCCCTTGCTCACCAGGTAAGCCTTGACGGCTTCGGCGCGACGCACGGACAAGCGCTGGTTGTAGTCGGCCGGACCGGTCGAGTCGGTGTGTCCCACAGCGATCACCACCTCCAGGTTGATGCCCTTGACTTTCTCAACCAGGTCATCGAGCTTGGCACGGCCTTCAGGCTTGAGCACGGCACGGTCGAAGTCGAAGAAGGCGTCGGCTGCGTAGGTCACCTTGGCAGCGGCGGCTTCGGCAGGAGCCGGTGCCGGTGCGGGAGCAGCAGCGGGGGCAGGTGCAGGAGCATCGGCGGCCGGAGCAGGAGCCGGGGCCGGAGCGGGTTGGGGGACGATGGCGCCGTCGCAGCCTTCGGCTGCGGTGGCAGGCGTCCAGCCGGCGTTGCGCCAGCACAGCTCATTGCTGCCGTTCTTCCAGACGGTGCCATCGGAAGCACGCCAGTTGTCGACGGTCTGGGCACCAGCGGCGCCGGCGACGGCAACAGCAGCGAACAACATTGCCACTTTGTTCAACTTCTTCATGGTATTCCTCTTGGTTGGACGCAAACGATATGCGTAAGAAATATGGACGCCGCAGGTGACCACCACCTGAAACGCTGAAATTAATTGTGCCATAAGGGCCATAGCGGCCCATACAAGGGGCGACTCACTTGTAACCAGAACACACAGCGCCGCTTATTCGTTGCGCCCATACAACGGCGCATCATCCACGACCGGAGCCATGTCGTTGAGAACCTAGGGACTAAAATGCGGGGTTGCCTTCTCCAGACTGCGCCCGCTGCGGCCCTCATCTCCCATGACCCAGTTCGCCAAAGAGACCCTGCCCATCAGCCTCGAAGAGGAAATGCGCCGCAGCTACCTCGACTACGCCATGAGCGTGATCGTGGGCCGCGCCCTGCCCGATGCGCGGGACGGTCTCAAACCGGTGCACCGCCGCGTGCTGTACGCGATGCACGAGCTCAACAACGACTGGAACCGGCCCTACAAGAAATCGGCCCGTATCGTTGGCGATGTGATCGGTAAGTACCACCCGCACGGCGACAGCGCGGTGTACGACACCATTGTGCGCATGGCGCAGGATTTCTCGCTGCGCCACATGCTGGTGGACGGCCAGGGCAACTTCGGCTCGGTGGACGGCGACAACGCCGCTGCCATGCGGTACACCGAGATCCGCATGTCCAAGATCGCGCACGAGATGCTCGCGGACATCGACAAGGAGACGGTGGACTTCGGCCCGAACTACGACGGCTCCGAAAAAGAGCCGCTGGTGCTGCCGACCCGCCTGCCCAACCTGCTGGTCAACGGCTCGGGTGGTATCGCGGTGGGCATGGCCACCAACATCCCGCCGCACAACCTCAACGAGGTGGTGGACGCCTGCCTGCACTCGCTCAAGAACCCGGAGTGCTCCATCGACGAACTGATGGAGATTGTCCCTGCGCCGGACTTTCCCACCGGCGGCATCATCTACGGCATCAATGGCGTCAAGGACGGCTACCGCACCGGCCGCGGCCGGGTGGTGATGCGCGCCAAATGCCACTTCGAGGACATCGACAAGGGCCAGCGCCAGGCGATCATCGTTGACGAGATCCCCTACCAGGTCAACAAGAAGACGCTGCAGGAGCGCATTGCCGAGCTGGTGCACGAGAAGACGCTGGAAGGCCTCAGCCACATCCAGGACGAGTCGGACAAGTCCGGCATGCGCCTGGTGATCGAACTCAAGCGCGGCGAAGTGCCCGAGGTGGTGCTCAACAACCTGTACAAGCAGACCCAGCTGCAGGACACCTTCGGCATCAACATGGTGGCCCTGATCGACGGTCAGCCCCGCCTGTGCAACCTCAAGGACCTGATCACGGTCTTCCTGGAGCACCGCCGCGAGGTGGTTACCCGGCGTACCGTGTTCGAGCTGCGCAAGGCCCGCGAGCGTGGGCATGTGCTCGAAGGTCTGGCCGTGGCCCTGGCCAACATCGACGAGTTCATCAAGATCATCCGCGAAAGCCCCACACCGCCGGTGGCCAAGGCCGAACTGATGACCCGGTCTTGGGACAGCCAGCTGGTGCGCGAGATGCTCACCCGCGCCAAGCAGGACGGCGGTACGGTCAACGCCGACGACTACCGGCCCGAAGGCCTGGAGCGCGAGTTCGGCATGCAGGGCGATGGCCTGTACCGCCTGAGCGAGACACAGGCCCAGGAGATCCTGCAGATGCGGCTGCAGCGCCTGACCGGCCTGGAGCAGGACAAAATCGTCGCCGAGTACAAGGACGTGATGGCGCAGATCGACGATCTGCTGGACATCCTGGCGCGCCCCGAGCGGGTATCGACCATCATTTCCGACGAGCTGGTGGCGGTGAAGCAGGAGTTCGGTCAGACCAAGCTGGGCGCCCGCCGCAGCGAGATCGAGCACAGCGCCCAGGACCTGTCGACCGAAGACCTGATCACACCTACCGACATGGTGGTGACGCTCTCGCACAGTGGCTACATCAAGAGCCAGCCCCTAAGCGAGTACCGCGCGCAGAAGCGCGGGGGTCGTGGCAAGCAGGCCACGGCCACCAAGGAAGACGACTGGATCGACCAGCTGTTCATTGCCAACACGCACGACTACATCCTGTGCTTTTCCAATCGGGGCCGGCTTTACTGGCTCAAGGTCTGGGAAGTGCCGGCAGGCTCGCGTGGCTCGCGCGGCCGCCCGATCGTCAACATGTTCCCGCTGCAGGAAGGCGAGAAGATCAACGTGGTGCTGCCGCTGACGGGCGAGTTCCGCAGCTTCCCCGAAGACCACTACGTCTTCATGGCCACCAGCATGGGCACGGTCAAGAAGACGGCGCTGACCGAGTTCAGCAACCCGCGCAAGGCCGGCATCATCGCAGTCGACCTCGACGAAGGCGACTACCTGATCGGTGCCGCCCTGACCGATGGCCAGCATGACGTGATGCTGTTCAGCGACGGCGGCAAGGCGGTGCGCTTCGACGAGAACGACGTACGCCCCATGGGCCGCAACGCCCGCGGCGTGCGCGGCATGCTGCTGGAAGACGGCCAGAGCGTGATCGCCATGCTGGTCGCCGAAGACGAGGAGCAGAGTGTGCTCACCGCCACCATCAACGGTTATGGCAAGCGCACACCGATCGGTGAGTACACGCGCCACGGGCGCGGCACCAAGGGCATGATCGCCATCCAGCAAAGCGAGCGCAACGGCAAGGTGGTCGCCGCCACACTGGTGCATGCGGACGACGAGATCATGCTGATTACCGACACCGGCGTGCTGGTGCGGACCAGGGTCAGCGAGATCCGCGAGATGGGCCGTGCCACGCAGGGTGTGACCCTGATTGCGCTGGACGATGGCGCCGAGCTGTCGGGCCTGCAGCGGATTGTCGAGAACGACGCCAATGCGCCGGAATCACCGGAGGACGATGCCGCAGGTGAGGCGGCATGACCGTCCGCCCCTACAACTTCTCGGCCGGGCCGGCCGCGATGCCGGAAGAAGTGCTGCAGCAGGCCGCCGCCGAAATGCTGGACTGGCACGGCTGCGGCATGGGCGTGATGGAAATGAGCCACCGCGGCAAGGAGTTCATGTCCATCGCCAGCCAGGCCGAGAACGACCTTCGTGAACTGTTGGCCGTCCCCGCCGAGTTCCGCATCCTGTTCATGCAGGGGGGTGGGCTGGCCGAGAACGCCATCGTGCCTCTGAATCTCAGTCGGGGCGGTACGGTGGACGTGGTGGTCACCGGCGGCTGGAGCCGGAAGTCGGCCGCGGAAGCCAGCAAGTACGCCCTGGTGAATGTGGCCGCCAGCAATGAGGCGAACGGCCACACCGCCCTGCCCGCGCCAGCCACCTGGCGCCTCAAGCCGGGTACCAGCTATGTGCACATTTGCAGCAACGAGACCATCCACGGCATCGAGTTTCACGAGTTGCCCGACCTGCGGGCGTTGGGTAGCGATGCGCCCCTGGTGATCGACTTCTCGTCTCACGTGGCTTCGCGTCCGGTGGACTGGAGCCGTGTGGGACTGGCCTTTGGTGGTGCCCAGAAGAACCTGGGACCGGCTGGCGTGACCCTGGTGGTGGTGCGCGAGGATCTGCTCGGGCATGCCATGCCCATCTGTCCAAGCGCCTTCGACTACCGTACCGTGGCCGACAACGCCTCCATGTACAACACGCCACCAACCTATGGTATCTACATGGCGGGGTTGACCTTCCAGTGGCTCAAGCGCCAGCGCGAAGGCGTACTCACCGGCGTTGCCGCCATGGAAGCGCGCAACATGGAAAAAGCCCGCCTGCTGTACGACTTCATTGATGCATCCGGCTTCTACGTCAACAAAGTGGCCAAGAACTGCCGCTCGCGCATGAACATTCCATTTTTCCTGCACGACGAGTCACGCAACGAGGCTTTTCTGGCTGGCGCCAGGGAACGCGGTCTGCTGCAGCTCAAGGGCCACAAGTCGGTGGGTGGCATGCGCGCCAGCCTGTACAACGCCATGCCCCTGGCCGGTGTGCAGGCGCTGGTCGACTACATGCGCGAATTCGAGAAGACCCTGGCATGAGCGAACCCAAGCAGCCCGTCCAGTCCGAAGCCCTGGGTGCCCTGCGCGTCCAGATCGACAGCATCGACCAGCAGCTGCTTTCGCTGCTCAACCAGCGTGCCCGTGTGGCCGAACAGGTCGGTGAGATCAAGCGCGCCGAAGGCTCGCCTTTCTTCCGCCCGGACCGGGTGGCGCAGGTGATCGAGAAAATCCAGTCTGCCAACCAGGGGCCCTTGCTCAACCAGCACGTGGCCGCCATCTGGCGCGAGATCATGTCGGCCTGCCTGGCGCTGGAGGCACCGCAGCGTGTGGCCGTGCTCGGGCCGCAGGGCACCTTTTGCGAACAGGCTGCGATCGAGTTTTTTGGTAGCGCAGCCAACATGATCTACTGCGCCAACTTCGACGAGGTGTTCCACGCCACGGCCGCGGGCACCGCCCAGTATGGGGTGGTGGGCATGGAAAACTCCACCGAGGGCGTCGTCGCACGCTCGCTCGACCTGTTCCTGCGTTCGCCAGTGCACGTCGTGGGCGAGGTCAGCCTGCTGGTGCGCCATAACCTGCTGCGCCAGGTCAACGAACTGGGCGGGGTGGATGTGGTCATGGCCCATCCACAGGCCCTTGCCCAGTGTCAGAACTGGCTCACGCAGCACCTGCCACACGCCGAGCGCCGCGCTGTTTCCAGCAACGCAGAAGGCGCCCGCCTCGCGGCCACCAACCCGGCCTGGGCGGCGATTGCCAGCGAGCGGGCCGCGGCCCAGTTCGCCCTGCACATCGTCTCCCACGCCATTCAGGATGAGGCCTACAACCGCACGCGCTTCGCCGTCATCTGCCTGCCGCAGACCATGGCCATGCCGCCCGCCTCCGGGCGCGACTGCACCAGCCTGGTGGTGTCGGTGCCCAACCGGCCTGGCGCGGTGCACGACCTGCTGGTCCCACTGAAGAGGCACGGTGTGTCCATGACCCGCTTCGAGTCCCGTCCGGCCAAGTCAGGCCAGTGGGAGTACTTTTTCTACATCGACATCGCCGGTCACCCCAGTGAGCCGCATGTGGCCACTGCGCTGGACGAGCTCAAGGCCTTGTGTGCGTTCTACAAGGTGCTGGGTGCCTACCCGGTGAGTGAGTGATGTATTCACTGCCCAGCCCAGAACAGAAACGGCCATGAACGGAACCCCGAAATTCGAACAACTCGGCCTGATCGGATGCGGCCTGATGGGGGGCTCTTTTGCCCTCGCCCTGAAGAAAGCCGGTCTGGTCAAGCGGGTGGTGGGCTACAGCAAGTCGCCGTCGACCACGGAACGCGCCCGGCAGATGGGTGTGATCGACGTTGAAGCGCCTTCCGCCCTGCTGGCTGTCTCGGGCGCCGATCTGGTGCTGCTGGCGGTTCCGGTGGCGGCTACGGAAGCCTCGTTCAAGGCCATCCGACACCTGGTGACGAAGAACACGCTGATCATGGATGTGGGCTCGACCAAGCGCGAAGTGATCGACGCGGCCCGGCGGGTGCTGCGAGACCAGGTGGGGGTCTTTGTGCCGGCCCACCCCATCACCGGCAAGGAACTGGCCGGAGTCGAGCACGCCGACCCCGATTTGTACACCGGCCGCCAGGTGATTCTCACGCCGATCGAGCGCACCCTGACAGAGCAACTGGACAAAGCCAAGTACGTCTGGAGTGCCCTGGGCTGCCATGTCAAACAGATGTCGCCGGAGGCCCACGACGCGGCCTACGCGGCGGTGAGCCACCTGCCGCACCTGATTGCGTTTGCCTTGATGAATGGCATCCAGTCGCAGGACAAAGCCGACGAGTTTCTCTCGCTGGCGGGTCCGGGCTTTCGGGATTTCACCCGCATAGCGGCCAGCGAACCTTCCGTCTGGCGAGACATCCTCATGTCGAACCGCGAAGAGCTGATTGCCCAGTCGCGGCATTTCCTGCGTGCCCTGCACCAGCTGGAGACCGCCATGAACACCAGCGACCCCGATGCGCTGGAAGCCCTGATCGAAAAAGCCAGCGACGCCCGTGCGCACTGGCGCATGTCGGCGGTCAAGCCCAAAAACTGACAGGCCATCGTGCAGGCGCAAGCCGCTGCCGTCCCGCCCACCGATGTACCAGACCACCTTTCTTGACGTTCCTCCGCTGGCCAGCGCCGGCGGCACCGTTCGTTTGCCCGGCTCCAAGAGCATCTCCAACCGCGTGCTGCTGCTGGCCGCACTGAGTGAGGGTGAAACCACCATCACCGACCTGCTCGACTCGGACGACACGCGTGTGATGCTCGATGCCCTGGCACTGCTGGGTTGCCGGATCGAGCACCCCGCGACCAGCGAAGTCCGCGTGCACGGGCTCGGCGGCCGCCTGCCGGCAGCCAGCGCCAAGCTGTTCCTGGGCAATGCCGGCACGGCCATGCGCCCGCTGACCGCCGCACTGGCCATCTGGGCCTGCATCAACGGCGGGCGCTACGAACTCAGCGGTGTTCCCCGCATGCATGAGCGTCCCATTGGAGACCTGGTGCAGGCACTGCGCCAGTTGGGGTGCCCCATCGAATACCTGGGTCAGGACGGCTATCCCCCCCTGGCCATTGGCAACGGATCGACACAGCCGCTGGCTCTGGACATGCCGGTACGGGTGCGGGGTGACGTCTCCAGCCAGTTCCTGACGGCGCTCCTGCTGGCCCTGCCCCTGGCCGCGACCAAGAAGGACGTGGTGATCGAGGTGGTCGGCGAGCTGATCTCGCGCCCCTACATCGAAATCACCCTTAACCTCTTGGCGCGCTTCGGGGTCGACGTTCGCCGCGATGGCTGGGAACGCTTCACCATTCCGGCAGGCAGCCGCTATACCTCACCGGTCAGCATACCGGTCGAGGGCGATGCCTCGTCGGCCAGCTATTTCGTGGCGCTCGGCGCCTTGGCCGCCCCCACGTCTGGACACGACGGCATCACCATCGAGGGCGTGGGGCTGACCTCCATCCAGGGCGACATCCGGTTCATCGAAGCGGCCCGCCTGATGGGCGCCGAGGTCACCGGGGAAGCCAACCGCCTGCACATTCGGCGGGGCGCCTGGCCACTGAAGGCCATCGACCTGGACTGCAATCACATCCCCGACGCCGCCATGACACTGGCGGTGATGGCCCTGTACGCCGACGGCCCCAGCACGCTGCGCAACATCGCCAGCTGGCGGGTGAAGGAAACCGACCGAATCGCGGCCATGGCCACCGAATGCCGCAAGTTCGGCGCCACGGTGGAAGAAGGCGCGGACTTCATCCGCATCACACCTCCTGCAAAGTGGGCAACCGGATCCATCCACACCTACGACGATCACCGCGTCGCCATGTGCTTCTCGCTTGCCGCCTTCAACCCGGCCAGGCTGCCCGTGCGCATCGAAGACCCAAAATGTGTGGCCAAGACCTTTCCGGACTATTTCGAAACTCTGTTTGACGTCTGCCAGGCACACCCGGATGCCGTTCCCGTGATCTGCATCGACGGTCCCACGGCCTCGGGCAAAGGCACCCTGGCGGCCGAGGTGGCGCAACGCCTGGGTTACCACTTGCTGGATTCGGGCGCGCTCTACCGCGCGACGGCCCTGGCGGCGCACGACGCCGGTGTGGACCTGGATGATGAAGCGGCGGTCGCGGCACTCGCGGCCCGGCTGCCGGTCAGTTTCGAGGATCGGCGCGTTCTGCTGGCGGGACGGGACATCACCGACCCATTGCGGCTCGAATCGACCGGTGGCATGGCCTCACGGGTATCGCGTCACCCCGCTGTACGGCAGGCCCTGCATGGCCTGCAAGTTGGGTTTCGGCGCCTGCCTGGCCTGGTCGCAGACGGTCGCGACATGGGGACCGTGGTCTTTCCCAATGCTCAACTGAAGGTCTACCTTACAGCCAGTGCCGAGCAGCGAGCCGAACGCCGCTATAGACAATTGATTTCAAAAGGGAATCCTGCTAAACTCGACGACCTTCTGCTTGACTTGAAGGTGCGCGACGAACGGGACTCCAACCGGGCCGTTGCGCCTTTGAAGCCCGCAGAAGACGCTTTGCTGCTGGACAACTCACATCTGGGCATCGATGCATCGGTGCAGCAGGTGCTGGACTGGTGGCATGGCAAAACGGTGTTCTCCGCCCGCTGAGGGCACCACCCCCTGGCCCTGAAGGCCCCGCCGGGCGTTCCCTGCCCGCAGGCCTGAAGGATCTGTCAACCAACCCCGCGGTGTGCGCACCGCAATGTCAAAGCTGTCCATCCGTCACGATCTTCGCTGCCCTGACCAGGGTGATGCGCAATGACGCTGAACAGCCTTAGGAAACCCAATGTCTGAATCTTTTGCCGCCCTGTTCGAAGAGTCCCTCAAGCGCGCTGAAATGCGCTCGGGCGAAGTCATCACCGCCGAGGTCGTGCGCATCGAGCACAGCCACGTGGTGGTCAACGCCGGACTGAAGTCCGAGGCCTATGTGCCTCTGAACGAATTCAAGAACGACCAGGGCGAACTCGAAGTCCAGGTGGGCGATTTCGTCTCCGTGGCCATCGACTCCGTCGAAAACGGCTTCGGCGACACGCTCCTGTCGCGCGACAAGGCCAAGCGCCTGGCTTCGTGGATGGCCCTGGAAAAGGCCCTGGAATCCGGCGACTTCGTCACCGGCACCACCACCAACAAGGTCAAGGGCGGCCTGAAGGTCATGGTCAACGGCATCAGCGCCTTCCTGCCAGGCTCGCTGGTCGACAGCCGTCCCACCAAGGACCTGACGCCCTACGAGAACAAGACCATGGAGTTCAAGGTCATCAAGCTCGACCGCAAGCGCAACAACGTGGTGCTGTCCCGTCGTGCCGTGGTCGAAGCCTCGATGGGCGAAGAGCGCGCCAAGCTGATGGAGACCCTCAAGGAAGGCGCCATCGTGCAGGGCGTGGTCAAGAACATCACCGAGTACGGTGCGTTCGTCGACTTGGGCGGCATCGATGGTCTGCTGCACATCACCGACATGGCCTGGCGTCGTGTCCGTCACCCGAGCGAAGTGGTGCAGGCCGGCCAGGAAATCACAGCCAAGATCCTCAAGTTCGACGTCGAAAAGCAGCGCGTGTCGCTGGGTCTCAAGCAAATGGGTGATGACCCCTGGATGGGCGTGAGCCGCCGCTACCCGCAAGGCACCCGCATGTTCGGCAAGGTCACCAACATCGCCGACTACGGCGCGTTCGTGGAACTCGAGCCCGGCATCGAAGGCCTGGTGCACGTTTCCGAAATGGACTGGACCAACAAGAACGTGGCCCCTTCCAAGCTGGTGTCGCTGGGTGACGAAGTCGAGGTCATGGTGCTGGACATCGACGAAGACAAGCGCCGCATCTCACTGGGCATGAAGCAGTGCCGCGCCAACCCCTGGCACGAGTTTGCCGAGAACACCAAGCGCGGTGACCGGGTCAAGGGTCCGATCAAGTCCATCACCGACTTTGGCGTGTTCGTGGGTCTGGCCGCCGGCATCGACGGTCTGGTGCACCTGTCCGACCTGTCCTGGAACGAGACCGGCGAAGCCGCCGTGCGCAATTTCAAGAAGGGCCAGGAAGTCGACGCCATCGTACTGGCCATCGACGTCGAGCGCGAGCGCATCTCCCTGGGTATCAAGCAGCTCGACGGTGACCCGTTCAGCACCTTCGTGTCGGTCAACGACAAGGGATCCGTGGTGACCGGCAAGGTCAAGACCGTGGATGCCAAGGGCGCTGAAATCGACCTGGGCGAAGACGTGATCGGCTACCTGCGCGCTTCGGAAATCTCCCGCGACCGCGTGGAAGACGCCCGCAACGTGCTCAAGGAAGGTGACGAAGTGACCTCGGTCGTGGTGAATGTGGATCGCAAGACCCGCAACATCCAGCTGTCGATCAAGGCCAAGGACATGGCCGACCAGAACGAAGCCATGGCCAGCTTGGCCCAGAACACCGGCAACGCCGGCACAACAAGCCTGGGCGCCCTGCTGCGTGCCAAGCTGGACAACAACAACTGATCTGACGCGACAGCGCATCGGGCGGCGGTGACGGAAGCTTCCGTTCCCGTTGCCTGAATCAGCGCCCGCACCACCGCCTCCACCATGACCCGATCAGATCTTGTTGAAGCCCTGGCCGCCCGCTTCGGACAGCTCACGCACCGTGATGCGGAAGTGGCCGTCAAGGCCATCCTCGACGCCATGGGCGATGCGCTGGTCAAGGGGCACCGTATCGAGATCCGTGGGTTTGGCAGTTTCTCGGTCAATCGACGTGCACCGCGTGTGGGCCGCAATCCTCGATCCGGTGAGAGCGTCATGATTCCCGAGAAGCGGGTGCCCCATTTCAAACCGGGCAAGGCACTGCGTGAGCAGGTGGATGCCCGAACGGCCGAAATGCTCGGTCGTCAGTGAGCACCCCCGCCTGCGGGCGGGTGGTCGCTACAATCGTTGAACCACACAGGGATCACGATTTGAAATACCTGATGTGGCTGCTCAAGGCAGCCATTTTTTTCGTCCTCTTCGCCTTCGCGCTGAACAACCAGGAGGCCGTCACGCTGCACTGGTTCTTCGGGGCAACCTCGCAGGCACCTCTGGTGCTGGTGTTGTTGCTGACCCTGCTGGCTGGGGTGACACTGGGCGTGCTGCTGATGCTGCCCCTGTGGTGGCGCGCACGCCGCGGCCGATTGACAGCACCGACTCGGACACCTGCCGAAGCAGCCGACAACCACACGCCTTCTACGACGCCAGCACCGGTCGGACCGATGGCCCCCGATATCGAACCCCCACCGGCGGTGAAACCCTCTTCCCATGGACTTTGACTTCACCTGGTTGCTGTGGGGTCTGCCCGTCGCATTCGGACTGGGCTGGATCGCATCCCGACTGGACCTGCGCCAGTGGCGCATTGAATCAAGACAGGCGCCCAAAGCCTATTTCCGAGGCCTGAACCACCTGCTCAACGAACAGCAGGACCAGGCCATCGATGCCTTCATTGAAGCCGTGCAAGGTGACCCGGAGACCGCTGAACTCCATTTCGCCCTGGGCAACCTGTTCCGGCGGCGTGGTGACTACGACCGTGCGGTGCGCGTGCACGAACACCTGCTCTCACGAGACGACCTGAACCGGAAGGACAGGGACCGTGCGCAGCACGCACTGGCGCTGGACTTTCTCAAGGCAGGGCTACTCGACCGCGCTGAGGCCGCGCTGCTGAAATTGCAGGGCTCGGCCTTCGAGTCAGAGGCCTTTCTCGCTTTGCTGGCCATCTACGAGCGCGCCCGAGACTGGTCGCAGGCCAAGGCCATTGCCATCCGGCTGGACGAGGTGGAACAGGGCAGCTTCGCACCCCGCATTGCCCACCATCTGTGCGAAGAGGCGGAGCAGGCACAACGCTCAGGCGACCCAGCCACGGCCCGCACACACCTTGAGGAAGCGGTGCGACGGGCCCCCCAGGTGGCCCGGGGCTGGGTGGCGCTGTCGGCCCTGCGTGCACAGACGGGGGACACCAGCGGCGCCTACGAGGCGCTGACCCAACTGGCCACGCATGCGCCTCAGGCCTTGCCGCTGGCCGCGAGCACGCTGGTCGACCTGGCCAAACAATGCGGCAGACAGGCCGAGGCCGTCCGGCTGCTGGAGACCTTTGACGAGCGTGCTCCCTCCATCGATGTGACGGAGGCCCTGGCCCAGCTGGCCAAGGACCCCGATCAGGCGCGCCAGCGCTACCTGAATCACCTGGCACGTGAAAAATCCCTGGTTTTGGCCGCTCACTGGCTCAAGGAAGAACCCTTGAGCGATCCGCTGGCCAAGGAGAGGGTGCAGGCGGCACTGGAACAGGCCAGCGCCCCTTTGCGTCGCTACCGATGCGCTGCTTGCGGCTTCGAGGCCCGCCAGCATTTCTGGCACTGCCCGGGCTGCCAGGCCTGGGACAGCTACCCGGCTCGGCGGGTGGAAGAGATTTGACCCACCCCTGCGCCGCACCGACGGTGCGTCACCCCCTCAAAGGGGCGACACCTGCGGCCCGGCAAAGCCGGTTCCGCGGTGTCCTGGACTGGGCTCCGACGCCTCAGCGCATTCCGCCGCCGAGCAAATCGGCTGCACGCAAATCATTCAGATGTGCCGAAGCCACCTCCACCGGGGGTGTGGATCTCGAAGATGTCGCCCACCTGCATCTCGGCCTGGCCGATGTGGGCGAGTTCTTCGGTCTGGCCATTGGCGCGCACGACGCGGTTGATGCCGGGTGCGCCAGACTGACCGCCAGCCATGCCGAAAGCGGGGTGAAGGCGGCCGTTGGACAGGATGCTGGCGGTCATGGGCTCCAGGAAACGCACGCGACGCACGCCTCCGTCCCCACCCTTGAAGCGACCCGCCCCGCCTGAACCCTTGCGGATCTCGTAGCTTTCCAGCCGCACCGGGAAGCGGAACTCCAGCACCTCGGGGTCGGTCAGCCGGGAGTTGGTCATGTGGGTCTGGACCACGCTGGTGCCATCGAAGCCGCCCACCAGAACCCCATGGGCATCGAAGGTGCCACCGGCGCCGCTGCCGCCCGAGATGGTCTCGTAGTACTGGTGCCGATCGTTGCCAAAGGTGAAGTTGTTCATGGTCGGCTGCGAGCCAGCCATCACGCCGAGCGCGCCGAACAGGGCGTTGGTGATGCAGGTCGAGGTCTCCACATTGCCCGCCACCACCGAGGCCGGCGGGTTGGGGTTGAGCATGGACCCGGGCGGAATGATGACTTGCAGGGGCTTGAGGCAGCCGGCGTTGAGCGGTATGTCGTCGTCCACCAGCGAGCGGAACACGTAGAGCACCGCAGCCATGCACACCGCCGTGGGCGCGTTGAAGTTGTTGGTCTGCTGGGGTGAGGTGCCGGTGAAGTCGATGGTGGCGCTGCGACTGGCCGAGTCAACCCGGATGGCCACGCGGATCTGCGCACCATTGTCCAGCGGCAGGGTGAACTCCCCGTCCTTGAGCCGGGTGATGACACGGCGCACCGACTCTTCGGCGTTGTCCTGCACATGCCGCATGTAGGCCTGCACCACATCCAGTCCGTACTGGTCGACCATGCGGCGCAACTCCTGAACGCCCTTCTCGTTGGCCGCAATCTGGGCCTTCAGATCGGCCAGGTTCTGCTGCGGATTGCGGGAGGGATAGGTACCGGAGGCCAGCAAGCCCAGCATGGCCTCTTCCTGCAGCACGCCCCGGTCGACCAGCTTGACGTTGTTGATCTGCACGCCCTCTTCCTCGATGCGGGTCGAGAACGGCGGCATGGATCCGGGTGTGGTGCCGCCGATGTCGGCGTGGTGGCCCCGGCTGCCCACGTAGAACATGGGTTGCTCATGGTCAGGCAGGTAGACCGGGGTGATGACGGTGACGTCGGGCAGGTGCGTGCCACCGTGGTAGGGGTCGTTGAGCACGTAGACGTCGCCGGGCTGCATGCGGCCCGCGTTTTCGCGGATGACGGTCTTGATGCTCTCGCCCATGCTGCCCAGGTGCACCGGCATGTGGGGGGCGTTGGCGATCAGGTTGCCTTCGGCATCGAACAGGGCACAGGAAAAATCCAGGCGCTCCTTGATGTTGACCGAGTAGGCGGTGTTCTGCAGCTGCAGGCCCATCTGCTCGGCGATGTTCATGAACAGGTTGTTGAACACCTCCAGCAGCACCGGATCGACCTGGGTTCCGGCTGCATGGCGCACCACCCGGGGGACCCGGCGCTCCAGCACCAGGTGGTCGAGTTCGGTGAGCTCGGCTTCCCAGCCCGGCTCGACCACGGTGGTGGCGTTTTTCTCGGCAATGATGGCCGGGCCGGGAACGCGGTCGCCGGGGCGCATGTCCTCGCGCACCACCAGGGCGGCATCCAGCCAGCGGCCATCGCCATACATGCGCACCGTCTCGCGGCGCGGTACCTCGCGCGGTTCGTGCAGGGGCAGGCGCGGTTCGGCCGGCGCGTCGCCCGGCACCACGGCCTCGACCGACACCGCTTCGACGATCAGCCTTTTGCCCTGCATGAGGAAGGCAAAGCGCTGGCGGTAGGCACTTTCAAACGCGGCGTGGATCTGGGTCACGTCACCGTGAGGCACAACGAGGGCCGAGTCACTGCCCTCATAGCGCACATGCACACGACGATGCACCAGGGCAAGGCCCCGGCTGACCTGTTGCCGCTGCAGTTCCTGCGAAGCCGCGTCGGCCAGCTGGTCCAGCACCTTCGCGATGGTCGGCATCGAATCGGCCGCCAGGGGCAGCTCCACCGCCTGCTCCCGTATGACGTTCTGGTCGGCCAGACCCATGCCGTAGGCGCTGAGCACACCGGCCAGCGGGTGCACAAACACCCGGCTCATGCCCAGGGCGTCGGCCACCAGGCAGGCGTGCTGCCCACCGGCACCACCGAAACACTGCAGCGTGTAGCGCGTGACATCGTAGCCTCGGGCCACCGAGATCTTCTTGATCGCGTTGGCCATCTGCTGTACCGCGATCTGCAGGAAACCTTCGGCCACATCTTCGGGCGTGCGCCCGACCTGGCCGGCCAGGGTCTGGAACCGCTCACGAACGACCGCCTCATCCATGGGCTGGTCGGCCGTGGGGCCGAAGACACGAGGAAAGTGGGCCGGCTGGATCTTGCCCAGCATGACGTTGGCATCGGTGACGGCCAGCGGACCGCCGCGGCGGTAGCTGGCCGGCCCGGGGTTGGCCCCGGCACTCTCCGGGCCGACCCGAAAGCGCGAACCGTCAAAGCCCAGGATGGAGCCACCACCAGCGGCCACCGTGTGGATGCTCATCATGGGCGCGCGCATGCGCACGCCAGCCACCTGGGTCTCGAACTCGCGTTCGAAGGCTCCCGCATAGTGCGACACGTCGGTGGAGGTGCCCCCCATGTCGAAACCGATCACCCTGTCATGTCCGGCCAGGCCTGCGGTGCGGGCCATGCCAACAATGCCCCCGGCCGGGCCTGAGAGGATGGCATCCTTGCCCTGGAACACCTTCGCGTCGGTCAATCCGCCTGAGGACTGCATGAAGAACAGCTTCACGCCGGGCATCTCGGCGGCCACCTGCTCGACATAGCGGCGCAGGATGGGAGAGAGATAGGCGTCGACCACCGTGGTGTCCCCGCGGCTGACGAACTTCATCATCGGGCTGGTCTCGTGCGAAGTGCTGACCTGGGTGAAGCCAACCTCGCGCGCGATGCGTGCCGCGACCTGCTCGTGTGCCGGGTAGCGCCAGGCGTGCATGAACACGATGGCCACGCTGCGCAGACCGGCGTCGAAGGCGGCCCACAGGCGCTCGCGCAGGTGGTCCTCATTAAGCGCCTGCAACTCGGTGCCATTGGGGTCCATGCGCTCCTGGGCCTCGACCACCCGGCTGTACAGCAGTTCGGGCAGAACGATGTGGCGGTCGAACAGGCGGGGGCGGTTCTGGTAGGCGATGCGCAGGGCATCCCGGAAACCCCGGGTGGTCACCAGCAGGGTGGGCTCGCCTTTGCGCTCCAGCAGCGCATTGGTGGCCACGGTGGTGCCCATCTTGACGCACTCCACCCGCTCCGGTGAGATGGGCACGCCAGGCGCCAGTCCCAGCAGGTGGCGAATGCCTGCCACCGCCGCATCGCGGTAGTGTTCCGGGTTCTCGGACAGGAGCTTGTGGGTGACCAGCGAGCCATCGGGTTTGCGGCCCACGATGTCCGTGAAAGTGCCTCCCCGGTCGATCCAGAATTGCCAGCGCTGTTCGGGTTGGGTCTGCATGACGGTGTTCAGATGCGTGATGTTCAGAGGGAGGCCGCCGAGCGGGCGGCCTGGTCGTAGATGCCGGAGAGCACGCGCAGCAGGCGCGCGAGCTGTCCGATGTCGTGATTGAGGGCGTCGTCGGCCTTGAGGGCATCGATCAGGCAGGCTTCACGGATGTCCCGATAACGATCCACATACGCCTTGCCGGCTTCGGTGGGTGCATAGGTCACCTCTTTGCCGTTCTTGCTGGAGACCACAACACCCAGCCCCTGCAGTTTCTTCAGGGAATAGTTGATCAGGTGGGTGTCTTCGACGTTCATGATGAAGGCGATGTCGGACAAACGTTTGTCCCGGGCCCGATGGGTCACGTGGTGCAGGACCAGCACATCCAGCGCCGTCAGGTCCTTGAGGCCCGCTGCACTCATGCAGTGCGTGATCCAGCGGTGGAAGGCGTTGCCTGCCACGATCAGGCCGAATTCGAATTCGCTCATTTCGGCACTGCGCGGTGACACCAGGTGGGCCGACGACACGATGGGGTGTCCACTGCTGGCTGTGCCTGGCTTGGTGCTTGCTTTGGGTTTGCTCATGTCGTGCCGGTGCCCCCAATGATGTCCGATCTGGTGCGCAGTGTATTCATCTTGCCAACGATTTACCAACGATTTGTTGACATTAAGGGAAAACACCGATCACACTCTGCCAGTGTGCCGCGAGAATGCCTTTCGCCCGGGTTGGTGTCGAAAGGTGTCGTGCACCGCGGCCGCCCCGAGTCCTTCAACCCAATGGAGTCGTCCACATGAAACGTCGCATCTTCAGCCTGTCGCTGGCCACCACCGCTGTGGCTCTGAGCTTTCCCGTCATGGCCCAGACCAAGTGGGACCTGCCGGCCGCCTATCCAGCCACCAACTTCCATTCGGTGAACCTGACCCAGTTCGCCGAAGACGTCGCCAAGGCCTCCGCAGGCAAGCTGAACATCACGGTGCACGCAGGTGCTTCGCTGTTCAAGGCGCCGGAAATCAAGCGGGCCGTCCAGGGCGGACAGGCCCAGATCGGCGAGATTCTGCTGGTGAACTTCCAGAACGAATGGCAGCTGTTCGGTACCGATGGTCTGCCCTTCCTGGCCACCAGCTACGACGACGCCATGAAGCTGTACCAGGCACAGAAACCCTTCCTGGACAAGAAGCTGGGCGAACAGGGCATGAAGCTGCTGTATGCCGTGGCCTGGCCTCCCCAAGGCATTTACGCCAAGAAACCCATCAACTCGGCCGCCGATCTGCGCGGCGTGAAGTGGCGGGCCTACAGCCCCGCCACTTCGCGCATCGCCGAGCTCGTGGGTGCCCAGCCGGTGACCGTGCAGGCCGCCGAACTGAGCCAGGCCATGGCCACCGGCGTGGTCGAGTCCTACATGTCGTCCGGGTCCACCGGGGTCGACACCAAGACCTACGAACACCTGAAGTTCTACTATGACACCCAGGCCTGGCTGCCCAAGAACGCGGTCGTGGTCAATCTGCGTGCCTTCAACGCCCTGGACAAGGCCACGCAGGACGCGGTGCTCAAGGCAGCGGCCGATGCAGAAGTCCGCGGCTGGGAAGCCTCGAAGAAGGTCAACACCGACAGCCTGAACACGCTGCGTGCCAATGGGGTCACCGTGGCACCGCCGTCGGAGGCACTGAAGGCCGACATGCTCAAGGTGGGCGAGACCCTGGTCAAGGAATGGCTGGAGAAGGCGGGCCCCGAAGGCCAGGCCCTGCTCGACGCTTACCGCAAGTAAGTCTTCTTCTGCTGCCCCCCGGGTGGGCGTGTCGTGATCTGATGCGCCCCCCGGGGCCTGCTGTGGCCAGGCCACATTTCCCTCTTGCGTGACCTATGCTAAGAAAATCCCTGGATTGGCTTTACCTGAGCGCCGCCTGGCTGGCCGCCTTGTGCATGGTGGGTGTGCTCGCCATGGTCCTGCTGTCCATCGTCTCCCGGCTGATGAGCTTTTACGTACCGGGCACCGACGCCTATGCCGGTTATGCCATGGCGGGCGCGGGCTTTCTGGCCCTGGCGCACACGCTCAAGCACGGGGAGCACATCCGGGTCACGCTCATCATCAGCCGGTTTGCCGGGAAAGCGCGCAAAGGACTGGAGCTGTGGGCCCTGAGCGTGTCGGCGCTGCTGGCCGGCGTGTTGTGCTTCTACGCCTGGCGACTGGCCTGGCAATCGCACCTGTTCCACGACATCTCGACCTCCGCCGATGCCACGCCCCTGTGGATCCCGCAGATCATGATGGGGGTTGGCACCACCGTGCTGCTGATTGCCTTGCTGGACGAATGGGTGCTGGAACTCATGGGTCGGCGCACCCGTACCGCAGGGGAGCTTGGCCATGAGTGACATGTGGATCACTTCCTTGCTGGTGTTGTCGCTGTTTGCCCTGCTGGGCAGCGGGGTCTGGATTGGTCTGACCCTGGCCGGCGTGGCCTGGATCGGCATGCAGCTGTTTTCCTCGCGCCCGGCCGGTGACGCCATGGCGCTGACCATCTGGGGCGCGTCCAGCAGCTGGACGCTGACCGCACTGCCCCTGTTTGTCTGGATGGGCGAAATCCTGTTCCGGACCAAGCTGTCGGAGAGCATGTTCCGGGGCCTTGCACCCTGGGTGAACGCATTGCCCGGCCGCCTGCTCCACACCAACATTCTGGGCTGCACCATTTTTGCGGCGGTGTCCGGGTCGTCAGCGGCCACCTGCGCCACCGTGGGCAAGATGAGCATGCCCGAGCTGAGCCAGCGCGGCTACCCGGCCGACAAGATCGTGGGCTCGCTCGGCGGCGCCAGCACACTGGGCCTGCTGATTCCGCCCTCCATCATCATGATCGTCTACGGTGTGGCCGCCGAAGTGTCGATTGCCAAGCTGTTCATGGCCGGCGTGCTCCCCGGCCTCATGCTGGCCGCGCTGTTCAGCGGCTACCTCATGATCTGGGCCCTGCTCAACCCGACGAAAGTCCCACGCGCCGAGGCTGCAGCCACCTTCGGGCGCAAGCTCTACGAGTCGCGTCACCTGATTCCGGTGGTGGCCCTGATCGGGGGTGTCATCGGCTCCATCTACAGCGGAGTGGCCACGGCCACCGAAGCGGCGGCCATCGGGGTGGTGGGTGCGCTCATCCTGTCGGCGGTGCAAGGATCCCTCAATGTGCGCACCTTCCTCGATGCGCTTATCGGCGCCACGCGCCTGTACTGCATGATCGCACTCATCCTGGCGGGAGCCGCGTTCCTGACCCTGTCCATGGGCTATATCGGCCTGCCGCGCCACCTGGCCGAATGGGTGACCGGCATGAATCTGTCGCCGGTGGTACTGATCCTGGCGCTGGCCCTGTTCTACATGCTGCTGGGCTGCTTCCTCGATGGCATTTCGATGATCGTGCTGACCATGGGCGTGATCCTGCCCACGGTGGCCGCTGCCGGCATCGACCTGATCTGGTTCGGCATCTTTGTGGTGATCGTGGTGGAGATGGCGCAGATCACCCCGCCGGTCGGGTTCAACCTGTTCGTGCTGCAAGGCATGACCCAGCGCCAGATCACCTGGATTGCGCGCGTCACCGCACCCTATTTCCTGCTCATGGCGCTGGCGCTGGCCCTGCTCTACAGCTTCCCGCAGATCGCGCTGTGGCTGCCCTCGCGCATGTGAGGCGTAAGGAAGCAGGCGGTCAAAGCCTGAAACGGCCGGGAGAGAACGGCGAGGGATCAAAGGGAGCCGGCTCCCCGTCAACCAGGCTGCCCAGCAAGGCCGCCGTGCCGGGCCCGGTGCTGAAGCCGATGTGCTGGTGCCCCAGCGCCAGCCACAGGCCCGGCAATCGAGCGGATGGCCCAATGGCGGGCCGGCTGTCGGGCAGGGTCGGCCTGGCCCCCTTCCAGGCCTGCGTATCCAGCCGTGCCCCCAGGGGCAGGCAAGTTCGCACGGCACGCTCGGCCATGTCCAGCTGGGCCAACGACGCAGGCGCGTCGAGTTCGTTCAGCTCCACCCCCGTGCTCAGGCGCAGGCCGCCCGCCATGGGTGCCAGCACACAGGCGGCACCGGTGTCGTACACCGGTCGCAAAAGGGGTTGAGTGCCGTTCCAGCTGTAGTGCATGTGGTAGCCCCGCTCGTACAGCATGGGCACCTTCAGGCCCAGGCCCGCGAGCAAACCAGGAGACCAGGGGCCCAGCGCCACCACCACCTCGTCCACCTGCTCTTCCGGTCGGTCCGCCGCGTGCACCAGCCAGCCCTGGCCTGGCGCTGGGGACAGGTGTTGGACAGTCGCCTGCAACAGGCGCCCGCCGTTGCCGACAAAAAGCGAGGCGTAGGCCTGCACGACCTGTCGGGGGTCGCAGGCGGCATCGGCGTCGCGCACCCACACAGCCACCGGATAAGCGGTGCCCAGCCCGGGCTCGACCGATCGCAGTGCATGGGCGTCCAGCGTCTCGTGCGCCACACCAAAACGCGACCAGCTTGCCCGGATGGGATGGGCTGCCGCATAGGCCTGCTGTGAACGGTACAGGTAAAACCAGCCGTCGCTGCGCCAGAGGTGCTGCGCGCGGGCTTCGGACGCCCAGTGGCGGTGTCGCTGCCGCGAATGGACGATCAGTGCATCCAGCGCGGCCGTGGTGCGCTCGAACGGCTGCTGGCGGGCCTGCAGGAGAAAGGCAGCCAGCCGGCCCGCACGCCGTAGCGCATAGGCAGGGCCGTAACGCAAGGCGCCACCGCGGTTGCCCAAAAGAGAGGGCAGCGACTGCCACAGACCGGGATGGTTCAGGGGCACCAGCGAGCTGCGCGCCGCCACGCCGGCATTGCCTGACGAGGTTTCGCCGCCTGGTTCTCCCCGCTCGAACAGGGTGACACGGTGACCGCGCGCCTGCAGCTCCAGCGCACAGCAGACACCCACCATGCCGGCACCGAGCACGGCAAAGGAGCGCTGGCTCAAGCTTGCCCCGACAAACTGACGAGCAACCGATCCGATGGCTGTGGCTTCATGGACTCAAGCGGTGCAACTGAAGGGAAAGGCTGGCCAACGCTGTTGACCAGAGATGCACCGATGCTAGCGCATGCACGGGAGCCGGCAGGAATGAAGCCGATACACTCGGTTCATGTTCAAGAACCTCACGCTTTACCGTCTTCAGCCCGGCTGGTCCCCCACCCTCGACAGCATGGAAGCGGCCCTCGACGCCGGCCGTTTTGTGCCTTGCGGTGCCACCCAGGACAAGTCGGTGGGCTGGGTCGAACCCCGGGGACAGGGGCATGGGGCGCTGGTCGAGTCGATCAACGGTCAACGCATTCTGCGATTGCAGATCGAAAGCAAGGCCGTGCCCGGCTCGGTGGTTCGCAAGAAAGCTCAGGAGGCCGCCGATCACATCGAAGCCACCACCGGCCGCAAACCGGGCAAGAAGGAAACCAAGGCACTGCGCGAAGATGCCCTGCTGGCCCTGCTGCCGCAGGCCTTCGAGCGGCAAAGCCATGTCTGGGTCTGGATCGACCCCGACAACGGCTGGCTGGTGACGGACGCCAGCAGCCAGGGCAAGAACGACGAGGTGGTGACCGCCCTGGTGCGTGCCTTTGACGGACTCGCCATGGCCTTGCTGAACACCGCCATGACCCCGCAGACCGCCATGACCCAGTGGCTGATGGCCGAGACGAACGACGAATGGCCGGCCGGCCTGTCGGTCGAGCGCGAGTGCGAACTGAAATCCCACGACGAGGAAAAATCGGTGGTCAGGTTCACGCGGCACCACCTGCTCAACGACGAGGTGCGCAAACACATCAGCGAGGGCAAGCTGCCCACCCGCCTGGCCATGAGCTGGGAAGGGCGAGTCGGCTTCGTGCTGACCGAGTCGATGCAGCTCAAGAAAATCAGTTTCCTGGAAGGGGTGTTCGACGAGCGCACCAGTGCCGAAGGCGAGGATGCCTTCGACACCGATGTTGCCCTGTCCACCGGAGAGCTGCGCCAGCTGATTCCGGCGCTGATCGACGCCCTGGGCGGCGAGCTTTCACCCGATGCGATGACGGCGGCGGCGCAATCGGCGGCCGCCAACGCGGCGCCCGCCCCCTCCCGCTCGGCAAGCCCCCCGCGGACCACCGGCCGGTCAGCCCCCCAGGCCGAGTCGCTGGCCGGTGCGGACTGGTCGTCAGCCGAAGACGGCCCGCCTTTCTGATCCACCTGAACAGGCACAACCATGCTCACTGCCATCGCCATCTGCATCGGCGCCTGCGTGGGCGCCCTGTCCCGCTGGCAACTGGGGCTGTGGCTGAACCAGCCGGCGGCCCTGTTGCCCTGGGGCACACTGGCGGCCAACTGGGTCGGTGCCTGGCTGGTGGGCATGGCCGTGGTGTTCTTCCAGAGCCAGCCCCAGCTGGACCCGGCCTGGCGCCTGTTCATTGTCACTGGCCTGTTGGGGGCACTGACCACGTTCTCGACCTTCTCGGTTGAAGTCGTGGCCATGCTGCAGCACGGACGGGTGCTGCTGGCCACCGCCAACGCCGCCTTGCACCTGGTCGGCTCGCTGGCTCTCACCTTGCTGGGTATGAAGATCGCCACTGCGGTACTGGATACCTGACGGCACCGTCTCCACAAAGGGCGCGGCGCCAACACCGTCCATCACCAGACATGGCGCCGAAGCCTGCGCCCGATCGCTGGTCGAGCGCCTGACCACCGCGATGGCCACCGGTCGTTTCCTGCACAGACCGAGACTTTGACAAATCTCAAAGTCTGCCCGTTGTTTTGCCGGCATGATGCCGGTACCCCTTGGGGTATATAGCCTGCAACACCCAGACGGCATGCACAGGAGACCACCATGAAGCCCGACCCCCAGCTCTTTTCACGCAGCCAGCTGCCTGCGGATGCCATGCGCAGACGTCTTCTGGCAGGCCTGGGTGCCCTGCCACTCACCGGCGCGGTGGGCAGCGCCCTGACCAGCGCCCCTGCGCAGGCCAAGTCACCCCTGAAGACCCAGGTCCGTATCGTCATCGCCGGTGGCGGGGCGGCCGGCCTGACCGCCGCGTCCAGATTGGCCGTGGCACTGGACGGCGCCACCATCACGGTGATCGACGGCCGCAAGGAACACTGGTACCAGCCCGGTTTCACCCTTGTCGCGGCGGGCATCAAGCCACAGGACTACGTGGTATCTCAGACGCGCGAATACGTGCCGCGCGGTGTCGAGTGGGTCAGCGAAGCGGTGGCGGAAATCGATCCTGAGGGCAACAAGGTGGTGACGGCCGGTGGCCGAACCCTGCCCTACGACTACCTCATCGTGGCCACTGGGCTGGAGCTGGACTACGCGGCCATTGAGGGTATGGACACCGCCCGCATCGGCCAGAACGGCATGGGCAGCATCTACCACAGCCCGCAAGGAGCGGCGGCCACCTGGCAGGCCATGTCGGCGTTTGTCGACAAGGGCGGCACGGGTCTGTTCGGTCGCCCGCTGGGTGAAATGAAGTGCGCCGGCGCGCCCCTGAAATACACCTTCATCACCGACGATCGCCTGCGCCGCGCGGGCAACCGGAGCAAGGCCGAGCTGATCTACATGGCACAGAGCAAGAGCCTGTTCGGTGTGCCCATCGTGGCCGAGAAGGTGCGCATGCTGTATCAGGACCGGGGCGTGAAGGTCAACCACGAACATGTGTTGCAGTCCATCGACCTTGACCGCCGCATCGCCACCTACAGAACACCCACCGGCACCGCCGAACAGGGCTACGACTTCATCAACGTGGTGCCGCCCATGCGCGCGCCCGAGGTGGTCCGCAACAGCCCTCTGCCCTGGACCGAAGGTCCCTTTGCACCCGACGGCTGGATGGAAGTGGACCGCGACACCCTGCGCCACAAACGTTTTCCCAACGTCTTCGGGGTGGGCGACATTGCCGGTGTGCCCAAAGGCAAGACGGCCGCCAGCGTGAAGTGGCAGGTGCCGGTGGCACTTGACCACCTGGTGGCCGAAATCGCGGGCAAGACCTCCGACGAGGTCTACAACGGCTACACCAGCTGCCCTCTGATCACCCGGCTCGGCCAGGCCATGCTGATCGAGTTCGACTACAAGGACAACCTGATCCAGTCCTTCCCCGGCGTGATTGCCCCGCTCGAAGAGCTGTGGATCAGCTGGGTGATGAAGACCATGGCCCTCAAGCCCACCTACCTGAGCATGCTGCGCGGTCGCGCATGAGTAGCTGAACGAAGCGGAGAAAAGACATGAAAGAACTCGATCCGATGGTGTTCCTGGCGGTGTTCCAGGAAATGCTCGGCCCCATGCTGTGGGTCATGCTGCTGGCCGCTGTGCTCGCTGTCGCGGCGTTTGTCGCCCTGCTGGTCCGTGAGCGGGGCATCGTCTCCCGGCGCCTGGTGAGGGCTGAGTTGCTGGGCCTGCTGGGCGGTGTGGTGGCGCTGGTCATCATGGCTCAGGTGTCGTCGTCCGGATTCACCGACGCCGGTGGCCCGGCGGACTGGTTCCTGATTGCCCTCGTCTACGGTGTAGGCTTGGTCGCGACCACCGTCCTGACTTATGCGATCATGGGATGGTTGTCCGATAAGGCACAGGCGTCACACACCTGACCTTCACTGTCACGGCTTGCGCCAGGGTCTGAACAGCCAGGCCCAGGTCAGGCCAAGCGCCACGTAGTTCAGCACCATGAATCCGGGGCGGTTCCAAGCCACTCCGTCAAAGCCGGCGTAGGTGAGCGGGTACAGCACAGGCGAGGGATAGAAATCATCCGAGTGGGTCAATACGTCAATCAGCACATGTGACCACCACGCCCAAAGGGGCCATGCCAGACCCCTCGGAAGGTCGGCCGGCCGCCACCTCTTGCCCCCCTCCAATCGCCAGACAAGCAGCACCGCCAGGTGGAGTGCCAACAGGACCAGACCGCTGTGAAACAGGCAATGCAGATGATGGGCCCCTTGCTCAGCCCATGAGGGCATGTCAGGCTCCTGGCCCGGCAGCGCCAAGACGTAGGCCTGCAACCCACCCCAGCCTCCACCGGTCAGCGCCCAGGCAAACACTGGCAACAGATGCACCAGATCGGGCAGAATCGAAAAACCGAGGCTCAGCCCGATCAGCCGCCTGTCAACACCCAGCCCAGGCGCTGCCGCATCAGACGGTTGTGCCGCGCCGGCAGAGACTTTGGTGCGCCGGGACAGCGCCACCAGCGCAGCACCGACCCACAGCATATGGGCTGCCATGTCCATGGGGCATGATGCCCCCGGTCGGCGAGTTTGTCGAGCACGGACGCAGGCGCAGAACCGGCTAGCCGCCCCCCCGTTGCAGGGTGAGATCAAAGGGTTTCATGAACGCCAGACGTTGACCCTCGTCGGCGCCCTCGAACCGGAACCTCACCAGCAGCCGCTTCATCACCAGCAAAGCGATGCGACGCTCGGGCAAGGGCTCCCAGCTGATGAGCAGGTGACCACACGGCAGGCTGACCACAGCCTGCCGCGGACCGTCGAAGCGCCAGCTGGCTCGTGCAGCAGCGATGGCGCGCGGCAAGGACGCGATCCATTCGGCCTCGCTGGTGGCCATGTCGCGCTCGAAAGCTTCCGGGTAGGACGACTGCACAGAACGCTTTCAGCCGCCGGCAATGGGTGGCCAGATGGCCAGCACATCGCCTTCGGACAGGGTGGCGCTCATGCGCTGATCGGGTTCGACGTACTTGCCGTTGACCAGCACCAGATGGACCAGCTTGGGAGGCAGACCGAAGGGCTCGATGATCTGGCTGATGGGTGTGTCGGGTGCCACATCGAGTTCGACCTGGTTGCTGCGGCGCGCATCGGCCGGCAGGTAATCGGTCAGGGTGGCAAACAGTTTGAAGGTGATCTTCATGGACCAGATTGTGCAAAAAAGTAAAGGCCCCTGGCCTGTGAAAGGGCAAGGGGCCTGTGCCAGGACAGGACGGACGTTCAGGCCCGCCGCCGCTCGTCGGCCGCGCCGCTCCAGTGGCCCTGCCCTTGCGCGGATGCCAGGTAGGCATCCATCAGGCGGGTCGGGTCGGCCAGCAGGCGGTCCTTCCATTCACCCAGCCTGACCTGGCCTTCGACCAGACCCCGCATCACGCCCACGTGGTCCGTCCAGCCGACGCTGTTGCAGCCCACCATGAGGTCGTCCTTGAACTGCAGGCTCAGGTGCTTGTGGTTGGCCTCGTCGGTCAGCTCCACATGCTGACCACCCGGCAGGCCCTCCCAGTTGCCAAAGCTGCTGGAAATCAGGCCAAGGGTGTCGAGCACGTTGATCTGCGTCACGCCCTGCAGTTCGGCCGTCTGCCCCACCATGTTGAGGGCGGCCACCCGCGCCTGCTCGGCGGCGTTGGGCTGGATGGCGCTGACGATGGTCTTGCCAGACACCTTGTCGAAGGCCTCTGCGCAGTCGCCAGCGGCGTAGATGCCGGGCACGCTGGTCTGCAGGTGTTCATCGGTCAGCACGCCCACCAGGCAGCGGATGCCCGAGTTCTCCAGAAAGGCGATGTTGGGTCGCACGCCTGTGGCGCTGATGACCAGGTCGGCCTCCAGGGTCTGCCCGGTCGACAGGCGCACGCGCATGGGGCCACCGGCCGGCTCCGAAGAACCGATGCCGACGACCTCGGCGATCTTGCCCAGCAAGCCGGGCTCTTTGGCGGGCCCGCGCTCGATGGCCTCGACCTTGGCGCCGGTGTAAACCTTGACGCCCTTGGCCTCGCACCAGCCCTTGATCATGCCGCCGGCGGTGGGCCCCATCATGCGGGGCACCATGCGGTCGCCCATTTCCACCACGGACAGTTCGACACCCCGCTGCTGCAGGGACTCCATGATGATGCAGCCGATGAAGCCAGCGCCCATCTGCAACACCTTGGCTCCCGGCTTGGCCAGATCGGCAATGGCGCGTGCGTCGGCCAGCGTCCAGCAGCTGTGGACACCGGGCCCGTCGATGCCGGGAATCGGTGGTGTGGCGGGCGACGAACCGGTGGCGATGAGCAGTTTGTCGAAAGACAGGGTGTTGCCATCGCTCAGTGCGATGCGTCGGCCTTGCGCATCAACCGACTTGGCGCGTACCCCGCGCAACACCTTGATGCCCAGGGCCTCGAAATGCCCCGGTGTGTGCCGCAGGTGTGTGCCCTCCTCGCCGACCTTGCCGATCAGCAGGTAGGGAATGGCCATACGGGAATAAGGCGACTCGTTTTCATCCCCGACCACCGTGATCGCGTCGTTCGGGGCGTGCTTGCGGATGGTTTCGGCCGCAATGACACCGGCCGGGCCGGCGCCAAGGATGACGTGATGGGTCATGTTCGTGTTCTCCAGTTCGGAAAGAAAGAAGCGGTCACAGGGACCGCTTCTTCTTGCGCTCAGTCCCCAGGGCTTGGGATCAGAGGCCCAGTCGAGCCTTGGTGTCAGCGGTCGGACGGCCTTCGCTGTCCCAGCCGCGCACCTCATAGTACTTGGGCAGCATCTCGGGCAGCTTGCTGACCACGCCCTTGCCCGGGCCGGTCTTGGCGGCTTCGGTCAGCAGGCGTTTGGGCAGGCTGTCGTCGGCCTTGGTGAAGCCAGCGGCGTTGTTGAACTCGCGCTCCATGTTCCAGATGCGCTCGCCGATGTGGTTGAGCTGCTCCATGGTGAACTCTTCGCCACAGGCGGCTTGCACCTGGGGGGCCACGTCGGCCAGGGTCCAGGCAAAGCTGGTGAACACACAGATGCCGGCCGAGTCGAAGGCGGCGGTGGCGTCCTGGAATGCCTTGACCAGCTCGGGCTTGCCCTCGTGCTCGGTGGGTTCGGTCTTGACCGGAATGCCCAGCACTTCTGAAGCGATGGTGTAGCCGCGCAGGTGGCAGGCGCCGCGGTTGGAAGTGGCGTAGGCGAGACCGATGCCCTGCACCACGCGACCGTCGTAGGCCGGGAACTCCTGGCCCTTGACGCTCATGGACAGGTCGGGGTGACCGTATTTGGCGGTCAGGCGCTTGGAGCCCATGCCGATTTCCTTGCCGAAGCCTTCACCGCGGGCGGTCATGACGGCCAGCTCGCACAGGGCCTTGGCCGAGCCGAACGGTGCCTCGATGCCGATCTGCTCCTTGGTCAGCACGCCCATCTCATACAGCTCCATGACGGCACCGATGGTGGCACCGAAGCTGATCGGGTCCATGCCCTCTTCGTTGCAGATCAGGTTGGCGAACTGCAGGGCTTCCAGGTCGTTGACGCCATTGGCGGCACCCAGGGCCCAGGCGGCTTCGTATTCGAGACCACCGGAAGCACCCCAGTACTCGGGCTTGTTCTGCACCGAGAAATGGCCCTCGTCGATCTTGGAGATGCGCCCGCAGGCAATGGTGCAGCCAAAGCAGGCCTGGTTGGTCACCAAGTGCTTCTTGCCATCGGTGGCGCGCGGTGTGGCCATGGCTTCGGCCGAGATGTCCTTGGCACCTTCGAACTGCACGTCGCGGTGGTTGCGGGTGGGCAGTGCGCCGACCTCGTTGATCACGTTCATCAGCACCTGGGTGCCGTAGGTGGGCAGGCCCTGACCTGTCACGGCGTTGTCTGCCAGCACCTTCTTGGCGGCCTTGGCGGCAGCCATGAAGGCCTTCGGATCGCGGATGTTGCCCACGCCCTTGGTGCCACGCACGGCAATGGCCTTGAGGTTCTTGCTGCCCATGACAGTGCCAACGCCCGAGCGACCGGCGGCGCGGTGCAGGTCATTCACCACCGCGGCGTAGAGGCATCCGTTCTCGCCGGCCTTTCCAATGCTGGAAATGCGCAGCAGGGGATCTTGCAGGCTGGTCTTGAGGGCTTCCTCGGTCTTCCAGACACTCTGGCCCCACAGGTGGGAGGCGTCACGCAGTTCGGCCACATCGTCGTTGATGTAGAGGTAGACCGGTTTGGCGCTCTTACCCTCGAAGATGATCATGTCCCAGCCGGCCATCTTGAGCTCGGCACCCCAGTAGCCGCCCGAGTTGGAGCAGGCGATGGCGCCGGTCAGCGGACCCTTGGTGGAGACGGTGTAGCGACCGCCGGTGGAGGCCATGGTGCCGGTCAGCGGGCCGGTGGCCCAAATGATCTTGTTGTCCGGCGACAGTGGGTCGACCTTGGGGTCGATCTCGGTGGTGAGGTATTTGGCGGCGAGACCACGTGAACCCAGGTAGGCGCGGGCCCACTCCATGTTCAGCGGTTCGGATGTGACGGTGCCCGCGGTCAGGTTGACGCGGAGGATTTTTCCAGCCCAAGACATGATGATGCTCCTTGTATGTGTTGGGGGATCAGGCGGCCGCCTGGTTGCCCAGCTTGTCGGCCCACTGCTTCATCTTGTCCATGCCGGTCCAGTTGGCATCGACAAAGGTGATGGCGCCGGTCGGGCAGGCGTCGGCACAGGCCGGGTCGCCACCGCACAGGTCGCACTTCTGGACCTTGCCGGTTTCCTGCACGTAGTTGATGGTGCCGAAAGGGCAGCTGATGGTGCACACCTTGCAGCCCACACAGGTGGTTTCATTGACCACCTTGGCGCCGGTGGCCTTGTCGACCGTGATGGCCTCGACCGGGCAGGCATGCAAACACCAGGCTTCATCACACTGGGTGCAGGTGTAGGGTACCTTCTTGCCGGTGTGGTGGAAGTCAAAGACCTTGATGCGCGACTTCGAGGTGGCGTAGGTGCCGTAGTTCTCGAAGGAGCAGGCCATTTCGCACTGGAGGCATCCGGTGCATTTGTCGGCGTTGATATGGAGGGTTTTCTGCATGTGTGTCTCCGGTTGAAGGACCACGCCGGCCATCGCGGGGCTTGTGTTCGTGGTTGCATAGCATTGTTGCGAAGCCGGCCGTGGCATTGTTAAGGGTTAACCCTGCGAACCCCGATTTCAATGCGACAAAGTCTCAGCTTGAGACAGGATGCGAACCGGTATCAGCTGGCAAACCCATGAGACGGCACGGCTGCAGCTGGTGGTGGCACGCGACTTGCGCATCCAGTCAGGACAAGCATCACATGACCGGGGAGCGAGGGGGTTCGGCCATGGGGTGTTCCGATATGGAACAACACGGCGACCACCAAGCACCCGTAAACTTGACGGCACTGGCCCACACGGAGACAAGAACAGGTGACGCACACGACGCAAGAGGGATTGACGTCCGGCCACCGGCTGGCCCAGATCGAGCAGGCCCGCCGTGCCGTGCTGGATGTACGCGACCCGGTGGCCTGCCCCTGGCTGGCGGCACCTATCGACCGCTCATGGCGACGCTGCCTGGACATGGGACTGGAACCTGGGTCACGCGTGCAGTTCGAGCCGGTGACCGAATCATCCCGGCGCCGCGCCCTTGAAGCCAGCATGCCGCTGCAGCAGGCGGCAGCCCCGGTGATCCGCTCGATGTCCCGGGCCATGCTGCACACCCGTTACTTTGCCATTCTGACCGACGCGCAAGGCATCGTGATCGAGGTCAATGGACCGGTCGACCGGCACCACCGGGCGGCGGCCGCCATTGCCCGCGTGGGCGTTGACCTGTCGGAAAGGGCTGTCGGTACCACCGCCATCGGTACCGTCCTGGCGGAGACACAGGCGCTCTGGCTGCACCGGGGCGAGCATTTCTTCCGCGACAACAGCATATTCAGTTGCGCCGGTGCGCCCATCTGGGGACCGGACGGGCATTGTGTGGGCATGCTCGACCTCACCGGCGTCGACGTGCCGGAGCAGCCGGCGCTCAAACACCTGGTTTCGCAGGCGGCACGCAGTATCGAGAATGCCCTTGTGCTGGCCCGCCCTCACCGCGTGCTGCTGCGGATGAACTGGCCGGGCCGGGTGCTGGGCGACGACAGCGACGGCCTGATTTCGCTGGACGAAGATGGTCACGTCACCGGCCTGAACCGACCGGCAGCCGACATGCTGGGGTTGCCTGCCCAGGCGTCGGCTGGCCATGCCAGCACCCACCTGGCCGTGCCGCTGAGCAGTCTGTTCGATGCGGCGCGCCACCACAGCGGCCCGGTGGAGGTGCCGCTGTGGAGCGGTCTGCGGCTGCAGGTACTGGCCCAGGACGTCAGGCGCTCGCCCGACACCGCACTCTCGCACCACGCCGTTCCACTCAAGGATGTCGAAACCGCCCTGATCCGCAAGGCGGTGGAAGACGCTCGGGGCAACGTGATGGAAGCGGCCCGGGCACTGGGCATCAGCCGGGCGACCGTCTACCGCAAGCTGGGGCGCAAACGACCGGGCAGCTGACCAGCGAGCCGGGGCAAAGCCTGCCCCGTTCCGCCGGGCCTTGCATCAGGCCGTGGTGAGGGTCAGCTTGTGCTGCCTGAAAATGGCCAGCATTTCACCCGAGGCGTGCAGGCGTCGGAACGACTCTTCAACCAGCAGACGCAGTTCTCGGTTGCGTGACTTGATGGCCACGCCCACAGGCCAGCCCCGGTCAACCAGGTTGCCCAGCTTGATGTCCTCGATGACGATGTGCTCCTGCTGAACAGCCTGCTGGGCCAGCACATACTCGGCCTGCGCCCGGGTGACATAGGCTGCGGCCACCTGCCCCGCCACCACCGCCTCGGCGGCCTGGACACTGGTGTCGAACAGGCGAATCTGTTCTTTGAGCAAGCCGCCACCGTAGCCCATCAGAGCCGAGGTCAGGCCCATGCCGCGCTCGCCCGCCAAAGCATGACCTTTGAGGTCATCCGGGGTGTCCAGGCGCTCGATTCGGCGACGATCAAACAGCAAGACCGGAACCTCCTTCTGGTAGGTGCCAAAAATCAAGGCCAGCCGGTTGGCCATCATCAGGTGCATGTCCACTGGCGCGCGCATCATCAGATCGGCGGGCCCATACCCCAGGTAATGCCCGCGGGTGACCATGTTGCGCAGGTCGCCATGCATGTCTTCGGCAGCCTGGAAGGGGAGCAAGGACAGTCCCAGCCCCATCTCGCGGGTGAGGGCGCGGGCAATGTCGATGTCCAGCCCGCGCATGTCGCTGGGCGGACCGAACGAGTACGGCTCGTTGTCCTTGTAGACGGCCACCACCAGCGACCCTCGCCGCTGAATGATTTCGAACTCGGAGGGTTCACCATCGTCGGGGCGCTGGGCCATGGCCATCGGCGCCAGCGCAGCCATGGCGCTGGCGGCCAGGACCCGACGGCGCAGTGGGCTTGGCGGGGACGATTCGGGCAACGGCGACGTTGCGTATTTCCGTTTCTTGCTCACCGGTCATTCTCCTTGTCATCTCGGCTAGGGCGTCCTGAAGACGGCCGTGACCAGCAAGCGCTGATCACGGCCCATGGCCACCGGCTGTGGCACAGGGCGCAAGCGCTTGGCCCGGCCGCAGATCACGGCTCGCGGCGCGTCTCCAGGTAGGTCTTGATGGTCCAGATCGCTTCTTGCGACAGGATACCTTCGTATGGGGGCATGTAGACACGACCGTCTCGCACCCTGCCCCGCCTGACGGTGGCCAGGTAGTACTCATCCATTTCCTTGAAGCACTCCTTCTTCTTGCCTTCGTCGGCGAGCCCGGTGCACTCCTGGTCGAACTTGCGCAGGTCGGGTGAAATGCCGCCGGAGATGGCCTCAAGCCCATGACAACGCGCGCAATTCTGGGTGTACGCCGAAGTGCCGATGCGAAGCGCTTCCTTGTACTCGGGCACATCCGGCGTGTAGGGGTTGCTGGTCAGCCACTTCTCGCCAAGCTTCGGCAGGCTGCTGGTGTCCACCGCCTGCGGTGTGACGTCTCCGTGGGCGTGCACGATGGCGGCGAGTCCGGCACTGAGGGCGGCGGCGAGCACCCATCGCCCCAGGGAAGGCTGACGAAAAAGGGGTTTGCGCTTCATGGGTTTGTCTCCGGTATCTGAAGGCTGCGACAAGGGGCAAAAGCCCCGGCTGCAACCCAAAAAGCAATATGCAGGCCAAGACGACGCCTTTGCCTTGAGGCAGGGCTGAAAGCCTGCATGGGCCCCGCAGCGCGCCAACGGCATCGGAGCCGAGGGTGGGACACCGGTGTTGCAGATTGCAGCAGACCTGTGTCAATCCGGCAGAGGTGACACCCATTCGCCCCGGGATCAGGCCCATGGCGAGCAAATTGCTTGGCAGACGCGCCACCGCGTACCACCGTGGAACAAACAAGGGAAAGCCTGTGTTGATCGATGACACAGTTGCGAGGACAATGACATGAACGAAAGCCACAACGACGGTCCGCCCGCGGCAGCTGTTTCTCAGGAGATGCTGCCATGGGGTCTGGACCCCTGGGACAGCCTGTCCCCGGAAGCAGGAGACAACATGAACGGCGGGATGCAGATGCATGGCATGGGCCGCGCCAGAACCGGCCAGCCACCGGGCGCCACCGCAGGCACCGACGCAGGTGTGATCAGCGAATCACACAAACGGTCCCGCGCGTTCGGTCTGTCCTCCGGCGATGCACCCGACTTCAGCAGCCCGGCACGGGGACAGCTGAACGACGCCCTGGAAGAGAACCGATTCCTGTTCCAGCACGCCGCACCCGTCATGGAGACCCTCTATGATCAGATCGTCAACACCCACAGCATGGTGTTGCTGACTTCGGCCTCGGGCATGGTGTTGCACTCGCTGGGCGACACCGACTTTCTGGAGAAAGCCCAGCAAGTGGCCCTGATGCCGGGTATGGACTGGTCCGAACGCAGCAAGGGCACCAACGCCATTGGCACCGCATTGACCGAAGAAGAAGCCCTGACGGTGCATGGCGGGCAGCACTACCTGGCGGCCAACCAGTTCCTGACCTGCTCCTGCGCCCCCATTTACGACCCGTATGGGCAGGTGATCGGTGCGCTGGACGTGACCGGAGACCACCGCAGCTTCCACCACCACACGCTGGCGCTGGTGCGCATGTCGGCGCAGATGATCGAGAACCACATGTTCGCCGACATCTTCCCGAAGGCGATCCGGCTGCACTTTCACACCCGCTCCGAGTTCTTGGGTACGCTCGTCGAGGGGATCGCGGTGTTCTCACCCGAGGGGCGCTTCATATCGGCCAACCGCAGCGCCCAGTTCCAGCTGGGCCTGCCATTCAGCGCGCTCAAGGCCCACACCTTTTCGTCGCTGTTCGGCATACCCGTCTCTGCGCTGGTGGACCTGTTCCGCGGGGCCATGCCCAACCCCAAACAGCTGTGCATGCACAACGGGGTTTCGGTCTGGTGCCGGGCGAAGATCAAGACCGCCGCGCCCTGGACCGTGCCCGGCATGGCACCAGGGGCGCCGGCCACCGATGCGCCACCTCCCGCTGAAGCCGCCAGTGCTGCCAACGGCTCGCCCACCCCACCGGTCGCATCCAGACCTGTTCAGCGCAAGGCCCACTTTTCCACCCTGCAGTACCTGGACACCGGTGACCCGCAGGTGTCGGCGGTGATTCACAAGCTGCGCATGGTGTCCGGTCGTGACATCCCGGTCATGGTTCTGGGCGAGACCGGCACCGGCAAGGACCTGCTGGCCCAGGCGATTCACGGTGACTCGCAACGCAGCGGGGGCCCGTTCGTGTCGGTCAATTGCGCCTCCATTCCAGACACATTGATCGAGTCGGAGCTGTTCGGATACGAAGAAGGGGCGTTCACCGGGGCCCGCAAGAAGGGGTCGATGGGCAAGATCCTGCAGGCCAATGGCGGCACGCTGTTCCTGGACGAGATCGGCGACATGCCCAAGCACCTGCAGGCCCGCCTGCTTCGGGTGTTGCAGGAACGCAAGGTGAGCCCCCTGGGTGCCGGCAAGGAGGTTGAAGTGGACGTGGCCGTCATCAGTGCCACCCACAAGAACCCCAAGGCCATGATCGCCGATGGCAGCTTCCGGGAAGACCTGTACTACCGGCTCAACGGCCTGGTGGTGCGCCTGCCCGCCTTGCGCGAACGCACCGACTTCGAGTTTGTGGTGCGCAAGATCCTCAAGAGTCTGTGCGAAAACGGTCAGAACGTCGGCATTTCGGACGAGGTCATGGCCTTGTTCAAGGCCTACCACTGGCCGGGCAACTTCCGTCAATTGCACAACCTGCTCCGAACGGCGGTGGTGATGGTCGGCTGTGAAGGCAGCATCACGAAAATGCACCTGCCCGACGACTTCCTCGAAGAGATCGAGCAACCCGATGCAGCGCAGCGCACGCCTCAGCCCCCCGCCCCCACCGAGTCGGTGGCAGCTTCCGCAGCCACCCCGTTTCAAGCGACCCCGGCAGAGGTCGTTCAGGTCGCTGCCGAGGCTCCGGAAGGCCAGCGCCTGCAGGACGTGGCGGTGACCGCCATGGCCCAGGCCCTGCGTCAGCACGGCGGCAATGTGTCGGCCGCCGCCAAGGCGCTGGGCGTGTCACGCAACACCATCTACCGCAAGAAGCACCTGTTACCGCCGGGGCTGCTCGACTGAGCCTGGCATGCTGACGGGTGGCGCGGCATCCTGCTCCATCCAGACCGGCTCCAGCTCGCGCCAGGCCCGCAACACGTTGAAGCCGTGGCGCTCACTGTAGCCCGCCCAGTGGCTGTAGGCGGGCAAAGGCACGGCGCTGGTGTCTTGTGCCATGGCCCCCTCGTCCATGGCGCGCAAGACGCCCGAGCGCAAGGCGCTCAGGTAGCCACGCGTCGATTCCATGGCGGGGGGGAGTTGACCGGCGCTGCCGCTGGACCAGGTGGACCCGATCACTTCGCGAACCGGTAAAGCCGCCATCCGCTCCAGAGCGGCCAGCCACGCATCCACCTGTCCCTGCGCCAGTTCGGGAATGCGCTGGCCGTAGACCAGCCCACCTGCAAACAGCACGCCATGGCTCGCATCCCAAAGCACCAGGTCACCTTCGGTGTGCCCCTGCTCCACCGCCCAGACGGTCAGTTCGCGCTGGCCCACGCGCAGCACGGTGCCGGTCTCCAGGGTCACGTCAGGCAGCACGATGCGGGTGTCTTCCATGGCCGCTTCGCCCACGCGCCGGATCAGGCTGGCCAGGCAATCCGGGCATCGACGGGTCATGCCATCGCGGGTGGCCTGGCTGGCCCCTATGCGAAGCTGGCCGGCCGATTGAAGGTCGGCAAAGGCCGAGTTGGCCAGCACGTTCTCGGCATGCGCGTGTGTGTTGACCACCCAGGTGACCCGGGCACCGAACTGGCAGCGCAAGGACTCGCGCACACGCAGCCCGTGGCGGTGGCTGGGCCCTGGGTCGACCACCAGGGCCTGCTCCCCGTCGACCACCACCGCGGTGGGGGCCACGTGGCCGCCATTGGCCTCGGCCAACTCGACCTCGGCCGCCGGCAACCAGACCCAGATCGACGGCGCCGCTGGCTGCCATACGATGGCTTCGTGCCCGGCGCAGTCGGCGTCAGCGATGGCCGAGACGCCGGTGACGACCTGACTTGCGCAAGCGCTCAGCCAGAGGCACAAGGCCAGCAGGGCAGCCCCAGGCAGCTTCATCACCGACATGGGTCCACCAGTGCCCGCAAGGCGGCCAACATGGCAGGCTCGACGCCCAGGTGCCCGCAGATGGGCTGGTGCAGCCGCGAGCATCCCGGCGCAACCGTCTGTGCCAGCCGGTGCCAGCGAAGACTGTTGCCCGTTGGGCAGACCACATCGAATCGACCGTGGACCCAGTCCATCGGCACACCCGCCTGCGCCAGCTGCCGGATGGCCCCATCCAGCTGGCCTGGGCGGGTGAAGCAGCGCCTGCGCAGGTAGTGGGCCTGTATGCGGAATTTCTGCCAGAGGCCCCGGTCTTTCCGGCTGAATCCGCGGGATGCGGCCTGGGCCCGATCACGTCGCAAGCCCCGGCGCAGCGACGCGATCTGCCGCCGGACCTGCCGGGCAAGACCCGTCTGCGCCGTACCCATGGCATACAGAAGACTTCGCTCCATGCCGCGCAAGGCCAGCACCTGCTCCACCCGACTCCAGTGTCTCAACAGGCGTCGGGCTGTGACACCGGGTGTTCCACTTTGCAGCACCTGTTGCAGCCGCCTGAGCATGACCGTGTCGGTGTTGGCACCTGGCGCGCTCCAGAGCGGCTCTCGCCCGGCGCGCTGCCTGACCCGTTCAACGGGTGCCAGCACCCCCCTCAGTTCGCGCCGGCTCACCGCAAAAGCACCCCGTAAGACCAGCCGCTCCACTCGCCCTGGATGGCGCTCGGCGTAGGCCAGCGCGAGGACCGTGCCCCATGAGCCGGCCAGGATGGACCAGCGCTCGATACCGAGGGCGCGTCGCAGAAGCTCCAGGTCTTCCACCAGGGCCGCCGTGTGGTTTCCATGCAGGCCAGCTCTGGGGCGGCCCGCGCCGCTGCCCCGCTGATCGGGCACCACAAGCCGCCTACCCTTGCCAGGGAAGGGAGCCACCTGACCGGGCTGTCCCCCACTGCCAGGCCCACCGTGAAGAACCAGCCACGCCGGGTCGACGGCGTCGCCCAGCGCCCGCCATGCCACCCGCCGGTGGCCCGACACCACCAGATGCTGCGGCGGGGGCCAGGCACTGCCCGACCGGCTTGAAGCAGAATGGCACGCAGCCCGGTGTGACAGGGAATTCATGGCATCGATTTTGCATAAGTGGCTGGCAGCCGAACAGGACCCTGGGGTCAGCGGCTGTCAGTCACGATTCATGCCAACATCTGGAGACCTTTCATGCAGTGGACCACCCCCGCCTTCACCGACCTCCGCTTCGGGTTTGAAATCACGATGTACATCGCCAATCGCTGATCCACAGCGAAAGGACCTGGGGCGCACGGACCAAGAACCCGTGCGCCCTTTTTGTTTCCCGCATCCAGACGTCTGACACTCATGCGCATCCGCGTGCTCGGTTCTTCGGCCGGCGGTGGCTTTCCGCAGTGGAACTGCAACTGTCCGAACTGCGACGGCCTGCGTCGCGGCCAACTGCGGGCGCGTGCCCGCACCCAGTCTTCGATTGCGATCAGCCAGGACGGCACCGACTGGCTGCTGGTCAACGCATCGCCCGACATCCTGCAGCAGATCCGGGAAAACCCGGTTCTGCAGCCCGCCCGCCAGATCCGCGACAGCGGCATCGCCGCCGTGCTGCTGATGGACGCCCAGATCGACCATGTCACCGGCCTGCTGATGCTGCGCGAGCGCCGCACACCATTGCCCCTGCTGGCCACGCCCGAGGTGGTCTCGGACATCTCGGACGGGTTTCCGCTCACCCGCATCCTGTCCCATTACTGTGGCACGCAGATTCGCGAGCTGCCGGTTGATGGTCGTCCGGTGCATTTGCCGGAACTGTCCGGGCTGGACATCCGCACCGTCTCGCTCAGTTCACAGCCGCCCCCCTACTCCCCCTTCCGGGGCCGCCCCCGCCCGGGGGACAACATCGGCCTTCTGGCGCGCAATCCGGCCAGCGCAGCCCAGCTCTTCTACGCCCCTGGGCTGGCCGCCGTCGGTCCGGAACTGCTGGAACTCATGTCGGGCTGTGCCGTGGTGCTGGTTGATGGCACCTTCTGGACCAACGACGAGATGCAGCGCCTGGGCCTGTCGGGCAAGACCGCGCTGGACATGGGACACCTGCCGCAAAGTGGCCCTGGCGGGATGATCGAACAGCTCGATCGCCTGCCGGCTGGCACCCGAAAAATCCTCATACACATCAACAACACCAACCCGATGCTGGTGGAAGACGCGCCCGAACGACGCGTTCTGGAGGCGCACGGCATCGAGGTCGCCTTTGATGGCATGGAACTGGAGATCTGACCGTGGACATCGCCCGTACCCTGCGCACCGACGACCACCTGCCCGCCTGGACACCCGCCGAGTTCGAGGACCAGCTGCGCAACAAGGGGCGCGCGTACCACATCCACCACCCGTTCAATGTGCGCATGAACGCCGGTGGCTGCACACCGGACGAGATCCGCTGCTGGGTGGCCAACCGCTTCTACTACCAGATCTGCATTCCGCGCAAGGACGCGGCCATTCTGGCCAACATGCCGGACCGCGAGCACCGGCGCAAATGGATCGACCGCATCCTCGACCACGACGGCCATGGCGACCACCAGGGTTCGGCCGCCGGCGGCATCGAGGCCTGGACTCGCCTGGGCGAGGCGGTGGGTATTCCTCGCGACGAGCTCTGGTCCCTGCAAGGCGTGGTGCCAGGCGTGCGTTTTGCCTGCGATGCCTACGTGAACTTCGCCGCCCGCGCACCCTGGCAGGAGGCCGTCTGCTCGTCGCTGACCGAGATGTTCGCGCCGCAGATCCACAAGGACCGGCTGGCGACCTGGCCCACCCACTACCCCTGGATCGAGGCCGACGGGCTGGCCTATTTTCGCAGCCGCATCCCGCTGGCCAGCCGCGACGTCGAGCACGGCCTGCAGGTCACACTGGAACACTTCACCACCCGTGCCGGCCAGCACCGCGCCCTGGACATCCTGCAGTTCAAGCTGGACATCCTGTGGACCATGCTGGACGCCATCGAACGGGCCGCGCAATGAGCCCGGGCCTTTGAGCATGAACACACTGCCCGCACAACCCCGGCTCTCGCGCCGCTTCCGGCTGCAGTACGAGGAGGCCCAGCAAAAATGGGTGCTGCTCTACCCCGAAGGCATGGTCCAGCTCAACCAGAGCGCTGCCGAGATTCTGCAGCGGTGCAATGGGGAGCGAACGCTGGACACCATTGTGGCAGAGCTTGAAGGCGCCTTTGGTGTGACGGGGATCGCGCCCGAGGTGCGCGCCCTGCTCGAGGAGGGCCAGCGCCGTGGCTGGATCGACTGAGCCGGGCCCGCCGCTGTGGCTGCTGGCGGAGCTGACCTACCGCTGCCCGCTGCATTGCGTGTTCTGCTACAACCCCACGCAGCATGCGCGGCTGCGCGATGAGCTGACCACGGCACAGTGGGTGGATGTGATGCGCCAGGCCCGAGCGCTCGGCGCGGCGCAACTGGGCTTTTCCGGTGGGGAACCCCTGCTGCGGGACGACCTGGAAGAACTCGTGCAGGAAGCGCACCGGCTGGGCTACTACACCAATCTGATCACTTCGGGTGTCGGTCTGACACCGGCCCGCGCCCAGAGGCTCAAGGACGCCGGCCTGGACCATGTGCAGCTGTCCTTCCAGGATTCGACCCGCGAACTCAATGACTTTCTCAGCCACACACGCACCTTCGACCTGAAACAGAAGGTGGCCCGACTGATCAAGGCGCACGACTGGCCGATGGTCATGAACTGCGTGCTGCACCGGCACAACTTGCCCCATGTGCGCAAGATCATCGACATGGCCGTGGCCCTTGAGGCCGAGTACCTGGAACTGGCCAACACCCAGTACTACGGCTGGGCCTGGGTCAACCGCGACCACCTGATGCCCACGCGCGAAGAACTGGAGCGGGCCGAGGCCGAAGTCAAGGCCTTCCGCACCGAGCAGGAGGCCCAGGCCGGCGGGCACCGCTGCCGTGTGCTGTTCGTGGTGCCCGACTATTTCGAAGAGCGGCCCAAGGCCTGCATGAACGGCTGGGGATCGGTGTTCCTGTCGGTGGCCCCGGACGGCATGGCCATGCCCTGCCACAACGCCCGCGACCTGCCGGGCCTGTCATTGCCCAACGTCACCACCTCGCCGGTGGCCGACATATGGCGGCGCAGTCAGGCCTTCAACACCTTTCGGGGTGACGCCTGGATGAAGCCTCCTTGCCGCGACTGTGACGAGCGCCACAAGGACTTCGGCGGATGCCGCTGCCAGGCCTTCCTGATCACCGGCGACCCGACCCAGGCCGACCCGGTCTGCAGCAGATCGCCGCACCATGAGCAGGTGGTCAGGCTGGTGCAGCAGGCACCCCTGGGTCGGGTCGTGCCCATCGTGTTCCGCAGCGACGATGAATCCCGCCTGCTGCACCCCCAGGCGACGCCGTGAGCACCAGCAACCCGCCGGCACAGTCGCACCGGCAGATGATGGGCGCTGCCGTCGTCAGGCACCTGCCCGGCGTTCGGCGAGGGCCCTCGTCACTGGAGCAGGCCGATCGAGGGCTTTTCCTGCTCTGGCTGGCCTACATGGGCCTGCTGCTGTTCGGCGCCTACCTGCTGTGGGTGGCCGGCGCATGGCACCGCCTGGTCCAGGCCGATCCGACCCGCCTGACCCTGGTCATCGTGGCGCTGTTCGTGGGCTGCTCCCTGTGGGCCGGCCGGCGCGCCTGGGTGCTGGGCCAGCAGCGTCAGCAACTGGATCGGCTGCGCGGGACCGGCCTGCGCTCTGGCGAGGGCTGGGTCGGCGAATACCTGCGACACGCCAGCCGCCCCGGACAACCCACCAGCATCGCGGTGCAGCTGCTGGGTGAACGCGCCCATGGACCCCACGAGATGGCCTGGTGGCTCAACGGCATCCAGCTCAAGCTCGGACTGCTGGGCAAGGTGATCGGCTTTTCCATCCTGGCCCTGCAGCTGGGTCAGGTCGAGAGCTTCGACCCCAGCCAGTCGAGCCGACTGCTGCGCGACCTCACCGGGGGTCTGGGCATCGCCCTGCTGACCACGGTCACGGGCCTGACCGGCAACATCCTGCTGGGCCTGCAGCTGATGCGGCTGGACCGTTTTGCCGACGCGCTGGTGGCCGATGCACTGGCTGTAGGCCTGATGCCCGCACCTTCAGATACGGAGTATCCGGATGGCGATCGGCCGGACGGTTCGTGACACCGAAACCGACCCGTTCTACGACATGTTGTTCAACATGTTGATTGCCTTCGTGCTGTGTTTTGTGGTGGCCCTGATCGCTTTCAATCCGCAGGCCCGCAAGGCGGGCGACGTGCCGGCCAAGGCCGAGTTCATGATCACCATTGCGTGGCCGGACGGCAACCCCAACGACATCGACGCCTGGGTGCTGGACCCGGCAGGCAAACTGCTGTGGTTCCGCCAGCGCGACGCCGGCATGCTGCACCTGGACCGGGATGACCGGGGCGCCAAGAACAACACGGTGCTGGTCGACGGGCGCATCATCGAAAGCACGGTGCGGCAGGAGATCGTCACGCTGCGTGGCATCGTCCCGGGTGAGTACATCGTCAACGCCCACTACTACGAAAGCAACGACCAGCAGCCGGTGGACGTCTCGGTGACGGTCATCAAAGTCAACCCGCAGGCCGAGATCGTCTTCACCGGCACCCAGCAACTGCCCAGCCCGGGTGATGAACGCACCCTGGTGCGTTTCTCGCTCGACGACATCGGTCGTGTCTCCGACCTCAACACCCGGCCGCGTGCCATCGTGCAGCGCGCCGGACTCTGAAGCAGACGTCCCATGATCCCTGCCGTGTCTTCCGAGCTGCTTTGGCTGGCGCTGATCTACGCCCTGCTGGCCGCGCTGCTGCTGGTGCTGTGCCTGGCCACCCGCTGGCACTGGCTGCTCAAGACCGCACTGGTGCTCACGGTCAGTGGCTTTTACCTGCTCAGCCACCAGACTCTGCTGGCGGTGTCCGGCTGGCCGTCAGAAGATCGCCTGCCCGAGCGCTTTCTGTTGCTGTCTGCGGTGTTCGACGAACCCAGCCCGGCGCGCAACCACCCGGGCGCCATTCACCTCTGGGTGCACCCGATGAAGGACAACCAGCCGGTGGAAATGCCGCGTGCCTTTCAACTGCCCTACCAGAAGGACTTGCAGGGCATTCTGACTGATGGCCTGAAAAAAGCGCGCGACGGCAACAGCCAGATGGGCACGGTGGAGCCGGTGCGTGGTGCAGGGGGGCTGCCCTGGCTGCGCCCAGCCGGCAACGACCAGGTCCGAATCAAGCTCAGCGACGTGCCACGCGCACAGCTGCCGGGGAAATGATGTTCCCCCCCCTGCGCCGCTTCGCGTCTTCCCCCCCCTCCTGCGGGGAGGGGGACCGCACCTGTGGCCCGGCAAAGCCGGTTCCACGGTGCGCCTGGCCTGTGCTGCTCGCCAGCGCCACCGCAACCTGTGTTGCCGGGTTGTTGGCCGGATGTGGAAAGCCGGACATGGGCAACGAGTGGTTCCCGCTGCGCGATGGTGAACGGCAGGTTTACGAAGTCAACACGCAGACCGACCACACCGACCAGCCTCCGGTGATCGAGCGCTGGACCCTGACCACCCGGGGTCCGGCCCAGTGGAATGGCCAGAGCCTCATGCGACGGCACCATTCGGCCGGAGTCAGTTACTGGTTGCAAGTCGATGAGGCGGGTGTGCGGCGCGTGGCCACCCAGGCCGACATCGACGAGGCGCCCAGTGCAGACCCGGAGCCCCTGTGGGTGATCAGGACACCGCTGGCTGTCGGAACAGAATGGTCGGGAACCACCGTGCCTTACCTGATCATGCGCCGCAATGAACATCCGCGCGAACTCAAATACACCCACAAGGCGCAGATGAACTGGCGGATCGAGGCCACCGACGACGTGGTCGAGACACCAATGGGCAAGCACACACCTTGCCTGCGGGTGGTTGGTGAAGCACAGATCACCCTGTACACCGATGCGGTCAACGGCTTCACCGTCGTGCCCCTGATCAGCCGGGAATGGTATTGCCGCGGAATGGGCCTGGTTCGGTTCGAGCGCGAAGAGCGGGTGCCACGGGGCTTCCTGACTGGCGGTCTGCTCACGGCCGAACGGGTGCGCTGACCCTTCGGTCGGCGGCAGGGCCTTGCCCGCCACCGATCAGCGTGTGGTGCTCAACTGCAGGGATGACAAAGCCTCTCGCGCAGCCGGATGCGACTGGGCAGCGGCGCGCTCGAGCCAGTGCAGACTCCGTTCGCGGTCTGCTGGCCGTCCGCGCCCCGTTCGGTACATCACCGCCAGCGCATATTGGGCCTCGGCGTCGCCCGCCTCGGCCGACAGCGCAAACAGGCGCGCGGCTTCAGTCAGGCTTCTTTCGACCCCGCGTCCCGCTTCGTGCATCCAGGCCAGGCGGGTTCTGGCCACCACATCACCGTCGTCGGCCAGGCGACGGTAAAGCGTGGCGGCAACGTCGTGTCGCCCCAATGCAGCCTGCCACTCGGCCTCCTGGAAGGGGGTGCGCGGGGCAGCCGGCTGGTCCAGCGCGGCCAGTGCCTGCTTTGCATCACGATCGCCCCCTTGGGCCGCCAGCGTGAGATAGGTGCGCGCCTTCATCGGATCGCGTGGCAGCAACTCGCCGGCGCTGTACAGCATGCCCAGCCGGTACTGGGCCTTGAAATTGCCGGCCCGGGCTGCGCTGGTGTACAGGGCCTCCGCCTTGGCCATGTCACGGGGTTCACCGAGCCCGTCTTCGGCCAGGATGGCCAGGTTGAACAGGGCGTCCCCGTTGCCCACCTCGGCCAAGGTCTGCCAGACCAGGCGGGCCTGGGCATAGTTGGCCATCTTGAACTCGGCGTAGGCCTTGTAGTTGCCCATCGCGGGGTTGCGCAGCCAGTCGCTGCGCTCGCTGTCCTGCGCTGTGACCAGCAGGGGCAACAGCCCTGTCAGACACAGGCCGACGAGGCAGAGGACGCGCACCATCGGTTGGTGCTCAGGGCTTGACCGTCAGCACCCATTCGGACAGCGCCTTGAGATCGGGTGCGCTCAGGCTCGGGTTGGCCGGCATCGGCACCCGCCCCCATTTGCCGCGCGAGCCGTTCTGAATCGACTGGGCCAAGGACATAGCGGCATCTTTCTCACCGGCGTACTTGGCCGCAATGTCGGCAAACGATGGACCCACCACCTTCTCGGCGTTGGCGTGGCAGGTGTAACAGCCGGCCGACTTGGCCAGTTCGACGGTCTTGTCCACATCGGCCGCCTGAGCCAGCGAGGCCAGACCCATGAAGGGAAACACCAGCAGAGAGCTTGAAACGAACGCGCGCATGATGGGTCACCAGAAAACGACAGACAAAAAAAGGGATGGGGACCCAAGCGCGGCAAAGTACGCCAGGAGCCCCATCCAGCACTTACCAAGGATCCGGTTTCGCCGGACCTCACCGGCGGTTCCCCCTTGCAGGGGGGGAAACCGCTCAGCAGCGCAGGGGGCTTACTTCAGCAACTTGAAGGTCCAGACGGAACCGCCCTGCTCGAGGAAGTTGACCTTCTTGGCCACTTCGCCGCCCCAAAGCGGAACCGCACCACCCCAGCCAGAGACCACGCTGATGTACTGCTCGCCGTCCTGCATCCAGGTCACCGGCGGCGCCACGATGCCCGAGCCGGTCTGGAACTGCCAGACGATCTTGCCGGTCTTGGCGTCGGCTGCCTTCAGGTAGCCTTCGGGCGTGCCCCAGAACACCAGATCGCCGACGCTGAGCACGCCACCCCACAGCGGCGCCTCGTTCTTCACTTCCCACTCGATCTTGCCGGTCTTGGGGTTGATGGCCCGCAACGAACCGATGTATTCGTCGTACAGCGGCTTGATGGTGAAGCCAGCGCCCAGGTAGGCTGCGCCCTTCTTGTAGGTGACGGGCTCGTTCCAGATCTCCATGCCCCACTCGTTGGCCGGCACGTAGAACAGACCGGTCTTGGGACTGTAGGCCATTGGCATCTGGTTCTTGCCACCGAGGAAGGCCGGGGCCGCAAACACCGCCTTGCCCTTGTTGCCGTCGCCGCCTTCACCGGTCGGATCGCCCGGGCGGTTATCCGGCACGAAGTTCGGCCGACCGGTCTTGAGGTCGATGCCTGTGGCCCAGGTGGTCTTGGTCACGAAGGGGAAAGCATTGACCAGCTTGCCGGTAGCGGCATCGTTCACGTAGAAGAAGCCATTGCGGTCGGCTTTGGCTCCCATGCGCTTGCCGTCCATGTCGAAGGTCACGAACTCGTTGGTGCCGTCGAAGTCCCAGCCGTCGTTGGGCGTGTTCTGGTAGTGCCAAACGATCTGCCCGGTCTTGGGGTCGATTGCCACCGTCGAAGAAGAGAACAGGTTGTCGCCCTTGCGCAGGTGGCTGTTCCAGGGGCCCGGGTTGCCGGTGCCGAAATAGGCGAGGCCGGTCTTGGGGTCGTAGCTGCCACCCATCCAGGTGGCCGCGCCGCCGGTCTTCCACATCTCGCCCGGCCAGGTGGCGTTGGTGGTGCCACTGATGCCATTCTCTTTGCCGTCCTTGAAGCCCATGTGGCCTTCGACAACCGGACGCACCCAGACCATCTTGCCGGTCTTGGGGTCACGCGCCTCGACGCGACCGATGACACCAAACTCACCCCCCGAGACACCGGTCATGAGCAGACCTTCGGCGATCAGCGGCGCCGCCGTGTAGCTGTAGCCCGCGCTGTAGTCGTCGATGCGCTCACGCCAGACCACACGGCCGGTTTCCTGGTCCAGCGCCACCAGCTGGGCGTCGAGTGTGCCGAAAATCACCAGGTTGTCGTACAGGGCAGCGCCGCGGTTGATCACGTCGCAGCAGGGCATGATGCCTTCAGGCAGGCGGTGCTCGTACTTCCAGAGCTTGCGGCCGGTCTTGGCGTCCACCGCAAAAATGCGCGAGTAGGACGCTGTCACGAACATCTTGCCGTTGTGGACCAAGGGTTGTGACTGCTGGCCCCGCTGCTTTTCGCCGCCAAAGGACATCGACCACGTGGGTACCAGCCGGTTGATGTTGCGGGCGTTGATGCCGGTCAGCGGCGAATGGCGCTGCAGCTGGGTGCCCAGACCATTGGTCAGCACGCTGTCGGTGGTCTTGGCGTCGTTGGCAATCATGGTGTCGGTCACCTGCGCACTGACGTGTGCGGTGGCGGCCATGACCAAAAGGCTCAGTAGCGTACGTTTCACAGTTTGTCTCCTGCTCGTTCAAGAGGTTGATGACGGCATCGGTGCGCATTGCCCGGCCGGTGGCGAGCTTCCCAAGCCTCCAGTTCCCGGGTAGCACAGCCATACGGCGCAACATCTGTGCCAGCCCTTTGCGTGACACTTCCAGCCGCCTTGCAGGTCGTCCAGGCCCATCGCGGGGCGTGTCCGAGCATTCCGGGCTGCTGCCTGAGCATGAAGCGACGTGACACTGCTCAAAAATGGCGCACCCCCCGTGTTGCCTGTGTGACACCTGACTTGGACAGACAAGGGCGTATCACACGGGGGGACACTGCAAGGCTCAGCGTCCTCCCAGGGCGCGCTGCTCGAATGCGGGGTACCACTGCGTCAGGGTGCGGTGCAGTTCCACCGGCTGCGCCGCCCAGGTGCCAAAACGGTCCGGCACCGGCAGCGCCAGGACCTCGGCCAGGTCCAGCCCGGCTTCCGCCTGCTTGTCCATGTGACCCGTCAACCAGTCCAGCCAGTCACGGGTCTGTGCCACACCGTCCCGCCCGGTGTGAACCGGTCCGTGGCTGGGCACCACCACGCGGAAGCTGCCCGAAGACAACAAACGATCCAGCTGCTCCAGGCTGGCTTTCCAGCGGGTAAAGTCGGCATTGGGTGTGGTTGGCACGCGGTTCGAAAAAACCAGCCCCCCTGCAAACACGACGCCGGTGCTGTGGTCCAGCAGCACGAGGTCATCGGGCGTGTGGCCTTCGAGGCGCCGCAGCTCCAGCTGGTGCTGACCCATCCGACGGGTTCCGGGTGCAACCGGCTGGGCGGCCGGCGTCGACTCGGTGCCCTTCATCCAGTCGCCGCAGAGGCGGTAAAGGTTGTCGGCATACACCGCACCCTGGGCCTGCATGCCGGCCATGGTGCCCGCCAGCGCCTGCACCGGCCGGTCGGCCCAGGCCTGGTTGCCGAAGAAATAGTCGGGGTGCAGATTCAGGTTGAGCACCTGCACCACCGGTTCGGACGTGGTCTGGGCAATCAGGCGCCGCTGCTGCTCGCCATACAGGCGAGAGGGGCCGGTGTTGACCACCACCACCCCTTCTCCGGTGGCAATGAAGGCGGTGTTGATGATGTTGCAGCCGTTTTGCCGGCTGAAGTCCTCCACCGCGCCCTCGATCACCCAGGTGCGCGGCGCAATCTGACGCGCCTTCAGGTCGTAGTCCAGGCGCGACATGTCGGGGCGTGGCACCTGCGCCTGCCCCATGATGGCCGGCTGGCTGTGTGCCGGCGGCTGGCCCCAAACGATGGCGGCCAGCAGCGCACTGGCAAACACGCGCCTCATGACAGCAGCTCCATGTCGATTCGGTTGCCGTTGTTGTCCCGCCCTGTCAACCTGAAACTGCCCTGAGCAGCGGTCGGCATTTCGAACGTGATGATGGGGTTCTCGGAAACCGGCTCGTGCAAGCCCAGCTTCCACCAGGGTTGGCCGGTCGCATCCAGCAGTTCCAGCTGCTCCAGGTAGAAGGCCGGGATGCCGGCCACCAGACCGGTGTCCATGGGGTGCATCACACGCAGGCGCAGGCGGCGGCTGCCCTCCAGCACATTGCTGAAGAATCGCGCCTGCACCTGGTTGAGCGTCTGGCTCCAGCTGCCGTCGGCGCGGGTGGCACCGGGCACCGTGCAGCCGCCCCCGGCGGCCTGGACCCAGGTGCTGCCGACATGCCAGTGACCGTCCGCCGTCTCGACCAAGGCACGCACCGGCGAGGCCTGCTCCAGCCGCAGTCGAAAAGCCAGCACCGGCAGCGAGCGCATCGGTTCAAAGTCGAGCACCTCGCGCACCGGGTTGCGGTCGGCCACCACGCGAATGCGCCGAATGCCCCCACCCTCGCCGGCCAGTGCCCGGGCATCGAACAGGATGGGGACGTTCATCGCATCGTCGGCAAAGGCCGGGCCCTTGACCACCACCTGATCCGAAAAGCGCATGGGCGCCTGACCAATGAACTGGCGGCGCAAGCCTGGCCATTGCATGGACCCCAGTGGGTCACCTCCGGTGTGGTCTTCGGCCGCGCGCAGCGGGCCGGCAGACAAGAGGCTGGTGGCCACGCCCCAGCCGACAAAAGCACGACGTCGCATTGGACAGTTCATCTTGTCTCTCCTGCCGCGTTCCATCAGGCGGCTCCGCGTTGGCGTATCCAGCCACGTTGCGGGTCATAGCCCCAGAGGGCCAGCACAAAAAAAACGGCCGAGCAGCCCAGCAGCACAGCCCAGGCCACGAGGTTCACCTGCCCATGCAGGGCAAAGCGTATCGCCTCGACGCCGTGGCTGAACGGGTTGAGCTGCGCCGCCTGGTGCAGCCACCAGGCACCCGACTCCTCCAACTTCCACAAAGGATAAAGGGCCGGGCTGATGAAGAACATCGGGAAGATCACGAAGTTCATGGTGCCGGCAAAGTTTTCCAGCTGTCGCACATAGACCGACAGCACCAGGCCCAGCGCGGCCAGCATGACGGCACAACTGGCCATGGTCAGCAGCACCAGCGGCAGGTTCCACGGCAGCACGGCCACGCCGAACAGCCACGCGACCAAGAGAAAAACCACCATCTGCAGCAGCGACAGGCAGGTACCGGCCAGCAGCTTGAAGGCCAGCAGCCAGCCGCGGGGCAGCGGCGCCGTCAGCAGCAGGCGCATCACCCCCATTTCCCGGTCGTAGACCATGGACAGCGAGCTCTGCATGCCATTGAACAGCGCGATCATGCCCAGCAGGCCGGGCAACATGTATTCCTTGTATTCGATGTAGGTCTCGTAGGGTGGCTGCACCGCCACCCCGAACACGTTGTGAAAGCCGGCCGCAAACACCACGAACCACAACAGCGGTCGCACCAGGGCCGAGCCCAGGCGCGAAGGCTGGCGCAAAAAGCGGGACACTTCGCGCCCGACCACGGCGCGAAGGGCCCGCAGCAGATGGAGCCCTATGGGCGGGCCTTGCATGCACTCTCCGCGCGGTCGACACCCAGGGTGTCCATGGTTTCGGTCGGGTGCAACACGCCGTCCAGGGGCGCCATGCCAATGACGCCATCACCGTGCGTCAGGAACACCGGCTGGCGCAACTGCCCGTCCCACGGTCTGAAGGTGAGCGCCTTGCCCTTGAAACCGTCCAGCGTGACCGCACCGCTGCGCAAGGCCTGCAGCTGCGCCGCTGCGCCGGCCTTGGGCTGGGCCAGCACCGCCGCGGCAATGGCGCGACCGGCCATCCAGGCCGCCCAGTCATGCCCCTGCATGGCCCGCTGGGTCTGGCGCAGGAAACGCCGCGTCAGCTGGGGCGCGCCATGCCGTTCCCACTGCGGGTGCCAGGCCAGGGGCACCAGGCCGGCCGCGCCCGCCACCGGTCTCGGCCACTGGGTGGCGTAGGGCACGGTGCGCGCAAACTCGCCATCGCTGTCGATCACCACCACCACCTCGTGTTGCCTGTCGCCGGTGAGCAGGCGCAGATTGCCGAGGTCTCTTTCCCGGGGATCACCGCTGATCTTGAACGGCCGCTCCTGCACGATCTGGATGCCAAAGCGTTTGGCCGAGCGCCTGAAGGCCTCCAGCTGCACCGCATCGTCTTCCAGTGGGCCGTGCAACACCAGCACCTTGGTCCAGCGGCGCGAGGCCAGGTACTGCGTCAGGGCGTCGCCCGTCATGGCGCGGCTCGGGTAGGTGTGCAACAGGTGGGGCTGGCAGTCCGCACCGCGCAAGGCGTCAGCGTCCTGCGACACGTTGAACAACAGCGTCGGCCCGAGAACCTGTGGCGCCTGACGCGCGAGTTCGCGCAGCATGGGCACCGGCAGGTCGGCCACCACATGCTGGACCCTGGCTGCCTTGAGCCGCTGCAACAACGGTCCCAGATCGTCGGCACCGGCCAGGGGGAAAGCTTTGATGTCCAGTGCCAGGTCCTGCGTGCCCAGCTCATAGGCCGAGTCAGACGCTGCCAGTCGAACGCCTTCGATGGCGGGCGTGGTGGGGTGACCCGGGTAGGCACGCTCCGCGCGGCGGGGTGCGTAGCGGGGGTCGCGCTCCAGCGACACCACCGCCACCGGCACCTGCGTGGCGGCCCAGGCCTGCAGCGCAGGCCAGGCGCTGGCCAGTGCCAGACAGCCGGCCAGCCACCAGCAGCGCCCTGCCCTCATCGGCTCACCAGCACCGAGTGCGGCACCCGGCCGACCGACACCGTTCGCACCGGCCTGGCCCTGGCCGACGAAACATCGATGATGGTCATGTCGTCCGACAGGCCGTTGGCCACGTACAGCGTCTTGCCATCCGGGCTGAGGTCGACACCCCAGGCACGCTGGCCAGCCAGCACCAGCTGCTTGACCTGTCGCGTGGCCACATCCACCTCGGCCACGTGGTTGGCGCGACCCAGCCCCACCCACATGCTCTTGCCATCCAGGCTGGGCACCATGCCCACCGGCATCACATCCGAATCACGGAAGCCCTGCACCTTGAACACCACCGTGTGTTTGACCGCCTGGCTGGCCATGTCGATGATGCTGACCGAGTTGCTCAGCTCGTCACTCACCCACAGCTCGGCGCCATTGGCCGCAGGCATGAAGCGACGCGGTCGCTTGCCCACCTTGATGTCCTTGACCACCTTGCGGCTGTTCAGGTCGATCACATGGACCACGTTGGCCACCTCGGAGGTGACGTAGGCAAACTTGTTGTCCTTGGTGACGTAAATGCCCTCGGGCTCACCCCCGGTGGCGACCGTGAACAGCTCCTTGCCGGTGGCCATGTCATAGGCGGCCATCACGTTGTCGTCCTCGATCGACACGTAAATGATGCTCTGGTCGCTGTTGAAATCGAAGATTTCCGGGCTTTCGCCCAGCTCCATGGTGCGGACCATCTTGTTCGTGGCCACGTCGATGATGCCCAGCTCGTTGCTGTTGCCGCAGCACACGTACATGGTCTTCCTGTCCAGGCTGAACACCATGTGGCGCGGACGCTCGCAGGTGTCGATGGCGCCGATGCGGTCGCCCTTGGCATTGAACATGTAGATCTTCTTGTCCTTCTCGCTGGACACATAGACCGTGCTGCCCGGCTGGGCCTGTGCCCCCAGGCCGATGCCCGCCAGCAGCAGGCACAGCCCCAGGCGGCTGAGTGAATGAAAGGATCGGCGAGAAAGGCTCATCGGTGTGTCTCCTTGGGTTTTCGGTTCGCCCTGGCCTTCTCCTGGCCTGGCAGGGTCTTTCAGCAAATTCGGTGCCACCCGCACGGGAACGGTTCTTGCGGGCAGGCGCGCACCCACTGATCGGCACAGGCGGACCCCATGCCTGCCGCACGGCAGGAATGACTGCTTATCCACGCCCCCGGGGCACACCAGATACCGGGCCCTCACTTGCCGAACCAATATGCCACACCGAACGCCTCCTGCAACGCTCCGAAATGACACAGGGGAAACCCGCATGTCTCGGCGACGTCTGCTGGGCGGCCTGCTGGCCTCGGCCTGCATGGTCCCCGGCACACAGGCAGCCCCCTCCGGCTGGCCGGACCGTCCCATCCAGCTGATCGTTCCCTGGCCCGCCGGTGGCGCCACCGACCTGACCCTGCGCATCCTGTGCGAGGAAGCCGAGCCCCTGCTCGGCCAGCGCCTCATCGTGATCAACCGGCCGGGCGCGGCCGGCACACAGGTCGCACCAGCGCTGAAAATGGCCGAGTCCGACGGCTACACCATCGGCCAGGTGCCCATCACCGTCTACCGCCACGCCCTGATGCACGCGGTCCCCTGGAACCCGCTGGAGGATTTCAGCCCCATCGTTCAGGTCTCGGGCACCACCTTCGGCATCCTGGTGCCAGCGGCCAGCGCCTGGCGCAGCCTGCAGGACATGATCGACTGGGCCTTGCGGCACCCGGGCGAACTGCTGCTGGGCTCCACCGGCATCGGTACCACCGCCCATCTGGCCATGGAGGAGATCCTGCTCGGTCAAGGCGTGCGCTACGTTCATGTGCCCTACAAGGGCACGGCCGACCAGATGCTGGCGGTGGCTGGCGGGCAACTGATGGCCGGCGTCAACTCGACCGGCTTCGCCCCGTGGGTGGACCAGGGCAAGCTGCGCCTGCTGGGCATCTTCAGTGCCCAACGCAGCCCCCGCTGGCCCGACGTGCCGACACTGGTCGAAATGGGCTACCCGCAAGCGGTGTACACCTCGCCGTGGGGCCTGGCCGCACCAGCCGGCACACCCGAGCTCGTCATCCAGCGTCTGCACGACGCCTTTCGCGCGGCCATGCACACCGAACGGCACCGCCAGGCCCTGGCGCGCTACGATCAGCAACTCGATTACCTGAATACCCAGGACTACCGGCGCGCCCTGCTGGCCACCGTGGCCCGCGAACGCAGCCTTCTTGCCCGCATGAACCTGCTCCACCGAAGCGAGACCGACCGATGACCGGGCCGCAAACCCTGCTGAGTGCCACCGGCCTGCACAAGTCCTATGGCGGCAAGCCGGCCCTGAAAGATGTGAGCCTCACGCTCCAGTCGGGTGAGATGGTGGCCCTGCTGGGCCCCAACGGGGCTGGCAAGTCCACCCTGCTGCAGTTGCTCACCGGTCTGTTCAGCCCGGACAAGGGCGAGGTGCAGGTGCTCGGGCATGACATGCGAAGGGAACCGGCGCGTGCGCTGGCGGGTCTGGGTGTGGTGTTCCAGCAGATGGCGCTTGACCTGGACCTGACGGTGCGGGCCAACCTGCTGTTCCACACCGACCTGCACGGCATCCCGCGCCGCCTGGCCAGGCAGCGCATTGAACACCACCTGCAAACCCTGGGGCTGGGTACGCAGGCCGGCGCTGTGGTGCGGGCGCTGTCGGGCGGCAACCGACGCAAGGTGGAACTGGTGCGGGCTCTGCTGCACGAGCCGCGCGTGCTGCTGATGGACGAAGCCACCGTCGGGCTAGACCCGGCCTCGCGCCAGCAGCTGCTGACCACCATGCAGACCCTGTGCCGCAACCGGGGCATGGCCGTGCTCTGGGCCACCCACCTGATTGAAGAAGCGCGCGGGGCCGACCGGCTGCTGCTGCTACACCAGGGCCAGATGCGCTTCGACGGTCCGATCGACACCTTCATGGCCGGCGCCACCGAACCCGACTTTCATGCCGAGGTACTGCGCCAGCTCGCGCCGGGTCAGGCGCTTGCCTGATCCCGGCGCGCTCAGAAGGCGTAGCTCAGACTCGCACCCACACCCCACTGCCGCCCGGGGGCCGGCTCAAAGAAGCGGCGGTTGCCTTCATTCGCAATGACCGAACCCACATAGGCCTTGTCGGCCAGGTTGTCCAGGCGCAGGTAGGACCTGAAGCGCCAGTTGCCCACCGGCTGCTCCCAACCCAGACGCAGGTTGAACACCGTGGCCGCATCTGTGCGGTCGGAATTGAGGTCATCCACCGCCATGCGACCCAGGTGCACCACCTCCAGCGCGCTGGTCAGACCTGGCAAGGCCTGCGGCTTCCAAGCCAGCTCGGCAAACAGCTGACGGTCCAGCGTGCCGGGTATGCGGTTTCCCTTGGGCACCTGCGCACCGCTGCTGCTGGCAAAGGCGTCGGCAAAGCGGGCATTCAAGGTCGAGAAGGCCAGGTGGGTCTGCCACTCGGGTGTCCACTGTGCGCTGTGCGCCACCTCGATGCCCGAGCGCCGCGTCTTGCCCGCGTTGGTGTAGATGGTGCGACCGCCACTGCTGGAAGCCACCACGATCTCGTTCGTGGTCCCGATGTGGAACAAGGCCACATCCAGCCGCTGCTGCGCCGTCAGGCGGGTCTTGTAGCCCAGCTCGACATGGGTGCTTCGGGCCGCTTTCAGGTCGAGGTTGGGTCCACTGCCACCGGTTCTGTAGGCCAGTTCGGTGAAGGTCGGTGTTTCAAAGCCACGGCCCATGTTGACATACAGGTTGCTGTCCGGACCCAGATGCCGTGTGAAACCGATCACCGGGTTGGTGGCCGAGAACCGGGCCTGACCGCTGTCGTCCGGGTTGCCCGGCCGAACGAAGAAGTCCTCCACCTCGAAGCGCACCCGGTTGGCCCTCAGACCGGCCACGGCACTCCAGTCCTCGTTGATGGCCCAGTCGGCCTGGGCGTAGACACCGGTGCTCTGCACGGTATCGTCCTCGTCCCGCTTGAGCTCACCCCGGGACCCGAAGTTGTTGATGAAGCCCCGCCGGCGCTCGCTCATGCGCTCCACGTCCAGCCCGACGCTGTAACTCAGTTGCCCCTGTCCGAGCGGCGTGCTCCGGCTGTAACGTAGGCCGGCCCCGCTGTATTGCCGATCCAGGTCGACGATGCCGCCAGCCGCTGTGGGGGCCTGCTGCGCCACCAGCGGAATCGACAACCGGTTGTCCAGGTCGCGCTGCCCGGCGTACACCCGGGCCATCAGCTCACTGCGGTCGTCCAGCTTCTGGTCCAGCACCAGCCCGAGCTGCCGCTGCGACACATCCTTGCCCGCCTGGTACTCGGTCGACCGGATGTCCGCCTGGCGAGGGTTCTCGGCCAGCTGTGCCCGGGTCAGACCCAGGGGGTCGCCCGAGACCGGCTGGTCAAACACGTTGGCCACCAAGGTCAGGCGGGTCCGCTCGCCCAGTGGCGTGCGCAGGCGGGCGTTGAGATGCTGCCGCTCAGCCGCGCTGTTCTGGCGCCAGCCGTCGGTGCGAAAGTCACTTAGATCAAGCACGTAGTTGACCGCCCCCTGCTGTCCAGCCGTCTGCAGACCCCAGCGGCGAAGGCCGTTCGACCCGGCGTCGAGGCTGCCCCGCAATTCCGGCTTTTCGGGCCCGTCGGCCGTGAACACCTGCACCACGCCCGCCGACGAGTTGCCATACAGCTGGGCCAGCGGCCCCCGCAGTACCTCGATGCGACCCGCAGACGGCAGGCTGATCGTCGAGGCCTGGCCCTGCCCGTCGGGCATGGTGGCCGGAATGCCGTCCACGATCAGCCGCGAGCCACGAATGCCGAAAGGCGAACGTGATCCGGATCCGCGAATCGACAGCTGCAAATCCTGGGCGTAGTTCTGGCGATTCAGCACCGTGATGCCCGGCACCCGGTTGAGCGACTCCGACAGGTTGACCTGCGGTCCAGCCGCCTCGATCACATCGCGCCCCACCGCCTGAATGGCTGCGGGAGCGTCAAAGCTCTGCTGCTCCTGGCGGTTGGCGGTGACCACCACCTCCTGCAAGACCACCTGTGCCTGTGCGGTACCGGTGAGGGCCAGCCAGATGGCTGCTTGTAAAGCAGTAGGAACGAAGATGGCTCGTGGATTCATGGTTGTCTCCGCAACATGTCGCTGTGGCAAACGATCCCCCGCAGGCGATCGCACGCTGTCTCATCCCCGATCCTGCAACAAGAAGCATGCCATGCCAACATCGGCTGACCTGTGTTCAGAAATGGAACAGGGTTATGTCCATCATGGGCTTCATCGCCGTCAAGGCTTCTGCGCGTTGGGAAAGAACAGCTGCTCGCCACCGATCTTGTAGCTGGCGATCACTGCCTGTCCGGCCGGGCCCGTCACCCAGTCGATGAATTTCTGGCCAGCACTGGTCCTGACATGCGGATGCCTGGCGCTGCTGACCAGCATCACGCCGTACTGGTTGAACAGGCGCTGGTCGCCCTGGACCAGAACGTCCAGATCCGCCCGGTTCCTGAAGTTGAGCCAGGTACCGCGATCGGTCAGCACATAGGCTCCACTGGACGCCGCCATGTTCAGCGCCGGTCCCATGCCGCAACCACACTCCCTGTAGCCACGTCCCTTGTTGGCATCGGTTTCCGTCATCTTCCAGAAGCGAAGTTCGGCAGCGTGGGTACCGCTCTTGTCACCTCGGGAAATGAAGGGCGCGTTGGCCGCAGCCACCTTCTTGAGCGCCGCCACCACATCCGAGCCTTTGGTGCCAACCGGATCGGCCCTGGGCCCCACCAGCAGGAAGTCGTTGTACATCACCTCCAGCCGCTTGACACCAAAGCCATCGGCCACGAACTTCTCCTCGGCCACCTTGTCGTGCACGAACAGCACGTCGGCGTCACCGCGGCGCGCCATGTCGATCGCCTGGCCCGTGCCCAGTGCCACCACCTTGACATCGATGCCGGTGGCCTGCTTGAACCGAGGCAGGATATGACCGAACAGGCCCGACTGCTCGGTGGACGTTGTCGAAGCCACAACAATGCTGCCCTGCGCCAGTGCTGCGGTGCCACTGAGCAAGCCCGTGGTTACCAGAGCAGCCGCGAGCAGCCGTGGTACAAGCCCACGACCAAAAGAAGCGAAGGCAGTCACGTGGATTCTCCCTTGACAAACTCGCTGGCCTGCGGCGAACACGCTGCCAGGCGTCCCTGATCGAAGAACTCGGCTACGGGCAGATCAGCCCGCACCCGCCCTTGCTCCAGGTAGATGACGCGACTGGCCAGACGCTTGACCTGACCCAGGTTGTGACTGGCAAAGACAAACGTCGGAGGGCGCCCGCCCGGCACCGCAGGTTCCCGCCCGAACTCTGCAATGAGCGTCTCGACCTCGCGCTTGGCATGCGGGTCCAGGCTGGCCGTGGGCTCGTCGAGCAACCAGACGTCGGGGCGAAGCGCCCAGGCACGAGCCAGCGCTACCCGTTGTTGTTGCCCCCCGGACAAGGCCCGCCCATTGCGGGAAGCCAGGTGGTCCAGCCCCACCCGCGCCAGCGCCTGCTCGGCACGCACACCCGCCTCCTTCCAGGGCAGGCCCGACAACCACAGCCCCAGCGCCACGTTGCGTCGCACGCTCAGCCGCAGCAGATGCGGCCGCTGGAACAGCATGGCCATGCGCACGCCCGGCAGCGATTGCAGCCGGCCTGCACTGAGCGGCAGCAGCCCATGCAGGCTGCGCAAGAGGGTGCTCTTGCCGCTGCCATTGGCGCCCACCAGAGCCACGCGCTCGCCGGCATGCAGCTTCAGACTCACGCCGGACAGTGCTGGCACCTGCGCCGCAGAACCCAGACGGACGGACACACCGTCCAGCGACACCACCACATCGGTCGTGGGCATGCCGGTCATGTCGCTATCAGGCCGGACGGCAAGGTGTCGGCGCGCTCACGCCATCGGCGCAGCAAGCCAACCAACGCATTGAGCAGCAGCACCACCGCCAGCAAAACCAGACCGAGCCCCAACGCCAGTGGCAGGTCGCCCTTGCTCGTCTCCAGTGCGATGGCCGTGGTCATGACCCGCGTGAAGCCATCGATGTTGCCGCCCACGATCATCACCGCCCCGACCTCTGAAATTGCGCGACCAAAGGCCGTGATCACCACGGTCAACAGTGCAAAGCGCTCATCCCATGCCAGGATCAGGCTGCGCAACCAGGGCCTGGCGCCCAGTGAAGCCAGCTGTTCGCCATTGGCCCGGTCAGCATCCTCCACCACCTGGCGCGTCAGCGCCGTGACCACTGGCACCACCAGCACCACCTGGGCCAGCACCATGGCCTGAAAGCTGAACAGCCAGCCCAGAAAGCCCAACGGCCCCGAACGCGAGAGCAACAGGTAGATGACCAAGCCCACCAACACCGCCGGCAGGGCCAGCAAGGTGTTGAGCACCACCAGCACCGCGCCTCGACCGGGAAACCGCAGCACGCCGAGCCAGGCACCCAGGGGCAAACCGATGACACACCCGATCAGGCAGGCCGTGGCACTGACGGCCAGCGACCGCATGACAATGGTCCATAGGCCCGGGTCTGCAGACAGGAGCAACTGCAAGGCGGTCGAAAAGCTGTCCGAGAAGGTGTTCATTGCGCCGCAGCATAACCAGTACGGGGCCCATTGCGGCTACGTGAAGACGCGGTATGAACCCACGCACATAGGTGGTCTATTTCATATCCAGGGGCGTCGGGCACACTTGCGCCATGCGACACGTCGAGCTCACCTACACCCTGCGACCCGATGCGGCTGTGCCCGCTCCGGCCGCACCCTTGCGCAACCCCATGATGGATGTGTTGCATGCGGTGCACGAACGCGGCTCCATCTCGGCCGCCGCTCGCGCGCTGGGTCTGTCCTACCGGCACGTCTGGGGCCTGCTGCGTCAATGGGAGTCCGAACTCGGGCGCGAGCTGCTGGTCTGGGAGCGCGGCCAGGCCGCTGTGTTGAGCCCGGTAGGGCAACGTCTGCTCATGGCCGAACGCCTGGCCCAGGCCCGGCTGGGTCCTCAGCTGGCCTCGCTCAAGGCCGATCTGGAGCGCGTTTTTTCTCAGGTGCTCGACAGCGATGGCGCAGCCACCGGCCATGAACTGGTGATGTATGCCAGCCACGACCACGCCCTGACCGCTTTGCAGGACTTCGCTGCCGGACTGGGCCAACCCGAACGGCCTCGCGCGTCAAGGCTGCACCTCGATCTGCGCTTCTGCGGCAGTGTCGACGCCATCCGGGCGCTCAACGAGGGGCGCTGCACCGTGGCAGGGTTCCACACCCAGCCCTTCGCCGGCGCCCTCAGCCACAGCGCCCGCACCTACCGACCCCTTCTGCGCCTGGGCACGCACAAGATCATCGGGTTCGCACGCCGCACACAGGGGCTGATCGTGGCACCGGGCAACCCGCTGCGTTTGCGAGGCCTGGACGACGTCGCCCGCCTGCAGGCGCGCTACGTCAACCGCGCCCGCGGCACCGGAACGCGCCTTTTGATCGATGAGTTGCTGACACAACAAGGGCTCGACCCGATCGACATCAACGGCTACGAACACATCGAAGCATCCCATGCGGCGGTCGCCCAGGCCGTTGCGGCCGGTGCCGCCGATGCCGGCCTGGGCACGGCCTACGCGGCTCAGCAGCTCGGGCTGGGCTTTGTTCCGCTGACCGACGAACGCTATCTGATCGTCTGCCTCAAAACCGCCCTCACGTCGCCTGCGGTTCAGGCATTGATCCGCGCTCTGAGGGAACCGGCGTGGCAGTCCACGTTGAACTCGATGCCGGGCTATGCAGCCGACCACTGCGGTGACGTGGCGGCCATGAAACGCCTGCTGACCTGGTGGCCGCGCGAGTGACCCGTCGACTCAAGCACCTCGCCGGCGCAGCAGCAGAACCAGGGCCAGCGCGGCAAACGCCATGAACCAGAGAAACGACCAATTGGCGATCGTCAGCCCCAGGAAGGTCCAGTCCACGGCCGAGCAATCGCCGCTGCCACGAAAAATCATGGGAATCGCGCGCCTGAGCGGAAACGATTCGATCATGCCAAAGAAGTCCCTGCCGCAGGACAGCACCTCGGGGGGGTACCACTGCAACCAGCTCTGACGCGCCGCCACAAAGGCGCCGAAAGCGGCGGCCAGGCCGGTCAATGCCACCGCCGTGTTGCGCGCTGCCGTGCCCTTGAACGCGGCGCCGAGCGCGGCCACCAGACCGACCAGAATGAGCGCGTAGCGTTGCACGATGCACATCGGGCAAGGTTCGAGGTCCTCGACATGCTGCAGATACATGCCAAACAGCAGCAAGCCCAGGCAGGCCAGCGCCACCATGCCAAGAACGCGACGCGGGTTTTGATCCAGCCAGGTGGACAGGGACAGGGCTGCAGACAAGATCTCTCCAGAAAAAGAAACGAGGCGCCCGGTGGACCCGACCAGCGCCTCGGAGTTCCGTCGACGGGATCAGCTGTCGGCGAAGGCCCGTTCGATCACGAACTGGCCGGGGCGGGTCGTGCTGCCTTCGGCAAAACCACGCTTTTCGCACAAGGCCTTGAGGTCACGCAGCATCTCCGGGCTGCCACAGATCATGACCCGGTCTTCTGCCGGATTCAGGTCCGGCAAGCCGAGGTCCTTGGCCAGCTGACCGTTGTCGATCACGTGGGGAATGCGCCCCTGGTGCACAAAGGCTTCGCGCGTCACCGTGGGGTAGTACTGGAACTGCTGCTGCACCATCTCGCCCAGGAACTCGTCCTGCTTGAGCTGGTGCTCCAGCAACTCGCGATAGGCCAGTTCCTTGACCTCGCGCACGCCGTGCACCAGCACCACCTGTTCGAACTTCTCATAGGTTTCGGGGTCTCGGATCACGCTCAGGAACGGGGCCAGACCGGTCCCCGTGGCCAGCAGGTACAGGCGCTTGGCCGGCAGCAGATAATCGATCAGCAGCGTGCCGGTCGGCTTCTTGCCCACAATCACCGTATCACCCGGCTGGATGTGCTGCAGTCGAGAGGTCAGCGGACCATCCTGCACCTTGATGCTCAGAAACTCCAGGTGCTCGGCGTAATTGGGGCTGGCAATGCTGTAGGCCCGCAACAGGGGCTTGCCGTCCACCTTGAGCCCGATCATGGTGAAATGACCATTGGAAAACCGCAGCGCGGTATCGCGCGTGGTGGTGAAGCTGAAGAGGCGGTCGGTCCAGTGGTGAACGGTCAGAACGCGCTCTTCCAGAAATGCACTCATGGTCTATCCTGTGGGGTGTCCCCTGGCTTGACGGGATCCAGGGGTGTTGACGTTGCCAGAACCGGCTCGGTTACCGGGCAAACTGAAATTTTACGGGTCACACAAGGCGTTGACCTTGCGCTATGTCATGCACCGTGGCCTACACCACCAGCAAGAACACCGCTCTTGCTACAGTATGGGGCAGCCCGGCGCAGGGGCATGATGATGCCGCCCAATGCTCCTTACCAAAACAAATTTATTCTCATTTATACATAACTTTCTGGAATTAGAAGGAGTCACCATGGCAAGAACGGTTCAATGCATCAAGCTGGGCAAGGAGGCTGAAGGGCTGGATTTCCCACCCTATCCCGGTGAACTGGGCAAACGCATTTTCGAGAACGTGAGCAAGGAAGCCTGGGCCGCGTGGCTGCGCCATCAGACGATGTTGCTCAACGAGAATCGCCTGAACCTGGCAGATGCGCGGGCCCGGCAATACCTGGCACGGCAGATGGAGAAGCACTTTTTTGGCGAGGGTGCCGACGAGGCTGCCGGCTACGTGCCACCACCCCAGGCCAGTTGAGCCGCTTGTTGAGCCTCCACTCTCTAGACGCAAAGGAAGCCGGATCCACCCTCCGGCCACGACCTGCGCGCCGCGCCATTGTCATCGGCGCAGGATTGGCCGGTGCATCGGCAGCGGTCCACCTGTCGCGACTGGGCTGGCACATGGTCCTCATCGATGCCCATGCGGGCCCCGCGCAGTCCGCTTCTGCGCTTCCCGTGGGCATGCTCAGTCCGCACGTCACCCGCTCCCCCACCCCCCTCTCACGCCTGACCACCCTTGGGGTTCCCCTTGCACGCCACGAACTCGAAGCAGGTGTGCCCGCCGGGAATGGGTGGACGGCCTGCGAAGTGGACAATCTGGGTGCCGATGCTGGACGCTGGCCTGCGACCCTGGTCAGACCGGCTGCGCTGGTCGAGGCCTGGCTGAGGGAAGCCGCCGAACAAACCGCGATGGTGTGCCATTGGAACTGTAAGGTCGGCGCCATCAGAAAGGCAGACAAGGAGTCGGGCTCGACGACCTGGGAGGTGCTGGACCCGCATGGAAAAACGATCGACCGTGCACCCGTGATCGTGGTCGCAGCCGCGCTGGGAAGCCTGGATCTGCTGGCAGGTGCCCAGGAAGGTGATGGCGCGACCCATTTTCCGCTGCGCCCGGTCAAGGGCCAGCTCAGCCTGGCCGCGCTTGATGCAGAGCCACTCTCGCCACGCCCCCAGCGCAACCAGGGCGTGTTCGTGCCCTGCTATGAAGACACCGGGCTGGCACCCCATTGGCCATCCCGTATCTGGGCCATGGGTTCCACATATGAGCGTGGCACAGACGACAGGGTGCTCACCAGCACCGCTCACTCACGCAATGCGGCCAGTCTGTCGATGCTCAGCCCGTCGGCGGCCCGCGAGTTTCAATCGGCTCAAGCCCAAGGCCGCCTGCTCGGCTGGGCCGAAGTGCGCTGTGCCTCGCTGGACCGCCTGCCCCTGGTCGGCGCCCTGCCGGATCTGCAGGCCTGGCAGCGGCTGGCCGCCACGGCACCCTCGAAAGCCAGGCCCCCATCGCTGGCATCGGTTCCCAGGCTCAAGGGCTTGTTCACCCTCTGTGCTCTGGGCTCACGCGGTCTGAGCCTGGCCAGCCTTTGCGGTCAGATACTGGCCCGGCAAATCGAAGGCGAGCCCGATGAACTGCCAGCAGAGCTTCGCGATGCAATGGACCCGGCGCGCTTTGCCTGGCGTCAGGCGCGCCGCCGTCGAGGTTCGTCAGACGGCCCTGCTCAGAGAAAGCCGAACCAGTGGGACAGCTCCTGAGTTGTGGGAGGACGGCCCACCAGGGCTGACACACCGGCGCGGCGGGCGTGGCTGTGCATCCGCCGTCGGCGCCACCAGCCAGCCAGGGGCCCCGCATGGTCGCTCATCGCCATCACCATGCCATGCGGATTGCGTTGCACAAACAGCTGCAGCAGGCTCCAGGCATCAATGTGGTGCTCGTCCAGATTGAAGATGCCACAGAGGTAGACCTGCCGGCTCAGCCGTTCCACAGCACCCTCGTTGTTGCCCACCTCGTCCACCTCGGTGATGCCAACGTTGGCCAGCTCCCGCATCACCAGCATGCGCTCGCCAGCGCCCAGCCCTGCGAGCAGCGCCCGGCGAACCGGCGCCGACGCGTCTGTGCCACCGTCCAGATCGGCCGGGGTGGTCACATCCAGATCCAGCAAGCCGGAGTCGGCCTGCACCTGGGCGTAAACCGAATCCAGATCGTGCAGCAACTCACCCCATGCCAGTGGCCTGTGCAACACACGCCATGCGTGGGCCGGCGGGTCGCTCCCCACCCAGATCAGCCGCTGCCCGGGCGGCAAAGCCTTGGCGTGGTAGAGCACAGCTTCGGCGCACTCGCCGTCCACCAGAACCACCTGAGCGGGAGCGGGCGGCGCGACCACGCCGGGCGCCGTGAGCGGGGACCAAAGGGTGTACGCCAGATCGCGCTCTTCCGACAAGCGAAACACCGTGTTCAGCGCATGGCGTTCGACATCGCTGAACCCGATGACGCTGACAAAAATGCGCGTGATCTCCATGGAACAGCATGTTACGCCGACTCCAGCCGATCCCGTGCTCAGGCCACCTGGGTCCCCTCATCCCCAACAACCGCCGATGGCGCTGCACGAGCAGCTTAATAACCATTATTCATATTTCAATGACGATTTTTTAGTTTGAGGAATAACAAGTGCCCCCTACAGTCCGGGTTCGTCTCGGCAACACAGTTCGCCCCCTGGAGCCCGATCGTCCCTGCTGCCACCCGGCCGATACCCCCACCGGAACCACCTGCACGAAACCCGCCCCGATGTACCAGTACTCCGATTTCGACCGCCAGTTTGTCCAGTTGCGTGCCAGCCAGTTCCGCGACCAGCTCAACCGCAGGCTGGCCGGCACACTGGCCGAGGACGAGTTCAAACCCCTGCGCCTTCAGAACGGCTGGTACGTGCAGCGCTTTGCGCCCATGCTGCGGGTGGCGGTGCCCTATGGTGAGATCTCCAGTGCTCAGTTGCGTGTGCTGGCCCGCATAGCCCGCGATTTCGACCACAAGGAAGTCCACGACCTGAGCCAGGCCAATGCCGCCCTGGCCGACGTGCCCAGTCTGCCCGACCGCTGCGCCCACTTCACCACACGCCAGAACGTGCAGTTCAACTGGATTCCCCTGGCACGCGCAGCCGACGTCATGGACCTGCTGGCCAGCGTGAACATGCACGGCATCCAGACCAGCGGAAATTGCATCCGCAACATCACCACCGACGCCTTCGCCGGCATCGCCGTCGACGAGGTGGCCGACCCTCGCCCCTTCGCCGAAATCCTGCGTCAGTGGAGCACGCTGCACCCCGAGTTCGCGTTCCTGCCCCGCAAGTTCAAGGTCGCCATCACCGGGGCCACCGAAGACCGCGCCGCCACCCCCTGGCACGACGTCGGGCTACGCTTGGTACGCAATGTGGATGGCGACCTGGGTTTCCAGGTCCGCGTGGGGGGCGGCATGGGCCGCACGCCCATCATCGGCACGGTCATCCGTGAGTTCCTGCCCTGGGCGCAGATCCTCAACTACCTGGAAGCCATCGTCCGCGTCTACAACCGCTTCGGCCGGCGCGACAACGCCTACAAGGCCCGCATCAAGATCCTGGTCAAAGCCGAGGGCCAGCGCTTCATCGACGAAGTCGAGGCCGAGTACGCCGACATCCTGGACAAGGACGGCGCCCCGCACACCCTGACCCAGGCCGAGCTGGACCGGGTCAGCGCCCACTTTGTGCAGCCCGATCTGAGCTGCGACCGCAAGAGCGCCGACGACAAGATCGCGCACATCCTCAAGGCCGCGGCCGAAGACGACCTGGAGTTCAGCCGCTGGCTGCAGCGCAATGTGCGCGCCCACCAGAACCCCGACCTGCGCGCCGTCACCCTGTCGTTCAAACGCCTCGGCCAGGCACCCGGCGACGCCAGTGCAGAGCAACTCGAACGGGCGGCCGAGCTGGCCGACCGTTTCTCGGCCGGTGAAGCCCGGGTCACCCACGAACAGAACCTGGTGCTGCCCTGGGTGCGCTGCGACCACTTGCCCGAACTCTGGCGCGAGGCGCGCCGCCTGGGTCTGGCACGACCCAACATCGGCCTGCTGACCGACATGATCGCCTGCCCGGGAGGCGACTTCTGCGATCTGGCCAATGCCCGGTCACTGCCCATCGCGCAAACCCTGCTGGAGCGCTACCGCGACCTCGACGAGCTGCACGACCTGGGCGAGATCGATCTGCACATCAGTGGCTGCATCAACTCCTGCGGCCACCACCACAGCGGCCACATCGGCATCCTCGGCGTCGACAAGGATGGGCAGGAGTGGTACCAGGTCACCCTGGGCGGCTCCGATGGTTCGCGTCTGTCGGGCGCGGCGACCCCGGGCCGCGTCATCGGCCCGTCCTTTGCCGCCAATGAAATGGGCGACGTAGTGGAAGCCATCCTGGACACCTACCGCCAACAGCGCCAGCCCGGCGAACGCTTCGTCAGCACCCTGCAGCGCATCGGGCTCGACCCCTTCAAGGCGGCCACCCAGGTGGTTCGCACCCACACCGCGCCGGGCAACCGGTCCGTGGTCAGCGCCTGAAGATTGCATGGAGCCCAGCATGAACACCACATCCCGCACAATAGATCTTTTCCGCGCCGACCGTTTCACGCCCCCCGAGGCCGAACACGAACGCCTTCAACTTGGCAACGACGCCGACCCGCGCTCCGTGGCCCTGGAAGGCATTCGCGTGGTGGAACTGCAATTCCCGCGCTTTGCCGACGGCCGTGCCTTCAGCCAGGCATTTCTGCTCAGGCGCCGCCTGGGTTTCACTGGCGAAATCCGGGCCACAGGCGATGTTCTGGTCGACCAGTTGCAGCAGATGCAGCGCAGCGGCTTCACCCAGGCCGTGCTGCGTGCCGACCAGTCGGTCGATCACGGCCTCCAGCTGCTGAGGCACTACCCCGCGTTCTACCAGGGCGATGCCGTCCAACCCACCCCCCGATTCCTGGCCGAAGCCCACTGAACCATGAGTGCCATCGATCTCTACAACCGTCCGTCGCCGGACCACGCCGACAAGGTGTCCCAGGCACTTTCCCTGTTGCGCGAGCAGGCGGCGAAATACCCTCGTCTCATTCAGGCATCCAGCCTGGGAGCCGAAGACATGGTGGTCACCCACCTGGTCCACCTTGCCGGCGTCGACTGTGGCGTGTTTGTACTGGACACCGGCAAGCTGCATGCTGAAACCCTGGCCCTGATCGGCCAGATCGAACAGCGCTATGGCACCAGCGTCGAGGTGTTCAGGCCACGCACCGAAGCCGTGGTCCGCTTCGTGCGCGATCAGGGTGAAGACGCCATGTACCGCAGCATCGATCTGCGCAAGCGGTGCTGCGACATCAGGAAAATGGAGCCGCTCTCGCGTGCCCTCGCCGGCAAGGACGGCTGGGTCACGGGGCTGCGCCGCGAACAGTCCCAGGCCCGGGCCGATGTGGCGGCCGTCGTACAAGAGCCAGAACGGGTGAAGATCAGCCCCATCGTCGAGTGGAGCTGGGGCGATGTCTGGCACTTCATTGCCCAGCACCAGCTGCCCTATAACGCCCTGCACGACCAGTTCTACCCCAGCATCGGTTGCGCACCCTGCACCCGCGCCATCGCGGTCGGCGAGGACTTCCGCGCCGGGCGCTGGTGGTGGGAACAGGAAAGCGCCAAAGAGTGCGGCCTGCACGTACAGCCCGTCTCGACCCTGCCACCTCCAGTGGCCGAAAGCACCGCACCATGAACGCACGCACCGAACCCGACGTGATCCAGACCGCCCTTGACCAGGCCGCCAGCCACCACCTGAGCAACCGCCACCTCGACGCGCTCGAAGAGGAAACCATCTTCATCCTGCGCGAGGTGGCCGGCGCCTTCGAGCGTCCTGCCCTGCTGTTCTCGGGCGGCAAGGACTCGCTGGTCATGCTCAAGTGCGCCGAGAAGGCCTTTGGCGCCGGCCACATCCCCTACCCGCTGCTGATGATCGACACCGGTCACAACTTCCCGGAGGTGACCGACTTCCGCGACCAGCGCGCCCGTGAACTGGGTGCCGAGCTGATCGTGCGCAGCGTCGAGGACTCCATGAAGCGCGGCACCGTGCGCCTGGCCCACCCGGGCGAGAGCCGCAATGCCCACCAGTCGGTCACCCTGCTCGAAGCCATCGAAGAGTTCCGCTTCGACGCCCTGATCGGTGGCGCCCGGCGCGACGAGGAGAAGGCCCGCGCCAAAGAGCGCATCTTCAGCCACCGCGACAGTTTCGGTCAGTGGCAACCCAAGGCCCAGCGCCCCGAACTCTGGACCCTGTTCAACACCCGCCTGCACCCGGGCGAACATTTCCGCGTCTTCCCGATCAGCAACTGGACCGAGCTGGATGTCTGGCAGTACATCGCCCGCGAAAACGTGGCCCTGCCCTCCCTCTACTACCGCCACCAACGCCAGGTGGTCGAACGCCGCGGGCTGCTGGTGCCCGTGACCGAGCTCACGCCACCGCGCGACGGTGAAGAGGTGGTGGTCCGCGACGTGCGTTTCCGCACCGTGGGCGACATCACCTGCACCTGCCCGGTGGCCAGCACGGCGGCCACGCCCGACGATATCGTGATCGAAACGCTCAAGGCCGACCTGAGCGAGCGCGGGGCCACCCGCATGGACGACAAGACCAGCGACGCTTCCATGGAGCGCCGCAAGAAAGAGGGCTATTTCTGATGAGCACCGCCACCACCCAGGACACCCGCCCAGCGCTGAAATTCATCACCTGCGGCTCGGTTGACGACGGCAAGAGCACCCTGATCGGCCGCCTGCTGGTCGACAGCAAGGCCGTGCTGCAGGACCACCTGGCCGGCGTGCAGCGCCAGGGCGAGACCGACCTTGCCCTGCTGACCGACGGTCTGTCGTCCGAGCGCGAACAAGGCATCACCATCGACGTGGCCTACCGCTACTTCAGCACCGAGGACCGCAAATTCATCATCGGCGACGCCCCCGGCCACGAGCAGTACACCCGCAACATGGTGACCGCCGCCTCGGGCGCCGATGCCGCCGTGGTGCTGGTCGACGCGACCAAGCTGCCCTGGCAGGACGCCGAGCTGGCGCTGCTGCCCCAGACACGCCGGCACAGCCTGTTGCTGAAGCTGCTGCGCGTGCCCTCGGTCATTTTTGCCGTCAACAAGCTCGACGCCGTGGCCGACAGTGCCCTGGCCTTCCGCCACATCGCTGCTGCGCTGGAACGTTTTGCCCAGGACGCCGGCCTGAGCGTCACCGCCACCGTGCCGGTCTCGGCCCTCAAGGGCTGGAACGTCGTCGACGCGGCAGCCGAAACCGACTGGTGCGGCTACCAGGGGCCGACGCTGCTGGAGATTCTGGAGCACCTGCCGGTCACCCAGGCCGACGTCGACATGCCCCTGAGCTTTCCGGTGCAATGGGTCGAAAAGCAGAGTGCGTCGTCCGACACCCGTCAGGGCCGGCGCATCTTCTGGGGTCGCGTGGCCACCGGGCAGGCCAGACCCGGGCAGACGCTGCGCATCCTGCCAAGCGGACAAACCGCCGTCATCGCGCAGGTGCTCAGTCACGTACGGCAAGCGGGTGATGTCAGCGCCAACCACGGTGCCGGCATCGTCCTCGACCGCGAAGTCGACGTCTCCCGTGGCGACTGGCTGTACGCCGACGATGCCGCCAACCAGATCCAGGGTCAGCGCACGCTGCGCGCCACCGTGGCCTGGCTCGACGACGAGGCCCTGCAGCCCGGGCGTATCTACTGGGCCTTGCACGGCCACCGCTGGGTCAAGGCCAAGGTGCAGCGCATCGTCCACCGGCTGGACATCCACACGCTGGAAGAACAGGACGCCACCCAGCTGGAGTCCAACGCCATCGGTCACATCGAGCTGGCCTTGCAAGAGCCGCTGCTGACCCTGCCGTACACCCAGTCGCGCACCCTGGGCGCCCTGGTGCTGGTGGACACCGCCAGCCACCGCACCTCCGGCGCGCTGATGGTGCTCTGAACCTTCACTCTGCACACGGCCCTCGCCCGCGCGAGGGCTTTACTTTTGCCAACGCAAGGGCCTTCTTCGGGCGCTATCCTGCCGTCAGCCTAAAATCCGGGGTTTTCCCGCATCCGCCACTCAACACCATGACCCACGTTGTCACCGAAGCCTGCATCCGTTGCAAGTACACCGATTGCGTCGATGTCTGCCCCGTGGACTGCTTCCGCGAAGGCCCCAACTTCCTGACCATCGACCCCGATGAGTGCATCGACTGCGCGGTCTGCATTCCTGAGTGCCCGGTCAGCGCCATTTACGCGGAAGAAGACCTGCCCAAGGACCAGGTCCACATGACGGCCATCAACGCCGAACTGGCGCGGCTGCCCAACTGGAAGAGCATCACCAAGCGCAAAGAGCCGCTGCCCGATGCCGACGACTGGAAAGACCGAACCGGCAAACTGTCCGAGTTGGTGCGCTGACGAGGCGCATGGCCGAACCGTCGGAGCCGGTGAATAGCAGCACAAGCCCGATCGAGACCGATGCGGTGGTCATCGGGGCCGGGCCGGTCGGTCTGTTCCAGGTTTTTCAGCTCGGCCTGCAGGGCATCAAGGCCCATGTCGTCGACGCGCTGCCCTACCCCGGCGGCCAGCCGGTCGAGCTCTACCCCGACAAGCCCATCTACGATATCCCGGCCATCCCGGTCTGCACCGGCCAGGAACTGACCGACGCCCTGCTTCAGCAGATTGCACCGTTCGGCGCGCAGTTCCATCTCGGGCAGACGGTTTCCGTGCTCGAACGCCAGCCAGACGGCCGCTTTCTGCTGGTCACCGACCGGCAGACACGCTTACTGTGCCGCTCGGTCTTCATTGCGGCCGGCGTCGGAGCCTTTGAACCGAAGCGCCTGAAGCTGCCGGGCATCGAGACCTTCGAGAACCGCCAGCTGTTCTACCATGTGCGCAACCCCGCTGACCATGCCGGCCAACACCTGGTCATCGTGGGGGGCGACGAGGCCGCTGTGCGTCGGGCCATCGAGTCGGCGCAAGCCGGACCCCACCGCGCCGCCAGCGTGACCCTGGTGCACCGCCGCGACCTGCTCAAGTCCGAGGTCGAAGGCATCGACAGGCTGCGCGAGCTACACCATGCGGGCAACCTCCGCCTGGTGATCGGGCAGATGACCGGCTTCGAGATTGCAGGCGGGCGACTCCAACACATCAGCATCACCAACCCCGAAGGCGAGCTGCAGAGCCTGTCGCTCGACCACCTCCTGGTCTTGCAAGGCCTATCACCCAAACTGGGGCCTTTGATCCGCTGGGGGCTGCAACTGGAACGCAAGCAGCTCGTGGTCGACGCCGAGACCTGCTCGACCAGCACCCCAGGCATCTTCGCCGTCGGCGATGTCAACCACTACCCGGGCAAAAAAAAGCTCATCGTCTGCGGCTTCCACGAGTGTGTGATGGCGGCCTATGCCGCAGCCCCCCTGGTCCATCCGGATCAACCGGTACGGCTGGAGTACACCACCTCCAGCAGCCGCTTGCACCAACTGCTGGGTGTGGCCGCGCAGGCAGCGGCACCCGCGCCCGCACAATCCAATGGCGACCTTGAAAAAACCGGAAAAATGACGCTATAATTTGAGTCTGTTCCCTGATAGCTCAGTCGGTAGAGCGACGGACTGTTAATCCGCAGGTCCCTGGTTCGAGTCCAGGTCGGGGAGCCAAGAAACACAGCGCAACGGCCTTCTCCTGAAGGCCGTTTTCGCTTCAGGCGAGGTGTCTCGCCACGCCCCCATGTTCAAGATCGTCTTCTGGCTGAGTCTGCTGGGCATCTTCAACCTTTCGCTGTTGCCCGGCGAGCAGCTCCCGCCCCAGGCCAGCCAGATCTGGGACAAGGCGCAACATGCGATCGGATTTCTTTGGCTGGGTCTGTGTGGACACCTGGCCTACCCCGCTCACACGCTGCGTGTGCTGATCGGGGTGCTGCTGGCCGGCGTCGCCATCGAACTGGCTCAGGCCCTCACGCCCTGGCGACATGGCGACTGGCAGGACTGGGTCGCCGACGCGGTCGGCGCCATCGCTGCCACGACAGCCTGGCTGGCCTGGCAGCGAGCCACTCAGACGACCAGAACCTGAGCGCCGCCACCGACCCTGACTGCCACTTCTGTTCCTGGACACCCGCGTTCGCGGGTGTGACGGCAGTAGTTGCAGGTTGAGCGAAATCGGCCCGGGCGGCCTGGCACGGCCCAAGGCACAATCGCCATATGGCATCCACGCGCGCCTCCCATGCTCTGCCCTGGCTGGAACCCGGCGACCCGTTTCCGCCGGTGGCGTCCGCCTGGGGTGAACACGATCCGGCCCCCGGACTTCTGGCGGCGGGCGGGGTGCTTGACGTGCCGACACTGCTGTCGGCTTACGCCAAAGGCATTTTCCCGTGGTTCAGTGCAGGACAACCCGTGCTCTGGTGGAGCACAGACCCGCGCATGGTGCTGCGACCCGGCGCGTTTCGGCTCCACCGGTCGCTGCGCAAAACGCTCAAGGGCCTGCTGGCCGCTCGGCGCCTGGAAATACGTTTCAACCACAGCTTCGAGCATGTCATCCGCGCCTGCGCCGAAACACCGCGTGACGGACAGGACGGCACCTGGATATTGCCAGCCATGCTCCAGGCCTACATTCGGCTGCACCGCGCCGGTGCCGCGCACAGTGTCGAAACCTGGATCGACGGCGACCTGGTCGGAGGGCTCTATTGCATCAACCTCGGTCAGATGGTGTTCGGAGAATCCATGTTCAGTCGCCAGCCAGACGCTTCCAAACTGGCACTGGCCGCGCTGGCTAGCTTCTGCCTCCACCACCGCATCGAACTGATCGACTGTCAGCAGGATACGCGGCACTTGCGCTCTCTGGGCGCCGAAACCATGCCCAGGCGCGGCTTTTGTCAGCACCTGGAGCAGGCCTTGCGCAAGCCGACGCCCGCCTGGGATTTCGACCCCGTATACTGGAATCACCTGCTCAACAAGCCGTCATCGAGCCAGTGACACACCCCAAGGAACTGCCCCTGCAGGCGCTGCAGTTCTACGCTACAGCGCCTTACCCCTGCAGCTACCTGCCCCACAGGCAGGCGCGCTCACAGGTGGCCACGCCCAGCCACTTGATCCACAACGACGCCTATTCCGACCTGGTGGCTCTCGGGTTCAGACGCAGTGGCATGTTCACCTACCGTCCCTACTGCGATGGCTGCCAGGCCTGTGTGCCCTTGCGCATCCGGGCGCACGAGTTCAGCCCGAGCCGGGCTCAGCGACGCTGTCAGGCGCGTCACGCGAACCTTCAAACCCGGGTGCTCAAGCTCTGCTTTCTGCCAGAGCACTACCAGCTCTACCTGCGCTACCAAAGCCGTCGCCACGCTGGCGGCGGCATGGATCACGACAGCATCGACCAGTACACCCAGTTTCTGCTGCAAAGCCGCGTCAACTCGCGTCTGGTCGAGTTCGTCGAACCTGCCAGCGAATGCCACCCGGCCCGCTTGAAAATGGTGTCCATTGTGGACGTCCTCAACGATGGCCTGTCCGCGGTGTACACGTTCTACGAGCCCGATGACGAGGCCAGCTACGGAACCTACAGCGTCCTGTGGCAGGTCGAGCAGGCCCGTGCCCTGGATTTGCCCTACGTCTATCTGGGCTACTGGATCGAGGAAAGCAGCAAGATGCGCTACAAGTCCGGCTTTCGCCCGTTCGAACTGCTGCGCGACGGCATCTGGTCGACCCCCGAGATACCGGCTTGACACCCGATCAATCCCTGGCAGGCGAACGCCGTTTTCATCTTGTAAAATGAAGATGAAACCGATACGGCCCATGAGCAAACGCACCGATACCCTACCCTCCACCCCCACCGTCCAGGTCATTGAACGCATGTTCAATCTGCTGGAGGTTCTGGCTTCTCGTGAAGAACCCGTTTCCCTCAAGGAGATTAGCGAAAAGACGGGCTTGCACCCCTCGACCGCCCACCGCATTCTCAATGACCTGACCATTGGTCGCTTCGTCGACCGACCGGAGGCCGGCAGCTACAGGCTGGGCATGCGCCTGCTGGAACTGGGCAACCTGGTCAAGGCACGCCTGAACGTGCGCGATGCCGCGCTGCAGCCGATGCGTGAACTGCACAAGCAGATCCAGCAACCCGTGAACCTCAGCGTGCGCCAGGGTGACGAAATCGTCTATGTCGAACGTGCCTACAGCGAACGATCGGGCATGCAGGTGGTCCGAGCCATCGGCGGGCGCGCCCCATTGCATCTGACATCGGTGGGCAAGCTGTTTCTGGCGGCAGACGATCCCCAGCGGGTCCGTGCCTATGCCACGCGCACCGGCCTGGCCGGCAACACACGCAACAGCCTGACCCAGCTGGCCGCGCTGGAACGCGAACTGGCCCAATGCCGCCAGGCCGGCGTGGCGCGCGACAACGAAGAACTGGAACTCGGGGTCCGCTGTATGGCAGCCGGCATCTACGACGACCAGAACAAGCTGGTGGCCGGGCTGTCGATTTCGGCACCAGCCGACCGCATTGACGAAGGCTGGCTGCCCCGCTTGCGGGCAACCGCGTCAGAGATCTCTTCGGCGCTGGGTTGCCCGCTGGCACAAAAGAGCTGAAGCCCCACCCGACCCGGTGGTGCCTGCAAGATCGGCGCTCCCAGGTCAGGGCTTCAGCCCTGGGGGCGTACGCCTCCTGAAGCCTGCATCTCAACCCAGCGGCGCACCCGCTCGGCATCCTGAGCGCGGCTGATTGAACCCGCTGCGTCAAGGAACACCATGATCAGCTGGCGTCCGGCCACGTTGGCCTGCATCACCAGGCAACGCCCCGCTTCCGAGATGAAGCCGGTCTTTTGCAGGCCAATGTCCCAGTCAGAGTTGCGCACCAGGCGATTGGAATTGTTGAAGGTCAGGGTTCGGCTGCCGACATGCACTGAGCGGCTGGGCGAAGTCGACAGATCCCTCAGCATCGGATGCTCATAGGCCACGTTGACCAACGTGGCCAGGTCACGGGCGCTGGAGCGATTGCGGCTGTGCAGACCCGTGGGTTCGACATAGTGGGTGTCTGTCATGCCAAGCTCGCGCGCCTTGAGGTTCATGAGCTGAACAAAACGGTTCATGCCACCGGGAAACGTCCGGCCCAGCGCGTGGGCCGCGCGGTTTTCGCTGGACATCAGTGACAGGTGCATCAATTCGCCCCGACTCAGTCGAGCACCCACGGCCAGGCGTGAGGAAGTGCCCTTGTAGGTGTCCACGTCGTCACGCGTGATGGTGATCATCTCCTGCATCGGCAGATTGGCTTCGGCAACCACCAGTCCCGTCATCAGCTTGGTCAGGGACGCGATGGGCAGCACCGCCGAGTCGTTCTTGCTGAACAGCACCTCACCCGTTTCCTGGTCGACCACCAGGGCCACGCTGGAATTCAGATCCAGGGGGTCATCGCTGTTGCGCAGGCCCAGTTGCTGGCCAACCGACAGACGGGGTGCGGCCGCTGTGCGCTGAATGTTCTGTCGCTGAGCCTGGGCGGAGCGCTGCACTGGCGCTTTCGAGGCCCGTTGCTGCTGCGGCGCAGCACGCGCGCGCTGCGGCTGGGCAGGACGTGCCTGTGTGTTGCGCGCAGGCGGGGTGTTGGCGACCGGTCGCTTGGCGGAGCTGCTTTGCTTGGCACTGGAGGCCAGGGCATGGCCAGCTGGAAGCGCCAACGACAAGCCGAGAACAATCCCTGACAAGACTTGCACGATTTTGCTGGGACGCGAGCAGCTAGCGATCATTTCTCCACTCCGGCATGGACCTTCACACAGGAGTGGAGTATAGGTTCAGACAAAAAAACTCGCAATATCAAAAACTTGTAAACGACTCCTCGAAGATACCCGAATTAAGGTTCATAAAGTGCTGCTTTTCCCAGCTTATCTTGAGTTTTCAGAATAAGTTATTGATTTTATTGAATTTTATCCCTGCGCCGCGACACGATCGCCTTTGGCATGCAGCTTGTTCAAGGCACTCAGGTACGCCTTGGCCGAAGCCACAACAATGTCCGGATCGGCACCCACCCCATTGACAACGCGCCCACTGTGCTGCAGCCGCACAGTCACCTCGCCCTGACTTTCGGTCGAACCACTGGTGATCGCATTGACCGAGTAAAGCACCAGTTCCGCGCCGCTCTTGACGTGGCTTTCGATGGCCTTGAGCGAGGCGTCGACGGGACCATTGCCATCGGCTGCAGCCTGGTACTCCTTGCCATCCATGGTGAACACCACCTCGGCATGCGGCCGCTCGCCGGTCTCGCTGCGCTGAGACAGCGAGACCAGACCGTACTGCTCTTTCTCGGCCGTGACGCTCTCATCGCTGCACAGGGCCAGAATGTCTTCGTCGAAAATTTCGCTCTTGCGATCGGCCAGTTCCTTGAAGGCGGCAAACGCGGTGTTGATCTCGCTTTCCGACTCCATCTCGATGCCCAGCTCCTGCAAACGCTGCTTGAACGCGTTGCGGCCCGAGAGCTTGCCCAAAACGATCTTGTTGGCACTCCAGCCCACATCTTCGGCACGCATGATCTCGTAGGTGTCGCGCGCCTTGAGAACGCCGTCCTGGTGGATGCCCGAGGCGTGCGCGAAAGCGTTGGCCCCCACCACGGCCTTGTTGGGTTGCACCACAAAACCGGTGGTCTGACTGACCATGCGGCTGGCCGGCACGATCTGCGAGGTATCGATGCCCACGTCGAGATTGAAGTAATCGCGGCGGGTCTTGACCGCCATCACGATCTCCTCCAGCGAGCAGTTGCCGGCGCGCTCACCCAGGCCATTGATCGTGCACTCCACCTGACGCGCCCCACCGATCTTCACGCCGGCGAGCGAGTTGGCCACCGCCATGCCCAGGTCGTTGTGGCAATGCACCGACCAGATGGCCTTGTCGGAGTTGGGAATGCGCTCGCGCAAGGTCTTGATGAAATCACCGTACAGCTCGGGAATCGCATAGCCCACGGTATCCGGGATGTTCAGCGTGGTGGCGCCTTCGTTGATCACCGCTTCAAGCACGCGACAAAGGAAATCCACGTCACTGCGGTAGCCGTCTTCCGGACTGAACTCGATATCGTCCACCAGGTTGCGGGCAAAGCGCACCGATTGCCTGGCCTGCTCGAACACCTGATCAGGTGTCATGCGCAGCTTCTTCTCCATGTGCAACGGGCTGGTCGCAATGAAGGTGTGGATGCGCGCGCGGTTGGCTCCCTTGAGGGCCTCAGCCGCACGGGCAATGTCCCGATCGTTGGCACGGGCCAGCGAGCAAACCGTCGAGTCCTTGATGGTGTTGGCAATGGCCTGCACACAATCGAAATCGCCATTGGAGCTGGCCGCAAAGCCCGCCTCGATCACATCGACCTTCAGGCGCTCGAGTTGACGCGCAATGCGCAACTTCTCGTCCTTGGTCATGGAGGCGCCGGGCGATTGTTCGCCGTCGCGCAAGGTGGTGTCGAAAATGATCAGTTGGTCGCTCATGGTTCTCTCCGGTGTGCCCTCTCGTGGTGGGCTCTTGAAAATACCCGCAGTTCCAAAACAAACGGCCCGCTGCGGGTGCAAACGGGCCGTTGTGCCTGGAAAACGCGCGCGCTATCCTGCTGGCCCGTGGAAGGGACCCAGTAGTAGCAGACGAGCGGCGCGGTTCATTGCTTCAATGTATCACAAACTGCGGCCAGGTCGATAGAGGATGTTCATGAGCACAATGTCCGCCGGACAGGCATCAGTCGTGCAGACCACGCTCGTCCGGCTCGTCGGTCGAGGTGCTGATGACACTCGTGTGTCGACCCTTGGACTTGCGCCAAATGTAGACCGCATAACCCGAGAGGCCATAGAGCACGAACAGGCAGAACAGCACCGTGGGCGGATGGATGTTGATGACCGCAATACCCAGGGCCACCAGCACGATGGATGCGAACGGCACACTCTTCTTCAGACTCAGGTCCTTGAAGCTGTAGAACGGCACGTTGGTGACCATGGTCAGCCCGGCGTACAGGGTCAGAGCGAACATGGGCCAGGCCAGATCGCGGGGCTCGATGCCGTGCTCGGTCATCAGCCAGATGAAGCCGGCCACCAGGGCTGCAGCCGCCGGCGATGGCAGCCCCTGAAAATAGCGCTTGTCCACCACCCCTGTGTTGACGTTGAAGCGGGCCAGGCGCAAGGCGGCGCAGGCGCAGTACACGAAGGCCGCAATCCAGCCCCAGCGCCCCAGGTCCCTGAGCGTCCATTCGTAGGCGATCAGGGCCGGCGCCGCACCAAAGGACACCATGTCCGAGAGCGAGTCCATCTGCTCGCCGAATGCGCTCTGGGTGTTGGTCATGCGGGCCACCCGGCCGTCCATGGCGTCGAGGAACATCGCGGCAAAGATGCCCACCGTGGCCAGGTCGTAGCGGTTGTTCATGGCCATCACCACCGCGTAGAAACCGCCGAACAAGGCGCCCAGCGTGATCATGTTGGGCAGCATGTAGATGCCCTTGCGGCGCCGCGGCAACTCCGGTTCAGCCTGGTTGATGGGATCGGTTCCGTCGTGCATGAAAATCTCGTTTGCGCCCGGTCCGACCGGGACAGGACGCTTGTCAGCCCTGCAGTGTAAGGGATGACCAAGCAGGCGCAGCAAAAAGGAAAAGGCCACCAACGGTGGCCTTTTGCCATCACCCGGGTGGCTGCATGCCACCCGTGACGATCAGTTGCGGGTCTGGTCGACCAGCTTGTTCTTGGCGATCCAGGGCATCATGGCGCGCAGCTGGGCGCCCACCACCTCGATGCTGTGCTCGGCGGTGTTGCGGCGGCGGGCGGTCATGCTCGGGTAGTTCAGACGACCTTCCTGGATGAACATCTTGGCGTAGTCGCCGTTCTGGATGCGCTTGAGGGCGTTGCGCATGGCGGCGCGCGACTGCTCGTTGATGACCTCGGGGCCGGTCACGTATTCGCCGAACTCCGCGTTGTTGGAGATCGAGTAGTTCATGTTGGCGATGCCGCCTTCGTAGATCAGGTCCACGATGAGCTTGAGCTCGTGCAGGCACTCGAAGTAGGCCATTTCGGGGGCGTAGCCGGCCTCGACCAGGGTCTCGTAGCCCATCTTGATCAGCTCCACGGCGCCGCCGCACAGCACGGCCTGCTCACCGAACAGATCGGTCTCGGTCTCTTCCTTGAAGTTGGTCTCGATGATGCCGGCCTTGCCACCGCCGTTGGCCATGGCGTAGGAGAGGGCCAGATCGCGGGCCTTGCCGCTCTTGTCCTGATGCACAGCCACCAGGTGAGGCACGCCACCGCCCTGGGTGTAGGTGTTGCGCACGGTGTGGCCAGGGGCCTTGGGCGCCACCATCCACACGTCCAGGTCGGCACGGGGCACAACCTGGTTGTAGTGCACGTTGAAGCCGTGGGCGAAGGCCAGGGACGCGCCCTGCTTGATGTTGGGCTCGACGTTGTTCTTGTAGACCTCGGCGATCTGCTCGTCGGGCAGCAGGATCATGACCACATCGGCCGCCTTCACGGCGTCGTTCACTTCCATCACGGTCAGGCCGGCCTTGCCGACCTTGTCCCAGGAAGCGCCGCCCTTGCGCAGGCCGACGACGACCTTGACGCCGCTGTCGTTCAGATTCTGGGCGTGGGCGTGGCCTTGCGAGCCGTAGCCGATGATGGCGACCGTCTTGCCCTTGATCAGGCTCAGGTCACAGTCTTTGTCGTAGAAAACTTTCATGAGGTTGCTCCGGTTGAAATTTTGAGAAAACCGCCAATGGTAACCAGCGCGGCCGTGTCATTTCCAGCGGACGCCGTGGAACCGGCTTCGCCGGGCCACTGGCTCCGCCCCCTGGGAGGGAAGGCGCGCAACGGCGCAGGGGTGGGTCTCAGACCCGCAGGATGCGCTCGCCCCGGCCGATGCCGCTGGCCCCCGAGCGCACGGTCTCCAGGATCGCGCCGCGATCGATGGCTTCCAGGAAGGCATCGTTCTTGGCCTGGTCGCCCGTGAGCTCGATGGTGTAGCTTTTTTCGGTGACGTCGATGATGCGACCGCGGAAGATGTCGGCCATGCGCTTCATCTCTTCGCGCTCCTTGCCCACGGCACGCACCTTCACCAGCATGAGCTCACGCTCGGTGTAGGCGCCTTCGGTCAGGTCGACCACCTTGACCACCTCGATGAGGCGGTTGAGGTGCTTGGTGATCTGTTCGATCACATCGTCCGAGCCGGTGGTCTGGATGGTCATGCGCGAGAGGCTCGGGTCCTCGGTCGGCGCCACAGTCAGCGATTCGATGTTGTAGCCACGGGCCGAAAACAGGCCGACGACCCGGGAGAGTGCGCCTGCTTCGTTCTCGAGCAGGACAGCGATGATGTGTTTCATGTGCGATTCCTCATTTCGACCGCCCTCCCCCGCTGCCGGTAAACAGCGGGCTCGGCGGCCGATAGATTCTTCAGAAAAGGTGCTTCGTCATTCCCACGAAAGCGGGAATCCACAACAACCTGCGCCCTCGCCTTCGCGAATACCGGACACAGGTTTCAGAGGTCCTCCGAGCCCAGCAGCATCTCGGTGATGCCCTTGCCGGCCTGCACCATCGGGAACACGTTCTCGGTGGGGTCGGTGCGGAAGTCCATGAACACGGTGCGGTCCTTGAGCTTGCGGGCTTCGCGCAGCGCCGGCTCGACGTCTTGTGGGCGCTCGATCAGCATGCCGACGTGGCCGTAGGCTTCCGCCAGCTTCACGAAGTTGGGCAGCGCATCCATGTAGCTGTGGCTGTAGCGGCCGGAGTACTCGATCTCCTGCCACTGGCGCACCATACCGAGGTAGCGGTTGTTCAGCGACAGCACCTTGATCGGCGTGTTGTACTGCAGGCAGGTGGAGAGCTCCTGGATGCACATCTGCACCGAGCCTTCACCTGTGACACAGTAAACCTCGCTCTCGGGTTTGGCCAGCTTGATGCCCATGGCATAGGGAATGCCCACGCCCATGGTGCCCAGGCCACCGGAATTGATCCAGCGACGTGGTTCATCGAAGCGGTAGTACTGCGCGGCCCACATCTGGTGCTGGCCCACGTCGGAGGTGACGTAGGCATCGGCGTCTCGGGTCATGTTCCACAGGGTCTCGATGACCATCTGCGGCTTGATGACGTCCTGGTTGGCCCGGTCGTACTTGAGGCAGTCGCGCGAGCGCCAGCCCTCGATGGTCTCCCACCAGCCAGCCAGGGCCTGGGGGTCGGCCCGGCTCGGCGTCTCGCGGATCATGTTGATCAGCTCGGTCAGCACGTCCTTGACGTCACCCACGATGGGCACATCGACCTTGACGCGCTTGGAGATGCTCGACGGATCGATGTCGATGTGGATGATCTTGCGCTCGTTCTGCGCGAAGTGCTTGGGGTTGCCGATCACGCGGTCATCGAAGCGCGCGCCCACGGCCAGCAGCACATCGCAGTTCTGCATGGCGTTGTTGGCTTCGATGGTGCCGTGCATGCCCAGCATGCCCAGAAACTTGCGGTCTGATGCCGGGTAGGCGCCCAAGCCCATCAGGGTGTTGGTCACCGGATAACCGAGCATGTCGACCAGGGTGCGCAACTCCTGAACCGCGTTGCCCAACAACACGCCGCCACCGGTGTAGATGTAGGGGCGCTTGGCATTGAGCAGCAGCGCCAGCGCCTTGCGGATCTGGCCGCCATGCCCCTTGCGCACCGGGTTGTAGGAGCGCATTTCGACGCTCTCCGGGTAGCCGGCGTAAGGCACCTTGTTGAAGGACACATCCTTGGGGATGTCGACCACCACAGGGCCGGGCCGGCCGCTGCGGGCGATGTGGAAGGCCTTCTTCATCACCATGGCCATGTCGCGCGCATCCTTGACCAGGAAGTTGTGCTTGACGATGGGGCGGGTGATACCGACGGTGTCGCACTCCTGGAAGGCGTCCAGCCCGATGGCGGCCGTGGGCACCTGCCCGGTGATGATCACCATGGGGATGCTGTCCATGTAGGCGGTGGCAATGCCGGTGACCGCATTGGTCACGCCGGGACCGGAGGTCACCAGGGCCACACCGACCTCGCCGGTGGCGCGGGCATAACCGTCGGCGGCATGGACGGCCGCCTGCTCGTGGCGCACCAGCACGTGCTGGATGGTTTCCTGCTTGTAGAACGCGTCGTAGATGTGCAGGACAGCGCCGCCGGGATAGCCCCAGACGTATTGAACGCCCTCGGCCTGCAGGGCCTTGACAAGAATTTCGGCTCCGCGGAGCTCAGGGGGATTTTGGCCGGCAGCAGCGGCGGCAGAGGCCAGTTCGGCCTTGCTGATTTCCATGATGAACCTTTCGAGAATTTCTCTGACGAAAAACCTTGGGTGCCCCTTGGCCGACCCTTGTGAGGCGGCTTCAGGACTTGAGGCCAAAAGCCATGAGCGGACACATACCCCGCCGGACTTTGACCCGTTTGCCTTGATTGAAACGCAAACACCATTATCGCACTGCAGCATGGGATATGGCCAGCTCTGGTTACGACAAACCCAAAAAAGACGGCGCAATGGCGGCAATGCGACAATTCCGTCCCTGTCCGCCGTCGATGCATCCCCCCCTCGACACCGTCTGTTTCTGGCCATTCATGACCCATTCCCCCAGCGATCCCGAACCCCAAGTTCCTGAGCCGTCCAGCATCACACCAACGTCCAGCCTGGTGGCGCCACCCTTGCCCAGACGCATGGCCTGCTGGTTGTATGAAGGCACGCTGCTGTTCGGGGTGGTGTTTGGCACTGGGCTGTTTTTCTTCGGCCTGCTGTTTGTCACTGCGCACCTTGTGCCCGCGCTTCTTCCCATGCGGGATGCGTTCAACAACCGGTACTCGCTGCAGGCCTATGTCTTCCTGGTGCTCGCCTTTTACTTCACCTGGTTCTGGGCGAAAGGCCAGACGCTGGCGATGAAGACCTGGCACATTCGGGTGGTCGATCGGCAGGGTCGCCCGTTGACACCGGCCCGGGCCCTGCTGCGCTTCGGGCTGTCGTGGGTCTGGGTGCTGCCGCCGTTGGCGGCCGGTGGGCTGTATAGACTGCCTGGTGCCGAGGTGTCCGTGCTGTTCGTCGGCTGGGTGCTGGTCTGGGCGATCCTGGCGCGCTTCCATCCCCAGAAGCAGTTCCTGCACGATGCCATGGCGGGCACCCGCCTGGTGCACTTCAAGCCACCCTTGCCAGCGGGCAAGCGACGTTGGTGGATGTGAACGGATCTCGAATGAAACCAGTTCCGAGCTTTTCTTTGTGTGTCTACTGCGGATCTCGCCCGGGCACCGATCCCGCCTTTGCCGACGCTGCCAGGCAGGTGGGCGACTGGATCGGCCGCCACGGCGGGCAGTTGGTCTATGGCGGCGGCCGCAATGGCCTCATGGGTCTGGTGGCCAGCGCCACGCTCAGCGCGGGCGGCCGCGTGGTGGGCGTGATTCCAAAGGCGCTGGTCGAACGGGAATGGGCCAATCAGGACTGCACAGAGCTGCTGGTCGTGGACACCATGCATGAACGCAAGCGGGAGATGGCCGAGCGCGCGGACGCCTTTCTGGCCCTGCCGGGGGGAATCGGTACCTTCGAAGAGTTTTTCGAGGTCTGGACCTGGCGTCAGCTGGGCTACCACGATAAGCCAGTGGGCCTGCTGAACGTGAACGGGTACTACGACGGACTGCTTCAGTTCCTGGCGCAGAGCGTCGATCGGCAGTTCATGGGTCCCTGGCAGATGGACCTCATCGTGAGTGGCGATGCGGCTTCAGAGCTCTTGCCGGACCTCGTACAGGCCGGCGGCGTCACCGCCGCCGACCGGCTGGACGCTGTCTGAATCGCCACGCCCCTTCGGGTCAGCAACGGCTCAGACCGCTGTCTCGTCTTCCTCGCCGGTGCGGATGCGCACCACACGCTCGACCGGCGTGACGAAAATTTTTCCGTCACCGATTTTTCCGGTACGGGCGGCTCGCACGATCGCATCCACGCAGCGCTCCACGTCTTCGCTGCGAACCACCACTTCCAGCTTGACCTTGGGCAGAAAGTCCACCACGTACTCGGCGCCACGGTACAGTTCGGTGTGCCCCTTTTGCCGGCCGAAGCCTTTCACCTCGGTCACGGTCAGACCGGTGACGCCCTGCTCAGCCAGAGCCTCTCGGACTTCCTCGAGTTTGAACGGCTTGATGACGGCGGTGATCTGCTTCATGGGGGTACGCTCCTCGGGCTGCATGCACGGATATGGGCTTTGATTATGCCCAAGCCCCGCCGGCACCATTCAAGCCACTTGCCCATACCTGACTTTCCAAGCGGGCTCACCCATGATCTTGTCGACGATCCCACGCCACACGCCCATGACCGTCAGCCTGCGCGGCGGTCACCCCGAAAACGTGTACCACGGCTCGATCGCGGTGGTCGATGCCGATGGCCGGCTGTTGGCCCAGGCAGGCGATGTGGAAACCCCGGTATTCACCCGTTCCGCCCTCAAGCCGCTGCAGGCCATGCCCCTGGTGCACAAGGCCTCACGCGTGCTGGCGCTGGATGAGAGCGACATCGCCCTGCTGTGCGCCAGCCACAGCGGCGAACCCATACACACGGAGCGTGTACGCGACCTGCTGGCGCTCATCGGGGCTGACGAATCGGCCCTGGCCTGCGGTGTGCATGTGCCCTATTTCTACGCAGCGACCGGCCGAACCCCACCTCCGGATGGTCGGTACTCGCGTCTGCAGCACAACTGCTCGGGCAAACACAGCGGCATGCTGCTGCTGGCCCACGTACTCGGCCAGCCGCTGGATGCCTACCTGCAAGCAGACTCACCGGTGCAGGAGGCGATCGCCTCCAGCGTCAGCCACTTCTGTGGCATCGAGCGCGACGCCCTGGTCAAGGGCATCGATGGCTGCAGTGCACCGAATTACGCGGTTCCACTGCGGTCGCTGGCATGGGCGTTTGCGCGGCTGAGCGTGGAACAGCCCGACCCGCTCTATGGCGACACCCCACACCGGGTCGCGAAGGCCATGAGCCGGCACCCGGATCTGGTCAGTGGTGAGGGCCGCAACGACCTGACCCTGATGCAGGCCGGACGGGGTGACTGGTTCAGCAAGGTGGGCGCCGATGGCGTGCAGGCCCTGGGCAGTTTCAGCCGCGGTGTGGGCGTGGCAGCCAAGTGCAGCGACGGGCAACTGGCGCCGCTGATGGTGGCGCTGGTGTCTGCGCTCGATCAGCTGGGCTGGACCGACGAAACCTCCAGCGCTGTGCTGACCGGCCTGTTGCCGCCACCCATGCGCAACGCGGCCGGGCTGGAGGTGGGTGAAATGCGGGCCGCGTGGCAGCTCAGCGTGCCCCGTTGAGCGGGATGAACCTCAGGCCCGGTACCGGCTGGTGATCGGGTAGCGCCAGTCCTTGCCGAAGCTGCGGTGCGTCACCCGGATGCCCACCGGCGCCTGCCGGCGCTTGTACTCGTTGATGCGGATCAGACGCACCACCTTGTCCACGTCGGCCGGGTCGTAGCCGTCGGCCACGATCTCTGCCGGACTGCGGTCGTTCTCCATGTAGCGTTCGATGATGGCGTCGAGCACCTCGTATTCGGGCAGGCTGTCCTGGTCGGTCTGGTCGGGTCGCAACTCGGCGCTGGGGGGCCGGGTGATGATGCGCTCGGGGATCGGGTTGGATCCCGTGCCGTAGGGGTCGTGGGCATTGCGCCAGCGCGCCAGGCGGAACACCATGGTCTTGACCACGTCCTTGATGACCGCAAAACCACCGGCCATGTCGCCGTACAAGGTGCAGTAGCCGGTGGCCATCTCGCTCTTGTTGCCGGTGGTCAGCACAATGGAGCCGAACTTGTTGGACAGCGCCATCAGCATGGTGCCGCGGATGCGCGCCTGGATGTTCTCTTCGGTCGTGTCTTCCGCACGCCCCTCGAAAAGCGGGGCCAGGGAGGCCTTGAAGGCATCGAACTCCGGCGCAATCGCGACTTCGTCGTGGCGAACCCCCATGCGATCGGCCATGTCACGGGCGTCGATCCAGGAGATGTCGGCCGTGTACGGCGAGGGCATCATCACCGTGCGCACGCGCTCCTTGCCCAGCGCGTCCACCGCAATCGCCAGCACCAGGGCCGAGTCGATGCCGCCAGACAGGCCGATGATCGCGCCCGGAAACCCGTTCTTGCCGATGTAGTCGCGCACCCCCAGCACCAGAGCATGCCAGAGGTCGGCTTCGGCACTGTGCGGCCGGTCCATCGGCGCCTCGACCTGCCAGGCAGCCGGTGTACGGGTCAGGGTGACCGGAAACAGGGTCTCCTCGAAACTGATGGCGCGTCCGACCAGGCTTCCCTGCGCATCCAGCACAAACGATCGGCCTTCAAAAACAATCTCGTCCTGACCGCCCACCAGGTGGGCATACACGAGCGGCAGTCCGGTGGCCAGCGCGCGGGTCCGCATATGGTCCTCCCTTTCGCTGCCTTTGCCGGCATGAAAGGGCGAGGCATTCACCACGACCAGCAACTCGGCACCCGCCGCCTTGGCATCGGCAGCGGGCGTTTCATACCACGCGTCCTCGCAGATCAGCAAGCCCACCCGAAGTGGCTGACGGTCCGGCCCCGTCACACTGAACACACAGTGCCCATCGCCCGGAACAAAGTAGCGGCGCTCGTCGAACACTTGGTAGTTGGGCAACTCCCTTTTGGCGTAGGTGTGCAGCACGGCCCCCTCGGCCATGACACTGGCCGCATTGAAAAGGGAGGCCGATTGCACGCTGCGTTCACGCACCACCCCCGCACCCGGCCCATGCCGGCGCGCCGGGTGTCCCACCACAAGGTGCAGGCCTTTGAGATGCGCCGTACTGGCCAGAATGGATTTCAGGGCATCATCGCAGGCGTCGATGAAGGCAGGACGCAGCAGCAGGTCTTCGGCGGCGTAACCACACAGGGCCAGTTCGGGTGTCAGCAGCAACTGGGCACCCTGCGAATGGGCCACCTCGGCTGCTTCCACAATGCGGCGGGCATTGCCCGCCATGTCGCCCACCACGAAATTGAACTGGGCCACACAGATCTTGATCGTCATGGAAAACGATTATGTCATTCGGGTCGTCGAATCTCCGGCCGAAATCGATGCGGCGGCCTGGGACCGTCTGGTCGATCTTGACCCCGACCCGAGTCCCTTTGTTCGCCACGCCTACCTGCTGGCCCTGCATGAGGGCGGCGCCGCCACCGCGGAAACCGGCTGGATGCCCCGTTTCGTCACGGTCTGGCAGCAGACGCGCCTGGTGGCGGCCTGTCCGCTGTACCTGAAGAACCATTCCTACGGTGAGTATGTGTTCGACTGGGCCTGGGCACAGGCCCACGAGCAGCACGGTTTGCCCTACTACCCCAAAGGACTGGTGGCCATTCCCTTCACACCGGTGCCAGGCACCCGCCTGCTGGCAGAAACCCGGCCAGCCAGGCAGGCGCTGGTCGAGGCCCTGGAACAACTGGCGCGTGCATGGCAGCTGTCGTCACTGCACCTGTTGTTTGCGCGCGAAGACGACCTGACGGTCACATCCGAACACGGCTGGCTGACACGTGAGACCGTCCAGTTTCACTGGACACAGGGCAGCCCGGACGGCCAGCAAGTCGCCTCTTTCCGGAACTTTGAGCACTTCCTGTCGAGCCTGCAACAGGACAAGCGCAAGAAGATCCGGCAGGAAAGACGCAAGGTGTCTGACGCCGGTGTCCGTTTCCGGTGGTCAAGCGGGGCCAGCATTGGACCGGCCGACTGGGCCTTTTTCTGGCGCTGTTACGAGAGAACCTATCTGGAGCACGGGAACCCGCCCTACTTGACGCCGACCTTCTTCGAGCTGGCGGCCCGCCACCTGACCGATCATTGGCTGATGTTCATCGCCGAACGCGATGGCCAACCCATGGCCAGCAGCCTGATTGCACTCGACCCGCGCCGGCGCATCGCCTATGGACGCTACTGGGGTGCCCTGGAAAGGGTCGACTGCCTGCACTTCGAAGCGTGCTACTACCAGCCGCTGCAATGGTGCATCGAACATGGCTACCAACGCTTCGAAGGCGGTGCACAGGGCGAACACAAGATGGCACGCGCCCTGCTGCCGGTGCGCACACGCAGCGCGCACTGGTTGGCACACCCGGCATTTGCCGATGCCGTGGACCGCTTTCTCGACCGGGAGCGACAAGGTGTGGCGAATTACCTGGAGCACCTGGCCGACAGAGACCCGCGTCGTCGCCATCCGTGACGTATGGCGCAGTTGGCCAGGTCATTGCGCAGACCGGGACACCCCCAGTCAGGTGGTGTTTACAAGCTCGTTACACTTGCGGATCATGGATGAGACCGACGCCTTCTTCACACACACGATCGTCGGTGCTCCTTTCTCCGTGCTCATGGGTCGACGCCTGAACGCTTCCGACTTCGCCCGGCAGGGGCTGGATGTCGACCTCGCGGCAGGCACTCACCGCCTGAGCGACAGCTGGCACGAGTGGTGGGTGCTCTCGCATGCCGGCGACTTCCCCGGACGACCCCGACCCCGCCCCGGCAGACTGCGCCTCTGGATGGAACGCCATGCCCTCTGGCTGGCGCTGCTCGGACTGCTGCTCAGCCTGGGTTCCGGCCTCTTCTGGATGTCGCAGCTGTGGCCATGAAAACCAACAAAGACACGCTGACCCTGGACCCGGTTGCCATGAACCTGGTCAATCGGGTGGCACGCGGCTGCTGGCTCAAGGGCCAGCTTCGCTTCGAGGGTGGACTCCTGGTGCAAGGCGAGCTGGAAGGCGACGTGCAGATTGAGGGAAGGCTGGTGATCTGGTCCGGTGGCGTGGTACGCGGCCGCGTCAGCGTTTCCGGCGACCTCTACCTGTTCGGGCGCCTGGGCGCAGCTGGCGGTGGTCAGGAAGACACCATTCTTGAATGCCAGGGAATGGCCTACGTGGCTCACACCGGCATCTCCACAGGCACATTGATGGCGCGTCGTCTGCAGCTGTACGATGGAGCCGATCTGCAGGGTCCTTTCCGGACGCTCAAGCGGGGAGACAACCTCCCTGTGTTGCAGCAGCTGCAGTCTGGCCGTCCATCACCAGCCAAAGGGAGCGCCAATTGAAAGCACGAAGACACTTCCGTCCCGATCGACCGAATCCACAGGACCAAGGAGCACACGACATGACTGAACCATTGCCCGAAGAGGGACAGGACCCGCAAACCGGCCAGGACACCGGATCGTTTGACGACGGCCAGGCAATGCCACAGTCCATCGAGATCCCAGTGGGCAATGCGATGCCGCCGGCCCAGGTTCAGAACCTGCCGACGTTGGCCACACCTTTGCCGACGGGAGAGACCATCGACGCCACCGAAGCGGCCCACGCCCGCAGCATGCTGGCCGAAGGCATGCACTTCGTTGGCAACGCCATCCTGCGCGGGCCGTTCAGCGTGTCCGGTCAGGTTGATGGCAACCTGTCTCAGGCCGGTGGTGTTCAAGTCTCGGTGGTCGTCACCGAAACAGGACGCGTCAAGGGCGACATCACGGCCCACAAGATCTCCGTCATGGGCCACACCGATGGCATGCTCGATTCGGGTCAGGGCGAAGTCTCATTGCACGACACCGCCAGTGTGCATGGACTGGTCCGCTACGGACGCATCCAGGTCAACGGGGCGGATCTCAACGCCACCCTGGAACGCGTGGCACCCTCGAAGTAAACGAACGCCTGACAGGCCATCATGCCGTGGCGACGCTCACAACGAACGCAGCCCCCGACTTCACCGTTACCGGTACCCGATGCCGAAGCTGTGCGGCGCGCGGCGCTTTTGGCGAGCTGGCAGCGCGACCGGCGGGTGGCACAACGCCGCCTGGCGTGGCGATGGGCGCTTTGGTATGTCCAGCGCTACCGATGGTACCTGGTGGCCTGCATGGGGCTGCTGGCATTGCTGGCGCTTTGGCTGTTGCGCGACCCGGCGGCTTTGGCTCCCAGGGAGGCCGACGCCTCTTTCATCGACACCACGCCCAGGCAGGACCCCATGCCGGCAATGGGATATCAGGTCCCACCATCGGACCCGGTGGCCCTGCCCGCCTCCACTTTGATACCTGCCACAACCTACGAGGGCTTGCCCATCCCGGACCGGGAAGGCATTCGGCTGCGGCTTTCTGCCAGCCTGCAGCCACAGCCCCAAGCCGTTTCCACGGGAAAGCCTGCCCCGCACGTGTGGACGGCCACACCGATTGCACCCCATCTCATTTCCGAAAACTGGTTACACAGCAAGGAGCCCTGAACCATGAGTCAGAACCCCGCCTCCACCCGCCTTGTCCCGGCCGATCGGCTCAGCGCCATCACCAGTCTGATCGCCGAGGGAGCCGTCTTCGACGGCAACTTCCACACGACCCGCGATCAGGGCATCAAGGTGGACGGCCACCTCAAAGGCAATGTCACCTTTGAAACAGGTGGAACACTGCACGTGGGCGCCAGCGGCGTGATCGAAAACACCCGCATGGAGGCCGACTACGTCTTCATTGAAGGCAAGGTGATCGGCACCGTGATTGCCCGCAAGGCACTGGAAATCACGGGCTCGGCGACACTGATCGGTGACGCCAGCTATGACGAACTGATCGACATGCACCCTCGCGCCCGCGTGCGCGGCAAGATCGAGTACCGCGGCGACATCGACGCAGAGCCCAGCTACTGAAAGGCTGACAGCAAAAAGCCACCCTGTTCACAAGGTGGCTTTTGTTCTGCGTCCCGCGCGCCCAGATCAGGACACCGGCCACGAAAGGTGTGCGATCAGCCTGCCAGCGACTTCTCGTAGGCAGCGATGCCGTCCATGATTTCCTTGTGCGCGGCTTCAGGGCCGTCCCAGCCCGACACCTTGACCCACTTGCCTTCTTCGAGGTCTTTGTAGTGCTCGAAGAAATGCTCGATGGCCTTCAGGCGCATCGGATTGAGGTCTTCGGGCTTGTTCCAGCGGCTGTACAGCGACAGCAGCTTGGTGGTGGGCACAGCCAGCACCTTGCCGTCTTCACCGGCCTCGTCGGTCATCTTCAGGATGCCGATGGCGCGGCAAGGCACCACCACTCCAGGCATCAGGGGTACGGGGGTGACCACCAGCACGTCCACCGGGTCGCCGTCACCGGCGATGGTCTTGGGCACGTAACCGTAGTTGGTCGGATAGTGCATGGCCGTGTTCATGAAGCGGTCGACGAAGATCGCGCCGGTTTCCTTGTCCACCTCGTATTTGATCGGATCGCCGTTCATGGGGATCTCGATGATGACGTTGAACGCTTCAGGGACCTTGCTGCCGGGGGTGACGTTGTCGAGGGACATGGGATTGCTGGAGGTTGAAGAAAAGGGATCGCGATCGGACCGCAACAGGAACTGTCACCGACCGGACAGGGGCCACTTGGACACCCGCGCTTGCGGTCAGGATTAACCCTGATTTTACTGATTCCTGGCTTACTTCCTGATCCAGGTCATGCCACAGGCACAGTGTTTCCCGCTACATTGCCGCTGTTGGCCAATCGCCCTGCCCTGCGCCCTGTGCGCCGCGTCGGACGCGAGGAAGCAACGCAGCGGGGGTGATCCTCACAGCGTTGCCCCCTCCAAGTCGAAGATGCAACGAGCAGGAGAAGCACATGGTTGGACAATCTGCGCTGGTGTTTGCGCTGGTGTGTGGTCTGGTGGCCGTGGTCTACGGTTTCTGGTCACGCAGTTGGATTCTGCGGCAGGACACGGGCAATGCCCGCATGCAGGAAATTGCGGGGGCCATCCAGGCTGGGGCCGCCGCCTATCTGGCGCGGCAGTACCGCACCATCGCCATGGTGGGGGTGGTGCTGACCATCCTCATCGGGGTTTTTCTGGACACGCCGACGGCCGTCGGCTTCGTGCTGGGTGCGGTGCTCTCGGGCGCCTGTGGCTTCATTGGCATGAACATCTCGGTTCGGGCCAACGTGCGCACCGCACAGGCCGCCACACAGGGCATAGGCCCTGCACTGCAGGTCGCCTTCAGGGGCGGTGCCATCACCGGCATGCTGGTGGTTGGTCTGGGGCTGCTGGGGGTGGCCGGCTTTTTCTGGTTCCTGGTGGGCAACGGCAACCTGACCCCGGACAAGAACCTGGCCAAGCTGCTGAACCCGCTGATCGGGTTTGCCTTCGGCTCTTCCCTGATCTCCATTTTTGCGCGCCTGGGTGGCGGCATCTTCACCAAGGGGGCCGATGTCGGCGCCGACCTGGTCGGCAAGGTCGAAGCGGGCATTCCTGAAGACGACCCTCGCAACCCGGCGGTGATTGCCGACAACGTGGGCGACAACGTGGGGGACTGCGCCGGCATGGCCGCCGACCTGTTCGAAACCTACGCGGTGACCCTGATCGCCACCATGGTGCTGGGTGCCCTGCTGGTGGCTGCGGCCCCCATGGAGGCGGTGCTGTATCCGCTGGTGCTGGGCGGGGTGTCCATCATCGCGTCCATCATCGGCTGCTTCTTTGTCAAGGCCAGCCCGGGCATGAAGAACGTGATGCCGGCCCTGTACAAGGGCCTGATCGTGGCCGGCGTGCTGTCCGGCATTGCGTTCTACGGTGTCACCGTCTGGCTGATGCCCGACAACGCCATCACCGCCACCGGATCCCAGGTTCGCCTGTGGGCCGCCGGTCTGGTAGGCCTGGGCCTGACCGCCGCCATGGTCTGGATCACCGAGTACTACACCGGCACCGACTACAAGCCGGTCAAGCACGTGGCCCAGGCCTCGACCACCGGCCACGCGACCAACATCATCGCCGGCATCGGCGTGAGCATGAAGTCCACCGCCTGGCCGGTGCTGTTTGTCTGCGCGGCCATCATCGCCTCGTACACCCTGGCCGGCCTGTACGGTGTGGCCGTGGCCGCCACGGCCATGCTGTCGATGGCGGGCATCGTGGTGGCATTGGACGCCTACGGCCCCATCACCGACAACGCCGGTGGCATTGCCGAAATGGCCGAACTGCCCAGCAGCGTGCGCGATGTGACCGACCCGCTGGACGCGGTGGGCAACACCACCAAGGCCGTGACCAAGGGTTACGCCATCGGCTCGGCCGGTCTGGCGGCGCTGGTGCTGTTTGCCGACTACACCCACAAGCTGGAGGCCACCGGCCATCAGGTGAGCTTCGACCTCAGCGACCCGATGGTGATCATCGGGCTGTTCATCGGCGGGCTGATTCCCTACCTGTTCGGTGCCATGGCCATGGAGGCGGTCGGGCGGGCGGCCGGCTCGGTGGTGGAGGAGGTGCGCCGCCAGTTCCGCGAGATCAAGGGCATCATGGAAGGCACGGCCAAGCCCGAGTACGGCAAGGCGGTGGACATGCTGACCTCGGCGGCCATCAAGGAAATGATGATCCCCAGCCTGCTGCCGGTGGTGGTGCCCATTCTGGTCGGCGTCTTCCTGGGTCCGAAAGCCCTGGGTGGCCTGCTGATGGGCACCATCGTCACCGGCCTTTTCGTGGCCATCTCCATGTGCACTGGCGGCGGCGCCTGGGACAACGCCAAGAAGTACATCGAAGACGGCCACCACGGCGGCAAGGGCAGCGACGCCCACAAGGCAGCGGTTACCGGTGACACCGTGGGAGACCCCTACAAGGACACCGCCGGGCCTGCCGTCAACCCGCTGATCAAGATCATCAACATCGTGGCCCTGCTGATCGTGCCGCTGCTGCCCATGGCATGACCGGAACCCACCGGCATCCATGACATGGGCCCGCAACAGCGGGCCCTTTTTCAGGTCTTGGCAGCTCCATCCGCCAGCGCCCGGACGATCTGCACCGCCACCGGGGTCAGAGACGCCAACCGCTCGGCCTCGCCTCTTTCGATGGCCACAAGCACGAGCTCATTGATGGCACCGACCGCGGCCATGGACAATTCCGCCGTCAGTGGCCGCCTCGCGGCAGGCGAAATACCCCCCGGGCCGTTGATGGTTTTGCACATGAATTCGGCCAGATGGCTCATGGTCTCGCGACGCAGCGCTGCACCGTCGCCTCCCAGGTGGTGAATGTCCACGAACAGGCTTCGCAACAACGCCGGACCCGCTGCCAGGTGGCCCAGGTAGCTACCCAAGGCACGCTCAAGTTGCGTGTGCCACGGCTGCGCCGGATCGATGGCCTCCTGCAAGGTGCGCAAGGCCGAGGCACTGGCAGCTCGATAGAGGGCTTCAAAGCAAGCCTGTTTCCCTTCGAAATGCTCGTAGAAAGTGCGGCGCGATACACCGGCCAGGCGAACCACGTCCGCGATGGTGATGGCCGGGTAACCCTGTTCGGTCAGCGCCTGGGCCATGGCCGACAGCAGGCGACTGCGATGGGTCGGCGTGTGAGCGTCGGGTGCAGATGCGGTTGCCACGGATTGCATCCGCTCATCTTAGTGCCTGAGCATCCCCGGTTGACATCACCCTGCCGCAGGTGCATCATGGGCACTGGTACCAGACCGTACCAAGACAAACACCCACAAAGACATGACCGAGCTTGTTGTCCGCCGCCTTCTCATCGACCTGGAGCAACCCGTTCAACGTCACTGGTGTGGCGGTGACGCTTTCCTGACCGCCTGGTTCAATGCCCTGTCCATGAGCTTTCCGCTGGGGGAGCAGTTCTTCATCGATTCGGTGCGCGCCGGCCTCAAGGCGCTGCCGTCAGAACAACAGGAAGCCTTCCGCACGGAAGTCCAGGGCTTCATTGGCCAGGAAGCGACCCACCGGCGCATCCATGCTCTGTTCAACGCCCAGATCGAGAAACACGGACTGGTGAATGCGTGGGAGCCGCGTGCCAGGGCACGCCTGCAGCTGCTCGAAGGGGCAGATCCCCGTCATGGCCTGGGTGTGACCGCAGCCAACGAGCACTTCACCGCCCTGTTTGCCGAGTGGCTGCTGTCGCACCCGCAGGTGCTGGACGGAGCGGAACGTCGCCTGCGCTCACTGTGGCTATGGCACAGTGCCGAAGAGGCCGAACACAAGTGCACCGCTTTCGATCTCTACCAGGCGCTCGGTGGCAGCCATGTGTGGCGGGTGAAGTGGATGCGCCGCGTCACCCTGATCTTCCTGACCGACACACTGAGGCAGACGGCCGACAACTTGCGACGCGACGGCACCCTGTGGCGCTGGTCAACCTGGCGCAGCGGCTGGAAGCACCTGCTCGGTCGAGACGGCCTGTTGCGCTGCAGCTGGCAACCCTGGAAGGCCTACTTCCGACACGACTTCCACCCCTCACAACAGGAGAGTCCTCGCTCAGCCGACTGGCTGCGCGACAACGCCGGGCTGTACACCCAGGTCGGCTCGGCTTGAGAAGGCGGGTACGGCGTGCTGCCGTATCCCCGAGCCCATTGGGCCTGATCGACATTGGGTCGGGCGCTCTCGACCATAATGCCACCATGTCCGAACGCGTCATTCCTCTGGTCGACCAGCGCATCACCTCGCTGCCTGCACGGGTGCCGGCCCAGCCGATTCCGGCCACCGGTTTGCTGGGGGACGCCCTGGGCCGTCCTTTGCGCGATCTGCGCATCAGTGTCACCGACCGCTGCAACTTCCGCTGCAGCTACTGCATGCCCAAGGATGTCTTCGACAAGGACTACCCCTACCTGCCACACAGCGCGCTGCTGACCTTCGAAGAAATCACCCGGGTGGCCAGGCTGTTCGCTGCCCATGGCGTGCGCAAGATCCGCCTGACCGGAGGGGAGCCACTGTTGCGCAAGAACATCGAGATCCTGATCGACCAGTTGTCGGGACTGAGAACCGTCGATGGCGAACCGCTGGACCTGACGCTCACCACCAACGGATCCTTGCTGGCGCGCAAAGCCAAAGCGCTCAAGGCCGCCGGACTCGACCGGGTGACCGTCAGTCTCGACGGGCTCGACGATGCCGTGTTCCGGCGCATGAACGACGTGGATTTTCCGGTCGCCGATGTGCTCGAAGGCATTGAGGCAGCCCGCGAAGCCGGTCTGGGCCCGATCAAGGTGAACATGGTGGTCAAGCGCGGCACCAACGAGCACGAGATCATCCCCATGGCGCGCCACTTCAAGGGTACCGGCGTTGTGCTGCGCTTCATCGAGTACATGGATGTGGGTGCCACCAACGGCTGGCGCATGGACGAGGTGATGCCCAGTGCCGAGGTCGTCAAGCTGATTCACAGCGCCTTGCCGCTGGTGCAACTGGACCCATCCGCTCCCGGCGAGACCGCCGAGCGCTGGGGCTATGCGGATGGCACCGGCGAGATCGGTGTCATCAGCAGTGTCACCCAGGCTTTCTGTCGCGACTGCAACCGAGCCCGACTCTCCACCGAAGGCAAGCTGTACCTCTGCCTGTTCGCCAGTCAGGGGCATGACCTGCGGGCCCTGGTGCGCGGCGGGGCAAGCGATGAAGACATCACCAGCGCCATCGGGGCCATCTGGCAGGGGCGCGACGACCGCTACTCCGAGCTCAGGGCCAGCCTGCCGCCCGATGCCACGCAGGGCACCAGGCGCGTGGAAATGAGCTACATCGGAGGGTGAACGGATGGCCATCCAGGCAAATGACATCACCGCGCTGGTGCTGGCCGGCGGCCGGGGCTCGCGCATGGGCGGCGTCGACAAGGGGTTGCAGAAGTTCAACGGCACGCCGCTGGCACTTCACACGGTGTTGCGACTGCAGATGCAGCAAGGTCGATTCATTGGCGACCTCATGGTCAACGCCAATCGCAATCTGGCCGCCTACGAGGCCTTTGGTGTGCCCGTGTGGCCTGACTCCCTGGACGACTATGCCGGCCCTCTGGCTGGCTTTCTGACGGGTCTGGAGCGTTGCGAAACGCCCTACCTGTTGACCGTCCCCTGTGACACCCCCCTGTTCCCACTGGATCTGGCCCAGCGCATGGCGGCGGCCTTCGACGACCCTTCCACCGAGATCGCGATGGCCGCCGCCCGTGAAGAAGATGGTCAGCTCAGGCCACAGCCGGTGTTCTGCCTGCTGGGGGTTCAGTTGCTGGAAAGCCTGGCTGCCTTCACCCAAGGGGGTGGCCGCAAGATCGACCGCTGGACCGCCCAGCACCGCACGGTCATCGTTCCTTTCGACCACGCCGATGACCACCCGCAGGCCTTCTACAACGCCAACACTCTGGCCGAACTGCACGCGCTGGAAGACCGCTGAACCGACACCGATCGCATGAAAACCATCGAGCAGATCACGGCCGAGCTGCAAGGCTATGACCCGCAGGCCCTGAGCGCAGCCCAGGTCAACGAGTTTCTGGCCCGCCTGGTCGAACCTGTCACCGAGGTGGAATCCGTGCCTGTGTTCAACTCACTTGGGCGCGTGCTGTCAGAAGATGTGGTCTCGCCCATCAGCGTGCCACCACACGACAACTCGGCCATGGACGGATTCGCGTTTGACGGGGGCCAGCTCGTTCGTGGTGAAGCTCTGAAGCTGAAGGTGAAAGGCACGGCCATGGCCGGCAAAGCCTGGGCAGGCGACGTCGGGCAAGGTGAGTGCCTCAAGATCATGACCGGCGCCATCATGCCCGCCGGACTGGACACCGTGGTGCCACTGGAGTTCGTCAAGACCGACGGCGATGCCATTGTCATTCCGCCCGACGTGCTGCAGGCGGGCGACAACCGGCGCCTGCTGGGCGAGGACCTCATGGCCGGGCGCCCTGCTCTCGCGCGTGGCACAACGCTGGGGCCGGCTGCCCTAGGCCTTGTGGCCAGCCTGGGACTGCCCGAGCTGAAGGTGTACCGCCGGCTGAAGGTCGCCTACTTTTCGACCGGCGACGAAATCCTGAGCCTGGGCGAAACGCCGCGCGAAGGCGCTGTTTACGACAGCAACCGCTACACCGTGTTCGGTCTGTTGACCCGCCTGGGCGTCGAGGTGCTGGACATGGGGGTGGTCCGTGACGAACCGGAGGCACTCGAAGCCACCTTCCGCCAGGCAGCCGAACAGGCCGATGCCATCATCACCAGCGGCGGTGTCAGCATGGGTGAAGCCGACCACACCAAGGCCATGATGAAGCAGCTGGGTGACGTCGTCTTCTGGCGCATCGCCATGCGCCCTGGGCGCCCGATGGCGGTTGGCCGGATCGCTGTTCACCCCCACGGCAAGTCTTCGGTCCTGTTCGGCTTGCCCGGCAATCCGGTGGCGGTGATGGTGACCTTTCTTGCCTTTGTGCGCCCGGCGCTGCAACGCATGATGGGCGCCCGTGCGGCACCGCCGGTCCTGCTCAAGGCGCGCAGTGCCGAAGCCTTGCGCAAGAAGCCCGGTCGCACCGAATACCAGCGTGGCATCGTCACGACCGAAGCCGACGGGTCACTGAAGGTGCGCACCACCGGCAACCAGGGTTCGGGTGTGCTGCGCTCCATGGTCGAGGCCAACGGCCTGATCGTGCTGCACCACGGCCAGGGCAACGTGGCCCCGGGCGACGAAGTGGATGTGATGATGTTCGACGGAGTGATCTGACAGCAGTTGGTGTCAGGCGGTCCGCTTCCCGTGCGGGCCTGGCAGGATCCTGCAAGACTTTCCACTGCGTCCTCTGGGCACCTCGCAACCCAGTTCACCTTGCACCTTGATGGCTTGCGCGCCCTGCAAACGCGCGTAGGCCTGCAAAGCCTTGCGTCCTCGGGCGAGGGCCTCCGCGCCGTCGCCTCCCTGCTGAGGCAGGCGCAGCAACAAGGTACGAGCGTCTTTCTGGCAGACCTGGAAATCGAACAGGCCAGCTGTCTCCTCGAGCACGGTGGAAACTGCCAGAGGCAGCAGGGCCACCGGATGCCCATGCTGCCCCGCCAGCCAGAGCGTGTCATCGCGACGCCCCTGCACTTCGACCACCGGCAAAGGTGACCCGCAGGCGCAGGGCTCTTGCAGGACGCGCAGGTGATCACCGAGGTCATAGCGGATGAGCGGTTGTACGGTGTTGGCCAGATGGGTGAGCAACACCGTCGCAGAGGCATGGCCAGGCGGTACCGGTCGGTGGTGCTCGTCCACCGGCTCCAGCAGCACCCAGTCGCTGTTGAGATGAAGGTGCCCATGCCCACATTCCCAGGCCATGGCCAGGAACTCGGAGGCGCCGTAGCTGTTGCGCACACGGCAGCCGGAAAAGTTCGACTGAAGGCGAAGGCGCACAGCCGCAGACAGGGTCTCGCCACCGGTCCATATCTCGCGAACGGGCAGGTGCAGGCGCCCTTCCCTCGATACTTGCCCGAGCAGGTCCGCTGCGGTGGGATAGGACGCCAGCACGGTGGGTGCGAACGCATTGAGCTGATCGACCAGTTCGTCCAGTGGCTGAAGGATGGAAAAGCTTCGCACCGACTGTGCCAGCCAGGGCTGCAGCCGACGCAGGCGCTCCACACTCACATAGCTGGCAAAGTGCCCACCCGTGGCGCCCACAAAGGCGATGCGCTCGGACAGGCACAAAGGATCCAGCCATCGCCGCATCGCTTGCAGGCGGTCCAGTCGCTGAGACTCCAGGGCATCGTAGACCGCCATGCAGCGCGCGTCCTGGAGGAACAACCCGGGCGAACCACTGGTGCCGGAGCTTTCCCATACCAGGTAACGGCCCAGAAAAGGTTCACCGATTCGAGCCGGATCGGCGGTGTGCGCACGCAGCTCGTTCAATTCGAGTTCAGGGTCGGTCACCCATTCGCTGAAGGCGGCCATGAGTTCGCGCCGCTGCACCGGCTCCTGCTCGGCCAGTGTCTTCAGGGAATCCTGTCCAGCGCAAAAGCCCCTCAAACGGTCACGGTAGAACGCCGAGTGGCGACTGGCGACCAGCAGAATCTGGGCCAGTCTGAGCCGCTGCAGCCGTTCAATACCGCTGCTGCGCCCACTTCCAGCCAGCGATACCTCGGCCGAGATCTGACCGAACTGCCATGCATCAAAGACCGTGGACATGGCCGCATGCTACCGCGCCGATCGCTGGTGTACAGAGGCAGCAACCCTACCGCGGGCAGACCCAGGGGCCGGTCCCGACATGCGGAGCTTGGCTCAGACAGGTTTGGGCGCGCGCTCCACAGCGGCACCGTCCAAGACGGCCTCGGAGCCAACTGCACGTTCCCGGGAAAGCAAGGTGTACATGGTCGGCACCACGAAGATGGTCAGCAGGGAGCCCAGACTCATTCCGCCCACGATGACCCACCCGATCTGCTGTCGACTCTCGGCCCCGGCCCCCGACGCCAACGCCAAGGGAATGGCCCCCAGGACCATGGCCCCGGTGGTCATCAGGATGGGGCGCAGGCGCAAGACCGCTGCCCGTGTCGTGGCCTCCAGCTTGGCCATGCCCTGTTCACGCAACTGGTTGGAGAACTCGACAATCAGGATGCCGTGCTTGGTGATGAGACCGACCAGTGTGATCAGCCCGATCTGGCTGAACACGTTGAGCGTCCCGCCAGTGAATTTGAGCGCCAGCAACGCGCCCAGCATGGACAGGGGCACACTGAGCATGATGATGAACGGGTCGACAAAACTCTCGAACTGCGCGGCCAGGACCAGGTAGATGAACAGCAGCGCCAGCACAAACACCACCGCCAAAGAGCCCGAGGCATCACGGAACTCGCGGCTTTGTCCATTGAGGTCGGTGGTGTACCCCGGCGGCAGGATCTCGCGCGCAGTGGCATCCATGAGGGCCAGTGCGTCGCCCAGCGCCAGTTCGGGCGACAGATTGGCCGTGATCGAGGCGCTGCGACGCTGTCCGAAATGGTTGAGTTCACGCGGTACCACCACCTCGCGAACCGTGACCAGGGAGGCCAACGGGATCATCTGGCCCCCTCGGCCTCGCACAAACAGCCGATCGATGTCCTCCGGTGTGCTGCGCTGCGAGGACTCGGTCTGCACCACCACGTCGTATTGCTCTCCGCCGCGCTTGTACCGGGTCACGATGCGACCACCAAGCAAGGTTTCCACCGTGCGGGCGATGGCATCCACGCTCACCCCCATGTCGGCGGCTCGCTCCCTGTCCACGTCCATCCGGATCTCCGGTTTGTTCAGACGCAGGTCGGTGTCCACCTGAAGAAAGCCCGGCTGACGCGCCATGGCCTCCTGGAACCGGAGCACCACCTGGGACAGGTTCTCGTAGCTGTCGGAGGTGGCAATGACGTAGTTGACGGGCCGTTCGCGGAATCCCTGGCCCAGCGATGGCGGCGTGATGGGGAAGGCACTGATCCCAGGCAGACCGGCAATACGCGGCGCCAGCTCACGGGCGATCTCTTGCGTGGTCCTGGTGCGCTCTTCCCAAGGCGCCGCACGCAGGAACACCGACCCCTGGGCCACGGACGGGTTTCCGATGTTGCTGAAGATGCGGTCGAACTCGGGATAGGCCTGCCCCATGCGTTCGATCGCCTCGGCGTACCGTTGCGTGTAGGCCAGTGTGGCCCCGTCGGGACCGTTGATGCTGACCAGAATCACACCCCTGTCTTCCAGCGGCGCCAGCTCCTGGCGAATGTTCTGCAACAGCCACCAGCTGCCGGCGGCACTGGCGACCATGATGCCGACCACCAGCCAGCGAAGCCGCAGCGTCTTGTCCAGAACCGCTTCGTAGCCTCGTGTCAAGGCCATCAGTCCGCGCTCCATCGCCAGATCGAAGCGGCTGCGCTTCTCCTGGTGTCGCAGCAGTTTGGAGCACATCATCGGCGAGAGCGTGAGTGCCACGAAACCCGACACCAGAACGGCACCGGCCAGTGCGAGGGCGAACTCGGCAAACAGGCGTCCGGTGCGACCAGGTGTGAACGCCAGCGGGGCATAGACGGCGGCCAGCGTGAGCGTCATGGCCACAATGGCAAAACCGATTTCCCGGGCTCCCTTGATGGCCGCCTCGAAGGGTTTCATGCCGGCCTCGATGTGCCGGTAGATATTCTCCAGCATCACGATGGCGTCGTCGACCACCAGGCCGATGGCCAGCACCAGAGCCAGCAGGGTCAGCGTGTTGATGGAAAAACCGAACAGGGCCATGAGGGCAAAGGCGCCAATCAGACTCACCGGAATGGTCACCAAGGGGATGATCGATGCCCGGAACGTGCGCAGAAATACGAAGATCACCAGGGCCACCAGAACCACCGCTTCCGCGATGGTGGTGTAAACGGCCTTGATGGATCGGTCGATGAAGACCGAGTTGTCATTGGCGATGTCGACGTTCACCCCGGGCGGAAGATCCTGACGCACGCGGTCGAGCAACTGGCGCACACCCGCCGACAGCTCCAGCGGGTTGGCTGTGGCCTGCCGAATCACACCGAGCGAGATGGAGTCGATGCCGTTGAATCGGACCGAGGACCGCTCGTCCTGTGGACCCTCGACCACCTCGGCCACATCGCCCAGGCGAATCACCTGTCCACCCACACTGCGCACGGCGACGTCCCGGAACTGCTGGACGGTCTGAAGGTCTGTGGCGGCCGTGACATTGAACTCCCGCTGCAGGCTCTCGATGCGGCCGGCGGGGACCTCCAGGTTGGAGCGCCGCAGGGCATCCTCGACGTCCTGGACCGTGAGACGGTAGGCCGCCAGACGGTCGGGGTCCAGCCAGACCCTCATGGCATATTTGCGCTCGCCATACACCCGCACCTCCGCCGCACCTGGCGCCGTCTGTAACACAGGCTTGGCCAAGCGGTTGGCCATGTCGCTGAGCTGCAACCGGTTGTGTATCTCGGAATGCAGCACGATCCAGACCACAGGAAAGGCATCGGCCTCGACCTTGGCAATCACCGGTTCGTCAATGCCCTGAGGCAGACGTTGGCGCACTCGGCTGACCTTGTCGCGCACATCGGCTGCGGCCGAGTCGGGGTCGCGCTCCAGCCTGAACCGGATGGTGATCTGACTCTGCTCCTGCCGGCTGATGGAGGTGATGACGTCCACCCCTTCGATACCCGCCAGAGACTCCTCCAGAGGGTTGGTCACCTGCGACTCGACCACCTCGCTCGACGCACCCGAGAAGCGCGTGGTCACCGTGACCCGCGGCTCATCGATCTTGGGGTACTCGCGCACGGTCAGGCCGTTGAAGGACACCAGTCCCACCAGCAGAATGAGGATCGACAGCACGGTGGCGAACACCGGCCTGCGGATCGAGATGTCGGTCAGTTGCATGGGCGTTTTCGGCGGGTCTGAACCGGGTTCGGTCAGGGAGATGGCGGGCGACCGGCACCCGACGCGCCGCCCTGTCGGGACATGTCGACCACACGAACCGGCGTACCGTCGCGCTGCAGGCGCTGCTGACCCGCCACGACGATGCGGTCACCCTCCGCGACGCCCTCGAGCACCTGGACTTGTCCCGCGCGGCGCACACCCAGGCTCACTTCCACCCGCCTGGAGACCGGCGGCGCCTCTGTACCGCCCTCACCCGCCTCGAGCTTGATCACATACTGTCGACCCGCCTGCGGAAGCAGCGCTTCCTCCGGGATCATCAGGGCCTGATCATTGACGGAGAAAATGGCCAGCACCCGGGCAAACATGCCGGGACGCAAACCCTGGGCATCGCCACCAGACAACACCGCCCTCACAGACAGAGACCGCCCTTCAGCGTCCAGCAGGGGGTCAACCGCCAGCACACGTGCCTCGAATTCACGCCCGGGCAAGGCATCCAGACGAACCTGAACCACCTGACCCTTGGCCACGCGGTCCTGGTAGCGTTCAGGCAGCCGAAAATCGACGGTCAATGAGGAGGTGTCCTCCAGGTTCACCAGCTCGGCACCGTCCTTGACGAACTCCCCCAGGCTGACATTGGAGAGCCCGACTGTGCCATTGAAAGGGGCCTCGACGCGCATGCGTTGCAAGCGGGCCTGCGCCAGCGCGACCTGGGCCTCGGCGACCTGCAGGCTGGCCCGACTTTCGTCGAGCACCCGCTGGGCCAGGAAATTGGCAGCGACCAGCTCTTCGTTCCGCTTCAGGTTCGCCCTGGCTATCGACAGTTGTGCTTCGGCCTGGTTCAGCTCGGCCCGCTGCAGCACGTCGTCCAGCTGCACCAGCAACTGGCCTGCGCGCACGCGCGCACCTTCTTCGAAGGCAATTCTCGCCACGCGCCCGCTCACCTCGGGCCGCAGGGACACGCTCTGCCGGGAGCGCAAGGTGCCCACGGCCTGCGCATCGTCCTGAATTTCGGCCCGACGAACCGTCGACACCTCAACGGCGGGCATGCCCCCGCCGGGCCCGCCAGCGCGGCTCGCACCCCCTGCGGTGGGAGGGGCATTGTCCGCAGCCGCGCCGGTTCCGCGCTGGTTCTGCCACCACCAGGCCGCGCCCGAAGCCAGCGCAATGCCCAGCACGGCAACCACCAGATAACCCGAACGTCCTGTCATCCATCACCTTCCGTCGAAGCAGGTACCGGAACTTGCATCGGCCGCAAACGAATCGGTCCGGTGCCCCCGGGACCGATTTGACTCTAACAGGGTCCTGGTTTTCGCGCATTTCCGTCTGGCCAAACCCACGGGCTGTGCTGCCACGCCGGCCCAGCGCTCAATCAGGGACACCCCGGTTGGCCAGCGCATCGGCGCGCTCGTTGCCCGGGTCACCGGCGTGCCCCTTGACCCAATGCCACTCGATCTGGTGGACTCCACCGTGGACCAGCCCATCGAGTGCCTGCCACAGATCAACGTTCTTCACCGGTTGTCGCGAAGCGGTTTTCCAGCCTTTGGCTTTCCACCCCCGTATCCACTCGGTGATGCCCTTTCTCACGTATTCGCTGTCCAGATACAGCCGCACCCTGCATGGCCGCTTGAGGGCCTTGAGAGCCTCGATCACAGCGATGAGTTCCATCCGGTTGTTGGTGGTTTCGCGCTCGCCCCCCCACAACTCCTTCTCATGTGCACCGCTGCGCAGGTACACCCCCCATCCGCCAGGACCCGGGTTGCCCTTGCAGGCCCCATCCGTGTAGATCACCACCTCGTCCAAAATGCCCATCCCTCTGGTCGCCCATCTGCCCGGGCGACCTGTTACAACAAAACACCGGTTTCAGTGACGCTGGGCCACCGGAACCGAAGCGCCCCGCACAGCTTTGCGGGGCCGCCAGGCCGGGCCAAGCAGACGCATGCCTTTCACGCGTTTGACAGCCACCACGAAATAAACGGAACCAAAAACCGGCCACCAACGCGCACCGAAGCGGTCCATCCAGGCGAACCGGTGTATCCATTTGTCTGTTCTGACAGCAGGACCATAGATCCCGTAGCGGTCGGACTCTACGTCAAAACTCAACAGTCGGAGCCAGTCACGCAGGCGCCAAGGCCCAATGAATTGCCCGACTTCGGGCAGAAACGGGTGGGATGCGCCCAGCGCATGAAGTCCAACGCGCCGCGCCAGGCCAGAGCGGCCCTGACGCCAACCCCACAGGCTGACCGGGTTGAGCGCCGAAATGACCACCCTGCCCTCGGGCACCAGCACGCGCTCGACCTCACGCAGCACCTGGTGCGGATCCGCGCTGAGTTCCAGCGTGTGGGGCAGCACCACCAGATCCAGGCTGGCGGCGGGAAAAGGCAGCGCGGCCGCATCGGTCACCAGATGCACACGCTGTTCGGTCCCGGCCCCGGGAACCGACACCGTGGCGGGCGGGGTGCCTGCGCCAAATTCTTCAGGCAATGCCAGCCATCGGTGGGGCATGCGATTGGATTGCAATGTCAGCAACTCAGGCAGCCCCAGTTGAAGCGCGTTGAACCCGAACATGTCGACCACCGCCAGATCGAATTGCAGTTGTTCCCAGGCCAGCAGATACTGCCCCGGCGGGGTGGCGAACCAGTCACCCAGACCTATAATTTGTGGAGGCATGGCTTCTCGTGAACCCGCGCCCAAGGACCGCAGGTACGGCGCCTTGTGCAACTGGGATGTGTGTTGTGCCCTGAACTCTACACGCCCTCGCACGCGCTGTCCGTGCGGCCGCACGGGTTGGTGGTGGCCTCCATCGGCTCGCCTGCTCTCCATTCATGCCCCGTTTTTCTTGCGAGCTTGTCCATGGTGCTCAGACCCATTCCAGCGTTCAGTGACAACTACATCTGGTGCCTGCACGATGGCACCGACGCGCTGGTCGTGGACCCCGGGGAAGCGCCGGGGGTGCTGGACTGGCTGGCTGCCGAGCGGGTGAAGCTCAAGGCCATCCTCCTGACCCACCACCATCCGGATCACACCGGTGGCGTGCCGATGCTGCGCGAAGCCACCGGCGCCGCCGTCTTCGGTCCGGCAGGCGAACAACTGCCCGAGCCCGTGGAGCGCCTCTGCGATGGACAGCACGTACAGCCACTCGGGCTGGATTTCGCCGTCATGCACGTACCCGGGCACACCGCGGGTCACATCGCCTACTACCTGCATGAGCTGGATGGTGCGCCTCTGCTGTTCTGCGGCGACACCCTGTTCTCAGGAGGGTGCGGTCGTCTGTTCGAGGGAACGCCCGCACAGATGTGGGCCTCGCTGAGCCGCCTTGCCGCTTTGCCCGAAAACACCCGGGTGTGCTGTACGCACGAGTACACCCTGTCGAACCTGTCATTCGCGCAAGCGGTCGAACCGGACAACACCGACCTGAACGATCACATCCGACACTGCAGGCAACTGCGCGAACAGAACTTTCCCACGCTGCCCAGCTCCATTGGTCTGGAGAAACGGATCAACCCGTTTCTGCGCGCGCACCTGCCAGTAGCTGCCCAAGCTGCCTCGCTGCGGTCCGGCGCCACGCTGGACGATCCGGTGGAGGTGTTCGCCGTGCTGCGCGAATGGAAAAACGTCTACCGATGAACGCCCAAACTCTTCCGAATCACCCTCCCCGAATGCCTGCCTGGCGTGCACTTGTCACACTGACGCTTGTGCTGCTCTTATCGGGCTGTGCCACGGTTTCTCTGGACGACTCCGCCCCCACTGCACCCACATCGGGTGCTGCTGGCACGGGTGCAGCCCAGCCGGCAGAACGTCCCGCCGCCACGCGACAGCCCCACGTGTACCAGGGCCCCCTGAGCGACATTGTGAGCGTGTCCGGAGAAGCCCCCAAGGTGGTGGCGCTGGCAGCTCCAACCGACCTTTGGGACCGTATCCGACGTGGTCTGAGCATGACCGACCTGGACACACCCCTGGTCCGTGACCAGGAGCGTTGGTACGCCAACCGGCCCGACTACCTGTTCCGCATGACGGAGCGCTCGCGCAAATACCTCTTTCACATCGTGGAGGAGGTCGAGCGCCGTGACCTGCCGATGGAGTTGGCGCTTCTGCCCTTCATCGAAAGTGCATTCAACCCACAAGCCGTTTCTCGCGTCCAGGCAGCCGGCATGTGGCAATTCATGCCTGCCACCGGGCAGTCCTTCGATCTCAAGCAGAACGCCTTTCGCGACGACCGACGCGACGTGCTGGCCTCCACCCGCGCCGCTTTGGACTACCTTGAGCAGCTCTATGCCCGATTTGGAGACTGGCATCTGGCACTCGCGGCCTACAACTGGGGGCAAGGCAACGTCAACCGCGCCATCACGCGCAACCAGCGCGAGGGTAAACCCACCGGCTACACCGACCTGACCATGCCGCAGGAGACCCGACAGTACGTGCCCAAGCTGCAAGCGGTCGAGAACATCATGGCCAATCCCCAGCGATTCGGCGTCGACCTGCCGGTGATCGGCAACCACCCGTTCTTCGACACCATCACCCTGGAACGGGATATGGACGTGTCCCTGATTGCCCGCCTGGCAGAAGTGGACCTGGCAGACTTCCGCTCGCTCAACCCGTCACTGAACCGGCCGGTCGTGATGGCCGCTGCCACGCCCAATATCCTGCTGCCCTGGGACAATGCCGAGATCTTCGAGCGCAACCTCAGGTCGCACACGGGACCGCTGGCCACCTGGACCGCCTGGGTGGTGCCCACCACCATGAGCCCGGCCCAGGCCGCGCAACGCGTCGGAATGACCGAAGCCCAGCTTCGTCAGGTGAACAGCATTCCACCGCGCATGATGGTGCGCGCCGGCTCCAGCCTCATCGTGCCCAGAAACGGTCAACGCGATGCCGATGTTCCGGAACACGTGGCCGACTCCGGTCGCCTGGCACTGCAGCCCGAGGGTGGCAACCTGCGGCGGGTTCGGCTGACGGTGCGCCAAGGCGACACCATGACATCCTTCGCTCGCCGCCATGGCGTCAGCCCGGTCAATGTGGCCCAATGGAACAACATGAGCGTGAACAGCCGTCTTCGGGCGGGCCAGTTGCTCACCGTGATGCTGCCACAACGTGCCACGGCGCAAGCGGCCCCGCGCCCGGCCGCCCAACCCGCTGCACGTGCCAAGGCGCCTGCCACGCAAGCCCCCAGCCGGCAGACACCGTCGCGTCCGGCATCTTCGGGCTCTCAAGGCAAGCAGCCGGCGCGCAACTGATGGCCGACGTATCAAGAGGTGCCGGCCTCGATGCAGCGGCCCTGGCACCCCAGTGCAGGGCCACTCACCGCGTCAGGCACGAAACTTTTGTTTTGCGCGGCGGGCGAACTCGTTGGTGAACGTTTTCTCCAACGGCACACGCTGGAGCACGCCCGAGTCATCGAACTGGGCCAGCGTTCTGACCGCCACAGCAGGCCCCCGCTCCGGCATCACGCCGTCGGGTGTCCACGCCTCTCGCGCACGGGCGAATGCCGCCAGATACAGCGCCCGATCTCCCCGGAAATAAGACTCGGGCACCACTTTGATGATGTCGGAGGGTCCTGCGGTCTGCAACCATTTGAGGGCCATCACCGTCGCGTCTGCCAGGGCCTGACAGACCGCGGGCTGGGCCTTGATCAGTTCGTCAGACAGACAGATGCAGCCCGCTGGCATCGGGCCACCAAACACCTCCTCGCTGCCTCTGGGTGTGCGCGTATCGGCGACAACACGCAACACACCCTCCTGCTCCAGCTGGGTCATCACTGGATCCGGGTAACACAGGGCGTCCACTGCGCCCGAGCGAAACGCCCTGGCCGCGTCATCGGCGTCTGGCAACGCAACGAACCGCACCTCGTCGGCGGAATGGATGCCCGAACGCGCCAGCAGGACCCGCGCCATGCGATGCGGTCCCGAACCCGCGGCAGGAATCGCCATGCGCTTGCCTCTCAGGTCGCGCCAGTCACGGAAATGGCCAAGCGACCGCGTGGACACCCCCAGCACCAGTTGGGGCGCCCGTCCCAGCAACACAACAGACTGCAACCGATGCCCTCTGGCCTGCAGTGCGATAACGGCACTGTAGGGTACCGATATCGCCTGCGCAGTGCCTGCATGCTGCAGCTTGAAGGCCCGCTCCGGGCCCTGGGTGTCCACCACCTGCACATCCAGCCCTTGTACGGTGAAGTGCCCCATGCGCTCGGCAATGGTCAGCGGCAGGTAGCAGAACGCCTGACGGTCCTCGACCGCCAGCGTGACGGGGGTCCGTTGCCGACCGCGCTCGCTCACCCCCTGTCCGAGCGCACCATTTGCCACTGAGCCCAACAGCAGCGACGACCCCGCGCCGAGCCAGGCGCGCCGACTCCACATGCCTGCATCCTTCCTGAATTGACCTTGAACCCAGGCCCGGTTCATCAACCCGAACCGACGACCTTCAGACAACAGACTAGGAGATGCGCGACAACTCCGCATCGGGTCCATTCCCGAGCGGGTTTACACCGACCTGCACGCACCGAAACAAAACGTTGCGGGCTGCTGTTTCGGGTATCAAGGCGGGGATGGGAGGTGCCTCTCAGCGGCGGTCGACCAGGGCGTGCGCGATGGTGCCCAGGTCAACATACTCCAGTTCACTGCCGATCGGCACGCCGCGCGCCAGCCGCGTCACCTGAACGTGGCGACCTTTCAGGGCCTGGGTGATCACATGCGCCGTGGACTCGCCTTCGGCGGTGAAGTTGGTGGCCAGGATCACTTCTCTGACCGCCGGCATGTGAGCCTCGGGCTGGGCGTCCACGCGGTCCAACAGCTGTTGCAGCCCGATCTCGTTCGGGCCGATGCCATCAAGAGGACTGAGCTTGCCCATGAGCACAAAGTACAGGCCCTTGTAGGCGCCGGTCCGCTCCATGGCGGCCTGGTCGGCCGGCGACTCGACCACGCACAAGAGACCACGGTCACGCCGCGGATCCAGGCAGGTCGGGCAGATTTCGTCCTCGGTGAAGGTGTGACACAACGCGCAATGCCGCACAGAAGACGCCGCCTGCTCCAGGGCCCGGGCCAGCTGGAGTGCGCCCGGGCGGTCATGCTGCAGCAGGTGGTAGGCCATGCGTTGTGCCGATCGCACCCCGACACCGGGCAAGCGCCGCAAGGCCTGCACGAGCACCTCCAGAGACACGTGCTGGGTCACGCCCGAACCCATCAGAAAGCCACCTGCCCCGCGCAGTCGATCATCGGATCAGAACGGGAACTTCATGCCGCCGGGCAGGCCCGGCATGCCTGCGGTCAGCTTGCCCATCTTCTCCTGCGTGGTCTCTTCGGCCTTGCGAACAGCGGCATTGAAGGCCGCTGCCACCAGATCTTCGAGCATGTCCTTGTCATCGGCCAGCAGGCTTGGGTCGATGGTGACGCGCTTGACGTCGTGCTTGCAGGTCATCAGCACCTTGACCAGGCCTGCGCCGGACTCGCCGGTGACCTCGATGTTGCCCAATTCGTCCTGGGCTTTCTTGAGGTTGTCCTGCATGGCCTGGGCCTGCTTCATCAGGCCGGCGAGTTGTCCTTTGTTGAACATGTCAATCCTTGTCGTGAATGGGGTTGCAATGGAAAAATAACGGATCACTCTCCGTCGGGTCGCAGTGTGCCTGGCACGATTTTGCCGCCAAAGTCGCGCATCATGGACTGCACGAAGGGGTCGGCCAGAATCAGGCGCTCGGCCTCATCCTGACGTTGGCGGGCCAGGGCAGCGGCACGCAGGGCCGGAGAATCGCTGACCGGGCCACTGCACAAGACCAGACGCACCGCGTGCCCATGCTGGGCCAGGGCCGACTCCAATCGCTCGCGGGTGTTGCCCTGGCCCAGTGATTCATGCTGAATCTGCAGGGTCCAGGCGTCTGCCTGGCGGTCCATCAGTTGTGACTGCAAGGCCAGTTCGCGCACCAGGGCCGTGATGGCCTCGTTGCGCACCAGCACCTGGACCGTTTCGTTCCAGAAGCCGCCCAGCTCTGTGGGCTGCAGCTCGGCCTGTCGACGGGCAGGCGACGCGCCACGTTCTGCACGGGTGGGCGCCTGCAGGTCCCGCACCGGGATCGACAGCACCTGCACCATGGACCCGCCATGGGTGCTTGGAGCAGCCGTCTCCATTGGCGTGGCGTCGTGCCATGGAGGCAAAGAGGCCAGGTCGGCGTCAGTCAGGGTCGGCACACTGTCGTGCGCTTCCTGCAGGCGCTCAGGCTCAGGGGGCTGCGGCGGGCGAGGGGTTTCCACCGGCGCCGGTGGGGCCACCGAGGGCAGCACCTCACGACGGGCCTGCGGCGGCTCAGCGACCGATTTCAGCGTTTTTTTTTCTGCCGACCCGTCTGCAGCAGGCTTGAAGGCGAGCAAGCGCAGCAGCACCATGGTCAGACCGGCGTACTCGTCGGGCGCCAGGCCCAGCTCGGCCCGACCGTGCAGGCACAGGCTGTAGAGCAACTGGGTCTCGTCTGCCGGCATCAGAGCGGCCAGCTCGGCCAGACGGACGTCGTCGGGGTCGTCCGTCAGCGGCGCTCCCGGCACGGCCTGCAGCACGGCCATGCGCTGCAACAGACCGGTCATTTCCTCCAGCGTCGAAGCAGCGCTCAGACCGTTCACGCGCAAGGTGTCCACCGTTTCCACCACCGCCGCACCATCGGCCTGCGCCAGGGCTTCGATGAGACGGAACACATGGGTGCGATCCACCGCGCCCAGCATCTGGCGCACCGTGTGCTCGACCAGCTGACCACCGCCAAAGGCAATGGCCTGGTCCGTCAGGGACAGGGCGTCGCGCATCGACCCGCGCGCCGCGCGGGCGATCAGCCGCAAGGCCTGGGGTTCGGCCGCCACGGACTCCGATTGCAGCACATGCACCAGGTGCTCCTGCACGGTTTCAGGCGCCATGGGCCGCAGATTGAACTGCAGGCAGCGCGAGAGCACGGTCACCGGCACCTTCTGCGGGTCGGTGGTGGCCAGCACAAACTTGAGGTATTCCGGCGGCTCCTCCAGCGTCTTGAGCATGGCGTTGAATGCCGTGTTCGTCAGCATGTGCACTTCGTCGATCATGAAGACCTTGAAGCGTCCCTGCACCGGCTTGTAGACCGCCTGCTCCAGCAAAGCCTGCACCTCGTCCACGCCGCGGTTCGAGGCTGCGTCCAGTTCGGTGTAATCGACGAATCGGCCGGCATCGATGTCCCTGCAGGCCTCACAGACACCACAGGGTTCGGCGGTGATGCCGCCCTGTCCGTCCGGGCCGACACAGTTGAGCGACTTGGCCAGGATGCGGGACACCGTCGTCTTGCCCACGCCCCGGGTGCCGGTGAACAGATAGGCATGGTGCAGCCGCTGGCTGATCAGGGCATTGCTCAGTGCCTGCACCACGTGCGACTGGCCCACCATCTCGGCAAAATGGCGAGGGCGGTACTTGCGGGCCAGAACAACGTAGGACATGGCTGGGATTCTAAGCGGCAGGGTGTCGGCGCTGGCACTGCCGGCGGGGTGATCCGCGATGACCTACAATCGACCCTGACGGGCCTTCCCGCATGGTGAAGCGGCCAACCGGGTCAGGTGGGGAACCAAGCAGCCCTAACTGTGTAGCCAGTGCCGGGGTCAAGGCTCGTCACCCCCCTCATTTTTTTGCGCCCGCGTCGACGCCATCGGCGCCACGCTGCGGCGCACCCAGGAAGCGCACGAGCCCCTCGCCGGCAGCCTTTCCGCTCGCCAGGCAGGCGGTCAGCAAATAGCCTCCGGTGGGCGCCTCCCAGTCGAGCATTTCGCCGGCGCAGAACACACCGGGCAGTTCCTCGCACATCAGATCCTGGTTCAGGGCCTCAAACAGCACGCCGCCCGCGCTGCTGATGGCCTCGTCCAGCGGCCGGGTGGCCACCAGGTGCAAAGGGAGCGACTTGATGCTGTGCGCCAGCCGTTCGGAATCGCCCATGCCATCCTTGCCCAGGACCTCGTACAGCAGTGCGGTCTTGATGCCGTCCAGACCCAGGCGACTGCGCAAGTGGCTCGACAGCGAACGTGAACCACGGGGATGCAGCACCTCGGCGCGAACGCGCTCAGCGCTGTGGTCCGGCAGCAGATCGAGCCACAACACCGCGTGACCATGGCGAATGATCTCGTCACGCAGCCAGGCCGAGGCAGCATAGACCAGACTGCCTTCGATGCCTGTGCCGGTGGCCACAAATTCACCGCGACGGCTGAAAGGACGATCGCTCCCGGTACCGCAGCTCAGGACCACCGTCTTGAACGGCTGCCCTGCATATCGGCTCGCAAAATGCTCACTCCACCCACTGCTTCGCCCAGGCACCACCTGCACCGGCAAGGTCTGACCGGACCGAGGCAAATGCCCGCAGGGCGCCACGTCGAAGCCACAATTGGCGGGCAGCAAAGGGGCCACCGCCACGCCGCGGGACGCCAGCAGGGGCACCCAGGCGCCGTTGGAGCCAAGGCGAGCCCAGCTACCCCCACCCAGCGCCAGCAGCACCGCTCGGGCCTTGACCTGCAGCAGACCAGAGGGTGTCTCGAACAGCAAGCCATGACCGTCCGACGACCATCCTGTCCACCGGTGGCGCATGTGGAACTGCACCGCCTCCCGGTCTGCTCCGGGGTGGCGAAGGCGGTGCAACCAGGCGCGCAACAGCGGCGCCGCCTTCATGTCGGAGGGGAACACCCGGCCTGACGTTCCCACAAACGTCGCGATGCCTAGACCCTCGGCCCAGGCCCGAACGGCCGCCGCGTCAAGTCCCTTGAGCAAAGATTCGATCTGTTCGCGCCTGGCGCCGTAACGCTGGGCAAACCGGTCGGCCGGCTCCGAGTGGGTCAGGTTGAGCCCCCCTTTGCCAGCCAGCAGGAACTTGCGCCCCACCGAGGGCATGGCGTCGAACAGGTGGACCGACAGCCCGGCCTGGCTGGCCACCTCGGCCGCCATCAGACCGGCCGGGCCACCGCCGACGATGGCCACCTCCGCAGAGATGCCATGCAGCGAAGGGGCGGTGGTGTCGGTCAAGGCCTGGGGTGCTGGGGTGGCGGTCGTCATGCCGAAGTCGTTTCTGTCACAATTGTGGCTTATGGGGCTGCTGCCCCTGCACAGTATGCCGTCTGCGCTCACCCCAGGAGCCGTTCGGCCCAGCCCCCTGTCAACACAGCTTTAGGACGAATCATGGCCAGCGACCTGATCAAACACGTTTCCGACACCAGCTTCCAGGCCGACGTGCTGGACGCCCAGGCCCCCGTGCTGGTGGACTTCTGGGCCGAATGGTGCGGGCCGTGCAAGATGATCGCGCCCATCCTCGACGAGGTGGCGGGCACCTACAACGGCAAGCTGCAGGTTGCCAAGATGAACGTGGACGAGAACCGCGACGTGCCGGCCAAGTTCGGCATCCGTGGTATCCCCACCCTGATGCTGTTCAAGGACGGCCAACTGGCAGCCACCAAGGTCGGCGCCATGAGCAAGGCCCAGCTGACCGCGTTCATCGATCAGCAACTCGCCTGACATGCCTTTTCACGCGCTCCGGATGCAAGGTCCGGGGTGCGCGGCGGACCTTGTCCTTTTTCCTGTCATAATTTCTCCGTAGGCAGACCCCAGCGTCCAGCCTTCCCCCCCGGCGCCAGGCACGACCCCCGGTCGAGCGCGCCCCCTCCCCCAGTGAACATTGCTGCGACCCGCCAGCCGGGTCCACCGGAGCAGACTCCATGCACCTGAACGAACTCAAGGCACTGCACGTGTCGGAAGTGCTCAAGCAAGCCGAAGCGCTTGAAATCGAGAACACCGGCCGCATGCGAAAGCAGGAACTGATGTTCGCCATCATCAAGAAGCGCGCCAAGGCCGGCGAACAGGTCAATGCCGACGGCGTGCTCGAGGTGTTGCCCGATGGCTTCGGCTTCCTGCGGGCACCGGACACGAGCTACACCGCCAGCACCGACGACATCTACATCTCGCCCAGCCAGATCCGCCGCTTCAACCTGCACACCGGCGACATGATCGAGGGCGAGGTGCGCATCCCCAAGGACGGGGAACGCTATTTCGCGCTGAACAAGCTCGACAAGATCAACGGCCTGCCGCCCGAGCAGAACAAGCACAAGATCATGTTCGAGAACCTGACGCCGCTGTTCCCCAAGGAACAGATGCGCCTGGAACGTGACATCAAGAGCGACGAGAACATCACAGGTCGCATCATCGACATCATCGCGCCCATCGGGCGTGGCCAGCGGGCCCTGATCGTGGCGCCGCCCAAGAGCGGCAAGACGGTCATGATGCAGCACATCTGCCATGCCATCACCACCAACCACCCCGACGTCGAACTGATGGTGCTGCTGGTGGACGAGCGCCCCGAAGAAGTGACAGAAATGCAGCGCACCGTGCGCGGCGAGGTCATCGCCTCCACCTTCGACGAGCCGGCCGCCCGCCACGTGCATGTGGCCGAGATGGTGATCGAGCGCGCCAAGCGCCTGGTCGAGCTCAAGAAGGACGTCGTGATCATGCTCGACTCCATCACCCGCCTGGCCCGCGCCTACAACAACGTGCTGCCCTCCAGCGGCAAGGTGCTGACCGGCGGTGTGGACGCCAACGCACTGCAACGCCCCAAGCGCTTCTTCGGCGCCGCGCGCAATGTGGAGGAAGGTGGCTCGCTGACCATCATCGCCACCGCGCTGGTGGACACCGGCAGCCGCATGGACGAGGTGATCTTTGAAGAATTCAAGGGCACCGGCAACTGCGAGATCCACCTCGACCGCCGCCTGTACGAAAAGCGCGTGTTCCCCTCCATCCAGCTCAACCGCAGCGGCACGCGTCGCGAGGAACTGCTGCTTCAGCCCGAAATCCTGCAGAAGACCCGCATCCTGCGCCAGTTCATGTACAACATGGACGAAATCGAGGCCATGGAAATGGTGCTCAAGAGCATGAAGCAGACGAAGAACAACTCCGAGTTCTTCGAGATGATGCGCCGCGGCGGCTGACCCCTCCCCGGCCACGGCAACCTTCAGTCGTTGTCGCCCGCGTCCACCAGACCGGGAAACAGCACCTCGACAAATCCGAAGCGGGTGAAGTCGCGTACCCGCATCGGGTACAGCACACCCTGCAGGTGGTCGCACTCGTGCTGCACCACGCGGGCGTGGAAACCCTCGGCCTCGCGATCGATCGGTTGCCCCTGCACGTCGAAGCCCTGGTAGCGGATGCGCCGCCAACGCGGCACCACGCCCCGCAGGCCCGGCACCGACAGACACCCTTCCCAGCCCTCTTCTTCCTCGTCACCCAGCGGGGTGATGACCGGGTTGAGCAACACCGTCCGGGGCACCACCGGCGCCTGCGGATAACGCGGGTTCGGCGCGCCAGTGCCAAAAATCACCACCTGCAGATCGACCCCGATCTGCGGCGCTGCCAGCCCTGCCCCGTTGGCGGCGGCCATGGTCTCCTCCATGTCGGCGATCAGGCGACGCAGCTCCGGGGTGTCGAATGCCTCGACGCGACGGGCCTTGGCGAGCAGGCGCGGGTCGCCCATTCTGAGGATGGCATGAACGGTCATTTCAGATGTCGAAGTGGAAGATCAAGGTTTACCCCGTAGGGCATGTTGACCCGGGGCAGTTAAAGTGAATCTGGCATCCATTGTGCCCACAACGAACCGGAGGACCGACATGCTGCCTGCCCGACGCTTCACCATGACCCCCGCGACCGCCCGCCATTCTCGCGAGAGAATGGCCTTGCCTCTGGCCACCGCCCTGATGTTTGGCGCTGCAGCCGCCTGGTTGGCTTCCCCGGCCCACGCACAGGGCGCCGAGATTTTCAAGGACGCTGACATCGCCCTGGGTGAGAAGCTCATCGCCGAACACAAGTGCGTCGAGTGCCACACCCGCCAGGTCGGCGGTGACGGCAGCTCGATCTACAAGCCCCTGGGGCGCATCAACACCGCCGGGCTGCTGCGCGGCATGGTCGAGATGTGCAACACCCAGATGAACCTGGGCCTGTTCCCCGAAGAGGTCACCGCCGTGGCTGCGGTGATCAACCGGGATCACTACAAGTTCAAGTGACGGTGCTGGCCGACAGCATTCGCAGCATCTCGGCCTCGTCGATCACCGCGACGCCCAGCTCGCGGGCCTTGTCGAGCTTGCTGCCGGCCTCTTCTCCGGCCACCACGTAGTCGGTCTTCTTGCTGACCGAGCCGGCCACTTTGGCACCGGCGGCTTCCAGCAACTCCTTGGCTTGTTCGCGTCGCAGGGTGGGAAAGGTGCCGGTGAGCACAAAGGTCTTGCCGGCCAGGGGTTGGGCAGCGCGTTCGGCAGGTGCCCCCTCCTCCCAACCGACACCGCAGGCGCGCAGTTGCTCGACCACCTCCCGGTTGTGGTCCTGGTCAAAGAAGGTGCGGATGCTGCGGGCCACCACCGGCCCCACATCGGGTACCTGCAGCAGCTCGTCCACGCTGGCCGCCATGATGCGGTCCAGGCTACCAAAATGCCGCGCCAGATCGCGAGCGGTGGCTTCACCCACATGCCGAATGCCCAGACCGAACAGGAAACGCGGCAAGGTGGTTTGCCGGGATTTCTCCAACGCCTGCAAGAGGTTGCCGGCCGATTTTTCGGCCATGCGGTCCAGGCTGGCCAGGGCGGTCAGCCCCAGGCGGTACAGGTCGGGCAGGTTGCGGACCACGCCCGCATCCACCAGTTGCTCGACCAGCTTGTCACCCAGACCTTCAATATCGAGCGCCCGGCGCTGGGCGTAATGCAGTATGGCCTGCTTGCGCTGGGCCGAGCAGAACAGCCCGCCGGTGCAGCGGTGGTCGGCCTCCCCCTCCTCCCGCACGGCTTCACTGCCACAGACCGGACAGTGTGTCGGCATGGTGAAGGGGGGTGGGTCGCCGACCCGCTTGTCGGGCAGCACCGACACCACCTCGGGAATGACGTCGCCGGCCCGGCGCACGATGACGGTATCGCCCACACGCACGTCCTTGCGGCGTGCTTCCAGTTCGTTGTGCAGGGTGGCGTTGGTGACGGTGACACCACCGACGAACACGGGCGCGAGTTTGGCCACCGGTGTGAGCTTGCCGGTGCGGCCGACCTGCACGTCGATGGCCTGGACCGTGGTCAGCTGCTCCTGCGCCGGATACTTGTGGGCCACCGCCCAGCGCGGTTCGCGGGTCACAAAACCGAGCCGCCGTTGCAACTCCAGATCGTTGACCTTGTAGACCACACCGTCGATGTCGTAGGGCAAGGCGTCGCGCTGCGCGCCGATGTCGCGGTGGAAGGCCACCAGTTCCGCAGCGCCGCGGCAGACCCGGACCTGGCTGGCCACCGGGAAACCCCAGTCGCGCAGTTGCATCAGCAGCGCATGGTGGGTGCGGAACAGGGGCGTCCGGCCCTCCGACTGGGCAACTTCGCCCAGCCCGTACGCAAAGAAGCTCAGTGGACGCTGGGCCGCGATGCCGGAGTCCAGCTGGCGCACCGCACCGGCGGCCGCGTTGCGCGGGTTGACAAAGGTTTTCTCGCCCTTGGCACCGGCCGCGATCTTCTCGCGCTGGCGGTCATTGAGGGCATCAAAATCGTCACGCCGCATGTAGACCTCGCCGCGGACCTCCAGAACGTCAGGCACGCCCTCGGGCAGGCGCAGCGGCACCTGTCCTATGGTGCGGATGTTGCGGGTCACATCCTCCCCCACCTCGCCGTCTCCCCGGGTGGCCGCCTGCACCAGCACGCCGGCCTCATAGCGCAGGCTGATCGCCAGGCCGTCGAACTTGAGTTCGGCCACGTAATCGACCGGAGGATCGGACTCAAGCAGGCCCAGCTCGCGGCGGACGCGGGCATCAAAGGCCTCCGCACCACTGGCTTCGGTGTCGGTCTCGGTGCGGATGCTGAGCATCGGCACGGCGTGGCGCACGCTGGCGAATCCGTCGAGAATGTCCCCCCCGACCCGCTGGGTGGGTGAATCGGGCGAGACCAGCTCCGGGTGTTGTGCCTCCAGCGCCTGCAATTCACGGAACAGACGGTCGTACTCCGCGTCCGGAATCTCCGGGTCGTCCAGCACGTAGTAGCGGTGGGCGTGGTGGTGCAGCTGCGCGCGCAGTTCGGCCGCACGTTCGGCCGGTGTGGGCTCGGCCGCAAACAGGTCAGGGGTCATGAAAAGAGACGGCGCGCCTGGGGTGAGCCGGCCGACAGATCGCGGCTGTCCAGTGCATCGTACAAGACCTCCAGATCGGCCCCGATGCGGTCCATGGTGTCTGCGGACAGTGCGTGGCCGGCGTCGTCGGTGACCACACCGTCCATGCTTTCCGCCAGGGCGGCGGCGGCCTCGCGCATGCGCACGAATGGCCGCTCGCTGCGCGGCACATGGGTGACTTCCAATGACAGCGACAACTCGCGCAAAGCGCTTTGTTCAGGGTCTTCGGCCATGGCGGCCTGGGGATCGAAGCTGAGGCTGAGCACCGGCGCCTGCCCACTCTGGCTGCCCGGCAATACCATGCGCCCCGGCAAGGCGCCGGCCACGAAGCCCAGTATCGCCGCCTGCTGGGCCACATAACCCGGGCTCCAGGCCACGCGTCGCGCTCGCAGCGTGAAGCCCAGCTGGGCATCGTGGGCGCTTGCGAAGGCGTCGAGCTCGCGTGCTCGCGCCACCTCGGCGCGCATGTCCGGGAAGTCCGGGGACGCCCCGACGGCATCGGCATAGGCCTGGGCCTTGACCACAAACTCGGAGAACTCGATGTCATTGAGCGCACCGGCCCGGTTGGCCAGCTGCACACCGGCCTGCAGCGCCCGGTAGCGGTGACCCGGCCTCGGGGTCTCCCAATCCTGTGCGTCCTCGCGGACGGCCTCGACGGCGAAGGGCTTGCTGCCCACGCGTCGCGTGGCGGGCATGGCCGCCAGCAGGGCTTCGCCCGACACCACCCCCTCCAGCTGGAGCGGCGCGATCACATCGATCAGCGCGTCCAGAGGCGGCCGCTTCTCGGGAGCCTGGACCACCTGCTGCAAGGTGACCTGCACAGGTGCGCGAGGCGCGTCCACCACCGGCTGTGCAGCCACAGGATCGGCAACAGGCACCCGTGGTCGAGGTGCCGCGTTTTCATCCGGAACCACCGAGAGCACCGGGTCGAACCGCATATCTGCCTCCGATGTGCCCGGATCAACGCCAGCGCCATCGTCCCCCAACACCGGCTCGATGCGCTCCGCTTCCATGGGTCGGGTATCGCGCGCGTCCTCAGGCAAGCTCAACACAGGCTCACTGCCCGAAGCAAACACCCCCCCAGGGACCGGATCGTGCTCACGTGCCGTGCGCGGCGCACTCTTGCGGGTGATCCAGGCGTTGTAGGCGACGACGCCAGCCAGAACCAGTCCTCCGATGATGGCCAGGCTGATCTGCAATGAACTCATGGAAGGAGGCCTGTTCGCAAGGGTCTGTTCAGGTGGATTCGAGCATGCCGGCAGCCGATTCCATGTCCACCGCCACGATGCGGGAGACACCCTGCTCCTGCATGGTCACGCCAATGAGCTGTTCGGCCATCTCCATGGCGATCTTGTTGTGGCTGATGAACAGGAACTGGGTTTCCTTGGACATGGCAGTCACAAGTTTCGCATAACGTTCGGTGTTCGCGTCGTCCAGTGGGGCATCCACCTCGTCGAGCAGACAGAAAGGTGCGGGGTTGAGCTGGAAGATCGCAAACACCAGGGCGATCGCGGTGAGCGCCTTTTCGCCACCGGAGAGCAGGTGTATGGTCTGGTTCTTCTTTCCAGGTGGCTGGGCCATCACCTGCACACCGGCATCCAGGATTTCTTCGCCGGTCATGACCAGGCGCGCATTGCCACCGCCGAACAACTCCGGGAACATCCGGCCAAAGTGCTGGTTGACCGTGTTGAAGGTGCTGCCCAGCAGTTCGCGGGTCTCGCCATCGATCTTGCGGATGGCGTCCTCGAGTGTGGCCATGGCGTCATTCAGGTCGGCCGACTGCGCGTCCAGAAAGGTCTTGCGCTCACGGGCAGCCCCGAGTTCTTCGAGGGCGGCCAGGTTCACGGCCCCCAGTGACTGGATCTCACGATGCAGGCGATCGATCTCGGACTGCAATCCGCTCAGGCGCACATTGCCCTCGGTGACACTCTGCGCGACCGCCGCCAGATCGGCCTGCGCCTCTTCCAGTTGCTGACTGTACTGCTCGACACCCAGACGGGCCGCCTGCTCCTTGAGCTGGAAGTCGGTTATGCGCTGGCGCAGCGGATCCAGCTCTCGCTCCAGCTGGAGGCGCCGCTCGTCGCTGGCCCTCAGTTTTGCCGTCAGATCATCGTACTGGCTGCGCAACGCACCCAGTGCCTGCTCACGCTCGAGCTTGGCCGCCAGGGCGTCCTGCAAGCCCGCCTGAGCGGCCGCATCGGTCAGACGCGCCAGCTCGTCGCGTGCCCTGAGTTCTTCTTCCGCCAGTGAACGCTGCTGGCTGGCTGCGGTTTCCAGCGACCGCTGCAACTCGGCTTGCCGGGCCTGGAGGCTGCGCAGCGAAAAGGTGGCTTCTTGCGCCTGTCGCTCCAGGGCACGTTGTTGCTCGCGCGCCTGTCCGAGGGCTCGCTCGGCCGCAATCACGTTTTCGTCCAGCTGGGCATGGCGCTCCTGGCTCTCGGCCAGCTGCATGTCCAGCTCTTCGAAGCGGGCCTCGGCGGTCGCACGGCGCTCCTGAAGCGCTTCCAGCAGGCCGTCCACTTCGGCCAGATCGCCATCGAGCTGTTCGCTGCGGGCACGGGTCTGCTCTGCCAGCTGCGTCAACCGCAAGGCTTCGACCTGCGCTTCATGGGCACGAGAGCGGGCCTCGGCGGCCTCACGCCGTGCCAGCACGAGCTTCTGCGAAGCTTCGCCGTAGTTGGCTTCGGCCCGGACCAAGCTGCTGCGCGCCTGTTCGGCAATCAGCGCCTGTGCCTTGAGCTGCTTCTCGAGGTTTTCAATTTCCTGCGCACGGGCCAGCAGGCCGGCCTGTTCGCTGTCGGGCGCGTAGAAACTGACGCTGTGCGAGGTGACGCAATGTCCCTGGGGTACATAGATGCTCTCACCCGCCTGCAGTTTCACACGCTCAGTCAGCGCCTCCTCCAGACTGGACGCGGTCAAGCAACCCCTGAGCCAGCCGTCCAGCAAGGCCAGCTGGCTCGCATCGTTCAAGCGCAGCCACGAGGCCAGCGGCTTCAGTCCAGAAGCACTGTGGGGTGTGTTCGCAGCTTCGGCCGGACTGTAGAAAGCCAGTTTGGCCGGGGGCGCGTCACTGCCGAACGCGCGCACCATGTCCAGGCGGGACACCTCCAGCGCCGAGATCCGTTCGCGCAGCGCCGCTTCCAGGGCGCTCTCCCACCCTGGCTCGACATGGATGCGGCTCCAGAGACCTTGCATGCCCTCCAGCCCGTGCTTGGCCAGCCAGGGCATGAGTTTGCCGTCGGTGCGGACCTTTTCCTGCAAGGCCTTGAGAGCCTCAAGCCTGGCCGACAGGTCGGCCTGCCTCGCCGACTCCTGGTTCACGGCCTGCTGCGCCGACCGCCGCTCTTCATCGAGCAGAGGAACCGTGTCCTGTAATTCGTGCAGAATCGCCTCGACCAGCTCGGCCGACTCGGCCGACTCGGCCTGCAGACGGACAGCCGCCGCCACTCGGGACTCGTCCGGCGCGGCCAAGGCCTTGCGATCGGCCAGCAGTTTCTCGCGCCTCAATTCGTGCTGCCGGCTTTGCTCCTCGATGCTTCGCTGCTCGGCGCCAAGGACCTGGATCTGCTGCTGGATCTGCCCCACGCTGGCCCGTTGTTCGCCGGCCAGTCGTTGCGCCTGGCGCAGTACATCTTCCAGAGCGGGCAGACTGCCGGCTTGCTCCTCACCCTGAGCCTCCAGCACAGCCGACTTTTCCTCGGCATCGACCATCGCCCCGGCGAGCTGCTCCAGTTCGGCCTCGGCATCGTCCTTTCGGGTGGCCCATCCGCCCAGCTGATCCTTGAGCTGCAGCAGGCGCTGCTCGACACGCTGGCGTCCCTCCACCACAAAGCGGATCTCCGCCTCCAGCTTGCCAACCTCGGCACTGGCTTCATAGAGCTTGCCCTGGGCCTGATTCACCTCGTCACCCGCCGCATAGTGCGACTGGCGAATGGTTTCCAGTTCGGCCTCGACACGCCGGAGATCGGCGGTCCGCGACTCCAGGTCGTTCACCGCCTGGGCCGCCTCGGTCCTGACACGGGCCTGGTCGGCTTCGGCTTCGGCGCGCTTGAGAAACCACAGCTGGTGCTGCTTGAGGGTCGCACCGGCGTTCAGCCGGTTGTAGCGCTCGGCCACCTCGGCCTGCCGCTCCAGTTTTTCAAGGTTGGCGTTGAGTTCGCGCAGAATGTCTTCCACGCGGGTCAGGTTCTCGCGTGTGTCGGCCAGCCGATTGGCCGTTTCCCGGCGCCGCTCTTTGTATTTGGAAACCCCGGCCGCCTCCTCCAGAAAAAGGCGCAATTCCTCGGGTTTGGACTCGATGATGCGGCTGATGGTGCCCTGGCCGATAATGGCATAGGCCCGGGGTCCCAGGCCGGTGCCCAGAAACACGTCCTGCACGTCGCGGCGACGCACCGGCTGGTTGTTGATGTAATAGCTGCTGGTGCCATCACGCGTCAGTACCCGCTTGACGGCAATTTCGCCAAACTGCCCCCACTGACCGCCCGCGCGGTGGTCGCTGTTGTCGAACACCAGCTCGACACTGGAGCGGCTCGCCGGCTTGCGTGACGTGGTGCCGTTGAAGATGACGTCCTGCATCGACTCGCCACGCAACTCGGACGCCTTGGATTCGCCCAGCACCCAGCGCACAGCGTCCATGATGTTGGACTTGCCGCAGCCATTGGGGCCCACCACACCCACCAGCTGCCCCGGCAGCATGAAGTTGGTGGGTTCGGCGAAAGACTTGAAGCCGGACAGCTTGATGGAATTGAGACGCACAGGCTTGGTCAGCGTGGGAACGAGACAGCTTCAGATGATACCCGGCGAGGCCATCGGTGCAGGCAACTCGCCTGCGCCTGTCCCGCAGGCCTTGTCTCCGGTCGCCAACGGACGAGTGTGTAAAAGATGTGTCAATGACAATTGACAAGCAAAGCCGATGGGTGCTGACAAGCGCCATAACCATCCCGCCCCCATCACATCGACAGCCCCATGAACGAAACCGTCAGCACTCTCGTCGACACCTCCTGCAACCAGGGCATGGTGCTGCTTTCGTTTGTCATCGCAGTAATGGGCTCCATTGTTGCCCTGACCGTCGCAACGCGAGTTCGCAACGCTGACGGGAAGATTCACACCACCAACGTGCTTTCGACAGGTGTGGCCTTGGGTGGCATAGGCGTGTGGGCCCGGCTCTTCACCGGCATGTATGCCGCCGAATTCGTCTGCACCACCACGGACCGAGGGGCGTTCCCGGAAGGCTTCGGTTATGTCGCATCCTTCACCATGGCCACCATCGTGGTGGTAGGCTCGGCGCTGGCGGTGGTGCTGATCTCGATCGACCAGCGGTTTCAGGCCATGCACCGGCCGGCCACTGCCATGTGGGCATGAGCCTGAGCTGAGGAGAACCGACCGGCCAACCGTCGGGTTGTCGGTGCAACACAGGTCGCGCGCAATCGACCCGTTCCACGCTGGGATAATCGTGGCATGAACCCGAAACTGGCGCTCCTGCAGCCCTACCCGTTCGAACGGCTTCGAAATCTCTTTGCCGACGTCCGCCCCGTCACCGATCTGCCGCCCATCAGCCTGGGCATCGGTGAACCCAAACACCCGACCCCGGAACTGCTCAAGGCGGCTCTGGCCGGGGCCCTGGATGGCGGACTGTCGGCCTATCCGGCCACCTCCGGTGAGCCGGCATTGCGTCGGGCCTGCGCCGAATGGCTGCTTCGCCGCTATGACGTGAAGGCTGACCCGGCCACGCAGATCCTCCCGGTCAATGGCTCGCGGGAGGCGCTGTTCGCCTTTGCCCAGACGGTGATCGACCCCACCCGCCCTGGCGCGACGGTCGTGTTTCCCAACCCGTTCTACCAGATCTATGAGGGAGCGAGCTTGCTGGCCGGCGCCCAGCCCTGGTACGCGCCCAGTGACCCGGCACGCAACTTCGGCATCGACTGGCATTCCGTGCCGGAAGAAGTATGGGCGAACACCCAGCTGTTGTTTGTCTGCTCCCCCGGCAACCCCACTGGCGCAGTGATGCCGCTGGCGGAGTGGAAGACGCTGTTTGAGTTGAGTGACCGCTTCGGATTTGTCATCGCTTCAGACGAGTGCTACAGCGAAATCTACTTCCGCGACGAGGCACCCCTGGGTGGTCTGGAAGCCGCCAGCCGGCTCGGCCGAGCCGACTTTCGACGCCTGATGATGTTCACCAGCCTGTCCAAACGCAGCAATGCACCTGGACTGCGCAGCGGTTTTGTCGCCGGCGATGCCGAGCTGGTCAAGGCGTTTCTGCTGTACCGCACCTACCATGGCGGCGCCATGAGTCCGGCCGTGCAACGCGCAAGCGTAGCGGCCTGGAACGACGAGAAGCACGTCGAACACAACCGCCACCAGTACCGCGAGAAGTTTGCGCGCGTCACCCCTATGCTCGAGCCTGTCCTTGACGTGCGTCTGCCCGACGCCTCTTTTTACCTCTGGGCGGGCGTGCCAGGCAGCTTCGCCTCGCGTGTGCCCGGACTCAGTGCCGATGAGGCCTTCGCCCGGGAACTGCTGGCTCAATACAATGTCACGGTGCTGCCAGGCAGCTACCTGGCCCGTGAAGCCCGCGGCCTCAACCCTGGTGCCGGGCGCGTGCGCATGGCACTGGTCGCGGAAACCGAAGAATGCGTGGAAGCGGCCGACCGCATCGCTGACTTCGTCAGGAAAAACGCCTGATGCCTTGTCTCCCTTTTCTGTTCATCTGATTGCACCACCCATGACACAACAACTGCAAACCCTGATCGACAACGCCTGGGAACAGCGCGCCGAGCTCTCACCATCCAGCGCTCCCAAAGAGGTGCTGGATGCCGTTGAACACGTGATTGCCGAACTCAACGTGGGCAAGCTTCGCGTGGCCACCCGCGAGTCGGTCGGACAGTGGAACGTGCATCAGTGGGTCAAAAAGGCGGTTTTGCTGTCGTTCCGGCTCAAGGACAACGAGTTCGTTCGTGCCGGCGATCTGGCCTTCTACGACAAGGTACCGACCAAGTTTGCCCACCTGTCCGATGCAGAGATGAAGGCAACTGGCGTGCGCGTGGTTCCGCCAGCCGTCGCCCGCCGCGGCAGCTTTGTGGCCAAGGGTGCGGTTCTGATGCCCAGCTATGTGAACATCGGAGCCTATGTCGACGAAGGCACCATGGTCGATACCTGGGCCACGGTCGGCTCGTGTGCCCAGGTGGGCAAGAACGTCCACCTGTCAGGTGGTGTGGGCCTGGGTGGTGTGCTTGAACCTCTGCAGGCCAACCCCACCATCATTGAAGACAACTGCTTCATTGGCGCACGATCGGAGATTGTCGAAGGCGTGATCGTGGAAGAGAACTCGGTGGTGTCGATGGGCGTCTACATCGGACAGAGCACCCCGATCTACGACCGGTCCACCGGCGAGGTCAGCTACGGTCGCGTGCCCGCCGGCTCGGTGGTCATCAGTGGCAGCCTGCCCAAGGACGGAGGCAAGTACAGCCTGTATGCCGCCATCATCGTGAAGCGGGTTGACGCGCAGACTCGCGCCAAGACCAGCCTGAACGACCTGCTGCGCCCCTGATTCCACAAGCGCCCACCCTGAACCGGAGGAAATGGCATGAGCAGCGGAACGATGGAGCGCATCCTGCGACTGATGGCCGACAAACAGGCGTCCGACGTCTATCTGTCGGCCCACGCACCGGCCATGATCAAGATCAATGGCCAGACCATCCCGATCAACAGCCAGGTCCTGCCGCCTGAGGCACCGCGCAACCTGCTGGCCGAGATCGTCCCGGCCACCCGCATCGAGGAGTTGGTGGACACCGGCGAGCTGAACATGGCGGTACCGTTGGACGGGGTGGGCAACTTCCGGGTCAGCGCCTTCCGTCAGCGCAGTCACTACGCGGTGGTGATCCGTTACGTGCCTGGTGACATTCCACCGCTCGACTCCCTTAACGTGTCACCGGTGCTGGCCGACCTGGTGATGGAGAAGCGTGGCCTCATGATCATGGTGGGCGCCACCGGTGCGGGCAAGAGCACCACGCTGGCGGCCATGATCGACCACCGCAACGAGCGCAGCACGGGTCACATCCTGACAGTGGAAGACCCCATCGAGTATGTCTACCGCAACAAGAAGTCGGTGGTCAACCAGCGTGAGCTGGGCACCGACACCGCGTCGCTGCAGATTGCGCTCAAGAACGCCCTGCGCCAGGCACCCGATGTGATTCTGATCGGGGAAATCCGAGACCGCGAGACCATGTCGGCGGCGATCGCCTACGCCCAGTCAGGTCACCTGTGCCTGGCCACACTGCATGCCAACAACAGCTACCAGGCCCTCAACCGGATCCTGAGCTTTTTTCCGGTCGAGGTCAGGCCCACCATGCTGGGCGACCTGGCCATGGCCCTGAGGGCCATCGTGTCTCAGCGCCTGCTGCGCACACACACGGGTGGCCGCGTGCCGGCCATGGAGGTGATGCTCAACACCACGCTCATCGCCGACCTGATCCGCAAGGCAGATTTCTCCGGTGTGCGTGACGCCATGGAAAAGTCGCTGGCCGAAGGCTCACAAACCTTTGAGCAGGATCTGGCAAGGCTCATCAGCGACGGCATTGTCAGCCGCAACGAGGGACTCTCTCACGCAGACTCGCCCAACAACCTGCTCTGGCGCCTGCAGAACGACTTCAACGCATCCAAGTCACTGGACTCTGCCACCCCGTCAGACGACGAGCACAGTGAAGGCGCCACATTCACCGAATTCACACTGGATGTGAAGTTCTGACCGCATGAGCGACACGCTGCGCCTGACCGAAGCCCTGGTTTCCCGTCCCTCGGTCACCCCCGACGACGCTGGGTGCCAGGCCTTGATCGCCGAACGCCTGGGCCCGATCGGGTTCCAGTGCGAAACCCTGTCGAGCGGACCGAAGGAGTTCCGGGTCACCAACCTGTGGGCTCGGCGTGGAGACGGCACCCACCCGACCCTGGTGTTCGCCGGCCACACCGACGTGGTGCCCACCGGCCCCCTGGATGCCTGGCGAAGCGACCCCTTTGTGCCCACCCACCGCGATGGCCGGCTGTATGGCCGAGGGACCAGCGACATGAAGACCTCGCTGGCGGCCATGGTGGTGGCCTGCGAGCGTTTCCTGGCCGAGGTGCCCGAGCCCGCCATCGACATCGCCTTCCTGCTCACCAGCGACGAGGAAGGGCCGGCCAACGATGGCACGGTGGTGGTCTGTCGAGAGCTGCAGCGCCGAGGCGAGCGACTGGACTGGTGTATCGTCGGTGAGCCGACCTCGGTTCAGCGAACCGGCGACATGATCAAGAACGGGCGTCGCGGCACCATGAGCGGCCGCCTGACTGTCAAGGGCATCCAGGGCCACATTGCCTACCCGCACCTGGCCCGCAACCCGATTCATATGGTGGCACCCGCACTGGCCGAGCTGGCCTCCACCCTGTGGGACGAGGGCAACGCCTTTTTTCCACCCACCAGCTGGCAGGTCAGCAACATCCACGGCGGCACGGGCGCGAGCAATGTGATCCCTGGCACCGTGGTGATCGACTTCAATTTCCGGTTCTCGACCGAGTCGACGCCGCAGGATCTGCAGTCCCGCTTCAGCACCATCCTGGCCCGGCACGGCCTGAGCGCAGGCGCCGACTACGAACTCGACTGGACCGTCGGGGGCCTGCCCTTTCTCACACCGCCCGGCACCCTGGTGGAAGCGGTGCGTGAAGCCATCCGCATCGAGACAGGTCTGGAGACCGAGCTGTCGACCACCGGCGGAACCAGCGACGGCCGGTTCATCGCCCAGGTGTGTCCACAGGTCATCGAGCTCGGACCGCCCAACGCCAGCATCCACAAGATCGACGAACACGTCGCACTGGCAGACATCGAACCGTTGACGGCCATTTACCTGCGCGTGCTGCACCAGCTGCACCAGATCGCGCCCTCCGCAGCCCCACGCTGACCCGATACCCATGACAGTGCAGGAATTGCTGGCCGAATGCACGGCCCGGCTGGAAGCGGCCTCCCTGGCCTACGGCCACGGCACCACCGGCCCAAGAGACGAAGCCGCCTGGTTGATGCTGTGGCAGTTGGGATGGCCACTGGACACCGACCTGGATGAAGCCGCAGCCACGATCTTGAGCCAGGAACAGGTGGAACCGGTGCGCCAGCTCATCGAGCGGCGCGTACAGACACGTCAGCCTGCGGCCTACCTCACCCACGAGGCCTGGTTGCAGGGCATTCCCTTTTATGTGGACGAACGCGCCATCGTCCCGCGCAGCTTCATCGCGGAGTTGATCGCCGACGGCAGCTTCGACCCCTGGCTGTCCGACACCACGCGACAGGTGCTCGACCTGTGCACCGGCAATGGCAGTCTGGCCGTGCTCGCCGCCATGGCCTGGCCCGAGATCGAGGTCACGGGTGCCGATCTGTCGGCCGACGCGCTGGCGGTGGCCCGCATCAACGTCGATCGGCACGGGCTGTCCGAACGCATCCGCCTGATCGAATCCGATGGACTGGCGGCCTGCCCCGGGCCATGGGATCTGATCCTGTGCAACCCGCCCTATGTCAATGCCCACAGCATGGCTGCCCTGCCCGCCGAATACCGGGCCGAGCCCGAGATGGCACTGGCCGGTGGCCGCGATGGCATGGACTTTGTCCGTCGCCTGCTGAGCGACGCAGCGGCACGCATGTCGCCAACGGCGGTGCTGGTGCTTGAAATAGGCAACGAACGCGGCCATTTCGAGGCCGCCTTCCCCACCCTGGAGGTGGTGTGGCTCAGCTGCAGCGCCGGTGAAGACCAGGTCCTGCTGGTGACCCGCGAGTCCCTGCAAACTCTGGCCCAAGCGGAGGCCTTCGGCACATGATCACCCTGCGCAACATCACCTTGCGGCGGGGCGTCAAAGTCGTGCTCGACAAAGCTTCGGCCACCCTCAACCCGGGCGAAAAAGTGGGTCTGGTGGGCCGCAATGGGGCCGGCAAGTCCAGCCTGTTCGGCTTGCTCAATGGTCAGCTGCACGAAGACGGCGGAGACCTGTCCATGCCAACGCAGTGGCGCATGGCCCAGGTGGCGCAGGACATGCCGGAGACGACCGACCCGGCCACCCGCTTCGTGGTCGAAGGCGATACCCGTCTGCTGGCGGCACAGAACGAAGTGAACGAGGCCGAGGCCAGCGGCGACGGTGAGCGCATGGCCCACGCCTACATGGAGCTGCACGATGCCGGTGCCCACGACGCCGTGGCGCGGGCCCAGACGCTGATTCTGGGTCTGGGCTTCGGCCTTCACGAGCTGGACAAGCCGGTCAACAGCTTCTCTGGCGGCTGGCGCATGCGCCTGCAGCTCGCCCGCGCCCTGATGTGTCCGAGCGACCTGCTGCTGCTCGACGAACCGACCAACCACCTTGACCTGGACGCCCTGGTCTGGCTGGAGGCCTGGCTCAAACGCTACGCAGGCACGCTCATCGTCATCAGCCACGACCGCGAATTTCTCGATGCGGTGACCCAGGTCACGCTTCACGTCAACGGCGGTCAGCTCACCCGCTACGGCGGCAACTACAGCCGCTTCGAGGACATGCGGGCCGAGCAACTGACGCAGCAACAGCAGAGCTTTGCCCGCCAGCAGGACAAGATCGCGCACCTCCAGCGCTTCATCGACCGTTTCAAGGCCAAGGCCAGCAAGGCGAAACAGGCCCAGAGCCGGGTCAAGGCCCTGGAGCGCATGGAAAAGATCGGACCGGTGCTGGCCGAGGCCGACTTCACCTTCGAGTTTGCCGAGCCCGCCAACCTGCCCAACCCCATGCTGGCCATGCGCGAGGTCGACTTCGGCTACCCAGCACCCGAAGGCATTGGAGCGCCCGTGACCATCGTGCGCCAGGTCACGCGCTCGGTCCAGGCCGGACAGCGCATCGGCATTCTGGGTGCCAACGGCCAGGGCAAGTCGACTGTGGTCAAGACGATTGCGCACGCGCTGGTGCCCCTGGCAGGCCAGATCACCGAAGGCAAAGGGCTGAACATCGGCTACTTCGCGCAGCAGGAACTGGACGTGCTGCGTCCCGACGAAAGTCCGCTGCAGCACATGATCCGTCTGGCGCGTGACGCCGCGGCCGAGGGTCGCCTGCAAGGCCAGGGCACCCGTGAGCAGGACCTGCGCAATTTCCTGGGTGGCTTCCAGTTCAGTGGCGATCAGGTCATGCAGGCCGTTGGCAGCATGAGCGGCGGCGAGAAGGCTCGGCTGGTTCTGTGCATGATCGTGTGGCAACGCCCCAACCTGCTGCTGCTGGACGAACCCACCAACCACCTTGACCTGGCCACACGCGAGGCTTTGTCGGTGGCCCTGAACGAGTTTGAAGGCACGGTGATGCTGGTCAGCCACGACAGGGCCCTGTTGCGTGCCGTGTGTGACGAGTTCTGGCTGGTCTCGCGCGGCGGCATCGCCCCCTTTGACGGAGACCTTGACGACTACCAGCGCTACCTGCTCGACGTGGCACGCCAGAACCGAGAAAACCAGCGCGCCAGCCTGGCATCGACCGACGTCAGTCCTGTTGTGGCCTTGCCGATAGAAACCTGCGCGGCGTCTCAGCCGGCACCTGAGACTGCGAACCCGGCGGTGCGCGGAGCCGAGCAGCGTCGACTTGAGGCACAGCGCCGCCAGCAAGCGGCAGAACGGCTGCGCCCGCTGCGCAAGGAGCTGGAACAGATCGAGAAACGCATGTCCCTGCTGGAGCAGGAAAGGGCGCGACTGGAAGAACAGCTCAGTGGCCCGCAGGCACCCGCCGAGATGGCCGAGGCCGGGCGTCGCCTGAAAGCCGTGACCGAAGAACTGGAAGGCGCCGAGGGCCGCTGGCTGGAGCTGAGCGAAGCCATCGAATCCGCCTCGGTCTAAGAGGCCGAGTGCTGAGAGGAAGCCGAGAACGCCCGTTTTCTTCTCGGTCCCTGGCACTCTCAGGGCGCATGGCACCACCCAAAAGGAAAAGGCCCTGGTCGTGTGACCAGGGCCTTCTGTCTTCTTATCACTGGTAGGACGTGAGGGATTCGAACCCACGACCAACGGATTAAAAGTCCGCTGCTCTACCAACTGAGCTAACGTCCCACTCGACAGTTCGCTGTTTAGAACAGCTTGCTGCGAAGCCTCAGATTATAGCTTGTTTTTCAGCCTCTCCTGAAGACCGCTTCGAAATTTTCGATGTGCCTTTGGCCAGTGCATCCAGCACAAGTCCCGCGGCACAAAAGCCGAAACTGGCCGTGACACTCACCACCGAGCCATAGCCATGGCAGTTGAGCGTGCCATCGCCCTCTCCCAAGTCACAAGAGGCATCAGGTGGAGCCACCGGCTCCCGGCTGAACACACATGGCAAGCCCATGCGCCCCTGTCGTGCGCCGCCATGGTACTTGCGCAGCCGCTGCCTCAACTGGGCCAGCAAGGGATCGTGCGTGACCTCCGCCAGATCACCCGTCTCGATGGCCTGTGCACGGCGCTTACCGCCGGCGGCACCGACCGACACCATCAAGGCCTTGTGGTCGAGCGCCCAGGCCGCCATGGTCAGTTTGGCGCGCACCTGGTCACAGGCATCGATAACTGCAGACATCCCGCTTGCGCCATGGAGCCCCAGGCGATCGACCAACTCGGCCCAGTTCTCTGCGGTGACGAAGTCTTCGACGCCATCGACCTGGCAGTCCGGATGTATCTGTGCAATCCGGTCCCGCATGGCCTGAACCTTGGCCATGCCCAGTGTGGACGTGCTGGCATGCACCTGGCGGTTGACGTTGGACTCGGCCACGTGATCAAGATCGATCAGGCTCAGGCGGCGAACACCGCTTCGCGCCAGAGCCTCGACCGACCAGGATCCGACTCCGCCGATACCCACCACCACCACATGGGCGTCAAAGATGCGCTGTGCGCCCTGCACTCCATACAGTCGCCTTAGCCCACCAAAACGGCGTTCGAAATCCGCGTCTGATTCGGTCATCGTCCAGGGCCTTCACTCCCGCTCGAGCAGCCAGATCTGAAACCTGAACCCCAGCACGGCCCCGAAGACAATCCCTGCCACAGCGATCATGCTGATCAGACTCAGCGTCGAGAGCCCGGACAAGCCCTGCCCCACCGTGCAACCCAGCGCGGTGACCCCACCCACGCCCATGCAGACCGCGCCGACAAGATGCAGTGCCGTGTCCTGTGTGCTGCGAAAGCCCTCCCAGCGGAACTCGCGCCCAAGCATGGCTTGCAGGAACGCACCGGCAACCACACCAAAAACAGTCACCACCCCGACCGTGAGCACCTTGGATGTGTCACTGAAAAAAATGATCCAGTCCAGGGTGTAGGCCATCGGCGCGGTGAAGGTCAGCGACTCCATGCGCCCTGTGTTGGTGGCGAGGTACACCGACTCAAGGGTTTCCGGATGCTCTTCCACAAAGCCCAGCGAGCCACTGACCCACCACATCAATGCAATGGCCAGCCCGATGCCCAGGCCCGCGAGCAGGTTGTTCCGGCTGCGAAAACCCTCGCCCATCATGGCCCAGGCCACCAGCCCACCCCCGACCACCAGGCTCATCAACAAGCCGCTCAAGGCGAAGTCCAGGCCCGTGAGCGCAGCCAACCACGCAGGCAATGCACTGCCCATCTCGAACTCAAGCGCCACGCGATCGAGCGTACCGACACGCAGCACAGCCACCATGCCGCGCAGGGTGGCGAAAGCCGCAAACCCCATCACGAAGAAGACGACAAGAGATTTGAGACTGCCTGCGCCGATGCGCACCAGTGTCTTGCTTCCGCACCCGGACGCCAGGACCATACCGAAACCAAACAGGGCCCCACCGACCACGGCCGACAGCCAGATGACCCGGGTTCCGGTGTAGATGGTCTTGCTGGCATCGATCCAGCCCAGCCAGGCCATGAGATGAAAGCCGATCATGGCCACACCGACCGCCATGCCCCACATGCGCATACGGGTCCAGTCGCCCATGTTCACGATGTCACTGATCGCGCCCATGGTGCAGAAGTGCGTGCGCTGAGCGATGAAGCCAAACAGGAGGGCCACGCCAAAGGCGGCCCACAGCACGAGAGAGTGTGTCGATTGAAGCTCAGCGATGTCCATCGCCGAGATTGTAGGATCTGCCGAGGGTGCTTCGCACTGGTGGGGCTGAGCGCCCCCGTGCGACCCTATCGCGGATCAACGCATGCGGGAGAGCCGCTCGCGCGCCACGCCTGCCGCTTCGGCCTGTGGGTAGCGTTTCACCAGGTCTTCAAGCACCCGGCGGGAAGACCTGGGATCCTTGAGTTCTGTGTGGCTGTTGGCCATGGCCAACATGGCCTCCGGCGATCTCAGGTGCTGGGGAAAGCGTGCGACCAGCCTGCCATGGGCGTCCAGCGCCTCCTTGTACGCCTTGGTCGCGTATTGGGCGTTGCCAAGCCAGTACAGCGCCGATGGCAGGTAACCGCTGGCCGGGTGTTTGCCAATGAAGGCGGTGAACGCGGATACCGCACCGCCGAAATCGGCGGCCCGCAAGGTGGCCAGCGCGTCCTCGAACTCCCGCTGCTCGGCCGGCAAGGCACTGAAGCTCTGCCCGTCGTGTGTGACCTCCGTCGGCTCGACCTGCCTCAGGCGACTCTCGATCCCCTGCCTGACGTCGGCCTGCTGCCTCTGGAGCTCGGACACCTCTCGGGCCAGTTGCTCATACTGGCCGCGCATGCGTGCCAGCTCGCCGCGAAGCTCTTCGATCTGGGCCGACAGCTCCAGCATGGCGCGCTGCGTCTGAGCGCGGGCTTCACGCGATTGCTGCAGCTCGCCTTCCGCCGCCTGGCGGTGCGCATCAAAGCGCTGCCGCAGTTCGATGACCGCCTTGCGCGCCTCATCGTCACCAAAAAAGGCCTGGGCCTGCAAGGGCCATACGGCCCCCAGCGCCAGGGCGCACGGCAACAGCGCACGTTGAACAGATGGAAAACGCATCGGGATCACCGGTAGCTGATCTCCACGCGGCGGTTCTGGGCATACGCCGCCTCGTCAAAGCCGAAAACTGCCGGCTTCTCCTTGCCAAAACTGACGGCTTCCATCTGCGCTTCGCTCACACCCATCAAGGACAGCGAGCGACGCACAGCTTCGGCACGGCGCTGCCCCAAGGCAAGGTTGTACTCACGGCCTCCACGTTCATCGGTGTGGCCTTCGAGCGCCACGCGGCGGCTGCGGTCGGCATTCAGGACACGTGCGTGTGCCTCCAGGATCGGTGCGGCCTCGGGACGAACCACATAGCTGTCGAAGTCGAAGTAGATGATCCGCTCGAGCCCGGCGACATCGGCCGGGTTGCTGCTGCCGGGCAGATCCACCCCGGCCACGTTTCGGGAGTCGACGCCGCTGCCCTGCCCTTCGGCACCCGCGCCCGCTCCACCGGCCTGCGTGCTCCGGTCCTCCACTTGGGCTTCATCCAGCTTGACACCCGAACTGCAGGCCGCCAGGGCTGTGGCTACGAGAAGAGCGCCCAACACGCTGGACCAGCGCCCCTTGGGCAGGGAGCGCGGGCTGTGGGTCGAAATGGTGCGATCAGCGGAACTCATGGGCAGGGGCCTTTCTGGAGGTGAGAGAGGGTGGAAAAACAAAACTCAGACGCGGCATGGTCAACGGGTGAACGGTCCCCAGTCGGGTTCACGGATGTCTCCCGAAGCACCCGCCAGACGGGTCTTGATGCGACCGTCGACGGTGGTGGTCATCAGGGCTTCCTGACTGCCTTCCCGGGTGGCGTAGATGATGAGCCGGCTGTTGGGTGCGAAACTGGGGCTTTCATCGGCCGAGGTCTCGGTCAGCGCGGTGGCACGTCCCGAAGCCAGTTCGAGCACGTGCAGGCGGAAAGCACCGTTGACTCGCGAGATATAGGCCAGCCATCGGCCATCGGGGCTGGGCGAAGGCGAGATGTTGTAGTTGCCTGAGAAGGTGATGCGCTGGGCCTCGCCACCTTGGGCAGCCATGCGGTACACCTGGGGCGAGCCGCCCCGGTCGCTGACGAAATAGATGTGGCGCCCATCGGGGCTGAACACCGGCTCGGTGTCGATGGTGGACGACTGCGTCAGTCGACGGGGCTCGCCGCCACCCGCCGACATGACATACACCTGCGCATTGCCCGACAAGGTCAGCGCCAGCGCGATCTGGTTGCCATCCGGGGACCAGGCCGGGGCGCTGTTCGAACCCCGGAAATTGGCCAGCAGCCGCCGCCGTCCCGAAGCGATTTCGTGGGCATAGATGACCGGCTTGCGGGCTTCGAAGGAAACATAGGCCAGTTGGGCTCCGTTGGGCGCCCAACTCGGCGAGATGATGGGCTCGGGGCTGCTCAAGGCCGCACGGGCTCCCTGGCCATCTGCGTCCGCCACCCAGAGATTGTGTCGGGCACCCACCTTGGTCACGTAGGCGATGCGCGTGGAGAAGATGCCTTTTTCTCCTGTCAGCTTCTCATAGACCTGATCGGCAATGCGGTGGGCTGCCAGACGCAAGTCGGTGGCACCGACCGGAAAACTCAGCCCACCCAGGTCCTGGGCACGCACCGTGTCCCACAGCCTGAACCGGACATCGAAACGGCCATCGGCCAGTCGCGTCACACTGCCGACGACCAGTGCATCGGCGCCCCGTTCCCGCCACACCGCTGCATCGGGTCGGGAATTCTCGTCAAGCCCAGAGGCTGCCGGCTCGACGAAGCGGAACATGCCGCTGCGCTCAAGGTCGGCCCGCACGATGGCGGCCATGTCTTCACTGGCCGAATCGTTGCCTCTGAAACGGACGGTCGAAAAAGGCAGGCGGGTCACGCCGGCACCAGCCACTTCCACCCTGAACTGGGCCCAGGCCGGATGGGCCAGACCCGCCGCCAGAGGCAGGCCGACGGCCGCACCCAGCAACTGGCGGCGCGTGCTGTCGTGGCGGAGGTTTTTTGTTGTCAAATCCTGCATTCCGTTTTGGTTTCCGTGTTGGCACGTTCATCATCGCACAGGGCTGATGAACCTCTCGTCGGATAATAACGGAGCGCCAGAGGCCCTCCGTGACAAGATGTGCACGACGGTACAGGCTCCCTTGCCGGGTTCCGACCTCCGTCCATCTGGCAGCAAGTGACCCCATAGGCCGCCATTGGTTCCTGCCCACAGGCAAATTTCGCCCTTGTGGCGCTTCAAGCAGACAAAGTGTCCAGTTCAGCAGATCCCACCGACTCGATCTCCCAGCGCCTTCGGCGCCTTTGGCCCTTCTTCCGCTCGGCCAAGGCTGGCATGGTGCTGGCTGCCGTCGCCACCTTGCTGGGCGCGCTGACCGAACCCTTGATTCCTGCCTTGCTCAAGACCTTGCTCGACCGAGGCTTTGGCGAAGGCCGCATCGACCTTTGGATGGTTCCAGCCGCCCTGCTGGGCCTTTTCGGTCTTCGTGGAATGGCCGGTTTCGTTGCCCAGTACGCTTTGTCCTATACGGCCAGTATGGGCCTGCTGAACCTGCGTCGGGCCATGTATGCCCGCCTCAACGACGCACAAATGACCCTGTTCGCGCGGCAAAGTGCCAGCAAGCTCTCCAACACCCTGGTCTACGAGGTGCAGACCGGCGCCACGATGCTGGTCAACGCCTTGCTGACCCTCACCAAGGACACCCTGACTCTGCTGGCCTTGCTGGGCTACCTGCTCTACCTCAACTGGAAGCTCACACTGATCGTGTTGCTGCTGTTCCCGGGTCTGGTCTGGATCATGCGCACGCTATCTCGGCGCCTCTACCGGCTGACACGCTCCACCCAACAGGCCACCGACGAACTGGCCTATGTTGTGGAGGAAAACGCCCTGGCCCACCGCATGGTTCGCCTGCATGGAGCCCAGTCGAGACAGGCCGGTCGTTTCGATCGCCTGAGCGTGACCTTGCGCCGACTGGCCCTGAAGTCCACGATTGCCCAGGCAGCCATGACGCCCCTGACGCAGATGCTGGCAGCGGCAGCCCTGTCGGCCGTGATTGCCGTGGCACTGTGGCAAAGCCAGAGCAGCGGCGTCAGCGTCGGCAACTTCGTGGCTTTTGTGACCGCCATGCTGATGCTCGTGGCACCGATCCGACACCTGGCCGAGATTGCCGGCCCCATCACCCGTGGACTGACGGCACTTGAACGCGGACTGGACCTGATCGAAAATACACCGGTTCAGACCGGAGGAAGTCACCATGTCGACCGGGTGAACGGCGCGATCGAGTTCCGCGGCGTCTCGGTCCGGTATCCCAGGCGTGAGGATGACGACGCCGTCGTCACGGAGGGTCGACAGGCGCTCAACCATGTGGACCTGTTCATCCAGCCGGGTGAGGTGGTGGCATTCGTCGGGCCATCTGGCTCTGGCAAGACTACCCTGGCGAACCTCTTGCCGCGATTCGTCGAACCCGAAGAAGGGCAGGTGCTGCTCGACGGGGTTGCCCTGCCAGACTGGGATCTCGGCAGTCTGCGCCGCCAGTTCGCCATGGTCAGCCAGGATGTGGTGATGCTCAATGACACCCTCGCCGCCAACGTCGCTCTCGGGGAAGAGGAGGACAGCATCGACGAAGACCGGGTCAGGCATGCGCTGGCCTCTGCCAACCTGGACGAACTGACCCAAAGTCTGCCCCGCGGCATCCACACGCCAGTCGGTCACAATGCCACCGAGCTTTCAGGCGGCCAACGCCAGCGCCTGGCCATCGCCAGAGCCATCTACAAGGATGCGCCCGTGCTCATTCTCGATGAAGCCACGTCGGCGCTGGACAACGAATCCGAACGGCTGGTGCAAGACGCTCTGGCCCGTCTGATGCGTGGCCGCACCACGCTGGTCATTGCCCACCGACTGACCACCATTGAACACGCAGACCGGGTGGTGGTCCTGGCCGATGGCGAGATCAGCGAAGAAGGCACACACCAGGCACTGCTGCAATCCGACGGCATTTATGCACGGCTGCACTCCCAGAGCCTGCGGCGCCCGCAAGACGTCAACCCAAGCTGAGGATCAAGCCACTCTCCCAACTGCGTCAGGCATCCGCCCCGGACCGCAAGGCGACGCGAGTACGGGATGCAGGCGACCCGATCAGAAGTTGTACTGCAGACCGATACCGAGGTGGTCGAAGTGGCCCCAGCGCGGGTTTTGTCCGTTGCGCAGGCGAATGTGGTCAAAGTCGCCCCTGAGCATCAGGTTCTCGGTCAGCGCATGGCTGACACCGAAGCCGATGGTGGGTCGCGTCTGGCTGCTGGAGTACCGAATGCCACTCGCCTGGGTCCAGTGCGTGCTCAGACCGCTGCTGTTGCGGTGAACCACACGCGCCACACCGGCCTTGGCGAACACACGCGTTTTCTCGCCCAGGTCGGTGCCGATCGTGGCACGAAGCCCGTAGGCCCTTGCCACGTACTCGTTGACGTAGCCATTGACGGCCTGGTACTGATGGCGTTTGCCGGAAGTGTAGAACACCTCGGCACCCAGCCAGTCGTTGATCTGCAGACCGGCACCGATCAGGGCCCCTGACTTGCTGTCGCTGTCGCCCACACTGCGCAGGCCGTCGACAGGGTCACCATAGTTGACGCTGTCCCGGTTCTGGCCGAGCGTGCCGAACAGGTAAGGGGTCAGCCGCGAGGCAGGCGCTGCGGCCAATGGGGGGGCAGCCTCCGGTGCCGGCGGAGGTGCAACCGGCACAGGCGCGGGCTGGGGCGTCGGTACAGCCTCAGGTGCCGGCGCAGGGGCTGCGACCACCGGTCGGGGCACAGGCCGGGGAAAGTTGTCGGCAAAGCGGTTGTCGCACTCGGCCATGCTGACGCGCACCGGCTTGCCGCTGCGATCGGCGTACACATTCAAGGACATGTCAGGGCTGTAAGGCACAAACTTGCCCCGAAGCTCACGGGCCACACCATCCCGTCCGTGCAGCGGTCCCACACCCTCGTCGCAGGCGCCGAGGGCGTATTCGGGGCCCAACTCGGACAGGCGCTTGGACGAGACCGATGCCTCGCCGCTGCGACGCAGCGGCCTGTTGCGCGTACTCGGAACATAAAACCGTGCGGTTCCGGCCTGCACCGCCGCATCACACTCGGCGGCCGTGTCGTAGCCCACGTTGCCGTGCCGGTCGGTCACCATGCCGGCCTGGGCCAGGCCAGCCAGGAAAAAACCACCCATCAACAGGGTCAAGCGTGCGGGTACGGAATGGGACATCTGCATTTCCTGTGGGGATTGTGAAAAAACACGTTGCCGGACGGTCAGGCTCCTGACCGATCCAGTAAATCTAAAGCGTAACATCTTGCCGCCCGCGCCACAGACAAGCCCTGACAGAGCGTGATCGAATCGACATGGACTGTGGGCAACGGCCAACACAGGGCCGTTCACAACAGCACGATGTCGTACTGCTCCTGGGTCATGCGCCCTTCACTTTGCAGCGAAATCGGTTTGCCGATGAAGTCGGACAAGCCCGCCAGGTGCTGGCTCTCTTCGTCCAGGAACAGCTCGATCACCTGAGGCGAAGCCACAACGCGAAACTCCCTGGGGTTGAACGCCCGCGCCTCGCGCAGGATTTCCCTGAGGATGTCGTAGCACACGCTGCGCGGCGTCTTGACCGACCCCTTGCCGCCACAGGCTGCACAGGGCTCGCTGAGCATGTGGGCCAGCGACTCACGTGTGCGTTTTCGGGTCATTTCCACCAGCCCGAGCTGCGAGAAACCACCGGTCATGGTCTTGACGCGGTCGCGGGAGAGCTGCTTGCGAAACTCCGTCAGCACGGCATCGCGGTGCTCTTCGCGGGTCATGTCGATGAAGTCGACGATGACAATGCCTCCCAGGTTGCGCAGTCGCAACTGACGCGCAATCGCCTGGGCAGCCTCCAGATTGGTGCGGAACACGGTGTCGTCGAAATTGCGCGCGCCCACAAACCCGCCCGTGTTCACGTCGACCGTGGTCAGGGCCTCGGTCTGGTCAATAACCAGGTAGCCGCCGGACTTGAGTTCGACCCGCCGACCCAGCGCCCTGGCGATGTCCTCATCGATGTTGAACAGGTCGAAGATGGGTCGCTCACCCGTGTAGAGCTGCAGCTTGTCCAGCGTATCGGGCATGAACTCACGGGCAAATGCCTGCATCTGGCCGAACTGCTCGCGGGAGTCGATGCGGATCGACAGGGTATCGACCCCCACCAGGTCGCGCAAAACGCGTTGCATCAGGTTCAGGTCTTCGTGCAGCACGGCGGGGGCCGGCAGGCGCGTGGCCGACTCCTTGATGCGCAACCAGGTCTTGCGCAGGTAGGCCACGTCCTCCACCAGCTCCTGGTCGCTGGCGTCTTCGGCATTCGTGCGCAGGATGAATCCGCCCGAGGGCTGACCTTCCTGGGGAGCGACCAGCTGCTGGACGCGCTGGCGCAAGGCCTCGCGCTGGGCCGGAGGGATCTTCTGCGACACGCCAATGTGGTTGTCCTGGGGCAGAAACACCAGCAGGCGTCCGGCGATGCTGATCTGGGCCGTCAGGCGCGCGCCCTTGGTGCCGATCGGGTCCTTGAGCACCTGCACCATGAGTGCCTGCCCTTCGAAGATCTGTCGCTCGATGGGCAGCACCGGGTTGGGAGACAGCACGCGGGCCGGCGTCTGGGGCACCGCCCCGTCGGCGTCGGCCGCCCGGCTCTCGGCCAGCGCTTTTTCTCTGGGAGCCGCGTGCTTGGCCGCGATGTTGGGCATCAGGTCGGCCACGTGCAGGAACGCCGCCCGGTCCAGGCCAATGTCGATGAAGGCCGACTGCATGCCAGGCAGTACCCGAGAGACCTTGCCGAGGTAGATGTTGCCCACCAGCCCTCGCTCCAGGGTTCGCTCCAGGTGGACCTCTTGCACGGCCCCCTGTTCCACCACCGCCACCCGCGTTTCCTGCGGGGCCCAGTTGATCAATACGTCCTGTCCCATGGGGCTCCCGGGTTGTCAGTCAATACGCAGCCCGGCCTGGGCCAGAACCTGTGCCGTCTCGTGTGCGGGCAAGCCCATGATGCCCGAATAGCTGCCACTGATGTGGTCAATCCACAAAGCCGCGCGCCCCTGGATGGCGTAGGCACCGGCCTTGCCCATGGGCTCACCCGTGGCCACATAGCGCCGTATGCGGGCCGGCGAAAGTTCGGCAAAGTGCACGGTCGATGTGGACACCGCTTGCCAGACCCGGTCCTGCCGAGTTCCCGGGCGGCCCACCGCCACTGCGGTGAGCACGCGGTGACGTTGTCCCGACAGGTCGGTCAGCATCCGGCGTGCCTCGGCGGCATCGGCCGGTTTGCCCAGAATCCGGCGTCCGAGCGCCACCGTGGTATCGGCACACAGCACCGGCGCCACGGGCAGACCCCGTCGACGCAGACGCGCCAGCGAAGCCGTCAGCTTGAGGGCGGTGACACGGCGCACATAAGGGCCCGGCGCCTCGCCCGGAAGCACAGCCTCCAGCGCCTCGGCACCCTCGTCGTCATCGGGCAGCAGCAATTCGCAACGCACTCCCCACTGCTCCAGCAGCTGAAGTCGCCGCGGGCTCTGGGAGGCCAGGTAAATGAAGTCAGTCATCTAGGGTGCCCCCTGCGCCGCTTCGCGTCTTCCCCCCTGCTGCCCGGGGGGACGGCCCCTGTGGCCAGGCCAAGCCCGTTCCACGGGGCCCCTGGCCAAAGACACATCGCGCCAAGAAGGGCAGCGACCCACGAGGGCGCGCAAAGTGGGGCAAGCAGCTTCGCCGCCGGGCCGCCCCAAGGCGAAGCAGCCTCCTCGGGGGGCAGCGACCCGCGCAGCGGCGGAGCGTGGGGGCCACATCACTCACGGTGGTAAGGATGGTTGGTGTTGATCGACCAGGCGCGATAGAGCTGCTCCAGCAACAGCACTCGGGCCAAGGCATGCGGCAGCGTCAGGTCGGACAGACGAATCCGCTGGTGGGCCGAATCCCGAAATGCGGGCTCCAGCCCGTCAGGTCCGCCGATCACCAGGGCCACATCGTCCCCCCCCTGCTGCCAGCGCTGCAACTGGGCGGCCAGGTCCCGGGTGCTCAGGGAGGTACCACGCTCGTCCAGCACCACCAGACGGCACCCCTTGGGCAATACCGCCTGGATGCGCTCCCGCTCGGCTGCCTGCAACACCTCGCGGGTCTTGGACGACCGCGGTTCGGTCTTGACGGTGCGAACTTCCAGCCGCAGATCGGGAGGGAATCGCCGTGCATAGTCGTCGCAGGCGGTCTGTGCCCAGTCGGGCATGCGCTGCCCGACCGCCACGACCACCAGCTTCATGAACCCGTCTTCTTGGCGGCCGGCTTGCGTGCCACCGGCTTGCTGGCAGACGGTTTGGCCGCCGCGCGGGGCTTGTTGACCACCAGCTTGGCCATGGGGGCCTTGGACTTGGCTTTGGGTGCCGAGGACTTGCTTGCCGCACCCCGCGCCGAAGGCTTTGCCGAGCCTGACGACCGGGTGCCCGCCTTGGCCGCTGCGGCCGGGCGCGCAGCGGGTGCCCGCCGGGGCGCCGTCTCAGCGCTGGTGCCAGTGCCCCGTGCCACTTTTTTCGCGGGTTTGGCCGGCGACGCCGGGGCCGCAGTGCCACGCACTGGAGAGGTCTTGCTTCCCGTCTTGCGCGAGGCCGAAGCCTGCTCGGCCACAGCCGGCTTGTCCTTGGCCGCACCATGGCGCAAGCGAACCGGTTTGGCACCCCAGATTTCTTCCAGGCGGTAGTACTGGCGAATCACCGGCTGCATCACATGGGCCACCACCTGGCCACAATCCACGATGATCCACTCACCATTGTCCTCACCTTCGATTCGGGGTTTGTCGAACCCGGCTTCGCGAACAGCGTCGCGCACGCTGGCCGCCAGCGCACGCGTCTGCCGGTTGGACGTGCCGCTGGCGACGATCACGCGCTCGAACAGGGGCGAGAGCTCTTCAGTGTTGAACACAACGATATCCTGACCTTTGACGTCCTCCAGTCCGTCGACGATGGCGCGCTGAAGGCGCTGGACTTGCTTCTTGCTGGTGGATTCACTGGTCATGGGGTCGTCGGATAAAGAGAATGTTGTGAAATATAGCTCGACACGGCCTCCGGCACCATCCGTGCCAAAGCCTCGTGCCCGGAAGCGGCATGCTCGCGCACGGCCGTGGCGCTCAGGCGCCAGGGTGGCATGTGCAAAGCCTCGAACGGGATGCCCGTAGCGGCCAGGTCGGCGCCGAGCTCTGCTGCTGACTGGGTGATGCCCGCCACGTCGAGCGGACGGTCGGCCACCGCCAGCCGCCCGCGCTGCAACACCTCTTCCCAGCGAACCCAGCGGCGAAAGGACAGCAACTGATCGGCGCCCAGCACCAGGTACAGTTCGGCCCGAGGGTACAGCAGGCGCAACTCGGCCAGGGTGTCGGCCGTGTAGCTGGGGCCCTCGCGGCGAATCTCGCGGTCATCGATGCGCACCTGCGGCAGGTCGCCGAAGGCCAGTTCGCACATGGCCAGCCGGTGACGCGCGTCGGACAGGGTGCGTGTCTTGTGCCAGGCCTGCCCGGTCGGAATCACATGCAGTTGCTGCAAATTCAGCTGAGCGATCGCGGTCTCGGCCAGGCGCCGATGGGCCAGGTGCGGTGGGTCGAAGGCCCCGCCAAACATGCCCACCCTCATCACGTCATGGTCGGGCATCAGACCCAGTCCCGACGGACGAGGAAATCGCGGTACAGGCGATCTTCAGGCGTACCCGGTAAGGTTTGCCGGTTGTAGGACCAGCCGACCAGGGGTGGCATGGACAACAGGATGGATTCGCTGCGTCCACCCGACTGCAGGCCAAAGTGGGTGCCCCGATCCCAGACCAGGTTGAACTCGACGTAGCGCCCGCGACGGTACAGCTGGAAACTGCGTTCCCGCTCACCATAGGCCATCTGGCGGCGGCGGTCGACGATGGGCAGGTAGGCATCGAGAAAAGCGTCACCGACCGATCGCAGCATGGCAAAACTGCCGTCGTATCCCAGCTCGGAAAAGTCGTCGAAGAACACCCCGCCGATGCCGCGCTGTTCGTTGCGGTGCTTGAGGTAGAAGTATTCGTCGCACCAGTGCTTGAAACGCGGGTACTTGTCGACACCGAACGGATCCAGCGCCTTGCGGCATGTGCTGTGGAAGTGGACGGCATCGTCCTCGAAGCCATAGTAGGGCGTGAGGTCCATGCCGCCGCCGAACCAGCACACGGGCTGACCACCCGAAGGGGTGGCCGCGATCATCCGCACGTTCATGTGCACCGTCGGCACGTAGGGGTTGCGCGGGTGAAACACCAGCGACACACCCATCGCCTCGAAGGGCGCCCCGGCCAGCTCCGGACGGTGCTGCGTGGCCGATGGAGGCAGGTGCGGACCGCGCACATGGGAAAAACCGCAACCGGCCCGTTCAAAGACTGCGCCATCCTCCAGAATCTGGGTGATGCCGTTGCCCTGCAAGGTTTCACCCGCCGGCTTCTTCCATGAATCGACCAGGAACTGTCCGCCGTCCACCATGGCCACGGTGCTGGTGATGCGGTCCTGCAGACCGGTCAGGTACTGCCGGACGTCATGCGAGGGTCGACTGCTTTTCATCGGGATCCTTTGAGGTCCACACGGGACCGGTTGCGGCGAGGACAGGTCGGCCAGCCCGACTCAGGCGGCCCGATGGCCGATGTCGCGGCGGTACTGGACGCCATCAAAGCGAATCGATGCCGCCTGCCGGTAGGCCAGATCTTGCGCCTCACGAACCGTTTGCCCCAGCGCGGTCACGCACAGCACGCGACCGCCACTGGTCACCACCAGCTCGCCCCTGGCGTCGGTTCCGGCATGGAACACCATGCAGGACTCGCCATCGTCCGGGAGCCCCTCGATGACATCGCCTTTGCGGGGCTGCAGCGGGTAACCGTGCGCCGCCAGCACCACCCCAAGGGCCACGCGCTCATCCCAGTCCAGCGAGACGCGATCGAGCTCGCCCCGCGTACCGGCCAGCAGCACCTGGGCCAGGTCGCTGCGCAGCCGCATCATGATCGGCTGGGTTTCCGGGTCGCCCATGCGGCAATTGAACTCCAGGGTCCTGACTTCGCCACCCGGGGTGATCATGAGGCCCGCGTAGAGGAAACCGGTGAAGGGAATACCGTCGGCTGCCATGCCCCTGAGGGTCGGCAGGATCACCTCGTTCATGGCCCGCTCGTGGACGGCAGGCGTCACCACAGGCGCGGGCGAATACGCACCCATGCCACCGGTGTTGGGCCCCTGATCGCCATCGAGCAGGCGCTTGTGGTCCTGGCTGGTGGCCAGCGGCAAGGCGTGTTCCCCATCGCACAGGACGATGAAGCTGGCCTCCTCGCCCTCCAGGAACTCCTCGATCACCACCCGGGCACCGCCCTCGTTGTGCGCCACGCCAAGGGTGTTCTCCACCAGCATGAAGTCGATGGCTTCGTGCGCCTCGGCCACGCTCATGGCCACCACCACCCCTTTGCCAGCGGCCAGTCCATCGGCCTTGACGACGATGGGCGCCCCTTGCTGGTCCACATAGGCATGGGCCAGGGCCGGATCGGAGAAGGTCTGGTAGCGCGCCGTGGGGATGCCGTGGCGCTGCATGAAGTCCTTGGAAAAGGCCTTGGAGCTCTCCAGCTGAGCGGCCTTCTGCGTCGGCCCGAAGATGGGCAGGCCGTGGGCGCGGAATTCGTCAACCACACCGGCCGCCAGCGGTGCTTCGGGGCCCACCACGGTCAGCCCGATACCATTGGCCTGGACCCACTCGCGCAGCGCCACCTTGTCGGTCAGGGGCACGTTGACCAGCTCGGTGTCGCGGGCCGTGCCTGCGTTGCCGGGCGCCACAAACACCTGCGTCACACTGGGCGAACGCTTCAGGCGCCAGGCCAGGGCGTGCTCACGGCCACCGCCGCCAATCACCAGAACTTTCAAACGGGTCTCCAAACTTCAAAAATGCTGCCGCAGCACATGCCCGACAGGGTGGATCACAGGCTGGCGTTGTGGAACACTTCCTGCACATCGTCCAGGTCTTCCAGCACATCCAGCAGCTTCTGCATGCGCTCGGCATCGTCACCCTCAAGCGAGACCGTGTTCTCGGCCCGCATGGTCACCTCGGCCACCTCGGGCTTCAGGCCAGCCGCCTCCAGGGCGTTCTTGACCGCCTCGAAGTCGCCGATGGCCGTGAGCACTTCAATGGCGCCGTCGTCATCGGCAACCACATCCTCGGCACCCGCTTCCAGCGCCAGCTCCATCACCTGGTCTTCCGAGGTGCCCGGGGCAAAGATGATCTGACCGCAGTGCTTGAACTGGAAGGACACCGAGCCGTCGGTACCCAGATTGCCGCCGTACTTGCTGAAGGCATGCCGCACCTCGGCCACCGTGCGAACGCGGTTGTCGGTCATGGTGTCAACAATGATCGCCGCGCCACCGATGCCATAGCCTTCGTAGCGGATTTCCTCCAGCGCCTGGCCTTCCAGGTTGCCCGACGCCTTGTCGACGTTGTACTTGATGCGATCGGCCGGCATGTTGGCCGCCTTGGCCTTGTCGATGGCCAGCCGCAGACGCGGGTTCATGGCGGGGTCACCGCCACCGGTGCGGGCCGCCACGGTGATCTCCCGGATCACCCGCGTCCAGATCTTGCCCCGCTTCTCATCCTGCCGGCCTTTGCGGTGTTGAATATTGGCCCATTTGCTGTGTCCAGCCACGAAATAGTCCTTTTTGCTGACCAGAATTTGGTGTAATTGACCGAGATTTTAAGGCGGCGCGCCGCCACCCCCGCCCCTGCGACACGAGGACACCATGGCCGAACCGATGCTGATTGCCAAAAACGCCGAGACACAATGCCAGCTGCTGCCGCAACTGGCCAACCGCCACGGCCTGATCACAGGGGCCACCGGCACCGGCAAGACCGTGACCTTGCAGACATTGGCCGAGCAGTTCTCGCGCATCGGGGTTCCGGTCTTCATGGCCGACGTCAAAGGCGACCTGACCGGCATCAGCCAGCCCGGCAGCTTCGGCGAAAAGATCAGCGCCGTGCTGCGTGAGCGGGGCATCGACCTGCCGGATCCACAGGCCTGCCCCACCACGCTGTGGGATGTGTTCGGCGAACAAGGCCACCCGGTGCGTGCCACCATCAGTGACATGGGGCCGCTGCTGCTCTCGCGCATGCTCAACCTCAACGACACGCAGTCCGGGGTGCTCAACCTCGTGTTCAAGATCGCCGACGACAACGGCCTGCTGCTGCTGGACATGAAAGACCTGCGGGCCATGTTGCAGCACATCGGCGACAACGCGCGCCAGTTCACCACCGAGTACGGCAACATCAGCGCCGCCAGCATCGGCGCCATCCAGCGCGGTCTGATGCAGGTTGAGCAACAAGGGGGTGACCGGTTCTTCGGCGAGCCCATGCTGGACATCCAGGACTTCATGCAGACCGTCGATGGCAAGGGCATGATCAACATCCTGGCGGCCGACAAGCTGCTCAACGCCCCCCGCCTGTACGGCACCTTTCTGCTCTGGATGCTGTCGGAGCTGTTCGAGACCCTGCCGGAAATCGGCGACCCGGACAAGCCCAAGCTGGTGTTCTTCTTCGACGAGGCCCACCTGCTGTTCAACGACGCGCCAAAGGTGCTGGTCGAGCGCATCGAACTGGTGGTCCGCCTGGTGCGATCCAAGGGCGTCGGCGTGTACTTCGTGACCCAGAATCCGCTGGACATCCCGGACAGCGTGCTGGGCCAGCTGGGCAACCGCATCCAGCACGCCCTTCGTGCCTTCACGCCACGCGACCAGCGAGCGGTCAAGGCCACGGCCCAGACCATGCGCCCCAAGGCCGGGCTCGACATCGAGGCGGCCATCACCGAACTGGCGGTGGGCGAGGCCCTGGTGAGCCTGCTGGACGCAAAGGGACGACCAACAGAGACCGAGCGCGCCTACGTCTACCCGCCTGGCAGCCAGATCGGACCCATCAGCGATGCGCAGCGGCAAGCCCTGATCGGCCAGTCGCTGGTCGCCGGTGTGTACGAGAAGGTGGTCGACCGCGAGAGCGCCTATGAAATCCTGCGCCAGCACGCCCAGGCGCGGGCAGGCGAGCAGACACCATCGGCGAGCGCCCCCAATACGCCGCGCGTGCCCGGAGCCCCTCCCGCTGATGCGGCCGCAACCGCCTCAGGCAACAAGCTCAACGAAGTGCTGTTCGGCCGCACTGGACCTCGCGGCGGACAGTACGATGGCCTGGTTCAGACCATGGCCAAGACCGCCGCCCGCAGCGTGGCCAGCGGCCTCGGGCGCCAGATCGTCAGGGGGGTGCTGGGCGGCCTGATGGGCGGCAAACGCTGACCGAGTCGACTCCGGGAGCGGCTCAGCAAAAAGGCCTGGTCCAGGACCAGGCCTTTTTGCTCACAAGCGGTCAGCTCAGTCGGCCGCTGCGGCCTCTTCTGCCGCCCTGGGCTTGCCCTCCTTCTTGGGCAAGGGCTGGATATCCAGATCCACCTCCTGGGTCTCCTTGCCGTCCTCACCCGTCTTGGAGATCAGGTCGACCGTCAGACGGCCGCCATCGGTGAGGCGCCCGAACAGCAATTCGTCGGCGAGAGCGCGTCGAATGGTGTCCTGAATGAGGCGCTGCATCGGCCGGGCGCCCATGAGCGGATCGAAACCCTTCTTGGCCAGGTGCTTGCGCAGCGTGTCCGTGAAGGTGACCTCGACCTTTTTCTCGGCCAGCTGGGTCTCCAGCTGGAGCAGGAACTTGTCGACCACCCGCAGGATGATGTTCTCGTCCAGGGCCTTGAAGCCCACGATCGCATCCAGGCGGTTGCGGAACTCGGGGGTGAACAGGCGCTTGATATCGGCCATCTCGTCGCCCGCTTCGCGCGGGTTGGTGAAACCGATGGTGGCCTTGTTCATGGTCTCAGCCCCCGCGTTGGTCGTCATGATGATGATGACGTTGCGGAAGTCGGCCTTGCGCCCGTTGTTGTCGGTCAGCGTGCCGTGGTCCATGACCTGCAGCAGCACGTTGAAGATATCCGGGTGGGCCTTCTCGATCTCGTCCAGCAGCAACACGCAGTGTGGCTTCTTGGTGATCGCCTCGGTCAGCAGGCCACCCTGGTCGAAGCCGACATAACCCGGAGGCGCACCGATCAGGCGACTGACCGCGTGGCGTTCCATGTACTCCGACATGTCGAAGCGGATCAGGTCGATGCCCATGATGTAGGCCAGCTGCTTGGCCGCCTCGGTCTTGCCGACACCGGTGGGACCGCTGAACAGGAAAGCGCCGATCGGTTTGTCTGCACGACCCAGGCCGGAACGGGCCATCTTGACACTGGCGGCCAGCACCTCCAGGGCCTTGTCCTGACCGAAGACCACGCTCTTGAGGTCGCGCTCCAGCGTCTGCAGCTTGCCACGATCGTCGTTGGACACGTTGGCGGGCGGAATGCGGGCGATCTTCGCCACGATTTCCTCCACCTCTGACTTGCTGATGGTCTTCTTGCGTTTGGAAGGTGCCAGGATGCGCTGGGCCGCGCCGGCCTCGTCTATCACGTCAATGGCCTTGTCCGGCAGATGACGGTCGTTGATGTACTTGGCCGACAGTTCGGCCGCCGCCTGCAAGGCGCCCAGGGCATATTTCACATTGTGGTGCTCTTCAAACCGGGACTTGAGACCCTTGAGAATGTCCACGGTCTGTTCGATGGTGGGCTCCACGACATCCACCTTCTGGAACCGACGCGACAACGCAGCATCTTTCTCGAAGATGCCCCGGAACTCGGTGAAGGTGGTGGCGCCGATGCACTTGAGCTGGCCACTGGACAGGGCCGGCTTGAGCAGATTGGAAGCATCCAGCGTGCCTCCGGAAGCCGCACCGGCTCCGATCAGTGTGTGAATTTCGTCGATGAAGAGGATGGCATTGGGCTTGTCCTTGAGCGACTTGAGCACGCCCTTGAGGCGTTGCTCGAAATCACCACGGTACTTGGTGCCGGCCAGCAGCGCGCCCATGTCGAGCGAGTAGACGTTGGACTCGGCCAGGATCTCGGGAACATCGCCCTGGGTGATGCGCCAGGCCAAGCCCTCGGCAATGGCCGTCTTGCCCACGCCGGCCTCACCCACCAGCAACGGGTTGTTCTTGCGGCGGCGGCACAGGATCTGGATGACACGCTCGACCTCGTACTCCCGGCCGATGAGCGGATCGATCTTGCCGTCCTTGGCGAGCTGGTTGAGGTTCTGGGTGAATTGCTCCAGCGGCGAGGCCTTTTCATTCGACTTGCCTTCGGCGCCCTGTTCCTCGTTGTCGGCCGCGCTCTCGCCCGGTTTGCCCGCTTCGGGGGGGTCGCTCTTGCGGATGCCGTGTGCGATGAAATTCACCACGTCAAGACGCGTCACACCCTGCTGGTGCAGGTAGTACACCGCATGCGAGTCCTTTTCGCCGAAGATGGCCACCAGCACATTGGCACCAGTGACCTCCTTCTTGCCATTGCCCGTGGACTGGACGTGCATGATGGCGCGCTGGATCACCCGCTGGAAACCCAGTGTCGGCTGGGTGTCGACTTCCTCGGTTCCAGCCACCTGAGGGGTGTTGTCTTTGATGAAGTTGGTCAGCGACTTGCGCAAGTCGTCGATGTTGGCCGAGCAGGCGCGCAACACCTCGGCCGCACTTGGGTTGTCGAGCAGGGCCAGCAGCAGGTGCTCGACCGTGATGAATTCGTGCCGCTGCTGCCGGGCCTCGACAAAGGCCATATGCAAGCTGACTTCAAGTTCCTGGGCAATCATGGGCACGTCCTTTGGGCGATGGGATGGCGGGAGAGCGGGTTATCGGCGGAGTGATGATGGGACAGTTCGTCATCAGGTGGGGCGTGCTGGCATTTATTCAACCGGTTCACTCAGACATTGCAAAGGATGCCCTGCCGAACGGGCCGCTTGCTGAACCTGGTCGACCTTGGTGATCGCGATGTCTCTTGAATAGATGCCACACACCCCTTTTCCCTCCAGATGGATCTTGAGCATGATCTGTGTGGCGGTTTCCCGGTCCTTGCCGAAAAACTCCTGGATCACCAGCACCACAAACTCCATGGGCGTGAAATCGTCGTTGAGCAGCACCACCTGGTACATCTGGGGGGGTTTGACCCGTTGGGTGCGCCGCTCGAGGACCACCGAATCGTCGCTGCCCACGCTCGGCGGGGTGACGGGTTCGGGTGGTTTTCCGGGTTTCTGCGTTGCCATGAAAACATTCTAGCGATCTGCCAGCAACCCGGTGCGACCATGCCCATGCAGCGCAATCCGCCGGTGAGGGATTGGCAAATGGCTGGCTGAGATCGACTGGCAGAACTGACATGGCCCATTGTGACGCCGCCCAACAAGACAAAACCGCCAAGGAAGTCACCTTCCTGGCGGTTTTTTGAGGCTTCGGATGGCTTACCCAACCCGAAGAGGGTGAGCCGTCCAAACAGTCGCTTACATGTGGTCGATCATCACCTGCCCAAAGCCGGAACACGAGACCTGGGTTGCCCCTTCCATCAGGCGGGCGAAGTCGTAGGTGACCTTCTTTGACTGAATGGCTTTCTCCATGCTGGAGATGATGAGGTCGGCTGCCTCGGTCCAGCCCATGTGGCGGAGCATCATTTCGGCCGACAGGATTTCAGAACCCGGATTGACATAGTCCTTGCCGGCATACTTGGGCGCCGTGCCATGGGTGGCCTCGAAACAGGCCACCGAATCCGACAGATTGGCACCAGGGGCAATGCCGATGCCGCCCACCTGGGCGGCCAGGGCATCGGAGATGTAGTCGCCGTTGAGGTTGAGGGTGGCAATCACCGAGTACTCGGCCGGCCGCAGCAGGATCTGCTGCAGGAAGGCGTCGGCGATCGAGTCCTTGATGATGATGTCCTTGCCGGACTTGGGGTTCTTGAACCGGCACCACGGCCCACCATCGATCGGCTCGGCACCGAACTCCTTTTGGGCCAGGGCATAGCCCCAGTCGCGAAAGCCCCCTTCCGTGTACTTCATGATGTTGCCCTTGTGGACCAGGGTCACGCTGGGCTTGTCGTTGTCGATGGCGTACTGGATGGCCTTGCGCACGAGGCGCTCGGTGCCCTCGCGGGACACCGGCTTGACGCCGATGCCCGAGGTGTCCGGAAACCGGATCTTGGTCACGCCCATCTCGTCGATCAGGAAGCGGATCAGCTTGCGGGCCTTGTCCGATTCGGCTTCGTATTCGATACCGGCATAGATGTCTTCGGAGTTCTCGCGGAAGATCACCATGTTGGTCTTCTCCGGCTCCTTCAGGGGCGAGGGAACGCCCTTGAAGTACTGCACCGGCCGCAGGCAGACGTACAGGTCCAGCTCCTGACGCAGAGCCACGTTCAGCGAGCGGATGCCACCGCCGACAGGCGTCGTCAGCGGGCCCTTGATGGAGACCACATACTCCTTGAGAGCGGCCAGCGTTTCTTCGGGCAGCCAGACGTCCGGGCCGTAGACTTGCGTCGACTTCTCACCCGCGTAGACCTCCATCCAGTGGATCTTGCGCTGCCCACCGTAGGCCTTGGCCACGGCCGCATCGACCACCTTGAGCATGACCGGGGTGATGTCCAGACCGGTCCCATCGCCCTCGATGTACGGGATGACGGGATCGTGTGGCACGTTCAGGGACATGTCGGGGTTGACCGTGATCTTCTGGCCTTCGGCGGGCACCTTGATGTGCTGGTACATGAAACGGGTCTCCTGTTGGGATGCGTTGTATGGCAGAACGTGAGGCTGCGGAGTTCCGCGGCCCTGCCAGTCAAATTCTAGTCCTTCAAGTGGCAAGGGCACATCCATGCCAGCCCGTTCGAGGCACACTAGCGACCCGATTGGGAGACAATGGCCGCATGAACCCTGACGTGATCATCTTCCTTCGACGAGCCCTGCTGACCCTGCTGCTGGCCAGTGCTGCCAGCCTCACCACGGCCCAGGAGCGGCCCCAGCTGGATCTGCCCCGGACGACGCTCAAGGCCGGCATGCACCTGATCCAGGCGCAGGTTGCCTCGACCCACCCGCAGCGGGCCACAGGACTCATGCACCGCCAGGAGATGCCGGCCAACGAAGGCATGCTGTTCGTGTTCGAACAAGCGGCCGTGCAGTGTTTCTGGATGAAGAACACCCTGCTCCCTCTGACGGCGGCCTTCGTGGAAGACGACGGAACCATCGTCAACCTGGCCGACATGCAGCCCCAGTCGCTGGACTCTCACTGTTCCGCCAAGCCGGTGCGCTATGTGCTGGAAATGCACCAGGGCTGGTTTGCCCGGCGTGGAATCCAGGCGGGCTTTCGCCTCGGCGGGCCGCCTTTTGGCAGCCGCTGAAGCGAAAGCGGACTGGTGATCAGGCTGCCACTGTGGCCAGTGCCTGGTTGAAGGTGGCACTGGGCCGCATGACAGCGGCAAGCTTGTCCATGTCGGGCTGGTAGTAGCCACCGATGTCCACCGGCCGCCCCTGCACGCCGGCCAGCTCGTCGACGATGGCCTTTTCATTGTCGGACAAGGTCTGCGCCAGCGGAGCGAATCGGGCCGCCAGCTCGGTATCTTCGGTTTGCGCCGCCAGTTCCTGCGCCCAGTAAAGCGCCAGGTAGAACTGGCTGCCCCGGTTGTCGAGCTGACCGGTCCTGGGCGAAGGATTCTTGTTGTTGTCCAGCAGCTTGCCGGTGGCCGCGTCCAGCGTCCGGGCCAGAATCTTGGCCTTGCCGTTGCCGGTCTTGAGTCCCAGGTCCTCCAGTGAGACAGCCAGCGCCAGGAACTCACCCAGCGAGTCCCAACGCAGGTGGTTTTCCTCCACCAGCTGTTGCACATGCTTGGGCGCCGAACCGCCGGCGCCGGTTTCGTACATGCCGCCGCCGGCCATCAGGGGAACGATGGACAGCATCTTGGCCGAGGTGCCCAGTTCCATGATGGGGAACAGGTCGGTCAGGTAGTCGCGCAGGATGTTGCCGGTGGCACTGATGGTATCCAGGCCACGGATGACGCGTTCCAGGGTGTAGCGCATGGCACGGACCTGACTCATGATCTGGATATCAAGGCCGGTTGTGTCGTGCTCGTGCAGGTACATCTTGACCTTGCGGATGAGCTGCGCTTCGTGCGGACGGTAGGCATCGAGCCAGAAGACCACCGGCATGCCCGAATTGCGGGCCCGGTTGACGGCCAGCTTGACCCAGTCGCGGATGGCGGCGTCCTTGACCTGGCACATGCGCCAGATATCGCCCTCTTCCACGTTTTGGGTCAGCAAGACCTCGCCGGTTTCCAGGTCGGTGATGTTGGCCACGCCATCTTCGGGGATCTCGAAGGTCTTGTCGTGCGATCCATATTCCTCGGCCTGCTGGGCCATCAGACCGACGTTGGGCACCGTGCCCATGGTCTTCGGGTCAAAGGCGCCGTGCCACTTGCAGAAGTTGATCATCTCCTGGTAGATGCGGGCGAAGGTCGATTCCGGCATCACGGCCTTGACGTCCTTGAGGCGGCCATTGGCGTCCCACATCTTGCCGCCGTTGCGGATCATGGCCGGCATGGACGCATCGACGATCACGTCGTTGGGCGAGTGGAAGTTGGTGATGCCCTTGGCCGAGTCGTCCATGGCCAGCTCGGGGCGGTGTTCGTGGCAGGAGTGCAGGACGCGCGTGATCTCGTCCTGCTTGGACTGCGGCAGCGTGGCGATCTTGTTGTACAGGTCGACCATGCCGTTGTTGACGTTGACGCCCAGTTCCTTGAACAACTCGCCGTGCTTCTCGAAGGCTTCCTTGTAGAAAATCTTCACGCAGTGACCGAACACGATGGGGTGCGAGACCTTCATCATGGTGGCTTTGACGTGCAGCGAGAACATCACGCCAGTCTTGCGAGCGTCCTCGATTTCCTTTTCGTAGAAGGCCAGCAGGGCCTTCTTGCTCATGAACATCGAGTCGATGACTTCACGGTCGAGCAGAGAGACCTTTTCCTTGAGCACGATGGTCTTGCCGCTGTTGGTGATCAGCTCCATCTTCACGTCGCGCGCCTTGTCCAGCGTCATCGACTTCTCGCCATGGTAGAAATCGCCCGCATGCATATGCGAGACGTGCGTGCGCGAGGCCTGGCTCCACTCGGCCATGCTGTGCGGATTCTTCCGTGCATATTCCTTGACCGCCTTGGGGGCGCGCCGGTCCGAGTTGCCTTCGCGCAGCACCGGGTTCACGGCCGAGCCGGTGCACTTGGCGTAGCGGGCTTTGATGGCTTTTTCTTCGTCGTTCTTGGGGTTCTCGGGGTAGTCCGGGATTTTGTAACCCTTGGCCTGCAGCTCCTTGATCGCGGCCACCAGCTGCGCCACCGACGCGCTGATGTTGGGCAGCTTGATGATGTTCGCTTCAGGACGCAAGGTCAGCTTGCCCAACTCGGCCAGCGTGTCGGGCACGCGCTGATCTTCCGTGAGGTACTCGGGGAACTGCGCCAGGATGCGGCCGGCCACCGAGATGTCGGCCGTGGTGACGTTGACGCCCGCCGGTGCAGCAAAGGTGCGGACGATGGGCAGAAAGGACGCGGTCGCCAGCAGGGGCGCTTCGTCGGTGAGGGTGTAGACGATGGTCGAGGCGTTTTGGCTCATGTTGTGGCTCCTGATGTCGTTGTAAGGACGCGCCGGACCAGACGCAACCCGGCACAAACAATCGATGGTGTGGGATTTTGCTTTCAGTCCTCTGACCTGGGATTCGAAATTTGAACTGATATCTCACATCACGGAATAGCAAGCAGAAAACTTCGGCTTTTTTTGCGTTCAGCCGGCTCAAACGCCCACAAAAAAGCCCGCTGGCATGGCACCCGCGGGCTTCATGGTGACCAGAACGGTCGCGGATCAGCCGAAGTTCTTCTCAGCGAACGACCAGTTGACCAGCTTGTCCAGGAAGGTCTCGACAAACTTCGGGCGCAGGTTGCGGTAGTCGATGTAGTAGGCGTGCTCCCACACGTCCACCGTCAGCAGCGCCGTGTCTCCCGTGGTCAGGGGGGTACCGGCGGCACCCATGTTCACGATGTCCACCGAGCCGTCGGCCTTCTTGACCAGCCAGGTCCACCCCGAGCCGAAGTTGCCCACGGCGGATTTGACAAACGCTTCCTTGAATGCAGCATAGCTGCCCCACTTGGCGTTGATGGCGGCGGCCAGCGCGCCGGAGGGCTCACCACCACCGTTGGGCTTCATGCAATTCCAGAAAAAGGTGTGGTTCCAGATCTGGGCGGCATTGTTGTAGACACCACCGCTGGACTTCTTCACGATGGACTCCAGGTCCATGTCCTCGAACTCGGTACCCTTTTGCAGGTTGTTGAGGTTGACCACATAGGCGTTGTGGTGCTTGCCGTGATGGAACTCCAGGGTTTCGCGGCTGTAGTGGGGGGCCAGGTCATCCAGGCCGTAGGGCAGTGCGGGCAGGGTGTGTTCCATGTGGGTTCCTCTTAGAGCGGTGTTGTTGCGAAGACAGTAGCGCCGATTACCGGTGCAAACCAGTCGGACATTGTAGGCACGGCACGAGATCAGCACACGCACATGGTTTTACAGGCCTGGGCCGAACCGGGTCAACGCACGCTGATGTCCAGCCGGCCGTCACTGAGGCGGGCCTGCAGAACCTGTCCGGAGGACACCTGCGACACGCGTGTGACTGCCTGGCCGTTCTGATCGGTGAGCATGGCGTAGCCGCGCTGCAAAACCAGCTGTGGGTCCATCATGGCCAGGGCGGTGGCGGTCCGGTCCAGCCGCTGGCCCAGCAACAGCATGCCCCGCCGCATGGCCTCAGGCATGGCCTGCCCCAGCGACTCGGTCTGGCTTTGTGCGCGCTGAAGTTGCAGCCGCATCGCCGATCGCATGCGGTGCTCGATCGCCACCAGTTGCTGGGATGCTGCGTGGGCGCGGGAAGACGGGCGGCCCAATCGTTGCCCCAGCAGGTCCAGACGTTGGGCCCGTCGGTCCAGCGCATCGTGGATGCCACCGGACAGTCGCTCGGCCAGATAGTCCAGCTCGCCCAGGCGCTGTTCCCGCGATGGCGCGCACAGCTCTGCTGCCGCTGTGGGTGTGGGCGCGCGCAGATCGGCCGCAAAGTCGCTCAGGGTGAAGTCGGTTTCATGCCCCACCCCACAGATCACAGGCATGGGTGCGCGAACCACCGCGCGAACCACCTGCTCGTCATTGAAGGCCCACAAATCCTCCAGTGAGCCACCACCGCGCACCAGCAGGAGCACGTCGATGTCACCATGCGTCTGGTGTCGCCGGTAGGCCGTCTCCAGGGCCTGAACGAGCTCCTGCGGTGCACCGGCCCCCTGCACCGATGCGGAGAACAGGATCACGGGCAGATGCGGCACCCGGCGGGCCAGCGCGGTGGCCACGTCCCGAAGTGCGGCCGCTCCCAGGGAGGTCACCAGACCCAGTGAGCGGGGCTGGTCGGGCAAGGGGCGCTTTCGCGCCGGGTCAAAGAGACCCTCGGCCTCCATGCGCTCCTTCAGGCGAATGAACTGCTCGAACAGACTGCCCTGACCTGCCACCTTCAGGGAGTCGACAATCAGCTGCAGGTCGCCTCGGGGGCCGTACACATCCAGACGTCCACGGGCCTCGACCAGTTGGCCATCCCGCGGCGCAAAGGTCAGCTGGTCGGCCGAGCGACGAAACAGGGCGCACCGAATCTGGCCGCTGTCGTCCTTGAGCGAGAAGTAACAGTGTCCGCTGGCCGCGCGCGAGAAACCCGTCAACTCACCGCGCACCGCGACCGGATTGAAGCGGGAGGCCAAGGCATCAGCAATGGCGCGCATCAGCGGGCCAACTGCCCACACAGGCCCCGCTGCATCGACGTCGCGGCGTGAGAGTGCTTCAGACACGGGGCTTCCAGACGCAAAACTGTCCACAGACACAGCCATCCAGCCATTTTCTTCGGCCGCCCTCAATGCCCACGGCCTTTGGCGCCAAGCCCTTGATTTCAAACTGGAAACACATGCCTGTTTGTTGTTCACCCTGAGCACAGCCCAGATGGGGCGCGGGCTTGCTCGCCACCGGGCCAAGTTGCCCACAAAGATATCCACAGAATCTGTGAATCGTCACTCGGCTGCCCTGGCATACGCCTGCCCTGGGCACTGCGCCATAATCCGTGTGTTTCACACGTCAGCGCCCCAGTGGCGTCGCCCGTCCGGAGACCCGATTTGCTGTCCATCATACAAGCCGCCGGCTGGCCCATCTGGCCCCTCATCGCATGCTCGATTGTCGGGTTGGCCCTGATCATCGAACGCTTCATCAGCCTCAAGACCGATCGCATCGTTCCTCCCAAACTGCTGGACGAGGCCATCATGGTTTCGCGCAACGGCCTGCCGGCGCCCGAAGTCGTGTCCCAGCTGGAACAGAACTCGGTGCTGGGCGAGGTTCTGGCCACGGGCTTTCGCACCTACCACCAGAACCCCCGCGCCAGCGAGGATGACCTGCGCTCCAACCTGGAAGGCGCCGGACGCCACGCAGCCGCCAAGCTGCAGCGCTACCTGGGCGCCCTGGCCACCATTGCTTCTGCGGCACCACTGCTGGGTTTGCTGGGCACGGTCATCGGCATGATCGAGATTTTTGCTTCTCAGGGCATGGAGGGTGGCATGGGCACATCGGCCGGAGGGGGCGATCCGGTGCAGTTGGCCCGTGGCATCTCGATTGCGCTTTACAACACCGCATTCGGTCTGATGGTCGCCATTCCCGCCCTGATTTTCTGGCGCTACTTCAGAGCCAGGGTTGACACCTACCTGCTGGCCATGGAAGTCTCCGCCGAACGGTTCGCGCGCCACCTGATTGCGCACCGTGCCTGACAGCGCACCGCATCTCCAGGCCATCAACGCATGAACTTCCGCCCCGGATCCCGTGAAGAACCGGAGATCAATCTGATCCCGTTCATCGACATCCTGCTGGTCGTGCTCATCTTTCTGATGTTGACGACAACCTACAGCAAATACACCGAACTGCAGGTGAACCTGCCCGTGGCAGACGCCCAGACACCGCGCGACAAGCCCAAAGAGGTGGTGGTCTCCGTCAGCAGCGACGGGCGCTACGCGCTCAACCGGCAGGTGATTGAAGGGGCTGGCGTCGAGGTGCTGACCCGTGCCCTGGCGCAGGCCAGCCAGGACAGCCGTGACGTGGTCATCGTCATCAGCGCCGACGCGGCGGCCACGCACCAGTCGGTGATCAACATCATGGATGCGGCGCGCCGGGCGGGTCTGGTGCAGATCACGTTTGCCACCCAGCAATCGTCCAACCGCAGTTCCAGCGGCAACCGCCCCTGACACCCTCGCCGACATGAGCCAGAAGAAGGCGCAGCGCCATGCCCGGTGGCAGGAACAGGCGCTGGTGCGGGGCTGGCCCGCCTGGCGCCGACGTCCGATGGCAGCGGTGTATGGCTTCTTGCTGCGGCTTCGGTGCATGGCCTTTGGCATCGGCCTGCTGCGCTCATACCGACTGCCCGTTCCGGTGGTGGTGGTCGGCAACGTGGTGGTCGGCGGTGCCGGCAAGACGCCCACCGTACTGGCCTTGATCCAGCACCTGCGCCGCCGTGGCTGGCGACCTGGCGTTGTGTCGCGGGGGCATGGCCGCCTGGGCCAGGACACCCTTGAGATCGGGCCCGACACCCCGCCGTCGCTCGGCGGGGACGAACCGGTGCTGATCCGCCAACGCGGTGGCGTGCCGGTCTTCGTCGGGAGCAGCCGAGTCGCTGCGGCCCGTGCCCTGTTGGGTGCGCATCCCGAGGTGAATCTGTTGCTGTGTGACGACGGGCTGCAACACCTGGCCCTGAAGCGGGATGTGTCCATTGCCGTTTTTGACGAGCGTGGCATCGGCAATGGCTGGTTGCTGCCGGCGGGCCTGCTGAGAGAGCCATGGCCTCCGGATCCGTCATCACCGGCGCCGGACCTGCTGATGCAGCAGGTTCGCGAAGCCCACCCGCCGCCGCCGATACCCTTGCCCCCAGGCAAAACCTGCTTTCGGGGTGTCCGGCGCCTTGCATCGACGCTGTCGGGCCCGAAGGGCCAGACCCTGCCGCTGGACGATTTGACCGACGGGCAATTCATCGCTGTGGCCGGCATCGCACAGCCACAACGTTTCTTTGACATGCTGCGTGAGCGTGGCCATGAGGCGGCGCTCGAGCTTGCTCTGCCCGATCATGCGCCGGTACAGGCGTACGCCGAGTTGTTGCGCCAACCCTTGCCGATCGTGTGCACAGAAAAAGACCTCGCCAAACTGGTCGAGTGCTGGGCAACGGGCGCTCCTCCTGTCTGGGCAGCCGCGCTGGAGCTCGAACTGGAACCGGCCTTTTTCGACGCGCTGGATGCCCGCCTGCATGCGCTGCCTTCGCGGGCCGGTGGCCGGGCAGACCCAAAGGCTTGATGGCACACTATCATCACGTCATGGACACAAAACTGCTTGGGCTGCTGGTCTGCCCAGTCACCAAAGGCCCTTTGACCTACAACCGGGACAAGATGGAGCTGATCTCGCGCAGCGCTCGCCTGGCCTACCCGGTGCGTGATGGCATTCCTGTTCTTCTTGAACACGAGGCACGCACCTTGAGCGACGACGAAATCGAACGCAGCTCCCGAGTGGCACCCGGACCTTGACGAACGGCCAGATCATGTCTGCCAGCGGGTTTTCCGTCCTGATCCCGGCGCGCATGGCCTCCACACGCTTGCCCGACAAGCCGCTGGCCGACATTGCCGGCCTGCCCATGGTGGTGCGTGTCGCGAGGCAGGCCGCCCTGAGTGCTGCGCGTGACGTCTGGGTCGCTGCGGACGATGTGCGCATCGTCTCGGCCTGCGAACAGCACGGCGTGAAGGCTATCATGACCGACGCTCACCATCAGAGCGGCAGCGATCGGCTGGCCCAGGCGTGCCAGCGGCTGGGTCTGGATGGGGATGATGTGGTGGTCAACGTGCAGGGCGACGAACCGCTGATCGACCCGTCACTGATCGATTCCGTGGCAGGTTCGCTGCTTGAACACACGAACTGCGTGATGAGTACGGCGGCCTATCCCCTTGATGACGCCGACCAGCTGCACGACCCGAACGTGGTCAAGGTGGTCACCGACCGCGAGGGACGGGCGCTGTATTTCAGCCGGGCACCGATTCCCTTCTGGCGCGACGCACCGACACGCTCGTCTTTGCCGTCACCCGCGCCGATGCGACATGTCGGCATCTATGCCTACCGCGCCGGCTTTTTGCGCGGATTCCCGGATCTGGAGCCAGCGCCCATGGAAAGCCTCGAATCACTGGAGCAACTGAGGGTGCTCTGGCATGGCGGACGGATCGTGGTACACGCTTCCTCGTTGGCACCAGCGCCTGGTATCGACACCCCGCAGGACCTCGAGCGCGTGCGTGCCCTGATGGGGCATGGCAGCCCGTCCTAACCGAACGGTGTCCGTGTTTCGCGCAGTGGCGCTGTAAGCCAGCGTCGGGGATCACCATGCTATCCTCAAACGGTTGCCTGAGGCAGCCGGCCTCAGAGCGGTCACCGGAGACAAGTGCCCGCGTCACAGATACTCAAGCAAGCCAAGGAAGACAATGAAACTGATTCTGTTGGGCGCCCCTGGTGCCGGCAAGGGAACGCAAGCGACTTTCATCTGCCAGAAGTACGGCATTCCCCAGATTTCCACCGGAGACATGCTGCGAGCGGCGGTCAAGGCCGGCACGCCACTGGGCCTGCAGGCCAAGTCGGTGATGGAATCGGGTGGCCTGGTGAGCGATGAGCTCATCATCAACCTGGTCAAGGAACGCATTGCCCAACCCGACTGCGCCAACGGATTCCTTTTCGACGGCTTTCCACGCACCATTCCCCAAGCCGACGCCATGAAGTCTGCCGGGGTCAAACTCGACTATGTGCTCGAAATCGACGTGCCTTTCGACGCCATCATCGAGCGCATGAGCGGCCGCCGATCGCATCCGGCCTCCGGACGCACCTACCACGTCAAGTTCAACCCGCCCAAGGTCGAAGGCAAGGACGACCTGACCGGCGAGGCCTTGATTCAGCGCGACGACGACAAGGAAGAGACTGTCAAGAAGCGCCTTGAGGTCTACAGCGCCCAGACGCGCCCCCTGGTCGACTACTACGGGCAGTGGGCACAGCGCGAACCGCAAGCCGCCCCGAAGTACCGCGCCATCAGCGGGCTGGGGTCGGTTGACGAAATCACGGCACGCGCCCTGCAGGCTCTGGCAAGCTGAAATGCTGCAACGGCGTCGCTCAACGCTCAGGCCGGGCCGGATCTCAACCCGTAGGCGCGATCACCGACGAACAGGTACTCGGCCCTGAGCAAGGCTTCGCCGCGCTCTTGTATGAAGGTGAAGCCCAGCACCGAGACGGGCGTGCCCACCGCCAGCTCGGACAGCTGCCACTGCCCCAGCCTGAACAGCGGTGCCAGTTCGATTTCCCATCGCCGGTCCTGCCGACGGGGCAATTCTGCCCGGGACAGCAAGGCCTTGCCATCGATGCCCGCGGTCTGAGCCGGCAATGAACGATCAGCCAGATCGGCGGGCAAGCGCAATTCGGAAGGCAATTCCAGAGTGAACTCGGCGTGGGGATTGCGCCATTTCACTTCAACAACCGTGCCCTCGAGGTAAATCGGTCGGTTCTGGTCGAAACTGCTCCATCCATGGTGGGCCCTGGCCATGGGCAGCAAGCCAAAGCAGGCGCCGGCCACCAGCATGTCACGTCGGTACATCATCAGCGTCTCCTTGTATCTTCAGACATAGGCGATCCATCGGCCTAAGGTCACCACCAACACCCAGATCAGGGTGGACAGCAACATCAGGCCCCGTGCCATGCCGTCTGGTCGGTCCAGCGAACCGCGACCGTGGAACCAGGCCGCATTGCCGGCTGCCAGCATCAGCAACAGCATCTTGAATGTGAACGCTCTGTTGGCCAGCAGTTCCTCAGCCTGTGTGGCAAACATCAACAGACCACTCGCTGCCGCCAGCAGAAAGCCGACGATCACCAGCGACAGACACAACCGGGCCAGGGAGCGCAAGGGGATGGCCACGCCAAGTCTCCACAGTCGCAGCTCCAGCAACAGCAGGTTGCCGATCAGCAGGCCAATGCCGATCACATGCACCACCTCCAGCATGGGATAGGCCCACGGATGGGCTCCCAATGCCTGCCCCATGCTCAGGATCCCATCAGGGCAAGGGCCAGAGCCAGCCGGGCTTTGGCCGGTGACAATCCGCCGCTGTTTTCAAAGGGATCACCCTGTGAGGGTGCAACACGCCCGTAGGCGCAACGACTGGCCCGCACCACCCGCACACCGACCTCGACGGCTTCCAGCAGTGCCGCCTGCAGGCGATGGTGCAGACTGCCATTGCCCGCGCCAGCCACCACCAGCCCTCTGAGTTGCTCAGGACCATTCAGATGGACATCGGCCAACAGCGTTCTGACCAGCCTTCCGTCGGCGCAGGCATGGCTGTACAGCATTTCCACCCGAGGGAGATTCGCCATGGCCTGAAATGCGGCCCAGCGCTGGCGCTCATCAGGAACACCTGAGCTGTTTGCCTCGGGCCAGGGTCGCCAATGGTGCACCACCCCATGTTCGATCGCACCCAGCGGTCCGGCGTCACCTGAATCGAAAGCGTCCAGGCGATAGGTGTGCACCTTGCTCACCTCGGCAGGACCGTGGATCTTGCCCGCGCAGACCACCAGAACACCATGAGCACGGGTCTGGCAGGCGAGGACCAGGGCATCGCTCAAATTCTGTGGTCCGTCCGGCGCCAAGGCGGTGGCTGGACGCATGGCACAGGTCAGCACCACCGGTTTGTGAGGCTGCAACAGCGCCTGCAGCACAAATGCGGTCTCTTCGATGGTGTCGGTTCCGTGCGTGATGACCAGGCCAGCGACCTCGGTGCGGGCCAGGTGATGCCGCGCCCGATCGCACAGGCGCTGCCAGACGACCAGGTCCATGTCCTTGCTGTCGAGCTGGGCCACCTGCTCGCTTTCGATCTGCACTCCAACCGGCCCGGGCACACCACCCAGAAGGTCGGAAACGCCCACCTCTGCAGCCCGGTAGGACACCAGATCGTCAGGGCGGGCGGCCCGTCCGGCAATCGTGCCACCGGTTCCCAACACCACCACCACCGGTAGTGCGCCCGTTGCATGCAAGGTTTGTGGCACTTGCCAAATCTCCAAAGCTGAATAAAAATACAGTTACTGGATGCATCAACAGTCACAGCCAGACCATTTCATGACGAGGCGCACATGCTCGACAACCTGCCACTCTCGCCCAAGCTCACAGCAAGGCAACAACAGATTCTGGAGCTGATCCAGAGCACCGTTGCACGCACAGGCGCCCCACCCACCCGTGCAGAAATCGCCAGGGAAATGGGTTTCAAGTCGGCCAACGCCGCAGAAGAACACCTGCAGGCCCTGGCCCGCAAAGGCGTGATTGAGCTGGTGGGGGGCACATCTCGCGGCATCCGCCTGCGAAGTGCCGACCTGCAGTCCATCAACGCCGCGCGCAGCCGGCAGCTTACACTGCCGCTGCCCGACTTTTCACAACTGATGCTTCCACTGATCGGCCGTGTCGCTGCGGGTTCCCCCATCCTGGCCCAGGAACATGTGGACCAGACCTACCAGGTCGAGCGGCACCTGTTTCGCCAGACCCCCGACTACCTGCTGCGTGTGCGGGGCATGTCGATGCGTGACGTCGGCATTCTGGATGGCGACCTGCTGGCCGTGCAGTCGGCACGGGATGCCCGCAATGGCCAGATCGTGGTCGCCCGCCTGGGTGAGGAAGTGACGGTCAAGCGTTTCATGCGGCACCCGGACCACGTCGAGTTGCTGGCCGAAAACCCCGACTACCCCACAATTGTGGTGTCACCCGAAGAGCCCTTCGAGATTGAAGGACTGGCGGTCGGGCTCATACGCAACAGCTTTCAACTCTGAGCCATTCGGCTCAGCGTCATCTGTGCGGGTGGCGGGCGGTGTTGTCGACCTGCGGCAGATGGTCGCAAGGGTCGGGGCATCCCCACGCGGGTGACTATCGAGCAATCCTGCCTGTGTCCAACCCCACCTCTGGAGTTTCACATGGGAATTCGCCTTCACACCAATACCTGGCACCGCCCTTTGCGCACGCTCGACTGCTGGCTGCCGGCATCCGAGTCTTCCAGCGTCGCATGGCGCCATCGCCTGCTCCAGCTGGGCAAACAGTGCGCGCAGATCTTCGCACATGCCAGGCGCAAGCAGCGGCACCAGGCCACCGCAGCAGACACCCAGCGTGTTGTTGGACGTGCGCCCGAGCAGGTGCCCGCCACACCAGCTGCCACCCCAAGGCTTCGGGTCACACGCCACCTTGATCGCACAGGCGGCGGCACGGGTCACGCCCGTTTCGTGATTTCGGGTCGAATGGCCGACGTCTGTGCCGAGCTGGACAGGCTCGCGGCCCAAGAAGCACGCCACCTGCCCCAAAGCAGCTGATCCTGGATCCGGCAGATGATCGCTTGCGTGCACATGCAAGCTGTTGATTTGTCGAATCAAATGGACACTTCCTTGGCTCACCGATAGAGTGAGATCACTGCGCACCCGCGGGCACCCCGGTAGGAAGCCTGCACTGTGCGGCAGCCTGTTGTCACGACCCGATTTGCCTTCGCGGCACAATAGGGCCATGAACATTGTCATTCTGGACGACTATCAGGACGCGGTTCGAAAGTTGCGCTGTGCGGAGAAGCTGGAACCGTTTCCAGCCAAGGTGTTCACGAACACCGTCAAAGGCGTGGGCCAGCTTTCGGTGCGGCTCCGCGATGCGGACATTCTGGTGCTGATAAGGGAGCGGACGGCGATCACCCGACAACTGGTTGAAAAACTGCCTCGGCTCAAGCTGATCGCTCAGACCGGCCGCGTGGGCGGTCACGTTGACGTCAACGCCTGTACAGAGCGTGGCATCGCTGTCGCCGAAGGTACCGGTCTGCCATTTGCCACGGCTGAGCTGACATGGGCCCTGATCATGGCATCCATGCGCCGCCTGCCCCAGTACGTGTCCAACCTCAAGCACGGTGCCTGGCAACAAGCCGGACTCAAGTCTTCGGCCATGCCCACCAACTTCGGCATCGGCATGGTGCTGCGCGGGAAGACACTCGGTGTCTGGAGCTATGGCCGAATCGGGCGACTGGTAGCGGGCTACGGGCGGGCATTCGGCATGCGTGTCATGGTCTGGGGCAGCGACGAATCCCGCGCCAACGCAGCCGCCGACGGCTACGAGCTGGCCGACAGCCGGGACATGCTGTTCTCCGAGTCCGATGTGCTCAGCCTGCACCTGCGCTTGAGTGGACGCAACGCCGGGAGCATCACCCTGGACGACCTGTCAAAGATGAAGCCCACCGGGCTGCTGGTCAACACATCAAGAGCAGAACTGCTGGAGCCGGAAGCCCTGCTGGCCGCCTTGAACCGGGGCCGCCCTGGCATGGCGGCGGTTGATGTGTTCGAGTCAGAACCCATTCTGCAGGGGCATGCCCTGCTGCGGCTGGAGAACTGCATTTGCACGCCCCACATCGGCTATGTCGAGCAGGAAAGCTACGAAACCTACTTTTCGTCAGCCTTCGACAATGTGGTCAACTTCATTCGGGGCACGCCCACCAACATCGTCAACCCGGGCGCGCTTCAGGTCCGGCGTTGATAGCAGGCAGACACGGCCCGCCTGCCCCCTCACCTGTTCTTTGACCCACCACCCGGTTCGCCCTGTGTTCCGGATGGATCGTCTGGTCCTCCACCCCCATCCTTGGACGAGTGCAGGAAATCAAGCACCTCGAAATCGATGAGATTGCTGGGCACTGGAGGCTCTTGCCGATCCTTGGCTGATCCGCTCTTGGCTGTTGGCTCCACCTTGACGTCCACCTCAGGCAAAGAAGCCTCGAATGCAGACACCTCGGCCAGCTCGTCCAGGTCGACGTCAAGACCCAGGTTCGGCGAAGCTGGCGGAATGACATCTTGGGGCTGCGTGGGAACGCCTGCACCACTGGCTGCGGCGGCCTTGAGGGGCTGAATCTTGGTGTGGCCGAATTTGGGCCGGGAATCCTCTTCCGGGACGTCATCCCGGTCTTTTCGGATGATCTCCTTGGCCAAGGCATGCAACATGAGCAGCTCGCGGTAGGCCTCCAGATCAAACACCTCGCCTTCCGTGTCGTGGGGATCCCGGAAGATGGATTGCTCGATCACGTCGAGCACGCGTGGCTGGGGCCACAGCGCCTGTATGCGTCCCATGGCCGTTTCGTACCTCTCAAGGCCCCGACCCTTGTCGGAGTATTGATCGTACTGTGGCGCCCCGGCGTTGAAGACCTCGTTGAAACGGTTTCTGAGCGCGTCGTAGTCGTTTCGGCGCCCCAGGCGGTGATAAAGGTTGAGAAGGTCGAGGAAGGCCAGAGGACTGGGCTCCTGGCTTTCGGCCAGATGGTTCTTCAGCACCTGGATGGCTTGCTCGTCCTCACCAAGAGAAATGAAGAAGTCGGCCTGTTGCTGAACATCGAACAGTTCCTCCGTCGCAACCGACCGAGACACGCCCATGGCGCTGGCAGCGAACTCACGGTGATCGCCCGGTCGCCTGGCTTGCCCAGGGACACTGTCCGAGTCGGGTTGCTGGCTCAGAGGCGCCAGCGAAGAAACGCTGCGTCTGAAATCCGACTCGGCGGCCAGGTCAATGTCGATATCGATATCCCGTGCGGCGTGCTGCGGTGAATCCACGCCGTCATGGGGCAAGGGGCGCCGGGCCTCCTCTTCATTCCACCACGCTTTGGCACGGGCAGAGTTGCGAGAATCGTCGCGGCGCTTGCGCATCATCACCGCCAGAACCAGCAGACTCAGAAGCAGCATCAACGCCAGGCCATAGGTCAGCCAGTTGCGCTGCCCGGCATTGCTGAGCTGCGCTTGCAGATCGGCGATCTGGGCACGCGTGCGCGCCTCCTCGTCTCGAAGGCCCTGCGCTTCCGCCTCCAGCACCGCCAGCTTCCGAGCATCGCGCAAAACGTCTTCCGGTGAAGCGTTGAGGGCCTTCCACAGCAGGCCTGCCGCCTCCCGCACCTCTTCGGACGTGGAGGGCTCGCTCAAAAGACTCAATGACAGGCGCAGCACCGGATCGCGGTCAATGCCGAGGCTCAGGTCCACCGGGTCCAGTTGAAGACGCGGGCCGGCCGGTGCGGATGGGGCCGGACGACGCACCACGCTGGCAGGTGGCCGAGGCGCCGGAGCAGCTCTGGGTGCAGGCGCGGGCGACGCAGGCTGTCGGATGCCGTCCGCTTGCCCGGCCGTGGCGACAGGAGCCGTCGCGGCCGGACCATCGCCGCGCCCAGCGTCAGCCGATGGAACAGTCCCGGCACTTGGCGGAACAGACGGCAACGGGGCCGCCACCCGAGGGGCAGCAGCCGAACCGACCGGTTCGGACATGGGTTCGGACAGCGGGTCGGCCAGCAACACATAACGGCGGCTGAACGGCGCCTCGCAGCCGGCCCGAACCAAAACGGTCACAATCGGCTCGTTGATGGCCTGGGCTGTCTGAATACGAACCGTCACCTCCGCGTCAGGTGTCGCCTGCCGGATCTGGGTCTGCACACCCCCTACCTGCGAATCGCCAAAGAACACCTCGGCCGATACGCAAAGGGCGGAAATGTCTTCGCCGGGGCTCAACAGCACTTGGGCCCGGATGTCCAGCGGTCGACCGATCACAGCCGCCCCGCTGTGACGACCCAAGCTCACCGCTGAACTGCTGACGGCAGTTGATAGCAAAATACAGCCCAACCAGAATTGGCGCACGTCAGTTTCCCTTTAATCCGTTGGTGCAACATTTTGTCATAGGCTTTTCGCGCACCCGGGCAAATAACTCTGGATCATGCAAACTGTTTATCGAATCTGTGGTGTGGTCGGTACGGGTGCCATGGGGCGTGGTATCGCCCAGATGGCGGCACAAGCCGGTAGCGAGGTCATTCTTTTCGACGCGCAGGAGGGCGCTGCCCAGAAAGCCGTCGATGCCTTGCGGTCGACCTGGCTCAAGCTGTCGGAGAAGGGCAAGATGGACCCTGCGGTTGCCCAGAATTGCACAGATCGCCTGCGCGTGGCCACGTCCCTGCCGGACCTTGCAGAATGCCACCTGGTGATCGAAGCCATTGTCGAGAGACTTGACGTCAAGCAGCGGCTGTTTCAGCAACTTGAAGAAGTGGTGGGCCCGGACTGTGTGCTGGCCACCAACACGTCCTCGCTGTCGGTGACCGCCATTGGCGCAGCGCTGAAGCACCCGTCGCGGCTGGCCGGCTACCACTTCTTCAACCCGGTCCCCCTGATGCGCGTGGTCGAAGTCATTGCCGGGCTCAAGACAAGTCCGCAGGTGTGTCAGAAGCTGGCCGAGTACAGCCGCCAGTTTGGTCATACCCCTGTATCGGCACAGGACACCCCGGGCTTTATCGTCAACCACGCCGGACGGGGCTACGGCACCGAGGCGCTGCGGGTGGCTGGTGAACAGGTGGCCGACTTTGCCACCATCGACCGCATCCTCAGGGACCAGATGGGTTTTCGCCTCGGCCCCTTCGAGCTGATGGATCTGACGGCCCTGGACGTGTCCCATCCTGTGATGGAGTCGATCTACCGCCAGTACTACGACGAGCCGCGCTACCGCCCCAGCGTGATCACTGCACAACGGCTGGCCGGCGGGGTCGTCGGCAAGAAGGTGGGGGATGGCTTTTACGCCTATGTCGATGGCTTGGCGCAAATCCCGGCGGAGCCACCAGTGCCGCAGGTGGACACGCTGCCACCGGTCTGGGTGTCGCCGAAAGCGGCCAGGCGCCAGGAGCTGTACCAGCTGCTCAAGGACCTGGGTGCATCCATCGAGACCGCGGCAGCCCCCTCCTCTTCCGCCCTGATCCTGGTGGCCCCCCTGGGCCTGGACGTCACCACCCTGGCAGCGGTCGAACGGCTGGACCCGGCCCGAACAGTGGGTATCGACATGATGCTGGACGACAAAGCCACGCGCCGGCGCGTGCTGGCCACCAACCCGGCCACCCGCAGCGACATGCGCAACGCGGCACACGCCCTGTTCGCCCGCGACGGCAAGGCGGTCAGCGTGGTGCGCGACAGCGGTGGTTTCGTGACCCAGCGCGTGGTGGCCACCATCGTGAACATCGCGGCGGACATGTGCCAGCAAGGCGTCTGCAGCCCCGCCGACCTCGACTTGGCGGTGACACTCGGCCTGGGCTACCCGATGGGCCCGTTGGCCATGGGCGACCGGATCGGCCCGGCCAATGTGCTGGAGATCCTGTTCAACATGCAGACGGTCTACGGAGATCCTCGCTATCGCCCGTCGCCCTGGCTGCGCCGACGGGGTGCACTCGGGCTGAGCCTGACCCACGAGGAAGCTTGAAAATGACCGCCAGCCTCAAGAGCCACAGCCATGGACAGACCATGGTGCTGACCATCAGCAACCCGGAGCACCGCAACGCGCTGGGGCCGGACATCTACGCCGCCGGGGTCGAAGCCCTGAACGTGGCGGAGAACAACCCGGAGATCCGCAGTGTGGTCATCACGGGCGAGGGCCAGCACTTCTGCGCCGGTGGTAACCTGCAGCGGCTTCAGGCCAACCGCCAGCAGCCACCCGAGGTGCAGGCCGCAAGCATCGAAGGATTGCACAACTGGATCGAAACCATTCGGGCCTTTCCAAAACCAGTCATGGCCGCGGTGGAAGGCTCGTGCGCCGGCGCCGGCTTCTCGCTGGCGCTGGCCTGCGATCTGGTGGTGGCCGCCGACGACAGCGTGTTCGTGATGGCCTATGTGAACGTGGGCCTGTCACCGGACGGTGGTGCCACCTGGAGTCTGGTGCGTGCCCTGCCCCGCTCGACCGCCCTGCAATTGCTGATGGGGGGTGAGCGCATCGACGCCCGCCGCCTGCACCAGTTGGGTCTGGTCTCGCGCATCAGTGCCAGCGGCCAGGCGCTCGACGATGCACTGGCCTGGGCCGAGCAGCTGAACACCCGGGCACCCAACGCCATGGCCAGCATCAAGGACCTGGCCAACGAAGCAACCGGCCAGAGCCTGCACGCCCAACTGGCGGCCGAGCGCGACCATTTTGTGCGCAACCTGCACCACCCGAACGCGGGCGAAGGCATCGGTGCCTTCATGGAAAAACGCCCCCCGCAGTACCGCTGACAGGTGCCCCAAGGGTGCCGCAGGCACCCTGCACACTGCAGTCTCACGCAAACCCTATGCCCCGCTGGCGTCCCTGTGGCGACAATGCGGGCAAAACCAGTCACTCATAAGACAGCCCATGGACGAACCCATTCTGACAATGGAAGAACGCGAGTCGATCAACAGCGGACGCTGGTTCGGCAGCCTTTCACCTTCATTGAGACACGACATTCTTCGATGCGCCTACGTCAAGCGGTTCAAGGACGGCGACCTGATCGTGGCCCGTGGCGATCCACCCTCGGAGTGGACCGCCGTGGCCAAGGGCGCGGTGCGGGTGAGCTCGACCTCGCTGTCGGGCAAGCAGATTACGCTGACCTACGTGGAGCCCGGGGTCTGGTTCGGCGATGTCGCGATCTTCGACGGCGACCAGCGCACCCACGACGCCTATGCGCATGGGGCAACCACGCTGTTGTGTGTCTCGCGCAACGATTTTCAGAAGATCCTGACCTTGCACGTCGAGCTGTACGAGGCCCTGATGCGGCTTCAGGCGCGCCGCATCCGGACCCTGTTCGGCCTGGTCGAGGATCTCAACACCCTGCCGTTGCGGGCACGGCTGGCCAAACAGCTGCTCCACCTGGTGCGCAGCTATGGCGTGCCCTGTCTTTCAGATGGCAGCGAGGTGCGCATCGGTCTCCAGTTGGCCCAGGAAGAACTGGCCCAATTGCTGGGCGCCTCGCGCCAGCGCGTCAATCAGGAACTCAAGTCGATGGAGCGCGAAGAAGCCATCCGCATCGAACAGGGCGGATTGGTGGTGCGGAATCGGGCTGCATTGATGCGCATCGCAGAAGCCGAATCCTGAACCCACCGCGGTCATCGGCTCGGGCAAGGTGTGCGCCAGCGGCAGCCTGCGCACTCCGTGTCCCGGTGCGCGGCCACACCCGCGCGAAGGATCCACACCCACCTTCACCGATCACGCCATGACCGACACCCAAGCATTCACCGGCACGCGGCCGGTATCGGCGCAGCACGCTTTCGACGTCCAGGCCTTGCAGACCTGGCTGGCGCAAAACCTCGACGGCTTTCAGGGCCCGCTGAGCGTCGAGATGTTCAAGGGTGGGCAGTCCAACCCCACCTACAAGCTGATCACGCCGACACGCCGGTACGTGATGCGGGCCAAGCCCGGCCCGGTGGCCAAGCTGCTGCCCTCGGCGCACGCCATTGAGCGCGAGTTTCGTGTCATGAGTGCCTTGCGGCAGACGCCCGTTCCAGTGGCGAAGATGCATGTGCTGTGCGAAGACGAGGCTGTGATCGGTCGCGCTTTCTACATCATGGAGTGCGTTGAAGGCCGTGTCATGTGGGACCAGTCGCTGCCTGACATGAGCCTCGAAGAACGTGGCGCCATCTACGACGAAATGAACCGGGTGATGGCGGCGCTGCACTCGGTGCGGCCCGCCGACATCGGGCTGGGTGACTACGGCAAGCCGGGCAACTATTTCGAGCGCCAGATCGGTCGCTGGAGCAAGCAGTACACGGCCTCGATCACCCAGCCGATCCCGGCCATGGATGAGTTGATGGCCTGGCTGCCCGAACACATACCGGCCATGGCGCGGGACGAATCGCTGGTGTCCATCGTGCATGGGGACTACCGGCTGGACAATCTGATGTTCCACCCGACCGAGCCCCGGGTGCTGGCCATTCTGGACTGGGAGCTGTCCACGCTGGGCCATCCGCTGGCCGATTTCAGTTACCACTGCATGGCCTGGCACATCCCGCCAGGCGCCTTCAGGGGCATCGGAGGCCTGGACGTGAAGTCCCTGGGCATTCCGCAAGAGGACGACTACATCGCACGCTACTGCGAACGCACGGGCTTCGCGACACCCGAGCAGCTCAAGGCGGACTGGAACTTCTACCTGGCCTACAACCTGTTCCGTCTGGCGGCCATCCTGCAAGGCATCGCCAAGCGCGTCGAAATGGGCACCGCATCCAGCGCTCAGGCCGTGTCCTCGGCCGCCGGCGCCCGCCCGCTGGCCGAACTGGCCTGGGACTTTGCCCGCCGCCACTGACCCTCCACTTCACCCACGACACCGATTCACCACGGAAGGACCACCATGCATTTCGACTACACAGACAAGGTCAAGGGACTGCGCGAACGCCTGCTGGCTTTCATGGACGAGCACATCTACCCCAATGAAAGCCGCTTCTTTGCCGAAATCGCGGCCAACCGGGCCAAGGGCAATGCGTGGCTGCCGACCACGTTGATCGAGGAACTCAAGCCCAGGGCGCGCGCGGCCGGGCTATGGAACCTGTTCCTGCCCCAGTCCAAACGAGCGCCGGAGGGACTGAGCAACCTGGAATACGCCCCGATGTGCGAGATCATGGGCCGTGCGCCGTTTGCAGCCGAGGTGTTCAACTGTTCGGCCCCGGACACCGGCAACATGGAAACCCTGGAGCGCTACGCCAGCGAAGCCATCAAGGACCAGTGGCTGGAGCCCTTGCTCAAAGGCGAGATCCGTTCGGCCTTTCTGATGACGGAACCCGAGGTCGCGTCCTCGGATGCCACCAACATCCAGTGCCGCATCGAGCGTGACGGCGACGAGTATGTGATCAATGGCCGCAAGTGGTGGTCGTCCGGCGCCGGCGACCCGCGCTGTGCGGTCTACATCGTGATGGGCAAGACCGACCCCGAGGCGCCCCGCCATTCCCAGCAAAGCATGATCGTGGTGCCGGCCAACACGCCCGGCATCAAAATCCTGCGCCCCTTGTCGGTGTTCGGTTACGACGACGCACCGCACGGCCACATGGAGGTGCTGCTGGAGAACGTGCGGGTGCCGGCCAGCAACCTGCTGTTGGGTGAAGGCCGTGGCTTCGAGATCGCCCAGGGCCGCCTGGGCCCGGGGCGCATCCACCATTGCATGCGCTCGATCGGCGCCGCAGAACGGGCGCTGGAGCTGATGTGCCAGCGGCTGAACAGCCGGGTTGCCTTTGGCAAACCGATCTCGGCCCAGTCGGTCTGGCATGAGCGCATCGCCGATGCCCGCTGCCGCATCGAGATGGCGCGCCTGCTCACGCTCAAGGCCGCCTACATGATGGACACGGTGGGCAACAAGATCGCCAAGGCCGAGATCGCCATGATCAAGGTGGTGGCCCCCAACATGGCCTGCGACATCATCGACATGGCCATCCAGGCGCACGGGGGTGGCGGTGTCAGCGACGACTTTCCCCTGGCCTACAGCTACGCCAACCAGCGCACCTTGCGCCTGGCCGACGGTCCGGATGAAGTGCACCGCCAGGCCATCGCCAAACTCGAACTGGCCCGCCACATGGCCGTCAAGTCCGACGTGGAGATGCCAGTGACCCGTGGCTGCTGAGAGGCAATGGGTCGCGCCACCGGCAGTCGGGTGAACAATCTTTTGGACGGGTGCACGAGAGCGCTTCCCGAACAGGTACAATGCCAGATTACGTCGGAGCGTAGCGCAGCCTGGTAGCGCATCTGCTTTGGGAGCAGAGGGTCGCGAGTTCGAATCCCGCCGCTCCGACCACCCCACAACAAAAGGCCCACTGCGTGGGCCTTTTGTCCTTCACGGCAGCACCGCCGTGAACGTCTGCCCGTAGCTCAACTGGATAGAGCAGCTGCCTTCTAAGCAGCAGGTCGGGGGTTCGAGTCCCTCCGGGCAGGCCACAGCACATGGCCTGTCCGGCCAACCGGGCACCACCAGCCTGAACCCACCACCGGAGCAAGCCTGACCGGGTGGGGCAAGAGCCCTTTGCGAAGGGGTTGGTCATTGTGCCTCTGGGAAACTTTTGGCCTTTGCACCGGTCACAACCTCAGCACGCATCTGAGTGCAGGCACGCGTCACGCCAACCCCGCGATTGGGCGCCAACCGGTGCGATTCCTGTCGGCATTCTGGTGCCTCGTCCCCACCCCGCCAGATTCAGGAGAACCCATGTCGCTCTTGTCCAGCCCCCTGTCCCGCGGAATGCTGGCCTGCGCCACCACACTGGCCATGGCGCAGACCACATGGGCCGACAACTCACCGTCTAAGACTGACATTGAAGCCCTTTTCCAGCAAGATCGTGCAGCCTGCATGGACAGTGCATCCATGCACGAGCGCTCCTCCTGCCTCAGAGAGGCAGGAGCCGTCCGGGCGGAAGCGCTGAAGGGAATGCGCCCGGCGGCACCCGACCCCGATCAGTTGCAGGCGAACGCCGTGCAGCGTTGTCAGCGGCTGCCGGACGAGGACAAGGCGCTTTGTGAACGTCGCATCCAGGGCGAAGGCAACATCAAAGGGTCTGTGGAGGCGGGTGGTCTGCTTCGCGAACTGGTCATCGAGCTGCCGGCCCGACCGAAGCCGAACGACCCTGCCTGAACCAACCTCCAACTCTTGACGGAGCCCGCCTGCCCCGCGACCGCGGCGCAGGCAGCAAGCGCTCAAACATGGTCATGCGCAGATTCCTAGGGTAAGCACTGAGATGACATCACAGAAGATGCAATATAGTGCATTATCAGAATTGCACTATAGCGCATCACCGTCAGATCCTCGCCCCGATCCGTATCGCATCATTTATTCAGTCGTAAATATTTGATGCCTCAAGTACGGGTAAGTCTGGATCGCCAAGACCGGTGATGGCGGCCTACAGTGAAGAGGTTCGCTTCCCACCTAAGGAGACCCTGCATGACCACCCGCCGCCTCGTCCTGACCCGCAGTGCCGCCGTGATCGGCGCCGCATCCACCGGCCTGCTGCTGCCGCAGATTGTTCGCGCTCAATCCGACAAGTTGCGAGTCGGATTCATGCTGCCCTACACCGGCACCTTTGCCCAGTTGGGTGTGGCCATTGAAAACGGCTTTCGCATGGCGCTCAATGAGCAAGGCGGCAAGCTGGGTGGCCGCGAAGTGGAATTCTTCAAGGTTGACGATGAGTCCAACCCGGCCAAGGGCATCGAGAACGCCACCCGTCTGGTGCAGCGCGACCGCGTTGACGTGCTGGTGGGCACAGTTCACTCGGGTGTGCAGATGGGCATCCACCGCGTCGCTCGCGAAAGCGGAGTGCTCAACCTGATCCCGAACGCCGGCGTGCACGTCGCCACCCGGCAACAGTGCGCTCCGAACGTCTTCCGCACCTCTTTCTCCAACTCACAACCCACACTGGCCCTGGGCAAGCCCATGGTCGACCGCGGCCACAAGCGGGCCGTGTGGATCACCTGGAACTACGCCGCCGGCGACGAGGCCTTCGAGGGCTTCGAGAAGAGCTACACCGAAGCGGGTGGCACCATCATCCGCAAGCTGGGGCTGCCCTTCCCCAACGTCGAGTTCCAGGCCTTGCTGACCGAGATCGCTTCCCTGCGGCCGGACGCGGTGGCCTGCTTCTTTGCCGGTGGTGGCGCCGCCAAGTTCCTGCGCGACTACCATGCGGCCGGCCTGTCGCGCAGCATCCAGCTGTATGGGTCCGGGTTCCTGACCGAGGGTGTGCTGGATGCCGCAGGCGATGCGGCCAACGGTGTGCTGACCACCATGCACTACAGCGACTCGCTGGACACGCCGCGCAACAAGGCCTTCCGTCTGGAATATGCCAAGACCTTCAAGATGCAGCCCGATGTGTATGCGGTTCAGGGCTACGACACCGGCCTCCTGCTGATCCAGGGCGCCAACGCCGTGCGCGGTGACTTTGGCAACAAGCAGGCCTTGCAGGCGGCCATGCGTGGCGCCGAAATCGACAGCCCGCGGGGCAAGTGGAAGATGAGCCCCTCGCACAATCCGATTCAGGACATGTACCTGCGCCAGGTGGAAAACCGCGAGAACAAGGTGATCGGCATCGCGGCCCGGGCGGTGGCCGACCCGGGCACGGGCTGCCGCATGGCCTGAAACCCCTGTCATCCTAGCCCGTCCGGGAGCCCGTGAGGGCTCCCGGGATTTTCTGCGCGCCCGCTAGCCCCTGCCTCCCATGGATTTCGCCAATTTTCTGATCCAGTTGCTCAACAGCATCCAGTATGGTTTGCTGCTGTTCATGCTGGCTGCCGGCCTGACGCTGATCTTTGGCATCATGGGTGTGGTCAACCTGGCCCATGGCAGTTTCTACATGCTGGGCGCCTACATGGCCTGGTTCTTCACCGCCCAGCTCGACAGTCTCGTGCTGGCGATCCTTCTGGGCACCGTGCTGGCGGTGGTGCTGGGGTGGCTGCTGGAGTGGGGCCTGTTCCGCTTCTTCTACCACCGGGATCACCTCGATCAGGTCTTGCTGACCTTCGGCCTGATCTACATCTTCGAAGAGCTGCGCTCCATCCTCTGGGGCGACGACGTCCATGCGGTGCAGGTGCCCGAGTTGCTCAACTGGTCGATTCCGCTCACCGACACCCTGTCCTACCCGATCTACCGCCTGGTGATGTCCGGCATCTGTATCGCCCTGGCCATCGGGCTGTACCTGCTGATCAGCAAGACACGTCTGGGCATGAAGATCCGCGCGGGTGCCTTCAACCGCGAAATGACCGAGGCTCTGGGCATCAACATCCGCCTCATCCACGGCGTGGTGTTCGCTCTGGGCGTGGGTCTGGCCGCCATTGCTGGCATGATCGCCTCCCCCATCGCCAGCGTCTACCCGGGCATGGGTGGTTCGGTGCTGATCATGTGTTTTGTGGTGGTGGTGATCGGTGGCATCGGATCGGTGCGCGGCGCCCTGGTGGCGGCGCTGCTGGTGGGACTGGTCGACACCTTCGGCAAGGTGCTGGTGCCCCAGATCGCCGGGATGGCCGTGTACATGCTGATGGCCCTGGTGCTGCTCTACAAACCCGAAGGCCTGTTCAAACAGTGACCCCGCCACCATGAGTTCACCCAAAGCCACCCTTGAAAAACTGCCCGCTGGTGTTCAGGTCCTGCTCGGACTGGGCGCGCTGGCGCTGGCCGCGTTCCCGTTTGTGCCGGTCGACGGCCGGGACTTCTACCTGCAGATGCTGACGCAGATGATGATCCTGGCGATTTTTGCCATGAGCCTCGACCTGCTGCAGGGCGTGACCGGTCTGGTCTCCCTGGGGCACGCCGCCTTCTTCGGTCTGGCAGGCTATGCACTGGCGTTCATGACACCGGCCGACCACCCGGTGTCGCTGTGGTGGAGCCTGCCGGTAGCGGCTGCCGCCTCGGGCCTGGCGGCGCTGGTGATCGGCTTCTTCGTGGTTCGCACCCATGGCATCTACTTCATCATGGTGACCATGGCCTTTGCGCAGATGATCTACTTCCTGTTCTTCGACAACAAGGCACTCGGCGGATCGGATGGCATCTACGTCTATTTCCGCCCCGATGCGACTGCCATCGGGCTCGATCTGGAGAACCGGACCCACTTCTACTACTTCACCCTGGTGGCTCTGATCGGCGTCTACCTGCTGCTTCGGCGCGTGCTGTTCTCGCCTTTCGGGCGTGCGCTCTCGGGCATCCGGGTCAACGAGCACCGCATGCGGGCCGTCGGCTACGGCACCTTCGGCTACAAACTGGCCGCCTTCACCCTGGCTGGCACCCTGGCCGGTGTGGCCGGCTACCTGTGGGCCGCCCAGACCGGTTTCATGAACCCCGAGCTGATGGGCTTTCACATGAGCGCCCACGCCATCATGATGGTGATCCTCGGGGGCATGGGCAACTTCGCCGGTGCCATCGTCGGCGCCTTTGCCTTCGAGTACGTGATGCACTTCTTCAAGGATGTCACCAAGCACTGGCAACTGCTCATGGGCGGCTTCATTGTCCTGGTGGTGATCGTGGCACCACGCGGTCTGCTCGGCCTGGGCGAGAAGCTGTTCGGACGCAACAAGGGAGGCACGCGATGAGCGACCTCCTGCTCTCCGCCCAGCACCTGACCAAGCGCTTCGGTGGTCTGGCCGCCGTCAACGACGTGTCGGTCGATCTGTTCCGCGACCGCATCCATGCGGTCATCGGCCCCAATGGCGCGGGCAAATCCACCCTGACCAACCTGCTGTCCGGCGACCTGCCACCCACTTCCGGACAGATCCGGCTCAACGGTCAGGAGACCGCAGGTCAGGCGCCGGAGTCGATTTCGCGCATGGGTCTTGGGCGCAGCTACCAGAAGACCAACATCTTCCTGCCCTTCACCGTGTGGGACAACGTCCGGCTGGCGGCGCAATCGCGCGAGCGCCACTGGCCCTGGAACCCGCTGCACTGGTTCAGCGCAGCCGACCGCATGGAACGCGTGAACCAGCGCTGTGAGCGCGCCATCGAGCTGGCCGGTCTGACCCACCGCGCCCGCACGGTGGCGGCCACCATCAGCCACGGGGAACAGCGACAGCTGGAGATCGCCATGACGCTGGCCACCGAACCCACGGTGCTGCTGCTGGACGAACCGCTGGCCGGCATGGGGCAGGCCGAGGCCGAAAGCATGGTCGCCCTCCTGCAGCGCCTGAAGAAGGACCACGCGGTGATGCTGGTGGAGCACGACATGGACGCCGTCTTTGCCCTGGCCGACCAGCTCACGGTCATGGTCAACGGTCAGGTCATCGCCAGCGGGACACCCGAGCAGGTCCGATCCGATCCGCTGGTGCAAGCCGCCTACCTCGGAGAGGAGCACTGATGGCCCAGCCACTGATCCGGGCCACTGGCCTGAACACACACTACGGCGCCAGCCACATCCTGCGCGGCATCGACTTCACCGTCGACCAGGGGCAGACCATCGGCCTGATGGGGCGCAACGGCATGGGCAAGACCACGCTGCTCAAATCCATCATGGGCCTGGTCAAGCCCAGCGGCGGACGCGTCGAGATCAAGGGTCGAGAGATGACCGGCGCCACACCTTACGACGTGGCCCGGCTCGGTGTGGCCTATGTGCCGGAGGGGCGCGGCATCTTCGGTAACCTGAGCGTGAAGGAAAACCTCGTCATGGCAGCCCGGGCCGGCACGCAGGGGCGACGTGACTGGACCTACGAGCGGGTGCTGGAGACCTTCCCGCGCCTGGCCGAACGGCTGGGCCATGGTGGACAGCAGCTGTCCGGTGGTGAGCAGCAGATGCTGACCATCGGCCGCGCGCTGATGACCAACCCGGACGTGCTCATCCTCGACGAAGCCACCGAAGGACTGGCGCCCTTGATCGCCCGCGAGATCTGGCGCATCTGCGGCCTGATCCGAGAAAGCGGCATCAGCAGCGTCATCGTCGACAAGAACTGGAAACACATCACCCAGATCACCGACCGCAATGTCATCCTGGTCAAGGGAGAGGTGGTGTTCGAAGGCAGCTCGGACGAACTGCTGGGACAACCCCGGTTGCTGGAACAGTATCTGGGCGTCTGAGCCTCACAGCAGCGGACGCAGTTCCCGGGCGGCATCCAGCAGCAGGGGCAGCAGGTCCCTTTGCATCACCTCGGGCTCCAGCCGGTCCGGTGAGGCCACCACATTGAGCGCCGCCACCGTGCGCCCCTGCATATTGCGCAGCGGCACCGCCAGGGCATGTACGCCAAGCTCGTGCTCTTCGCTGGCCACAGCAAAATCGTCCTTGCGCACGCGCGCTATGGCGGTGCGAAAGGCGCGGTGCTCCACCACGGTGCGGGGCGTCAGGCGCGGCAACTCCCGGCCCTTGAGCCAGGCACTGAATTCGGCGATCGGCAATGCCGCCAGCAGCACCCGACCGGTCGAGGTGGCATGCACCGGCAGGCGAGCACCCAGGTGCAGGCCGTAGGCCATCAGCCGCTGCCCGCCCACGGCCGCGCTGCGCGCCACGATGACCACCTCGTCCCCATCCAGCACCACGGCCGAGAAGGACTCTCGCGTCTGTGCTGCCAGCCGGTTGAGTGTGGGTTGCAGCAGGCGCGGCAGTCGGGCCGAGGCCAGGTAGCTGCCGGAAAAACGCAGTACCTTGGCCGACAGCCAGTAGTGGGTGCCGTCGGTGTCCAGGTAGCCCAGGTGGGCCAGCGTGAGCAGGTGGCGCCGGGCCGCTGCGCGCGTGAGGCCGGCTCGCTCGGCCGCCTGGGTGGCGTTCAGGCGCTGGCGCTCGGTGTCGAAGCTCTCCAGCACGGCCAGGCCCTTGGCCATGCCTTCGATGAAGTCGGCCTTCGCGATGGGTCTGGGGGCTTGGCTCACAGCGCGCGATGATCGCACAAATTGGCCAACCATCGCACAAAGCTTGTTTTGGGTGCTTGAGGATGGAGGCCCCGCTGCCTACAGTCGGCGCATCCCCCAATCAGGAGACATGCGTGAGAACACAGGTTGCCATCATCGGTGCGGGCCCCTCGGGCCTGCTGCTGGGCCAGTTGCTGCACAAAGCCGGCATCGACGCCATCATCCTCGAACGCCAGACCCCCGAGTACGTGCTGGGCCGCATCCGCGCCGGCGTTCTGGAACAGGTCGCGATCGACCTGCTGGACGAAGCCGGCGTCGGCCAGCGCATGCATGCCGAGGGCCTGGTGCACACGGGCTTCGACATGCTGTTCAACGGGCTGCGGCACCGGATTGACCTGGCCAAACTGACCGGCGGCAAGAAGGTCATGGTCTACGGCCAGACCGAGGTGACACGCGACCTGATGGATGCCCGCCAGGCGGCAGGCCTGCCCACGGTGTACGAGGCCGCCAACGTGCAGGTGCACGACTTCGACTCGAAGTCACCGAGCGTCACCTACGAGAAGGACGGTCAGACCCACACCATCGCCTGCGATTTCATCGCCGGGTGCGACGGCTTTCACGGCGTGTGTCGCGCCAGCGTGCCGCGCAGCGCCATCCAGGAGTTCGAGAAGGTCTATCCGTTCGGCTGGCTGGGCCTGCTGTCGGACACGCCTCCGGTGCACCACGAGCTGATTTACGCGAACAGCGAGCGCGGTTTTGCCCTGTGCTCCCAGCGCAGCCACACCCGCAGCCGCTACTACCTGCAGGTGCCCCTGACCGACAAGGTCGAGCAGTGGAGCGATGACGCATTCTGGGCCGAGCTGCGCCTGCGCCTGGACCGGGAAGCCGCCGAGCAGCTGGTGACCGGCCCCAGCCTTGAGAAGAGCATCGCTCCCCTGCGCAGCTTCGTGACCGAGCCCCTGCGCTTCGGCCGGCTGTTCCTGGCCGGAGACGCGGGCCACATCGTGCCGCCGACCGGTGCCAAGGGATTGAACCTGGCCGCCACCGACGTCAAGTACCTGTCCAATGCCCTGGTCGAGTTCTACCAGGACAAGTCCGAAGCCGGCATCGACAGCTACTCCGAGCGCTGCCTCAAGCGCATCTGGCGCGCCGAGCGCTTCAGCTGGTGGTTCACCTCCATCATGCACAACTTCGACGGTGAAGGGGCCATCAACGCCAGACTGCAACAGGCCGAGCTGGACTACCTGATGCACTCCGAAGCCGGCCTGAAGACCATCGCCGAGAACTACGTCGGCCTGCCACTGGACTTCGGTCAGCGCTGAGTGGCGGTACCAGCGGGTTGTCGCCGGTTTGATTCCGGCCGGCTGCGCGGGGCGGTACATTGACGTTTACGTCAACCACCGCCACCACCATGACCACCGTCGCCCGTGCTACCGCTTCTGCCCCCTCAGCCATGCCCGCCCGGCCGGTCAGCCCGCTGCGCGGCGTGCGCGTGCTCAGCCTGGCCCTGAACCTGCCCGGCCCCGCCGCCCTGATGCGCCTGAGGTCCATGGGTGCCACCTGTGTGAAGGCCGAGCCGCCCGCACCCAAGGGGCTTCCGCCCGGCACCAGCGGCGACCCCATGGGCCAGTACAACCCTCAGGCCTATGCCCAGCTGCACGAAGGCATCCGGGTGCTGACCGTCGACCTCAAGAGCGAGAAAGGCCAGGCCCGGCTGCAGCGGGAACTGGCGCGCACCGACGTGTTGCTCACCTCGTTCCGGCCTTCGGCGCTGAACAAGCTCGGCCTGGGCTGGAAAGCGCTGCACAAGGCGCATCCGCAGCTGTCGGTGGTGGCCATCGTCGGTGCGCCCGGTGCGCGTGCCGAAGAGCCCGGCCACGACCTGACCTACCTGGCCGATGCCGGGCTGGTCACGGGTCTGGACCTTCCAGCGACCCTGTTCGCTGACATGGGTGGCGCCCTGATGGCCAGCGAAGCGGTGCTCAAGGCGGTGTTGGTACAACGCGGCAAGGGCCAGGGCGTCTTCCAGGAAGTCGCCCTCTCGGACGCGGCCGCCTGGCTCGCCCTGCCCCGCACCTGGGGACTGACGCAGGCCAGGGGTGCGGTCGGGGGCGCCCACGCCGGCTACCGGGTCTACCCCTGCAAGGACGGCCGCGTCGCCGTGGCGGCGCTGGAGCCGCATTTTGCGGCCGCCTTGTGTGCCGCGGCCGGCGTGCCAATGTCGGGCATGGCCAGCTTGTTCAAGCCCGCCACGCACGAGGCCATTGCCTCTTTTCTCGCCGGCCAGACACGACGTCAGCTGGACCGGCTGGCCATGGCCAAAGACATTCCACTGCACACCCTGGCGGGCTGAGGCGCATCAGAATACGCGGGCAACCACGAAGCCCCGGGCCTGCAGCAAGGCCGGCAAACCCTGAGGGCCTATCATGTGAAGGGCGCCCACCGCAGCAAACACGCTGACATCCTGGTGCAGGCGCTCGATGGCATCCGCCATGCCCGGGTTGCGGGCATCGATCAGGCGCGCATGCTGTTCTCGCTGCGACGCCGTGGTCAGGCACTGGCACCAGTTGCCGTAGCGCTCCAGGTCGCCCAGGTCGCTGCTGTTCCAGGCACTAACCAGCCGCTGCAGCACTTTGGCAGTCTCGGGATGGGCCAACTCTTCCAAAGCGTCACGGACCAGGGTTTCGGCCTCCGGCTGGCTGCGGGCCAGCAGGGCCTGCAGTTGGTCCTCTACCTGCTCCAGCCCCACCACCGGGCGCTGCGCCGCCAGGCTACGCATCAGCAGCAGGGACTCCGCACCGTAGATCGGGAAAAGACCCTCGCGCTGCGCACGGACCACCGCCAGCCGGGTCACGTGCAGTTCAACCGGTCCGGAATCCAGGTCCGACAGCGGCAGGCATTCGGCGCTCCAGGCCTGGCGCAGCAACTGCATCAACTCCATCGGTAGGGGCACCGGTGGCCGGTTCATGGCCTGCTCCACCGACTGCAGCACAGACGGGTCGGTCAGATTCACCTCGAGCGCCAGCACCCCGGTGCGGTGCAGTGCAGACTCGACCCGAGGTCCGAGGGCAAACCAGTCGGCCTGTCCCGCATGCAGGGTGCCGTACAGAAAAGAGTCGCGCCCGCCGCGGCTGATGCGCCAGAGAAAACCCCGGTCGGCCGCCTGCTGCTGGGCCTGCATGAGCAACTGGCGGTCCGGTGTCCTGGCCTGGGGTGGGCAATGATCGCCCCCTTGGGCCAGAGCGGACGTGAACACCGCCATGCCACCCATGGCCATCAGCCACACTCGACCCAGGCGGCGGATGGCACCGAGCAGGCTTGCTGCCATCGTCCCCCCCCTTTCAGACGCCCGGACGGCGACCTGGCTTGCGGGCGACACCGCTTGGTCGGCCACCGGTGTCCCGTGGTGGCAAGCCGGTGTGCTGCGTCAGCACCTGCCCGGCACGCGGTTGCACCCGGGCTCCGGGCTTAAGCGGTGTGCTGTTCTTCTTGCGCGCGCTCTGGTAGCTGCCGTCGGTGACCGGCTGGAAGGTCGGGATCAGGTGGTGCTTGCCGTTGCCGATCAGGTCGGCCCGGCCCATGGCCTTGAGGGCCTCGCGCAGCAGCGGCCAGTTGTTCGGGTCGTGGTAGCGCAAAAAGGCCTTGTGCAGGCGGCGGCGCTTCTCGCCCCGCACGATGTCGACCTTCTCGCCGCGCTCGTCCCGGTGCACACCCTTGAGCGGGTTCAGGCCCGAGTGGTACATGGCGGTGGCCGTGGCCATGGGGCTGGGGTAGAAGGTCTGCACCTGGTCGGCGCGGAAGCCGTTCTTCTTCAGCCAGAGCGCCAGGTTCATCATGTCCTCGTCGCGGGTGCCCGGGTGGGCGGCGATGAAATACGGAATCAGGAACTGCTTCTTGCCCGCCTCTTCACTGTACTTTTCGAACATCGTCTTGAAGCGGTCGTAGCTGCCGATGCCCGGCTTCATCATTTTCGACAACGGCCCCTGCTCGGTGTGCTCGGGCGCGATCTTCAGGTAGCCCCCCACATGGTGCTGGACCAGCTCCTTCACATACTCGGGACTCTGCACCGCCAGGTCGTAGCGCAGGCCGGAGCCGATCAGGATCTTTTTTATGCCCTTCAAGGCCCGCGCGCGGCGGTAGATCTTGATCAGCGGGCCGTGGTCGGTGGTGAGGTTCTGGCAAATGCCGGGGTACACGCAGCTGGGCTTGCGGCAGGCGGCCTCGATCTCGGGGCTGCGGCAACCCAGGCGGTACATGTTGGCCGTGGGGCCGCCGAGGTCGGAGATGACGCCGGTGAACCCCTCGACCTTGTCGCGGATGTCCTCGACCTCCTTGATGATCGAGTCCTCCGAGCGGCTCTGGATGATGCGGCCCTCGTGCTCGGTGATGGAGCAGAAGGTGCAGCCGCCAAAGCAGCCGCGCATGATATTGACCGAGAAACGGATCATTTCCCAGGCCGGGATTTTTGTAGCACCATCATGGCGGCCGTGCTCGTCGGCATAGACCGGGTGCGGGCTTCGGGCATAGGGCAGGTCGAACACCCAGTCCATCTCGGCGGTGGTCAGCGGAATCGGCGGCGGGTTGATCCAGACGTCACGCGCGGTCGCACCCTCGCCGTGGGCCTGCACCAGCGCGCGGGCATTGCCAGGGTTGGCCTCCACATGCAGCACCCGGTTGGCGTGCGCATAGAGGACCGGGTCGCTCCGGACCTGCTCGTAACTGGGCAGGCGGATGACGGTGCGCTCGCGTGGCAGCTTGGCCACGCCCCCGGCCCCCTGCGGGCGGTGGATGGTGATGGGCTTGAAGGCCGAGCTTCCCTCACCCCTGCCCTCTCCCCCAGGCGGGAAAGGTGGTTGAGCCCCCTCCTTTGAACAGCTCTGGCCCTGGGCCTGCGCCTGCTCGCTGGTGGTCAAATAGGGGTTGATGTGATCCTCGACGTGACCAGGTGTGTCGACCTCGGTCGAGTCGAGCTCGATCCAGCCTTCGGCCGAGGGATCACCCGGACGGCGGATGAAGGCGGTCCCCCTGACATCGGTGATGCTCTCCACCGGTTCGCGTCGCGCCAGCCGGTGTGCCACCTCGACCAGCGCCCGCTCGGCGTTGCCATAGAGCAGCAGGTCGCACTTGGCATCCACCACGATGGAGCGGCGGACCTTATCGCTCCAGTAATCGTAGTGGGCAATGCGGCGCAGGCTGCCTTCGATGCCGCCCAGAACAATGGGCGCGTCCTTGAAGGCCTCGCGGCAGCGCTGGCTGTAGACGATGGCCGCCCGGTCGGGGCGTTTGCCTCCCACATCACCAGGCGTATAGGCGTCGTCGCTGCGGATCTTGCGGTCGGCGGTGTACCGGTTGATCATGGAATCCATGTTGCCCGCGGTCACGCCCCAGAACAGGTTGGGCTTGCCCAGCGCCTTGAAAGGTTCGACGCTCTGCCAGTCGGGCTGGGCGATGATGCCGACACGAAAACCCTGTGCCTCCAGCACGCGACCGATCACGGCCATGCCGAAGCTGGGGTGGTCCACATAGGCGTCCCCCGTCACCAGGATGATGTCGCAGGAATCCCAGCCCAGGCGCTCCATCTCCTCCCGGCTCATGGGCAGGAAGGGCGCGGTGCCGAAGCGCTTGGCCCAGTACGGACGGTAGCTGGTCAGCGGCTTGGCGTTGCGCGCAAAAAAGGAGACGTCGATGGGCGCGTTCATGGGGCAATCATGGGTAACCAAGTAGTGTAGGGTTTTCCCTCCGACCATGCGGTATGCACGGTTTCCATCTGACAACCAGCGTCACTGAGGCGGCAGACCAGGACCGGGCGAGGGAACTACGATGGCCAAAACCCACCAGGAGACACCATGCCCGACTTCAGCACACTGCATATCGCCGCCGACCCTGAGCACCCCCGCATTGCGCGGCTGCTGCTCAACCGACCGGATCGTTTCAATGCCATCACCGACGACATGCCGGGCGAGATCCGGGCGGCCATCGAATGGGCCAATGCCGAGCCCGATATCCACGTCATCGTGGTTGAGGGCGCCGGCAAAGGTTTTTGTGGTGGCTACGACCTGGTGGCCACTGCCGAGCAGCACATCGAACACCCCTGCCAGCAGGAGTCGTATCCCTGGGATCCGATGGTCGACTACACCACCATGAAGCGCTTCACCGAGGATTTCATGAGCCTGTGGCGCAGCCCCAAGCCCACCATCGCCAAGGTGCACGGGGCGGCTGTGGCCGGAGGCAGCGACATCGCGTTGTGCTGCGACCTGCTGGTGATGGCCGACGATGCTCGCATCGGCTACATGCCGACCCGCGTCTGGGGCTGCCCCACCACCGCGATGTGGACGTACCGGCTTGGTCCGACCCGCGCCAAACAGCTGATGTTCACCGGTGATGTCATCGACGGCAGAACCGCCGCCGAATGGGGGCTGGCGAACCAATCTGTGCCAGCGGTTGAGCTCGACGCTGCGACCCTGGCGCTGGCTCAGCGCATCGCCGGCGTGCCGCGCTCGCACCTGGCCATGCACAAGTTGGTGGTCAACCAGGTGATGCTGAGCATGGGACTGGAGCAGACCCAGATGATGGCCACCGTCTTTGACGGCATCACCCGGCACAACCCCGAAGGTGTCTGGTTCCGCCGCTACGCCCAGGAATACGGATTCAAGGCCGCGGTGCAATGGCGGGACAGCGGTCGGCCGATCCCCGAAGGCGATGACGCAAGGTCCCAGATCCGGGACCTGGAAGCAAGAAAAGGAGCCTGAGCGTTTAGAAGGAAATCGACTGTGCTGGACCCGCCCCGGAAGCAGACTGGGAGCTTGCCGGCTCCGCTGGCCTGGCATCCGTTCATCTCGTTACCCCTCTTACGGACCTGACCAGAATGTAAGCCGCCTGAGCAATAGCATGAACGCTTCACTTTTTGAAGGAGATGGCATGGCACTGCACTTTGGCAAACGCGAAAACGAGATCAACAAACCGCTGGGCAACAGCCTGAACACGCCCCGGTATGGCAGCGCGAGCTCCACCACAGGAGTTGGCACGGGAACCGCCAGTTCGCCTGAGCCTGCAGCGGTGTCCACCCCCGTTTCACCGACTGAACCTGCAACCGAAAGTGGGAGCAAATTGACCGTCGGGCCCAACATCAAGCTCAAGGGGGTTGAAATCACCGATTGCGACACCCTGGTGGTCGAGGGTCTGGTGGAGGCGACCATGGACTCGCGTGTCATCCAGATTGCCCAGCAAGGCGAATTCAAGGGGTCGGCCGAGATCGATATCGCAGAAATCCGGGGTGTTTTCGACGGCAACCTCACCGTGCGGCAGAAGATGGTCATCTACGCCACTGGCAAAGTCACCGGCAAGATCCGTTACGGCAAGGTGGTGATCGAGGAAGGTGGCCAGCTTTCGGGCGACATCGAGTGCTCGGTGGCGGGCGCCAAGTCGCCATCGAAGCAGTCGTCGATGGCTCTGGCCGCCTGATCGTTCCACCGGGGTCAGCCAGAACGCGGCCGGCTTGGGCACCGGCGTTGCCCGGCCACGCCGGCCCGGCTATGCTAGGCGTATGTACGCCGAATTCTTCGGTCTGAGGCAAGATCCCTTTTCCATCGCGCCCGACCCTCGCTATCTGTTCATGAGCGAGCGCCACCGTGAGGCGCTCGCTCACCTGTTGTATGGCATTCGCGGAGGCGGCGGCTTTGTGCTGCTCAGCGGGGAAATCGGTGCCGGCAAGACCACCATCTGCCGGTGTTTTCTGCAGCAGATTCCTGAAAATTGCCGCGTCGCCTACATCTTCAATCCGAAGCTGACCGTTGGCGACCTGCTCAAGACCATCTGCCATGAGTTTCGCGTCGAGGTCCGTCACGAGGGCCCGCTGCCGGCCACCATCAAGGACTACCTTGACCCGCTCAACGAGTACCTTCTGCACAGCCACGCCGCTGGCGAACACAATCTGCTGATCGTCGACGAGGCACAGAACCTCACGCCGCATGTGCTGGAACAGCTTCGGCTGTTGACCAACCTCGAAACCAACGAACGCAAGCTGCTTCAGATCGTGCTGATTGGCCAGCCTGAGTTGCGCCAGATCCTGGCCAGGCCGGACATGGAACAACTGGCCCAGCGCGTGATCGCCCGTTTTCACCTGGGTGCCCTCTCCGACGACGAAACACGCCAGTACATACAACATCGGCTGGATGTGGCTGGCCTGCGTGGCCCCAACCCGTTCGAGGACGATGCGACCCGACGCATTCACCAGTTGACCCGTGGTGTGCCACGGCGGATCAATCTGCTGTGTGACCGGGCCATGCTCGGTGCTTACGCCACCGGGCGCGCCAGAATCGACCGAAAGATTGTGGACAAGGCGGCGTCCGAGGTGCTGGACCCTCCGGTTCAGGAGTCCACCGCAGTCGCCCTGAAAGCACGCCCGAACTGGCAGGGTTCGCTGGGCACGCTGGGGCTGGGCGCGCTTGGGGGGGCACTGGTGGCCGCATTGCTCTACACCTGGTGGCCGCGCCCCGACACGGCGCCGCTGCCCGCGCCCATCGCGCACCAGGCCCCCGCCCAAGCCGCGACCGCCGCTTTGGAGGATCGGGTCGAGCCTGCGGCGCTATCACCACCTGCGGCCGAAGCCCGTGCCAACCGACCCGCACCCCTGCCGCCGAAACCGCAACCAGGGCTGCCACCCGCTACCGCACTGTGGACGCAGGAGGGCGAAGCCTGGACGGCCTTGGCAGAACGCTGGGGCGCACAGCTGGGGGAAGGTGATGCCTGTGAGCAGGGGCTCGGCCAGGGTCTGCAATGCTTCAGGATCTTCCGAATGACGGTTCACGGACTGCGCCAGCTGGATCGACCGGCGCTCTTGCAACTGCAATTGCCCGGCCAACCGGTTGGTTGGGCCATGCTGGTCGCCATGTCCAGCGAGACCGCAACCTTGCAGGCGGGAGAGCGACAATGGCTGGTGCCACTGACCGCACTGGCCGATGTCTGGCGCGGCCAGTACGCCACCCTGTGGCGACAACCTCACGGACACGAAGGCCGGATCACCAACGCCCGAGGAACCGCAGCGGGCGACTGGATGCTGGAGCAGCTTCGCCAACTCCAACACGAGGGCAAGTTGAGCGCTTCGGCGCAGGACGCCGACAGCCTGATCAAAGCATTTCAGGCCGCCCACGGTATTGAAACCCACGGTCGGGCCTCGCCCATGACCTTCATGATGGTCAATCTGGTCTCCGGGGTGGAAGAGCCCCGACTGAGCGCACCCACACACTGATACCCCATGTCCTACATTCTTGACGCACTCCATCGCGCCGACGCCGAACGGGAACGGGGACAGGTGCCGGGCCTGCGCTCACGCGCAACCCCGTGGGCGTCCGATCCGGTGCCACGCAAGTCACCGCTGTCCTGGTGGGTTGCGGGCGTGCTGGCCCTGTGCGGACTGGCGGTGCTTGCCTGGTGGTTCTGGCCTGTGGCCAGCCAGGCTCCGCAGACCACCGTGATCACTGCGCCCGGCACGACCTCTTCTTCCAGCCCCGGTGAGCAACCTGCCTCCGGTGGGTCCACCCTGACTTCGCCTGCCGCACCGGCATTGCCCATACTGAGCCCAGCAACCCGTCCGGCCACCGCCCCTGCACCCGATCCAGCACGCACGACAAGCACCCCGTCGCCACAGACCGCACCGACATCTGCTGCAAACGACACCAGGCCTGCGGCACAGACCGTCGCACCGCAGCCGGCACCCGAGCCCCGCATACCCAGCTTTGGAGAGCTGTCTGCCGATGTTCGCGCCCGCCTGCCCCAGGTCAGCGTCAGCGGTGCCACCTATTCGGCCAACCCCGCACACCGCATGCTGATCGTCAACGGCCAGGTCCTGCAGGAAGGCGACGAAATCCAGTCGGGTCTGCGACTGCTGGTCATCGGACCACGAAGTGCCACCCTGGAGCACCAGGGCTTGCGCTACACCATCGGTTACTGAGAGGCTGAGACTCGCGCGTGACGCACAGACTGGGCACGGGCACCGCACAGCCCCCCGCACTGACGGTACGAGACCTGCGCTCACCTGGCCCCGCTGCGCCCTGGCTTGTGGTGCCGCAGGCCGATTTGCAGCCAGGTCTGACCATGCTCACCGGGGACGAAGCTTGCGGGAAAAGCACCCTGCTTCGCCTGCTGGCGGGGGAGCTGACGTACACAGACGGCTCGGTGCGACTGGACGGCGTATGCCCGGTGGCCGAGCGCGAGGCCTACCGTGAGAAGGTGTTCTGGATCGATCCGCACACCGATGCGTTCGACGAGATCAGCCCGGACGAGCTCTATGCAAAGCTGAGCAAGCAAAGGCCCCGCTTCGACCCCAAGTTGGTGCGAAGGCTGGCTAACACTTTCGGGCTGAGTGAACACATGGACAAGCGCCTGTACATGCTGTCGACCGGCAGTCGGCGCAAGACCTGGCTGGCAGCGGCCTTTGCCAGCGGGGCGAGACTTACCCTGCTGGATCAACCGACAGCGGCACTGGACCCACCCTCCATCCGGGAGCTGATCTCCCTGCTGCAGGCGCAGGCGGGACAGGCCGATCGAATCTGGCTCGTGGCCGATCATGAAACACCGGTCGGTCTGATTCCCGATGCCATCTGGACCCTGCCTCCAGCCCCGTGAATGGGGAAGACTGCCGATCAGCAGCCCCCCCCCGAAAGAATCAGTTGACGATCTGCCAGCTGCCGTCAGCCTGCCTGCAAGCTGTACCGTAGACGTTGTCCGGTTGGCCGCCCACGATGGCCCGCATGGTGAACTCTCGACACGGGGCACCGCGCGACTCGAATGTCCGCGTGGGCGTCACGGTGTATTCGTTGCGGGTGTCCGGATTCACCCAGGTGGTCGGCTGACCCGTTCGACTGGTCTCGAACGCCTGGGCCGTGCGGTACCGGTCGTTCACATCCATGGACCGACCGACGTTAGCACCGATGTTGGCACCCACCAGGGCGCCAATCACCGTGGCCACGGTGCGCCCGGTTCCCCCGCCGATCTGCGAACCCACGGCACCGCCCAGAACACCGCCGATGACGGTACCCGCGGTTTCGTTGGGACCGCCCACACTGCCACAGGCGGCAAGCAAGGAGGTGAATGCGGTGACGGCCACCGCCAGACGTGCCCTTTTGGCGAACATGTTGACTCCTTGGATGATGGAAGCCCACTGGCCTCTCTTCTCACTGCTTGGAGTCGCACCTGCGATACATGTTCCAGGGTTCAGGCAAAGGCCCGGTTTCGCCCTGTAAAAAATCGAATCTTCCGTGCCCGGTCAGATCGGAATCGCCAGCCGCCGGGCGCGATCGAGCAGGCGCTGCGCTTGTCGATAGGTGGGCACCTCCACCCAGTGGTTTCCGACCCGTGCGCGGTCTTCTCCCAGGGCTCGAGCGGCCTCAAAAGCCAGCACAACCGCCTTCGCATGCGCAATCTGTTCCAGGCCGGGTGAAAGCACCTCACAAATGACCGACGCGTGTTCGGGCCGAACCGCCGACTTCGAGCGGTAGCCCAGCCGCCGAGATTCGATCGTCTCCTGCCGCGCGCCCTCGCCGTCCCCGAAGGTGTAGGGAGCATCGACCGGCTCGATACCGGCCGCGCGGCACAGCAACAGAAACTGCCGCCGGGCCTGTTCGAGTTCCAAACTGTCGGGCCGGCGCTCGGCACACAGGTCGGTCGCCAGGTCCTCGGCCCCCATCAGTGCCGCCTTCACCCTTGTACTGGCCCTGACCAGCTCCCGCACGTCCAGCACACCACGCGCGGTCTCACACACAGGCAGGATCTCTACGCTGCCCGTCGGTCTGCCAGTGGCATGTTCCCAGTGGCCGATGGCCTGGTCGAGCGCAGCCATCTGCGACGCTTGCTCGGCCTTCGGGTAGGCAACGATGTCGGCACTGGCCTGCATGGCGGCTGCCAGGTCCTGCGGGCCGTCGGACCCGAGGTCATTGATGCGCACAGCCGCCAGCTTGCCTGCGCTCTTCGTGTGTGCCAGCAGCGCCGGCAGAAGCTCTCGCGCCTGGGCACGAAGGTTCTCCGGTGTGAAGTCCTCCAGATCGACGATCAGCACATCGGCACCGCTGGCCAGCATGGCCTCGTGCGCGCCCGCATCGGCGCCCGGACCGAACAGCCAACAGCGCCGCAGGTCGGGATCGATGGCAGGCATTCAGCGCCCCCCCAGACCCATGCCGCGCGAGATCACTTCTTTCATGATCTCGTTGGTGCCGCCGTAGATGCGCTGCACGCGGGCGTCGGCGTAGGCGCGGGTGATGGGGTACTCCCACATGTAGCCGTAGCCGCCGTGCAGCTGGACGCACCCGTCCATCACCTTGCACTGCAGGTCGCTGCACCAGTACTTGGCCATGCTGGCAGTCGCGGTGTCCAGCTTGTCCTGGCAGATCAGCTCGCAGCACTTGTCCACGAACACGCGAGCCACCTGCACCTCGGTCTGCAGTTCAGCCAGGGTGTAACGGGTGTTCTGGTAGTTGGCCACCGGCTGCCCGAACACCTTGCGGTCCTTCACGTACTGCACCGTCCAGTCGATGGCAGCCTGTGCCGCAGCCACGGCGCCGATGGCAATCTGCAGGCGCTCCCAGGGCAGCTGCTCCATCAGGCAGATGAAGCCGCGACCCTCGAACGCCTGGCCGCCCAGCAGGTTCTCGGCGGGTACCTGTACGTTGTCGAAGAACAGCTCGGAAGTGTCCTGCGCCTTCATGCCCATCTTCTTCAGGCGCTTGCCCTTGGAGAAACCCGGCATGCCCTGCTCGACCAGCAGCAGGCTGGTGCCCTTTGCGCCGGCCGCCGGATCGGTCTTGGCCACCACAATCACCAGATCGGCGTGCCAGCCGTTGGTGATGAAAGTCTTGCTGCCGTTGAGCAGGTAGCTGCCATCGGCCTGCTTGATGGCCGTGGTCTTGACCCCTTGCAGGTCGCTGCCGGCGGCGGGCTCGCTCATGGCGATGGCCCCCACCATGTCGCCACTGGCCAGTCTGGGCAGGTATTGGCGCTTCTGCTCTTCGGTGCCGTAATGCAGGATGTAGGGCGCCACGATTTCGCTGTGCAAGCCATAGCCGATGCCTGTCACCCCGGCGTGGGCGATCTCTTCCATCTGGGCCACCGAATACAGCTTGTCGGCCCCGGCACCGCCGTATTCCTCGGGCATGGTCATGCACAGAAAGCCGTTTTCCCCGGCCTTGCGCCAGACCTCACGGTCCACATAGCCCTGATCCTCCCAGGCGTCGTGAAAAGGGGAGATCTCCTTTTCCACAAAGCGGCGAAAACTGTCGCGGAAAGCCTCGTGGTCGGCGTTGAACAGGCTGCGTTCGATCATGGGTGTCACCTTTCGGACTGATAGGAATGATTTTTACAAAGCAAACGCTTGGCAAAAGTCTATACTGATCCGGTCGATCCGACCACCGGGTCAGTTCCCCAGGAGACACCATGAGCGAAGCCTTCATCTACGACGCCATCCGCACCCCGCGGGGCAAGGGAAAGAAAGACGGCAGCCTTCACGAAGTCAAACCCGTCAACCTGCTGTCCGGACTGCTGACCGAACTGCAGCGCCGCAACGATCTGGACACCGCTGCGGTGGACGATGTGGTCATGGGGGTGGTGTCACCGATTGGCGAGCAGGGATCGGTCATCGCCAAGGTCGCGGCGCTCAAGGCCGGCTGGGACTGGCGATGCGCCGGTGTGCAGCTCAACCGCTTCTGCGCCTCGGGTCTGGAGGCGGTCAACATGGCCGCCATGAAGGTGCGCAGCGGCTGGGAAGACCTGGTCGTGGCCGGTGGTGTCGAAAGCATGAGCCGCGTGCCCATCGGCTCCGACGGCGGCGCCTGGGCCCAGGACCCGGAGACCAACAGCGCCACCCTGTTCGTGCCGCAGGGCATCGGCGCCGACCTGATCGCTACGCTCAACGGCTTCTCCCGGCAGGACGTCGACGCCTTCGCGCTCGAGTCGCAGAAACGCGCGGCCGCGGCCCGCGCCGCCGGCCGTTTCGACCGGTCGGTGGTCCCCGTCCGGGACGCCATGGGTCTGCCCATTCTGGAGCACGACGAGTTCATCAAACCCAATACGACCATGGAAGGCCTCGCGGGCCTCAAGCCGGCGTTCGAGCAACTGGGCGCCATGGGTTTCGATGCGGTCGCCCTGCAGCGCTACCCGCAGGTCGAGCGCATCCACCACGTGCACCACGCCGGCAACTCCTCCGGCATCGTGGACGGCGCCGCCGCCATCCTGATCGGCAGCGAGGCCGCGGGCAAGACCCACGGCTTCACCCCGCGTGCGCGCATCGTGGCCGTCGCGCTGTCCGGCGCCGACCCCACCATCATGCTCACCGGCCCCATGCCGGCAGCGCGCAAGGCGCTGGCCAAAGCCGGCATGAGCATCGACCAGATTGACCTGTTCGAGGTCAACGAGGCCTTTGCCGCCGTGCCCATGAAGTTCATGCAGGAGATGGGCGTGCCGCACGAGAAAGTCAACGTCAACGGGGGCGCCATCGCACTGGGCCACCCGCTGGGCGCCACCGGCGCCATGATTCTGAACACCCTGGTTGACGAGTTGCACCGCACGGGCAAGCGCTACGGCCTCGCCACCCTGTGTGTGGGCGGCGGTATGGGCATTGCGACGATTGTTGAACGCATCTGAACGAAAGCGGAGACCACGCACATGATCACGAAAACCATCCGCTACGAACTGGCCGACGGCATCGCTACCATCACCTTCGACGAGCAGGGCTCGCCGGTCAACACCATGTGCCTGCAATGGCAGGACGACCTGGACGCCATCGCAGCGCAGGTGGCCAGGGATAAGGCCCAGCTCAAGGGCATCGTGCTGGCCTCGGCCAAGAGCACCTTCTTTGCCGGCGCCGACCTCAAGGGCGTGATGCGCTCGACCGAAGCCGACGGCCCGCGCGTTTTCAAAGAGATCGAGCGCATCAAAAAGAACTTCCGCACCATCGAGACGCAGGGCGTGCCTGTGGTGTCCTGCCTGAATGGCGCGGCGCTGGGCGGTGGCTGGGAAGTGGCCCTGGTCGGCCACCACCGCATTGCCGTGAATAACCCGAAGATCCAGTTCGGTCTGCCCGAGATCACGCTGGGCCTGATACCTGGAGGCGGCGGCATCACCAAAATGACGCGCGTGCTGGGTCTGATGGCGGCCCAGCCCTACATTCTGGAGAGCCGGCTGTTCGGACCCGAAGAGGCCATGCAGATTGGCGTGGTGCACGAGCTGGCGGCCTCACCCGAAGAACTGATGCCGCGCGCCCTGGCCTTCATCGAGGCGGCCCAGGGCAAGCCCGAGGCCTGCACCCACGTTTGGGACCGCAAGGATTACAAGATGCCCGGCGGCACGCCGAGCAACCCGAAGATCGCCGGCATGCTCAGTGTGGCGCCGGCCGTGCTCAAACAGAAGACCCGCGGCCTGTATCCCGCCCCGGAGGCGGCCCTGGCCGCCATGGTCGAAGGTGCGATGGTGGACTTCGACACCGCCATGCGCGTCGAAAGCCGCTACCTGGCCAGCCTGATGGTCGGACCGGTGGCGCGCAACATGATCAACACCTTCTTCTTCAACATGAACGCCATCAAGGGCGGTCAGTCCCGTCCGAAAGAGGTGCCAAAGTACCAGCCGAAGAAGGTCGGCATTCTGGGTGCCGGCATGATGGGGGCGGGCATCGCCTACGCACAGGCTGCCAGGGGCATCGCCACCGTGCTCAAGGACGTGAGCGTGGAGATGGCCGAGAAAGGCAAGTCGTACACTGCCAAACTCACGCAGAAGCGGGTCGACAAGGGCCAGATGAGCGCCGAGAAGAAGCAGGGCATCCTTGGTCTGATCACCCCGACCGCCAGTGCACAGGACCTCAAGGGCTGCGACCTGATCATCGAGGCCGTGTTCGAGCAGCGCGAACTCAAGGCCATGGTGACGAAGGAAGCCGAGCCCATGCTGGCCGAGGGCGGCTTCTTCGCCAGCAACACCTCCACCCTGCCCATCAGCGGCCTGGCCCAGGCCAGCGCCAGGCCCCAGAAATTCGTCGGCATCCACTTCTTCAGTCCGGTGGACAAGATGAAGCTGGTGGAAATCATTCGCGGCAAGGACACCGACGACGAGACCATAGCCCGTGCCTACGACTATGTACAGGCGCTGGGCAAGCTGCCCATCGTGGTCAACGACTCCCGCGGCTTTTACACCAGCCGCACCTTCGGCACCTTCGTGATGGAAGGCGCCGCCATGCTCGGCGAGGGGATCCCCGCCCCGGTGATCGAGAACGCGGCCATGCAGGCCGGCATGCCGGTCGGTCCGCTGGCGGTGCTGGACGAAACCGCCCTGTCGCTCTCGGTGCATGTGCTGGAGCAGACCCGCGTCGACTTCCAGGAGGAAGGCCGGCAGTACGTGGCCACGCCAGGCGAGACACTGGTGGAACGCATGGTCAAGCAGCACAACCGGGCCGGGCGTGCTGCCGGGGGCGGCTTCTACGACTATCCGCCGGGTGGCAAAAAGCACCTCTGGCCCGAGCTGAAGGCACTGTTCGAGAAGCCCGGCGTCGAGTGGGATCTCCAGGACGTGAAGGACCGCCTGCTCTACCGCCAGGCCGTGGAGACCGCGCGCTGCCTGGCGGAGGGCGTGCTGACCAGCGTGCACGACGGCAACATCGGATCGATCTTCGGCATCGGCTTTCCGGCATGGACCGGCGGCGCGCTGCAGTTCATCTACGGGATGGGCATCGACGCCTTCGAGAAGCGCTGCGCCGACCTTACGACCCGCTATGGTCAGGGGTTTGCCCTCAGTGACACGGTAAAGTCCAGCCTTCGTCAGCACCAACCCCAATACTGATTCATGAAACGTCTCGAAGGCAAAATCAGCATCATCACCGGAGCCGCCCAGGGCATTGGCCTGGCCACCGCCCTGAAGTTCGCGCGCGAAGGCGCCACCGTCGTGGTCTGCGATGTGAGGCAATCACCCATTGACGAGGCGGTCGCGCAGTGTCAGGCCGAAGGCGCCACTGCAGTCGGGTTTGTCATGGACGTCACCCAGCGCGAGATGGTCGACGCCGTGGTGACCCAGGTCAAGGAACGTTTCGGCCGCATCGACGTGCTGGTCAACAACGCGGGTATCACCCAGGACGCGCGTCTGCAGAAAATGACGTTGGAGCAGTTCGACAAGGTGATCGATGTCAACCTGCGCGGTGTCTTCCATTGTGCCCAGGCCGTGGCCGACACCATGGTGGCCCAAGGCAGCGGCGTGATCCTCAATGCCTCCAGCGTGGTCGGCATCTACGGCAACTTCGGCCAGACCAACTACGCCGCCACCAAGTTCGGCGTGATCGGCTTCACCAAGACCTGGAGCCGCGAACTCGGCCCCAAGGGCGTGCGGGTGAACGCGGTGGCGCCCGGCTTCATCCAGACCCCCATTCTCGGCACCATCCCCGAGAAGGTGATCCAGGAAATGGAGCACCGCGTGCCCTTGCGTCGCCTGGGTCAGCCGGAGGAAATCGCCAACGCCTACGCCTTTCTGGCCAGCGACGAAGCCAGCTACGTCAACGGTGCGGTGCTGGAGGTGTCTGGCGGCATGTCGGTCTGACCTGGCTTGGTCCGGCCTTCCCGCAAGGCGGTCAAGGCCTCGTTCATCAAACGCAACTGGCGGACATAGACCATGTGGGTCAACGCGCTCTCGCGCACCGGAACGTCGGCCCTGACCAGAAAGTCGGCATGACTGTGAAAGCACCCCTGGTCCGAGATGGGCCAGGATGCGGGATCTGTGGAGGCAAACCGAAGGTAGGCATCGCGGAGGGCATCCCAATCGGCCTCCCCTTCCACATGCATCAGTAGACCTGAGCTCCATCCACGCTCAAGCAGCTGTTGTCGAGCTGCCTTGGCAAGGGGCCGGTCAAAAACATAGACGTCGGTACACATCCAGCGACCCTCCAGCCAGGCCTCCGTCATGGGCGAGTAAAAAGGCACGTCCGTGTGCTTGAGAAAGTCCCACAGCCCACGCGTCAAGGAAGCGGCCTCCATCTGCACCCACCGCATGCGGGCGGGGATCTCACAGAGGCGCAGCAGATGGACCATCAGGGCCGCTTTGGTGTACGCGTCGCCACAGGTCCTACCGGGCAGCAGCAGGGGATCACTTCGGTCTTTCGCATCGAGCACGACGAAGGGGAGGGCTTGAACCCAACGAAAAATGGCCTGCGCCCGGTGTTGTGCCGAATGGCAGCCATTGACGATGGCGGCACACCGTTCCCGCAGGCCCGACACCTGCAGGTCCACACCAGGCGCTGAGCCCAGCCAGTCAGACGGGTCGTCTTCCAGTCCAGTGCGGTTCCAAGCCATGCCAGACTCTCCTGGGGAATGCCCCCAATCGCCCTCAGTCTAAGACGACGCACTTCTGGCGGCAAGCAAGACAGCGCCCGTTCCCTCCAATGCGTCAGCGCTCGCCGGGTCAAGGGTTGCGGAGGCTGGGGTAGCGAACAAACTCCACCATCTCCTGCACCCTTGCACTCGGCGGCGGTGTCACCAGACTCACCAGGATGATCACCGCAAAGCCCAGCGGCACGCCAAAGATGCCGGCGGAAATTGGCTGAATGCCCCACCAAAGGTTGACCGGTGAAGAGACCCCAAACACCTCGCGCAGCCAGGGCTGGTTCATCACCATGTAGTAGAAGGTGATGGCCAGGCCAGCCAGCATACCCAGGGCCGCCGCCGGGCCGGTGGCCCTTTTCCAGAAGATGCCCAGCACCAGCGCTGGAAAGAAGGCCGCTGCGGCAAACGAGAAGGCTGCCGATACGAGGAAAAGGATGTCGGCCGGCTTCTGTGCCGCAATATAGGCGGCCATCAGCGCCACCACCAGGAGGATCACCTTGGAAATCGTCACCCGCCGCGCCGTCGAGGCGTTCGGGTCCAGCATCTTGTAGTACATGTCGTGCGACAACGCATTGGCAATGGTCAACAGCAACCCATCTGCTGTGGACAAGGCCGCCGCCAGCCCGCCCGCCGCGACCAGCCCGGAGATCACATAGGGGAGTCCCGCGATCTCGGCGGTGGCCAGCACGATGATGTCGCCACCGATGCTCATCTCGTTGAGCTGCAAAATGCCGTCGCCATTGATGTCGGTGATCGACATGAGCGATGGGTCGACCCGGTTCCAGGAGGCCACCCATTGTGGCAACTGGTCGATGGGTGTCCCGATCAGCAGGTGGAACACCTCGTACTTGACGAGTACCGCCAGCGCTGGCGCGGTGAAATAAAGCAGAAAGATGAAGACCAGCGACCAGGTGACCGACTCTCGCGCCTCGCGCACGCTGGGCACGGTGTAGTAGCGCATCAGGATATGCGGCAAGGCCGCCGTGCCGATCATCAGACAGAACATCAGCGCCAGGAAGTTCAGGCGTGAAGTGCGAAAGTCCACCTGCTCCTGCGGGCTACCCCTTGGGTCACCTGCAAATTGCTGCGCATGGGGTGCCATGCCGTTCAGGGGTTTGGCCTTGACCTCGGCCTCCGCCCTGGCGGCAGACCATGACTTCACCGCCGACGCCACGTCCCGCGGCAAAGCAGAAATGGCCTTCTCTGCCGCCGCAATGACCGCCGGCTGCGCTCCCGATAACCTCAGTTCGGCCAGCCGGGCTTCCGCTGCAGCCTTGTCGGCCACCAGCGCGGCGGCCGGGTCCTCCAGCTTGCCAGCCAACACTCGCGCACGCTCCCGATAAATGGAGCGGACTTCCAGTTCCTTCGGGTCGTGGGTCAGCAGGCGCTCCTTGGCGGTCACCTTCTCCAGCTGGTAACCGTATACAGCCTGCGGCACGGGCACACCGGTCTGCTTGACCGAGAGCCAGATCACCGGAATGAGATAGGCAATGATGAGCACGATGTACTGCGCCACCTGCGTCCAGGTCACCGCCCTCATGCCACCGAGGAAGGAACACACCAGGATGCCGCCCAGCCCCAGGAACACACCCAACTCGAACGCCACACCGGTCAAACGCGAAGTGATCAGTCCCACGCCGGAGATCTGGGCCACCACATAGGTGAACGAACACAGAATGGCCGCGAAGATGCCGATGAAACGCGGCAGATTGCCACCGTAACGCTCACCGAGAAAATCGGGGATGGTGAACTGGCCGAACTTGCGCAGATAGGGTGCCAGCAACAGCGCCACCAGGCAATAGCCGCCGGTCCAACCCATGATGAAGGCCAGGCCGCTGTAGCCCTGCAGGTACAGGGTGCCCGCCATGCCGATGAAGGAGGCAGCCGACATCCAGTCGGCCCCGGTGGCCATGCCGTTGTAGACCGCCGGCACACGGCGTCCGGCCACATAGTATTCGGTGGCATCCGTGGTGCGGCTCATGATGCCGATGCCGGCATACAGGCCGATGGTGGCCAGAAGGAAAATGAAACCGATCCACTCCCTTGGCAGTCCAGCCTGTTCCAGCACCGCCAGGGCGAGCACAAAGAAGAAGAAACCGCCCGTGTACCAGAGGTACACCTTGTTCAGCTGCCTTCTGAAGGCGCGCCGCGCTTCGCGCTGCCCGGCCTGCCAACCTGTTTCCTGCGGTCCGGACATGAATTCAGAGGCTCAGAGGGAATGGGGCGCGCCCGAAAGGGTGACCCAAAGCAACGCCGGCAAGTTGCAAAGCACAGCCGTAGCTCGGGCTACGGCGCGCATTGGCAAGGCCGCAGGCGGTGGTTTGGAGTGGCAAGGTGGGCATGACCGATTCTCTCTCAGCCTCTCAGTCCCTGGGCTCGTCAACGCCGTGCTCGATATCGAGCCGGTTCATGTACCACGCATAGAACCCGATGAGCAGACAATAGACAAACAGCGCGCCCTGGGCTCCGACCCAGAAGCTGAAGGGCCAGCCAAAGAAGTTGAAGCTCAGCTCACGGGCGAAGAAGCTCACCACAAAACTCACGGCAAACCAGATCAGCAGAAGAAAGGCGGTCATGCGCAGGTTCCTGCGCCAGTACCGTCGGTGTCGAGGCTCCAGCTTCATGGCAAGGTCTCCTGTTTTTGGTTTCCGTCGGCGGCCCACCTGCCCCCGCCGCATGCCCTGAAGCTTACCGCCAATGCGCAGTCCCTGACCCCAGGCTGATGCAGATCAATGGCGCCAAGGGTTTAACACCTTGTGCACCGAAGCCGCGGTGTAGCATTGAAAAAGTATTGGCCTGGACAACATCATGAACGCCCCCCAGCAGCAACAAGACCGCAGCCGCCTCGCCCTCGCCATCCAAAGCCACCACTGGCTGGGGCGCCTTTCCGAGGGACTGCAGCAGCGCCTCGCTGCAAGCCTGGAACCGGTGACCCAGGCGGCGGGCAGCCAGCGCGAAGCCATGCTGCCCAGCGGGCACATTCAATGGCTGATCGAGGGACAGATCGATCTGCTCGACGATTCGGGCGACGTCCTGCTGTCACTGGAAACGGGCGACTGGTTTGGCGGTGGCCGCGCCATCGACCTGGGTGCCTCGGCGGCCCTGTCGACACGAGACAGCATCTGGACTTCGTTCGACCCTGAGGCCTTCTCTGCCATCTGCGCCGAAGTGCCCATGCTCGGCCACCTGTTCGAAGGCAAGACAGGAGCCCGCTCTGTCGCCTCTCGGGCCAATCCGGCCAGCGATCCGGCACTTAACCTGATGACCACCCCGGTGCGATCGCTGATCAAGCGTGCACCCATCACCTTGCCACCGAACACATCGATTCGGGATGCCGCGCAGGTGATGCGCGACAAGCGGGTGTCGTCTGTGCTGATCGTTGAGCAGGACCATCTGTTCGGACTGATCACCGACCGCGATCTGCGCAACCGCGTGATTGCGGCCGACATGGACACCGGCCGCTCGATCATGGACATTGCCACCCTGGCCCCCATGACCATCGACGTGCAGAATCCGGCCTTCGATGCCCTGCTGCTGATGGCGCGGCACAACATCCACCACGTGCCGGTGCTGGAGGGGCAGCGCATCGCCGGCATGATCACCGCCACCGACCTGACCGAACAGCACAGCACATCGGCGGTTTACCTGGCGGGAGAGATCTACAAACAGGCCGGTGTGGACGGATTGCAGGCGTCGGCCTCAAAGATCAAGCGCCTGCAACAGAATCTGGCCGCAGCAGAGGCCTCCGCCTACAGCACCGGCCACATCATCACAGCCATCACGGATGCCATCACCAGCCGCCTGCTGCAGCTGGCCGAGTTGCGGCTGGGCCCACCTCCGGTGGACTACGTCTGGGTCGCAGCCGGATCACAGGCACGCAACGAACAGACGGCGAAGTCGGACCAGGACAACTGCCTGGTGCTGGACGACAGCTACGACGAGAAGGAGCACGGAGCCTACTTCCGCGAGCTGGCCCAGTTTGTCTGTGACGGGCTCGATGCCTGTGGCTACATCTACTGTCCCGGAGAAATGATGGCCATGACCGACACCTGGCGACAGCCTCGTCGGCGCTGGGTCGAATATTTTGCCCGCTGGACCGGGCAACCCGACCCCAAGTCCCTGATGCTCACCTGCGTGTTCTTCGACCTGCGCGCGGTGTACGGCAAGAGCGAACTGCTGGAGGGTCTGCGTGCCGATGTGCTGCAACGGACCAGGGGCAACAGCATCTTCCTGGCCTACATGGTGGGCAACGCCCTCACCCACACGCCGCCGCTGGGCATGTTCAAGGGCATCAGCACCATCCGCAGCGGCGAGAACAAGGGCAAGATCGACCTCAAGCACACCGGCATCGTGCCTATCGTGGATCTGGCGCGGGTTTATGCCCTGGCCGGTGGCGATTCGGCGGTCAACACCCACGATCGCCTGACCAGCGCAGCCGCTGGTGGCGCCATCAGCGAACAGAGCGCGCGCGACCTGCGCGATGCGCTGGAATTCCTTGCCTTCACCCGCATACAGCACCAGGCCCGACAGATCCAGTCCGGGCAGTCGCCCGACAACTTCATGGATCCGGACGACATTTCCAACTTCGAGCGCACCCAGCTCAAGGATGCCTTCCTGGTCGTCCAGTCGCTCCAGTCGGTGCTGGGTCAACGCTACAAGATGTGACCTCCCACCCCAGTGGGCTGCACTGTGGGCTGTTCAGTGGGCACCGCAGGGCGGTGCGGAAGGTCAGTACTTCAAGCGAGCGTAGTATGTCGCCTGTGCAGCCTCACGCGCCTGGCCCAGGGTGTGGATGCCCTTCTCCGCCAGCAATGGAATCAGCTTGATGAACACCTCGGCGGTGACCATGGCATCGCCCATGGCGGTGTGACGGCCGATGATGGTGACATTGAAGCGCTCGGCAATGGCTTCGAGCCGGTGCGAGTCCTGGTTGGGGTGCACCAAAGCCGACAACAGCAGGGTGTCGAGCACAGGGTGATCGAAAACGATGCCGGTTTTCTTCTCCTTGAGCTGCAGAAACCGCATGTCGAACGCCGCGTTGTGCGCCACCAGCACCGTGTCCTGTGCAAAGGCGTGGAATGCCGGCAGCACCGCCTCGATCACCGGCTGCCCCACCACCATCTCGGGCTGAATGCCGTGAATGGGAATGGAAGCAGCGGGTATGGGCCTGCGTGGGTCGACCAGTTGTTCGAAGCACTCTTGGCGCAACAGCTTGCCATTGACGATGCGTGTGGCCCCGATCTGGATGATCTCGTCACCCTCCGACGGATTGAGACCGGTGGTTTCGGTGTCGAACACGGTGTAGACGAGGTCCACCAGCCTGCGGTCGTCCAGGCTGCGGGTCTGCTCGGTGGTCTTGAACAGATCGAAGTCGTAGTACTCTGGCCGGCTTTCATTTCGCACAAAAGTGGCGGCATCGGCCTGCTCCTGCGGGTTGGCCAACGGCAGCAGAAACCGAAAGAACGCCTGATGACGGGCGCGATCACGCTCGAACCAGAAGGCACCTCCATGACGATCGATCACGTCACGCACCGTGAGACGCAGGGTCTCATTGCCCACCTTCATCGGGTCCATTTCCCAGCTCATCACGGTTTCGGTGCTCATCGCCTGTCCGGACCACACCAGATCCAGCTGGGCCTTGCCTGCACTGCCGCTGGCGGGTGACAGCCTCAGTTGCACAAAGCGGATGCTGAACTCATCGGACAAACGCCCGGACAGATAGACAAGGGCCTGCATGAGCGTGAAGCTTTCGACCTTGAGCCACAGCGAGGCATCGACCTCGACCGAGGAGGCGGGCAGGCCGGTCATGGTTTCGATGCGACGGATGGCCGCACCGATCAGGTCGGCCCCCAGCATCTCTTCGAGCGGCCAGCGCGTCTTGAGGCTGTCGGCAGAACCACTCTCGACCTCGTTGATGCGTTGGCCCAGCGTGCGGGTTTCTTCGCGAATCACACCCAGAAAGCGCTCGCGCATGGCGGGTTCGATGTCCGGGTAGTCCAGCATGTCCAGCGCGGCCTGCATGTTGGCCAGGGCGGCCCGGCTGCGCTCCGTCAGGGTATGCAACACCTGGTCGCGGGCGGACTCGTCTTCGAAATCCCGGGTGATGTTGTCGAGCATGAGCACAAAGCCGCTCAGGTCGGCCCGGTCGGCAGCCGATTCGGCCGCTTGCGCCTGCACCGAACGCACCGGCGCCATCTGCACACGCAGCAACTGCCCCGCAGCGGTGCTGGTCACGAACTGGGCCGATGGCTGGGCGGCCCCCCGAAGCATCCGTTGCTGGATGTTGTCCAGCGCGTGTGCCACCAGCTTGCGATCAAACACGGCGTAGATGGAGCGCCCCAGGCCGATCAACTCGGCACCACCGGCCACGCCGGGCGCTTGCGACAATGCCTTGAACTGCATGCGGGCCCGGTTGTTGTAGAGCAGGATGCGGCCATCCAGGTTGCAGACCACCACACTCTGGGTCAGCTCGGACATCAGCGCCGCCAGGCGGCTCTTTTCCTGTTCGATGCCATCGGCGGCCGCCCTGACCTTGTCGTCCATCTGGCGCCGCAACTCCTCACGCTGCCCAACCAGCTGATTGAACAGATCGGCCAGCACCTTGGTCTCGACGTTGCCCTTGGGCTTGAGTTCTCGGACCACATCGGTGCGCAACAGCACCTGCGCTTCTTCGGCCAGCTGTACCGATGGCGTGACCCAGTGGTCGAACCAGCGCTTGAGGGCCCAGGCAATCGCCGCCATACCTGCTCCCCAGGTCAGCGAGATCAGCAGCCAGCGATCTCCAAGCAAGGCGGCCACCTCGGTTCTTGCGCTGCTGTCCAGCGTCGAACCCACCAGGGCAAAGGTCAGCAACAGCCACGCAATGGAAAGAACGGCCGAAGCCGCCAACAGGCCCCACAGCCGGCGGTCGGTCCGTTTTTGACCGCTCATGTTGCCTCACCCAGCATCTCGCGCACCTTCTGCACCAGTTCCTTGGTCGAGAAGGGCTTGGTCATGTAGGCATTCGCACCCAGTGCCAGACCCTTGGCCACATCCGTGTCCCTTCCCTTGGCGGTCAGCATCAGAATGAGCGTCTCACGCAAAGTCTCACTGGCCCGCACTTCGTGACAGACATCAAATCCGGTCTTGACCGGCATCATCACATCCAGCAGGACCAGTGCCGGCCGCTCGCGCTCAATGGCCTCCAGGGCCTCCTGCCCATCCCGCGCGACCAGGACCTCATAGCCTTCGCGCTTCATCAGGAACTCCAGCGAGATCAGGATATTGGGCTCGTCATCGGCAATCAGTATCTTGTGGCTCATCGGCTTGTACTCCTCTACTTATGTGTGGCCGCCGGCGGGTCCCAGGGCAGGGAGAATCCGAAGCAGGCACCCTCGCCTGGTGTGGACTTCAACCACATGTCCCCGCCGAAATGATTCACGATCTGGCGGCTGATGGGAAGGCCAAGGCCTGTCCCGCCGGGTCGGTAATGATCGTCCCCCGACACCTGCCGGAATTTCTCGAACACCATGCCGTGCTGGTCAGCGCCGATGCCCGGTCCGTTGTCCTGCACCTCCACCTGAACACCACCGGCGTCGTGGCTCAGACGCATCTCAACCCGACCGCTTCCCCGCGGAGCATACTTGGCCGCATTGGACAACAGGTTCAACACCACCTGCGTGATCCGGTCGGCGTCGGCACGCACCGCCCGCTTCGGATCATGCAGATCCAGCAACAACTCCACGCCACGCTCTCTGAACGTTTCTGCCATGGTGCCCGCAGCCTGTTCCAGCAGTTCCTGCATGTCGATGTCGTCCGTGTGCCATTCGGCGTGGCCAGCCTCGATCTTCGCCATGTCCAGCACCTGATTGACCAGCCGACTCAGGCGTTCGGTCTCCGACACGATGATGTCCAGAAACTGCTGTCGCTGTGCCGAGGCCATGTCCGGATCATCCCGCATCAACTCGGACAGCGCCCTGATGGAGGTCAAGGGTGTCCGCAACTCATGGGTGACCGAGGACATGAAGTCATCCTTGAGGCGGTCCAGGCTCTTGAGCTTGTCATTGGCTTCACGCAGCTCGGCGGTGGCACGCTCGAGCGAGTGCGATTTTTCCTCCAGGGCGTGCGAATAGGCCCGCAACTGGGATGCCTCATCCAGGATGCGCATCACGTCATCGAGATCCAGTGCCTCTTCTTCAACCACCGAAGCCACCATCACCCGGGCCGAAGCACTGCCAATGGCGCCGGCCAGCTGCGTCTCGACAAACTGCACCAGTCTTGCATCGGCCGGGATCTGCTCCACCCCCTGCACCCCCACCCGCCTGGCGTAGTCGGCGAACAAGCGCTTTGCCTGATCTGCGCCCAGAAAGCGCCCGGCCAACGGCAGCAAGGCCGAGACCTGCGCCTTGCCCTGCCAGAACACCGGTCGCGAGGACGCGGTCCGGTTGAACACATCGACGAACAGCAGCGCCTGACTGGTTTCGCTGGCCGTCGGCGAGCGCCACAGCGACACGGTCACATAGGCACCGATGTTGCCCAGCATGCTCCAGAACAGAGAGTGCGTCAGGTTATCCAGACCGGACAAGCCCAGCAAGGCTTCCGGTTTGAGCAGCGACCACCCGAGCAGACCATGCTCCAGAAAGCCCGCATCGAGCCAGCCCGACTTGGCCAGCGAAGGCAGCATCAGGGTGTACGCCCACAGCGCGAACCCCAGCAGCAGACCGGCCAGCGCACCGCGCTGCGTGCCGCCCTTCCAGTACATGCCGCCGAGCAGGGCCGGAGCAAACTGGGCCACCGCGGCAAAGCTGATCAGGCCGATGCTCACCAGGGCATAGGCCTCACCGGCCAGATGAAAGTACAGGTACCCCAGCAACAGGATTCCAAGGATGGCCAGGCGCCTGATGCCCAGCAACAGACCGGTCAGGTCCCCGCTGGCACGGGCGCCAAAACGGCGCATGCGCAGCAGCAAAGGCATGACCAGGTCGTTGCAGACCATGGTCGAGACCGCAATGGCCTCGACGATCACCATACCGGTGGCTGCCGAGAGACCCCCGACAAAGGCAAAAAGGGTCAGGGCCCAGAGTCCCTGTGACAGTGGCAGGGACAGGACAAAGGTCTCGGGGTCCATGGCACCGGCACCAAAATGCAGCAGCCCCCCCAGTGCAATCGGCAGCACGAACAGGTTGATCAGGAACAGGTACAGCGGAAAGACCCAGACGGCCCGACGCAGGTGGCGTTCATCCACATTCTCGACCACCATCACCTGGAACTGGCGCGGCAGAAAAATGACCGACAGCATGGCCAGCAGGATCAGGCCGAACCACTGGGCATAGGCGAACGGCTGACCCTGGCCGAACTGCAACAGCCGGCGCAGCTCGGGGTCTTCCCAGGCCCGATCGAAGATGTCGGCCGGGCTGGCGAACAGACTGAAACTGACAAACAGCCCGACCGCCAGGAAAGCCACCAGCTTGACAACCGACTCGAAGGCAATGGCCGCCACCATGCCCTCGTGCCGCTCCGTGCTGTCCAGGTGACGTGCACCAAAGACCATGGTGAAACCGGCCAGGGCCAAGGCCATGTAGAAGGTGCCGTCGTGCCACCAGAGCCGGTCAGCGGACACCGGAGAGCCCAGGGGCGTGGTCAGCAAGGCATACCCGCTGGAGATGGCCTTGAGCTGCAGAGCGATGTACGGCACGATGCCGACCACGGTGATCAGGGTCACCAGACCGGCCAGCAAGGGGCTCTTGCCATAGCGGCTGGCGATGAAATCGGCGATCGAGGTGATGCGGTAGGACTTGGCGATGCGGATCATCTTGCGTACCACCATCCAGGCCAGAATCATGGCCAGCATCGGACCCAGGTAAATGGGCAGAAACCAGACCCCCGAGTTGGCGGCGCGCCCGACGCTGCCAAAGTAGGTCCAGGCGGTGCAGTACACCGCCATGGACAAGGCATAGACCCAGGCGTTGCCGATCACCGAGCGGCCCAGCTCGGCACGGCGATCCCCCCAGTAGGCCACCGCAAACAGCAGCAGCAGGTAGGCGAAGGAAACCGCAAGGACGAGGCCTGAGGACAGCATGATCTGTCCTCAGCGATCGGCCTCACTGCCCGCGTGACCGCGCTCATGGCTGCGCTCGACAACCCAGGCCAGCGCACCGATCAGCATGCCCCACAGCACGAAAAGCGCCAGCGGAAACAGGGGCAGGCCGAGCACGCGAACGTCCACGTCCCACAAGGCCAGCAATGGAAAGTTCAGTGCGACCCAACCGGCCACGAACAGGGCCACCAGCCTTTGGGCGCCCAAACCTTGAAACATCGGTGTCTCCTCGATCGGTGGTGCAGTACCTGGCTGCCTACTCTCCCCCCTATTGTGCGCCCTCCTCTGACCTCCTCCTTACGTTGCAGCGCAACAAAAAAAGCGGCAGGGCGCAAGCCCTGCCGCTTCGAAACCCCACCGCCAGGTGATCAGCTGCCAGCCAGCAATTGCCAGGTGTCCACCACCGAGTCCGGGTTCAGGGAGATGGAGCTGATGCCCTCGTCCTTGAGCCACTGGGCAAAATCCGGATGGTCGCTGGGGCCCTGGCCGCAAATGCCGACGTATTTGCCCTGGGCCTTGCAGGCGCCGATGGCCATTTTGAGCAGCGCCTTGACCGCCGGATCGCGCTCGTCGAAGTCGTGCGCCAGCAACTCCAGGCCGGAGTCACGGTCCAGGCCGAGGGTGAGCTGGGTCAGGTCGTTGGAGCCGATGGAGAAACCGTCGAAGTACTGCAGGAAGTCGTTGGCCAGCACCGCGTTGCTCGGGATCTCGCACATCATGATCAGCTTGAGGTCGTTCTCGCCACGCTTCAGGCCCTTGATCGCCAGCAAATCGGTCACCTTGCGGGCCTGCTCCAGCGTGCGCACGAAAGGCACCATCACCTGAACGTTGGTCAGGCCCATGTCCTCGCGCACCCGCTTGAGGGCTTCGCACTCCATGGCAAAGGCCTCGGCAAAGTCTTCGCTGATGTAGCGGGCCGCGCCACGGAAGCCCAGCATCGGGTTCTCTTCGTCGGGCTCGTAGCGGCTGCCACCCACCAGCTTGCGGTACTCGTTGGACTTGAAGTCCGACAGGCGCACGATGACCGGCTTGGGCCAGAATGCGGCGGCAATCGTCGCCACGCCCTCGGCCACCTTGTCCACGTAGAAGCCACGCGGGCTGGCGTGGCCGCGGGCCACCGATTCCACCGCCTTCTTCAGGTCGGCATCAATGGCCGGGTAATCCAGAATGGCCTTGGGGTGCACGCCGATGTTGTTGTTGATGATGAACTCGAGGCGGGCCAGTCCCACGCCGCCGTTGGGAATCTGGGCGAAGTCGAAGGCCAGCTGCGGGTTGCCGACGTTCATCATGATCTTGACGTCAATGGGAGGCATTTCGCCCCGCTTGACCTCGGTCACCTCGGTCTCCAGCAGACCGTCATAGATGTTGCCGGTATCGCCCTCGGCGCAGCTGACCGTCACCAGGTTGCCATCCTTGAGGGTCTCGGTGGCGTCGCCGCAGCCCACCACGGCCGGAATGCCGAGTTCGCGCGCGATGATGGCCGCGTGGCAGGTGCGACCGCCCCGGTTGGTGACAATGGCGCTGGCGCGCTTCATCACCGGCTCCCAGTTCGGGTCGGTCATGTCGGTGACCAGCACGTCGCCCGGCTGCACCTTGTCCATCTCGCTGATGTTGTGCACCAGGCGCACCGGGCCGGTGCCCACCTTCTGGCCGATCGCTCGGCCAGAGGCCAGCACGGCACCCTTGCCCTTGAGCTTGTAGCGCATCTCCACCTTGCCGGCGGCCTGGCTTTTCACCGTCTCCGGGCGGGCCTGAAGGATGTAGAGCTGGCCATCGGTGCCGTCCTTGCCCCACTCGATGTCCATCGGACGGCCGTAGTGCTGCTCGATCACCAGCGCGTAGTGCGCCAGCTGCTCCACATCGGCGTTGGTCAGGCTGTAGCGGTTGCGCAGCTCCACTGGCACATCGACGGTCTTGACCAGCTTGCCGGAGGCCGCCTTTTCTTCGGGCGTGCTGAACACCATCTGAATCAGCTTGGAACCCAGGTTGCGGCGAATGACGGCCTGCTTGCCGGCCTTGAGCATGGGCTTGTGCACATAGAACTCGTCCGGGTTCACCGCACCCTGCACCACCGTCTCGCCCAGGCCGTAGCTGGAGGTGATGAAGACCACATCTTCAAAACCCGATTCGGTGTCGATGGTGAACATCACGCCGGCCGCACCGGTGTCCGAACGGACCATGCGCTGCACACCGGCCGACAAGGCGACGTCGGCGTGGGCAAAGCCCTTGTGCACCCGATAGCTGATGGCGCGGTCGTTGTAGAGGGAGGCGAACACTTCCTTCATCTTGTGCAGCACGTCCTCGATGCCATGCACGTTCAGAAAAGTCTCTTGCTGACCGGCGAAGGAAGCGTCGGGCAGGTCTTCGGCGGTGGCCGATGAGCGCACGGCAAAGGAGGCATCCGGATTGCCCTCACTCAGGCGGGCGAATTCATCGCGGATGGCCTTTTCCAGGTCGGCCGGGAACGGCTGCGCCTCGACCATGGCCCGGATCTCGGCACCGGCCTCGGCCAGGGCGCGAACGTCTTCGGTGTCCAGCGCGTCCAGGCGGGCGTTGATGCGCTCGGTCAGGCCATCGGCCTTGAGGAACTCGCGAAAGGCGTGGGCGGTGGTGGCAAAGCCGGTGGGCACCTTCACGCCCTCGGGCAACTGCGAGATCATCTCGCCCAGGCTGGCGTTCTTGCCTCCGACGACCTCGACGTCGGACATGCGCAGTTTCTCGAAGGGCACGACCAGGTCGGTCGGGCTGAACAGGTTGGACATGGGAAGACTCCTAAGGTTGAAAAACCGGGTGCTCCATGCGTTGGCTGATGACCTGTCGTTCTGTTGTGGGTCCGGACGTCGCGCAGGGGGCTCAAATCAGGATACGCTTGCGGGCAAAGAAGTCGGCCGGCAGCAAGCCCACAATTGTAGGCGCTGGCCGGTATGCGGCGGTCTCATTGCCCTGGCCCGACCGTGAAACCGCTGCAATGTCGCCTGAAATTCTTTCCGCCCCCTTCCTGTCACGCCTTGACGAACCCAACGAACATGCCAAATCGAACGGCCTTCTTCATCTCCGATGGCACCGGCATCACCGCCGAAACCTTCGGCAACGCCATCCTGGCCCAATTTGAAGCCCCGGTGCGGCGCGTGCGCCTGCCCTTTCTGGACAACGTCGACAAGGCGCACCAGGCAGTGCGGCAGATCAACCACACGGCCGAAATCGAGGGCAAACGCCCCCTGGTGTTCACCACCGTGGTCAACATGGAGGTGTTGCGCGTCGTCAAGGAGAATTGTCAGGGCATGATCCTGGACATGTTTGGCACCTTCGTCGAACCGCTGGAAACCGAGCTGGGCATCAAATCCAACCACCGGGTCGGTCGGTTCTCCGACGTGTCCAAGAGCGAGGCCTACCACAACCGCATCGAAGCGATCAATTTCTCTCTGGCGCATGACGATGGGCAAAGCCACAAGGATCTGCAGGAATCCGATGTCATCCTCGTCGGCGTCAGCCGCAGCGGCAAAACACCCACCTCGCTCTACCTGGCCATGCAGCACGGGCTCAAGGCGTCGAACTATCCGCTCATTCCGGAAGATTTCGAACGCCGCAAGCTGCCGCCGGCGCTGGTACCGCACCGAAAGAAGCTGTTCGGCCTGACCATCGCCCCCGAGCGCCTGGCCGAAATCCGCAACGAGCGGCGGCCCAATTCGCGCTACGCCAGCCTGGACAACTGCCGGGCCGAAGTATCCGAAGCCGAGGCCATGATGCGACGGGAAGGCATCCGCTGGTTGTCCACCACCACCAAGTCGATTGAAGAGATCGCCACCACCATCCTGCAGGAAATCAGGCCCGAACGCCTGGCGTACTGAACACCAGCTCTTCCCCAAGAAGAAGGCCGCCCGTGGGCGGCCTTTTTGCTTTCCTTGGCTATCGACCGGTTCAGGAGCCGGTCGCCGATTCGTCCTTGGGCTTCTTCTTGTTGGCCGGCCCCAGGCCATGGGCATGGCGGCTCAGGGCAAACGACGCGAACAGCTTCATCCACAGGGTGACACCGGCAATGGCTACCCAATCATCACGCTCCAGTGCCTGAAAGCCCAGCACCGCCACCAGCACGCCCACCATCACGATACCACCGAGCAGGTTGATGATCATTTCGTAAGGGGCGTATCGCTCTGCATTGGGCGGGGGCAGCCCTTTCTTGAGTGCCACTTCGGAAAAATCCCGCTTGAAAAGAATGCGCCAGGCCCGGCGCAGCCAGAAGAAGGCCACGGGGAACAGCGCCAGCAGGAACAGCCAGTTGAAGATGTAGATGCTCATGGACGTCCAGGTTGGATCGCAAGCTCGAATCTTGCATTGTCGCAAGAAAAAACCCCGTCGGTCACCCGACGGGGTCGGTCGAAGGGCGGTGCAGCGACCGCCCCGGGCCTGAGTCAGGCCCTCGACGCAGGCGCTCAGTGACCGGTGGCTGCGCCAGCACCCTTGGGGGTGCGCACGCCATCGACCATGGCCGCGATGTGCGAAGGCACAGGCGCGCCCATCTTGCTGACCGCGAAAGCCACAGCGAAGTTCACGATCGCGCCCACGGTACCGAAGGCCTCGGGGGTGATGGTGAAGAAGCTGTTGGCACCACCGATCAGGTCGAGGTAGCCGGTGCCGGCGATGAAGAAGATGCCCTTGTGTGCGAACACATAGAACAAGGTCACGGCCAGACCCGCCAGCATGCCGGCACTGGCACCCTTGTCGGTGACGGTCTTGCTGAAGATACCCATCATCAGGGCCGGGAAGATCGTCGAAGCGGCAATACCGAAGGCCAGAGCCACGGTACCGGCTGCGAAGCCTGGTGGGTTCAGACCGAGATAACCAGCCACGAAGATGGCGGCGGCCATGGAGATCTTGCCCGCGAGCAACTCGTTCTTCTCGCTGATGTTGGGGTTGATGGCGCCCTTGATCAGGTCGTGCGAGATGGCCGAGGAAATGGCCAGCAGCAGACCGGCAGCCGTCGACAGCGCAGCAGCCAGACCACCGGCGGCCACCAGCGCGATCACCCAGTTGGGCAGCTGTGCGATCTCCGGGTTGGCCAGCACGATGATGTCGGCGTTCACCGTCAGCTCGTTGCCTTTCCAGCCAGCGGCCTCGGCCTTGGCCAGCACCGCCTCGTTCTTGGTGGCGCTGTTGTAGAACTGGATACGGCCGTCACCGTTCTTGTCTTCCCACTTCAGCAGGCCGGTCTGTTCCCAGCGCTTCATCCAGTCGGGACGGTTTTCGTACAACAGGCTGGCCTCGGGGGCGAACAAGTCGGGCTTGGCATTGACCACGCCGGCATCCACGATCAATTGCCCTGTGGCGTCCTGGGTGATACCCACGGCACTGTTGGTGGTACCGAACAGGTTCAGTCGCGCCATGGCTCCGACGGCGGGGGCCGTGGTGTAGAGCAGCGCGATGAACACCAGGGCCCAGCCGGCGGATGAACGGGCGTCAGCCACCTTGGGAACGGTGAAAAAGCGCACGATCACGTGCGGCAGACCGGCGGTACCAATCATCAACGAAATGGTGTAGAACAGCATGTTAATGGTGCTGCCCGCAGCGCTCGTGGTGTACTGGCCGAAGCCCAGGTCGGTCACCACCTGGTCCAGCTTGGCCAGCAGCGACACGTCGGTGCCTGCCAGGGTGGAGCCCAGGCCCAGCTGCGGCAGGAAGTTGCCGGTCAGGTTCAGCGAGATGAAGAAGGCCGGCACCAGGTAGGCCAGGATCAGCACGATGTACTGTGCCACCTGGGTGTAGGTGATGCCCTTCATGCCGCCGAACACGGCGTAGGCGAACACGATGGCCATGCCGATGTAGATGCCCATCTCGCGCGTGACACCCAGGAAGCGGGCGAAGGTCACGCCCACACCGGTCATCTGGCCGATGATGTACACGATGGAGGCCACCAGCAGGCAGATCACGGCCACGTTGCGGGCGAACTGCGAGTAGAAGCGATCACCGATGAACTCGGGCACGGTGAACTTGCCGAACTTGCGCAGGTACGGAGCCAGCAGGCAGGCCAGCAGCACGTAGCCGCCGGTCCATCCCATCAGGAACACGGCGCCGCCGTAGCCCATGTTGGAGATCAGGCCCGCCATCGAGATGAACGAAGCCGCCGACATCCAGTCGGCCGCCGTGGCCATACCGTTGGTCACGGGGTGCACACCACCGCCGGCCACATAAAAGTCCTTGGTGCTGCCGGCACGCGCCCAGATGGCGATGCCGATGTAGATCGCGAAGCTCAGCCCCACGACCAGATAGGTCATTGTTTGGAGTCCCATTTGTCAGGTCCTTCTTTGAATCAGTCTTCCTGCATACCGAACTTGCGATCGATATCGCCCATCTTTTTCGCGTACCAGAAGATCAGCGCGATGAAGATGTAGATGGATCCCTGCTGGGAGAACCAGAAGCCCAGCGGGTAGCCGCCGAGGTGGATGCTGTTGAGTGCGGGGGCGAACAGGATGCCTGCTCCGTACGACACGACGGCCCAGATGACCAATACCTTGGTCAGCAGGCTCAGTGTCGCAGACCAGTAGGCCTTTGCGTTGTTGTCACTGGACATGAACGTCATCTCCTCGTAGTGATGCGCTGGATGTTTCGACGGTGTGAACCGCCACGCTTTGCATGCCATGCACCGTGCGGTTTTTGGCATTACGGTCGCGACTGTCGCGGCGCTTTCTTACGTCAAAATTGCTGTTCGGCCAGCTCAAGATCAAACCTAGGGTAAGCCCCTAGCGAACGACCCGACACCTGACGCGGAGCTTGCAAAAGACCGAGAAACCCTGGCTCCAGCGCTCTCGAGAACTCCGCGCCAGAAAACAGAAAAGGCCCCGGAGTACCGGGGCCTTTTTCATGGAAAGACAGCGTGCAAGCGGCTCAGGCAGGCAACGCTGGCACGAGCTGCTCGGCTGGCGCCGGTGTTCGGATCAGGTGATCGAAAGCGCTGAGTGCGGCCTTGGCGCCTTCACCCGCGGCGATCACGATCTGCTTGTAAGGCACCGTGGTGCAGTCGCCGGCGGCAAACACGCCTTCGACACTGGTATGGCCTTTGGCGTCAACCACGATCTCGCCGAAACGGCTGAGCTCGACCGTGCCCTTGAGGAACTCGGTGTTGGGCACCAGGCCGATCTGCACGAACACGCCTTCCAGCGGCACCAGGTATTCCTGGCCGCTCACACGGTCCTTGTACTTCAGGCCGTTGACCTTGCCGTCGGCACCCGTGATCTCGGTGGTCTGCGCGTTGACGTGGATGGTCACGTTGGGCAGGCTCTTGAGCTTGCTCACCAGCACGGCATCGGCCTTGAGCTGGTCGGCGAATTCGATCAGCGTCACGTGCTGGACGATGCCGGCCAGGTCGATGGCGGCTTCCACACCCGAGTTGCCACCCCCGATGACCGCCGTGCGCTTGCCCTTGAACAGCGGGCCGTCGCAGTGCGGGCAGTAGGCCACACCCTTGTTGCGGTATTCCTGCTCGCCGGGCACGTTGACGTTGCGCCAGCGCGCGCCGGTGGACAGGATGACACTGCGCGCCTTGAGCACACCGCCGTTGGCCATCTGCACCTGCACCAAGCCGCCCGGCTCGCTGGCCGGAACCAGCTTTTCGGCGCGCTGCAGGTTCATCAGGTCCACTTCGTAGTGGCGCACCTGGGCTTCGAGCGCGGCAGCGAACTTCGGGCCATCGGTTTCCAGCACCGAGATGTAGTTTTCGATGGCCAGGGTGTCGTTGACCTGACCGCCAAATCGCTCGGCCGCCACACCGACGCGGATGCCCTTGCGCGCCGCATAGACCGCAGCCGCAGCGCCGGCCGGGCCACCACCGACGATCAGCACGTCGTAGGGGTCCTTGGCATTCAGTTTGGCCGCTTCGCGCTCACCGGCCTTGGTGTCGAGCTTGGCCACGATCTCTTGCACCGTCATGCGGCCGGAGCCGAACACCTGGCCGTTCATGAACACCATGGGCACGGCCATGATCTCGCGCTCGGTCACTTCCTGCTGGAAGGTGCCGCCCTCGATCACCACGGTGCGCACCTTGGGGTTGACGATGGCCATCAGCGACAAGGCCTGGACCACATCCGGGCAGTTGTGGCAGGACAGGGACATGTAGACCTCAAAGCCGAAGTCGCCGTCCAGCGCCTTGATGGCGTCGATCACCTCCTGCTCGACCTTGGGCGGATGACCGCCGGTCCACAGCAGGGCCAGCACCAGCGAGGTGAACTCGTGACCCAGCGGCAGGCCGGCAAAGCGCACGCCCGAGGTCTCACCCTCACGGGCGATCACGAACGAGGGTTTGCGAACGTCACTGCCGGACACATCCAGGCTGATCTTGTCCGACACACCGACGATGTCGTCCAGCAGGCCGCGCATCTCCTGGCTGGCGGCGCTGTCGTCCAGCGAAGCGATCAGGCGGATGGGCTGGCGCAGCATGCCCATGTACTGCTGCAACTGGGCTTTGAGGGTGGCGTCAAGCATGGAAGACTCCTTGAATGCGGAATGAATGGGAATGCGGAACCAATGCCGCTGTTGGCTGGGTCTCCCAACAGACCCAACGGGCAGCGGAACTGCCGAGGAGACAAAAGCGTGAAGGGCGTCGGTCCAGAACGCGGCGGAACCGGCTTTGCCGGGCCGCTCGCGTTGTCACCCTGGGGGAAGACGCGCCGCAGGCGCGGCGCAGGGGGATCAGATCTTTCCGACGAGGTCCAGGCTGGGAGCCAGCGTCTTGGCGCCTTCGTTCCACTTGGCCGGGCAGACCTGGCCAGGGTTGGCGGCCACGAACTGGGCGGCCTTGAGCTTGCGCACGGTTTCCTTGACATCACGGGCGATGGCGTTGTCGTGGATCTCGGCGGTCTTGATCACACCCTCGGGGTTGATGATGAAGGTGCCACGCAGGGCCAGGCCCTCTTCCGGGATGTGCACGCCAAATGCGTTGGTCAGCTGGTGCGTGGGGTCACCGACCAGGGGGAACTTGGCCTTGCCCACGGCGGGGCTGGTCTCGTGCCACACCTTGTGCGAGAAGTGGGTGTCGGTGGTGACGATGTAGACCTCGGCACCGGCCTTGGCGAACTCGGCGTAGTTGTCGGCGGCGTCCTCGATTTCGGTGGGGCAGTTGAAGGTGAAAGCGGCCGGCATGAAGATCAGGACGGACCACTTGCCGTGCAGGTTCTTCTCGGTCACTTCGACAAACTCACCCTTGCCGTTGCGATTGACGAAAGCGGTGGTCTTGAACGGTTGCACTTGGGTGTTGATCAGGGACATGGTGTTTCCTTGGTTGGGGGTTGCTGGGAGACTCATGCAGGCATTGCTGCGCTGCAACGGAACGAATCATAGCGCACATCTATCGATAACAAGCATTGATAGTCGCTATTCGATCGATAGTGATTGTTGCAATGCATCATGACCGACCATCAGGGCCCTTTACTGCGACCGCAAGACCTCCTAACTGATGCACACACACCACACTTCACCGCACACCCCTTACGAATCGTTCGCATTTGCAATAATATCGCCTATCCAGCCAGCCACAACGACCAAGCAGTTGCAGCCAGCCGACAACCCATCTGCACTGCAACCATGCCTTCACGCAAGTCAAGCCGGCGCCCGCGCGCCATCCACCACTCTGCCCGCCTCGACCGCTCGGTCCACTCCAGCAGCATGGCATTGCCCCTGGGTGCCATGTTGCTGGCCGGCTCTTTCGGAGCAGCAGCCCAGGACTCTCCCAGCACCACCGTCGTGCTGCCCACAGTGGTCGTTACCGAAACGGCCGTAGCTCCAGAAGGCAAGGACGCCGTCCGCGCCACCGAGGTCACCATCGGCAAGGGCACACAACAATTGCGCGACATCCCCCAGTCGCTCACCGTGGTGACCGAACGCCTGATCGATGACCGCAACCTCGACACCGTCAAGGAAGCCTTGAAGAACACCGCAGGCATCACCTTCCTGGCAGCCGAAGGCGGTGAGGAGGACATCCGCCTGCGCGGGTTCTCGCTGCAGGCCACCGGCGACCTGTTCATCGACGGCATGCGCGACCCGGCCATTTACGACCGCGACACCTTCAACCTGGACCGCATGGAAGTGCTGCGCGGCTCGGCCTCGATGCTGTTCGGGCGCGGCTCCACCGGTGGCGCCGTCAACCAGGTGTCCAAACAGCCCCGGCTGATCGACGAGCACCAGGTCGACCTGACCCTGGGCAGCCACAAATACGTGCGAGCCACTGGTGACTTCAACCTCAAGACCGGCGAGAGTGCGGCCCTGCGCATCAACGCCATGGCCACCAAGGCCGACAACAACGGCAGCGGCTCCAGCATCGACAAGCGCGGTCTGGCCGCAGCCTACCGCTGGGGCATTGGCGAGAAGAACGAAATCCAGGCCAACCTCTACCACCTCGACAACAACAACGGCATCAACTATGGCATTCCGTTCATTGCCCCGACTCCGGGCTCGAATGACCGGGTTCTGCTGCCGATCAAGCCAGACAGCTACTACGGTCTCGACAGCGACTACAACGACAGCGGAGCCACCATCGTCGGCCTGTCGCACATTCACCGCTTCAGCCGCGACAGCGAGATCAAGACCCAGGTGCGCGTGGGCCAGTTCGAACGCGACCAGCGATCGGGCGCCATCCGCATCTGCCAGCAAGGCACCAACCCGCAGACCGGCGCCGTGACGAACCCACAGTGCCCGCCTTCTGTCACCCTGGCCAGCTTCGGCCCCACCACCGTTCTGACGCGTGGCACCCACTTGAAGGTCCAGGACATGGACACGGCCCAGGTCCAGAGCGACTACTCGGGCAAGTTCGAGGCCCTGGGCATGAAACACGAACTGCTGGCTGGCGTTGACGCTTCGCGCGAAAAACGGGTGGTGTACGCAGCCCGGTCGGCATTGCAAGGCGGCGTGGATCTGAGCAAACCCACCACCCTTGTCGGTACGCCAGGCGACGGTGCCCGAGTGGACGAGTCCCGGCGCGTGCTGCGGGTGAACAACCAGTACACAGCCCAGGGCTGGGGTGCCTATGTGCAAGACGTGGTGCAGGTGGCCCCTGCCTGGAAAGTGGTCGCCGGTCTGCGCTTTGACCAGCTGACCGGCGACTACGACAGCTTCACCCTGCCGCAGAACGCCCCGGGACCCGTGAGCACAGAGAGCTACCGCATGAAGGTTTCCGAATGGAGCCCGCGCGCCGGGGTGCTGTTCCAGCCGACACCCAACCACTCGTTCCACGCTTCGGTCGGCCAGTCCTTCAACACCTCGGGAGACGCCTATTCGCTGGGTGCCAGCAACGTCGACACCCCGCCGGAGAAGAGCCGCAACTTCGAGCTCGGTGCCCGCATCGACTCGGCCGACAAGCGCTTCACCACCCGCCTGGCGGTGTTCCACTCCGAGAAATACAACGAGCGCAACACCGACCCCGACCTGCCGGTGGTCACCCTCTCAGGAAAGCGCCACGTATCGGGCTTCGAAGCCGACTTAGCCGGTCGCCTGACGCCCCAGTGGGAGATCTTCGGCTCTTACATGTGGGTGCCCCATGCCAAGGTGGACAAGGCAGCGCCCTGCCCGGCCGTCCAGGCCACGGGGCCCGGCGGTGGCTGCCTGCAGGGCGCACCGGGCGAGCGCCCAGGTGACCGCCCCTCCCTCACGCCCGAACACAGCGGCACGGTGTGGACCACCTACCAGTTCACGCCCAAGCTGCGCCTGGGCGCTGGCCTGAACTTCCGCAGCAAGCAGAAACCCACCCGTGTCGAATGGTCCGTGCCGTCGTACGTCACGGCCGACCTGATGGCCGAATACAAGTTCGACTTCGACCGCCTCACGCTCAAGGCCAACCTGAGCAACGTGACCGACAAGCTGTATGCCGATCAGTTGTACCCCGGCCACTACGTGCCCGGCGCCGGCCGCACTTTCCAGGTCACGGCAAGCCTGAAGTTCTGATGAACTGAACAGAAGCAACCATGGGCAAGGACTACCTGACGGTGGCCCTTGCCGTTTGCGCGACGCGCCACCCGCGAAGACCCATGCTGATCACGCTGCCCCACATCCTCTCGTCGGAAGAACTCAAACGGGTGCGCCAGCTGCTGGACATGGCGCCCTGGCAAGACGGCCGCGAAAGCGCCGGCCCCCAGGCTCGCACCGTCAAGAACAACGAACAGCTACCGCACGACTGCGAGGCGGCCCAGGCGGTTCGGCAACTGGTCATGGCGGGTCTCAACCGCTCGGCCATCTTCTTCAGTGCGGCCCTGCCGCTTCGTGTGTTCACTCCCCGGATCAATCGGTACGGTGGTCACGCCAACGCCTACGGAGCCCACATTGACAACGCCGTGCGCCTCAAGGGTGGCGAGCCAGGCAACCCCACCTATGTGAGAACGGACGTTTCGTGCACTGTGTTCCTGAACGACCCCGACGAATACGAGGGGGGTGAACTCACGGTCAGCGACACCTTTGGCACACGGGGCGTCAAGCTCCCGGCAGGACATGCCGTGCTGTACCCGGGCACCAGCCTGCACGAGGTCACTCCGGTCACGCGGGGGCACCGCCTGGCCTGCTTCTTCTGGGTGCAAAGCATGGTGCGCAGCGACGAACAGCGCCGCCTGCTCTACGAGCTGGACATGAACCTGCTCTCGCTGCGAGAGTGCCACGGTGAGACCCTGGAAACCACGGCCTTGACCGGCACGTACCACAACCTGTTGCGCATGTGGGCTGAGACATGAAAGGCCCCCACGCTCCACCGCTTCGCGGGTCGCTGCCCCCCGAGGGGGCTGATCCGGCTTGGGGCGGCCCGGCGCCGGATCGATCGGCCCCCCACGCTCCACCGCTGCGCGGGTCGCTGCCCCCCGAGGGGGTTGATCCGGCTTGGGGCGGCCCGGCGCCGGATCGATCGGCCCCCCACGCTCCACCGCTGCGCGGGTCGCTGCCCCCCGAGGGGGCTGATCCGGCTTGGGGCGGCCCGGCGCCGGATCGATCGGCCCCCCACGCTCCACCGCTGCGCGGGTCGCTGCCCCCCGAGGGGAC
>JAUVWL010000037.1 GCA_030604135.1 Burkholderiales bacterium | reverse complement strand
GGCGGCCCGGCGCCGGATCGATCGGCCCCCCACGCTCCACCGCTGCGCGGGTCGCTGCCCCCCGAGGGGACTGATCCGGCTTGGGGCGGCCCGGCGCCGGATCGATCGGCCCCCCACGCTCCACCGCTGCGCGGGTCGCTGCCCCCCGAGGGGACTGATCCGGCTTGGGGCGGCCCGGCGCCGGATCGATCCATGCCGGTCACGCTCGCCGACCACGAATGGCTGGCCCAAGAGCGCACAGAGCCCAGTGCCTGGGCGTATCTGTGTGGCGGCGCTGCCGATGAAATCACCTTGCGCGCCAACCAGAATGCCTGGCAGCAGATCCCTTTGCGCCCCCGCGTGCTGCGCCCGCTTGCCGGCTGCCACACCTGTACCGAACTGATGGGCCGTACCCTGGCCCACCCCATCATGGTTGCGCCCATGGCCTACCAGCGGCTGGCCCACACACACGGGGAGGCCGCCACCGCACTGGCGGCTGCGGCCCAGGGCGCCGGACTGGTTCTGAGCACACAGTCCAGCACCCGGCTCGAAGACGTGGCACGTCTCTACCTGGGTGAGCCCGAGCGGGGTCCGCTGTGGTTCCAGCTCTACAAGATGGCTGCGCGGTCGCACATGCGCGACCTGGTGCAACGGGCCGAAGACGCCGGTTACGAAGCCCTGGTCTTGACGGTTGACGCACCCGTCCATGGCGCGCGTGACCGGGAGCGACGTGCCGGATTCGTCCTGCCACCGGGCGTCGGAGCCATCAACCTCGCCTCGCCCGAAGGTGATGGATCGCAGCCCGGTCCGGTCGACTTTGACATCCTGTGCAACCAGGCCGCCACCTGGGACGACGTGGCATGGCTGGGCATGCTGACGTCGCTCCCGATGGTGCTCAAGGGCATCACCCACCCCGCAGATGCGCGGCTCGCACTGGAAGCAGGTGCGGCGGCCATCATCGTGTCCAACCATGGCGGGCGCACCCTGGATACGGTGCCCGCCACAGCGCAACTGCTGCCCGAGATCGTCGCTGCGGTTGATGGCAGGTGCCCGGTGCTGGTCGACGGCGGCATACGCCGGGGCACCGACGTGCTCAAAGCCATGGCCATGGGCGCCAGCGCCGTGCTGGTTGGCCGCCCGGTGATCCATGGGCTGGCCAATTCTGGCGCAGCCGGTGTGGCTCATGTGATCCGCCTCCTGCGGGATGAACTGGCGATCGCCATGGCGCTGTGTGGGTGCAGGACCCTGTCCCGGTCCGACACAACGTCCATAATGTCCTTCACGTCCAACGACACCAAGGAGACGCCATGAAAGGCGACGCACAAGTCATTGCCCACCTGCAGGCCCAGCTGAAGAACGAGCTCACGGCCATCAACCAGTACTTCCTGCACTACCGCATGCTCAAGCACTGGGGGTTCGACAAACTGGCCAAGAAGGAATACGCCGAATCCATTGGCGAAATGAAGCATGCCGATGTTCTGATGGACCGCATTTTCATGCTGGATGGCCTGCCCAACCTGCAGGACCTGGGCAAGCTCAACGTGGGCGAGTCGGTTCCCGAGATCCTGGCGTGTGATCTGGCCCTTGAACAAGGAGCCCAGCAAACCATCAAGGAAGGCATGGCGCACTGCGAGAGTGCGCGCGACTACGTCTCGCGCGACCTGCTGCAGGGCATCCTGGACGACACCGAGGAGCACATCGACTTCCTCGAAACCCAGATCGAGCTCATCGACAAGGTGGGGCTGCAGAACTACCTGCAAAGCCAGATGGGCGACGCTGACTGATTTCCCGCTGCCCTGGGGCACCCACCCCGGGGTACCGTTGATCGCATGGACTGTCCGGGTCATTGCGCATGTTAATGACATCCATTATCATTTGCGAGATTACCCCGGAGCCAGTCCAACATGATCGTCTGTGTCTGCCATCGAGTCAGCGACCACCACATCGCCCGCGCTGCGCGAAACGGACTGGCTTTCGACGACATCCAGCTCGAAATGGGCGTGGCCACACAATGTGGCAAGTGCGAGTCTTGCGCTCGTGCTGTCTGGGCTCAGTGCAGCCCCGGCTTGAACACCGCCCATATCTTTCAGCAGCCAACCCCTTCCGACTTGGGCTCCCCGGTCCCAGCCTGAGGGCAGAGAAACCCACGCCTGACCCTGCGTCGGCCAGGCTTCATCCCTCCCGGCGTCTCCGCCAGCCCTGCAGAACCTTTCAGTCTCTCGGGGTCTCCCGAGCCATTTTTTTCAGCCTCATCTATTGATTACGAGTGCTTCTCATTTGTATTTGATGCTATACTGAAGCTCGCTTCATGGGTTCACCGGGTACCTATCCATCCATGTTCACCACGCTCACACTTGTCGGAGGCAGCCTGGCCCTCATCCTGGTCGCGTTGTTCTGGGTGTTCAACCGCTGATCGCGAAACCGCGAAGACCGCTCCGCCCTACACTATGTCCATCGCCAGCACAGTCCTCGCCGAACCGTTTGCCGGCGCTTCCGTGCCTGCAGAGAATCCACCCCTCATGTCATCCCGCCTGCTCGTCATCGCGGCTGTGGTCGGTTGCCATGCATTGGCCATCTGGGCCTTGCAAACCGGTTTGCTGCGCCGTGCGGTCGAGATCATCGTCCCTGTCCAGGTGCTGGCGGACTTTGTTGCGCCCCCCCAGCCCCAGGTCGAGCCGGCCCCGACACCGCCCCGGCCCCAGCCCGAACCGCCCCGGCCCCGACCTGCCCCCCTTCGCGTGCCTGCGCCTGCACCCCAGCCCGTTCCTCCCCTGCCCGTGACCGAGGCCGCGCCACAGGCCCCGATCGAAGTGGCTGCCCCGGCTGCGCCGGATCCGCTGCCCGTTCCGGCCGCAAGCGCCTCCAGCGCACCACCCAGCGAGGCACCGCCCGCCCCCCCGGTGATCGTGCTGCCCTCCAGCAGCGCGGCCTATCTCAACAACCCGCCGCCGGCCTACCCGCCCGTGTCGGTCAGGCTCAATGAGCAGGGGACCGTTCACCTCAGGGCCTACATCGGTACCGATGGCAAGGCATCCAGGGTTACCGTCGTGCGGTCCAGCGGCTTTCCTCGCCTGGACCAGGCCGCCGTCGAGACCGTGCACCGGTGGCGCTTCGTGCCTGGCACGCGCAATGGACTGCCCGAACCCATGTGGGCCGAAATGCCCATCGCGTTCCGGCTCAGTCCCAGCCCTTGAGGCCAAGGTCAACTGATCGAGTCCACCCGGGGTCATCCAATCAAACTGTCACCTGCTCCTGAACCCAACTCACCATGGAACCCACATTCAACCACGCCGGCCTGACCCAGATCTGGCTTGAAGGCGACGCCGTCATCAAGACCGTTGCCGTCGTGCTGCTCATCATGTCGCTGACCACCTGGGTCATCTTCCTGTGGAAGCTGCTGGACCAGCGCGCGCACCGTCGCCAGGCCAAAGGCTGCGAAGGCTTCTGGCACAGCGCGGACTTCGCCGAAGGCATGGACAAGCTCGGCGACGCCCAGAACAACCCCTTTCGTGCCGTCGCCATGGAAGGGCGGGAAGCGCAACGCCACATCCTGCACAAAGACGGACGCAACAGCCCGCAACTGCACGACAGCCTGGACGTCAGCGACTGGATCGAGCGCTGTCTGCGGCGCAGCCTCGATGACCACACGGCCAGGGCCCAGAGCGGCCTGACCGTGCTGGCCTCGATCGCTTCCACCGCACCGTTTGTGGGCCTGTTCGGCACCGTCTGGGGCATTTACCACGCGTTGCTTGGCATTGGCGCAGCCGGCCAGGTCAGCATCGACCAGGTGGCGGGCCCGATCGGTGAGGCGCTCATCATGACCGCCCTGGGCCTGCTGGTGGCCATTCCGGCGGTGCTGGCCTACAACGCGCTGGTGCGCGGCAACAAACGCATCGGTCACCAGCTCAACCGTTTCGCGCACGACCTGCACGCCTACTTTGTCACCGGCGCCCGCGTCAGTGCCGGTGGCGACGGCAAGGTGCTGCCCATGAAGAGGGGCTGAGCCATGGCCATCGGAACCCAGGAAGACAGCGACGAGATGCTCAGCGAGATCAACATGATCCCGTTCATCGACGTCATGCTGGTGCTGCTGATCATCTTCATCATCACCGTGCCGGTGATCAAGCACGCGGTTAACGTGGACCTGCCCAAGGCCAGCAGCGAGCGGTTGATGGACAAACCCGAAAACATCCGCCTGGTGGTCGATGCCGAAGGGCGCTACCACTGGAACGACGCCCGTGTCGAGGACGATGCACTGGCAGGACGCCTCAGTGCTGCAGCCGCCATGGAGCCGCAGCCCGAGCTGCACATCCGCGGTGACCGCGCCGTGCGCTACGAGCGCGTGGCCGAGTTGCTCTCGGCGGCGCAGCGCGCCGGCCTGCGAAAGATCGGGTTCGTCACCGAGCCGGCCACGCCGTGACAGGAGCGCTGACCATGATCCAAAGCAAGCCCGTTCTGGCCAGGCCGACAGCCCCTGCAGACGCCGGCAACGCGCCGCCCGCAGCGGTCCTGCCGATGGACGGCACGGTACTGGACAGCCAGTCGGTTCTGCGAGGTCACCAGGCCATCACCATTGCCCACAACGGCAGCTATTACCGCCTGCAGACCACCCGCCAGGGCAAGCTCATTCTGACCAAGTAAAGTTCATCGTGGGGCGACACTGGGGAACCCGATCCCCGCCTGTCGCATTTGGGCCAGCCAGGGATGCATTTTCAGGATCATCCGGTAGCCAGGCCGTTTTTTGGTCAGCACATCACAGGCCAATGGCCGCCAACGCGGCGCGCGCCACCAGGACATCCTCGGTGGATTTCACGCCACTGACACCCACGCCACCCAGGCACTGCCCGTCCTTGACGATGGGCACCCCCCCCTCAAGCATCCCGGTGAGCACAGGTGCGCTCAGGAAAGACACGCGCCCCTGGTTGATCATGTCCTCGTAGACCTTGCTTTCCCGGCGCCCCAGGGCGGCGGTTTGTGCCTTGGACAGGGCAATGTGCGACGACACAGCGGCCGCACCGTCCAGGCGCTGCAACCACAGCGCGTGGCCCCCGTCATCGACAATGGCAATGGTCACGGCCCACTGGTTCTTCAGCGCCTCCGCTTCAGCCGCTGCGGCCATGAGCTTGAGGTCGGCGAGTTCGAGAACAGGCTTGTTTTTCATGAACTTTTCCTAAGGTTGGAGGTCCGATCAATCGGGAAATGTTGTCGAGCTTGTGCTCTCACAAGGACAAAGACGAAGATAGCGCTGATATTGCCTGCACAGGGGTCAAAACTGACATGACCTTGCCGGCGAAACGCAGCCACTGTCCCGAGCAACAAGCTTGCCACATACAATGCCCCTTGGAGCCGGCTGGCGCAAGACCAGCAACGGCACCCTGTCACCTGCACCAAGTAGAAGGAGCTTTGCACCATGACCGACCACGTACAGACTTCCGGCCAGCTGGGCACCACGGCATCTTCCGCCCTGCAGCGCAACCGGGTGCTGCGCAACACCTATGCCTTGCTCGCCATCACCCTGCTTCCCACGGCTGTCGGAGCATGGTTTGGCATGAGCACAGGCATCACCCGCACGCTCGGGCCGATGCTCAGCATCATGCTGTTCCTGGGCGGCATGATCGCTTTTCAGGTGGCCATCCACCGCTACCGCAACTCTGGCGTGGGTGTGGCCCTTCTCATGGCCTTCACCTTCTTCATGGGCGTCATGCTCTCCCGCTTGCTGGGCATCGTTCTGAGCATGGGCAACGGCACCACCCTCGTCATGGGTGCATTTGCCAGCACGGCCGCGGTATTTGCGGTCATGGCCACCCTGGCCACCGTGATCAAGCGCGACATCAGCGGAATGGGCAGCTGGCTGTTTGTCGGCATGATTGCCGCGCTGGTGGGATCGCTGATCGGCATGCTCCTGGGCAGCCCGACGCTGATGCTGGCCATGATTGCGCTGAGCACCATGGTGTTCAGCCTCTACATGCTCTACGACGTGAAGAACATCGTGGACGGCGGTGAGACCAATTACATTGTGGCAACCACCCACCTCTACATCAGCATTTTTGCGGTGTTTCAGAACCTGCTCGCCCTGTTCGGAATCATGGGGGGAGACGACTGAGCCATTGCTCTGGCTCATACGAAAAAAAGGGACTGCTCAAGTCCCTTTTTCTTTGGCCGGTCGTCAAGTTGTGGTTTGAAATGCCGAAACACCGGATAAACCCGATGCCTGCCAGCCATGAAACGCGTGACGCTCACCTTCGCCCTCCTCCTGTCCAGCGGCCTGATGGCCGGATGTGAGGCATTGGGTATCGAGACCGCAACCCAGGTGGCCGCCAAGAAGGAAGCCGAGGCCCGCGCCATCGGCAGCGCGTGCCGCCACGCCGTGCGCAGCATCGAAGACTGCTTCAGCAGCAACCCCAGGGCGGGCAAGGCGGCCGTCTTCGCTGGCTGGAAGGACATGGACCAGTACATGCGCGAGAACGAAATCGTTGGCATGCCCAACGAGCGAACCCCGACACGGGCCGAGCCTGCGCTGATCGAAGAGGACGAACGCCCCACAGGTGAGCGCTCGGTTGAGCGGGCACGCCGCTCCTGACAGGTTTCGCGGGCCGTACCTATCCTGGCCCGTCAGCCACGAACAGGCGCAGAATCCAGTTCGAAAACCGCCATGCTCTCGACATGGGCCGTGTGCGGAAACATGTTGACCACCCCCGCATCGAGACAGCGGTAGCCCGCCTGGTGCACCAGCAGGCCGGCATCGCGCGCGAGGGTGGCGGGGTTGCAGCTGACATAAACGATGCGAACAGGCGGACGCCAGTCGCCTCGGCGTTCTGGCTGCTGGTGCAGGTCGGCCAGCGCCTTGACCAGGGAAAAGGCCCCTTCACGTGGCGGGTCGACCAGCCATTTGTCGGCCGCACCGTCGGCCACCAGTTGTTCCGCTGTCATTTCGAACAGGTTGCGCACCTCGAACCGCGTCGGTGCCAGCGCTCGCGTGCGCCCCGCCTGGTTGCCCGCCAGGTTCTGCCTTGATCGCGCCACCAGCGCTTCGCTGCCCTCGATGCCCAGCACCTCCGCAGCCTGCGTGGCCAAAGGCAGGGTGAAATTGCCCAGTCCACAGAACCAGTCAATCACCCGCTCATGGTCCTGCACGTCAAGCAGTCGCAGCGCCCGTGACACCAGCACACGGTTGATATACGGGTTGACCTGCGTGAAGTCGGTCGGACGAAACGGCATGCTGATGCCAAACTCGGGCAGCGCGTAGGACAGCACCGGGCCCGCTTCATCGAGCAGCTTCACTGTGTCGGGCCCCTTGGCCTGCAACCACCACTGCACTCCATGCTGCTGTCCAAAGGCGCGAAGGCGTGCCAGATCATCTTCCGACAGCGGCTCCAGGTGGCGCAGAACCAGCGCGGTGACCTCGTCGCCGCAGGCCAGCTCGATCTGCGGGCAGGTTTCGCGCGCGTCCATCTCGAAGATAAGCGCCCGCAATGGCAGCAAGAGATCACTTACGTGAGCGGGCAGCACATGGCAGACCTGCATGTCGGCCACATAACGGCTCTTGCGCTCGTGAAACCCGATCAGCACCTCCCCCTTCTTGTGGACATAGCGCACCGACAGGCGGGCCCGGTACCGGTAGCCCCAGGCAGGCCCCTGTATGGGTCGCAGCACGGTTTCGGTCTTCACCTTGCCCAGGTGCCAGAGGTTGTCCTCCAGCACCCGCTGTTTGATGGCCACCTGAGCCGATTCGTGCAGGTGTTGCATCTTGCAACCCCCACAGGCCCCGGCATGAAGTCCGAAATGCGGGCAGCTCGGCCGCACGCGCTGGGACGACTCGCGGTGGATGGCGGTGGCGGTGGCGGCCTCCCAGTTGTTCTTGCGCCGGTGCACACTGACGCTGACCTGCTCGAACGGCAGTGCGCCCTCGACAAAAACGACTTTGCCATCAGGACGGTGGGCGATGCCCTGGGCTTCGATGTCCAGCGATTCGATGGCCAGCCAGCCCTCGGGCAGCGCGGCAGATGGAGAGACAGGTGAAGATGACGTGGAACAGGCTTCGCTCATACCCCGATTGTCTCAGGACTGGGACACCCACCCGGCCGAACCCGCGTGGTGTTCAGGCCCACGCCTGAAGGTACTCGCGCCAGTGCGGTTCGTCTGGCGCCAACTGATCCAGTGTTGCCCTGACGAAGTCGATCTCCTGGTCGTACTCGGCCGGCGTCAGTCCGCCCCGCATCTTCTGGAACCGGCAATAGACCAGGTAGGTGTTCATCACGTCGGTCTCGCAATAGCGGCGCACCTCCTCGGTCTGACCGGCGAGGAACTGTGCATACACTTGCGACCCGTCCATGCCCAGTTTGCCAGGGAAGCCGCACAGTTTGGCCAGGGCATCCAGTGGCGCATTGTTCTTGGGCGAGTACATGGCCAAAAGATCCATCAGGTCCAGATGCCGCATGTGGTACCGGCTGATGTAGTTGTTCCACTTGTACTCGCGGTCGTCTTCGCCGAGGTCCCAGTACTTGCCCGCCTCGACCCCATGCCGCAGGCCGCGGTAGTGCAACACCGGCAGATCAAAGCCGCCCCCGTTCCAGCTGACCAGCTGGGGCTGGTGCTTTTCGATGGTGTTGAAGAAGCTCTGAATGAGCTTGCCCTCGCTCTGTCCGTCGCGGTCGACAAACGAGTGCACGCGCAGTCCATCGGCGTTGCGAAACACCACGCTGATACACAGCACCCGCTGCAGGTGCAGGGGCGCGAAATCGCCCTGGCCGCGCTCCTTGCGCTCGCTCAGCCAGGCGTCGTAGACCTGCGCATCGGTCCGATCGGGCGGGTCATCACGAAGGGAGCGCAACCCATCGGTGTCCGGAATTGACTCGATGTCGAAAACGAGGACCGGCCACGCCATGGCTCTGAGTCAGCCGAGGATGGGGCTGCCGTTGCCCCTCAGCGCCTGGGCAGGTGTTGCAGAGGGTCGACCGGCTTGCCCAATCGGCGCACCTCGAAATGGAGCTTGACGCGGTCGGTGTCGCTGCTGCCCATCTCGGCGATGCGTTGTCCCTGCCGCACCGCCTGGTCTTCACGCACCAGCAAGGCCTGGTTGTGCGCATAGGCCGTCAGGTAGGTGTTGTTGTGCTTGAGGATGACCAGATTGCCATAGCCTCGAAGGCCGGCTCCGGCATACACCACACGGCCATCGGCGGCCGCCAGCACCGGGTCGCCAATTCGCCCGCCGATGCTCACCCCCTTGCTGTTGCGCGCCTCATCAAAGGTGGCAATGATCGGACCCTGGGCAGGCCAGATGAAGCTGAGTTCGTCACCGGTCGCCGCTGGCGGCGAAACGGGCGGCGGCACCGGAGCCGCGGCCACACCCGCACCGGATGCACCCGGGACCTCGCTGCCCGCCGCAGGCGGCAAAGGCGACGCGGCAGGGGTGGAGCCGTCAGCAGAACCCAACGGACGTGCCACCACACCTGGAGGTGAGATGGGCGTGACTGCAGCCACGCCGGCTCCACCGTTGGTCGGCGGCTCTACGCGCAACACCTGCCCCACTTCAAGGATGTTGGGGTTGGCGATGTTGTTCCAGGACTGGACGTCCCGCCAGCTCTGACCGCTGTCCAATGCGATGCGAAACAGGGTGTCGCCCGGCTTGACGGTGTAGTAACCGGGTCGACCAGCATTCTCGGCACCCGGCAACGCTGCCGCAGAAGGCGCCGCCGCCTCGGCCGGACGGCCCGTACCCAATCGCTCCTCAACCGGCGCCGGGCTCGACACCCGACGTGTCGAGCATCCGGCGGTCAGAACCACTGCCACGGCCAGTCCGACCAGTGCGGCATGGTGCCAGTTGGTCCGATCCGGCTTCCCGGAGGGCATCCCCTCCTGGAGAACACACATAGTCATGAAGCTTCCCACCTGTAATAAATGATCCGGTCGCGCATGCGCCCCGTGGCCCGAACAATTCCGTTCGCTCTCTCGACAGAGTCAGTGCTCAGGCAATGCCTGATTTTAGAGGCACAAAGTTGACCACATCGAGCGTTTTGCTCACCAGTCCTTGGGGCGTCCTGTCAACGACCACCAAATGCTGCTGCCCACCCTTCGAACGGGCTGGCGCCACCAGCCGGCCGCCCATGGCCAACTGATCGAGCCACGCCTGCGGCAGGCTCTCCCCGCCAGCGGCCGCCACGATACCGGCGTAGGGTGCACCTCGCTCAAATCCCAACATGCCATCTCCAAACAGCAAATGCACATTGGACAGCCTAAACCAGCGAAGGTTCTCACGGGCCTTTTCGTGCAGCCCGCGCAGGCGCTCGATGCTGTAGACCTCGCGTGACAGATGACTCAGCACCGCAGCCTGGTAGCCACAACCAGTGCCAATTTCCAGCACCCGGCCCAAAGGCAGCTCCCTTCCCTCGGACAGCAGCTCGGCCATGCGGGCAACCACACTGGGCTTGGAGATGGTCTGGCCCAGGCCAATGGGCAAGCTGGTGTCTTCATAGGCCTGCCCCACCAGCGCCGAATCGACAAAACGGTGCCGCTCGACCGCCTGCATGGCCTGTTGCACAGCTGGGTGGCTCAGGCCTTGCGCCTGCAGCTTGCGCACCATGGCTGACCGGAAGGCCGTTGAATCGAGCCCGGCACCCGACACCGGCCTGCTCGAGACGGGCGCAGGTGCCGTCCTGGACGCCGGTGTTGCATCCCGTGCCGCAGCCGGTCTCGGTGTGCTGCCAGGTGAGGCCCCGGTCACCCCTGGCAAACGGGCGGGAAATGCGGGGCGAGGCCGCTGCACTGGCTCCACACGAGCGCCGGGGATGCGAGCAGAAACGCCGTCAGGTGGAAGAGCACGCTTCACGAAAGGCCCTCGTTCGCGGCAAACGCCTCAATGGCGGGCTGCGACAACTGGGCTGCCAGCGGAGCCCAATAAGGCAGGCGCTCGTGGTCGGTCAGATCCACCTGCAGCGGCGTGATCGTGGCGTAGCCCTCGGCGGTGGCATGGAAATCGGTCCCATCGGCATCGTCTCGTGCAGGGCCTGCCCCTCCGATCCAGTACATGGTCTCGCCGCGCGGGCTCACCTGCGTGATCACCGCTTCGGCCGCATGGCGGCGCCCCAGGCGCGCCACCTTGAAACCGCGCAAATCACCCAGGGGCCGGTTAGGGATGTTCACGTTGAGCAACCAGGGAAGCCCGCGGTGGGCGGCCTCGCCCACCGACGGCAACAGGCGCGCCACCAGCTGTCTGGCCTTGGCCGCTGCAGCATCCAGGTGAGCCCATCCCTTCTCCGTCTGAGAGAAGGCAATGGCAGGAATGCCGAACAGGTAGCCTTCCATGGCCGCACCCACGGTGCCCGAGTAAATGGTGTCATCGCCCATGTTGGCACCGTTGTTGATGCCTGAAACCACGAGGTCAGGACGGTATCCCAGCAGCCCGGTGAGCGCGATGTGCACACAGTCGGCCGGCGTGCCGTTGACATAACGGAATCCATTGGGCGCCCGGTGCACGTACAACGGAGAGTGCAGTGTCAGGGCGTTGGACTTGGCGCTGTTGTTGTGCTCGGGCGCCACCACTTCCACATCGGCCAGATCTTTCAGCACTTCGTACAGGGCCACGATGCCGGGCGCCTGGTACCCGTCGTCGTTGCTGATGAGGATTTTCATGTTCCGGATTCTATGCCCGCAACACGAACACCAACGCTGGCACGGATGCCAGGACCGGGTCCCTTCGGCGACAAGCGGCAGGGACAACCCGATGGGCCGGGAACAGCACCCTGCCTATCATCGCAGCCAACCCATTTCAAGGAGAGAAGCCATGCACGCCTGGCTGTGCGAGAACCCGGTGGGCGTCGACGCCCTGGTCTGGAAAGAGCTGCCCACCCCCGTACCGGGCAAGGGCGAGGTGCTGATCCGAATCGAAGCAGCGAGCCTGAATTTCCCCGACCTGCTGATTGTTCAGAACAAGTACCAGATGAAGCCGCCCCTGCCCTTTGTGCCCGGCTCGGAGTACGCCGGTGTGGTCGAGGCGGTGGGAGAAGGTGTGACGAACGTGCAGCCCGGCCAGTCGGTCGCCTGCCTCAGCGGCACCGGCGGGTTTGGCACCCACACGCTGGCACCGGCGGCGCTGTGCATGCCGCTGCCGCCCGGCTTTCCGCCGGTCGATGCCGCGGCCTTCATCATGATCTACGCCACCTCGTGGCACGCGCTGATGGACCGCGCCGCCCTGCAGGCCGGCGAGACCGTGCTCGTGCTGGGCGCGGCCGGCGGCGTGGGCACTGCGGCCATCCAGCTGGCCAAGGCAGCCGGTGCCCGGGTGATTGCCGCAGCCTCCAGCGACGAAAAATGCGAGCTGTGCCGCCAGCAAGGGGCCGATGCGACCATCAACTACAGCGTGCACACACCCGAGCAGGGCCTGCGCGACGAAATCAAGCGCCTGACCGAGGGCAAGGGCCCGGACGTGATCTACGACCCCGTGGGCGGCGACTTCGCCGAGCCAGCGTTTCGTTCGATTGCCTGGCGCGGCCGCTACCTGGTGGTAGGTTTTGCCAGCGGCCCCATCCCCAGCCTGCCGCTGAACCTGAGCCTGCTCAAGGGCGCCAGCATCGTCGGCGTGTTCTGGGGCGATTTCGCCCGCCGCGAGCCCAAGGCCAACGCCCAGATGATGCAGACGCTCGCTGGCATGTACGCCAAAGGCCAGATCAAGCCCGTTGTCGACCAGACCCTGCCCATGGCGGAGCTGAAACAAGCTTACGCCATCATGGGGTCACGCGCCGTCAAGGGCAAGCTGGTGATGGTCAACTGACGGCCACCCGAAAAGCAAAAAGCCCGGCACAGACCGGGCTTTTTGTTTGTGATGATCTGGGGTGGCTGATGGGGCTCGAACCCACGACAACAGGAATCACAATCCTGGACTCTACCAACTGAGCTACAGCCACCGCAAGCTCGACATTATAGCCTGTTCAGAACCAGGGGCCCGCACCATGCCAAAGCGTTGCCCAGGCCAGCTTCCCGTCCAGCACTTTCATGACGCAAGAGATCCCTCGCAAAGGTCGAACTGTGCCCAAAAGGAATGCCTTTTGCCATCATCGATCCATCGGTATGCAACGGAGAATTTCTGCCAGGGCGTAGGACTTCCCCAATCATCACGGACCATTGATCATGTTGGACCAATTCAAACTGACGCACCGCATCTGGGGTGTGCTGGGTATCTTCTGGCTGGTGTTCACGCTGGCCGTCGGCGCCGGCCTTTATGGCATGGCCAAGGCCAGAGACAGCCTGGAGTATGTTCATGACGAGCGCATGGCCGTTGCCACCGCGCTGTCAGCCGTCACCCGCAACTTCTACGAAAACCGTCTACAGATACTGCTGGCGTTCCAGCACGACCCGACGGGGGCGCTCTACGACATCCACGATCATCCGATCAGCATGCACTTCGATGCCATTGCTTCGGGGCGGACGGCCAATGACGAGGCCTTTCGCATCGTGATGGAAAGGGATGTCAACGCTGAGGAACGCGCACTGATCGCCGACATGCAGGCCAAACGCAGCGCATGGCAAGCCAAACGCGATCAGGCACTGCAAGCCATCAGGGCCGGTGACTTTTCGCCCGCCACCATGAACTTCTTCCTGCTGGCAGGCAGAACGGAAGGCACAGCCTTCGAGCAATCGCTGGCCACGCTTCGCGACTTCCAGAGCCACATGGCCAATCTGGAAACCCAGCAGGCCCAGGACCGCTACCATTCCGGACAAATGGTGTTTGCCGCCATCGTGCTGCTGGGCGCCCTTCCCATGACCCTGCTCATGGTGCACACCTTGCGGCGGCTGTCTTCGGGCTTCGCGGTGGCAGACCGCACCGCCACTTCCATCGCCGCTGGCGACCTGACACAGGTCGTGCCGACGGGCAAAGGCAAGGATGAAATCAGCCACCTGCTGCGCCAGATGCAGGCCATGCAGGAACAACTTCAGCAGTTGCTGGCTCAGGTCATGCGGGGAGCCGACGCCATTGCCAGTGCAGCCACCCAGGTGGCCAGCGGAACCCTCGACCTGTCCCAACGCACCGAGCAACAAGCCAGTTCGCTGGAGGAGACGGCAGCGGCCACCGAACAGCTCAACAGCACGGTGGGGCAGAACGCCAACAATGCCCGGCTGGCCAACGACATGGCCAGCACCGCATCCAGCGTGGCCGCACAGGGCGGGCGAGTCGTTGCGGATGTGGTCCAGACCATGGACAACATTCAGGGTTCATCGCGCAAGATCGTGGACATCATCTCCGTGATCGATGGCATCGCCTTCCAGACCAACATACTGGCCTTGAATGCCGCTGTCGAGGCCGCGCGAGCCGGAGAGCAAGGCCGCGGATTCGCCGTGGTGGCAGGAGAGGTGCGCAACCTGGCCCAACGCAGTTCGCAAGCCGCGCGCGAAATCAAGGCCTTGATCGATGACTCGGTGTCCAAGGTCAGCAGTGGCACCGAACAGGTCGGTCGTGCCGGCGCCACCATGAGCGACATCGTGGACAGCATCCAGCGGGTGACCCAGCTGATGCGCGACATCTCGGCCTCCAGCGGAGAACAGGCCGAGGGGCTGAACCAGATCAACCAGGCCGTCGCCTTGATGGACGGCGTTACCCAGCAAAACGCGGCCTTGGTCGAACAAACCTCCGCCGCGGCCGCAGCCCTGCAGGAGCAGGCCCAGCAGCTGACCCGTCAGGTCGGTCGGTTCAAACTGGCCTGAGAGGCAGAGATGCTGAGAGGGAATGGGGCGACCGACAACACACCCTGCCCAGCACGCCTTTCCTGCCCGGTTTCAGCGCGCGGCGGTCGGTCCGCCTGAAGGATTGGGCACCAGGATGCGAACCTTCAACCGTGCGTACAAGGTGTCGTAGTAGGCCTGGGCCTCGGCTGCCGACCACAGCTGACGGTACTGGTCGAGTTCCTGCAGTGCTGCGGCCTCGTCACGGGGCGCGCGCGGCAAAACTCCTTCGACCTTGACCACCGCGAACCCGGCCTCCCCGAGTGAAACGCCCTGCCATGCCGGCAGCGCCTGCGCCGAAGCACTCATGGCCGCGTTGAGGACCTGCGGCTCCAGTTCACCCGGTTCGATGCGGGAAACGGTCACGAGGGGAGCATTCAGACCCGCGGTATCCGCACCGCTGCGCCAGGCTTCAAGCCGCTTTTCGCCTTCGGCTCGCGCCAGATCGGCCGCCTTTTGGGCGGTGAGTCGCTCGCGCACCTGAGCACGCACCTCATCCAGCGGCAGCGTCCGTGCCGAACGGTAGTTGACCACGCGCGCAGAAGTCAACTGGCCGGAGCCGGTCTCAATGGCCTCGGTGTTGCGCTTGCGCTCGATGGCATCGTTGGAGAACAGGGCCGACAGGAGACGTTCATTGCCCATCGGTCCGGCCACACCGGGCTGGGGCTGGCGCTGAACTCCATCGACGCGGCGGATTTCCAGTCTGAATTCTTCAGCAGCGGGTTGCAGGCTGTCGGACTGCTCATAGACGGTGTTGCTGAAATTCTCTGCCTGCTCGGCAAACAGTCGCTGCGCCTGCTGTTGGCGCAGCGTGTCTTCAAGCTCTGCCCGCATCGACTCGAAGCTGCGCTGGGGAGGGCGTTTGATGTCCGTCAGCAGGATGATGTGCACCCCGAACTCGGATTCGACCAGATCGGAAATCCCGCCCTTCTCCAGGGCAAAAACCGCATCTTCGAACGGTTTGACCATGGCCCCCCGCGAGAAGTAGTCCAGGTCACCTCCGGCCGGGCCCGATCCGGGATCCTGCGAGTGTTCGCGCGCCAGGTCCGCAAAAGCCGCCGGATTCTGGCGGGCCTGCGCCAGCAGTTCACGCGCGCGTTCGCGGACCGCATCGCGCTCGCTCTCATGGCCCGGCCAGGTCAGCAGTATGTGGCTGGCCCTGCGCTCTTCGGGCCCTGCGAGCGCTTGCGCGTTCTGCTCATGGTAAGCGCGCAGATCTGCCTCGTTGAGCACAATGCCTCGGGCCAGGTCGGCGGTGTCGAGCACCAGGTATTCCACATCGGCCTGTTCAGGCGCCTGGAACATGGCCCCGTTGGCTTCGTAGAAGGCCTGTATGTCGGCATCACTGATGCTCACGCTGCTGCGAAAGCTGGCGGCGTCGAAGCGCTGTACACGCACCTGACGGCGCTCGAAAAAGGCGTTGAGCGAGACGTCGGCGACCGTCGCAGACGACACGCCCGTGTTCTCGATGACCATCAAGACCTGCTGCTGAGACAGCTCAGCGCGGACCTGAGCTTCGAACATTTCAGGCGAGAGGCCCTGCCGAGCCAGAATTTGCCGGTAGGCTTCCACATCAAGACTGCCGTCGGGCCGGCGCAACGTGGCAATCACTTCATTGCCCTGAAGCTCGCGGGCCAGCCGCTGGTCGCTGGTGAACAGCCCTGCCTGATCGGCCGCCACGGCCAGCACGCGCTGGCGAACCAGCCGCTCGAGCGTGGCAAAACGGGCTTCATCGCTGTCGAGCAGGCGGGAGTCGAGCCCCGGAATTTGTTCGCGCAAGCGTTGCGATTCGCGCTGATGGGCCTGATCCCACTCGGCCTTGGTGATTTTCTGCCCATCCACCGTGGCCACGGCCTCGCTGGCCTCGTTGTACCGTGTGTAGCCCTCGACACCGAACAGCACGAAGGACGGAATGATGAGAATCATCAGGAAGCCCAGCAGGAACTTCTTGTGATTGCGAATGGACTCGAACATGCCTGGTTACCCTGCTACGAACAAGCGGCTGATGCAGTCTGACTGCACTGGCCGGCAATAAAAAAGGCGAACCCGGGTTCGCCTTTTCGATGGTGGTGGGTGCTGACGGGGTCGAACCGCCGACCTACGCCTTGTAAGGGCGCCGCTCTACCGACTGAGCTAAGCACCCGACCGGAAACCGGACGGACGATCAGTTCAGCGCATCCTTGAGTGCCTTGCCCGGACGGAACTTCGGCACTTTGGCGGACTTGATTTTAATCTCAGCGCCAGTGCGCGGGTTGCGGCCCTTGCGAGCGGGGCGCTTGGTGACGGCAAAAGAGCCAAAACCCACGAGCGAAACCGTCCCGCCCTTTTTCAGAGTGGTGCGGATGGCGGTGATGGTCGAGTCGAGCGCGCGGGTGGCTGCTGCCTTGGAAATGTCGGCATTCTTGGCGATATGTTCGACGAGTTCAGTCTTGTTCACGTAAAGCCCCTCTTGAATTGGTAGGTGATGTTCTGCGCAAAGAAACGGCCCATGGCCCGCACCGGGGTTGTCCCGGGGGCTCATGGAGCCGGTCACGGTGCGTTGCCGGCCCGGAAGCGGGCCACATCGCACACCGGTGCATTAGACCCACGCGAGCTGCCAGCTGTCAATACAAGCCGGGTAACCTGCTGCCTTGCGCCTGAACGAATCCGCGATTCTAGACGCATCTGTGGCCGACAAGCCTCAGCGGCTGAGCACGGCCTCGGCCTTCAGCGGGGCGACCGCACCACGAGGCTCACGCCGAGGGCCGTCAAGGCAATGCCCAGCACCGTGGTCAGCGTGATGGGCTCGTCAAACAACATCCATGCAATGACCGCTGTGCAGGGGGGCACAAGGTACATCAGACTCGTCACCGAGGCGGCCGCTCCCCGCTGGATCAGCAGGTACAGCAGGGAACTGCCCCCCAGGGTCAGACCAAACACCGACCAGGCCATGGCGCCGACCAGCTCAGCGTTCCAGTTCATGACCTCGGTTTCAAGCAAGGCCAATGGCAAGGTGACGCCAAAGGCCGCCATCAGCTGCACGGCATTGGCACTGCGCACGTCGCAGGGCTGAACAAAGCGTTTCTGGTACAGCGTGCCCACCGTGATCGACGCCAGGGACAGCACGGCAAGGGACAGGTTCAGCCAGGTGGCGGTATCGCCCGGCCCCCCGCCACTGAACTTGTGGGACACGACCAGCACCAGCCCGGCGAAACCCAGCACAAGGCCCAGCCACTGGCGCCGGCTCACGTCACCGCCCTGCCCGCCCACACTGCTGAGCCATATCGCCGTGAGCACTGGCTGAAGCCCCACGATCAGTGCTGACAGACCGGAGCCCATGCCCGCCTTGATGGCGGCCCAGACACCGCCGAGGTAGGCCGCGTGCATCAGGATGCCGGTGACCGCCAGGTGCAGCCACTGCTGACGAGAGGCAGGCCACCTGACGCGTGCCAGCCAGATCCAGGGCAAGAAGCACAGTACCGACAGCGCAAAGCGCACCGCCAGAAACTTCATCGGAGGCGCGTGCGGCATGGCGTAGCGCGCCACAATGAAGCCGGTGCTCCAGATGAGCACGAACACCCAGGGCATGGCGCGCAGCCAGGCGTTGTTTTGCGAAGCAGGTGACATGGAAACAGGGCCTCAGCGGGCCCGGGCACGGATCTCTGGCAGGGCCTTCTGAAGGTAATAGACCATGGACCAGACCGTCAGCACGGCCGACAGCCAGATCAGCCAGGCGCCCCAGTACCGCGTGTCGACAAGGCCGAACACACGACCGTCGTACAGCAGGAAGGGGATCGCCACCATCTGTACCGTGGTCTTGACTTTGCCCAGCATGTGCACCGCCACGCTCTTGGTGGCACCGATGATGGCCATCCACTCGCGAAGCGACGAGATGGCAATTTCACGCCCGATGATGATCAGGGCCACAAAGACGTCGGCACGGTCCAGGTGCACCAGCACCAGCAGACAGGCGCAGACCAGAAACTTGTCGGCCACCGGGTCCAGGAAAGCCCCGAAGGCCGAGGTCTGGTTGAGCTTGCGTGCGAGGTAACCGTCGGCCCAGTCGGTCAGTGCAAACACCACGAACATCACCGTGGCGGCCAGGTTCTTCTGCGCCAGGCTCAGACCGTCGATGTAGAACACACCGATGATGAGCGGAATGGCCACAATGCGGGCCCAGGTCAGCAGGGTCGGCAGGTTGAAGAACATGGCGCCATTATGGGCCAGCCCTGCTTCACACCGGAGACACACCACGGTCCCGCGCCGGGCCGCCCCCAGCCGGATCAGCCCCCTTGGGGTCAGCGACCCGCGCAGCGGCGGAGCGCGGGGGCTCGATCGATCCGGCGCCGGGCCGCCCCCAGCCGGATCAACCCCCTCGGGGGGCAGCGACCCGCGCAGCGGCGGAGCGTGGGGGTTCGGTCGATCCGGCGCCGGGCCGCCCCCAGCCGGATCAGCCCCCCTGGGGGGCAGCGACCCGCGCAGCGGCGGAGCGTGGGGGCTCGATCGATCCGGCGCCGGGCCGCCCCCAGCCGGATCAGCCCCCTGGGGGGCAGCGACCCGCGCAGCGGCGGAGCGTGGGGGCTCGATCGATCCGGCGCCGGGCCGCCCCCAGCCGGATCAGCCCCCTTGGGGGGGCAGC
>JAUVWL010000019.1 GCA_030604135.1 Burkholderiales bacterium | reverse complement strand
GGGTGCTCACGCTCTCTCGCTGCTGGACGCGGCACATCCCGGGCCGTTCCAGGCCCAGAAACCCCGCTCACTCCAAGCCTCATCCTTCGCAGTCATACAAGCGGGCGGCTTAAGTTCGGTGGATTGGTGCGCTACGTAGTCGTCATGTGGTGGTCGAAAAGGCAAACTGTACATACGCTCATCCACAAACCGGCCTACCTCATTCACAGCGACGGCGTGACCCAGCACAGCCTCGCCGGGGTGACTGCGCGCCACCTCCAGCAACGCTGCCAACGCGTCCGCCGGCAACAGGTCGTCGGCATCCAGAAACTTGATGAACTGCCCTCTAGACCGGCGAACGCCCTCGCGGCGGGCAGCACTGACGCCTCGATTGGGCTGGTCGATCAGCGTGATGCGGTCTCCATAGCGTTCAGCAACTTCCCGGGAACGGTCGGTCGAGCCGTCGTTGACGACCACGATTTCTACATCCTGGAAAGACTGTGCGAGCACAGACTCCACTGCCTGCGCCAGCCACCGCTCGGCGTTGAAGCAAGGGATAACGACACTCACTACCGGTGCCACGTTGTCGGCGCTCATGCCACCCCCTCAGAGCGGTTCGATGGCACTGCAAGCAGGACACTGGCAGCCAGACCCAGGCGTTTTTTGGCCATGACCCACATCAATACATCGGAACTGATGTTGGACACGGCATAGGCAAGCGCCGCGCCCGCTAGCCCCAGCTGTGCAACCAGACCATAGCCAGCAACGATCAAGACGATGAGAGAGGCCGCCGACACCAGCATCACATCATGTTGATGCCCTGTCATATTGAGCAGCACGACATTGCCGCCAAACAGGTTGGAAAGGAACAGCCCGACACACAGGATGACGAGAACACCGTTGGCAGCATCAAACTCTTCACCAAACACCCAGGGAACCAGCCAATCACCCATGACGAAGAAGGGCACCGACAGCAGAAGCACCCCCACGGCAGAGCCAGCCGAAAGGGCCAGCAAGACTTTTCTGAGAGCGTCGCGATCACCCGCCACGTACAGCGAGGCAATGGACGGGGCCAGCACGGTGTTCAGAACACTCACGGGGAACAGCACAAGTAGCAAGATTGACGTGGCAATGCGGTACTGCCCCACGTCGGACACAGTCAGCAACAGGCCCAGCATCAGCACCAGCAGTTGTCCCCGCAAGACACCCAGCCCGTTGGTGGCAGCCATGGGCAGGGCGCTGAGCCACCATGTGCGTGTATCGGGTCGGTGGTTGACGACAGTGGGTTGAGTTGGGAGCGTCTGGGCCAGCATCTGGCGAGCGAAGACTAGCGCCATGAAGGCCGAGGTCACACCGAGTGCCATGGCCATGGTCGGCGTCAGAGGGCCGAGCAGCCAGGGCGCCATCAGCAGCAGCAATGAAAAGAAGAGAGGGCGCAGCAAGACATCGGGATACTCGCCCTTGAGAATCTGCTGCAGTCCGCGCAGCGCGGCGCAGCGCATGGAGACTTGTGCTGCGACGGGCACCAATAGGGCGCCCGCCAGCAGTGGCATGGCCAGAGGCGACTGCACTCCGTCGCCCCATATCATCAGCCATGCCAGCAGCGCCAAGGCGATGGCCAGGGCAATGGCCAGTGATACCTTGGTGGCCCAACGCAACACCGCATGGATGGTGCCGGGATCCTTCTTTGTGTGTGCTGCAGCCACTTCGCGCGTGAGCAGCTGTGGCAGACCAAATTCAGTGGGTACCATCAGCACGGAAATGATGGCCATCGCCAGGCCATAGATGCCGTATCCCTCGGCGCCCAAGCCGCGTGCCAGTTGAATACCAACCAGAAAGCCCAGTCCCATGCCTGCCAGTCGCAAACCAGCGCTGCCGGTCACAGCCCTCGCCAGAACGGACGCGCGGCCTTGACCGCTGTACAGACGTCTTAAAGCGGGAAGCATGTCAACGACTATTGACGTACCAGGGCATGGCCACTGCCACACCCTCAGCCAGCCGGTGCGTGGGTTCATAGCCCAGCAAGCTCCGAGCCTTGCCCACATCCGCCTGGCTGTGCCGAACGTCGCCGGCGCGGAAGTCGCGGTATTGCGCCCTGGCGTCGGGCGCCACTCCGTGGGGGGCCAAGTTGTCGCGCAGCAGGCGGAAGAGGTCGTTGAGGGTGGTGCGGTCGCCTACGGCCACGTTGTAGATTTGGCTTAGGGCGGGGTGGGGTGGTTGGTTGGCGTGAATTCCCGCGCTCGCGGGAATGACGGACATGGGTTGATTCCCGCCCCATGCTTTCGCGGGGGCAGGCTTTTCGCGGGAATGACGGTCCAGGACGGTGGCCGCCAGCAGGTTGGCCTGTACGGCGTTGGCCACGTAGCAGAAGTCGCGGCTGGTTTCGCCGTCGCCGTTGATGAACACCGGATCGCCCTTGAGCAGGGCGGCCGTCCATTTGGGAATGACGGCAGCGTAGGCGCCGTTGGGGTCTTGCCGGGGGCCGAAGACGTTGAAGTAGCGCAGGCCGATGGCGTGAAAGCCGTAGCAGCGGGAAAACACGTCGGCGTAGAGCTCGTTGACGTATTTGGTCACGGCGTAGGGGCTGAGCGGTTTGCCGATGTTCTCTTCGACCTTGGGCAGGGCGGGGTGGTCGCCGTAGGTGCTGCTGCTGGCGGCGTAGGTGAAGCTCTTGACCTGGGCGTCGCGGGCGGCCACGAGCATGTTGAGGAAGCCGTCGATGTTGCTGGCGTTGGTGGCGATGGGGTCTTCGAGGCTGCGGGGGACGCTGCCGATGGCGGCCTGGTGGAGGACGTGGTCTACGGGGATGGTTTTGTTGGGGTGGATTCCCGCGTTCGCGGGAATGACGGGGGTAGGGGCGGGATGACGGTACGTCATTGCCCGCTTGCAGTCGTCAAGGTTGCGGATGTCGCCTGGCTGGAAGTCGAAGCGGGACCACTGCTCGGGGGTGACGAGGGACTGGACCTCTTCGAGGTTGCGTTGGTGGCCGGTGGCGAAGTTGTCCAGGCCGACGACGCGCTGGTCGAGTTTGAGCAGGGTCTCGAGCAGGTTGGAGCCGATGAAGCCGGCCACGCCGGTGATGAGCCAGGTGCGGGGGGCTTGGGGGAGGTCGGCCAGGAGTTGTTCGTAGGCGGTGGGCATGGGGAGGATTGTCGGGGGCCCGGGGTGTTGGTTTCTGTTTCGTCATGCTCGCGAACGCGGGCATCCATGTGGGTGTTCGTGGATTCCCGCGTTCGCGGGAATGACGGGCATCATGTTCACAACCTTGCGTCAGCCGCGCCCAAGGGCAGGATGCCTTTGACGTCGAACAGGACGGCGCCGGGGCGGCCCCAGGCTTTGATGGCGTGTTCGCCGGCTTCGGCGAACTGGCGGTGGCCGACGGCCAGGATGACGGCGGAGTATTTGCCCTTCTCGGGGGCTTGCGGCAGACAGTCCAGTCCGTATTCGTGTTTTGCTTCAGCCACGTCGATCCAGGGGTCGTAGACGTCGACCTGCACGTGGTAGTTGCGCAGGGTGTCGATGATGTCAACGACTTTGGTGTTGCGCACGTCGGGGCAGTTTTCCTTGAAGGTCAGGCCCAGCACCAGGATGCGCGCGCCCAGCACCGGGATGCCTTTGCGCAGCATGAGCTTGATGGTTTCGTCGGCCACGTGGGCGCCCATGCCGTCGTTGATGCGGCGGCCGGCCAGGATGACCTCGGGGTGGTAGCCCACCTGCTGGGCCTTGTGGGTGAGGTAGTAGGGGTCGACGCCGATGCAGTGGCCGCCCACCAGCCCGGGCCGGAACGGCAGGAAGTTCCACTTGGTGCCGGCGGCCTGCAGCACCTCGTGCGTGTCGATGCCCAGTTTGTGGAAGATGAGGCTGAGCTCATTCATGAGTGCGATGTTCAGGTCGCGCTGGGTGTTCTCGATGACCTTGGCGGCCTCGGCCACGCGGATGCTGCTGGCCTTGTGGGTGCCGGCGGTGATGATCTGGGCATAGAGCGCGTCGACCGCGGTGGCGACCTCGGGCGTGCTGCCGCTGGTCACTTTTTTGATGAGCGGCAGGCGGTGCTCCTTGTCGCCGGGGTTGATGCGCTCGGGGCTGTAGCCGCAGAAGAAGTCGGTGTTGAAACGCAGGCCGCTGTGCTGCTCCAGCACGGGCACGCAGACCTCTTCGGTGGCACCGGGGTAGACGGTGGACTCGTAGATGACGACGTCACCGCGCTTGAGGACTTTGCCCACGGTTTCGCTGGCGCGCACCAGGGGGGACATCTCGGGCCGGTTGGCGTTGTCCACCGGGGTGGGCACGGTCACGATGAACAAGGTGCAGCTGCGCAGGTCGCTGGCGGTGGCAGAAAAGCGCAGGTGGCGGGCCTCGGCCAGTTCTTCAGGGCTGCATTCCAGTGTGTGATCTTGCCCGCCCTGCAGCTCGGCAATGCGGCCGGGGTTGATGTCAAAGCCCAGGGTGCTGCGGTGTTTGCCGAACTCGACGGCCAGCGGCAGGCCGACGTAACCGAGGCCTATGACGGCGATGGGGGCTTGGGAGAGGTCCATGGGATGGGGGTCAATACAAGGCAAAGCCCGGGCGGGCCCGGGCAGTGTTGGCAAGTAGCGTGTCCGGCAGGGCTGCCGTATTTTTTAGTTACGGTCAGTCAGTATCTGTGCGTTGTCGGCAGGCTGGTTGCTGCGGTGGCGTTTGGCCAGGAAGCGATAGCTGACGTGGTAGATGCCCGCCGACAGCAGCATGCCGGCCACCAGCCAGTCGGTGTGGTGGCGGAAGGTGATGGCCAGAGCGATCATGAAGGCGACCTTGGCCCAGACGAAGGGGGCCACTGCAGCGTTCTGAAGCCGATGGGACAGGCTTGTAAAGTGGCGGCGCACCACTTGCGAGGCCAGCAGGCTGTGCAGGTGTTCGCTGTCGGGCTCACCCAGGCTGCGGCGTTCGATGCGCCGGCGCAGCATGCTGTAGATGACCTCGATGAACGGGTAGGCGCAGACCATGAGGCTGGCCCAGGGCGAGGTTTCGGGGTTGCGCATGGGCAGCAGCACGGCCACCCAGGCGAGCACGAAGCCGGTGAAATAGGCCCCGCCGTCGCCCATGAACAGTTTGCCCCAGGGGTAGTTGACCAGCCAGAAGCCGGTCACGGCCAGCGCGGCCATCAGGCAGACGACGGCCAGCGGTGCGTCTCCGGTCAGCACCGAGAGCACCGTCATGGCCAGCAGGGCCAGGATGCTGGTGCCGCTGGCCAGGCCGTGGAAGCCGTCGATGATGTTGATGGAGTTGGCCACGCCGCCCACCGCAAAGGCGGTGAACAGCACGGCAACAGGCCAGTAGGCCAGGGCCAGGTCGATGAACGGCACGTCGACTCGGGACAGGGCCACGCCGCTGATGAAGCAGGCCAGCGCGCCGCTGCACATGGTGGCCAGCAGGCGGGGCAGCACGCCCACGCGCTTGGTGACGTCTTCGGCAAGGCCGAACAGCCAGGCGGGCAAACCGGCCAGCAGGATGATGCCGAGCATGTCGGCGGTGTCACTTTCGGGCAGGGCCAGCCAGGCGGCCAGCAGGCCGAAGTAAATGCCAACACCGCCGATGCGGGGCGTGGGGTGCTCGTGGGCTTTCTGGACCGCGCCAGGGTGGTCCATGGAAAAGCGCCCGTGCAGGTGCGCCGTGCCAACGATGACCAGGCTGACGACCAGCGAGGCGAGCGCAGCGAGACCAAGTTCCAGCCCGTGGGGCTGGAAAAACGCCAGCCACTGAGTTGCCTGCATGAAATTACCCTGATTCTCTTGGCTCTGGCGCACTGCGACGTCGGTGCCGCAGGACCTCCTCAATCCGGGGGATGAAACACCCCAGGGCCCAAAACCGCTCAAGTTTGGCGGCTTGATGCCGAGTGTAGTCCAGAGGCCTATTTCGGGTATAAGTAAAGCGTTACAAATGCACAGAAATCGGGGTCTTGTAGCCTAATTTTGACGCTGGGATGATGGGTGGTAAGGGTTGGGCTGCGGCGGGGCTTCAGCAAGTGGGCTGGTTCCGGGTGGCTGTTTGGATGGTGGGGGCGCTGTGCGGTCTTATGCTTGGGGGAAAGAAATCGGGGGTTGGACTGTGGATCTCCTGGATTCCCGCGCGCGCTTGCGTCATTCCCGTGTTCGCCTGCCCGCGCGAAAGCGTGGGGCGGGAGCCCACTGTCGCCACGGCTCCGTCATTCCCGCGCACAGCCTGCCCCCGCATAAGCCTGGGGCGAGAATCCACGAAAGCCAACAGAGCAAGCCAGGAGCAGGACAATGGTCGTCGACAACAGCCAGGGCGAGGACGCGGCCCTTTACGAGATGGTGTACGCCAGCCTGGCGGAGCACGCCATGGACGAGGCCGAGCTGCGCGAGCTGCTGAGCCGGGCGCGCGAGGCCAATGAGCGCCACGGCATCACCGGGCTGCTGGTCTACCACGAGCGGGAATTCTTGCAGCTGATCGAGGGCGAGCGAGATGCTGTGAAGCGCCTGTATGACGCTATCGAACGCGACCCGCGCCATGAGCGGGTGGACCTGATCTGGGAAGGCCCGGTGCGCCGCCGCAGCTTTCAGCACTGGACGATGGGCTTTGTGGTGCCCGACGGCAAAGACCTGAGCGAGCTGCCGGGTTTCGAGCCGGCCGATACACCCTCACTGGCGGCCGTGCCCAAAGGCGAGCCGGGCCGACGGGTGCTGATGACCCTGCGGGACCAGTTGATCAGAAAGGACGCGCCGCGGGGGGGGTGAGTGCCCCAGTGCGTGGCGGGTTGGCGTGCGTGGATCCCCGCGCACGCGGGTATCCACACGCGCCCTCTCTCAGCCCCGCCCGTAGGTGTCTTCCAGCCGGACGATGTCGTCTTCGCCCAGATAGCCACCCGACTGCACCTCAATCATTTCCAGCTCGACCTTGCCCGGGTTCCTCAGGCGGTGAACCTCGCCGATGGGAATGTAGGTGGACTGGTTCTCGGTCAGCAGGAAGGTTTCGGCGCCGCGTGTGACTTCGGCGGTGCCGCGAACCACGATCCAGTGCTCGGCGCGGTGGTGGTGTTTTTGCAGGCTGAGGCTGGCGCCAGGGTGCACGCAGATGCGTTTGACCTGGAAGCGGTCGCCGGCGTCGACGCTGTCGTACCAGCCCCAGGGCCGGGCGACCTTGCGGTGGCTGGCGGCCTGCGGGGTCTGCCGGGCCTCCAGCTCGGCCACCACCTGCTTGACCTGCTCGGCATGGCCGGCATCCGCCACCAGCAGGGCGTCGGGGGTGTCGATGATGAGCAGGTCGGACGTGCCCAGGGCCACCACCGGACGGTGCGGCGCGTGGATGTATGTGCCGCTGGCCTGCAGGGCCAGACCCTGGCCGTGCACGCGGTTGCCCTCGCCGTCGGCCGGGCTGAGATCGGCCACCGCGTTCCAGCTGCCGACGTCGCTCCAGGCGCCGGCGTAGGGCACGACGGCCAGCGGGCTGTGGTGTTCCATGACGGCGTGGTCGATGCTCTGTGAGCGGCAGGCGGCGAAGGCGCGCGCGTCGGGACGAACGAAGGCGCCATCGGGCCGGGCGCCGGCCATGGCCTGCCGGCAGCTGGCCAGGATGTCGGGCGCGTGCTGCTCCAGCGCGGCCAGCAGGACGTTGGCACGGCACAGGAAGATGCCCGCGTTCCACAGCGCTCTGCCTTCGAGGATAAGGGCCTGGGCCTTGTCGGCCGGGGGCTTTTCAATGAAGCGCTCGACCGCGCGGCTGTCGTCGGGGCGCGGTTCGCCCTGCAGGATATAGCCGTAGGCGGTGCTGGGGAAGGTGGGCTGGATGCCGAACACCACGATGGCGCCGGCGTCGGCCGAGGCGCGTCCGCGCTGCACGGTTTCGGCAAAGGCGGTGCCGTCGGGGATGTGGTGATCGGACGGGCAGAACAGCATCAGCGCCGTGGGCGGCGCCTGCAGTGCGGCCAGGGCCATGGCGGCGGCGGTGTTGCGGGCCACCGGCTCCAGCAGCAGGGTGCCCTGCATGCTGCAGCCCTGCAGGGTGTCGGCCACCAGGAAGCGGTGGTCTTCGGCGGTGACACACATGACCGCCGGCGGCGTGGGCTGCAGCGCGGCCACGCGCTCGAGCGTGAGCTGCAGCAGGCTCTTGTCACCCACCAGCGGCACGAACTGCTTGGGAAAGCTCTGGCGGCTCAGCGGCCACAGGCGCGTGCCCGAACCGCCACACAGGACCACGGGGAGGATGGCGTCGCTTGGGTTCATGGCGGGGCAGCGGTGAGGCAGAAAGTGGTGTGTGACCGACGGATGATAGGGGAAGCCGGCGACGCTGCGGCCCTGGCGGCCTCAGCGTTTTGTGGATGGGTGTGCGCTTTGTGGCGCCGGGCCCAGGTGCGCCAGCGGCAGCGCGCTGCGGCTCTTGACCTCGCCGAGCGAGAAGCTGGTGTGCAGATCTTTCACGTTGGGCAGGTTGATGAGGGTCTGGCGGGCGAAGTGGCTGAAATGGTTGAGGTCGGTGCAGACCACCTGCAGTTCGAAGGTGCCGGAGCCGCTGATGTAGTGACAGGAGACGATTTCGGGGATGGCCTGGATGGCTTTTTCCATGGTGCGCAGGGCGTCGCCGGCGTTGCGCTCGGCGTCGAGGCGGACGAAGGCGAGCACGCCCAGGCCGATTTTTTCGCGGTTGATCTCGGCCCGGTAGCCGGTGATGTAGCCGGCGTCTTCCAGGGCGCGCACGCGGCGCCAGCACGGCGCGGCCGACAGGCCCACGCGGCTGGCCAGTTCGGCGTTGGTCAGGCGCCCATCGGTCTGCAGTTCGTGCAGGATGGCCAGGTCGAATTTGTCGAGGTTTTGCATGGGTGGGGTGGGCGGTGTCCCGTCATTCCCGCGCACGCGGGAATCCACGGAAGAGGGGGTGGCGCACAGGGCTCCACGTTGTTCATGACGAACCAGGGTTGCGGGTTTCCCCTTATGTGGGAAACGGATGAATTGAATTTTAGGAAAACAAGAAAGAAATAGCCATAACAACGCGAAATTCGGGCACGAAACGCAAACACCTGTCAGCGCCGCGGTCATACACTGTGCGGCACACTGACCCTCAGCCAACCCGGCTGTCGGTCCCCTCAAGTCGCTGCCCACAAGGCGGTCCACCCCACGCTGGAGACAACAAGATGAACGCGCCACTGCCCGAGCACATCCGCAAGGCCCTGGAAACCGTCACGCTGGATGACAAGTACGCGCTGGAACAGGGGCGCGCCTTCATGAGCGGGGTGCAGGCCCTGGTCAAGCTGCCCATGCTGCAGCGCCAGCGCGACGCGCTGCTGGGCAAGAACACGGCGGGTTTTGTCAGTGGCTACCGGGGCTCGCCGCTGGGGGGTTACGACCAGGCGCTGCAGAAGGCCGCGCCCTACCTCAAGCAGCAGAACATCGTGTTCCAGCCGGGGGTCAACGAAGAGCTGGCGGCGACCGCGCTTTGGGGCACGCAGCAGCTGGGTTTTGCGCCCAAGGGCAGCAACCGGTTCGACGGGGTGTTCGGCATCTGGTACGGCAAGGGCCCGGGTGTGGACCGTTGCTCGGACGTGTTCAAGCACGCCAACATGGCCGGCACCACGCCCTGGGGCGGGGTGATTGCGGTGGCCGGTGACGACCACGTGGCCAAGAGCAGCACGGCGGCGCACCAGAGCGACCACATCTTCAAGGCCTGCGGCCTGCCGGTGTTCTTTCCGACCACGGTGCAGGAGATTCTGGACCTGGGCCTGCACGCCTTTGCCATGAGCCGCTTCAGCGGTGTGTGGGCCGGCATGAAGACGATCCAGGAGATCGTCGAGTCGAGCGCCTCGGCCATCATCGATCCCGAGCGGGTCGAGATCGTCATTCCCGAGTTCGAGATGCCGCCGGGTGGCGTGCACATCCGCTGGCCCGACGCCGCGCTGGACCAGGAAGAGCGCCTGTACAACTACAAGTGGTACGCGGCGTTGGCCTATGTGCGCGCCAACAAGCTCAACCACAACGTGATTGCCACGGCGCACGACCGCTTCGGCATCATCGCCAGTGGCAAGGCCTTCAACGACACGCGCCAGGCACTGATCGATCTGGGCCTGGATGACGACACCTGCCGCCGGCTGGGCATCCGTCTGCACAAGGTGGCGGTGGTGTGGCCGCTGGAGGCCCAGACCACCCGCGAGTTCGCCACCGGGCTGCGCGAGATCCTGGTGGTGGAGGAGAAGCGCCAGGTCATCGAGTACCAGCTGAAGGAGGAGCTGTACAACTGGCGCCCCGACGTTCGCCCGGACGTTCTGGGCAAGTTCGACGAGGTGGGCGGTGACCACAGCGGTGGCGAGTGGAGCATGCCCAACCCGAGCGCCAGCACGCTGCTGCGCGCCAACGCCGACCTGTCGCCGGCCATCATTGCGCGTGCCATTGCCAAGCGCCTGAAGAAGCTGGGTGTGCCCGGGGAGATTGCCGCGCGCATCGACGCGCAGCTGGCCATTCTGGATGCGCAGGAAAAGGCCACCCAGACCCTGCTGCTGCAGTCCTCGCCCGACGCGGTGCGTCAGCCCTGGTTCTGCAGCGGCTGCCCGCACAACACCAGCACCCGTGTTCCCGAGGGCTCGCGCGCGATGGCCGGCATTGGCTGCCACTTCATGACCATCTGGATGGACCGCGCCACCGTGGGCTTCACCCAGATGGGCGGCGAGGGTGTGCCCTGGGTCGGCCAGCAGCCCTTCAGTCACGACCAGCACATGTTCGCCAACCTGGGCGACGGCACCTACTTCCACAGCGGCATCCTGGCCATTCGCCAGAGCATCGCGGCCGGGGTGAACATCACCTACAAGATCCTGTACAACGACGCGGTGGCCATGACCGGCGGCCAGCAGGTGGGCGAGCGGCCCGAGGGCCACAGCGTGGTGCAGATCGCGCAGAGCATGCGCGCCGAAGGTGTGGCCAAGATCACCATCGTGACCGACGAACCCGAGAAGTACGCCGGTGTGACTGGCATTCCGTCGGGCATCGCAATCGTGCACCGCGACACGCTGGATGCGGTGCAGCGCGAGTTCCGCGAGATCAAGGGCACCACGGTCATCATCTACGACCAGACCTGTGCCACCGAGAAGCGCCGCCGCCGCAAGCGCGGCACCCTGGCCGAGCCGGACCAGCGCGTGGTGATCAACGAGCTGGTGTGTGAAGGTTGTGGCGATTGCGGCGTGCAGAGCAACTGCTTGAGCGTGGAGCCGCTGGAGACCGAATTCGGCCGCAAGCGCCGCATCAACCAGAGCACGTGCAACAAGGATTTCTCGTGCGTGAAGGGCTTCTGCCCGAGTTTTGTCACCGTCAAGGGCGGCCAGCTGCGCAAGAAGGGAGCGAGCCAGGACCGATCCGGCGCCGGGCCGTCCCAAGCCGGATCAGCCCCCTCGGGGGGCAGCGACCCGCGCAGCGGCGGAGCGTGGGGGCAGTTGCCCTCGCCGCGTCTTCCTTCGCTGGCTGCCGATGCCTGGGGCATCGTGGTGGCGGGCGTGGGTGGCACCGGGGTCATCACCATCGGACAGCTGCTGGGCATGGCCGCACACATCGAGGGCAAGGGCATCGTCACGCAGGACGCGGCGGGTCTGGCCCAGAAGGGTGGTGCCACCTGGAGTCATGTGCTGATCGGCGCCAGCCAGGACCACATTCGCACCACGCGGGTGGGCGCGGCCTCGGCGGACCTGGTGATCGGCTGCGACCCGATCGTGGCCGCCGGCAAGGAAACCCTGCAGCGCCTGCGCAGTGGCCGCAGCCATGTGGCGCTGAACACCAGCGCCACGCCGACGGCGGGCTTTGTGCGCAACACCGAGTGGCAGAACCCGGCGCAGGCTTGTGTCAACTCGCTGGTGCAGATCCTTGGCGAGTCGGACGTGGGGCGTTTTGATGCCGAGGCCGCGTCGACCCGGCTGATGGGCGACTCGATCTACACCAACCCGATGATGCTGGGCTATGCGTGGCAGAAAGGCTGGGTGCCACTGGGCGAAGAAGCGCTGATGCGGGCCATCGAACTGAACGCGGTGCAGGTGGAGAAGAACAAGCAGGCCTTCGAGTGGGGCCGCCGCGCTGCGCACGACCCCAAGGCCATGGCCGCGCTGCTGGCGCCAGCCGCGCAGCAGGCGCAGGTGATCGAGTTCAAGAAGCGCGACACGGTGGAGGCCCTGGTGGCCAAGCGGGTCGAGTTCCTGACCGGCTACCAGAACGCCGCTTACGCCGAGACCTACAAGGCCTTCGTCGAGCAGGTTCGCCAGGCCGAAAGCCGCCTGGGCAAGACCAGCCTGACCGAGGCGGTGGCACGCTACCTGTTCAAGCTGATGGCCTACAAGGACGAGTACGAGGTGGCGCGCCTGCACACCGACCCGGCCTTCCAGGCGAAGATTGCCGAGCAGTTTGAGGGCAACTATGAGCTGCGCCTGCACCTGGCGCCCCCGCTGTTCGCCAGGAAGAACGAGAAGGGCGAGTTGGTCAAGCAGCAGTACGGCCCCTGGATGCTCAAGGCCATGGGCATACTGGCGAAGTTCAAGGGCCTGCGCGGCAGCGCGCTGGACATCTTCGGCCGCACCGAAGAGCGCCGCATGGAGCGCGCGCTGATTGCGCAGTACCGGGGTGATGTGCAGAAACTGCTGGCCGGCCTGAGCGCCGAGAACCACGCGCTGGCGCTGGAGATCGCCACACTGCCCGAGCAGATCCGCGGCTTCGGGCATGTGAAGGAGCGCAATTACAAGGCCACCCAGCTGCGCCGCGAGGCCTTGCTGGCGCGCTGGGCCGACCCGTCGGCCCAGGCTGGAGATGTGCGCGCGGCCTGACCGGGTGTGCGTGGATTTCCGCCCCACGCCTGGAGGACAGCGCGGTCTGACCGCCCATCGAACCCTGTCGCCAGGGCGCTGACGCCGCAGCCGCTGCAGCCCACAATGACCCATGGACTTCGCGCACAGCTCCGAGACAGTCGACCTGCTGCAGCGGCTGCAGCGCTTCATGGACCGCTATGTGCTGCCGCACAACGCGGCCTGGCACCAGGCGGTGCGCCAGGGGCAGTATCCGCCGCCTTTTCTGGACGATCTCAAGACCCTGGCGCGTGACGAGGGACTGTGGAACCTGTTCCTGCCCACGCTGCGCCAGGATGAGCCCGGCACCCGCCTGGACAACCTTCAGTACGCGCCGCTGGCCGAGGTGATGGGGCGGCTGCACTGGGCGCCTGAGGTGTTCAACTGCAGCGCGCCGGATACCGGCAACATGGAGCTGCTGCACCGCTTTGCGACGGCTGACCAGCGCAGGCAGTGGCTGCAACCCCTGCTGGAGGGGCAGATGCGTTCGGCCTTTGGCATGTCGGAGCCGGACGTGGCCTCGTCGGACCCGACCAACCTGCAGACCACGGTGCGCCGCGTGGGCGATGGGCTGGTGCTGCATGGCCGCAAGTGGTTCATCACCGGTGCGGCCGACCCGCGCTGCCGTCTGCTGATCGTGATGGCGCGCAACGAGGGCGACGACACCGGCAACGCGCACCGACAGCACAGCATGGTGCTGGTGCCCATGGACAGCCCGGGGCTTGAAGTGCTGCGCAACATCAGCGTGGTGCACCACCATGCGCCTGAGGGTCATTGCGAGATCGTGCTGCGCGGTGTGCGGGTGCCGGCCGACCAACTGCTGGGGGGCTGGGGTGAAGGGTTTGCCATGGCGCAGGCGCGGCTGGGGCCGGGGCGGGTGCACCACTGCATGCGGACCATCGGCCAGTGCGAACTGGCGCTGGAGATGGCGGCCGAGCGGGCGCTGGAGCGGCGCAGCTTCGGCAAGTACCTGGCCGACCAGGCCAATGTGCAGGACTGGCTGGCGACGTCACGGCTGGAGATCGACCAGGCACGCCTGCTGGTGCTGCAGTGTGCCTGGCTGCTGGACCATCCGCAGCAGGCCAGCGCGGCGCTGCTGCGTGCCCGGGTGGCCGGCATCAAGGTGGTGGCAGCGCACCTGCAGACGCGGGTGGTGGACCGGGCGATGCAGGTGTTCGGCGCCATGGGCCTGAGCCCGGACACGCCGCTGGCGCAGTTCTGGACTTGGGGACGTGCCCTGCACCTGCTGGACGGCCCGGACGAGGTGCACCTGCGCAGCATTGCGCGACACGAGCTGGCGCAGGCGCGCGAGCGCATGGGGGCCTCGTCGGCCTACTTCACCACGCCTGAGCAGCTGAACACACCGCCGCACATCGACCCGTGAGGGCACCGCCCGGCGGCCTATGATCAGGGCGAAAGAACGACCGCACCGATGAGCCGCACCGACATCATTTCCTGGGCCTACCCGCTGGCACTGTGGCTGCATCTGGCCACCGTGAGTGCCAGCGTGGGCCTGTTTGCGCTGCGCGGCAGCGGGGTGCTGCTGGGCATGCGCTGGCCGATGCGGCCGCTTGCGCGACGCCTTAGCGTGTTTATCGATGTGTGGCTGCTGCTGGCCGGCGGGGCGCTGTGGTGGCTGATGCAGCACCACCCGCTGCACAACGCCTGGTTGGGTGTCAAGCTGGTGCTGCTGCTGGTCTACATCGTGCTGGGCTCGCTGGCGCTCAAGCGCGCGCGCAGCCAGCGCGTCAAGGCGCTGTGTCTGGTGGCGGCGCTGGCCTGTGTGGCCTTCATGGCGTCCATCGCCCTGCAGCGGCATCCGCTGGGCTGGTGGGCGCCGTGAGCGCGAAGCCCGAGGCGAAGCCCCTGAGCGCGCCGGTGCGCTGGCTGCTGTGGCTGGCGGGCAGTGTGTCGCTGTTGCTGGGCCTGATTGGCGTGGTGCTACCGGGCCTGCCGACCACGCCTTTTGTGTTGCTGGCGGCGGCCTGCTACGCCAAGGCCTCGCCCAGGCTGCATGCGTGGTTGCTCAACCATCGTCTGACCGGACCGATGCTGCGCGACTGGGAGGCCCACCGCAGTCTCACCCGCCGCACCAAGACGGTGGCGGTGGTGTCGATGTTGCTGATGGTCAGTATCTCGATCTGGAGCTTCCGTGGCCGGGTGGTGCTGCAGCTGGTTTTGCTGGGGCTGGGGCTGATCGGTGCCTGGGTGGTGCTGCGGATTCCGACGCGGCGGGGGTGACGTGGCGGTCGTGGATTCCCGCGTGCGCGGGAATGACGGAATCCTCTCGTCATTTCACACAACTACCCCGTCACTTCGCGCGTCCGCCTTGCGATTACCGCGCGCTTTCTTCGTCATTCCCGCGCAGGCGGGAATCCACGACAGAAGACGCCTGACCCCGTTCAGCCAGCGCGGCGCGCCAGCACCTCAAACGCCGGCAGCGTCTTGCCTTCCAGCACTTCCAGGAAAGCGCCACCGCCGGTGGAGATGTAGCCCACGTCCTTCTCGATGCCGTACTTGGCAATGGCCGCCAGCGTGTCGCCACCGCCGGCGATGCTGAAGGCGCTGCTTTCGGCAATGGCCTGAGCGATCACTTTCGTGCCGTTCTCGAAGGCCGCGAACTCGAACACACCGACCGGGCCGTTCCAGACGATGGTGCCGGCCTGCTTGAGCTTGGCGGCCAGCTTCGCCGCGGTCTTGGGGCCGATGTCCAGGATCAGGTCGTCGTCGGCCACCTCGTTGGCGGCCTTGACGGTGGCCTCGGCGTCGTCGGCGAAGGCCTTGGCACAGACCACGTCTTCGGGAATCGGCACCTCGGCGCCGCGCGCGGCCATGGCTTCGATCACCGCTTTGGCTTCACCCACCAGGTCGGGCTCGGCCAGGCTCTTGCCGATTTTCAGGCCGGCGGCCAGCATGAAGGTGTTGGCGATGCCACCACCAACGATCAGGCCGTCGACGTTCTTGGCCAGGCTCTGCAGGATGGTCAGCTTGGTCGAGACCTTGCTGCCCGCGACGATGGCCACGAGCGGGCGTTTCGGGTTGGCCAGGGCCTTGCCGATGGCGTCCATCTCGGCGGCCAGCAGCGGGCCGGCGCAGGCGATGGGGGCGGTCTCGGCGATGCCGTAGGTGGTGCCTTCGGCGCGGTGGGCGGTGCCGAAGGCGTCGTGCACGAAGATGTCGCACAGCTTGCCCAGTTTGGCGGCCAGCTCGGGTTTGTTCTTCTTCTCGCCCACGTTCAGGCGGCAGTTCTCCAGCAGCACGACCTCACCAGGTGCCACCGAAAACTCGCCATCGACCCAGTTGGCGATCAGGCGCACCGAGCGGTCCATCAGCTGCCCCAGGCGGGCGGCGATGGGGGCCAGCGAGTCTTCGGGCTTGAACTCGCCCTCGGTCGGGCGGCCCAGGTGGCTGGTGACCATGACCGCCGCGCCAGCATCGACCGCCATCTGGATGGCGGGAATGGAGGCACGGATGCGGGTGTCTTCGGTGATGTTGCCAGCGTCGTCCTGCGGCACGTTCAGGTCGGCGCGGATGAAGACGCGTTTGCCCGTGGCTTGGCCCTGGGCGCAGAGGTCGGAAAAGCGGATGAATTGCATGGTGGGAGATGGGGGTCGGGAGAACGACGGCTTTCTATTGTAGGAGTCCTCTTGTCGCCCACACTGGGACCGTGAAGAACGCGTGCCAAATGCCGCAGCGGCTGTGGTCAGGCCACGAACCAGCGCCACCCGGCACTGACCCAGACACCGGCGCAGAACACCAGGCTCACCAGCACCGCCGCGCTGCCGAGGTCCTTGGCTACGCCAGACAGTTCGTGCCATTCGGGTCCGATGCGGTCCACAGCCCGTTCGATGGCGGTGTTCAGCAGTTCGGTGACCAGCACCAGCACCACGGCACCCACCAGCACCACCGCTTCGAGCCACGCCTCGGACAAGCCGACGGCCAGCGGGACCAGGACGGCAGCCAGCAGCAGCTCCTGACGAAAAGCAGGCTCGTGCCAGCCAGCCTTCAGGCCGCGCCAGGAGTGGCCGGTGGCGTGCCACAGTCGCGACAGACCGCGTCGTTTGATCAGATTGTGGGTGGACGGGTTCACGGCGTGGTGTTGTGGGTGGCTGGCCAGATCAGGGCATAGCGTGTGGTCATTGGAGCCTGCGCACCACCTTGTTCGAGTCGGGCGCCCATGTGTTGCGCCAGCCGGTCGACCAGGCGCAGGCCCAGTCCCAGTCCGTCGCTCGCGGGCACGGCCTTTCCATGGTCGCGGCGACCATCGTCGCTGACGGAAACGGTGGTGCAACCTGCGGTGTCGTCGATGTCGACCCGAATCTGGGTGCCAACGGGCGTGTGGCGGATGGCGTTGTCGATCAGGTTACGCAGGGCCAGTTCCAGCAGGGTCCGGGGCGCGGCCAGGTGGACCGCATGTTCGGGCGCCTGCAAGGCCAGTTCCTGGTCTTGCTCGTAGGCTTTGGGAACGTGTTCTTCGATGACGGACGACGCCACTTCGCGCACATCGGTCGTGCCGGTCGAGCCGGCCTGGTCGCGTTGCGCGCGGGCCAGGTCCAGCAACTGCTGCAAGATGCGACCGGCCCGCAGGGCGTCGTCTTCCAGGCGCTGCAGCAAATCGGCGCTCGGTGCCTTGCGCGCGGCCCGCGCGCCCAGTGCGATCGAGGCCAGGGGCGTGCGCAGTTCGTGGGCGACATCGGAGGCAAAGGCGCGCTCGCGTTGCACCTGTGCCTGCAAGGCATCGACCAGCCCGTTGATGGCGCTCACCGTGGAGGCGAATTCCTGGTGGCGGTGTGCCGTGTCGAGGCGCTGGCCGACGACGGTGTTCAGTGACTGCACCTGCTCGGACAGCTGACCCAGCGGGCGCAGTCCACGCCGGATCGCCCACCAGAGCGCGAGCATGAACAGTGGCAGCACCACCAGCACCGGCAGCAGGACCTGCCGCCCCAGCTCCTGGTTGAGCCGGTGGCGGTCTTCCATGTCCACCAGCACGGCCACCCGCCGATCGTCTGGCGCGGCCGCCACGTACATGCGCCATTCCCCCGATCGGTCACCGGGGCCCAGACGCACACTGGACAAACCCGGCGGCGGTGGGGCCTGCAGGTCCAGTGCGGCCGCAAATCCATGGGTGTCTTCCACCAGCTGCCCGTGGCTCCAGCGCAGTACGGCCAGCTCCAGGGCGTAGTCGCGGCGGTGGGATACCAGGTTTTCAGGCGTGTCGAGTGAGGTCTGGTCTTGTGGCGCCAGCAACAGGCGGGCCACCGATATCAGCTTGCCATCGGTGATTTCCTTGGCTTCGTGTCGCCCGCTGCTCCATGCGGCCAGGGCCAGCAGCAGCCACACCAGCACCAGTGCGGCAGCCGACCAGGCCAGCAGGTAGCGGGCGAGCGTGCTGCGCGCGGTCAACAGGGTTTCTCCGGGATGAAATAGCCGACCCCGCGCACTGTGCGGATCAGGCCATCTCCCAGCTTGCGGCGCAGGTGGTGGATGTGCACCTCGATGGCGTTGCTTTCCAGTCCTTCGCCAAAGCCGTACAGGGCCGCTTCGAGCCGGGCCTTGGATAACACCCGGGGGCGATCTTGCATGAGGGCCAGCAGCAGCGCGAATTCGCGTCCACCGACCGACACCGGTACGCCGTTGCGGCTGACGGTGTGGGCGGCCGGGTCGATCACCAGAGTGCCGTACTCGATCTGGGGTCGGGCCCGACCGCCTGCACGGCGGAACATGGCGCGAAGGCGGGCGAGCATTTCGTTGGCGTCGAAGGGTTTGACGATGTAGTCGTCGGCGCCGCTGTCCAGGCCGGCAATGCGATCACTGACGCCGTCGCGCGCCGTCATGATGAGCACCGGCACATCGGGCGGGGTGCCCGGGTGACCTTCGCTGTCGGGGGTGGGCTGGCGTCGCAGCCGCGCCAGCAGGTCCAGGCCATCGCCATCGGGAAGGCCCAGGTCCAGCAGCAGGGCGTCGAAGGCTTCCACCCGCAACGCCGCCCAGGCGCCCGCCAGGTTGCTGCACACGTCGGCAGCATGGCCGTCGGCGCGCAGCGCGGTCGCAAGACCGCTGGCGATACCCGGGTCGTCTTCCACCACCAGCACCCTCATAGTCCCCGCTCCTGATCAGACCGCGTCGGCCAGGCTGCCCTGGCGGGCGGCCGCATCGCCGACGTCGCCGGGCTGGCCTTCAGACCGCGCTTTCAGGTACGCACGATACCAGTTCACAAAACGCTGCACGCCCACCCCCACGTCGGTGCCCGGGCTCCAGCCGGTCAGGGCCCGCAGGCGGCTGACGTCGGCCCAGGTGTCCGGCACGTCACCCATCTGCATGGGCAGCAGCTTGCGCAGGGCGGGCTTGCCGATGGCGCGCTCCAGGTGGGCAATGAAATCGGTCAGCACGACCGGGTGGCTGTTGCCCACGTTGAGCACCCGGTGTGGGGGATTTCCCGGGCTGCTCAGCGGCGGCCTGTGCAGCACCCGCACAAAGGCCTCGACCACATCGTCCACAAAGGTGAAGTCGCGCCGCATCTGGCCGCCGTTGTAGACCTCGATCGTCTGCCCGTCTTCAATGGCCCGGGCAAACCTGAAGATGGCCATGTCGGGGCGCCCCCAGGGGCCATACACCGTGAACAGGCGCAGGCCAGTGGCCGGCAGTCCGTACAGGTGGCTGTAGCTGTGGACCATCACCTCGTTGGCCTTCTTGCTGGCGGCGTAGAGCGAGACCGGACGGTCGGTGACCGCGTCTTCGCGCAAGGGCATGGGGTTGCCCTCGCCATAGACCGAGCTCGACGATGCATAGACCAGGTGTTGCACGCCGGTGTGCCGGCAGCCTTCTAGCACGTTGAGGGTACCGGCCAGGTTGCTGTCGAGGTAGGCCAGCGGGTTCTCCACCGAATAGCGCACCCCCGCCTGGGCCGCCAGGTGCAGCACAGCGTCGAAGCGTTCGGCGGCAAACAGCGCGGCTGTGGCAGCCCGGTCGGCCAGGTCCAGCCGGACAAAGCGGAAACCGGGGCGGGCCAAGAGCCGGGCCAGCCGGTCGCGCTTGAGCTGGGGGTCGTAGTAGGGGGTCAGGCAGTCCAGTCCCACCACCTCCAGGCCATCGGCCAGCAGCCGGTCGCTCAGGTGATAACCGATGAAGCCGGCCGCACCGGTCACCAGCACGCGCCGCAGGGGGTGTCGGGTGGAAGTCATTGCAGTATGTCCGTGCGTTGCGGGCGCCAGCTGTAGCGCACGGGGCGCTCCGGTGGCTCGCAGGTGGCCGCCAGGGTGGATGCATCCAGCAGCGCCCACTCGCGCCGGTGGGCATTGCCCAGTTCCTGCCGCTTCGTGCCGTCAAAACAGTGCAGACCCAGCGGCTTGGGCACCAGCAGCACCCGCGACTTGTCCTCCTGCATCCACAGCCACGCGTTGCGCTCCTGTTCCTGCAGCGGGGCCAGGTAGCTGAAGTGCACCAGCGGCCGCTGCGAGAAGAGCAGGAACTGTTCCTTGAACAGCAGCAAGCCGACCTCGCGGCCGGGTTCCAGTCGCTGCTCCAGTTGCGTCATGAGTTCGCGCGGGGTGCGGTGCGGATCCATCGCAGGCCAGACCCACCAGGCGATGAACAGCCAGCCCATCAGGGCGGCCAGCGCCAGCTGCTCCAGCACCTGGCGCCGCCAGGTCAGGGCCATCGATGCCAGCACCGCCGCACCGAGCGCCATCAGGGGACCGGCCAGTGTGCCCAGCTCGTCGGCGTAGTCGTCCACCCGGGGGCCCAGCCGGTCCGGCTGCCACCAGGCCACGGCACCCAGGGCCAAGATGGCGGTGCCCACCAGCAGCAGGGCCAGCCGCAGGGCGCCCGTGGACCAGCGGGTGCCCCCCTCTTTGAGGGCCCGTTGCCACACCACCGCGGTCACCAGGGCCAGCATGGGCAGCGCCGGCAGGATGTAGACCTCGCGCTTGCCCCCGCTCAGCGAGAAAAACACGATCACCAACACGACCCAGCCGAACAGGATGCGTGCCCGGGGGTCTTCGCGCAGCACCCGACCCAGGCGGCGCACCTGCGTCAGCAGCAACAGGGCCAGCGGCAGCCATACCGTCGGAATGGCGGTGCTCAGGAAGTAGTGCCAGGGCTTGATGTGCCCCCAGGGGTTGGCGTAACGGCCAGCGGTCTGCTGCAGCAGGATGTTGTCGCGGTAGCCGCGCAGCACCTCGCTGTCGGAAGCGGCCACCTGCCACAGCATGGGGCCCAGCCAGAGCGCCAGCGTGCCCAGCAGGGCCACCAGCCCCAGCCAGCTGCGCGCGCCCCAGACCCTGCCGTGTGTGCATTCACGCGCTGCGGCCCCCCACAGGGCCAGCGGAATCAGCATCAGCACCGGCAGGAAGCCGACCCCCTTGGTCATGATGCCCAGCGCCATCGCGACGAAGGCCGTGAAGTACCAGCCCCAGGCGGGCCCGGTCATGAAGTGGCGCAGCAGGCCATAGCAGCCCAGGGTGATCCAGAAGCAGACCAGCGCGTCGATCTGCGCCGTTTTGGCCTGCAGCAGGAACTGCGGCGTGAACACCAGCACCAGCAGTGCGGTCCGCGCCACATCGGCGCCCCAGAGGCGTCGTCCGATGTCGTTCACCAGCCAGAGCGTGCCCAGGCCGGCCAGGGCGCTGGGCAGCAGGAAGGCGATCTTCAGCTGGCCGGTGAGCTGATAGCACAGGGCGACCAGCCAGATGAACACCGGCGGCTTGTCCGGGTAGGGTTCGCCGCCGCGCATCGGGAACAGCCACTGGCCCGACTCCACCATCTCGCGCGCGATCTGGGCAAAGCGCGGTTCGTCGGCCGGCCACGGTGAGCGCATGCCGATGCCCGAAGCCAGCACAACGGCCACGGCCAGCAGCAGCCAGACGGTGCCCAGCTCAGCCGGACCAGCCCGGTGGGAGGCCGCTGTGTTCATGCTGGGCTGCGCCTTTGCAGCACCTCGGCAAGGCGCTGCTTGAAGCCATGGTGGTAGAGGTACCAGGCCAGGGCGGTGGAGCCGATCAGCAAGGCCAGGCTGATCCAGATCTTGGAGCTGTCCTGCAGGGCCACGCCCCGACCCGCGTAGCTGAACAGCAGCGACTGCGGCAGGTAGCCCGGCAGGCTGCCCAGCAGCACCGAGCGCCGGCTCAGGCCCGCCAGCGCGGCCGCCACGTTGGTCACCAGGTTGCTGCCCACCGGCATCAGCCGGACAATGCAGATCCACTTCCAGGTGTCGCCGCCCAGCACCTGGCGCACCAGGTCGATCCGGGCGCCGTGGCGCTCGCGCAGCCAGTCCATGCCGATGTGTTTGATCACGCTCATGGTCAGCAGCGCGCCGAGCCCGGTCAGCAGGGTGCTGACCACGCCGCCCCACCAGCCGCCCAGCAGGTAGCCGCAGCTGAAGGCCACCACCTGGCGGGGACCTCCCAGCGCGGTGAAGACGATGGCCCCCAGGCCGAACAGCGGCCAGGCCAGCGCACCGTACTCCCGGAACAGGTCGCGCAGCAGGTCCTCTTCGTTGTAGGAGCCCCACCAGCCGTAATGGAAGGACACGAAAGCCAGCGTCAGCACCGTGGTCAGCAACAAGGGCTTGACCAGCATCCCCAGGTCGGACCTCATCGGGTCGTGACCTCACCCACCCATTCGCGCGCGGACAGCCGCGGCAGCTTGCTGCGCTTGATCAGCCAGCGCACGGCAAACATGTCCACGATGCCGACCCAGACGCGGTTCCATGCGGTGTACTTGGACACACCGGCCTGGCGGTGGCGGTGGTTGACCGGGACCACGCTGATGCGTCCGCCCAGGCGTCGGACCAGGGCTGGAATGTAGCGGTGCATGTGGTCGAAGTAGGGCAGCTGCAGCCAGGTGCGCCGCGGAATCAGCTTCAGGCCACAGCCGGTGTCGGGCACGCCGTCGTCCAGAATGCGGCGTCGCACGGCATTGGCGATCTTCGACTGGATCTTCTTCCACTCGGTGTCCCGCCGGTTCTTGCGGAAGCCGGCGACACAGAAGTCGGGGCCTTCGGTGGCCATGCGGCCGGCTTCGGCCAGCAGGGCCGGGATGTCGGCCGGGTCGTTCTGGCCGTCGCCGTCGATGGTCACCAGGTAACGGGCCTGTGCATGCCGCGCCGCTGTGGTCAGGGCTGTGCTCTGGCCGCAGCTGCGCTTATGGCGCAGCATCTGGGCTGGCGCACCCAGCGCCTGGCAGCGCGAAAGAAACTCGTGACCGGTGTTGTCGTTGCTGCCGTCGTCGACCAGCACGATCTCGAAGCGGCAGATCGGCTGCAGGGCGGTGACGATCTCGGTCACCAGCGAGCCGATGTTGCCAGCTTCGTCTTTGGCGGGGATGAGGACCGAAACCTCCAGAAACTGCTGCGGCTCGACGGACTCGGGGAATGGAAGACTGGGTGTCATGGCTGGGCACAGGTTCAGACCGCGCCCATGTGATGGCGGCAGTCGATGCCCGGATGCTCGCCACCCAGTGTTAAGCGCGGCTTAAGTGCGCACCAGACAGCACCTTGGTGTTTTCAGGAACCCACCGGGTGGCGGGACCGTTCGGTGGGGGCTTAACCGCCATTTAAGTTTGGGCATGTCTACTGGCGCGGGACCGGTACCGGACTTCCACATGGCCTCCCCTTCGGTGCCATGGGCCAATAGCGCCAGCATGTTCTGGCATCTCTGGAGTGATCGAAGTGCAAATCCAACGACGTGTATTCATGGTTCAGGTGGCTGCTGCCTCATGTGCCATGGCAATCAGCAGCATGGCGCGTGCAGCGGGCCAGCCGATGGTGGCCGAAACCGAGGCGATGGCGGTGAACCTGCACTACAAGGTCGACGCCACGAAAGCCACGCATGCCAAATACAAGGCCGGCCAGCAATGCAGCAATTGCGTTCTCTACCAGGGCAAAGCCAGCGACGAGGCCGCTGCTTGCGGCATCTTCCCAGGCAAGCAGGTGGCCGGCAAAGGCTGGTGCACGGCATACGCCAAGAAGCCCTGACCGGCCCGAGCATGCCGAGCGTCAACGAGCCGAGCGCGCGCACCGGCACGGGTAAAGCGGTTTCGCTGAACCCGTGAGCTTGTGTGTCTGGGGTGCGTTGGAAACAGGCCGCCTTGTTGCCGCAGGATTCCTGCGATCAGATCAGGAGCGTACGCACGCTCACCACCCCAGCCCGATGCGCAGGGGCAGGTAGACCGCCATGCCGGCCACGATGGTGCCGAGCACACCGCGACGCCAGTAGAACCAGGCCGCACCCGCGACGGCGGCGAACAGCCTGGCATCCTGCCAGGTGTCGACCAGCGCGCCCTGGGTGGTGACGATCTCGGGCACCACCACGGCGGCCAGCGCGGCGATGGGGGCGTACTGCAGCCCCCGCTGCGCCCAGTGCGGCAGCGTCCATGGCCGGTCGGAAAACAGGAAGAACGAGCGGGTGATGAGCGTGACCACGCCCATGGCCAGGATGATCAGCAGGGTGTTCAGGTCCAGGTCAAGCATGGTGGGCGCCTTCCTTGTGGCCGAACAACGGGGTTTTTTCCAGCACCAGGCACATGGCCACCGCGCAGGCAATGGCGACCAGGATGTTGAGTTTGAGCGGCAGCGCGAAGGCGACCACGGCCGCCGCCCCGGCCACCCCGGCGGAGATCATGCGCAGCGGCGAGGTGGCCAGCGAACACAGCACGCCCAGCAGCGCCAGGATGCCGGCAAAACCCAGGCCCCATTCGGTGGGTACCACGTGGGCCGCCAGGATGCCGACCACGCTGGCGACCATCCAGGCGGTGAAGTTGATGGCGCAGTTGCCCATCAGGTAGGCCTGTTGCGCGGTCAGCTCGTCTGGCGTGTTGCCGGGTTTGGGGTAGCGTTTGGCGAAGAACACATAGCTCAGGTCGCCGGTGACGAAACCCGAGACCACACGATGCAGGCGGGGCATGTGCATCATGTACGGGCGCAGGTGGGCCGAGAACACCACAAAGCGCAGGTTGACGCAGAAGGCCGCCGCCAGAATCACCCACATTGGCGCACCGGCGGCGATCATCGGCACCGCCGCCAGCTGCGCGCTGCCGGCGTAGACGATAAAGGTCATCAGCAGGGCTTCGAGCACCGACAGGCCCGACTTGACCATGGCCACACCGGTCATCAGGCCCCAGGCGGCGATGCCCATGGCCACCGTGGTCTGGTCGCGGATGCCCTCGCGGTATTCGGGGCGGGCGCGGTAGGCGGCGCTGAGAAACATCAGCCGCCCGCCGCGCTGTCGAACACCTGCCCCGGCGTGATGGCAAAACCGCGCAGGAAGTCGCCTGCGGCCAGGCGTTTGCCGCCGGCGCGCTGCAGTTCGGTCAGCACCAGCACGCCGTTGCCGGTGGCAACCCGGATGCCATCGGCGCCTGCCGCGAGCACCTGGCCCGGCGCGCCGTCGACCGGCAAAGACTGGGTATCTGCCTTCGCCGACCAGATCTTGATGGCTTCGCCGCCCAGCGAGGCACTGAGGCCGGGGAACGGGTTGAAGGCGCGCGCCCGACGCGCGGTCAGCGCCGCCGGCAGCGTCCAGTCGATGGCACCTTCGGCCTTCTCGATCTTGTGCGCATAGGTCACGCCTTCGGCCGGTTGTGGCGTGCGTGTCAGACCCCCGCAGGCGGCCAGCTCCAGAGCCTCGACGACGAGGCGCCCTCCCAGCGTGGCCAGCCGGTCGTGCAGAGTGGCGGTGGTGTCCTCGGTGCCAATGGGCAGTTTCTCGACCAGCAGCATGTCGCCGGTGTCCAGGCCCTCGTCCATCTGCATGATGGTGATACCGGTCTCGGCGTCGCCGGCTTCGATGGCGCGGTGGATGGGCGCGGCACCGCGCCAGCGCGGCAGCACCGATGCGTGGATGTTCAGGCAACCCAGCCGGGGCAACTGAAGAACCCAGGCCGGCAGGATCAGGCCGTAGGCCGCGACCACCATCACATCGGCCTGCGCCGCCAGCAGGGCTTCGCGCGCGGTGGCCGCGTCATCTGGGTACTTGCCGTCCAGGCGCAGGCTGCGCGGCTGCGCCACCTCGATGCCGTGTTCAAGGGCCAGCTGCTTGACCGGTGAGGCCTGCAGCTTCATGCCGCGGCCGGCCGGCCGGTCGGGCTGGGTCAGCACCAGCGGCACACGGAAACCGGCGGCCAGCAGGCGTTCTAGCGCCACGCGGGCGAATTCCGGCGTACCGGCAAACACGATATTCATGAGATCAGAACAAGGATGGCAGACCCGGGCGGTCAGCGGCCCGGGTCAAATGCTTCGTCGGGCATGGGCTCGTCGGTGTGCATCAGCTTGCGCACCACCCCCGCCGGGTCCAGATGAACGTGGAACTGGCGTGGCCAGAAGGCATCCATGTAGCGGTAGGTCCAGATGTCGCCGTCGAACAAGGCCACGCGTTCGACCAGGGCCGGGCGGCCGAACAGGCGCAACACATCGTCCCGGGTCCAGCGGTCGACCTCGACCTGGGCAAACCAGGCCGGGTCCATGACCTGATCGACCCGGCGCAACTGGCCCTGGGCATCGAGTTCGAGGTTGTACACCTGTTGGCCGGCCGGCTGGCGCGAATACTGCAGGCGTGTGCCCTTGTCCAGGTCGATCACGGCGCTGGGCCGGCCCAGCGCCCGCTCGATGTCGGCGCGTGGCGTGCCTGTGACCAGCCGCTCGGGCATGGCCGAACAGCCGGCGAGCAACCCGGCCAGCACCAGGGTGACCAGCCTGATCAGGGCCGCACGCGCCGTCATGCGCGCTCCGCCTCACGGCGGGCCTTGGCCAGCTTGCCCTTGATGCGGGTACGCTTGAGCATGGACAGGTACTCGACAAACACCTTGCCCATCAGGTGGTCCATCTCGTGCTGGATGCACACCGCCAGCATGCCCTCGGCCTCGATCACACGGCTCTTGCCTTCGCCATCGAGTGCACGCACGCGCACCGCCACCGAGCGCTCGACCCCGTCGTAAATGCCGGGTACCGAAAGGCAACCTTCCTCACCCTTGCGTTTTTCGTCGCTGGCCCATTCGATCTCGGGGTTGATGAGCACCATTGGCTGGTCGCGTGTTTCGCTGACATCGATCACGATCAGGCGTTCGTGCACGTCCACCTGGGTGGCCGCCAGGCCGATGCCGTTGGCGTCGTACATGGTGGCCAACATGCGCACGATCAGCGCGCGGATGCGATCGTCCACCGCAACGACCGGTTGGGCGACGGTGTGCAGACGGGGATCGGGGTAGCAGAGAATGGGCAGCAACTCGGGCGAATTCATGGCGATCAGCGAAAAGGCGCCTGCGGGCAGGCCCTGAACCGTTCAGTGGGATGGAATGGCCGGCTGTCGGCGGTGCCCATGGCGTGCCCGCGACACTCTTGGCCGTTTGTCGCTATTTTCGCCACTTTTCTCCGCGCGTGCTCGTGCCTGCGCCCACAAACATTGCCTAATCAATGGCTTGGGCGCAAAATCAAATGCGACTTGTCAAGACCGACAGTGCCCAGGTGCGTCGGCCCGGCTCTTCCTGGGCTGGCCGATGCCCGCGAGCCTGCCCCAGGGGCCCTACATGCCATCGAAGACCCTCACGTCCGCTTCCGCTTTTTTTGCTCCGGCGCTGCGCCCACTGGCCCTGGCCAGCCTGCTGCTGACCGGTGCCGTGGCCACCAGTGCCCTGGCGCAGAACTTCCCCATCACGCAGCAGCAGCGGGCCACCGCCCAGCAGGTGGCCGAGGCCGGTGTGCCCCTGTCCGAGCTGGCGCCAGACGCTCCCTCCGAATACACCATCAAGCGGGGTGATACCCTGTGGGCCATTGCGGGCATCTTTCTCAAGAGCCCCTGGCGCTGGCCCGAGCTGTGGGGCATGAACCTGCAGGACATCCGCAACCCGCACCTGATCTTCCCTGGACAGGTGCTGTACCTTGATACCTCCAGTGGCCGTGCCCGTCTGAGCACACGCCGGCCCGACGGTGGGCTGGAGACCGTCAAGGTCTCGCCCCGCATCCGCTCGGAGGCCCTGTCCGATTCGGCCATTCCGCCGATTTCCCTGCAGGCCATCGAGTCCTTCCTGACCGAGCCCCTCATCGTGGACGAGGCCACCTTTGCGCGGGCGCCGCGCATCGTGGCCACGCCCGAGTCGCGCGTGCTGCTCAGTCGCGGCGACAGGGCCTATGCGCGTGCGCAGTACGGCAGCGGTGCTTCTGACGACACTCAGCCTCTGCGGGTCGCCGATGGCCGGCAGTACCGGGTGTTCCGCAACGCCGTGCCCCTGCGCGACCCGGAGACGGGCAACATCATTGGCCACGAGGCCCAGTACGTGGGCAAGGCCGAGCTGGTGCGTGACGAGGAGTTGCGCGAGGTGGCCCCGCCACCAACGCCGGCCAGTGGGCCGGCCGCCGAGGTGACCGACAGCTACCAGCCCCAGTTCGACAACCCGGCCAACATCGAGCGCCAGCAGGTGGCAGCAGCGCCGGCGCCCAAGGCAGCGGAGGCCACGGCGGAAATCGTCCCGGCCACGATCGACATCACCCAGGCCAAGGAAGAAATGCGCGTGGGCGACCGCTTGCTGCCCGAGCCGCCGCGCGAGTTCACCAACTATGTGCCCAGCGCACCGCCCGGCCCCATGACCGGCTCGGTGGTCAAGGTCTATGGCAACGCCGTGACCTTTGCTGCCCAGAACCAGGTGGTGGCCATCAACCGTGGCAGCAGCCATGGTGTTGAACAGGGGCACGTCTTTGCGTTGCAGCGCGAGACCAACCGCCTCGCCGACCGCACCGACAGCAGCCGCCCGATGATGCGCCTGCCCGGCGAGCGCAACGGTCTCATGATGGTGTTCCGCACCTTTGAGAACGTGTCTTATGCGCTGGTGCTGGAGATCGGTGACGGTGTGAAGGTCGGTGACCGGTTCACCAACCCGTGAGTGGCTGAGAGGGAATCGGTCATGCCCGCCTTGCTACCTCAAACCACCGCCTGCAGCGTTGCAAATGCGCGCCGTAGCCCGAGCTACGCCTGTGCTTTGCGCCTTGCCGGCGGCGCTTTGGGGCACCCTTGCGGGCACGCCCAATTCCCACTCAGCCTCTGAGACCACCCCAGCCGATGAGCGCCGACGAACTGCGCGCCTGGCTGCGCCTGTTGCTCACGCCCGGTGTGGGCCCGGAGACGGCGCGCCGTCTGCTGGCCGCGTTCGGCCCGCCTGAAGCGGTGTTGTCCCAGCCGCCCGCTGCATGTCAGGCCCTGGTCAATGCCCGTGTGGCCCAGGCACTGGCCGATGAGCCTGCCGACCTGGCCGCTCAACTGGACCGAGCCCATGCCTGGCTGGCCGCATCGCCTGAACACCATGTGCTGAGCTTTGCCGATGCGGCTTTTCCTCCCGAGCTGTTGCAGATGGCCGACCCGCCGCTGCTGCTCTGGGTGCAGGGTGACCTGCGGGTGCTTCGGCACCCGGTCCGCCTGGCCATGGTCGGCTCGCGCAATCCCACGCCGCAGGGCCAGGCCAATGCGCGACAGTTCGCGTCCGCCCTGGCTGGATCGGGCGTGTGTGTGGTCTCGGGCCTGGCAGCGGGTGTTGACGGGGCGGCCCATGAAGGCGCGCTGGAAGGCGGCGGACCGACGATCGCGGTGGTGGGCACTGGGTTGGACATCGTCTACCCGCGTCGCCACAGCGAGCTGGCCCGGCGCATCGCGGTCAATGGCTGCCTGATCAGTGAATACCTGCCTGGCACTGGTCCGCACCAGTCACACTTTCCCCGGCGCAACCGCCTCATTGCCGGCCTGTCGCAGGGCACCCTGGTGGTGGAGGCGGCGGTGCAATCGGGCTCGCTCATCACTGCCCGGCTGGCCGCTGAGCAGGGTCGCGAGGTGTTTGCCATACCGGGGTCCATTCATTCACCGCACGCCCGGGGTTGCCATGCCCTGATCCGCCAGGGTGCCAAGCTGGTCGAGTCGGCGCAGGACATTCTGGAAGACCTGAGGCTGGCGCCGCCTGCCCAAGCTGGCCGGGCATCTGCCGAACCGGATCTGATCGCTACCACCGCAGATGAGGCTTCCTTGCTGCGGGCGATGGGCTTTGATCCGGTCAGCTTCGACGCCCTGCAGGCACGCACCGGTGTCGACACACCGACACTTCAGGCACGGCTGCTGGAGCTGGAACTGGCCGGTCAGGTGGCCCGCTTGCCCGGTGGCCTGCTGCAGCGCATGGGTTCGGCTTAGCCCTTGTTGAGGTGTCCGTTCGGGCGAGGTGGCCAAATGCTGCGTGCCCCGACGGTTGTGGATTCCCGCGCACGCGGGAATCCACGGTGAGCATGCGCACTGCCTCAGCTGAGCAACCGCTCCGGGTTGGCGTCGAGTTTGGCCAGCGCGTCGCGTGTGGCGCGAACGGTCAGCGCCTCTTCCTCGGCCGGCAACAGCAGGCCGGCCTGCAGGTAGGCGGCCACTCGAAGCACAGGCATCAGGAAGCAGCGGCCAGCGCTGGTCGCGAACAGGAACAACTGACCGCGCTCGCTGCGCCAAGCCAGTTGCACGCTGTTGAGTTTGCTGTTGTGGTCAAGCGTGAACCAGCTGCCCACCTGCAGCTCGATCGCCCAGGACCGCATGGCCTCGTTGGGTTTGCTGCCGCCTTGACGGATCACCTCGATGTTGTTGGCGTCCACCCCGGTGATCATTTCGATGCTCTCGTCGTCCAGATCGAGGTCGCCGACGCTGCTGTCCGGCAGGAAGTCTTCCAGGTTGGACAGGCGCTGGGCGAGGCGGTCCAGACTTTCCTGGGGAATCTGCTCGGTGCGCGACATGAAGGCATCAGCCAGGGTGTCGCTGACCGACTTGATGTGCTGGTCCTGCAGGGCCGGAGGGTATCCGAGCAGCCCCATGCCCTGGCGCAGGCGCTGAAGCAGGGTGGGCAATTGCTGAATGACCCGGGCGCGGTCGGCCCGATTGGGTTTGGCGCTGGCGGCCCACAGCAGGTCGGAAGCCACCTGCTTGAGTGAGGCCGTTTCTTCGTGCTTGAGGCCGTACTTGACGCTGGCCACCGCCAGCACCTCAACCCAGACCTTGAACATGAAATCGCGCACTTCGGAGCGGACCGGCATGTCGTCGAGCAGCTTGCGCAACTCGATGGTGTACTGGACGACCAGAGTCTCTTTCTGTTCGACCTGCTGGGCCACGCTGACGAACTTGCTGGTGGCGGCGTTCTGCTCGCTCAGGTAGGTCGAGAGGAATTTCTGGAATTCGTCGTAAACCAGCTGGAACACGCGCCGGCCGGTTTCGGGGTACTGCTCGATCACCTGCACCACGCGCTTGATCTCGGCTTCCAGCGCGGCCGAGGTGACGTCTGTGTCGAAACCCAGTACCACCGAGCCCATGCGGTCGATCAGGCGTCGCGCCGGGTGCTGCAGGGCGCTGAAGAATTCGGGCTCGGCCAGTGCCACCCGAAGCACGGGAATCTGCAGGCGCGCAAACCACACGCGCACACTGGGGGGAATGCGTTCTTCGGCCAGGATGCTCTGGAACATGAGGGCCACCACCTCGATGGTGGCCTTCTCGCTCGGCGTCTCGGCCGCCTGTTTGAGCTCGGTCGTGCGTTCGCGCAAGGCCTGGGCCGCACGATGCACGTGGCTGGCATCGATGACGGCGATACCGCCGCCCGAGCTGCCGGTGAGGGGCACGCCGATGTCGCTTCGGACCACTGGCGCCACACGCTGGATGGCCTGTTGCAGCGGCGCGGATGGCTCCAGGATCTGGGTGGCCTCGAAGTCACCGCCCACCCGGTCCATCAGCAGGCGCTTGAGGCGGCCCATGACACCCTGGGCCCGCTGGCGCGCGCGCGCCAGCGGCGAGGTGCCGGTCATCATGCGGGTTTCGTCGTGCACGCCGAAACCGGCCCGGCGCAAGGAGGAGGGTGCGCTGCCCAGGTTGGAGGCGAGACTGCTTTCAGCGCCGCCGCCGCCGCCGCCACCGCCACCGCCACCGCCACCGCCACCGCCACCGCCACCGCCACCGTTGCCACCTCTGCGGCGGTCAGCCTGGGCTCCGCCCGATTCACCCGAATCGGGGTCGTCATCGCGATCGGCCGCTGTGCCGGTTCGGCTGCCAGGTGCGCGTTTGACCAGGGCATTGAGGTCGATTTCCTTCATCACGCCACTGTTGACGAGGAACTCATTGGCCGCCTTGTAGGCATCGAGCAGGCGATCGGCCATGACGGGTGCCATGGCATCTTGAACCAACGCCCAGCCTTCACGGGTCATCTGGGCGTCCAGCCACTGGTCGATCAGGATACGGGCCACCACGTCGGGCAGCAGGATGTCGCCGCGCGGCAGCTCCTGGCGTTTTTCCAGGTGCTGGATGCGCAGGCGCAGTTCGTTGAGTTCGCTGGAGGCCTTGTCCAGCACCCGCATGGCCAGCCTGGAGGCCAGGATCTGGTCGTCGATGGTGCCTTCGGCGACCAGTTCGAGACGCCCGGAGTTGAGTGCATGGCCGGACGAAGAGAACCGGGGCAGCAAGGTGCGCTGGACGGCCCGGCGGCTGTTGTTCAACCAGGCGGTCTGGTTCTTCTGGAAGGCGGTCCAGGCGTCGCGCCGTTCCTGCATTTCGCGTGCAGGACCGGCCTGATCGAGGATGGCCATCAGCCGGTTGTCGCAGGCTTTGACCAGTTCGGGAAGAGCGCGACCCACGTGAACCACGAAGAGCTCACGCGCCTGCTTGGCCAGAGAAGATACGTGCTGATCGGGTGACGCCACAATGCGTGAAGTATGACACGAAGTCACCCCTGGCCCCCGGGGGTATCAGGGTGTCCGTGACATGTGCCCTTGCGTGTCGGCAGTTACACCACAGCCCCGGCGTTCGGATCGTCCGGATCGGTGCCTTGGCCGTCCTTTTTCGGGGTGTTCTTGACCAGGTCTTCCCGCTTGACACCCAGCCACATGGCAACTGCGGACGCCACGAAGATGGACGAGTAGATGCCGAACAGGATGCCGATGGTCAGGGCCAGGGCGAAGTAGAACAGCGTCGGTCCACCGAACAGCAGCATGGACAGCACCATGGCCTCGGTCGAGCCGTGGGTGATGATGGTGCGGCTCATGGTGGACGTGATGGCGTGGTCGATGACCTGGGCCGGGGTCATCTTGCGCTGGCGCCGGAAGGTCTCGCGGATGCGGTCGAAGATGACCACCGATTCGTTGACCGAGTAGCCCAGCACGGCCAGCACCGCCGCCAGCACCGCCAGCGAGAACTCCCACTGGAAGAAGGCGAAGAAGCCCAGGATGATGATGACGTCGTGCAGGTTGGCCACGATGGCGGCGACCGAGAACTTCCACTCGAAACGGAACGCCAGGTAGACCATGATGCCCACGATCACCAGGGCCAGGGCGATCAGCCCGTCTTCGACCAGCTCGCGACCCACCTGGGGCCCGACGAACTCGGTGCGCCGCAACTCCACCGCCGGATTCTGGGCCCTCAAGGCCGCCAGCACCTGCTCGCTCTGCTGGCCGGAGGTGACGCCCGGCATGGGCGGCAGGCGAAGCAGCACCTCGCGCGAAGTGCCGAAGTTCTGTACCGGCACCTCGGCGTAGCCGAGCTGGGTGATCACCTGGCGCACGGCCGGCAGGTCGGCCGGCTGTTCGTAGGCGATTTCCATCACGGTGCCACCGGTGAATTCGACCGAGAGGTTCAGGCCCCGGGTCACCAGGAAGAACACCGCCAGCACAAACGCCAGGGTGGAGAACGCGTTGAGGGCCAACGCGTGCTTCATGAAGGGGATGTCGCGACGGACGCGGAAGAATTCCATGGTGGGTTCCTTGGGTCGGTCGTCAGACTTTGCCTGGCGGGCGGTCGTCGGGCGCGGGTTTCCAGATGGTGCCGATGGACAGTGTCTTGAGCTTGCGCTGGCGCCCGTACCAGTAGTTGATCAGGCCGCGCGAGAAGAAGACGGCGGAGAACATGCTGGTGAGGATGCCGATGCAGTGCACCACGGCAAAGCCGCGCACCGGACCGGATCCGAACAGCAGCAGGGCGATGCCGGCGATCAGGGTGGTGACGTTGGCATCCAGAATGGTGCCCCAGGCGTTGTCGTAGCCGGCGTTGATGGCGGTTTGTGGCGCCGAGCCGCGGCGCAATTCTTCGCGCACCCGCTCGTTGATCAGCACGTTGGCGTCGATGGCCATGCCCAGCGCCAGTGCCATGGCAGCGATGCCGGGCAGGGTGAGGGTGGCCTGGAGCATGGACAGGACGGCCACCAGCAGCACCAGGTTGAACGCCAGGGCAATGCTGGAGACCACGCCGAACAGCATGTAGTAGATGCTGATGAAGATCACGATCACCACGAAGCCCCACATCACGCTGTTGAAGCCGCGTTCGATGTTTTCCTTGCCCAGGCTGGGGCCGATGGTGCGTTCCTCAATGATTTCCATGGGCGCGGCCAGCGAGCCCGCCCGCAGCAGCAGGGCGGTCTGGCTGGCCTCGACGGTGGTCATGGCGCCGGAAATCTGGACGCGGCCACCGCCGATCTCGGTGCGGATGACCGGGGCGGTCACCACTTCGCCTCGGCCGCGTTCGAACAGGATGATGGCCATGCGCTTGCCCACGTTCTCGCGCGTGACGTCGCGGAAGATGCGGGTGCCTTTGGCGTCCAGGGTCAGGTGAACGGCCGGTTCCTGGGACTGGCTGTCAAAGCCGGCCTGGGCGTCGGTCAGGTTCTCGCCGGTGAGCAAGACCTCGCGGCGCACAATGACGGCGCGTTCGTTGCGGTCGAAATAGCGTTCGGAGCCGAAGGGCACTGGCCCGGTGCCGCGCTCGGCAGCCAGACCGTCGGTGCTTTCGTCGACCAGGCGCAGTTCCAGGGTGGCGGTGCGGCCCAGGATGTCTTTGGCCCGGGCGGTGTCCTGCACGCCCGGCAGCTGGACCACGATGCGTTCGGCACCCTGTTGCTGCACCACCGGCTCGGCCACGCCGAGCTCGTTGATCCGGTTGCGCAGGGTGGTCATGTTCTGTCGCAGGGCCTGTTCCTGCACCCTTCGGGCCGCTTCGGTCGTGATGGTGGCACGCAGGCGGGGTTCGTCGCCACGGGTGACATCGCTGACCTGCAGTTCGGCGAACTGGTCGTCGATCAGCCGGCGCATGGCTTCGAGCACCTCGGGTTCACGGGCGCGCACTTCGATGGTCTGCAGGTCGCGGCTGACGCCGCCGTGGCGGATGCCGCGTTCGCGTGCGGCCAGCCGCAGGTCGCTGGCCAGCACATCGGCCCGGCGTGTGAGGGCAGCCTCCATGTCGACTTCCAGCATGAAGTGCACACCACCGCGCAGGTCCAGGCCCAGGTACATGGGGGAGGCGCCCAGGGCAGCCAGCCAGGCTGGTGTGCGAGGCACCAGGTTCAGGGCCACCACATGGCCCGGGTCGGATGGATCGGGGTTGAGGGCGCGGTCGATCACGTCCCGTGCCTGCAACTGCACATCGGTGCTGTCGAATCGGGCCCGCACGGTGCCCGCTTCCAGCAGGATGGACGCCGCCTCGATGCCCTGCTCGGCCAGTACCTGTTCGATCCGGGTCACGGTGGCCGTGTCGATCCGCACGGAGGGCTTGCCGCCAGTGACCTGCACCGCCGGCGATTCGCCGAACAGGTTGGGCAAGGCGTAGACAAGGCCGATCAGAAGCGCCACCAGAATGACGGCGTACTTCCACAGCGGGTATCGGTTCATAGAAATCAGCCTTCGATGGCGTTCGGATTCGATCCGGAATGCGGTGGATCCGGCTCGGCCGGGCCGCTCGCATTGCCCCTTGAGGGGGAGCGGGCCTGCTTGGCAGGCCCGTGCGGGGTGGGGCGCTTACTTCACCGTGCCTTTGGGCAGCACCTGGATCACAGCGGTGCGTTGCATCTGGACTTCGACGCCGTCGGCAAGTTCCACGCCGATGTAGGTTTCGCCGATCTTGGAGACCTTGCCCAGGAAGCCGCCGGCGGTGACCACTTCGTCACCTTTGGCCAGGGCCTCGACCATGGCCTTGTGCTCTTTCTGGCGCTTCATCTGGGGCCGGATCATGACGAAATAGAGCACCACGAACATCAGCACCAGCGGCAGCAGGCTGAGCATGGTGGAGGGGGCGTCGCCGCCGGAGGCGGCCTGGGCGTAGGCGGAAGAGATGAACACGGGGGTCTCCAGCAAGAGGAAAACGGTCGATCGGGGGTGAGCGCCGCCGGTCGGACGGGCCGGGCCCGGACCATCCGGGCTGGCGGCTCGCAACCTTTTATTGTATGGCGCGCCCGAGCCGGTGTCCCGCAGGCGGGCGGCGGAGGTGTCCGGGCAGGTGTTCTGTGAGGGAGCGCCGGGTCAGCGCGGGCCCGAAGCGGTGGCCAGTTGCTGGATGTCGGCGCGCACGCGCAGCAGCACCATCTCGGCCTGGTCGGGGTCGAAGTCCTGGTGCAGTCGCTTGCGAACGCCATAGAGCTGGAGCTCATGGTGCTGGTTGGGCTGGATGCCATGACGCTGCAGGCAGTGGCGGGCGCAGGCGAGCTGGCAGCCGTCGAGTGCGATGATGGGGCGACCGGAGCCGGCCAGTTTGACCAGGGACGGCACATCGCCGCCCACGCCGGCGATGCACGACATTTCGGCGATGCCGCTGCGGTCCAGCCGGACCGCTACGTGATTCGCCAGCTGCGCGGCGCTGGAGCAGCCCGAGCAGGCGTAGACCAGGGGGCGATCAAGTCGGGATGCGGTCTCCATGGGGCGACTCCTGTTGGGTGCTCAGGTGCAGCAGCTGACCGTGTCTGGCTCGAAGCGGGGGAACAGCAGGTTGTTTTCCAGGTGGATGTGGCTGATCAGGTCGTTCTGCAACTGGGCAATGCCGCTGTAGAGGGCGCGCCAGGTGTTGCAGGCACCCGCTGGCGGCATGGCGTCGCTTGACAGTGCCATCAGGCGATCGAGCTGTTCGCCATGGCTGGTGTGTTCGTGCCGCATGGCCATGATGGGGTGACGAACCATGGGAGAGCCCCCGGCGCGCAGCATCGGGAACAGGATCTGCTCTTCCTTGGCCATGTGGTCCAGCAGCTCGTCCTGCATGGCCTCCAGGTGGTCGGCCAGGCCAGCGGGCACGTCGGGGTGGTCGCGGTGCACGGCCTCGACACGGCGGGCCATGCGGATGAGTTCGGGCAGTTGTTCGCGATGGACGCCGTGGTAGCGCTCAAGAATGTGCTCTACCAGGGCGTCGGGGGAGGTCGGCACATCGGCGTCGGTGTCGTCGGAACGCTCCAGGGTGGCCAACTCGGCCAGCACGGCGTCGATCGACAGGTTCTTGCGAGCACAGGCATCGGTCAGCGACACCTGGCCGCCACAGCAGAAGTCCAGTTTGAGGCGGCGGAACACCGCGGTGGCGCCCGGCAGTTCGACGGCAATCTGTCCGATGGCCTGGTCGGCGCGGTCGGGGGTGCAGGTGGTCATGTGAGTTCTCCAGAAGATTCAATCAAAGTGCATGAATTGTGGAATACACTGAAGCTTCCTGCCAATAGCCCGTTCGAACGATGCCCGCCTGCTCGACGGGGTGGAGATCCGTCTGCCATGCGCCTGACCCACTGGACCGACTACAGCCTGCGCGTGCTGATGTACTGCGCCGCCAGCGAAGAGCGGCCGCAGGCACCGACCATCGCCGAGATTGCGCAGGCGCACGACATCTCGCACAGCCACCTGACCAAGATCGTGATGACGCTGGCCGCGCACGGCTACCTGCAGACCACGCGGGGTCGGGGCGGCGGCATCCGCTTGATGCGATCCGCCAAGGACATCGTGATCGGGGACGTGGTGCGCCTGACCGAGAGCGACTTCGACATGGTCGAGTGCTTCGACCCGGAGAAAAGCCGGTGCGCCATGGACGGCTCCTGCCGCCTCAAGCGGGTGTTGCAGACGGCGCTGGAGCGCTACCTGGCCGTGCTTGACGATGTGCGTCTGTCAGACCTGCTGCCACCGCCGGTTCGGGGTGAGCACAAGACAGCCCGGCCGAGCTGGCCGCAGATCACCGTGGCACGGTGAAACGGGCGGGCAGGCGGGCCGTCCGGCCGTCCTGGCCATCAACAGCCATCACCTTCAGGGGCACGTCCAGCGTCTGTCCGGCGTGGGCCGCAGCCTGTTCGGCCGGCAACACCAGCCGCAGAGGGATGGCGTTCATGCCGGCCGCCTCGACCTCGATGCGGGTGGCGCTGTCGATGCGAAAGTGGCCGTTGCCTTCGATGCGGATCTCGAACACCCGGGGGTGCTCCCGGCTGTTGGTCACCTGCAGCCGGAAGGTGTTCTCGATACTGCCAAGGGCGCCCAGCCGGGCCAGGCTGCCCCGGTCCTTGATCAGGAGGGCATCGAAGTCGCGCCGTTGCTGCAGACTCCACAGCCAGGCGCCGCCGATGATCAGGAGCAGCACGCCGTAGATGATGACCCGGGGTCGCCAGATGCGGGCGATCATCTGCCTGGGGCTCCAGCCGCGTGCGACGGCATGGCCAGAGGTGTAGCGGATCAGCCCACGCCCATAGCCCATGCGGTCCATCACGCCGTTGCACACGTCGATGCAGGCGGCACAGGCGATGCACTCATTCTGAAGGCCGTTGCGGATGTCGATGCCGGTCGGACAGACCTGCACACACAGGGTGCAGTCCACACAGTCGCCCAGGCCCGCGCTGCGGGGGTCGGTCTTGCGCGAGCGTGGCCCGCGCGATTCGCCGCGCGCCGTGTCGTAGGCGATGACCAGCGAGTCCATGTCGATCAGGGCGCTCTGGAAGCGCGCGTAGGGGCACATGAACTTGCACATCTGCTCGCGCAGAAAGCCGGCATTGCCGTAGGTGGCGGCGCCATAGAACAGCACCCAGAACCAGAGCCAGGGTGACTCGGCCGGGTGCAGCAGGGCCGGCGCGAGCTCGCGGATGGGGCTGAAGTAGCCGACGAAGCTGAAACCGGTGAACAGGGCCAGGGCGAGCCAGAGGGCGTGCTTGCTGCCCTTGCGGGACAGCTTGTGCCAGCCCCAGGGCTGGGCGTCCAGGCGCATGCGGGCGCTGCGGTCGCCCTCCACCCGGCGCTCGATCCAGAGGAAGAGCTCGGTGTAGACGGTTTGTGGACAGGTGTAGCCGCACCACAGGCGACCGGCCACGGCGGTGAAGAAGAACAGCGCGATTGCGCTGATGACCAGCAACACCGCCAGGTAGATGAAGTCCTGCGGCTGCATGACCAGGCCCAGCACGTAGAAGCGGCGCTCGCCGAGGTCGAACAGCAGGGCCTGGCGACCGTTCCAGTTGAGCCAGGGCATGCCGTAGAAGAACAGCTGGGTGAGCCAGACCATGACCCAGCGCCACGAGGCATAGCGTCCGGTGACGGTGCGCGGGTAGATCTTGATCGGCTGTTCCGCGAGGGACTGGCCGCTGGCGGAAGGCGGGCGCGGGGTGCTGGAGGTCAAAACGGTGTGCCGGAATGTTAAGATGCATTCTATATGAATGTAATAGGGCGCGCAGCGTCTACAGTTGTCCTGTGGGGTGCGTGCGCGGATAATTCATCGCTGTGAACAGCACCGCCTCTCTGTCGACCAAACTGATCCGCACCGGGGCGGGCCTGCTGGTGGTGGCGCTCGCCTCCATCGGCCTGACCCTGTGGGTGACCTGGCAACTGGAAGGTGGCGCCGCCGCGGTCAATGAGGCCGGTCGACTGCGTATGCAGACCTGGCGCCTGAACAGCGCGGTGCAGGCCGAACTGCCGCCGAGCGAGGTGGCGGCCCTTGTTGGCCGGTTCGACAGCAGCCTCAATCTGTTGCGTGAAGGGGATCCGGGTCGGCCGCTGTTCGTGCCCTGGGACAACGATGTGCGACGGCAGTTTGCGCGGGTCGAAGCGCTGTGGGCCGAGCGGCGCGAGGCCTGGCAGCAGGAGCGCGATGAGCAGGGGCCACACTCGGTCGAATCGGCCGCCACTTTCGTCGAGGCGATCGACGATCTGGTCAACGCCATCGAACGCCAACTGGCCAGCCTGACAGCGGTGCTGAATCTGTTCCAGTTCCTGATGATGGCCCTGGCCATCGGCGGTGCGGTGGTGATGCTCTACACCGGCTATCGCTATGTGATCAACCCCTTGGGCAACCTGCGCCAGGGTCTGAGGCAACTGGAATCGGGCGATTTCAACACCCGGGTGAATGTGCACTCCAACGACGAGTTCGGGCAGGTGGCGGGTGGTTTCAACCGGATGGCGGCCACCTTGCAGGGGCTGTACGAGGGCCTTGAGGCCAAGGTTCAGAACAAGACACAGCGCATCGAGGCCCAGCGCGCGCGACTGGAGGCGCTGTACGAGGTGAGCGCTTTTCTGGCGCGTGCCAACACCATCGAGGAGCTGTCCAAGGGCTTCTCCCAGCGGGTGCGCGGGGTCATGAAGGCCGACGCGGTGGCGGTGCGCTGGTCCGACGAGGCCAACCAGCGCTACCTGATGCTGGCGTCGGACGCCTTTCCCCAGGAGATGCAGGACGAAGAACGCAGCCTGATCGCCGGGGCCTGCGCCTGCGGCAGCCTGGCGCCCGATGCCCGCACGCGGGTGATTCCGATCCATTCCCATGAGGCGGCGCCCTTGCGGCATTGCGCGAAGGTGGGATACGAAAGCCTGGTGAGTGTGCCGGTCCGCCTGCAGCAGCGCCTGCTGGGTGAGGTGAACCTGTTCTTTCGCCACAAGGTGATGCTCAATGCCGACGAGACCGAGCTGCTCGATGCGCTGGCCAGCCACCTGGCGAGCGCGCTTGAGGGTTTGCGTGCGGCCGCGCTGGAGCGTGAGGCGGCGGTTGGTGAAGAGCGCGCGATGCTGGCCCGCGAACTGCACGATTCGATTGCGCAGTCGCTGTCGTTCCTGAAAATCCAGGCGCAGCTGCTGCGAAGCGCCATCGATAAGCAGCAACCGCAGCAGATCGCGACCACCCTGGACGAGCTGGACGAAGGCCTGCGCGAAAGCATCGGCGATGTGCGCGAACTGCTGGTGCACTTTCGGACCCGCACCAATCTGGACGACATCCAGGCCGCCTTGCAGCAGACGCTGCAGAAGTTTGAACACCAGACCGGCATCCCGACCCGCCTGCAGGTGCAGGGCGACGGGCTGCAGTTGCCCGTCGATGTGCAGGTCCAGGTGCTGCATGTGCTGCAGGAGGCGTTGTCGAATGTGCGCAAGCACGCCAACGCCACGCACGTGAGCCTGGACGTGCACAAGGGTGCCCACTGGCGCTTTGTGGTGCGTGACAACGGGCAGGGCTTCGAGGTGGATGCCAGCCGCGCAGAGACTCATGTGGGCACGCGGATCATGCGCGAGCGCGCCGAGCGCATCGGCGCCACGGTCGGCATCGAGTCCAGTCCGGGTCAAGGCACGACGGTGACATTGCGCCTGCCGCCCTACCCGGTGCACGCCAGGCAGGTCGGTACCATTGGGCTGGATCTGCCCCCCACACTTCCCGCCACCGTGGCCACCACCTCCATTTCATGAGACCTTCCGCCAGTGCCCCTGTCCAGCTGTTGCTGGTCGATGACCACACCCTGTTCCGCCGGGGTCTGAAGGCCTTGCTCCAACAGGACCAGCGCCTGCAGGTGGTGGCCGAGGCGGCCGATGCCGGGGAGGCGCTTCGGGCGGTGTCCCAGCACCGCCCCGACGTTGTGTTGCTGGACAACCACCTGCCCGGCGTGCGCGGCGTGGAGGCGATCGGTTCGATCAAGGAAGCGCTGCCCAGCGTTCGGGTGTTGATGCTCACGGTGAGCGAGAACGCCGAAGACCTGGCCGAGGCGCTGAAGGCCGGTGCCGATGGCTACCTGCTCAAGACGGTCGAGTCCGACCAGCTGTGCGAGACCATTCTGAAGGTGCAGGAGGGCGAGTCGGTGGTCAGCCCCGAAATGATGACCAAGCTGGTGACGCTGTTTCGTCTGCCAGGCGCTGGCGCGGCACCGAACGGGCCGTCGAACGGCAAGGCATCGCCGGCACCCGGCGCAGCCGCACCGGCCACCAGTGAAAACGAAGCACCTGGCGACAGCCTGTCGGCGCGCGAGCGCGAGATCCTGGCCTTGATTGCACGGGGCGACAGCAACAAGCTGATTGCCCGGGAGCTGGACATTGCCGAGACCACGGTCAAGATCCATGTGCAGCACATCCTGCGCAAGCTCAACCTCAGCTCCCGGGTGCAGGCGGCGGTGTTCGCCGTCAACAACGGCCTGGACCTGTACGGTTGAGCCGGGCCGTCCTTTTCGGGGCGGCATAGTTCTTTCGACGCATGAAGCGCAGGTCCCATAGCCCGTTCGGAATGCCTCCGGCGTTCCACGGAAGGATGGGCAAGTTGCGGCAAAGACCTCACAGTTCATGGGTGAACCTGGCCAATCGAAGGCCAGGTCGAACTGGAGGTATCCCATGGAAGTCATGCTCGCCTATGACCACTCGCGCAACGCCCGGATTGCGCTGGACGCGGTCAAACGGCTGTTCGCCCACGAAGCGCCATCCGTCACCCTGATCTCGGTCATCGAGGAGCCGGGCAGCAACACCAGCGCCGGCGACGAAATGTTCGAGGCGCAGTATCAGGAGCAAAGGAAGGGGGCTGAGGCGGCCGCTTCGGAACTGGTGGCGGCGGGTTTCAAGGCCAAGGTGCTGTTCGCCGAAGGCGACGCGCGCAAGATGATCCTGCGCGCGACGCAGGAGCGCAACCCGGATGTGCTGGTGCTGGCGCGCCACTCGTACAAGTCCGATGGCAACTTTTTGGCTCGTCGGCTCGATGCCCTGGTCGAGGAGTTCGACCACATGACCTTCGGCAACGTCAGCGCCTTCCTGGCGCGGCGTGTGCAGTGCCCGCTGCTCATCATTCCCACCCACGCGGAGTGAGGGCCAACAACCCCCAACCCGAACCCCATCATGCAAGTCAGTGACCTGTTCCGGTTCAAGAACCGGGAAATCAAGGCGCTCCACCTCACATGGATCGCCTTCTTCATGTGTTTCTACGTCTGGTTCAACATGGCGCCGCTGGCATCGTCGATGCTCAAGTCGGTGGACTGGTTGACCCGGGACGACATCCGGCTGTTCGCGATCGCCAACGTGGCGCTCACGATCCCGGCCCGTATCCTGGTGGGCATGGCGCTGGACCGATTCGGGCCGCGGCGTGTCTTCTCCATCCTGATGGTGCTGATGGCCGTTCCCACTCTGTTCTTCGCCTTTGGTGACAGCAAGGAACAGCTGTTCGTTGCGCGTCTGGTGCTCAGCTCGATCGGTGCCAGCTTTGTGGTGACCATCCACATGGTCGCCCTGTGGTTCCCTCCGCGCAGCATCGGTTTTGCCGAGGGTTTTGCCGCCGGCTGGGGGAACTTTGGTTCGGCCGCCGCGGCCATGACCCTGCCGACCATCGCCCTGACGGTGTTCGGCGGACCGGAAGGCTGGCGCTGGGCGGTGGCCACCTCGGGCATTGTGATCGCGGTCTATGGCGTGTTCTACTGGTTTGCCATCACGGATGGGCCGACCAAGGACACCCACAAGAAGCCACGCAAGGTGGCAGCGCTGGAGGTCTCCAGCTACCGCGACCTGATCATGCTGGCCATCATGACCGTGCCTCTGGTCGGCATCCTGAGCATCCTCGTCTGGCGGGTGCACCGCACCGGCTACATCGACGACATCACCGCCTGGGCCTGCTATTTCGCGATTGTGGTGGTGATTCTGTACCAGCTCTATCAGGTGTTCCGTGTCAACCTGCCCATCCTGAAAAAGGGCGTGCCGCAGGACGACCGCTACCCCTTCAGTTCGGTGGCAGCCCTGAACACCACCTATTTCGCCAACTTCGGCGCCGAGCTGGCCGTGGTGTCCATGCTGCCCATGTTCTTTGAAGAGACCTGGGGCCTGACGGCGGCAGCCGCCGGCCTGATCGCCGCCAGCTTTGCCTTCGTGAACCTGTTTGCGCGCCCCATGGGTGGCCTGGTGTCTGACCGCTTCGGCAACCGGCGCTTTGTCATGATGGCCTACATGCTGGGCATCGCCATCGGATTTGCGTTGATGGGCATGATGAACAGCAAGTGGCCGCTGGTCATCGCGGTGGCCATCACCATCGGCTGCTCGTTCTTCGTGCAGGGCGCCGAAGGGGCAACCTTCGGTATCGTGCCCTCGATCAAGCGCCGCCTGACCGGCCAGATCTCGGGCATGGCCGGCGCCTACGGCAACGTGGGTGCGGTGTTCTACCTGTTCATCTTCATGTTCGTGGACGCCTCGACCTTCTTCTTCATCATCGCGGCCGGCGCCTTCATCAGCTGGGTCGCCTGTTACCTCTGGCTCAAGGAGCCCGAGGGTGGCTTCGGTGACGAATACGTGATCTCGTCGGTGGACAAGGCGATTGCCGATGAGGCGCGTCACAAGAAGGAGGCCCAGGCCCAGCTGGCCCTGGTGTTCAAGGGCAGCGACAAGGTCGAACTGGTCGACAAGGGCGACGGCGTCACCGTGACGGCCAACTTCCGCAGCGTCGACGACCTGCGGGCTTTGGTGCAGCGCTTCGAGCAGCAGGGGCTGGTGCCCAAGGGACAGTCGAGCTGACCGCCGGTCTCATCCATTCCTCGTTTGGGCCGCGCTTGTCGCGGCCTTTTTTTTGTGTTCAGGGACTAGTCCTTTCGGAGGATGGCGGGGCGGAGCCATCGGTCTTTCAGACCCCGCCAGGCGTTCCACCGAAGGATGTTCATCGCGACCCGTTGCAAGCACAGTGATGCCAGTTGCGATGGGCCTCATCGGTGCCCGTGCAAACGATGCAGAAAGGCATACACATCATGGCAAGAATTCAGAACTGGAAGCCGGAGGATCCGGTCTTCTGGGAGCAGACCGGCAAGGCCTTGGCCTGGCGCACCTGCGGCATCACCACTTTCTCCCTCATCTTCTCGTTCGCGACCTGGTTCGTGATGAGCGCCGTGGTCGTGCGCATGCCCGCCATCGGCTTTCAGTTCACCACCACCCAGCTGTTCTGGCTCGCGGCCATGCCAGGGCTCGCGTCGGGCATTCTGCGACTCATCCACTCCAACTTCATCCCGGTGCTGGGCACGCGGCCGGTGGTCAGCATCTCGACCATCATCAAGATCATTCCGATGCTCTGGCTGGGCTTTGCCATCCAGGATCTGGAGACGCCCTACGCCACCTTCATGATCATCGCCTTCCTGTGCGGCATGGGCGGCGGTGACTTCTCGTCCTTCATGCCCTCGACCAGCACCTTCTTTCCGAAACGGCTGCAAGGCCTGGCCATGGGCATCCAGGCCGGCATTGGCAACTTCGGCATCTCCGTGGTGCAGTTCGTGGCGCCCTGGATCATCGGCTTTGCCGTCGTCGGTGGCGCCGTGGGGGGGCCGCAGCTTTTCACACGGGCCAATGTGGTGGCCGACGCGGTTGAGGTGGTCAAGTCCGAAGCGGGTGTCGTGACCGATGTCGTGGCCAAGCGCGCCGACCTGGTGCCGGCTCTGCAGGTCGAACGCGCCGAGGACGGCAGCATCCGCAACGTCAGCCTGGTACCGGCCGATGGGGTCAAGCTGTTCGAGTCCAAGGTCGAACGCGACGCCGCAGGCGGCATCCAGGCGGTCAATTCCACCCCGGGTCTGCGCCTGGACCTCAGTCGCAACGAAGCCGGTGCCATCACCAACGTGGTGGTGCGCAACGTGGTGCAGCGTCCGCTGTGGCTCCAGAACGCGGCATTCATCTGGATTCCTTTCCTGGTGCTGGCCTTTGTCCTGTGCGTGGTGTTCCTGCGCAGCATCCAGGTGCCCAGCCGAGGCTTCATGGGGCAGTTCGAGATCCTGAGCAGCCGCAACCGCGCCAACGTCCACACCTGGAACTGCACGATGACCTACATCTGCTCGTTCGGCTCCTTCTCGGGCTTCTCGGCTGCGTTCCCGATGCTGATCCGCACGCTCTACGGTGGCTTTGAAGGCGCGCCTGACCCGCTGGCTTACGCTTACCTCGGTCCGCTGATCGGTGGTCTGGTCCGTGTGGCCACCGGAGGCTTTTTCGACAAGATCGGTGGAAGCAAGGGCATGCACTGGACCACGCTGGGCCAGATCGCCGGTGTGCTGTTCCTGATCTTTGGTGGCTACCTCACGCCCACCAGCCGCGAGCAGTTCGATGGCTTCCTCTACGGCATGCTGTGGATCTTCCTGATGTCGGGCATCAACAACGCCGCGACCTTCCGCCAGTACCCCATCGTGTTCGCGTACTCGCCGGCCAAGGGGGCCCAGATGCTGGGCTGGACCGGTGCCTGGGCCGCCTTCGGTCCCTTTGTCTGGAACGCCCTGATCGGCACCTCCATCAGCCACACCGGCACCGTGATCGCCTTCTTCGCCGGCTGCGCGGTGTTCTACGTGTACTCGCTGTTCATCAACTGGTGGTACTACACCCGCAAGGGCGCCGAGCGCTTTGACTACGGCAACGCCGACGGCACCTGGTGGGACAAGCTCAGCACCGCCGAGCAGGACAACATGAAGCGCATCGACCTGCGCCAGCCTGTCTGACCCCGCCTCAAGGAGACCCTCCATGGACCAGATGATTCACTTTGGCGCCATCGCCTACGGCCTGCTGCTGGTGTTGGGCATGTTTGTCCGCACCCCGGTGACCGAAGCCCTGCGCATCGACGCCCTGTTCATTCCGCAGGCTGGTGACGCCAGCCGACCCCTGAACGTGCTGCTGGGCCTGCTGATTGCCGGCTATGGCGCCTGGTCTCTCTGGTCCGCCGCTGCGGTCTGAGGGTTGATTTCAACAAACGATGACTTTCCGACTTGGCGGCCTGTCCGCCCGGCCACGATGAAAGAAGGAACAAGACCATGAGTCACTTTCTCGACCGACTGACCCACTTCAACCTGCCCAAGGAAGCTTTCTCGGGCGGCCACGGCCAGACCACCAACGATGACCGCACCTGGGAGGATGCCTACCGCAACCGCTGGGCCCACGACAAGATCGTGCGCTCGACGCACGGCGTCAACTGCACGGGCTCCTGCTCGTGGAAGATCTATGTCAAGGGCGGCATCGTCACCTGGGAAACCCAGCAGACCGACTACCCCCGCACCCGCTGGGACATGCCGAACCACGAGCCGCGCGGCTGCGCGCGTGGTGCCTCGTATTCCTGGTACCTGTACTCCGCCAACCGGGTGAAGTACCCCATGGTGCGGGGCCGCCTGCTCGAGCGCTGGCGCGCCGCCCTCAAGGTGGCCAAGACGCCGGTCGACGCCTGGGCGCTGATCGTGGAGGACGACAATGCGCGCAAGGACTACCAGCAGGTCCGTGGCATGGGCGGTTTCGTGCGCTCGTCCTGGGACGAGGTGAACCAGCTGATCGCCAGTGCCAACGTCTACACCATCAAGAAGCACGGCCCGGACCGCGTGATCGGCTTCTCGCCGATCCCGGCCATGTCCATGGTCAGCTATGCCGCCGGTTCGCGCTACCTGTCGCTGATCGGTGGTGTCTGCATGAGCTTCTACGACTGGTACTGCGACCTGCCGCCGGCCAGCCCGCAGATCTGGGGCGAGCAGACCGACGTGCCCGAGTCGGCCGACTGGTACAACAGCAGCTTCATCATTGCCTGGGGCTCCAACGTGCCCCAGACCCGCACGCCCGACGCCCACTTCTTCACCGAGGTCCGCTACAAGGGCACCAAGACGGTGGCCGTCACACCCGACTACTCGGAAGTCGCCAAACTCTCTGACCTCTGGCTGCACCCCAAGCAGGGCACCGATGCCGCTCTGGCCATGGCCATGGGCCATGTGGTGCTCAAGGAGTTCTACTTCCCCGACAGCGGCCAGCGCAGCAGCTATTTCGACGACTACGCCCGCCGCTACACCGATCTGCCCCTGCTGGTGATGCTCAAGGAGCAGACCCTGCCCGACGGCAGCACCACCCTGGTGCCGGACCGCTACCTGCGCGCCAGCGACTTCAACGGCAAGCTGGGCCAGGACAACAACCCCGAATGGAAGACGGTGGCCTTTGACACCGCCGGCAAGGCGGTGCTGCCCAACGGGTCCATCGGTTTCCGCTGGGGCCCCGAAGGCCGCGAGGACGCCGGCAAGTGGAACCTGGAGTCCAAGGAAGCCCGCGACAACGAAGATGTGAAGCTCAAGCTGTCGGTGCTGGAAGACGGCGAGCAGGCGCACGAGATTGTGGACGTCGGCTTCCCCTATTTCGGCGGTCAGCAGGTGCCGCATTTCCCGGCCAACGCCGCCACCGGCGACGTCAACCGTGCCCGGGTCCCAGCGGTGAAGCTGCGCCTGGGCAAGGCCGGCGAGGAACGTTATGCCATGGTCGCCACCGTGTTCGACCTGCAGGTGGCGCAGTACGGCATCGACCGCGGCCTGGGCAGCGGTGCGAAAAGTTTTGACGACAACGCGCCCTACACCCCGGCCTGGCAGGAAACCATCACCGGCGTGCCGCGCGACCAGGTGGTCACCGTGGCGCGCCAGTTCGCCGACAACGCCGACAAGACCCATGGCAAGTCCATGGTGATCATCGGCGCGGCCATGAACCACTGGTACCACGCCGACATGAACTACCGTGGCGTGATCAACCTGCTCATGATGTGCGGCTGTATCGGCCAGAGCGGTGGTGGCTGGGCACATTACGTGGGCCAGGAAAAGCTGCGCCCGCAGACCGGCTGGACCGCGCTGGCCTTCGCGCTGGACTGGATCCGTCCGCCGCGCCAGCAGAACTCGACCAGCTTCTTCTACGCCCATACCGACCAGTGGCGCTACGAGAAGCTGGACCTGGAGGATGTGGTGTCTCCGCTGGCCGACAAGGCCCGGTACGGCGGCAGCATGATCGACTACAACGTGCGCGCCGAGCGCATGGGCTGGTTGCCCAGTGCGCCGCAACTCAAGACCAACCCGTTGCAGGTGGTCAGGGACGCATCGGCCGCCGGCATGGACCCCAAGGACTACCTGGTCAAGGCCTTGCGCGACGGCTCGGTGGAGATGAGCTGCGAAGACCCGGATGCGCCGCAGAACTGGCCGCGCAACCTGTTCGTCTGGCGCTCCAATCTGCTGGGCTCCAGCGGCAAGGGCCACGAGTATTTCTGCAAGCACCTGCTGGGCACCGAGAACGGCGTGCAGGGCAAGGACCTGGGCCAGGACGACGCCCGGCCCAAGGAAGTGAAGTGGCACAAGAACGCGCCGCAGGGAAAGCTGGACCTGCTGGTCACGCTGGACTTCCGCATGTCCACCACCTGCCTCTACTCGGACATCGTGCTGCCCACGGCCAGCTGGTACGAGAAGAACGACCTCAACACCAGCGACATGCACCCGTTCATTCACCCGCTTTCCGCGGCGGTGGACCCGGTGTGGCAATCAAAGTCCGACTGGGAAATCTACAAGGGCTTCGCCAAGTCGTTCAGCGAGGTCTGCGTCGGCCACCTGGGCGTCGAAAAGGAGGTTGTGCTGACCCCGCTGATGCACGACACCCCGGCCGAACTGGCCCAGCCATTCGAGGTCAAGGAATGGAAGAAGGGCGAATGTGAGCTGATTCCGGGCAAGACCGCGCCGCAGATCACGGTGGTCGAACGCGACTATCCCAACGTTTACAAGCGCTTCACCGCCCTCGGCCCCTTGATGAACAAGGTGGGCAACGGTGGCAAAGGCATCGCCTGGAAGACCGACACCGAGGTGAAACAGCTCGGTGAGCTCAACGGCGTCACCCAGGAAGACGGCCCCACCCAGGGCATGCCCAAGATCGTGTCGGACATCGATGCCTGCGAGGTGATCCTGCAGCTGGCCCCCGAGACCAACGGCCACGTGGCGGTCAAGGCCTGGGAGGCGCTGTCCAAGGCCACCGGCCGCGACCACACGCACCTGGCGCTGTACCGCGAGGACGAAAAGATCCGCTACCGCGATATCCAGGCCCAGCCGCGCAAGATCATCTCGTCGCCCACCTGGAGCGGCATCGAGAGCGAGACGGTGAGCTACAACGCCGGCTACACCAACGTGCACGAGCTGATTCCATGGCGCACCCTCACCGGCCGCCAGCAGTTCTACCAGGACCACCCCTGGATGATCGCTTTCGGAGAGGGCTTCAGCAGCTACCGGCCGCCGGTGGACCTGAAGACCACTGACGAAATCGAGGGCAAGCGGCCCAACGGCAACCCCGAGATCGTGCTGAACTTCATCACGCCGCACCAGAAGTGGGGCATCCACAGCACGTACAGCGACAACCTGCACATGCTGACGCTCAACCGCGGCGGCACGGTGATCTGGCTCAGCGAGAACGACGCCAAGCGGGCCGGCATCGAGGACAACGACTGGATCGAGCTGTTCAACGTCAATGGCGCAGTGGCCGGGCGGGCGGTGGTCAGCCAGCGCGTGAACGACGGCATGGTGATGATGTACCACTCGCAGGAGAAGATCATCAACACCCCGGGCTCCGAGATCACCGGCGTGCGTGGTGGCATCCACAACTCGGTCACCCGCATCGTCACCAAGCCGACCCACATGATCGGTGGCTACGCGCAGCAGAGCTACGGCTTCAACTACTACGGGACCATCGGCACCAACCGCGACGAATTTGTGGTGGTTCGCAAGATGCGCAAGGTGGACTGGCTCGACACCCCGGCCGACGACCACCTGATCCGCGCCTACCAGTCCCAGGGCGAGAACCCCTGAGCCCGACACAAAGACAAGGAGTAATGCGATGAAAGTACGCGCTCAGATCGGCATGGTCCTCAACCTGGACAAGTGCATCGGCTGCCACACCTGCTCGGTGACCTGCAAGAACGTCTGGACCAGCCGTCCCGGCGTCGAATACGCCTGGTTCAACAACGTCGAGTCCAAGCCGGGCATCGGCTACCCGAAGGAGTGGGAGAACCAGGACAAGTGGAACGGCGGCTGGATCCGCAAGGCCGACGGTTCCATCGTTCCCAAGCAGGGCGGCAAGTGGTCGCTGCTGATGAAGATCTTCGCCAACCCGAACCTGCCGCAGATCGACGACTACTACGAACCCTTCACCTTCGACTACGACCACCTGCAGTCGGCACCCGAGATGAAGCACGCGCCGACTGCGCGGCCGCGCTCGCTGATCACCGGTGCCCGAATGGAAAAGATCGAATGGGGCCCCAACTGGGAAGAGATCCTGGGCGGCGAGTTCAGCAAGCGCAGCAAGGACGCCAACTTCGATGGCTTCGAGGCGGCGCAGAAGGCCATGGTCGGTGAGTTCGAGAACACCTTCATGATGTACCTGCCGCGCCTGTGCGAGCACTGTCTGAACCCGGCGTGCGTGGCGTCCTGCCCGTCGGGCTCGATCTACAAGCGCGAGGAAGACGGCATCGTGCTGATCGACCAGGACAAATGCCGTGGCTGGCGCATGTGTGTCAGCGGCTGCCCCTACAAGAAGATCTATTACAACTGGAAGAGCGGCAAGGCCGAGAAGTGCATCTTCTGCTACCCGCGCCTCGAGGCCGGGCAGCCCACGGTCTGCTCCGAGACCTGCGTCGGCCGCATCCGCTACCTGGGTGTGCTGCTCTATGATGCCGACCGCATCGCCGAGGCGGCCAGTGTCGAGCGCGAGACCGATCTGTACCAGGCGCAGCTCGACATCTTCCTGAACCCGCACGATCCCAAGGTGATCGCCCAGGCCCGCGCCGACGGCATTCCCGAGGCCTGGCTGGAAGCGGCGCGCAACAGCCCGGTCTACAAGATGGCGGTGGACTGGAAGGTCGCGCTGCCCCTGCACCCGGAATACCGCACGCTGCCCATGGTCTGGTACGTGCCGCCGCTGTCGCCGATTTCGGCGGCCGCCAACGCCGGCCAGGTCGGCATCAATGGCGAGATTCCCGACGTGTCGCAGCTGCGCATCCCGGTCAAATACCTGGCCAACCTGCTGACCGCCGGTGACACCGTGCCGGTGGTCAATGCCCTGGAGCGCATGCTGGCCATGCGCGCCTTCCAGCGCAGCAAGCACGTGGACGGCGTGGACAACGTGCAGGTTCTGGAGCAGACCGGACTGACCCGGGCCCAGGTCGAGGAGATGTACCACGTGATGGCCATTGCCAACTACGAAGACCGCTTCGTGATTCCGACCACCCACCGCGAGTACGCCGAAAACGCGTTCAACGTGCGTGGTGGCTGCGGCTTCAGCTTCGGCAACGGCTGCTCGGAAGGCGTGACCGAAACCAGCCTGTTCGGCAGCGAAAAGAAACGCACCATTCCCATCAAGGTGGAGGCCTGAGCCATGTGGTTTGCCCAACCCCCCAAGACCATGCGCCTGACACTGCGGGTGCTGGCCCACTTGCTGCGCTACCCGGATGCGCCGTTCCGTGCCCACCTGGCGGAGATGTCCGATGCGCTCCTCAGCGAGGCCGCCCTGTCGCCCGAGCGCCTGGACGAACTGCAGGCGCTGCTGAAGCGCCTGGGCAGCCTGCCGGCGTTGCAGGTCGAGTCAGAGTACGTGGAACTGTTCGACCGCGGCCGCAGCACCGCGCTGCATCTGTTCGAGCATGTGCACGGCGACAGCCGTGACCGCGGTCCTGCCATGATCGATCTGATCCAGACCTATGAAAAGGCCGGCCTCTACCTGGGCCCCGAAGAGCTGCCCGACCACCTGCCGGTGCTGCTGGAGTTCGCTTCCACCCAGCCGCCGCTGCAGGCGCGCGAGTTCCTGGCCGAGACCGCTCACATCGTGCGCGTGATCTTCAGCGCCCTGCTCAAGCGCCAGAGTCCCTACGCCAGCGTGCTGGCGGCGGTGCTCGAACTCTCGGGCGAAAAAGCCGAGGCCGTCACCGTGGCCCCGGAACCCGAGCTCGATGAGAGCTGGGCCGAGCCCGAGGTGTTCGGCGGCTGTTCCACCGAAGGGCAGGCGAAGCCGGGCCAGCCTCAACCGATCCGCATCGTGAAGAACTCTCATACCCAAGGAGCGCAGGCATGAACACGCTGCACAACTTCCTGTTCAACGTCTATCCCTACATCTGCCTCACGGTCTTCCTGATGGGCAGTCTGGCGCGTTTCGACCGCGACCAGTACACATGGAAGACCGATTCCTCGCAGCTGCTGCGCAAGGCGCAGCTCAAATGGGGCAGCAACCTGTTCCATATCGGCATCCTGTTCCTGTTCTTCGGGCACACAGTCGGTCTGCTCACGCCGCATTTCGTGTACGAGCCCTTCATCACTGCCGGGCAGAAACAGATGATCGCCGTGGTGGCTGGTGGTATCGCGGGTGTCATCTGCTTCATCGGCCTGACCATGCTGTTGCATCGCCGGATTTTTGATCCGCGCATCCGGCTGACCAGCCACCGCACCGACCTGTTCATCCTGATCGTGTTGTGGGTGCAGCTGGTGCTGGGTCTGGTGACACTGCCGTTCTCCTACGGGCACTCCGACGGCCAGGTCATGCTGCAGCTCTCGGCCTGGGCACAGGGCATCTTCACCTTCAACCCCAATGCAGCCCTGATCGCCGATCTGGACTGGGTCTACCTGGTGCACCTGGTGCTGGGCATGACCATCTTCCTGCTGTTCCCGTTCAGCCGCCTGGTCCATGTGTGGAGCGGTTTCGGCACGCTGGCCTATGTGTTCCGTCCCTACCAGGTGGTCCGCAGCCGCAAGCTGGGCCTCAAGCCCGCCGCAGGCCAGCAGGGCCCCGCGTCGAACTGAACTGAGGAGACGGAGCGTGAACACAGCAATCAACCCAGGCTGCGGCAGCGACCACTGTGCCTGCGCCGGCCAGCGCCAGATCGTTCCGGCCAGTGTCAATGGCATCGCCTTGCACGAGCCGGGTGAACACGTCGAGGCCGAGGCCTTGCGGGAACGCGCCCTGGCCGAGGTCCTGCGTCAGCGCGCGGTCAAGCTGGGCCTGCTGCCCCGGTACACCGGTCTGCTGGCGCCCGAGCTGGGCGAGGCCGATCGCCATGTCATCGAGGCCATGACCGACGACGAGGTGCGCACACCCGCGCCCACGCAAGAGGAGTGCCGGCGCCACTACGAAGCCAACAGGCCGCACTTCATCGTCGGCCAGGCCCTGCATGTGCGCCACATCCTGTTCGCGGTGACGCCGGGCGTGAACGTCCACGCCTTGTCGCAGCGCGCGGAAGCGGCATTGCTGGAGCTGGCCCGAAAAGACGTTCCACCAGGCCGCTTCGAGCAGCTGGCGGCCGATCTGTCGAACTGCCCGTCCAGCGCCCAGGGCGGCGACCTGGGCTGGGTCACGCCCGAGGACTGCGCGCCCGAACTGGCCAACGAGCTGTTCTTCCAGAGCGATTCGCGCTGGGGCATGGGGGTGCATCCGCGCCTGGTGCACACGCGCTTCGGGTTGCACATCATCGAGGTGCTGGGACGCCGCAAGGGCCAGCTGCCGAGCTTCGAAGAGGTGCAGGAGCGCATCGCAGCCCGTCTGTCGCTGCAGTCGAGGACCACGGCCCTGCGCCAGTACCTGCAATTGCTGGTGGGCGAGGCGACGGTGGAGGGCGTCGAACTGGAGGGAGCAACCTCGCCCCTGGTCCAATGAATACCACTGAAAATGTCGCCGAAACATTCATTTGGCGACTTTATGACACCATCTTCACCGGTTCGCTGGCCCGATCTTGACCCATCACAAGGTGGTTTCGGGCCACCTTGGTTAGCCTCCCCCGACGGCATTGGGCCGTGAACTCGATGGACTCAAGCATGGATCACGTATTGAACAATCTGAAAGCGGCAGCGGCCGATCTGCCGGCCTCGCTGGCGCGCCGCGCCGCCCAGTTGCTGGGGCTGAGCCAGCAAGGTGGCTTGCGCAGCTGGAACCTGGCCGGTCGCGAGCTGGTGCCGGTGGTGCAGGGCGGCATGGGCGTGGGGGTCTCGGCCGGCCGGCTGGCCGGCACGGTGGCCAGCTTGGGGGCCGTGGGCACCGTCTCGTCGGTCGACCTGCGCCGCCTGCACCCGGACCTGATGGCGCAGACCGCCCACCTGGACAAGGAACCCGATGCCCGCCAGCGCATCGACGCCGCCAATCTGGTGGCCCTGGACCGGGAAATCCGCCGCGCGCGCGAGATCGCCGAAGGGCGTGGCCTGATCGCGGTCAACATCATGAAGGCGCTGTCGGCCTACGACATCTATGTGCGCCAGGCACTGGAAAGCGGCGCCGACGCCATTGTGGTGGGTGCCGGCCTGCCGCTGGATCTGCCCGAGCTGGCGCAGGACCACCCCAGGACCGCCCTGATTCCCATCCTGTCCGACGCGCGGGGGGTGCAGCTGGTGGTGCGCAAATGGGAGAAGAAAGGCCGCCTGCCCGATGCGGTGGTCATCGAGCACCCGCGCCTGGCCGGCGGACACCTGGGGGCGGCCAAGGTGGCCGACCTGCAGGACACCCGCTTCGACTTCGAGAACGTGATCCCGGCGGTGCTCGAATTCTTCCGCAGCGCCGGTATCGAGGGCCGGATTCCGCTGATCGCAGCCGGCGGCATCAGCAGCCGCGAGGACATCCTGCGCCTGCAGGGGCTGGGCGCCAGTGCGGTTCAGCTGGGCACCGCTTTCGCCGTCACCGAAGAGTGCGACGCCGACCCGGTGTTCAAGCAGGTGCTGGCCGAGGCCCGGCCCGAGGACATCGTGGAGTTCATCAGCGTGGCCGGCCTGCCGGCGCGCGCGGTGCGCACGCCCTGGCTAGACAAATATTTGCGCGTCGAGCCCAAGCTCAAGGCGGTGGCGCACGTGAAGAAGCAGTGCAACATGGCCTTCGACTGCCTGGCGCATTGCGGGCTGCGCGACGGCAAGCCGGAAATGGGCCAGTTCTGCATCGACCAGCAGCTCGGCCATGCCCTGGAAGGCGATGCGCAAAAGGGGCTGTTTTTCCGGGGCGCGGGTACACTGCCCTTCGGCAGGGAGATCCGCTCCGTTCATGAGCTGATGCAATGGCTGTTGGCCGGGGTCCGTCCCGCTGCCGCCCTCTGAAAGGCATCACGACATGAAACGAGACCACCCCATGCGCCCGCACGACCTGACGGCCACCCAGCCCATCAGCCAGGACGTGCTGGCCGAAAAATACCTGAAGGCCGGCGAGACCGGCGCCGAAGACCTGTACCGACGGGTCGCGCGTGCGCTGGCCTCGGTCGAGAAAGACGAGCTGCGAGCCGAATGGGAACAGAAGTTCCTGGCCAACCTGCACGCCGGCGCCATCGGTGCCGGACGCATCATGAGTGCGGCCGGCACCGACATCCAGGCCACCCTCATCAACTGCTTCGTGCAGCCGGTGGGTGACTGCATCCAGGGTTTCGATGACGAGGGCTACCCCGGCATTTACGAAGCCCTGCGCGAGGCCGCCGAGACCATGCGCCGCGGCGGCGGTGTCGGCTACGACTTCTCGCGCATCCGTCCCAAAGGGGCCGAGGTCAAGGGCACGGCCTCCATGGCCTCGGGCCCCTGCAGCTACATCAACGTGTTCGACCAGAGCTGCTCCACGGTGGAGAGCGCCGGTGCGCGCCGTGGCGCCCAGATGGGGGTGCTGCGCATCGACCACCCCGACGTGATGGAGTTCATCACCGCCAAGCGCACGCCCGGCCGCTGGAACAACTTCAACGTCTCGGTCGGGGTGCCGGACAGCTTCATGGAGGCTCTCTCGGCCGACGGCCCGTGGGAGCTGGTGCACAAGGCCCGGCCCGGCGCCAAGCTGCTGGCGCGCGGCGCCTTCCAGCGCGCCGACGGTCTGTGGGTCTACAGCACCCTGGCGGCACGCGAGCTGTGGGACACCATCATGAAGTCGGCCTACGACTTTGCCGAGCCGGGCATCCTGTTCCTCGACCACATCAACGAGGACAACAACCTGCGCTACTGCGAGGGCATTGCGGCGACCAACCCATGCGGCGAGCAGCCATTACCGTCTTATGGCTGCTGCGACCTGGGGCCCGTCATCCTCACGCGCTTCGTGCGCAACCCCTTCGGCATCGGCGGCCGGCCCGAATTCGACTTCGATGCCTTCGAGCGGGTGGTGGCCACCCAGGTGCGTGCACTCGACAACGTGCTGGATCTGACCTTCTGGCCACTGGAGCAGCAACGCGAGGAGGCCCAGGCCAAGCGCCGCATCGGCGTCGGTTTCACCGGCATGGGCAACACCCTGGCCATGCTGTGCCTGCGCTACGACCGGCAGGAGGGGCGCGTCATGGCCGCCAGGATCGCCGAGCACATGCGCGACGCGGCCTACCGTGCTTCGATCGCGCTGGCGCAGGAGAAGGGGGCCTTCCCGAAGTTCGAGGCCAACGGCTACCTGGCGCCCGGCACCTTCGCCAGCCGCCTGCCCGAGGCCATTCGCCAGGCCATCCGCCAGCACGGCATCCGCAACAGCCACCTGCTGTCGATCGCCCCGACCGGCACCGTCAGCCTGGCCTTTGCCGACAACGCCTCCAACGGCATCGAGCCGCCGTTCTCCTGGACCTACCGGCGCAAGAAGCGCGAGTCCGACGGCTCGACCAGCGAGTACGCGGTGGAAGACCACGCCTGGCGCCTGTACCGTGAGCTCGGTGGCGACGTTGAGCAGTTGCCCGACTATTTCGTCAATGCGCTGGCCATGAGCGCGGGCGAACACATCGCCATGATGGAGGCGGTGCAGCCCTTTGTGGACACGGCCATCTCCAAGACGGTCAATGTGCCGGCCGATTACCCCTACGAGGACTTCAAGGGCCTGTACCAGCAGGCCTGGCGGGCCCACCTCAAGGGCCTGGCCACCTACCGGCCCAACCACATCCTGGGCTCGGTGCTGGACACCGGCACGCCCGAGGTCAAAGCCGAGACCGCGCCTGCCGTGGCACCGGTGGACCCCATGCGCACCGTCATCGAAAGCCGTCCCAAGGGCGCGCTGTCGGCCGTGGCCGACAAGATCGAGTACTGGACCCAGGAAGGACACAAGACGCTGTACATCATCGTCTCCTTCCTGCCGGTGCCCACGGCCGATGGCACGGGCACGGTCGAGCGCGCCATCGAATTCTTCATGCCGGTGGGGCAGAGCGGCGAGTCGCAGCAGTGGATCACCTCCACCATGCGCATGCTGTCGCTGGCGGCGCGAGGCGGTTTCCTGGAGCGGGCGCTGCGCGACATGCGCAAGGTCGCCTGGGACCGCGGACCGGTGCGCCTGGGCACCTACGAAAAGGCCGACGGCACCCATGTGCCGATGTGGCACGACTCGGAGGTGGCGGCGATTGCTTTTGCGCTGCAGAACATCCTGGCCCGCCGCGCCCAGACCTCGACGCCGGTCCAGCACGCGACCGCCATGCCTGAACTCAGCGGCATGCCTTCGGGTGTGATGGCGGGCAAGAAGTGTCCGGAGTGCGGCGCCCACGCGATGATCCGCAAGGACGGCTGTGACTACTGCACCTCGTGCGGTCACCTGGGGAGTTGTGGGTGAGCACAAGCTCGCGCAAGGAGCTGCCGCTGCCCGTCTCCGGTCAGCGGTCGGACTTGCGCGGGGTCATGCCCCCTTCTGAAGGCTGGCGGCCTGGCTGGCTGCTGCAGGCGCCCCACCGCCTGGCCTTTGCGCTGGCCATGGTGGTGCTCATCGGTGCCGGTGGGTGGTGGTTACTGGTGCAGTGGGACCGCCTCACCGGTCAGCTCGGCCTGCGCTATGCGGTCTCCCCCACACTGACCCACGGAGCGGTGATGGGCCTGGGCTTCATCCCCCTGTTCTTCGCCGGATTCCTGTTCACCGCCGGACCCAAGTGGCTGTCGGTCGAAGCACCGTCGGCGCGCCAGCTGATGCCCACCTTGCTGGCGCAGACGGCCGGCTGGTGGCTGTGGCTGATCGGTGCCCACTGGCACATGGGGCTGGCGCTGACTGGACTCGCGCTGGCAGGGCTGGGTTTGCTGGGCATGTACCTGCGCTATTTCCGCCTGCTGCGTCAAAGCCGGGTGCCTGACCGCCTGCATGCCACGGTGGTGGCGGTGGCCGGGCTCGTCGGACTGCTCTCGCTGGGCGGTCTGCTGCTGGCCCTGCCGGCCGGCCGGCTGGACCTGGGCGCGGCGCTGGTGCGCAGCGGACTGTGGGGCTTTGTGGTTGTGACCTATGTCGCGGTGGCCCACCGCATGATTCCTTTTTTCACCTCCAGCGCGGTGCCCATGGTCGAGGTCTGGCGCCCCTTCTGGGTGTTGTGGGCCTTGCTGGTCATGGTGCTGGTCGAGTGGCTGGCGGTATGGGCCGAGTGGGCCGGCTGGCCCGTCGGCCGTGAATGGATGCTGGTGCGCGGCCTGTTCGAACTGGCCGCCGGCAGTGTCATTCTCTGGCTCGCCTTTGCCTGGGGGCTGGTGCAAAGCCTGAAGATCCGGCTGCTGGCCATGTTGCATCTGGGCTTTGTCTGGCTGGGCCTGTCCTTTGTGCTGGCCGGCGTCTCTCAGCTGCTGGGCCTGCGCACCGGCATTCCGCTGCTGGGTCTGGGAGCCCTGCACGCCATGACCATGGGTTTCCTGGGCTCGCTGATGCTGGCCATGGTGACCCGGGTGTCCTGTGGCCACAGTGGTCGAACCCTGGTGGCCGACAACCTGGTGTGGGCCCTGTTCTGGTGCCTGCAGCTGGCGGTGGTCTTGCGCATCGTGGCGGTCCTGCTGCCCGAACCGACCGCGGTCACGGCCTTGTCCGCGCTGCTCTGGGTGGGGGTCTGCGCGGTCTGGGGTGCGCGTCTGCTGGGCTGGTACGGCCGCCCGCGCGTCGATGGACGCCCCGGTTGAGCGAGGAGCCTGCGCCATGTTGAACCGCAAGTCCGATCTCATCGACATGCCACCGACCGAATGGCCCGCCCTGGCGGCCGAACTCCTGCAGGCCCGGCGCACCGTGCTGCCCCGGCGGCTGACCGAACCCGGCCCCGATCCCGCTCAGCGGCACACCATCCTCAACGCGGCGTCGGCTGCCCCGGACCATGGCCAGCTCTTGCCCTGGCGCTTCATCGAAGTGCCATCTGCACGGCGTGGCGAGCTGGCCGAGGCGTTTGCCCAGGCCTTGCTCGAACGCGATGCCGCTGCCACGGCGGACGAAGTCGAGCGGGCGCGGGAAAAGGCCTTCAGGGCCCCCTGGCTGATGCTGGCGGTGGTGGATGCCGAGCGCGGCGATGACCCCGAGGTCGACCTGTCCGAGCGCATGCTGTCGGCTGGCTGCGCCGTGCAAAACCTGTTGCTCATGGCCACCGCGCTCGGTTTCGGCTCTGCGCTGACCAGCGGCAAGGCCCTCAAGTCGGCCCCCCTGCGGCGGCTGTTCGGCCTCGGCGCCGCGGAGCAGGCGGTGTGTTTCATCAGCATCGGCACCGTGGCCAGCCACAAACCGGGGCGACCACGCCCGGTGGTGGCCGATTATTTCCGGCGCCTGGGCGAGCCTGGCCCCGCCGCTGACACCTGACCGACAGATACCCGAGAGAGACATGAACATCGCCACCTTCGAGGACCTGCTGAGCGCCGCCCGTGCACAGCCCCAGCCACAACGCCTTCTGTTTGTGTTTGCCGCCATCGAGCTGCCGGACGATGCCACCCCCGCCCAGCGGGCCGGCTTCGAGCGCGGCGAGGGTGGTGCCCTGGTACCAAAAATGTGTGTCGACAAAAGCCCGGACGAACTGGCCTCGTTCGAGCAACTCCAACAGGAGGCCGAAGGCACGGGTCAGGCCTGGGGCATGGTCTTTGTCGCGGCAATGTCGGGTGCGCCCGGCAAACCGCCGACCAGTGCCGATGCCGACCAGCCGCTGCAGAGCATGGTGGAGGCCATTCGCCAGGGCCGCATCCATAACTTCATCCCGTTCGATCCGCAGGGCCGGGCGGTCCAGCTGGGCTGATGCGATGACCGGCAGTCGTTCGCACCCCATCGGTCTGCCCGGGCATCGGGCGCCAGCGGCGGGTTTCGAGGTCCCGTTCGAGATGCTGGACGCGTGCCATGAGCGGGTCGATCGCCTGTTGCGCCTGCTGGGCAAATTGCGCGGTCACGTCCGGGCCCATGGCGCGGACATCCAGGGGCGCGAGGCGGCGCAGGATGTGCTGCGCTACTTCGATCAGGCCGGCCCCCTGCATCACGAGGACGAGGAACGCCATGTGTTTCCTCCCCTGCTGGCGCAGCGCGATCCGGCCGTGGTGGCCGTGGTCATTCGCCTGCAGCAGGACCACCGGGAAATGGCTGTGCAGTGGGCGCAGGTCCGCCAGGCGCTGACGGGGCTGGTCAAAGCGACTGGAGATTGGTCCGGTTTTTCGGCTGAGGACGAACAGCGGTTCGACCGCTACGATGCGCTGTACCGCAGGCACCTGCTGGATGAGGATGGCGTCGTCTACCCTGCCGCGCGTGCCATCGTGCGCGGCGATGCGCTGCAGGCGATGAGCGCCGACATGATGGCGCGGCGGGGCGTGTGATTCGGCTGGACCGAACGCCGATGCGTCAGGTCCTCACTCGGCGAGGCCAACGGTCAGCGCCACGTCGGCCACCCCCTCGACGCGACCGGTGATGCGATCGCCCGACACCACAGCACCCACGCCCTCGGGTGTGCCGGTGTAAATCAGGTCCCCGGGCTGCAGGTGGTAGTAGGTGGACAGGTCGGCGATGATTTCGCGGATGTTCCAGATCAGCTTGTCCACGTTGGACGACTGTTTCGTCTGACCGTTGACCTCGAGTGCGATCGCGCCGCGGTCGATGACCACGCCTTCCATGGGCACGATCTCGGAACAGACCGAGCCTTGCTCGATATCCTTGCCGGTGTCCCAGGGGCGGCCCTTGTCGCGCGCCACCAGCTGCAGGTCGCGGCGCGTCATGTCCAGGCCGGCCGCGTAGCCGTAGACCAGCTCGTGGGCCTGGTCCTCTCTCACACGAAAACCGGGTTTGCCGATGGCCAGCACCAGTTCCATCTCGAAGTGGTAGTTGCTGGTGCGTGGCGGGTAGGCGACGGTGGCACCGCTTTCCACCAGGGTCTGCGGCGATTTGGTGAAGTAGAAGGCCTGCTCGACGCTCTTGTCGACCGGGCGGCCCATCTCGACGGCGTGCGCATGGTAGTTGCGGCCGACGCAGAAGATGCGGTTGATGGGAAAGCGCTCGGCCCGGCCACGGATCGGCAAGGACTGGACGGCTGGCGGGGAGAAGAGGTACTGGGTCATCTGGGTGTCTCTGAAAAGCTTATCGGGTCTCGTACACACCGAGCTTGCGGTGCAGTGGCGATTCGTCGGCGATGAAGGCAAACGCGGGCTGGTCGGCCGAGCGGTTCGTCAGCGTGACGGGTTCGTAGCCGGGCGCGCAGCAGGTGTCGGCCTCGACCAGGGCGAAGGTCTTGCCGCAGGTGGACACATCGACGCCGCCTTCGATCAGGTGGAACACCTGTGAGGGTGAGCGCGCAGGCAGCGTCAGCGTCTGGCCGGGCTTGAGCATCAGCGCGTAGAAGCCCAGGATGTTCTCGGCGTCCTCGCCGGTCTCCGGGTTCACGTAGGTCACCTGCACGCAGTCCAGGTCCGGCTCGTTCTCGGCCATGGCCACGAGTGCGGCACGGGCATCGACCCAGGGGTAGCGCAGCATCGGGTAGCGCTTGTCGCTGCGGCTGAACACCTGGGTGGGCACCACGCCGGCGCGGGTCCAGGCGCGGTCGCCGCTGCCCTGCTTGACGGTCTGGCGCACACCGTTGATGTGGTAGCTGGCCTCCATGTAATACACCAGCGGCAGGTCCAGCACGTCCAGCCACACCACCGGGTTGGTGCCGTCGTGGCCGTGTTCGTGCCACAGGCCGGTGGGCGTGAGGATCAGGTCACCCCGGCTCATCGGGCATTTCTCGCCGTCCACCGTGGTGTAGGCGCCTTCGCCTTCGACGATCATGCGAACCGCGTTGGGCGTGTGGCGGTGGCTGGGCGCCCACTCGCCGGGCAGCAGCAGCTGCATGCCCAGGTAGATGGCCGGGCTGGCCTTCATGTTCTCCAGGCCGTGGCCGGGGTTGGCCAGCACCAGCACGCGGCGCTCGGCCTTCTCGATGGGGGTCAGCTCACCGGCCTTGAGCAGCAGGGGCTTGAGCGTGGCGTAGGGCCAGTGCGTGGCCTGCGTGGCACGCGCGGGCACACCCGGCGGCAGCAACGCGCGCAGGCTCGGCCACAGCGGCACCAGGTTCAGCTTCGTGAGGTCGTCGCGGTAGTCCTGCGGCAGGTCTTCCAGGCGTCCGAGTTCGTTCATGGGGTGTCTCCAGATGTGTGTGAGCGAGGTGTCTTGTCCAGCGAACCCCGCGGAACCGGCTTTGCCGGGCCGCTGGGGTTGCCCCCGGATGGGGGAGGAGGCCGTCAGGCCTCTTCGGGGGCGATGCAATTTCTCACGTTCCAGCCGTACAGCCATTCCATCGCATCGTAGAACCGCTCCTGGCTGCGGCCCTTCCACAGGCTGTTGCGCACGAGGCGCTCGACGCCGGCGGCGTGGTAGAGGCGGCCCATCTCGCGGCCCGACAGCACGATGCGCGCGGTGCGGGTCACGCGGTTCTTCTGGTAGAGCTGCAGCGCAGCGTCCCAGTCCTTGTTCGTCACGCGCAGGGCCTCGCCCAGGGTCACGGCATCCTCCATGGCCATGCATGCGCCCTGCGCCATGTACTGCGTGGTCGGGTGGGCGGCATCCCCCAGCAGGGTGGCGCGACCGAACACCCAGGTGTCAATCGGCTCGCGATCGGCCGTGGCCCAGCGCTTCCAGCTCCTGGGCAGCTCGATCAATTGCCGCGCCTTCGGACAAATGCCCTGGAAGTAGCTCTCCACCTCTTCCTTGCTGCCGTCGGTCACGCCCCACTGTTCCTGCTGGCGGCTGTGGAAGGTCACCACCACGTTGTACTGCTCGCCGCCGCGCAGCGGGTAGTGCACCAGGTGGCACTTGGGGCCGGCCCACAGGCTGGCGGCGTTCCACTTCAGGTCATCGGGGAAGTCGGCCTTCTCGACCACGGCACGGTAGACCACATGCCCGGTCACGCGCGGCGGATCGTTCACGTACTGCGCACGCACCACACTCTTGCCGCCGTCGGCGCCGATCAGGGCCTGGCCCACCCAGCGCCTGCCGTTCTGGTCGATGGCGGTGACGGTCCTGGCGGCCTCGTCCTGCTCGATCTTCTCGATGCGGGTGCTGGTGAAGAACTCGACGCGTCCTGTTTCTACTGCGCCCTCGAGCAGCGAGCCGTGGATGTCGGCGCGGTGGATCACCGCGTAGGGGTTACCAAAGCGCTGGCGGAAGGCCTCGCCGGTCTCGATGCGGCCGACCAGGCTCTCGTCGATGGCGTCGTGCATGCACATGTAGTCGGTGTAGACCGCACGGCCGCGTGCCTTGTCGCCCACGCCCAGGGCGTCGAAAGCATGGAAGGCATTCGGCCCGAGCTGGATGCCGGCGCCGATCTCGCCGATCTCGGGCGCCTGCTCGAAAACCTGCACGTTGAACCCCTGGCGCACCAGGGCGAGGGCGGTGGCCAGGCCGCCAATGCCGCCGCCGGACACCAGGACGGGCAACTCGGATGGTTGGTTCATGCCTTGTCTCCTTTGATCGATCGTCAAATAATAAGTGTGCTTATCATATGTGTGCTGCTACCATGGGTCAATACCCCGCATCCCTGGGCGCCGCAGGCGCCGACCAACGGCATGAGCACCCCCGATCCGTCCCGCATCGACATCGACAGCCAGCCCGGCCACGCGATCCGCCGGTTGCACCAAATTTCGGTCGGCATCTTTCTGCAGGAGGTCGGCGAGACCGGGGTCACGCCGGTGCAGTACGCCGCGCTGCAGACGGTGGCCAACCAGCCGGGCATCGACCAGCGCACGCTCGCCCGCGCGATTGCGCTGGACGCGTCGACCACCGGGGGTGTGGTGGACCGGCTGGAGACCCGTGGCTGGCTGCTGCGCCGCACCTCGCCCAGCGACCGCCGTGCGCGCGAGCTGGAGCTGACGCTCTCCGGTCAGCAGGCCCTGCGCGAGGTGGTGCCCGCCATGCTGCGGGCGCAAGAGCAGATCCTGGCCCCGCTGAGCGAGGACGAGCGCCGAGAATTCATGCGCATGCTGGCCCGCCTGGTGACCGAAAACAACGCCCTGAGCCGCGCGCCCAGCGAAGCCGCGGTGCGCTGAATCGACGCCTTAGCCAACCCTCTGCAAAGGGCGTTAATGGCATGGTATGCATGCCAGAAACGATCTGAAACCCATTGATCTATAAGGGGAAAATTCCCCCTTCTTTTCTCGCTTTTACCCCTTCAGTTCCCTTCTGGCGGGCCGATCGATCTTCCGAGAGCTTCGGATTTCCAGTGCATGAGCACCCGGTCACGGTGACCGGATCCCGAAGCAGTTCGGGAGTTCGACATGCGTTGGCAAACCTGGGGCAGTGTGATGGCGGTGGTCGTGTTGGCGGCCTGCGGTGGCGGCGGTGGTGACGGAGATGCCGCCCCCCGTGGACCGGCCAGCAACAACGCCGGCAACGTCGATGTTCGCAGCGTCCAGCTGCCCGCCGGCCTGGGCTGCGACCGGCCCGACTTTGCTGCCGCCTTGCTGCACGCCATCAACGAAGCGCGGGCCCAGGGGCGCAGCTGCGGCGCCGAGAGCTTTGGTGCCGTACCGGCGCTGCAATGGAACACCCTGCTGGGCCAGGCCGCCGCCGGCCATGCCAGTGACATGGCCAGCAAAGGCTACTTCTCCCACACCGGCTCGGACGGCAGCAGCAGCGCCGACCGCATCCGCGCCACCGGCTACCAGCCGCGCTACCACGGTGAAATCCTCGCGCATCCGCAAGGCAGCCACAGCCGTCCTGACCAGGTTATCGCGCAGTCCATGGCCAGCTGGCTGGCCAGCCCCGGCCACTGCCGGGTCATCATGAGCCCGTCGCCCAACGCCCTGGGTGCGGCCTGCGTGAAGCAGGGTCAGAAAGCCTGGCTGGCGGTTGACCTCGGGTCCTGAGACCCCGTCCTGGTGGCGCGGGCCCACGGCGGCCCACACGCTGCCACCCACTTGAAACCTCGTTGTAACAAGTTTCACCGATAATTGAAACCAAATTACAGCGAGGCCCGTCCCGGGCAGCGCATTTCCCTGCCTGGAGACCCCGTTTCATGCCGCAACGCGCCACCAAGATTGTCGCCACCCTGGGCCCCGCATCGAGCGACCCGCAACTGCTCGAGGCCATGATCCTGGCCGGGGTCAACGTGGTCCGGCTCAATTTTTCGCACGGCACGGCGCAGGACCACATCGACCGCGCCAAGCTGGTGCGCGACGCCGCCCAGCGCGCCGGACGCGAGGTCGGCATCATGGCCGACCTGCAGGGCCCCAAGATCCGTGTCGGCAAGTTCGCCGAAGGCAAGGTGTTCCTGGAGCCGGGCATGCCCTTCGTGCTGGATGCCGCCCGCACCGAACCGGGCGACCTGGGTGGCGTGGGCCTGGACTACAAGGAGCTGCCACGCGACGTGAAGGCCGGCGACACCCTGCTGCTCAACGACGGCCTGATCGTGCTCACGGTGGACAAGGTGGCCGGCGAAGCGGTGCACACCACCGTCAAGCTCGGCGGCGAGCTCTCCAACAACAAAGGCATCAACAAGCAGGGCGGCGGCCTCACCGCACCGGCGCTCACCGCCAAGGACATGGAGGACATCAAGACCGCCATGGGACTGCGGGCCGACTACGTGGCCATCAGCTTTCCCAAGAACGCCACCGACATGGAACTGGCGCGCCAGCTGTGCAACATGGCGGCGGCCTCCTACGGACACAAGCCGGGCCTGATCGCAAAGATCGAGCGGGCCGAGGCCATCCCCGAGCTGGAGAGCATCCTGCGCGTGTCCGACGGCATCATGGTCGCGCGGGGCGACCTGGCGGTCGAGGTCGGCAACGCCTCGGTGCCCGGCCTGCAGAAGCGCATGATCAAGCTGGCCCGCCAGATGGACAAGGTGGTGATCACCGCCACCCAGATGATGGAGTCCATGATCGTCAACCCGGTGCCCACCCGCGCCGAGGTGTCCGACGTGGCCAACGCGGTGCTCGACGGCACCGATGCCGTCATGCTCAGCGCCGAGACCGCCGCTGGCAAATACCCGCTGGAGACGGTGCAGCAGATGGCCGCCATCTGCCAGGAAGCGGAGAAAACCGACCACGACCCGCTGGAAGACGACTTCGTCGGCGAGACGTTCAAGCGCATCGACCATGCCATTGCCATGGGCGCGCTGTTCACCGCTCACCACCTCAAGGCCAAGGCCATCGTCGCCCTGACCGAATCCGGTTCCACCGCGCTCTGGATGAGCCGGCACAGTGTGCGCATGCCGATTTTTGCCGTGACATCCAAGCTGTCGACCCAGCGCAAGATGACGCTCTACCGCAACGTGCGTCCGCTGCTGGTCGACACCAGCGCCGACCGTGACAAGGCCCTGGCCGAGGCCGAGGCCGACCTCAAGCGCCGCGGTGTCATGCAAAGCGGCGACGTCTATGCCATCACCGTCGGCGAACCCATGGGCACACCCGGGGGCACCAACACGCTCAAGATCTGCCGCGCAGCCTGAAAAAAGCCCCGATTTCTGCATCCGGTTCGCCCTGCGTGGCGTAATCGGGTGATGGACACTGCGCAAGAACCGTATCGGCGCCGCCACTGGCTGGCCGCTCTCGGCCTGCTGCCCCTGCTGCAGGCCTGTTCCCCCCTGCGGCTGATCAACGCCACAGTCCCCTCCGACACCCACGAACAGCTGGCCGACCAGGCCTACGGTGTGCACCCGCGCCAGCGGTCCGACGTCTACCTGCCGGCCGGGGCCGCCACCGGTGTGCCCATGGTGGTGTTCTTCTATGGGGGATCCTGGCAGAACGGGCGCCGGGAAGACTACCGCTTCGTCGGCGAAGCCCTGGCCTCGCGCGGCATCGTCACCGTGGTGGCCGACTACCGGCTCAGCCCCGAAGTGCGCTACCCAGCCTTCCTGGAAGACAGCGCGTTGGCGCTGCGATGGGCGCTGGACGAGGCCCCCGGCTGGGGCGTGGACCCCGCACGCGTGCACCTCATGGGCCACAGCGCGGGCGCCTACAACGCGGCCATGCTGGCGCTGGACCCGCGCTGGCTGGCCGCCCAGGGGCTGCACCCCGGCGTGCTGTCCGGCTGGATCGGCCTGGCCGGCCCGTACGACTTCCTGCCCATCCGCGCCGCCGGTGTGCGCCAGGCCTTCGACTGGCCCAACACCCCGGAGGATTCGCAGCCCCTGTTCCACGCCACCCGGTCCGACGCGGCCCAGCGAGCCGGCCGCGTGCTGCTGCTGGCCGCCCGGGAAGACCGGCTGGTCGACCCGCAGCGCAACACCGTGGCCATGACGCAGGCGCTGCGCCAGCAGGGCCTGAGCGTGCAGGCCGAGCTGCTGGACGGGGTCGGCCATGCCACGCTGGTCGGCGTCCTGGCGCCGCCGCTGCGCCGGCGGGCCCCGGTGCTGGAGCGGGTGGTCAGTTTCGTGGCAGCCGGCACGGCGTAAAATCGAGGGTTACAACGCGGTTACCAAACCGGCTCCGGCCGGTTGTCCGAGCCGCCACAGGCGACGCCCCAGGCGGCCCGCCCCTCCGGTTTCCCAGCCTTATCTCAGGAGAATCCCCATGGCGCTCGTTTCCATGCGCGAACTGCTCGACCACGCCGCCGCCAACGGCTATGGCATCCCCGCGTTCAACGTCAACAACCTGGAGCAGGTGCAGGCCGTCATGGCCGCCGCCGACGAAGTCGGTGCGCCCGTCATCCTGCAGGCCTCGGCCGGTGCCCGCAAGTACGCCGGCGAAAGCTTCATCAAGCACCTGATCCAGGCCGCCACCGAAGCCTACCCCCACATCCCCCTGGTCATGCACCAGGACCATGGCACCAGCCCCAAGGTCTGCCAAGGCGCGCTGGACCTGGGCTTTGGCTCGGTCATGATGGACGGCTCGCTGATGGAAGACGGCAAGACCCCGGCCAGCTTCGACTACAACGTCAACGTGACCCGCACCGTGGTCGAGATGGCCCACAAGGTCGGCGCCACCGTCGAGGGTGAACTCGGCTGCCTGGGCAATCTGGAAACCGGTGAGGCCGGCGAAGAAGACGGCATCGGCGCCGAGGGCAAGCTGGACCACAGCCAGATGCTGACCGACCCCGAAGAAGCCGCCGTCTTCGTCAAGGCCACCCAGCTCGATGCCCTGGCCATTGCCATCGGCACCAGCCACGGCGCCTACAAGTTCAGCCGCAAGCCCACCGGCGACATCCTGGCCATCAGCCGCGTCAAGGAAATCCACGCCCGCATCCCCAACACCCACCTGGTGATGCACGGTTCGTCCAGCGTGCCGCAGGACCTGCTGGACATCATCAACCAGTATGGCGGCAAGATGAAGCAGACCTACGGTGTGCCGGTGGCCGAGATCCAGGAAGCCATCAAGTACGGCGTGCGCAAGATCAACATCGACACCGACATCCGCATGGCCATGACCGGCGCGGTGCGCAAGTTCATGGCCGAGAACCCGGACAAGTTCGACATGCGCGAGTGGATGAAGCCCGCCCGCGAAGCCGCCAAGCAGATCTGCAAGCAGCGCTACATGGAGTTCGGCTGCGAAGGCCAGGGCGCCAAGATCAAGGGCATGTCCCTGTCGGTCATGGCCCAGAAGTACGCCGCAGGCGAGCTGGCGCAGCAGGTCCGTTGAGCAACTAGGTCCCCACGCTCCGCCGCTGCAATACCCGTCACTCCCACGAACGCGGGAGTCGGCGCCCGCAGGGACCTGCGATAATCTGCCGGAATGGTTCGGAGCCCGCTGACTGTTCGGTCGGCGGGCTTTTTTTCTTGCGACGTGCTTTCCGCCACCGACAGCCCATGACCGACGCCCTGCACACCTCTGCCCTGAAATCCCTGCCGCTGCTGGCGCGCGGCAAGGTGCGCGACAACTACGCCGTGGGCGATGACCGCATCCTCATGGTCGCCTCCGACCGCATCAGTGCCTTCGACGTCATCATGGGGCAGCCCATTCCCGGCAAGGGCAAGCTGCTGACCCAGCTCTCGCTGTGGTGGTTCGACAAGCTCGGCCCCCAGGGCCTGAACATCTGCCCCATCCACCTCACCGGCGCCGCCCCCGAAAGCGTGGTCTCGGCCGACGAGGTGCCCCAGATCGAGGGGCGTTCCATGCTGGTCCAGCGCCTCCAGCCGATCCCGGTCGAGGCGGTGGTGCGTGGCTACCTGGCCGGCAGCGGCTGGAAGGAATACCAGGACAGCCGATCGGTCTGCGGCGTGCCCCTGCCCGAGGGCCTGCAGAACGCGTCCAGGTTGCCCGAGCCCATCTACACCCCGGCCGCCAAGGCCGCGGTGGGTGAGCACGACGAGAACATCACCTACGAGCGCACCGTCGAGATGGTGGGCGCCGACATCGCGGCCCAGATCCGCGACAAGGCGATTGCGCTGTACAAGGCCGCGGCCGAGATTGCCCTGGCCAAGGGCATCATCATTGCCGACACCAAGTTCGAGTTCGGCCTGGACAAGAACGGCACCGTGGTGCTGATGGACGAGGTGCTCACGCCCGACTCCTCGCGCTACTGGCCGGCCGACCAGTACGTGGTGGGCAGCAACCCGCCCAGCTACGACAAGCAGTTCCTGCGCGACTGGCTGGAGAGTGCCAAAGTCAACGGCCAGCCCTGGGACAAGGCGCCACCCGCCCCGCGCCTGCCCAAAGAGGTCATCGAGAAGACCGCCGCCAAGTACCAGGAAGCGCTCAAGCGTCTGCTGGGCTGAAACCGGCCGCCAGCGCGCCGCGCAGGTAGTCGACAAACGCTGTCACCGCCCGCGGCACATGGGCCGAGTAGGGCCGGATCGCGCAGATCCGGCCGGCGAACGAACCCACCGGCTGCCAGTCCGGCAGCACCTGCACCAGCTTGCCCGCCTGCAGCGCGGCCTGGGCGCTGAAGTCCGGCAGCAGCGCAATGCCCAGCCCCGACAGGGCCGCGTCGCGCAGCGCTTCGCTGTTGTTGGCCGCCAGCGGCCCGCCGATCTGCACCGTCACCCGTTCCGGCCCCTGCGGGGTCTGCCGCTCCAGCGTCCAGGCCGGGTCTTCCTGTGGCCTCGGGTAGTGCAGGCAGGGGTGGCTGGCCAGTTCCTGCGGATGCTGGGGTGTGCCCTGGCGGCGCAGGTGGCTGCGGCTGGCCACCAGCAATGAGCGTGTCTCGCACAGCGTCCAGGCCACATGGGTGTCGGGCGGGTGGTCGGTGTGGCGGATGGCCAGGTCAAAACCCTCGGTGGCCAGCGAGGCCAGCCGGTCCGACAGGTTCAGCTCGATGCGCACCTGCGGGTGCTCGCGCAGAAAACCCGCCAGCCGCGGCACGATCTGCTGGCGCGCCAGCGCCACCGGTGCGGTCACCCGCAGCAGGCCCTGCGGCCGCTCGGCCAGGTCGCGCACCTGGGCAAAGCCCTGCGCAATCTGGTCAAACGCCGCACGCGTCTGGTCCACCAACCGCTGCCCGGCCTCGGTCAGGCGCACGCTGCGGGTGGTGCGCTGCACCAGGGCGATGCCGGCCAGCTTCTCCAGCTCCGACACGCGCTGGCTCATGGCCGCCTTGCTCACGCCCAGCCGGCTGGCCGCCGCGGTGTAGCTGCCCTGCTGGGCCAGCACGGTGAGCCAGTGCACATGGCCCCAGAGTTCGGGTTGGGTGGTGTTCTTCATGGCTTGATTGTTCACCAAACCAAACAATCAGTTCAAGCGGGCGGCCTTGTGGTCCGGTGGGGCGAGGCATAGACTGCTTCCATTCATCCTCCGGAGACCGCCCCATGAACGCCCGCCAACCCGCCATCACCGACATCACCCACTACATCGGCGGCGTCCGCCAGGCCGGCACGTCCAGCCGCCACCAGCCGGTCACCAACCCGGCCACCGGTGAAGTCACCGGCCGCGTGCTGCTGGCCAACACGGCCGACGTCAACGCTGCCGTGGCCGCCGCCGAGGCGGCCTTCCCGGCCTGGGCCGACACGCCGCCCATCCGCCGGGCCCGCATCATGTTCAAGTTCCTGGAGCTGGTGAACCAGCACAAGGACGACCTGGCCCGCGCCATCACCGTCGAGCACGGCAAGGTGTTCACCGACGCGCAGGGCGAGGTCTCGCGCGGCATCGACATCATCGAATTCGCCTGCGGCATTCCGCAGCTGCTCAAGGGCGACTTCACCGACCAGGTTTCCACCGGCATGGACAACTGGACCATTCGCCAGCCGCTGGGCGTGGTGGCCGGCATCACGCCCTTCAACTTTCCGGTCATGGTGCCCATGTGGATGTTCCCGCTGGCCATCGCCTCGGGCAACACCTTTGTGCTCAAGCCCAGCCCCATCGACCCCACCCCGTCGCTGCTGATCGCCGACCTGCTGAAGCAGGCCGGCCTGCCCGACGGTGTGTTCAACGTGGTGCAGGGCGACAAGGAAGCCGTGGACGCGCTGCTGGTGCACCCGGACGTGAAAGCCATCAGCTTCGTCGGCTCCACCCCCATTGCCAATTACATCTACGAAACCGGCGCCCACCACGGCAAGCGGGTGCAGGCCCTGGGCGGCGCCAAGAACCACATGGTGGTCATGCCCGACGCCGACCTGGACCAGGCGGTGGACGCGCTGATCGGCTCGGCCTATGGCAGCGCCGGCGAGCGCTGCATGGCCATCAGTGTGGCGGTGCTGGTGGGCGACGTGGCCGAGCGCATCATGCCGCTGCTGGTTGAGCGCACGAAGCAGCTCAAGGTGCTGGACGGCATGAACCTGGCCGCCGAGATGGGCCCCATCGTGACCGAGGCCGCGCGCCAGCGCATCACCGGCTACATCGAGGCGGGCGAGAAGGAAGGCGCGAAGCTGCTGGTGGACGGCCGCGGCTTCGATGGCAAGACGGCCGGCGCCGGTTGCGAACAAGGCTTCTGGCTGGGCGGCACGCTGTTCGACCATGTCACGCCCGAGATGAAGATCTACAAGGAAGAGATCTTCGGCCCGGTGCTGTCCTGCGTGCGCGTGCCGGACTTTGCCACCGCCGTGCAGCTGATCAACGACCACGAGTTCGGCAACGGCACCAGCTGTTTCACCCGCGACGGCAACGTGGCGCGCGAGTTCGCGCGCCGCATCCAGGTGGGCATGGTCGGCATCAACGTGCCGATTCCGGTGCCCATGGCCTGGCAGGGCTTCGGCGGCTGGAAGAAGAGCCTGTTCGGCGACATGCACGCCTACGGCGAAGAGGGCGTGCGCTTCTATACCAAGCAGAAGTCGATCATGCAGCGGTGGCCGGAGTCGATTGGCAAAGGCGCCGAGTTCGTGATGCCGACGGCCAAATAAGGTCTTTCCCCGCGCCGCCTGCGGCCCGCCCTGAGCTTGCCGAAGGCCGGTTCCGGGTGGCCTTGGCCCTCACACATCTGGCCCCGTGGCGCTTCGGCGTGCGGGGCTTGGTCTTTGGCAGCGCCGAAATACAGGCCGGGCCCCCCGGGAACCACCGCATCGGCGCAGAATCCATGGCACAGCCGCCAGCCCGATTCGCGCGCCGGGCGGTTCCTTCGTCTTCCCCATCCCCTCACCCCCGTCCCTCATTCTTCAGCGAGACCACCCCCCATGAAACCCGAAGAACAACGGGCGCTGCTCGGCATACTGGTTCAGGCGGCCCTGTGCGACGGTCAGAAGGCCGACAGCGAGCGGCAGTTCATCCGCGACCTGTCGCAACAGCTCGACGGCGAGGCCGGGGCGTCGCACCTGGCGGCGGCGGTGCAGGACGCCTTGCTCAAGCGCGTCTCGCTGAGCCAGGCCACCCAGGCGCTGACCGACCCCGCGCACCGGCAGCTGGCCTATGAATGGGCGGTGGCGGTGTGTGATGCCGACGGCATGACCAGCACCGCAGAAAAAGCTTTCCTCTCGCAGCTGCGCAACCAGCTGGCCCTGGGCGGCAACCCGGAGGTGGAGCGGACGGAGACACAAACCCATGCGGTGGCCGCCGCCGCGTACCAGTCGGTGCAGAACGCAGCGGCCGCCGACGCCGACGACGACGCGGAGCTGAACCTGCCCGCGCCGGCCCCTGCAGCCCCCACCGCCGGTACCGCCGGTACCGCCGCCGGGGCGGCCGTGGTGCCCGACCCGGCGGCGCTGGACAAGATGATCCTCAACTACGCCATCCTGAACGGCGCGCTGGAGCTGCTGCCGCAGTCCTGGGCGTCCATGGCCATCATTCCGCTGCAGATCAAGATGGTCTACCGGGTGGGCAAGGCCCACGGCGTCACGCTGGACCAGGGCCACATCCGCGAGTTCATTGCCGCGGCCGGCGTGGGGCTGACCTCGCAGTACGTCGAACAGTTCGGTCGCAAGCTGCTGGGCGGCCTCATCGGCAAGGCCGGCGGGCGCCTGCTGGGCGGCGTGGCCAGCGAGGCCACCGGCGTGGCCTTCTCGTTTGCCAGCACCTACGCCCTGGGCCATCTGGCCAGGCGCTATTACGCGGGCGGGCGCGTCATGTCCACCGACCTGCTGCGCCAGACCTATCAGGGCCTGCTGGGTCCGGCCAAGACGCTGCAGCAGCAACACATGGGCGCCATCCAGTCGCGCGCCCGCACCCTGGACGCCGGCGAAGTCATGCGCCTGGTGCGCGGCTCTGGCGTGGTCTGAGCTGGGCGCCTGTCTGATGGTGTTGCCGCCGCGCCCGGTGTGATTCCGCGCGGCCGGTTCTGCGCCTGTTCCCTGGGCTGTCCGCGCGAAGGTCGCCGCTGTTGCTTAGCCCAACCCGCCCACCACCCCCGATCAGTCCGTCTGGGGTGTGCAGGGGCATGGGTGCGCCTGCAGAGAATGACAGCGGGACCTTTTCGCCTGCCGGGTTTCGTGGTTTACTTATTCGGGGATGATCCCGGGCCTCCGGAGAGTAAGTGCTTGATTTCAGCGCATTTACAAGGAGGCGGGTTGTCCAGAATATTCCACTGCGCCCGGTTTATCCCGCAGCCTGTGCGGGATACATTACGTTAAGGGAATGCATGGGTCGTCTTCTTTTGTGGCTTAGGAAGTGGAGCGGGCATGGCTTTCTTATGCGTCATGTTCGAGTGCTTCTCCTCTATGGTCTTTTTGTCTTTGCCGTCGGTCTATCGTTCATGGGCTATGCATGGCTCAGCGACGACGGAATAGTAGTTATCGCGCATTGCGGAGATTTTCAGCCGGTTGGTGGTTACGAGTACGGAGACTTTATGGCGTGTTCCATCGATGTTCCCAAAGGTTGCTCCTGTAGTAGGGTCGATGGTCCATATCTTTTTCTTGCGAAGGCAACATGGTGGTACTTTGGCAACCCTTAACAATTAGCTGCACCGGATAAATTCTCGCTGTCACCTTTTGTGCATGAGGCCGCACAAAAGCCGCCATCGAGAATTACCCGGTGAGCATAGCGTTAGGGAGCTGATTGTGTTGCGACAGATCATTCTTTGTCTGACTTCATTGGTTCTTGG
>JAUVWL010000034.1 GCA_030604135.1 Burkholderiales bacterium | reverse complement strand
GCCCATCGGCGAGTTCAGCGTGCAGGACGCCCTGCGCCAGAGCCCGCAGCAACACCTGGAGCAGGCGCAGCTGGTGGCCCAGGAGCAGGCGCAAGCGCGGACAGCACAGGAGCATTCGCCGCCCGAGGTGGGGGCACCTGTCATGGTCCGAACCTGAGGCCCGCCCGACCAGGCGCCAAGGCGGCCGCAGCAGGCAGGCCTTACCTGCCGGCAGGGCCCTGGTGTTTCAGGGGTCGCTGCACACCCACCGCCTGCGCGGCGGCCGAATCCCAGGCGCCGCTGTCAAACCATTCGGCACCGTCCAGAAAATCGCGCAGCATGGGCAGCGCATCCAGGCCCCAGAAGGCCTTGCCGCCCGTCACCAGGGTGGGCACACCAAACAGACCTGCCGCAAGCGCCTGCTCGGTGTTGGCGCGCAGGCGCGCCTTGACCTGGGGCCCGTCCGCGTCAGGCCAGGGCTGGCCGCGCTGGGCCATGTGGTCCTGCAGCAGTGCCCGCAGCCCACCCAGACGCGTCGGGTCGGTGGCGTCGTGGCCACCGCGCCAGACATGGCGAAACAGCTGTTCGGTGACATAGCGGCTGGTCTCGCCCGGTGCCTCGCGGGTGGCGGTGGCCAGCCCCATTCGCAGCAACGGCAGAGGGTTGAACGGGTGGCTGGCGGGCAGGTCCAGCGCCACACCGCGCTGACGCGCCAACCAGAGCACCTGCCGGTAGGTCCAGTCCCGCTTGCCCGGGATCTCGGCCGGGCCGAGCTGCCCATGGGCCTTGAGGAGGCCGGCAAACAGCACCGGGCGGTAACGCACCTGCACACTCAGTCCCATGAGCGCCTGGGGCAGGCACTCGAAGGCCAGGTAGGCGTAGGGCGAAATGGGGTCGTACCAGAACTCGATGTCGTGCAGTGTGGGGCCGTCTGTCTTCATGGCAGGAGGCGCTCAGCGCTGGCGCTCTTCGATGCGGGACCAGATCTGCAGGCGCGCTTCGTCGGACATTGCACCCCAGCCGGCGATCTCGTCGATGCTGCGCCAGCAGCCCCGGCACAGGCCGCTGTCCGTGTCCATCTGGCAGACCGAGACACAGGGTGAGGGCACACCAGGTCCGCTGTGGCGCTGCCGTGCGTCGGCCAGGTTGATCAGCACATCATGGTTCATAGCGCCTGGGCCTGGGTCACGTCGGCCACCGGGGCACCGGTGAGTTCGCGCAATTCGGACGGCGAGAGGCGGAACACCGCATGCGGGTGACCGGCGGCCGCCCACACCACGTCAAAACGGAACAGCTGTTCGTCGATCAGGGTGACCGGGGGCTGTGTGTGACCCACCGGCGACACGCCGCCGATGGAAAAGCCGGTGGCGGCCTTCACAAAATCGGCATCGGCACGGCCCAGCTTGCCGCCTTCGGGGCACACCAGGGCCTGCACCTTTTTTTCGTCCACCCGCAGGTCACCCGAGGTGACCACCAGCACGGCGGCATCGTCGCTCTTGCGGCGGAAGATGATGCTCTTGGCGATCTGGCCCAGGGCCACGCCCAGCGCATCGGCCGCCTGTTGGGCGGTGCGCGCGGCGTCGTCGAGCATGACCGGGTTGTGCGGGTGGCCCATGGCGGACAGTGTCTCGACCACACGGCGCACGGCCGCGGGCAGGTCCAGGGTGTCGGCGGTGATGGCGTTCATGCGCCGATGTTAACGGCCCTGCGTCGCCCCTGTGGCGCAGCGGGTCAGGTGGCGGCCCGCTTGACCATGAACAGGCTGGCGCCCATGGCCATCAGCACACCGCCGAAGACGCGGTTCTGGGTCTGCCGGGCACGCGCCGAAGCCAGCCAACGCTGGGCACGCGAGGCCAACCAGGCGTAGCCGTGCATCACGACCACATCCACCGCCACGGCGGTCACCAGCATCACCGGCAGTTGCCACCACAGCGAGCGCTGCGGATCGATGAACTGGGGCAGCACCGCCACCATGAACACGATGCCCTTGGGGTTGGTGACATTGGTCAGGAAACCGAGCACAAAGCGCTGGCGCGCGGGCGGGCCTGCCTTGACCGTGGCGGCTACGGAACCACCGGCCGACGACGGCTGCGCGGTGTGGGAAGCCGCGGGGTCTTCGCCCACTGGCGCGATCCATTGGCGCCAGCCCAGCCAGATCAGGTACAGCGCCCCCACCACCTTGACCACGGTGAAGGCCGTGGCCGAAGCGAGCAGCAGCGCACCCACACCGGCACCCGCCACCAGCAGGATCACCGCCACACCGGCTTCGAGACCCAGGATGGTGGCGCTGGCCCCGCGCACCCCGTAGGCCAGACCATGGGTCATGGCCAGCACCGCACCCGAACCGGGAGACACCGCAATCACCCAGCAGGCGGCAAAGAAGGCCAGCCAGACGGGGAAGTCCATATCAGTTCTCCATTCCGGGTACTCGGCACCCGCGACGCGCGATACGCCGGTGCGCATCCAGAGCACCCGTGGAACCGGCTGCGCCGGGCCACAGGGTGCGCCCCCCTCCCGAAGGAGAGGGGGAAGACGCGAAGCGGCACAGGGGGTGTTTCACTTCAGCTGCTCCGCTTGGCCATCAGCGCCCGCGCCACGCGCGAGCCACTGGGCCGCCCCAGCTGCTCGCTGATGTAGGCCCCCGCGTCCACCAGCTGATCGAGGTCGATGCCGGTGTCGATACCCAGGCCTTGCAGCAGGTAGACCACGTCTTCGGTGGCCACATTGCCGGTCGCGCCCTTCGCATAGGGGCAGCCACCCAGACCGGCGACCGAGGACTGGAAATTCCACACCCCCATCTGCAGCGCGGCGTAGGTGTTGGACAGGGCCTGGCCATAGGTATCGTGGAAATGCCCGCTGATGTGGTCGATGCCGAAGTGTGCCAGCGTGGCCTCGATGGCCGCCTGCACCTTTTTTGGCGTACCAACACCGATGGTGTCGGCCACATCGACCCGTTGCACGCCGATGCCCTTCATCAGGCCCGCCAGGTAGCCTACCCGCTCGGGCGCGATCTCGCCCTCGTAGGGGCAGCCCACGGTGCAGCTCATGGCGCCCCGCACCGCAATGCCGGCCGCCAGCGCCGCCTGCACCACCGGCGCAAAGCGCTCGATGCTCTCGGCAATGGAGCAGTTGATGTTCTTCTGGGTGAAAGCCTCACTGGCCGCGCCAAACACCACAATTTCGTCGGGCCGGTCGGCCACGGCCGCTTCATAACCCTTGAGGTTGGGCGTGAGCACCGAGTAGCGCACACCGGTCTGGCGGTTCATGCCGGCCATGACTTCGTGGTTGTCGGCCATCTGCGGCACCCACTTGGGGCTGACGTAGCTGGTCACCTCGATCTCCTTGAGGCCTGCGGCCTGCAGACGGTGCACCAGCTCGATCTTGACGGCGGCGGGCACCGGCTGCTTCTCGTTCTGCAGACCGTCGCGGGGGCCGACATCGATGAGTCGGACTTGAGAGGGAAGTGACATGGTCGTGATCTCAGTAACCGCGAACAGGATCCACCACACCCGCCACCGGCTGGCCGGCTTGCAGCGCGCGGATCTTGCCCGCGATCTGGGCAATGCTCTCGTCACGCAGGGTGCGCGCCGAGGTGTGGGGGGTCAAGGTGAGCTTAGGGTGTCGCCAGAAGGGATGCTCGGTCGGGAGCGGCTCGGTGCGAAACACGTCGAGCGTGGCGCCCGCCAGGTGGCCGCTGTCCAGCAAAGCCAGCAGATCGTCTTCGACCAGGTGCGCGCCGCGCGCGACGTTGACCAGATAGCCCCCGGGCATGAGGCGGCCCAGTGTCTGGCGGTTGAGGATGTCGCGGGTATCGGGCGTGAGCGGCAGCAGGTTCACCAGCACCCGGCAGGACGACAGAAAGGTCTGGAAGCCGCCGTCACCGTGGTGCGTGCGCACACCTTCGAGCGCCTTGGGCGTGCGGCTCCAGCCATGCACCGGGAACTCGAACACCGACAGCGCCTGCGCCACGCGGGCGCCCAGCACACCCAGTCCCATGACACCGACCGGGAAATCGGCCCGGCTGCGCGGCTTGCGGAAGGACCAACGCCCTTCGCGCATGTCGGCCTCATAGCGGTCGAACTCCCGGAAATGGCGGATCACCGCGTGGCACACATATTCGGCCATCTGCACCGACATGCCCGCGTCGTCCAGGCGCACCACCTTGGCCCCGGCAGGCAGCCGCAGCTTGAGCAGGGCATCCACGCCCGCGCCAATGTTGAACAGCGCCTTCAGGCCAGGCTGCTCGTCCAGAAACTGCTGGGGCGGGGCCCAGACCACGGCGAAGTCCGCCGGCGCCGCGCCCGGCTGCCAGACCTCGATGGAGGCTCCGGGCAGGGCCTGGCCAAGGCCTTCCAGCCAGGGTTCGGCCTTGGTATCGGTACAACAGAAAACCACTCGCATGGTCCGAGCTTACCCGCCGTTGGAAGAATGTGCTGTCAGGCGGTTTGCAGCTTGAGCAACTCCGCGCCCTCGGCCACCTGGTCGCCCGGCGCGAAGAGCAGCTCAGCCACGGTCCCGTCGGCCGGTGCGGCAATGGTGTGCTCCATCTTCATGGCTTCCATCACCGCCAGCGGCTGGCCTTTCTTGACCGCGTCACCTGCCTTGACCGCGAAGCTCACCACCTTGCCCGGCATGGGCGCGGTCAGGCGACCCCCTTCGGCGGCGGTTTCGCCCGCGTGAGCCAGGGCGTCGAGCTCGGTGATGACGGTGGCACCCAGGTCACAGAACAGGTGCACGGTCTCGCCGAACTGCCAGGTCTGCACCGTCTGGCGCTGAGCGTTGAACTGCAGGTCGACGCGCGTGCCGCTGTCGGTGGGCAAGGCGGTGAACGACAGGGTGTCCGACACCTCGCCCACCGTCAGGCGAAGCGCGCCGTCATGCAGGTAGGTCAGCTCTGCCGTCAGCGCCTCGCCCTGGTACTCGAAGTCGAAACGCCGGGTCGTCAGTCCGAAGGGGCGCCAGCCGTCGGTGCGCGAATACGGGTCGGCAACTTCGCTGGCCTTCTCGTGCACCAGGGTCTGGGCGACGGCAGCGGCCACGGCCAGCGTGCGGCCCACCTTGTCCTGGTTGAACAGCGCGTCCGCCTCGCGCGGAATCAGGGCGGTGTCCAGGCGGGCCGAGGCAAACGCCTGGCTGCGCGCCACGTAACGCAGGAACTGCACATTGGTGGACAGGCCGACGATGTGGGTCTGCGCCAGCGCCGCATCCAGCCGGGCCAGCGCCTCGGCACGCGTGGCCCCGTGCACGATGAGCTTGGCCACCATGGAGTCGTAGAAGGGGCTGATGGCGTCGCCCTCGCGCACACCGTCGTCGAAACGCACCGTGCCGCGCTCAAAGCCGACGTGGGCCGGCTTGCGGTACACCGCCAGGCGACCGGTGGCGGGAAGGAACTGCTTGTCCGGGGTTTCGGCGCAGATGCGGGCCTCGATGGCGTGCCCGTGGAAGCTCAGTTCGTCCTGCTTCAGGGGCAGCGCTTCGCCCGAGGCGACACGCAACTGCCATTCCACCAGGTCCAGACCGGTGATGGCTTCGGTCACCGGATGCTCCACCTGCAGGCGGGTGTTCATCTCCATGAAATAGAAGCGCATCTGCTCCGGGTGGTCGTAGCCACCCGGCTGCTCGACGATGAACTCGACCGTGCCGGCACCGACGTAGTTCACCGCCTTGGCCGCCGCCACGGCCGCCAGGCCCATCTGCTGGCGCAGTTCGGGCGTCATGCCCGGCGCGGGCGCCTCCTCCAGCACCTTCTGGTGGCGCCGCTGAACCGAGCAATCGCGCTCGAACAGGTAGACACAGTTGCCATGCGTGTCGCCGAACACCTGGATCTCGATGTGGCGCGGGCGCTGCACGTATTTTTCAATCAGCACCGCATCGCTGCCAAAGCTGTTGCGAGCCTCACGCTGGCAGCTGGCCAGGGCCGCGGCAAAGTCGTCGGCCTTGTCAACCGCCCTCATGCCCTTGCCGCCGCCACCCGCGCTGGCCTTGATCAGCACCGGGTAACCGATGCGGTCGGCCTCGTGCTTGAGCATGGCCGGGTCCTGGTCTTCACCGTGGTAGCCGGGCACGAGCGGCACACCGGCCTGCTCCATCAGCCGCTTGGACTCGGCCTTCAGCCCCATGGCCTGGATGCTGGCGGCAGACGGACCGATGAACACCAGCCCGTTGGCCGCACAGGCATTCGCAAAAGCCTCGTTCTCGCTGAGGAAGCCATAGCCCGGGTGGATGGCCTCTGCACCCGTCGCCTTGGCCGCGGCAATGATGCGCTCCCACCGCAGGTAGCTCTCGCGAGGGGCGCTGCCGCCGATGTGCACCGCCTCGTCGCAGGCGGCCACATGCTTGGCACTGGCATCGGCATCGGAGTAGACGGCCACGGTGCGCACACCCAGGCGGCGGGCGGTGGCGGCAACACGGCAGGCGATCTCGCCCCTGTTGGCAATCAGGATCTTGGAGAACATCAGGCTTCCTTGACGGATGAAGACGAGAAGAAGGCGCGCAGCCGACGGAAGGCCGCGCGCAGAAACTTGAACAGAACCCAGGTGACGACCCACATGAGCACCACGGTGATGGCCAGCAAGATGCCGAAAATCACCGGATGCTGGGTCGCCAGCCAGAGGGCGGCAATGACCAGGCCGTCTTCGAACAGGCTGGCGGCCACGTTCGACAGGGGTTCGGGTGAGGTGTTGATGGCCGCGCGCGTGGTGGTCTTGGCGGCCTGGCTGCTGGCCGCCAGCGTGCCGCCCATGAGCGCGGCGACCAGGGCCAGCGTCGTGCTGTCGGCACCGAACACACCGGCCGCCAGTGCGGCACCGGCCGGGATGCGGATCACGCTGTTGACCAGGTCCCACAGCGAGTCCAGCCCAGGGATCTTGTCGGCGAAAAACTCGATGAACAGCAGTGCCCCACTGGCCGCCAGCACCATGGGGTGCTGCAACACCTGCAATCCGGCCGGCAGGGTGATCCAGCCTGCAGCCCCCATGGCCCCCACCAGGAACACGACGGCGTACAGACGAAAGCCACTGGCCCAGCCCAGGGCCGCGGCCAGCGCCAGCAGGCTGGGCATGTCGAGCGATTGCAGGGCCTGGTCCACAGCGTCTGTCCAGATCAGGCCAGCCAGGACGGCTTGCGCTTCTGGAGGAAGGAGGCCACGCCTTCGCGGCCCTCCCCGCTGGCGCGGATGTCGGCAATGCCTTCAACGGTGGCAGCGATCAGCGCGGCATCGATCTTGCGCCCGGCCACGTCCTGCACCAGGCGCTTGCAGGCCTTGACCGCGTTGGGACTTGCGCTCACGAGGGCCTGCGCCAGTTCGGCCACCTTGGCCTGGAGGGCGTCGGCACCCACCAGCTCGTGCACAAAGCCGATGCGGTGCGCCTCCTGGGCCGAGAAGCGCTCCGCCGTCAGGAAGTAGCGGTGTGCCGCACGGGTCCCCATGGCGCGGATCACGTAGGGGCTGATGGTGGCCGGGATCAGACCCAGCTTCACCTCGCTCAGGCAGTAGGTGGCGGTGTCGACACTGACAGCGATGTCGCAGGCGGCCACCAGGCCAGTGCCGCCCGCGAACACGTCGCCCTGCACGGCGGCGATGGTGGGTTTCGGGCATTCGAAGATGGCCTTGAGCATGGCCGCGAGCTGGCCGGCGTCGGCCAGGTTTTCCTCGCGCGTGTAGTCGGCCATGCGGCGCATCCAGTTCAGGTCGGCACCGGCACAGAAGGCAGGTCCTTCGGCGGCCAGCACCACGGCGCGCACGTCGTCCATCAAGCCCACCGACTCGAACGCGGTCTTGAGTTGCAGGATCACCTCGTCGTTGAAAGCGTTGCGCACCTCGGGGCGGGTGAGCGTGATGTGGGCAATGCGGTCGTTGACCGCCACGTTCAGGGCTTGGGTCATGCCTTGGATTCCTCTTGCAACAGGTAGACCAGATCGAGCTCAGGGCAGGGCTGGCCGAGCGCGGTGAGCGCGGCCGTGATCTGTCCGCGGTGGTGTGTGCCGTGGTTGAACACATGGGCCAGCGTGGCCGCAAAGGGCAGGCACATCGCCTGGCCGCGCATGTTGGTGTAGCTGAGCTCGCCATCGAAGCGCTCGGCCGGCCAGGATTCGATCAGCGGCAACCAGTTGGCCGCGCCACCCTTGAGCGCCTGGCCCAGGCGGTCGCGGTCGGGTTCGACCTCGGCGTTCAGCGCGACGGAGGGCGAGGTGCCCTTGGCAAAGCGCGGGTACCAGAGCATGTGCTCGCCGACCAGCAGGTGGTTGAGGGTGCCGTGGATGCTCTTGAAGAACAGGCCGCAGTCCTTGCGGTAGTCGGCATCGGACACGGCGGCCACGGCCTCGATCAGACGGCGTGTAGCCCAGACGTTGTAGCGGGCCAGTTGCAGGAAGTGGGCGCGAGCGTCCATCGCAGGCTCACATGCGGAACAGACCGAACTTGGTCTCGGGGATCGGCGCGTTCAGCGACGCGCTCAGGCCCAGCGCCAGCACGCGGCGGGTGTCGGCCGGATCAATCACGCCGTCGTCCCACAGGCGGGCGGTGGCGTAGTAGGGGTGGCCCTGCACCTCGTACTGCTCCTTGATCGGCGCCTTGAACGCGGCTTCCTCTTCCGCGCTCCACTGGCCGCCCTTGGCCTCGATGCCGTCGCGTTTGACGGTGGCCAGCACGCTGGCGGCCTGCTCCCCGCCCATCACGGAAATGCGCGCGTTCGGCCACATCCACAGGAAGCGCGGGCTGTACGCACGGCCGCACATGCCGTAGTTGCCAGCGCCGAAGCTGCCGCCGATGATGACGGTGAACTTGGGCACGGCGGCGGTGGCCACGGCCGTCACCATCTTGGCGCCGTTGCGCGCGATACCCTCGTTCTCGTACTTGCGACCGACCATGAAGCCGGTGATGTTCTGCAAAAACACCAGCGGCGTCTTGCGCTGGCAGCACAGTTCGATGAAGTGCGCCCCCTTGAGCGCCGACTCCGAGAAGAGGATGCCGTTGTTGGCAATGATGCCGACCGGCATGCCTTCGATACGCGCGAAGCCGCAGACCAGGGTGGTGCCGAAGCGCGACTTGAACTCGTCGAACTCGGAACCGTCGACGATGCGGGCGATGATCTCGCGCACGTCGAACGGTTTGCGGGTGTCGGTCGGGATCACGCCGTACAGCTCTTCGGCCGGGTACAGCGGCGCCACCGGGTCGATGGTCGCAATCGGCGGAACCTTGCGGGCGTTGAGGTTCTTCACCGCCTGGCGCGCCAGCGCGATGGCGTGCAGGTCGTTCTGCGCCAGGTGGTCGGCCACGCCACTCAGGCGCGTGTGCACGTCGCCGCCGCCCAGGTCTTCGGCGCTCACCACCTCGCCGGTCGCAGCCTTCACCAGCGGCGGGCCGCCCAGGAAGATGGTGCCCTGGTTCTTGACGATGATGGTCTCGTCGCTCATGGCCGGCACGTAGGCGCCGCCGGCCGTGCACGAGCCCATGACCACCGCGATCTGCGCGATGCCCTGGGCGCTCATGTTGGCCTGGTTGAAGAAGATGCGGCCGAAGTGGTCGCGGTCGGGGAAGACCTCGTCCTGGTTGGGCAGGTTGGCGCCGCCCGAATCCACCAGGTAGATGCAGGGCAGGCGGTTCTGCTGCGCCACTTCCTGCGCGCGCAGGTGCTTCTTGACGGTCAGCGGGTAGTAGGTGCCGCCCTTCACCGTGGCGTCGTTGCAGACGATCATGCAGTCCACGCCACTCACGCGGCCAATGCCCGCGATCACGCCGGCGCAGGGCGCGTCGCCGTTGTACATGGCGTGCGCGGCCATGGGGCTGAGTTCGAGGAAGGGCGTGCCCGGGTCCAGCAGCATCTGCACCCGGTCGCGCGGCAGCAGCTTGCCGCGCGCGGTGTGCTTGGCACGGGCGGCCTCGCCGCCGCCGAGCGTGGCCTTCTCGATCTGGGCCTTCAGGTCGTCCACCACCGCGCGCATGGCGGCGGCGTTGGCCTGGAAGTCGGCGGAGCGGGCGTTGAGTTTGGTTTCGAGTGCGGGCATGTGGTTCTCTCGGTCATGCAGTCTTGGCTTCGGCCAGCCCCAGCTGGTCCTTCATGGCTTCGCGGATCTTGAATTTCTGGATCTTGCCGGTCACCGTCATCGGGAAGGCGTCGACAAAGCGGATGTAGCGCGGCACCTTGTAGTGCGCGATCTGGCCCTTGCAGAAGGCGCGCACGGCCTCCTCGTCCAGGCTCTGCCCCGGCTTGACAATGACCCAGGCGCACAGCTCCTCGCCGTACTTCGCATCGGGCACACCGACCACCTGCACGTCCTGCACCTGGGGCAGTCGGTAGAGGAATTCCTCGATCTCGCGCGGGTAGATGTTCTCGCCGCCGCGGATCACCATGTCCTTGATGCGGCCGACGATGTTGACGTAGCCCTCGGCGTCCATGGTGGCCAGGTCGCCGGTGTGCATCCAGCCCTCGGCGTCGATGGCCTCCTTCGTCTTGGCCTCGTCGCCCCAGTAACCGTGCATCACCGAATAACCGCGCGTGCACAGCTCACCCGACTGGCCGGGTGCCACGGTCCGCCCGCTGTCGGGGTCGATGATCTTGACCTCCAGGTGCGGCTGCACCGTACCCACGGTAGACACCCGCTTGTCCAACGGCGTGTCGGTGCTGCTCTGGCAACTCACCGGACTGGTCTCGGTCATGCCGTAGGCAATGGTCACCTCGCCCATGTGCATGTCGGCCTGCACGCGCTTCATCACCTCCACCGGACAGGGCGAGCCGGCCATGATGCCGGTGCGCAGCGTCGACAGGTCGAACTCCTTGAAGCGCGGGTGGTCCAGCTCGGCGATGAACATGGTGGGCACGCCGTGCAGGCCGGTGCATTTTTCGGCCTGCACCGTCTGCAGCACCGACAGGGGCTCGAAGGCGTCGTTCGGATACACCACCGTGCTGCCATGGGTGAAACAGGCCAGGTTGCCCAGCACCATGCCGAAGCAGTGGTACAAGGGGACCGGAATGCACAGGCGGTCGGCCGGCGTGAGCTTCATGCACTCGCCGATGAAGAAACCGTTGTTCAGGATGTTGCGGTGGGTCAGCGTGGCGCCTTTGGGGAAGCCGGTGGTGCCGCTGGTGAACTGGATGTTGATGGGGTCGTTGGCATCCAGCGTGGCCGCCACCGCGTCCACCTGCGCATCGTCGGCACGGCCCCGCGCCAGCAGCTCAGAGAAGCGCATCAGGCCCGGCTGCTCGTCGCCCTGCCCGGCCTCGTCGATCCAGACCACCGTCTGCAGCTGCGGCAGACGGGCGGCCGACAGGGCGCCCGGCCGGCCACCGGCCCACTCGGGCGCCAGCTCGCGCAGCATGCCCAGGTAGTCGCTGGTCTTGAACTGCGCCATGCTCACCAGCAGGCGGCAGCCCACCTTGTTCAGCGCGTACTCCACTTCGGCCGTGCGGTAGGCCGGGTTGATGTTCACCAGCACCAGGCCCACCTGGGCCGTGGCCAGCTGCATCAGCACCCACTCGGCGTTGTTGTGCGACCAGATGCCAACCCGGTCACCGCGCTGCAACCCCATGCCCAGCAGGGCGCTGGCCAGTTGCCGCGCCTCGTCGCGCAAGGCCCGGTAGCTGTAGCGGCGCCCCTGGTGCACACTGACCAGCGCCTCATGTTCGGGCTGGCGCGCCACCATGTCGTCAAAAAACGCACCGATGGTCTGTTCGATCAGCGGCACGTCGACGGCGCCGCGGGCGTGGCTGGTGGTCAGCGGGGCAGGCATGGCTTGTCTCCTTGTAGTGGCGCCGTATTCCAACGGCGCGGGAACGCAACCGACAGCATAGGCCGTTCTGCCATGCATTGCACGCCACCCAGGTTGCAAATCGTGCCACACCATGGCAGCATGCCGGCGTGAACCCACCAACCCACACCGCGCCCGAAGTGGCCGCCCCACGGGCGCCCCGGGCCGTCACGCCCATGGCCTTCGTGCGCGCCATGTGCCTGGCGCTGGAGCGGCAAGGACAGCCGCCGGAACCCCTGCTCCAGCAGGCACAGATTGCGCCACCCGACCTGGATCGACCTGAGGCCCGCATCAACGCCCTGCAGATGGAGGTGTTTTCCGGTCTGGCCATGCGGGTGCTGGACGACGAGGCGCTGGGCTGGTTCGAGCGCCCCCTGCCCTGGGGCAGCTACGGCATGCTGGCACGCGCCTCGCTGTCGGCGCCCACGCTGGGTGTCGCCCTGCGCCGCTGGTGCCGCCACCATGGCCTGCTCACCCGTGACATCACCCTCGGGGTCGACATCACGGACGGAACCTGCCGCATCGTGCTAACCGAGCACCGCCCGCCCGGCGGCGACGGCCGCCTGCGCGAGTTCTGCTGCGTCTCGGTGCTGCGCAACATCCACGGCCTGGCCTGCTGGCTGGTCGACTCGCGCATGCCGCTGCTGGGCGCCACGTTTGCGTTTGCGGCGCCGCCGCACGCCGACGTGTACCCGCTGCTGTTCGACGGCCCGGCCACGTTCGACGCGGCCGAGACCGCGCTGCGCTTCGACGCCCGCTACCTGGACCTGCCGCTCAGACGCGACGAGGCCGCCATGAACCAGATGCTGGCCCGCGCGCTGGCGATACAGGTGCGGCCCTACCGCCGCGACCGGCTGCTGATGCAGCGCGTGCGCCAGGTGCTGCTGGCCCAGCCCCAACAGGCCCACAACGCGCAGGACCTGGCCGCCACCCTCAACACCTCCACCCGCACCCTGCACCGCCAGCTGCGCGACGAAGGCACCACCCTGCAGGCGCTCAAGGACAGCGTGCGACGCGAAGTCGCCATGGCCTTGCTGCAGCGCAGCTCGCGGCCCGTCAAGCAGGTCGCGGAGGCCTCGGGTTTTCAGAACGAAAAAAGCTTCATCCGCGCCTTTCGGGGCTGGACCGGCTTCACACCCGGCGAGTGGCGGGAACACCGATGAAATCCAAGCCAACGCCGACCGACCAGCAGGCCGACCCGGTCGGGCGCCAGCGCTGGGTTCGCCTGGGCGCCAAGACCTTGCACGATGTCGCGTCGATCACATTCGGTGGGGCACTGGCGGCCTGCCTGGTCATCAACCAGATGGCCAGCCGCGAGTCGGTCGCCGAGTTCGCTGCCGCCAGGCAGACTCTGGCCGTGATCGCGCAGTACCTGCTGGTGCCGTCCATGGGCGTCGTGGTGCTCAGCGGGCTGCTGGCGCTGGCGGCCACCCGGGCCTACATGAACGCAGGCTGGGCCTGGCTCAAGGCACTGCTGGGCCTGGCCGTGTTCGAAGCCGCGCTGGTGGTGGTGGGCTCGAAGGAAAAACAGGCCGCCATCGTCGCTGCCTTCCCCGACCCGGACCTGCTGAACACCCTGCTGCGATCCGAACGAAACACCCTGTGGCTGCTGGTCGTGCTGTGCATTATCAACGTGGTGCTGGCCGTGTGGCGGCCGCGCCTGTCGCCCAAAGTGCGCTGAACCTTCGATCTGACCATCACCACCCCCGGGTGGCCACCTTGTCACCTGCCCCCACCCACACGAGGCCTGTCATGTCACTCATCAAATGGTCCTTGTTCGCCCTGCTGGCCCTGGCCGTCGCAGCCGTGGCGGCCGGGCAGCTCGGCTGGCTGGGCGGACGCATGCCAGACGACCTCGGCGTGCGAGACGGGCGGCTCAAGCCACCGTCCCTGACCGAAAACAGCGTCAGCAGCCAGGCCGGGCTCCACCCCGACCACCCCATGCGCGCCTATGCCGAGATCGAGCCCCTGCCGCTCAAGGGCGGCGGGCCTGCCACCATGGCCCGGCTCTCGCAATTGCTGCAGGCCATGCCCAGCGTGGAAATCATCCACGACCGTGGAGACGGCTACCTGTATGCGCAGTGCACCTCGCGCTGGATGAAGTTCGTCGACGACCTCGAACTCTGGGTCGACCCGGTCAACCAGGTGGTGCAGGTGCGCTCGGCCTCACGCGTGGGGCGCAAGGACTTCGGGGTGAACCGGCAACGGGTGGAGCGCCTGCGGGCCGGGTTGGGGCCGGTGTCATAATTCTCACGCGTCGACTCTGAAAGTGCCTTTGGACATCGCGTCTCTTCGGCGGGCTGGCAAGCATGGGTAAGCTACTCCACCCCACCCGCACCGTCGCTCTGGCGTTTCTGCTCGCCATTCTGGTGGGGACCGGGCTGCTCATGACACCCATGGCCAGCTCGGGCGTTGCACCCACCTCCTGGCTCACGGCCTTCTTCACCGCCGTCTCGGCCGTCTGTGTCACAGGTTTGGTCGTGGTGGACACGGGTACACACTGGTCTTTCTTTGGCCAATTCGTCATCATGCTGCTGTTCCAGATTGGCGGCTTCGGCATGATGACGGCAGCCACCCTGCTGGGACTCATGGTCAATCGCTCGCTGCGATTGCGCACAAGGTTGATCACTCAGGTCGAAACACACTCCATCGGTTTGGGTGACGTTTCGGGTGTGGCCCGGATGGTGTTGCTGGTGACCTTGATTGCCGAATCACTCTTGGCAGTGGCGCTGTCCGTGCGCTTCGCATGGACCTATGACATGGCTTGGCCAGTGGCGGCCTGGCATGGCATTTTTCACTCTGTATCTGCGTTCAACAACGCCGGCTTTTCGCTCAATGCAGACAGTCTCATGGGCTTTGTGGGCGATGTCTGGGTGCTGATGCCCATTGCGTTGGCCATCGTGATCGGCGGCATCGGGTTTCCGGTGTTCCACGACATCCGGTCCCGCTTCAACGATCCGCGCCACTGGTCCCTGCACACCAAGCTGACGCTCACCGGCACGGCGGCCCTGCTGCTGACAGGGGTCATGGGCTTGTTGTTCTTCGAGTGGTCCAACCCCTACACACTGGGTCCGATGGACTTGGGCGACAAACTGCTATCAGCCACCTTTGCCTCGGCGTCGTCACGGACCGCAGGGTTTAACAGCCTGGACATCGGAACCCTGACCCACGAAAGCTGGGCCCTTCACTATTTTCTGATGTTCATTGGCGGCGGCAGCGCCGGAACAGCCGGTGGCGTCAAAGTCGGCACCTTCCTGATCCTGGTGCTGCTGGTGTTTGCCGAGATCCGGGGACGCAACGACAGCGAGGCCTTCGGGCGCCGCATCTCCGAGAGCGCCCAGCGGCAAGCCATCACGGTGCTGGTGCTGGCCAGCAGCATGGTGGTGCTGGGCACGCTGGTCATCCTTCGTGGCACCGACCTGCCCACCGACCAGGTGATATTCGAAGTGATTTCGGCCTTTGGCACAGTGGGGCTTTCGACCGGAATCACCGCCGACCTGCCCCCGTCGGGCCAGCTCATGCTGACCTTGCTGATGTATGTTGGCCGGGTGGGCACCATCACGCTGGCGGCCTCGCTGGCCATGGGGCACATCCGTGCCGCTTACCGCTTTCCTGAGGAGCATCCAATTGTTGGGTAAATTGTTCACTGAGCAGTACGCCTTTGCCCAGGGCGACAGCGTGCTGGTGATCGGCCTGGGCCGGTTTGGTGGCGCTGTCGCGCATTCGCTGATGGAGCTGGGTCACGACGTCATGGGGATCGACCGCGACGCCGAGCCGGTCCAGGACTGGGCGGACCGGCTGACCCATGCCGTGCAAGCCGACGGCACCAACGTGCAGGTTCTGCGACAACTCGGCGGCGCCGACTTCACCCACGCCATCGTCGGCATCGGCACCGACCTGGCCTGCAGTCTCATGACGGTCATGGCCCTGTCGGAACTGGGCATCCAGGACATCTGGGTGAAGGCCTTGACGCCGGAACACGGGCAGATTGCCCAACGCATCGGTGCGCACCATGTGGTCTACCCCGAGGTCGACATGGGTGAGCGGGTCGCCCACCTGATCACCGGCCGCATGATCGACTACATCGAGTTCGACGATGGTTTCGCAATTGCCAAGATCCGGGCCCCCTACCCCGCACACAACAAGGTGCTGGCGGAGAGCCTGATTCGAGAACGCTTCGGCGTGACCGTGGTCGGGGTCAAGCGCGCACACGAAGATTTTCAGCATGCAACGCCCGATACGCTGATCCTGCCCGGGGACCTGCTGATCGTGTCCGGCGCCACCAAGAAAGTCGAGAAGTTCGCATCCTATTCTTCGGAGCGGTGATCGGCCGCAGGCGATCACCGGGGGCTTCAAGGCGCCAGTGCCAAGGCGAGCTCTTCCATGTGCCGGAACACCCGCTCCACAGCCAGACCGTCGAATGCCCGCCCATGTCCGGCCGGGCAGTAACCCCAGACCGTGGCCCCGGCAGACAGCCCGGCGCGCACGCCGGTGGCTGTGTCTTCGATGACCAGACAACGCGCCGGATCGGTCCTGACGTGAGCAGCCGCGGCCAGGTAGACATCGGGATGGGGCTTGGAACGTGGCAGGTCGTGGCCGCTGAAAATGCGGTCCTCGAAGTACGGGCGCATGCCGGCCATCTCGATCTGCATGACCACCTTGGCCTTGTCGGCGCCCGACGCACAGGCGATGCGTCCCGTCGTGTGGCGGTGCGCCGCACGCACCGCGTCCAGCGCGCCGTCCATGGCTTTGAGTTCGGCCCGTAGGCGCTCGTCGCGCCGGGCGTAGAAGGCGCGCATCCAGTCTTCGGTCAGCGGGCGTCCGGTCTCTGCTTCGATGCGCGCCCGCTCGTCGCGCACCGCCTTGCCGATGAAGATCCGCTCGCACTCTGCCTGATCCAGGGGCCATCCGGCCTCGTTGAGCATCTGGCGCAGCACCCCGTTGGTGATCGGTTCGCTGTCAACCAATACGCCATCGCAATCGAACAGCACGGCGTCAAAACGCACAGTCACTTGATCTCTCCGTCCAGATAGAACCAGCGCCCTCCTTCGCGCACGAAGCGGCTTCGCTCGTGCAGCCGCTGTCCGCTGCCGGCTGCGCGCGAGCGGGCCACAAACTCGACCTCGGCATGGTCGGCATCGGTGGGCCGGTGCTCGCGCACCTCCAGCCCCAGCCACTTGAGGTCCGGCTCCAGTTCGAGTCTGACCGGGCGGGTAGAGGTGTGCCAGCTGGCCAGCAGGTAATCCGCCCGCCCCAGCACAAAAGCGCTGTAGCGCGAGCGCATCAGGTGCTCGGCATCGGGCACAGGCAGGCTTTCATCCAGATAGCGCCCACAGCAGACCACATAGGCCGACGGGCGCCCCTTCGCATCACGCCGACCGCAGGGGCAGTCCCTGGCCGCACTCATCCGTTCTTGCGCGCTGCGCTGCGCGCGCGGTGGGCTTCGTAGCTCTCGACCGGCGCCTCGGCCTTCACCCAGGCCGCAAATCCACCATCGATGTGGGCCACATTGCGCATGCCCATGTCATGCAGGGTCTTGGTGGCCAATGCGCTGCGCCAGCCGGCGCCGCAGAACAGCACGTACTCCTTGCCCTCGTCCCCGAAGGCGGGCTTGTAGTAAGGAGAGTCCGGGTCCACCCAAAACTCCAGCATGCCGCGCGGCGCGTGCATGGCCCCCGGTACCGTCCCCTCACGCTCCAGTTCGCGCGGATCACGGATGTCGACGACCTGCAGGCTCGGATCCTGCGCCAGGCGCTGACGCACCTGCTCGACGGTGTAGGTGGTGATGACAGCATTCGCTTCGTCGACCAATGCACGAAACCCTTTGGTGATAGGCATGACCTGTCTCCTGATGTGAACCCAATAAGATGTTAGCCGGCTGAAGCACCAAACGAGTCATGTCTTGGTCTCCTGGGCACCGCGGGTCCGGGTCTCCCGGCCCGCAGGTGCCGCCCCCTCGAAGCACCGCAGGCGCGCCACGGAGGGGGGAAGCCGCGTCAGCGGCGCAGGGGGGTGTTCCCTACTTCCTCCAGAAGGCCCCCGTGAACAGCACCAGAAAAGTCAGCAACTCCAGCCGCCCCAGCAACATGGAGAAGCTCAGAATGTTCAGTTGCAGGTCGCTGAGCACCCCGAAGTTGCTGGACGGCCCCACCTCGCCCAGGCCCGGGCCGATGTTGTTCACCGTGGCCACCACCGCCGAGAACGCGGTCACGATGTCCAGGCCGGTGAACAGCATGAGCATGGTCAGGCCCATGGTGGCAGCGCCGTAGATCAGCATGAAGCCCAGCACCGCCGTCATCACCGACATGGGCACCACCTGGCCACCGAGGGTGACCGGGTTGACCACACGCGGGTGGATGATGCGCACCAGCTCCCGGCGCGCCTGCTTGATCAGCAGAATCATCCGCACCATCTTGATGCCTCCACCGGTCGACCCGGCGCAGGAGACAAAGGTGCCCAGAAACATCAGCAGCACCGGGGCAAAAATGGGCCACTGCGCATAGTCGGTGGTGGCATAGCCGGTGGTGGTGGCCAGCGACAGCACATGAAAGGCACTGTGGCGCAAGGCCTCGGGAAACTCGGCATAGGTCCCGTGTGCCGCCAGCAGCAGCGCCAGCAGCACAATGGCCGCCGTCAGCACCGCCGCATAGGTGCGGATCTCGCGGTCATGGGAAATCGGGCGCAGGCTGCGGCTGCGCAGCACCACAAAGTAGCGCAGAAAACTGATGCCCGACAAGGCCATGAACACGATGGCCACATATTCCACCTGAGGCGAATTGAAGTAACCCAGGCTGGCATCGTGAGACGAGAAGCCGCCCAGGCCCATGGTGGTGCACATGTGCATGAAGGCATCGGCCCAGCTCATGCCGGCCCAGCGGTAGCCCAACAGGCAGGCCCCCGAGAACAAGAAGTACACCCCCCACAACCCCCGTGCCGTCTCGGCAATGCGGGGGGTGAACTTGGTATCCTTCATCGGCCCCGGCGTCTCGGCCTTGTACAGCTGCATGCCGCCCAGCCCCAGCATGGGCAGCACGGCCACCACCAGCAGCATGATGCCCAGGCCTCCGATCAGCTGAAGAAAACAGCGCCAGATGTTGACCGACACCGGCAGGTCGTCCAGACCAGACAGCGCGGTGGACCCGGTGGCCGTCAGCGCACTCATGGACTCGAAATAGGCTTGGCTCCAGCTGATGTCCGGCACCGTGAACATCAAAGGTACCGCCGAATAGGCGGGCAGCATCAGCCAGACCATGTTGACCAGCAGAAAGCCGTCCCTGGGCATCAGTTCACGCTGGTAGCGGCGGGTGATCAACCAGATGGTCAGTGCGCTGCCAGCGGCCAGGCCAAAGGCGCCACCCCATATCTGCATCGAATCGTCCAGGTCCTCACCCAGCGCCCAGGCCAGTGGCACCAGGAAGGCGAACGAAAAAGCAAAGAGCACACGCGCGTAGACGTTCAGCGCGGGGAACAGGCCGGTCATGACGGTTCAACCAAAGAAGGTGGCGCTGACCTGGAACAGCTTCTCGACCTCGCGCACCATGCGCTTGTTCGGAATGAACACAATGATGTGGTCGTCGGTCTCGATCACCAGGTCGTGGTGGGGCATGAGCACCTCGCCACGCGCATCCTCGCCGCGCACGATGGCGCCGATGCGCGCACCCTTGGGCAGCTTGATCTCCTCGATCTTGCGCCCCACCAGTCGGGAGGTTTTGACATCGCCGCGCGCAATGCCTTCCAGCGCCTCGGCGGCTCCTCGGCGCAGGCTGTGCACAGCCGCCACGTCGCCGCGCCGCAGGTGCGCCAGCAGCTCGCCGATCACCGTCTGCGCCGGCGAAATGGCGATATCGATGGTGCTGCCTTCCATCATGTCGGCGTAGGCCCTCCGGTTGATCAGCGACATGACACGCCGCGCGCCCATGCGCTTGGCCAGCATGGCCGACATGATGTTGTCCTCGTCGTCGCTGGTCAGGGCCAGAAAAAGATCCATGTCGCCCACGTTCTCTTCGTGCAGCAGGTCTTCATCGGCACCGTCGCCGTGCAAGACCAGGGTGCTCGACGGCAGCTGGCTGGCCAGGTACTCACAACGCTTGCGGTCGCGTTCAATGATCTTGACCTCGCACTGGCCCAGCAGCGAGCGCGCCAGACGCAGACCCACCTTGCCACCGCCGGCGATCATCACCCTCTGCACCGGTTTGTCGATGTTGTGGATGGCCGCCAGCACCAGCCGGATCTTGCGCACATCCGCCAGCACGAACACCTCGTCGCCCGGCAGGATGCGCGTCTCGGCCGTGGTCTCCATCTCGGTGTCCAGCCGGTACAGGGCCACCACCCGCATCTCGGCATGCGGCAGACGATCACGGAATTCGCCGATTGTCCGCCCCACCAGGGCGCCACCGGCCGCCGCGCGCACCACGATCAGGCAGGCCCGCTTCTGCGAAAACTCCACCACCTGCAGTGCCTCCGGGTAGCTTATGAGCTGGTGGATGTAACGCATCACCGACTCTTCCGGGCAAATCACGTGGTCGACCGCAAAACCGCTCTTGCCCAGCAGTTCGTCGCCGGTGACGAATTCCGGCGAGCGCAACCGGGCGATGGTGGTCGGCACATTGAACACGTCGTGCGCCACCTTGCAGACCACCAGATTCGACTCGTCGGCCGCCGCGCACGCGATCACCATGTCGGCGTCCTGCGCCCCGGCCTCTCGCAGCACCGAGGGCTGGATGCCGTTGCCCACCACCCCGCGCAGGTCCAGGCGCTCTTCAAGGAGCCGCAGGCGCGACGGGTCGTGATCGATCACGGTGATGTCGTTCTGCTCCGACACCAGGCTTTCGGCCACGCTCTCGCCCACGCGGCCGGCGCCCAGGATGATGATGTTCATGGGCGCAAATGATACGCCCGGCGCCCCACCATGAAGGTGCCACTCAGGCCAGTGCGCGCTGGATCAGGATTTTCTGCACGTCCGACGTGCCTTCATAGATCTGGCAAACCCGCACGTCGCGCCAGATGCGCTCGACCGGGAAGTCGCTGACATAGCCGTAGCCGCCATGCACCTGGATGGCATCGCTGCAGACCCGCTCGGCCATCTCGCTGGCAAACAGCTTGGCCATGGCCGCCTCTTTCAGGCAGGGCTGGCCGGCATCGCGCAGCGCGGCGGCATGCATCACCAGCGCACGGGCGGCCTCGATCTGGGTCGCCATGTCGGCCAGTTTGAAGCCCACCGCCTGGTGGTTGAAGATCGGTTGACCAAAACTTTCGCGCTGCTTGGCATAAGTGACCGCACACTCAAAGGCACTTCGCGCCATACCGATGCTCTGCGCCGCGATACCGATGCGCCCCCCCTCCAGGGCCGACAGCGCGATCTTGTAGCCCTCGCCCTCGGCGCCGATCAGGTTTTCGACCGGGACGCGGCAGTTCTCGAAGTTGATCTGCGCCGTGTCGCTCGAATGCTGACCGACCTTGTCCTCCAGCCGGGCCACCACATAACCCGGGGTGTCGGTCGGCACGATGAAGGCGCTCATGCCCCTTTTGCCCGCGCCTTTGTCGGTCACCGCGATCACGATGGCCAGCTGCCCGTGCTTGCCGCTGGTGATGAACTGCTTGACGCCGTTGATCACATAGCTGTCACCGTCGCGGGTGGCGGTGGTGCGCAGGGCCGAGGCATCGGAGCCCACATGGGGCTCGGTCAGGCAGAAGGCCCCCAGCATCCGGCCGGCTGCCAGCGGCCGCAGCCATTGTTCCTGCTGTTGCGCGTTGCCGTAGCGCATCAGGATGGCGTTGACCGGGCAGTTGGTCACGCTGATGGCGGTGCTGGTGCCGCCATCACCGGCCGCAATCTCCTCCAGCACCACCGCCAGGGTGGCGTAGTCCAGCCCGGCCCCACCCAGCGACTCGGGTACACAGATACCGTAGCAGCCCAGTTCGGCCAGGCCGCGGTGCACATCGGTCGGGAAGTGGTGCTCCTTGTCCCAGCGCGCGGCATGGGGCCAGAGCTGCTCCTGGGCAAAGGCGCGCACCGCGTCGCGGATCATCAGTTGGTCTTGGGTCAGCAGCATGGTGGTTCGGAATCCGTGAATGGGGAGGCGGACTGGCCTTTGGTGGTCAGAGCATTTCCACGGCCATGGCGGTGGCCTCGCCGCCGCCGATGCACAAGGTGGCCACGCCCTTCTTGCCACCACGCGCCTGCAGCGCATGCAGCAGCGTGACCAGGATGCGGGCCCCCGAGGCACCGATGGGGTGGCCCAGCGCGCAGGCGCCGCCGTTCACGTTGACCTTCTCGTGCGGAATGTTCAGCTCGGTCATCAGTGCCATGGGCACGACGGCGAAGGCCTCGTTGATCTCCCACAGGTCCACGTCACCGACAGTCCAGCCGGTTTTGGCCAGCAGCTTCTGCGTCGCACCGACGGGCGCGGTGGCGAACCAGTTGGGCTCCTGCGCATGCGTGGCATGGGCCACGATGCGCGCCAAGGGCTTGAGGCCCTGGGCCTGCGCAGTCGACTGGCGCATCAGCACCAGCGCGGCCGCGCCGTCGTTGATCGACGAAGACGAGGCGGCGGTGATGGTGCCGTCCTTCTTGAACGCGGGCTTGAGGCTGGTGATCTTGTCCAGCTTGACCTTGCCCGGGCCTTCGTCCACCGAGACCACCCGTTCGCCGCTGCGGTCTTTGACCGTCACCGGCGCGATCTCCTGCGCAAAGGCACCACTCTCGGTGGCGGCCTTGGCGCGCGTCACCGAGGCGATGGCGAACGCGTCCTGCTGCTCTCGGGTGAAGCTGTACTTGGCCGCGCAGTCTTCACCGAAGGTGCCCATGCTGCGGCCGGGCTCGTAGGCGTCTTCCAGGCCGTCGAGCATCATGTGGTCGAAGATGCGGTCGTGGCCCATGCGGTAGCCGCCGCGGCCCTTGAGCATCAGGTAGGGCGCGTTGGTCATGCTCTCCATGCCGCCCGCCACCATCACGGTGGAGCTGCCCGCCAGCAGCATGTCGTGCGCCAGCATGGCGGCCTTCATGCCCGAGCCGCACATCTTGGACAGCGTCACCGCGCCGGCCGACAGCGGCAGCCCGCCCTTGAGCGCCGCCTGGCGCGCAGGCGCCTGACCCTGGCCGGCCATCAGGCAGTTGCCAAACAGCACCTCTTCGACCAGCTCACCCTTGACGCCGGCACGTTCGACAGCGGCCTTGATGGCGACGCCGCCCAGATCGTGGGCAGCCAGGCTGGCAAAGTCGCTCTGGAACGAACCCATGGGGGTGCGGGCGGCGCCAACGATGACAACGGGATCGGTGTTCTGGCTCATGTTCAGGTCTCCAGGTTCATGTGAAAGGGAAAGGAAAAGGATTCAAGCGCCGGGCCGTCCCAAGCTCGAATCGCGCCCCCTGGGGGGCAGCGACCCGTGAAACGGCGGAGCGTGGGGGGATGTCATTTGAATTCAAGCGCCGGGCCATCCCAAGCTCGAATCGCGCCCCTGGGGGGCAGCGACCCGTAAAACGGCGGAGCGTGGGGGCTTATGAAGTTCAGTCCATCAGCTCCTTGTCGGCCTGCGCACGAAACCGCCGGTCCCGCTCGTACGGGAACACGTCGTGCACATGGCCCGATGCAATGCGCTCCTTGTGCGCCTGCCAGAACGCCGGGTCCAGCAGGTCCGCATGGTGCTTCATGAATTCCTCGCGTAGCAGCGGGTTGCCCAGAAGAAAGGGGCCGAAAGTCTCGGGAAAGACATCGTTCCTGGCCACCGAATACCAGACCTCGCCCGACATCTCGTCTTCCTCGTTGCGCGGAGCGGGCACACGGCGGAAGTTGCAGTCGGTGATGTATTCGATCTCGTCGTAGTCGTAGAACACCACCTTGCCATGGCGGGTGATGCCGAAGTTCTTCCACAGCATGTCGCCCGGAAAGATGTTGGCCGCCACCAGGTCCTTGATGGCGTTGCCGTACTCGACCACCACATGTCGAAGCTGTTCGCGCGCCCGCTGGCGAGCCATCTCGTCGGCCGCACCCGACTGCAGGGTGTCGAAAACCTCCTGCAGATAGATGTTGAGCGGGATCATGCGTCGCTCGATGTAGACGTGCTTGAGCACCACCTCGATGTTGCCGTCGCCGTTGCGGTCCGATATCTCAAGCTGGCTGGGTGCAAACTTCTGGATCTCGGCAATGAGCTCGTCGGTGAAACGCTCGCGCGGAAACCCGACCTCCGAGAACTCCAGCGTGTCGGCCATGCGGCCCACCCGGTCGTGCTGTTTGACCAGGAGGTACTTGTTGCGTATTTGCTCGCGCGTCGTGTCCTTCTGGGGCGGGTAATAGTCCTTGATGAGCTTGAACACAAAGGGAAAGCTCGGCAGGTCGAACACCAGCATGACCATGCCCTTGATGCCCGGCGCGATGCGGAACTTGTCCGTGCTGTGCCGCATGTGGAACAGAAAGTCGCGGTAGAACAGCGTCTTGCCCTGCTTGGCCAGCCCCAGCGCGTTGTAGAACTCGGCGCGAGGCTTGCGGGGCATCAGGCTGCGCAGGAACTGAACGTAGGCGCTGGGCACCTCCATGTCGACCATGAAGTAAGCGCGCGCAAAACTGAACAGGATCAGCAGGTCGTCCTCGCCGAACAGCGCCGCGTCGATGACCAGCTGGCCCTTTTCGTTGTGCAGGATCGGCAGGGCAAACGGCACCTCCTGGAAACCGTTGATGATCTTTCCCACCACATAGGCGCCCTTGTTGCGGTAGAACAGGCCCGACAGCGCCTGAATCTGGAAATTCGCGCGCAGCTTGACATGGTCGAACCGCTGCTTCATGGCCGCCAGCACCAGCGCAGCATCCCGGCTCAGGTCTTCATAAGGCACGCGCAGGTCGAAATCCTCGATCAGCCGCCGCACCTCGGCCAGCATGCTGTCCTGCGTCGGGTAGTAGCAGCGGTAGGTGGGCAGGGCCTTGGGCTCCTCGTTCTCGATGTACTCGGTCGAGACCGCCGGCCGCACAAAGATGAAATCGTTCTGAAAGTAGGCCCGCTTGAGGATCTTGGTGGTGACCGAGTTGAAGAAGGTCTCGGCCAGTTCGGGCTGGTGGTGGTTCACCAGCAACCCGATGTACAGGAGCTTGACCTGCTCCCAGACCTCCATCGGCTGTTCGTCGGCTTCGAACTCCTTGACCAGGCGGCGCACACACTCCTGCACCCGCAAGTCGTAGAACTCGATGCGTTCGCGTTGTGCACGCTGCTGGGCGCGCCAGTCGCGCGTCTCGAAGCGGTGTTTGGCCCGAGCGGATTCGGTGCGGAACAGACGGTAGTGCCGGTTGAACCCGTCCATCATCGCCTTGGCGATGTCGTAGGCCAGGGTGGAATCCAGGCGGCTGGGGAACATGATCGGGTCAATAGGATGGCGATTGGCAAATGATAGGCAAGACCGGCTTCAGACGCGCCTGCGTTCAACCACCTCGCTCACGGCGGCACGGTAGGTGTCGTTCAGCACGTCGCTACCTCTGACCACCATGTGCAGGTCCTGAAGCAGGCCGTCCCTGAGCCCGTAGACCCAGCCGTGCAGGGTCAGCGCCTGTCCACGCGACCACGCGTCCTGCACGACCGTGGTCTCGGCCACGTGCATGACCTGTTCGATCACGTTGAGTTCACACAGTGCGTCCAGGCGGTGTGGTTCATCCAGTCGCTGCAGGAAATCTGCGTGGCGGTCGCGCACATCCTTGATGTGCCTCAGCCAGTTGTCGGCCAGCCCCACCCGGACATCCTTCAACGCCGCCTGCACACCGCCACAACCGTAGTGCCCGACCACCATCAGATGCTCCACCTTCAGCACGTCCACCGCATACTGAATGGTGGTCAGGCAGTTCAGGTCGGTGGGCACCACCACATTGGCGACGTTTCGGTGCACGAACACCTCGCCCGGCTCCAGACCAGTGATCTGATTGGCCGGCACCCGGCTGTCGGAACAACCGATCCACATGTAGCGTGGCGTCTGTTGCTGTGACAGGTTGCTGAAAAAGCCCGGCCTGTCGGCCTCCATCTGTGCCGCCCAGGTCCGGTTGTGGGCGAGCAGGTGGCGCAGCGGCATCACATGGTCTCCGCAAACAGCTCACGCCCGATCAGCATGCGCCGGATTTCACTGGTGCCGGCACCGATTTCATAGAGCTTGGCATCGCGCCACAGTCGACCCAATGGGTACTCGTTGATGTAGCCATTCCCACCGAAGATCTGCACACCCTCGCCCGCCATCCAGGTGGCCTTCTCGGCGGTCCAGAGGATGACCGAGGCGCAGTCCTTGCGCACCTGGCGCACGTGCTCGGTGCCCAGCAGATCGAGGTTCTTGGCCACGGTGTATGCGAAGCTGCGCGCGGCCTGCAGTACGGTGTACATGTCAGCAACCTTGCCCTGGATCAACTGGAACTCGCCGATGCTCTGGCCGAATTGCTTGCGGTCGTGGATGTACGGAACCACGTTGTCCATGACCGACTGCATGATGCCCAGCGGCCCACCGGTGAGTACCGCGCGCTCGTAGTCCAGTCCGCTCATCAGCACCTTGGCACCCATGTTCAGTCCGCCCAGGATGTTCTCGGCCGGCACCTCGACGTTCTGGAATACCAGCTCGCCGGTGTGGCTTCCGCGCATGCCCAGCTTGTCGAGCTTCTGCGCGATACTGAAACCGGGCATGCCCTTCTCGATCAGGAAGGCCGTCACGCCGCGCGCGCCCATCTCCGGCTCGGTCTTGGCGTAGACCACCAGGGTGTCCGCATCGGGCCCATTTGTGATCCACATCTTGCTGCCGTTGAGCAGGTAGTAGCCGCCCTTGTCCTCGGCCTTGAGTTTCATGCTGATCACGTCGGAGCCGGCGCCCGGCTCGCTCATGGCCAGCGCGCCCACGTGTTCGCCGCTGATCAGCTTGGGCAGGTACCTCGCCTTCTGCGCGTCGGTGCCGTTGCGGTTGATCTGGTTCACACACAGGTTGCTGTGCGCGCCGTAGGACAGGCCCACTGAGGCGCTGGCGCGGCTGATCTCCTCCATGGCCACCATGTGCGCCAGGTAGCCCATGTTGGCACCGCCATATTGCTCGGGCACGGTGATGCCCAGCACGCCCAGCTCGCCCATCTTGCGCCAGCAGTCCATGGGAAACTGGTCGCTGCGGTCGATCTCGGCGGCGCGCGGGGCGATTTCGGCCTGAGCAAAGTCACGCACCGCGTCACGCAGGGCATCGATGTCTTCACCGAGCTGAAAATTGAGGCCGGGCAAGTTGGTCATGGGGTCTCCTGTATCTGGATTCGATGGATGGATAGATGAAAGACGTCAACCCGCAATGCCTTCGCGGCCGAGCACGGCCATGAGCGTGCAGCCCATGGTGGCAATCAGCTTCTCGCGGCCACCGTCTAAGGCATAGGCCTGGCCTTCACAGACGGTGACCGTGCGCCCCGGCTTGACCACGGTGCCCACCATGCGAAAGCTCTCGCCCTTGGCGGGGGCCAGCAGGTTGATCTTGAATTCGATGGTCAGCACAGCAGCTTCAACCGGCATCAGCGAAAACCCTGCATAACCACAGGCCGAATCGAGTGCTGTCGACACCATGCCCGCGTGCAGGAAGCCGTGCTGCTGCGTTAGAGGCTCTGCCCACGGCAGGGTGATTTCCACCTGGCCCGGGCGCACCACCGCCAGCGTGGCTCCCAGCGTCCGCATGGCGGCTTGTCGCGCAAAGCTGGCACGCACACGCTGTTCGTAGTCTGGATCTCGCGGTTCGAATCTCGGGGCCAATTCGGTCTCCTCCGGGCACAGCGCCTAATTGACGTTTACGTAAACGTCAATTATGAGGGAAATTGCGGGCTGGTGACAAGCACGGCGCGCTCGGTCAGGATGCGGTTATTCTTTGGTTGCGTCTAGTATGTCTGGCGGATCGGGCGATGGGGGGCTGGCGCTTCCTTCATGTCGTATTGCCGCCCGGCGCCATGAGTCTTGCCATGTCTGACGTCCCCTCTCTGGCCGATGCCATCCGCACCCACCTTTCCCAGGTCGCTTCCCTGCGGAACCAGGCTCAGACCACGGGCTTGTCCGGGGCGATCGAGGCAGTCAAACAGCTGCAAGCGGCGCGCTTCAGGGGAAGCTACCAAGACATGCTTGCCGACCCATGTCGGGCAGGCGCCGCGCGGTTTTTTCTCGATGAGTTGTACGGTTCACACGACTTCAGCGAACGCGACCTTCAGTTTTCGCGGATCGCCGGCGCCATCGAGCGCCTGTTTCCCACCGAAGTGGGCCAACTCGCCGCCGATCTGGCCGCCTTGCACGCCTTGACCGAGTCGCTGGACCTGACCATGGCTGCACACTGGCAAAGCCTTCAGCCCTGCAACCCAAACACCGGCTACCTTCGTGCCTGGCGCATGACGGGGCAGCCCGACCGACGCGCGCAGCAACTCAGGTCGGTCGTACACCTCGGCGACGCACTGACCGGTCTGACCCGAAAGAAGAGCTTGCGCATGGCTTTGCGGATGATGCGCGGCCCTGCAGAGATGGCCGGTCTCGGAAAGCTGCAGCGCTTTCTTGAACAAGGATTCGATGCGTTTGCCCAGCTGGACGACCCGGCCGCATTCATGAATGCCATCAAGCAGAGGGAACAGTCATGGCTGGATTTGCTCAACGATGCCGATGAAGGCAAGGCCGTCGCGCAGCTGGCCCACACCGTGTGCCTTGTTGAGCAGAGGGCTTGAGCTTTTCGCGACACCTACCTAGGGCTGCCCCTGAGGTCATGATGCCCACCCGAAGCCAAAATTCCCTTTCCATTCTGGCTGAAACATTCTGATGACCCATCCTTGGCTGCTCCAATACCCGGCTGGCGTTCCACACACCGTCGACCCTGACCAGTACCGGTCACTCACCGAACTCCTTGAAGAAGCATTTCGGCGGCACAAGCAGGAGGCCGCCATGGTGTGCATGGAGCGGTGGCTCAGCTACGGCCAGCTCGACCAGCACAGCGCCGCACTGGGTGCGTGGCTGCAGAACCAGGGTCTGGCCCCCGGTGCACGCGTCGCGGTCATGCTGCCGAACATTCCACAGTTTCTGGTCACGATGGCGGCGGTGCTGCGCGCAGGGTACACGGTGGTCAACGTCAACCCGCTCTACACGGAGCGCGAGCTGGAGCACCAGTTGCAGGACAGTGGGGCTGAGGCCATCGTGGTCCTGGAGAACTTTGCCCACATTCTGGAGAAGGTCATCGATCGAACCAGCGTGCGTCAGGTGGTCGTGACTGGCTTCGGTGATATGCTGGGGTTCTGGTACGGGCGCTGGTTGACCTTTGCCCTGCGGCACCTGGCCAAGCGCGTCCCGGCCTTCCAGATTCCCCTGAACGGGCCGGTCGGCGCACGCACCGTGCTCCCCTTTTGCCGGGCGCTTCGCGAAGGGGAGTCGCTGCGACTCAAGCCCGTCGACTTGAACGGTAGCTCGGTTGCCTTCCTGCAGTACACGGGCGGAACCACGGGTCTGTCCAAAGGCGCGGTCCTCACACACCGCAACATCGTGGCAGCTGTGCTGCAGGCCGACGCCTGGTTCACGCCCGCGCTCGACAAGATCGGTGATCTGCGGCGGGTCAACGGCATTGCCGCCCTGCCTCTTTACCATATCTTTGCGCTCAGCCTCAGTCTGGTGTCGATCCGGTGGGGAGCCAAGCTCACGTTGGTTCCCAATCCACGCGACATACCCGGTTTTGTGGACGTCCTGAAGCGACGTCCGTTCCACATCCTTCCCGCTGTCAACACCCTCTTCAATGCGCTGCTCAGCGACCCTAGATTCCGCCAGGTGGATTGCTCACAGTTGGTCGTCTCGCAAGCCGGTGGTATGGCCGCGTCTGAGGGAACAGCGCGGCAGTGGCAGGCCTTGACAGGATCCCCCATGGTCGAAGGCTGGGGGATGAGCGAGACTTGCGCAATGGGAACCAACAACCCCCTGGATCGAAAAGACTTCAGCGGCACCATCGGCTTGCCCCTTCCCGGCATCGAGATTGCCATCAAGGACGACGAGGGCAACAGTCTGGCACTGGGTGAGCAGGGAGAAATCTGCATTCGCGGACCCAATGTCATGCAGGGTTACCACAATCAGCCAGAAGAAACGGCCCGCGTTTTCACGCGCGATGGCTTCATGCGCACCGGCGACGTCGGCATTATGGATAGCTCGGGGTACACCCGCATCGTGGATCGGAAGAAGGACATGATCCTGGTGTCCGGCTTCAATGTCTTCCCAACCGAACTGGAGAACGTGGTGTCCATGTGCCCGGGTGTGCTCGAATGTGCGGCCGTCGGGATTCCTGATGAGCGGCAGGGCGAGGCAGTCAAACTCTTTGTGGTTCGGTCGGACCCCACCCTCCGGGAAGAAGATGTGGCGCGCTTCTGTCACGACAACCTGACTGGCTACAAGCGCCCCAAATACATCGAATTCCGCGACGAACTGCCCAAGACCAATGTAGGAAAGATCCTGCGCCGTGCACTGCGGCCTCAGGCCAACTGAGGTGGCCTGTGGCGAACGCTTGTGGTGTGGTCAACTCAACGCTGGAGGGGTTGGGGCTTCACGTCTTCGAAAGAGGCTGGTTGTCTTCCAACAATGTGCTGCTGGTGGGCGACGGCCCGTCTGCCCTGATTGACAGCGGCTACCACAGCCATGCGACCCAGACCTGCGAGTTGGTCAGCCACGTTCTGGGGGCCCGTCCTCTTGATTTGCTGCTTAACACCCACTTGCACAGCGATCACTGTGGAGGCAATGCCCGCCTGCAGGCTGCTTACCCAGGTCTGAATACCCTCATTCCACCCGGTTTGGCCGTGGCGGTGCGAGATTGGGACACCCAAGCCCTGACTTACGCGCCCACAGGTCAGGAATGCGACCGGTTTCACTTCCAGGGTCTGCTTTCCCCCGGAGACACGGTTCGTCTCGGCGCCTTCGAATGGGAGGTCCACGGAGCCAAGGGGCATGACCCCCATTCTGTGATCCTGTTTCAAGCAGACCATGGGGTCATGTTGTCGGCAGACGCCCTTTGGGAAAACGGATTCGGTGTTGTCTTCCCTGAGCTTGAAGGCATCGAAGCTTTTGACGAAGTGAGGGAAACGCTGGACATCATCGAGCGGCTGTCTCCCCGACTCGTGATTCCCGGGCACGGAAAAATGTTCACTGATCTGGGTGCTGCGCTTGCGCGCGCACGCAGCCGACTGACCCAGTTCGTGGATTCACCACAAAAGCACCTGCGCCACGCCCAGAAAGTGCTGTTGAAGTTCAGGCTATTGGCCTGGCAACGAGTCAGCATGAACGAGCTCGCCAAGTGGGCCTGCAACACGCCGTACCTTGCCGCTCACATGCCCCATCAGGGCGCGGGCACCGACGCCGACAGACAGTGGTTGGAGAATCTGGTTCGGGAACTGGAACAGGTCGGTGCACTGACTCGCGCAGGGTCTGAAATCATCGACCACTGAAGCATCCGTTCCGGGCGCAAGCACACTGAGCCCAAAAAGAACACTTTGTGTCGGGCCAGAAAAGGCGAAACCCCCAGGCGCCTGAGGCGCGAGGGGGTTTAGCTGGCTGTAAGAGCCTGACGATGACCTACTTTCACACGGGAACCCGCACTATCATCGGCGCAAAGGCGTTTCACTGTCCTGTTCGGGATGGG
>JAUVWL010000002.1 GCA_030604135.1 Burkholderiales bacterium | reverse complement strand
TGGATCGCGCCGACTACGGGACACATTCGATGCGGAGAACAAAGGCGACACTGATCTATCGCCGTACCAAAAACCTGCGAGCCGTGCAGTTGCTGCTGGGACACTCGAAGCTCGAATCGACCGTGAGGTACCTCGGTATCGAGGTCGATGATGCTCTCGAAATCTCTGAGCAGACGGAAATCTGATCAGAGTTTGGGTGGCGCACTTTTCCTGGATGCCGGGCGGCCACCCCTTCCGCGGAGAAGCGGAGACTCTCGGTATCTGTCTTCTCCGCTGTGGCGCTACTTGTTCGCCGCCGAATTCACGAAGGTGAATACAGCCTTTAGGCTTGAGCTTTTGAGGTTACTTGGATGACCGCTTTGTTAACGATAGCAGTCATTGTCTGGTTCACCTCGAACTACTGCAATCGCTGCTTTGAAGCCACTCAGGATTCGGGTTTTCCTGCCGCAGTCGGTCATCTTTGGGCTATTCGATAGCTGCAAACCCTTGGGTGGTGTGATGGTTTCCAAGGCTGAGCCTATCCTCATCAGTGCGATGCCGCAGGGCGTGTCCGGCTCCACGCATCCAGTTCGCTGCGGCGCCAGGCCACGGCGCGTACACCGAGGCGAACCGGGCAGGGGAACTGTTGTTGGGCCATGAGCCTGTAGATCGTGGATCGACCCAGGCCCGTCATCTGCATGACGGATGGCATGCGCAGAAACACAGTCGACAATTGATCGTGAGAGGCGATCGGTGAGGCGGAGGGGTGTTGCACGGCATTCTCCCGGTGGAGGTATGGTGGCAACTGTAGGGCGCGGCGGGCAACTTGGTCGCGCTGGATTCGATGACAAATCTAGCTCATAAAGTTTTGTCACCGAGCCTCTGGACATATTCGTTGCTGTCCGTCTGAACAAGACCGGTCTGTTGCGATCCGGACACTCGCAGCCGCGAGGCTCGTGACTTTGAATCCGGAGATGCTACGCAACATGACGAACATCGTTCGTTTCGTGCCACACGACACCTGCTTCAAGGACTTCGACGAAGCGCTCCGCATTGAATCCGTCGGGGTACATCGTCGTCCTGCCGTATGACTGGTTTGGATCAAGGGATTCGGTGAGTTCTGGCGATGCAGTCCGAAACTCGGAGAGGTCTTTCAGCAGGTGGCGATCATCGCGAAGGGCGATGAGCATTTCCTCGACCGTGATCTTCAGGAAACCGGAGAAGCGCTGGTGATCGCTTTCGATGGACGTGTCGACGATCCACCCATGGTGATGCGTGATGCTCTGGCCGTCATTCAGGCCAATGGCCATGCGGAACTCAGCGGAGCTTTCGACTGCGCGCAACACCGCTGCCATCTTGCGTTGCAACTGCAACCCGGCTTTCCTCAGTGTCGTTGTGGCATGCACCCACGCTTCCCGTTGTGATCGGCGAATGAAGGTCGATTTCACCTCCAGCACGAACAGGTGACCGTCGCGTGCTGCGATCACGTCCACTTCACCAGGGGCGTCGAATGCATCTTCGCGTTGGGGCTGCCAGTTGGGCTGGACTCGAAACCCGCGTGATTCGAGCACCCTGGCCAGGCTGGCTTCGATCCGTTGAGTCTCTTCCTGGACATTGCCGCGCCGAGAGCCCAGCCGCCGCAGGTTGTTGATGGCAGCGGTGCTGTTGTTCTGCATACCGACAATCCAGGGCAACTGGACCAGTGTGGCGCCGAACCTCAGTACCGGGCGTTCGAACAGGTGGGGCTGGAGTCCTGGCTCATTTTTTTTCAGCCTTGCAGCTAGGACTGCCATGTCGTAGGTCCAGAAGTCCAGGATCGCAGACGCCATCCTGGGACTTCCCTTGGGCAGGGACTCGTTGACCGTCCAGCCGGTGATGTTGCTGATCTTCGCTTCGCGATCCGACCAGGTGATGGGCAGACGGTTCTGCATCCCGTTGAGCAAACCCTCCATAGTCATGTGCTGGAGCGCAGAACGCCAGTCGCCCATGGAATCGAGTCGATCAGCAAATGCCACGAGGAAGTCGCGCTCAAAGTGGGCCGACATCAGGTTGAGCGAAAGCAATGCCTGGAACACGTTGACAGGCTCACCCGTGCCCGATGTCACTTCATCCGCAATACCGTAGACCTCTTGAAGTCGAAGCTTGGCTTGCAGGGCCCGGAGCCAGGCCATCCGGTTGGCATCGGCGTTTTCTGGTCGCCCGATGTTCCATCGACCTGGATCCGCCGCGACATATTCAACGAACTCGTCTATTGCGCGGTGAAACCAGTAGTCGTGCAAACGCCTGAGCTTGTGGCCGTCGTTCTGCCAGGCGGTCCGAGCTGTTGGATCAACCTCCACGATCTCCAGGCGATCTTCGTGCCGCACAAACCTGATGGAATCGTCGTAGCAGAAGGCATCCGCAGACCGACTGATGAACTCGTTCAGCTCGATCTGCGCATCCAACAGCACGTGGAACGCATGGAAGGTCTGTACTGCCTCGCTTGCACCACCACGTTCCTCATCAAACAGAATGGGGCGGAGATGTCGGGCGACTGACAGGCCTATGCTGGCATCGTTCAGTTTCAATGACGACTCATCTGCCGTTTCCAGCTTCCAGGCCAGTAAATCATTGATGGCATGCCAGGCAAGTTCGGTGCGGCTTTCAGTCGCTTGCCTGGCCTTCATGGCTGCGATGTCTTTGCCCACCAGGCATTCGAAGGCGTAGAGGCTCGCATAGAGCAGGAAGTCGAAGGCCGATAGGTGGGTCAATCGATCCTTTTCAGCCTGGACAGCATCCACTCGAAGCTGGTGCGCCTGATCAAAGATGTCCAGCACGCGGCACAGCTCTCTGACTGCCGGGCAGCTTGCTCCCGCCAGTGTGAGTTCCGCTCGCCGGAGCGGTTGTTCGTTCAGGACCAGCCCGGAGTACCTGACCGCCCGGATCAGGGCATCGGGCGCAATTTGAGCGACCGCGTTGACCAGGCCTTTGACCGCAAGTTGCTCCTGACTGAGGTACCGGGCCAGGGCTAGGACCATAGGTTCGGTGGACCAGGCACTGGTGGGGCAGTTTTTCACCGTGCGACTCAACCAGAACTGGTTGTCGCGCTCCCTTCTGGTGAGCTTGCGTTTGCCCTGTGTCTGAGGCTTTCCATCCAGATAGGCGCTCGCAGCCCGTTCGATCGCCTCTTCAAGGGGATGGCCTTGGCCCAAGGCGCGCGTCGCCAGATCGTCGTAGTAGTTGCGTTTTGTGGTGGTGTCGGACGCTTCCATGTGCCGATCATCCTAGGTCTCAGGCTGGTTTTTGAAGAGGAAGCGTTGGGCCGTGAGCGCTGGGGCGATTTTCTGGCTTGATGCGTGAGGGCAGGGTACGTCTCTGGGCGGGGCGACGTGAATCGAAGGGCCGTCTTGCCAGGTCGACTGGATGGATGTTTTTCTTGCGACAGGTGTCCTCCTGGGTCAACTGCGACGATTTTTTTATGCGGATAGGTGTACCTGGCGTGAACCAATCCCGGAGTTCGTTTGTTCCAATCTCTAGTCAATTGCTTTCATTCGACGAAGTAAAGGAACATACTGCGGCATGCCTTCCAAAACCCATAGCCAGCGTGTCCTTGATCTGGCCGGTCAGAGGTGCCTCCTGCGCGCCAGTGACCTGGATGCCATCGGTGCACCACGGGTCATCCTCACGCGGCTCAATGCCGCTGGGCTGCTGGAGCGGGTCGGGCGTGGTCTCTATCGCCTGACAGATACACAGGTGTCGGAGTTCGAGAGCCTCGGTGCAGTCGCTGCCAAGGTGCCACGGGCCGTGTTCTGCCTGTTCACTGCGCTGCAGTTCCATGAACTGACCACCCAACTGCCGCGCCAGGTCTGGATCGCCATGCCACGCGGGAGCCACTCGCCCCGGATCGACTACCCGCCGATCAAGATGGTGCAGTTCACGGGTGAAGCCTTCTCCGCGGGGGTCGAAGAGGTGGAGCGCGATGGCGTCAGGCTGCGGGTCTACGGCGTGGCCAAGACGGTAGCGGACAGTTTCAAGCACCGGAACAAGATCGGCCTGGACGTGGCTCTGGAGGCGCTCAAGGACGCCCGTTCCCGCAACAAGGCTTCGGTGGATGAGATCTGGCGCTACGCAACGATCTGCCGCGTGGCCAACGTGATGCGGCCTTACCTGGAAAGCATCGGATGAGTCGTCTCATTGGTGGGCCGAATGGCTTCACCACTGCACCTGCGCACATTGCGTGCCCGGATCTCACATGATCACTCAAACAGAAGCCTGTAGCCCATAGGCCCGCGCAATACGCGCCACCAGTTCGGCGACGCTGACCTTCCCGAGCTGAAGGACTTGCGGATCGATGGAGGTGTCCGCGACTACCTCGGCGAGAAACCGGGCGAGGTCCGAACCGATTTTGGGGTCGAGTGGAATGCGGGTGGTGGGCGCCAGGAGTTGCGACAGGCGCAGCACGTCGTTGAGATGTTTTCGGATATCTCTGGCATCGATGGCGGCGCCCTGGCTTTTCCGTTTTGTCAGATCCAGCCATGCGATGGCCTTCAGCGGAATCAGCCGGTCTTCTCCCACCCAGGACAGGCCTCCCATCTCACGTCGGCCAGCGAGGATGAACGCGTAGTAGGTTTCATCCAGCAAGATGGCAGAGAGACTGGACACCGCCTCATCCAGTGGGATCGGGGTGAGCTGGCTGCCCTCGGCGGGCGTCAAGCCATCGGGAGCCCGTGCAAACAGTTCGATCATGGCCGGGTAGCGTTCATCCGCGGGCTTCTGGAAGCGGTAGAACTTCGGCTTTCCGGTGTCGCTGACCTGCTGCAGCTGATAGCCCCCAGCGTTCACGAACTGCCAGAACGCCGCGCCAAAGGCCGGTGTCAGCACCTCCACATGCAGGACGATGTCCAGGTCCTTGGTCGCCCGAAACTGTAGCCCGGCGTCTTCCATCGTCAGGCTCGCAGCGGTTCCACCAATCAGCAGATACTGATCAGCGTACGCGGCAAACGTTTCCCGGAAGAGATCCAGTCCTCTCACCATGGAAGTTGCCCTTTCAGTTCGTCCAGGGCCTGCAGGACGCGCTCATCGGTGCTGTGCTGCAGACTGAGGGTCAGCGACAGTGGGTCGACAGTCGCCCGACCTGGCACCAGCGCCGGATCGTAGATCCAGAGCTCAAGCTCTTGTGCCGCATCGGATGGTTCCGGCGCCTCGCGGGCACCGGCCCTCGTGGCCTCCCGCCATTCTGCGAAGGTGGTGGCGTAAACCGGCTGCCGCGGTTCCGTGAGCATGGAATCGCGCGCGAGTGCGCTCAGGCCGGCCAGCCGCCACTGGCGGACTGCTGGCAAGGTATCGCTCATGGCCCACACCGTTCGGCGCACAGGGCTGCGGAGCAAGGGTCTTGCCATTTCCCAGATGTCCCGTGGCGGCAACTCGCGGTGCAGATACTGCGAACGCCCCAATTTGCGCGTCGCGGCGAGGCCCGCCGCGTTCAGCTCCCTGACCGCCCGGGACAGTGTCATGGGGGTGTAGCCCATGGGCGATGCCAGGCGGGCGGGTTGCCAGTCGGTGGCCAGGGGTTCGTTCATCAACGCAGCGATGAGGATCGCCTGCGTCGATGGGCTCAGGGCGGTACCTGTGGTTGGCGCTCGCTGCCTGAAGTGTTCGCGAAGGTCCAGGCCCAGGTCGGGCAGGTAGAGCTGGTTGCCTGGCACGATGAACGGAACCCTCTGCTCGATCAGGCGTTTGCGCTCGTACGACGCCAAGGCATCGGTCACGAACACAACCGGCGGCTCTCCCTGCGCGCGCACCTTGTCCAGCCGGGCACGGATGTCACCCAGGGCTTGTTTTTCGCTGGATGGAGTGATCGCGAGCACGATGGGATGGCCCAGCAGTTCAAGCTCGGCAAACTGGAACGCGTCTTGAAGGAAATACGGCAGCGCGCCGGTTTGCGCCCAGGGTTTTTCCTTGGGCGTGGGAATGCCCAACACCTCGTTGAGGTACTTCCGGGTGGCGGCTACAAGCGTCAACGCTCAGTCTTTCATAACAGAAAAATTGAACAATAACATTAACGATGTTATCGTGCAATACCTTGTTAAATTGGTCCGGCTTTGGGATTCCGATCAGTCGCGCCGAGGCTCATACGGACACCGCAGGCGATGGAGCGCTCTGTCCCAGGATGTCATCAATCCGTTGCCCCAGTTTCTCCCAGGCCGCTTTCTTCTCATCGGCGAACTCGTGGTGCAGGTAATGCCGCCGCACCCGGCTGCCGGCCATCACGTGGTTCTGGCAGCGGTCGATGATGTCGGGCAGGATGCCCAGCGCCTGCATCATCGTGGCGCCGGTGCGTCGCATGTCGTGCGGTGTCCATTCGCGGTGGCTGCCGCTCTTCAGGACCAGTGCGTTGTCGTTGGCCCGGCGTGACAGGTCCTTGCGGGTCTTGAACTGGATCTGGCGGTCGCCCACCTGCTTGGACACGGTCTTGACGTCGATGTGGGTGTCTTCCTTGTGGTTGCGTGCCGGCAAGCAGTAGGGCAATGTGCCGGTCAGGGTCTTGAGCGCCTGGAACTGGCGCAGCGAGAAGTCCGAGAGGTAGACCCGGTGACCCTGCTTCTTGCCCATCGGCCCCTTGACGTTCTCGATCGGGATGGTCCAGTAGCGCTCCACCAGGTCCACGTCTTCCCAGCGCGTCATCAGCAGCTCGCCGATGCGGCACAGCGTGCCCAGGCAGATCCAGATCGCCAGCTGGGTTTCGCGCTTGAGCGGGCGCGGTACCTCGTACTTGTGGCCGGCCGGGGTCTCTTCGTAGTCGGCCTCCATGCGATCAAAGATCGACTGCAGTTCCTGCAGCTCCCTGGCCGACAGCACGCGGTCGCGTTCGTTGACCATGTCGAAATCCTTGGAGACGATCTTGCGGATCTCGATCAGGTCGGCCGGGTTGCCCTCAATCAGCAGGCCGCGCCAGGGCTGGCGCTTCTCGGCCCAGGCGAACATCTGCACCAGGTCCTGATGCACACGCACTGACATGCGGTTCACGCCACGGGCCACCATGGTCCGCAGGACCTTGCGCAGGTCGTGCTCGGTGATGCTGCGCACGGGCTTCTCGCCCAGCACCGGCAGCACGTCCTTTTCAAACGAGCGGCGCAGTTCGGCATTGCCGTCCTTGCGGGCCACGCCATCGGCCAGCCAGGCGTCGAACATGTCCTTGAAGGGCTTGTTCTGGCTGGCCTCGGCGGCGGCCTGCGCGATCGTCGCTTCGACCGCGGCCTGGTTCTCGATGCGCTCGGCCTTCTTCTGGTCGTTGGGATTGACGCCGGAGCGGACGAGGTCACGTGCCTCATCGCGTTGCCGACGGATCTGTTCCATGGACAGGGCCGGCCAGGTGCCGCAGTAGTACCAGGCCACTTTGCCGTTCCATTTGAAGGCGAACTTGAAATGGATGGAGATGGTCTGGTCGCCGACGACGCGGACTTCGCCGGTCAGTCCGTCGCCGTCGCTCAGCATGTCGCCGCGCCACGCCAGGGGCACGGCCTTGAGCTCCAGAGCCGTCCACTTTTTGCCTTTTCCTGACTTCGGATATCGCGTCATACGGGTCCTGAGGGGTAAACCGGGGGGTAAACCGAAAAAACGCTGTTAGTGTATTTTGTGGGACGACTTGGGATCAAGTATTCTTTGTATCTATATGATTTAAAACAAAAAATGTCGTCCCATAACGTCCCGGGAAATCCCGTAAGATTTCACGTATATTTCGATGGGGTGCAAGGGGTCGCGAGTTCGAATCCCGCCACGCCGACCATTTGTTCAGAAAGCCCGTCATCGCCTGGTGACGGGCTTTTCTCATGGCTTTGTCGATCCGGGCGGCCCGAGTCCCAAAAACATCACATCTGCTTGTGTATCGGATCGACGGGGGGATGACATCCACGCATCAATGGTGTCTGTTTTGAGCTATCGTCGGTCCATTGCTGGCTGCTCGTCTCCCACCCATGAAAAACGACAACCCCGAGACCGTCTCCATGGACGAACCTACTCGATGGGCCGAAACCATTGCGGATGATGTGTTTCTGCCCACGGTGCGCGTACAGCTGAGCTGGAGTGACCTAGAAGCGGCGGTCGAACAGGGCGCCGTGCTCCCCCAGCACGCGCATGCCTTGTGGGCTGGATGGGCCATGCCGGGCAGTTCAACCCGTCTCCGGCAGGAGTCGGGCCAGCCGCCGCCGACCGAGTTTCCTGCCACCCTTTCGGATCCGCCCTATCTGGAAAAGCTCAGGGAGTTGCGAGCCAAGCCCATGCCCGAACCCGAGTCTGCGGCGCCCGCTTGGCTGACCCATGTCGTCGCGGGTTGTATCGGTGCGGTCTTGATGTTCCTCCTGCTGGCCTTCTTCTGACGGGCTGAGCGCTTCGAGGGCGGGCGGCTTCACTGGCCGAATCTCGGCCCCACCTTCATGAAGGCGGTTTCCTCTGGCGTGGGTTCGCGGCCCAAGGCCGCGTTGCGGTGGGGAAAGCGCCCGAACCTTGCCACGATGTCCTGGTGTTCTCGTGCGGCCTTGAGGTTGCCCGCAAGGGCTTCTCGCACCGGGCCGGTCCGACTGTCATGCAATTGCTGGAAACGCTTGACGCATTCGACCTGCAGGGCCAGGTCTTCGGCGTGCATCAGCGGCATGTACAAGAACACCCTGGCCACCGTAGGCAGTTGCTGATCATGCTCCAGGGCAAGGCTTTGCAGCACCAGGGCCTGTGCCCTGGCATCGCCCGCGAACGCCAATGCCGTTCCGCGGTGCACGTTGCGACTGAATTGATCCAGAAGCAGGATCAGCGCCAGGCGCTCTGCCGCGGTGCCCTCCCATTCCAGCAGCCGGCCCGCGAGGGCCTCGTCCACCAAGTCCCCGAACTGTTCACGGATCAGCTGGTCTTGCGAGGGGCCGCCCCCGAACCACAGGCTGTTGCGATCGGAGTCGGGCCAGTCCTGCAGGAGTGGAGAGCCGAACCAGTGGGTCAGGATGCGCGTCGCATCCGGGTAGGCAGGGGTTGTGGGCATGTCCGCTTACGTTTCGCAACAGATTTGACCTGGCATGCAGAACAGCTTATCCGCAAAAGGCCTGTAATGAGCACATGGGTTGCACACCGCTGCCCTGTTTCTGGAGAACACCATGCAGATGCTTTTGATGTCACCCATTCGCCAGACGGTGGCCATGGGTTCCCTGCGGGGCAACCCATTCCGCGGTCTGGTTGCGTGTGCCCTGGTGGCCGGTGCCTGGGCCCTGTCCGTGGCCATGACACCTGCGCAAGCGCGCGATGTGTACTTTTCGATCGGCGTCAACACGCCCGGTGTCTCGGTGGGGGTCAGCAACGCGCCTGCCGTGGTGTACCAGCCACCCGTGGTGCACTACCCGCCGGCCGTGGTGCATTACCCACCTCCGGTCATCCACTACCCGCAACCGGTGGTGGTGCACCCGGCGCCGGTGGTCTACCCGCGTCCGGTGCTGGTCTATCCGCAACCCCCTGCACTGATCGGACGCCCCGCGGTGGTCGCGCCACAGCCCATTTATTACGAGCGGCCACGCCATCCTGGCCATCGGCATGGCCACCACAAAGGGGATCGTCATCACAGGCACTCGGGTCCCCACTACCGCTACTGAGCGTCCGACGGGCTCGGCCAGCCCCGCCCGGGGGCGATACCCCGGGCATTTGGACGCCAGGGAACCTGTGGTCAGCCGTTCGATCGACCTCTAGGTGTCTGCGCGGCAGAAGGCATCGAAGTGAAACGCACGAAAACCGAGGCTCATGTGGTGATGCCGACAAGCCCTGGGTGGCCCCCTGGGCGCAGGAGGCAGTACCGCAGGAGACCGGTTTGTCGTGTGTTGCAGCCGATGCTCGTTCTTCCGCGCACACTCCCTGGGTGCCTGCATGGTGGCTGTGGCATCCCGATGGCCGGTTTCTACAATGGACAGCATGACCAAAAAAATCTGGGTATGGACAGCTGCGGCGCTGATCCTTGGCGTGACCACCTTGGGCTGGTGGTGGGGGAGGGACACCGGGCCCAAACCGCAGTACCGCACGGCCTTGATCGAACGGGGGAGCCTGCAGGCATCGGTATCGGCCAGCGGTACCGTGAACCCGGTGACCCAGGTGTCGGTGGGTACACAGGTGTCCGGCCAGATTCGAGACATCCATGCCGATTTCAATGACGAGGTCAGGGCTGGCCAACTGATTGCCGAGATCGACCCGGAAACCTTTGAGTACCGGGTTCGTTCGGCCCTGGCCGATCTGGACGCGGCCCGGGCCAGTGTGCTGACGGCGCAGGCCAATGCAGCGGCCACCCGTGCCCAGGTTTCCCGTGCACAGACCGAGTTGGCCGAGGCGCGTCGCGTGCATGAGCGCAATCTCCAGCTGGTCGCGCAGGGCTTCATTTCACAGAGCGAGGGGGACAGGACCCTGGCCGCCCTCAACTCGGCCCAGGAGTCGCTCAAGTCGGCTGAGGCGTTGGCAGCTGTGAGCGAGGCGCAGATTCGCAGTGCGCAGGCCACGGTGACCCAGAGAGAGTCGTCGCTGGCCCAGGCACGCATTGACCTCGGGCGCACCCGCATCACCTCGCCGGTGGACGGCATCGTCATCAAGCGCGCGGTCGAGCGCGGCCAGACGGTGGCCGCCAGCCTGCAGGCACCCGAGCTTTTCGTGATCGCGCAGAACCTGGCCGATATGCAGGTCGATGCCAGCGTGGATGAAGCCGATGTCGGTCGCATTCGCCCCGGGCAGCAGGTCAGCTTCACCGTGGATGCATTTCCGGGTCAGACTTTCGAAGGCGCGGTTCAGCAGGTGAGAAAGGCCGCCCAGAATGTCTCCAATGTGGTGACCTACACGGCGGTGATCGGTTTTTCCAACGCGAGCGGACGTCTGTTGCCCGGCATGACGGCCAATGTGCGTGTGGTGACCGAAGCGCGAGAGGGCGTGCTCAAGCTGCCGAACGCTGCCTTGCGCGTGCGCATTGCCGGTGTGGAGCCCGTCGTGCAGTCCGCGCCGACCGAAGGCGAGTCCGCTGCCGGGGCACCCAACGGACCTGTGGTGTCGCCGCCAGCCGCGGCAGGGAGCGGGCGGGGTCCGATGGCCGAGTTTCGCAACCGGGTGGTGACAGACCTGACCTTGCGTCCGGATCAGGTGGATCGGCTGGATGCGCTGGTTGCGGGTGCTGCGCCTCGTTTCATGGAGCTGCGCAATCTGGAAGAGGCCGAGCGTGGGCGAGTCCGCGATCGCATTCTGGCCGACCTGCGTGCGGCCATCGGTGAGTTGCTGGACGATGACCAGAAGCCAAGGTACGCGGCGATCGTTGCCGAAGCAGCAGGCAGGCAGACCACGCGTGGACGTGTGTTTCTGCTGGGCAGCGACGGCAAGCCGGCCGCATATGACGTGCGCCTGGGCATCAGTGACGGCAGCACCACGGAACTGGTGGTGCCTCCGGGGAGTCCTGGGGCCGATGTGCTGGTGGAAGGTGCTCGGGTCATCACGGCGGTGACCGGTGTTTCGTCTTCAACGCCTCAGCGCGGCGCGGCCACAGGCCCGCGCATGCCTTTCTGAGGGCGCACTCATGGCACTGATCGAGGCCCGCAACTTGGTCAAGACCTACCGTATGGGCGACCAGACAGTACACGCGCTGGCGGGGGTGTCGATCGACATCGAGGCCGGCGAGTTCGTCGCCATCATGGGCGCATCCGGCTCGGGCAAGTCGACCCTGATGAACATTCTGGGTTGCCTGGACAGACCCGACAGCGGCCAATACCGCCTGGCAGGGGAGGCCGTGGATGGCATGAGCCCCGATGGACTGGCCCGGGTTCGCAACCTGCGGATAGGTTTCGTGTTCCAGCAGTTCAACCTTCTTCCGCGCACCAGTGCACTGGAGAATGTGGAGTTGCCCATGGTGTACTCGGGCGTGCCCTCTGCCGAGCGGCGTGAGCGTGCCATGGACGCCTTGCGGCGGGTGGGACTGGCCCAGCGCAGCGACCACTCGCCGTCCGAGCTGTCGGGCGGCCAGCAGCAACGGGTGGCCATTGCGCGTGCGCTGGTGAACCGGCCGCAGCTGATTCTGGCCGACGAACCCACCGGGGCGCTGGACACCCGCACCAGCGAGGACATCATGCGCCTGCTCACCGAGCTCAACGACCAGGGTATCACCGTGGTTCTGGTGACGCACGAACACGACATTGCGGCCTGGACGAAGCGTCGCCTGGTGTTCCGGGATGGGCTGATTGTGGAAGACGTGCTTCAGGAACCTACTCGACAGGCGGTGGTGGCATGAGCTTTTTGGCTGCGGTGCGCAGCGCCTGGCGCGCGCTCAGTGCCAATGCATTGCGCTCGATGCTCACCATGTTGGGCATCATCATTGGCGTCGCGGCGGTGATCACCATGATTGCCGTCGGCGCCGGTGCCACAGCGAGGGTGCAGGAGCAGATGAAGGCCCTGGGCTCCAACATCATGCTGGTCATTCCTGGCAGCATCACCTCGGGCGGTGCGCGCATGGGGGCCCAGAGCGGACAGGGGCTGACCGAAGAAGATGCCCTGGCGATCGCGCTGGAGGTGCCCCAGGTGCAGGTGGCCGCACCCAGTTCGCGCACCGGGGTTCAGGTGGTGGCGGGCAACACCAACTGGAGCACGTCGCTGTTTGGCACCACCAACGACTACCTGGAGGCTCGTGACTGGCCGCTGGCCGGCGGCCGTGCCTTCGAGTCTTCCGAGGTGCAGGGTTCGGCCAAGGTCGCGTTGATCGGGCAGACCGTGGCGCGGGAGTTGTTTGGTGACATGGACCCGATCGATCAGGTCATCCGCCTGCGCAGCGTGCCCGTTACCGTGGTGGGTCTGCTGGACCGCAAGGGCCAGAATGCCATGGGGCAGGACCAGGACGATGTGGTGATAGTCCCGATCTCGACCTACCGCAACCGTATCCAGGGCTCTGGCAGTGGCCGCCTCAAGCGTGTGGGCTCGATCAGCGTCAAGGTGCGTGAGGGCGAGAGCATGCAGGAAGCCGAAGAGGGAATCAAAGCCCTGTTGCGCCAACGATTCCGGGTACAGCCGGGCGCCGAAGACCCGTTCACCGTGCGCAACCTCACCGAGATACTGCAGGCTCAGGAAGCCTCCAGCCGCATCATGACTTTGCTGTTGTCTGCGGTGGCGGGTGTGAGCCTGGTGGTCGGCGGCATCGGCATCATGAACATCATGCTGGTCAGTGTGACCGAACGAACGCGCGAGATTGGGCTTCGCATGGCTGTAGGCGCTCGTGGGCGGGATATCCTGGCGCAGTTCCTGATCGAGGCGGTGACCCTCAGCCTGGTCGGGGGTGCCATCGGCGTGTTGCTGGGGGCGGTATCGACCTGGGCGGTCGCCACCTTTGCCGGCTGGCAGGTCAGCATGACCGCCCAGTCTGTCGTGCTCGCCGCCGGCTTTTCTGCGTTTGTGGGTGTTTTCTTTGGTTTCTATCCGGCACGCCGAGCTTCGCGCCTGCTACCGATAGAAGCCCTGCGTCATGAGTGAGGGAAGGCCGGTATGAATCAAACCGATCGGCGGAAGTGCTTGCTGGCCGGACTGGCCGTGGTGGCGGGCAGCGCATCGATCCTGTCCGGGTGTGCATGGGCACCACCTGGTCCACGCGTGGTGAAGCTGTCGGAAGCGCGCCTGATTGAACGGCTGGCCCGGCAATTCCCCTACACCCACCGCTACATGGAGCTGTTCGAGGTGAGGTTCAGCGACCCCCGCGTACGGATGCTGCCCGAGGACAACCGGGTGGCCACCCGGCTGGATGTGGCGGTGGGTCTGCTGGACGCCGGGCAGCGTCAGCGGCATGGCACGGTGACCCTGAGCTATGGCCTGCGGCTGGCCATGGACGACCGGACGCTGCGCCTGCACGAGCTGCGTGTCGACGCGCTGGAGGTGCCAGGACTGCCCGCGCCGGTGGCGGCCCTACTGCAGCGGCTGAGCGGAGCACTCGTGCAGGAACAGTTCCGGGACCTTGTTGTTCATCGCCTGAGTGATGACGATCTGCGCAGTGTGCAGGGCTGGGGCTATGAACCCGGTGAGCTGCGTGTGGTGCCAGGTGGTCTTGAACTGGAACTGCAACCCGTCAAGCGCAACTGAGATCTGTCCGTGCCGGCCCTGAGCTGCGGGTACGATAGGCTGCCCCGGCTTCTCCACCAGGCAGGCCCTTGTCAGGCGACCTGATTCTGGTCGGTTCTTCAATCCTTCCCGCTTTTCCCGGTTTCATGGACATTGCATTGCTGATCAAGGCCGCCGTCATGGGCGTGGTCGAGGGGCTCACCGAATTTCTGCCCATTTCGTCGACGGGTCACCTGATCCTCACGGCCACCCTGCTCGGCTGGGAAGGCGAGAAGGTCAAGCTGTTTGAGGTGGTGATTCAGACGGGCGCCATTCTGGCCATCGTGTCGCTTTACTTCGAGCGCTTGTGGCAGGTGGTGGTGGGCTTGCCCAGTGACAGGTCTGCGCAGCGGTTTGCGGCGAATGTGCTGATCGGCTTTCTGCCTGCTGCGGTGGCAGGCGTGCTGTTCATCGATGTGATCAAGGGGGTGCTGTTTTCGCCGATGGTGGTGGCTGCGGGCTTTATCGTGGGAGGGTTCGTCATTCTCTGGGCAGAGCACCTGCAATCCAGGGGGGAGGCATCGGAGGTGGACGATGTCGATCATGTGCGGTGGACCGATGCCCTCAAGGTTGGCCTCATCCAGTGCACAGCCCTGGTGCCGGGTGTCAGCCGATCTGGCGCGACCATCATCGGCGCGATGCTGGTGGGGTTCAACCGCAAGGCGGCGACCGAGTTCAGTTTCTTTCTGGCCATTCCCATGCTGTTCGGCGCTGCGGCCTATGACCTGTACAAGAACCACCACCTGCTGGGCGCCGACGACTTGCCGCTGTTCGGCGTCGGCCTGGTGGTGTCGTGGTTGTCTGCGTGGGTGTGTGTGCGCTGGCTGCTGCGATTTGTCGGTCATCACAGCTTTGTACCGTTTGCCTGGTACCGCATCGCTTTCGGCTTGCTCATCTTGGTGACCGCCTATGGCGGCTGGGTCGATTGGTCGGCCTGATGCACGCAGGCTTCGTATCTGGTGTATAGAGGGATATGGGCAAGTTGCTGGTTCCCCTTTCATCCTTGCTCAGCGGGGTTGGGCTGCTGGTCGTGGGCGTGGGCCTGCTGTTTTCCGTTGTTGGCCTCAGGGCTGGCCTGGCCGACTTCTCGGGCCTGACCCTGGGCCTGGTCATGTCGGCCTACTTCGCGGGCTTCGTGCTGGGCACCTATGTCTGTCCCATGGTGATTCGCCGGGTCGGACACATCCGCGCGTTTGCCGCCATGGCATCGGTGGCTTCGACCATGCCCATCCTGCACGCCCTGTGGATCGACCCCTGGTTCTGGGGGCTGCTGCGATTGATCACGGGTGTGTGCTTGGTGGGGCTTTACATGGTGGTCGAGAGCTGGCTCAACACCGTGGCGCCCAACGATCAGCGTGGCAAGGTGTTCGCGGCCTATATGTCGGTGAACTTTGTGGCGCTCGCGCTGGGGCAGTGGCTGATTCTGGTGGGTGACCGACTGGGTTTTGTGCCCTTCGCCATGGTCTCGGTCATGTTCTCATTCGCTTTGCTTCCTATCACGCTCACCCCGGTCGAGGAGCCTGAACCGGTGGAGGCGCCGTCCCTGAGTTTGCGCAACCTCTACGATGCCTCGCCACTGGGCACTGCGGCGGCGTTTGCTTCAGGGCTGCTCAACGGCACCTTCTTCGGCATGGGGGCGCTGTATGCGCAGGGCGTGGGTTTTTCCGACGCCGGTGTCGCGGCATTCATGGCGGCCACGATTCTGGGCGGCGCGATCTTTCAGTGGCCTGTCGGGCACTACTCTGACCGGCACGATCGCCGCGTGGTGCTCTTCTGGGTATGTATCGGCGCCGCTGCGCTGGCGGCTGCGTCGCTGCTGTTGCTCTCGCTGCCGCATTGGGCCCTGATGACCCTGGGCCTGTTCTATGGTGGGCTGGTCTTCACCGTTTACGGTCTGGGTGTGGCCCACGTCAATGACGTCATCGACTCCTCACGCCTGCTGGAATTCACGGGTGGCCTGCTGCTGGTGCATGGGGCGGGTGCTGCCTTGGGACCCACGCTGGGGGGATTGGTCATGGACCAGTTCGGCGCGGCCAGTCTGATGCCCTTCTTCGGGGTGGTGCTCGCGGTGCTGGCGGTCTACACGCTCAAGCGCATGAAGGCGGCTCCACCTGTCCCGGAAGATGCCAAAGCCGACTACGTGGTCATGGGGGGAGGTTCGCAGGCGGTGCTGCAGATGGATCCGCGGTCAGCCATCGAGTCGGTGGATGTCGCCGATGGCCAGCCGGTTCGTTGAGCGAGGCGCTCAGCTACCAGACGGGTTGGAGTCCGGGGCGTCGGGCTGTGGCACGCTGAAACAGAAGGTGGCGCCCTGACCGGGCGCGCCCTTGGCGTGCATGCTGCCGCCATGACGCTGGACGATGCGGTGGGCTGTGGCCAGTCCGATGCCCAGGCCACTGAACTCGTGGGGCTGGTGCAGTCGCTGGAATGGCTGGAACAACTTGTCGGCCCGGGCCATGTCGAATCCCGATCCGTTGTCGGCCACGCAGTACCGAGGTTCACGGTCGACTGTGGTGACGTACATTCGAATACGGGCTTCCGCGGTGTGCTCGGTGTACTTCCAGGCGTTGTGCAACAGGTTTTGCAACAGGGCCTCCATCAGGGCCGGATCGGCGGTGACCACAAGGTCCGGTTCTACCGACCAGTCCACTTTTCGCTCGGTTGAAGCGGCCTCCAGCTCGTCCAGCAGGCGGACAGCGATCTGGCTCAGGTTCACCGGTTGCCGATGCAGCTCGCCACGGCCGACCTGGGCCAGTTGGAGAAGACCATCGATCAGCATCCCCATCTTGCGGCTGGCCTGCATGATGCGGTCGAGGTGTCGGCGACTGCCTGCATCCAGCGACAGATTGTCTTCCTGCAGTGCCTGGGCAAATCCGTTGATCAGGCGCAGGGGGGAGCGCAGGTCGTGTGCTACGGCGTAGGAATAGCTTTCCAGCTCGTCGTAGGCATCCCTGAGTTCTCGCGTGCGTTCACGAATCTTTTGTTCGAGCGATGCATTGAGCCTTTGGATCTGTCGCTCGGCCAGCTTGCGTTCAGTGACGTCCTGGGTCACACCAAAGGCGCGCAATGCCCGACCTTCCGCGTCCCTCTCGAACTCGGCGCGCACACTGAACCATCGGTCCTTGCCGTTGATTCGGGCGCGGTAGGTTGAGTTGTAGGGTCGCAAGCCTTTGACCGCTTCCGCCCAATCCTTGCGGATCCGCTCCTGGTCAGAGGGGTGCGTCAGGTCAATCAGATCCTTTCCGGAGAACTCCGCCCAAGGCAAACCCAGCTGCCTGTACGATTCGTCCTGGGTTCGGAATCGGTCGGCGCGGACATCGCCCTCCCAACTGGCCAGGCCAGCCAGGTTTTGGGCCTGTCGCATCAGTCGCTCGCTGGTGCGCAGCGCCGATTCGGCAGCCTTGATGGCCGAAATGTCCTGCACCACAGACACAAAGCACTCGGGGAGCTCCGGCGAGCGCCGCACCACCGCCACGGTCAGGTGAGCCCAGATCAAACTGCCGTCTTTCCGAACGTAGCGTTTCTCGATGGAGTAGCGGTCCCGTTCGCCCCGCAGGGTTTGTTGGAGCAGGGCTTCGTCTGGGTGGATGTCGTCCGGATGTGTGAAGTCCTGAAAGCGCATCTGGAGAAGTTCGCTTTGCGAGTAACCGACCATCTGGCAGAAAGTCTGGTTCACCAGCATCAGCCGACCCTGCAAGTCGACCTGTGTGATACCGGCGGCCGCAAATTCGAAGGTGTCGCTGAACCGCTTTCGGCTGGCTTCAAGCTCTGCGTGAACCTGCCGAAGACGCTGATTCTGCTCTTGCATCCACCAGATTGCACCGACCACGACCACCTGGGTGAGCAGGTGCCAGATGTTCAGCCAGAAGGCCTCGCGCAGATTGTTGAAGGCCAGCGAACCGTATGGCTGCACGAGGTAGAAGTTCACCAGCAACATGCCCAGCACGGTGCTGAGTGCGCCGGCAGCAGGTCCGCCGTACAGCGCCGACAAGGCGGCGGCCAGCGACAAGGTGATGAACCTTCCACCCGATTCGGCAGGCGCCAGTGCCACCCTGAGCCAGGCCGCCAGAATGGTCAGGACCACCGCCACCGCCAGCCGCAGCCACAGCTTGTGTTGGGTCGGGTGCCAGTCCCAGGCGCGCCGCCAGACTGCGGAGCGTGGGGTGCTGACGGATGGGGGCTGATTCATGCGGGCAAGCGGTCGAAGTGGATGAGCGGATGCCCAAGCGACCAACTCAGGTTATACGCCGCCCCGCCCATCGGCATTGTGAAGGTAAGCCCGAATGATGGGGGCTATTTCTGGCGATCGTCTCGGGTTTGCAACGCCAGCAGAACCTGATCGATGGCGGCCGCCGTGTCCTGCGGCCTTTCCATCGGGAACAGATGGCTGCCCTCGAGCATGACCATGCGCTGAGGGTGTGCCCCCACCAGCTTGCGGGTCATGGCCATGCCCACCTGCTTCATTTCTTGCGAGCGGGTGCCGCCGATGAACCCCACCGGGCACGGCAGTGGGTGGCGGCGCAACAGGCGATCCAGATTGTGGGGCAGGGTGTTGTAGATGGCAGTCTCGATGTCGCGGTCAAATGAGAGGATACGTCGCCGCCCGTGGTTCGTGTCCTCATCGTGCGTGCCGTGGGTGATGTAGTCGCGCAGCACCTGCGGGTCCCATTGGGCAAACGCTTTTTTGTGAGAGAAGTGTTCGAAGGCGGCCGTGGCGTCCGGCCACTGGTTGCGCCGCCGCCGGCTGATCTTGCCAGGAGAGACGGAACCAACCAGCTGGGTGCGTTTGATGAGTTCCAGCGTTCGAGCCCGCCAGCCACCCAGCACGGGCGAGTCGATCAGGAGCACGCCCTTGACCAGATGGTCGCCCAGTTGGGGGTGCTTTGCTGCACACATCAGGCTGAGAAATCCGCCCAGCGAGTGGCCCACCAGCCAGGCGCCTTCGTCATGTCGCTCGATCTCGGGTCCGGCAAAGTCGGCCAGTTGTTGCACCAGATGAGGCCAGTTGCTCGTGACGGGGTATCGGGGGTCGTGCCCGAACTTCTCGACGGCGCGCACCGCATGACCGCGCGAGCGCAGGCTGCGAAACAGCTGCCCATAGGTACCGGCTGGAAAGCTGTTGGCGTGGGAGAAAATGATCAGCGACATGGCAGTGGGAATGCGCGGCCAACTCCTTGGCACGCAGGGGCCATCCGACCTGTGTCGGATCGGATGCTGGCCAACTGCGGCTACGGTTTCAGATGAGTTTTTCTCGCTCGTTGCGGATTTTCTGCAACGGCTTCTGGCGGCCCTGGCTCTCGCACATCAAGGGAACCGTGGTGGGGCTGCCGTCCCAGGTCGGGTGCTCGATGCTGTCGAACACCTCTCTCAGTTTCTGCCCCCAGGTGCTGCGTACCATCTGGAAGTACGGGTTGCTTTCGTCGATGCAGGTGATCTTGTCGCTGCGCAGCGCATCGGCCTCGTAGATCGCCATGTCCAGAGGCAGCCCGACCGACAGGTTGGACTTGAGGGTGGAGTCCATGGACACCAGCACACACTTGGCGGCCTCGTCCAGCGGCGTGTCGGGGGTGATGACGCGATCGAGCACGGGTTTGCCGTACTTGGACTCGCCGACCTGGAAGAACGGTGTTTCGGCCGTGGCCTCGATGAAGTTGCCGGCCGAGTAGACTTGAAACAGGCGCATGCCCTCGCCCTTGACCTGCCCGCCGAAGATCATCGAGACGTTGAACTCGACGCCGGATCGTTTGAGCGCTTCCCCATCGCGGGTGTAGACGTGCCGTACCGCCGAGCCGAGCACTCGGGCGGCGTCGAACATGCTTTTGGCGTTCCAGATGGTGAGCGGCTCACCGCCATCGGGATCTTGCAGCTTTTCCACCTGCAGGATCTCGCGCACCGACTGGGAAATGCTCAGGTTGCCGGCCGAGAGCAGGCACATGAAGCGATCACCTGGTTTCTCGTAGACGATCATTTTTCGGAAGGTGCTGATCTGATCCAGCCCCGCGTTGGTGCGCGAGTCGGACAGAAACACCAGGCCGGCCTTGAGCTTGACGGCAACGCAGTAGGTCATGATTTTTCAGCCAGTTTCTTGAGGGTGTACAGGTGTTCCAGCGCTTCGCGCGGGCTCAGGGTGTCGGGGTCGATGGTGGCCAGCGCGGCCAGCACTGGGGGTGTTTCGGGCTCTGGTGCGGCCGGTGGCGGGGCAAACAGGTCGACCTGCACCCTGCTGTTTTCACTGTGGGCCTCCAGTGCCGCCAGCGCGTGCTTCGCGTGCTGTACCACGGCCGAAGGTACACCGGCCAGACGGGCGACCTGAATGCCGTAGCTGCGGCTGGCGGGGCCGGGTTCGATCTGGTGCAGGAAGACGATGCCGCTCTTGACGCCACCCTCGACAGCGCTCACGTGCACGTTGACCGCGCCGTGGTGGTTGGCGGGAAACTCGGTGAGCTCGAAGTAATGGGTGGCGAACAGGGTGAAGCAGCGCGCCCTGTCGTGCAGGTGGGCGGCGATACCGCCGGCCAGTGCCAGGCCATCGAACGTGGACGTGCCGCGTCCGATTTCGTCCATCAGCACCAGACTTTGTGGTGACGCGGCGTGCAGGATCTGCGCAGCCTCTGTCATTTCAACCATGAAGGTCGACTGCGCATTGGCCAGGTCGTCGGCCGCGCCGATGCGGGTGTGGATGGCATCGATGGGCCCCAGGCGGCAACTGGCGGCCGGCACGTAGCTGCCCATGCTGGCGAGCAGCACGATGACCGCCACCTGGCGCATGTAGGTGCTCTTGCCGCCCATGTTGGGACCGGTGATGACCTGCATGCGCTGCTTGCTGCCGAGTACCGTGTCGTTGGCGATGAAGCTGCCGCCGGTGGTCTCGTTCAGGCGTGATTCCACCACCGGATGGCGACCCGCGCGGATCTCGATGCAGGGCTCGGGGGTGAAGGTGGGTTCGCTCCAGTTCAGCGTGAGCGAGCGTTCGGCCAGGGCACACAGCGCGTCCAGCGAGGCCATGGCGCGGGCCAGGCGGGTCAAGGGGTCGATGAAGACCTGGAGCTCGTCCAGCAGGTGTTCGTACAGCCACTTCTCCCGGGCCAGCGCGCGCTCCTGTGCACTCAGGGCCTTGTCCTCGAAGGTCTTGAGTTCGGGTGTGATGAAGCGCTCGGCGTTCTTGAGTGTCTGACGGCGCCGGTAGTCGTCGGGCACTTTGTCGACCTGGCCCTGGGTGACTTCGATGTAGAAGCCGTGCACCTTGTTGTACTGCACGCGGAGGTTGGGGATGCCGGTGCGTGCGCGCTCGCGGGTCTCCAGGTCGATCAGGAAACCGTCGCAATTGGTCTGAATGGCGCGCAGCTCGTCCAGCTCGGCGTCGTAGCCGTCGGCGATCACGCCACCATCGCGGATGAGGGCGGCCGGCTCAGGGCGGATGGCCTGGGCAAGCAGTTCGCCACACGGCGCGGGTGGTGTCAGGTCGCTGGCCAGTTGCAGGAGCAGGTCTGAGCGCTTCGAATCGAGCCCGTTGACCAGCGAGTGTGCGAGCCGATGGGCGCGGGACAGGGTCTGTGTCAGTCCCACCAGTTCGCGGGGTCGCACCTGCCGCAGTGCCACACGCGCTGTGATGCGCTCGACATCGCTGGCCCCTTTGAGCTCGGCGCGCAGCGCCTGCCACAGGCCCTCGCGCAGGAGGCCGATCGCCGCCAGGCGCTCACGGGCCTGGGTTCGATCCCGTCGAGGCTCGAGCATCCACTGGCGCAGCGCGCGGCTGCCCATGCCGGTGTGACAGGTGTCCAGCAGCGAGAACAGGGTGGGGCTGGTTTCGCCGCGCAGGGTGTGGGTGAGCTCCAGGTTGCGCCGTGTGTTCAGCGGCAGGTCGATGAGCTCGCCGGTGCGGGCCACCTTCAGGCTGCGCACGTGTGTCAGCGTTCGACCCTGGGTGTGCTCGGCATAGGCGAGCAGGGCGGCAGCAGCCGCGTGCGCATCTTGCAGATCCTGGGCATCCCAGGCGGCCAGGCTGGCGGCCTGCAGCTGCTCCAGCAGCTTGCGCTCGCCCAGGCTGGCGTCAAATGCCCAGGCTGGCCTCACCACGGCGACCAGCCGCTGGCCGCTCGGCAGAGGCTGCGCGGCCAGTGTCTGGACGGTTTTCTCGAAAGAGGGCGTGACCTCGGCGCTGTAGAGCATTTCGCCCGGGGTGATGCGGGCGATCCAGTCGGGCAGTTCATCGCCGGCGCACTGGGCCAGCGTGATGATGCCCTGGGTCACCGACATCCAGGCCAGGCCCACACCCGTACGGGCGCCAGGGTGGATGGCCAGCAGAACCGCCTCGGCCTTATCGGACAGCAGCTCGCTGTCGGTGAGGGTGCCGGGGGTGACCACGCGCACCACTTTGCGTTCGACCGGCCCTTTGGCGGTCGCCACGTCACCCACCTGTTCGCAGATGGCCACCGATTCGCCCAGCCGGATCAGGCGAGAAAGATAACTTTCGACTGAATGGAATGGCACGCCAGCCATGACCACCGGTTCGCCACCCGACTGGCCCCGTTGGGTCAGGGTGATGTCAAGCAGACGTGCCGCTTTTTCGGCGTCGCCATAGAACAGCTCGTAGAAGTCACCCATCCGGTAAAACACCAAAGTGTGCGGGAATCCGGCCTTGATGGCCAGATATTGCTGCATCATCGGGGTATGTTTTTCCAGCGGGGCGCTCAATTGGGACTCTGCGTAAGGCTTGACATCAATCATTGACTTTAGCAGTTCGCGTGCCCGAGCACGTCACAGCCCCAGCCCGATACCTTTCATGTCCGACCCTCTGACCACCGAGGCCAGCGGCAGCGGCCATCCGACATCACCTGATGCCTGCGGTGATGATTCATACCCGCCTCTGGGTACGCTCTTTCTTGCGGCGCCTCTGCCGCTGAGCCTCAGTCGCCGTTCGGATGGACGCCTGCTGGTCGTCAACGATGCCTGGGTGAGTTTCACAGGGGTTGACCGTTCCCAGGCCCTGAGTCAGACCACCCTGCACCTGGGGCACTGGATGGACGGGGAGCAGCGTCGCCGGTATCTGGCCTCGCTGGATGCGGGCGAGGCTGTGTTCGTGCTGGATGCCTATGGCCAGACTCAGCGCCGTGTCCGGCTAAGCACCACACGTCTGGACCACGCCGGCGAAGAGCTGCTGCTGGTCAGCCTGGAGGATGTGACAGCGCAGTTTGCCGCGGAGCAGGGGCTGGTCGAGGCCAACCGCCGACTCCAGCAGCAGGTGGAGTTGCACGAGGCGACCGAAAAATTGGCCAGCGTGGGACACTGGGTCAATGCGCCGGATGAACAGCGGGTGATCTGGTCGCCAGGTCTGTTTGCGCTGACCGGGATGTCGCCCAACCCCAAGATGACCCGCAATCAGGCGCGCTCGGTGGTGCATGAAGACGGCATGCCCGCCTGGCTGGAAGCCCGTCAGGCACTGGATGGTCGTCTGCTGGAGTTTCGCCTGCGCCTGCCCGATGGCAGCATTCGCTGGGCCCGCTCACGCATGAGCCGCACCACCATTCAGGGCAACCCCGACACCGATTTCGGTGTGGTGCAGGACATCACTGCTGAAAAACAGGCGTTGGCGGCGCTGGCCGAGCAGGCCAGTTTTGTGAAGAGCATCGGTGCCCGCGTGCCGGGCATGTTCTATCTGGCGCGCTTGCGCCCCGATGGCCGCAGCGAAATTCCCTTCGTCAACGATGCGGTCAGGGACATGCTGGAGCTCGACCCGGAGGATCTTCGCCGTGATGCCCGGCCCCTGTTTCAGCGAGTGCACCCGGAAGATCTTGAGGGTGTGAGAGCGGCACTGAGCCTGTCAGCCCGTGATCTGGTGCCGTGGCGCCAGGTCTATCGGGCGGTCCTGCCCCGCGCCGGCGTGCGCTGGTTCAGCGTGGAAGCCGTACCGCACCGCGAGAGAGATGGATCGGTCGTGTGGCACGGTTTCACCACCGATGTTACCCAAATGCAGGACACCAACCGCGTGCTTGATCGGCAGCACCGTATGCTGGAGGCCATTCGGCAAGCCCAGGCCTCGTACATCGATGCTGGCGACCGCACGCAGGTGTTCGATGGCCTTTTGCTGGCCATGCTACAGCTCACCTCCAGTGCTTATGGTTTTCTGGGCGAGGTTCTTCAGGACGAGGACGGTCGCCCCTACCTGAAGACCCTGGCCATGAGTGACATCGCCTGGGATGAGGCTTCTCGAGCAGCCGTAGAGCGCCACCGTGAGGAAGGCTTGGAGTTCCATAACCTCGACACCTTGTTTGGCCATGTGATGACCACTGGGCGTCCCGTTCTGGCCAACGACCCGGCGCAGGATCCCAGATCCGGCGGGCTGCCTGGTGGACATCCCCATATGGCGGCATTTCTGGGCATACCTGTCTTTGTGGGCGGGCGTATGGTGGCCATGGTGGGGCTCGCGAATCGCCCAGATGGCTATTCCGAAGCCGATGTTGATTTTCTGCAGCCGCTGCTGGCCACGCTGGGTCAGCTGGGCCTGGCCTTCAGGGCCAGGCTGGAGCGACGGCGTATACAACATGAACTGCAGCAGACCACGCAGGAACTGACCGCCAAAAGCCGCGACCTTCAGGCTGCGCTGGACGCGATGAACCAGGGGCTGGCCATGGTGGATGCCGAGGGGCGGTACCGCTTGTTCAACCGGCGCATGCTGGAGATGCTCAACCTGCCAGAAGACTTCATGGCTGACCACCCGACCCACGCAGAGGTCAGTCGGCTGCAGGTCGAAAGGGGCGACTTTGGTCCAGAGCTGGCGCTGGTGGATCCAGCGCTGCGTCCCTACCTGGGGGTGACACCGTCTCAGCAGCCCGATCAATACCTTCGGCGCACGCTGGAAGGTCGGGTGCTGGAAGTCCGAACCCGAAGCCGGCAGGATGGCGGGGTGGTGCGTACCTACAGCGATGTCACTTCCTACGTGGCCGGGCAGGAGCAGCTCAAGGAAGAGCGCCAGCGCCTGGCCTGGGTGCTGGAAGCCACACGCCCTGGCATCTGGGAGCTGGACGTCGTCAGCGGTCACCTCATCATCAATGACCGCTGGGCCGAAATGCTCGGCTACAGCATAGACCAGCTCGTGCCATTGAACTTCGAGACCTGGCGCAGTCGCTTGCATCCGCAGGACCTGGATGGGGTCATGCAGGTGCTAAAGCGTCACCTTGATGGTCATACTGATTACTACGAGTGCGACATCCGTATGCAGCACGCTCGGGGACACTGGGTCTGGATCAACACCCGTGGTCGAGTGCACCGACGTGACGAGCAGGGGCGGGCCTTGTACATGTCCGGGACCCACATCGACATCTCCGACCGGGTACTGGCACAGGAAGAGGTGAAGGCGCTCAACGCCACCCTGGAGCAGCGGGTGCTTGAACGCACGGCGGCACTGGAGCGCTCCATGCGGGACATGGAGACCATTTCCTATTCGATCGCCCACGACCTGCGGGCGCCTCTGCGTGCGGTCAACGGATTCGCGTCCCTGATTGCCCATGAGGGTGATGAGCTGGGATCCGATACCCGCGACATGTTCATGCGCATCTCGCGGGCCTCAGGCAACATGGGCCAGATGATCACCGACATGCTGGAATTGTTGCGTGTGGTTCGGGTCGAGCTGAGCACGGTGCCAGTGGATCTGGAGCAGGTGGCACGCCGGGCCGCCGAGTCGCTGGCGCCCGGTATCGCCCAGTCGGAATTGGTCTGCGGCAGCATGCCCCGGGCCATGGGCGACGCGACCTTGCTGCGCCAGGTGCTGTCCAACCTGCTGGACAACGCGATCAAGTACGCCCAACCCGGGCAGCGGCCGTCGGTCGAGCTGGGTTTTGACGGGGGAGAAGGCGCGTTCTTCCTGCGCGATCAGGGGGTCGGGTTCGACATGTCCCGCGCCGACAAACTGTTCGGTCTGTTCCAGCGCCTTCACCTGGCCAGCGATGTACCGGGAACCGGGGTGGGTCTGGCCATCGTGGCCCGCATCATCGAGCGCCATGGTGGCCGGATCTGGGCCCGGTCCACGCCAGGTGAAGGCACCACCTTCTGGTGGACCTTGCCCAGGGCCTGAATGCGTCGCGCCGGCCGGATCGCTGTCGGATCCCGTCAGAATGGCGCCGGCGGGTCAGCTGGCGGCTGATCGTCCTGCTGACCCGCTTGTGCCTGCGCATCGTTGGCCGGCTCAGTGGCCTTTGACTGGCGCACAGCTGCCTTGTCACCGGCGCTGGCGAACTTGCTGTACTTGCCGACCACGCCGACCAGCTGGCCGTAGATGCGCGGGTTGGCCGCGAGGCACTCTTTCTGCTCCAGAAAGTCGGCCTCGCCGGTGAAGTTGCCGATCAGGCCGCCGGCCTCGGTCACCAGCAGCGCGCCGGCGGCCACGTCCCAGGGCGACAGGCCCATTTCAAAGAATCCGTCGGAGAAGCCGGCGGCCACGTAGGCCAGATCGAGCGCAGCCGAGCCCGGGCGGCGCACACCTGCGCAGCGCGGCATCACGTCGCCCAGCATCTTCAGGTAGGTCTGGAAGGCGTCGCCGGGGCGGAAGGGGAAGCCGGTGCTCAGCAGACACTCTCGCAGCGCCGTTCGTTTGGCGACGCGGATGCGCCGGTCGTTGAGATAGGCGCCGCGACCTCGGGTGGCGCAGAACAGGTCGTTGCGTGTCGGGTCGTAGATGACCGCCTGCTCCAGCCGGCCCTTGACCATCAGCGCGATGCTGACGCAGTAGACCGGGAAACCATGGATGAAGTTGGTGGTGCCGTCCAGCGGATCGATGATCCAGATGTGCTCTTTGTCGCGGCCCTTGCCGTCACGCCGTCCGGACTCCTCGGCCCAGATGCCGTGGTCCGGGTAGGCGGTCAGCAGGGTTTCGATGATGGCCTGCTCGGCTGCGTGGTCGACCTCGGTGACAAAATCGTTGGTCTGCTTGGCCGACACCCGCACCGACTCGACGTCGAGGGCGGCGCGGTTGATGATGGCGCCGGCGGCGCGGGCGGCCTTGATGGCCACGTTGAGCATGGGGTGGAGGCTGGACGACATGAATTGTGTTCCTGGGCCGTGTCCGGTGGACTGGGCATGGGATGAAGAGCAAAACGGAAACGCCCCGGCGATGCGGGGCGACGACAATACGGGGATTCTACCGGCCCCGCACCCTGTGTGTGGGGCTTTTTTGCCACTGTCCGCTTTGTCCGTCACACCATGCGAACCCGGTTCATCCTGATCGAAACCAGCCACGCCGGCAATGTGGGGGGCGCTGCCCGCGCCCTCAAGGTCATGGGTTTCGACGACCTCGTGCTGGTGTCGCCCCGATGGGCCAATGTGCTGCGGCGCGAGGAAACCATCCAGCGCGCCAGCGGGGCCACCGACGTGCTGGCCGGGGCCCGTATCGTCGACACCCTGGACGAGGCCCTGGACGGGATCAGCCATTTGTGCGCCACGGCCATGACACCGCGCGACTTCGGCCCGCCGACCCGGTCGCCGCGCGAGCACTTCCAGCAGTTGCTGGCTGATGGTCCGGCAGCGGCCGAAGGCGGCATCCCAGCCCGTCCTGCTGGCGTCGCATTCCTGTTCGGGTCCGAGCGATTCGGCATGCGCAACGAGGATGTCTACCGCTGCCACGTTTGCCTGAGCATTCCGACCAATCCTGGCTTTGGCTCGCTCAATCTGGCGGCGGCGGTGCAGCTCATTGCGTACGACTGGCGCCTGGCCCTGGGGGGATTCGGCGGGGCGGCGGCCCAGTCTGTGCGTCCGGTGGCCGACGCGGCTGCGGTCAGCGGGATGCTGGCCCACCTGGAGCAGGCGCTGGTGGCAATCGGCTTTCTCGATCCGGCCGCCCCCAAGAAACTCATGCCACGCTTGAACCAGATGTTCAACCGCGCTGCATTGCAGGAAGAGGAAATCCACATTCTCCGTGGTGTGGCCAAGGCCATGCTGGAGACCGCCGCCAGGTCCAGGCGGTAGACTGCAAGCCCAATCCAGAACCGCAGAACATGTTCGCCCGCCTCCGTTCCGACATCCAGTGCATCCTTGAGCGCGACCCGGCCGCGCGCAGCACCTGGGAGGTCATCACCTGTTATCCCGGGCTGCATGCCATCTGGCTGCACCGCCCGGCGCACTGGTGCTGGAACCACGGACTCAAGTGGCTGGGGCGTTTCATTTCGCATCTGGCCCGCTTTTTCACCGGCATCGAGATCCATCCGGGTGCCCGCATCGGCGAGCGGGTCTTTTTCGACCATGCCATGGGCACGGTGGTGGGTGAGACGGCCGAGATCGGAGACGGTTGCACCATCTACCAGGGGGTGACACTGGGCGGTACCTCGCTCTACAAGGGCACCAAGCGGCACCCCACACTGGGTCGCGATGTGGTGGTCAGCGCGGGCGCCAAGGTGCTGGGGGGCTTCGAAGTCGGCGACGGCGCCAAGATCGGCAGCAACGCGGTGGTCATCAAGCCGGTGCCGGCCGGTGCCACGGCGGTGGGCATACCAGCGCGCATCATTCCGAGCAAGCAGGGGGAAAGTGCCGACGTCACCGAGGAGGCCAAGCCCAAGTTCCAGGCCTACGGCATCACGCAGGAAGACGACCCGCTGTCGCAGGCCATGCGCGGCCTGATCGACAAGACGGGCAGTCAGGAACACCAGATCGCGCTGCTGTGGCAGGCGATCGAGAAGCTGGCCTGCGCCCAGCGTGGCGACTGTGTGCCCGAAGACGCGGCCCGGGAAGAGCACTTCGAGGCCGACAAGCTCAATCAGCTGGTCGGCAAGTGATCAGTGGTGGTGGCCATGCGCTCCGTGGGCATGGCCGTGGGCGATTTCCTCGGCTGAGGCAGCGCGCACTTCCAGCACCTTCAGGGTGAACCTCAGGGTCTGACCGGCCAGCGGGTGGTTGCCGTCGAGGTGTACCACCGGCCCCTTGATCTTGGTGACCGTGAACACCTGCTCCTGGCCCTGCGGATCGCGCCCCTGCAGCTGACCGCCCACCTTCACCCCCGGAGGAAACTCGGATCGGGGAATGGTGGTGACCAGCGATTCGTCGCGCTCGCCGAAGGCGTCGGCCGGCGGCAGAGTGACGGTCGTCTGGTATCCGGCCTCCTGGCCTTCCAGGGCTTTCTCGATACCGGGCAGCGTGTTGCCATAGCCGCCATGCAGGTAGGACCTGGGCGTCTGGCCGTCTTCCAGGAGCTTGCCCTGGATGTCGCTGGCGCGGAAGGTCAGGGTGACGACGGTGTCTTTGGTGATGTTCATTCGGATGTCCCGGAAGGTGTTCAGCGTGCGGGGCGGATGGCCGATTTCGGTCGAAACGCCTTGCAGATCTCGTCGTGGGTCTCCAGGTAGGGACCACCGATGAGGTCGATGCAGTAGGGCACGGCGGCGAAGATGCCGCCCACACGCACCGAGCCATCGGGGTTGCGAGCGCCTTCCAGCGTTTCGGCAATGGCCTTGGGCTGACCGGGCAGGTTGATGATCAGGCTGCGGTCCCGCACGACGGCCACCTGGCGCGAGAGGATGGCCGTGGGCACAAAGGCCAGGCTGATCTGGCGCATCTGTTCGCCAAAGCCGGGCATTTCCTTGTGGGCCACGGCCAGCGTCGCTTCTGGGGTGACGTCCCTCTGGGCGGGGCCGGTGCCGCCGGTGGTCAGGACCAGCGAGCACCCCGCGTCCACCAGTTCGATCAGGGTCTGGCTGATGAGGGCCTGCTCGTCGGGGATCAGCCGGGGCTCGAAATGGATCGGGTTCTTCAGGACCCGGGTCAGCCAGTCCTGCAGGGCGGGCAGGCCCTTGTCTTCGTAGACACCGCTGCTGGCGCGGTCGCTGATGGACACGATGCCGATGCGCACAGAATCGAAGCTGGTGTTGTCGCTCATGGGGTGGTTTCCTCGCCAGTGTCGTCGCTCTCGTCCGATGTCTCCGCGGACAGCCGGACACGCACGATTTGAAAGATCTCGCGGTAGGCGCGGCCATGGCGCTGGGCTTCGCCCGGGCGCTCCTGGGCTGCGCTGGCCTGGGCGTCCTTGCGGGCCTGGCGAATCAGCGTGCGCAAGTGCTGGACATCGGCGTCCGGGTGCGTCTCCAGCCAGTCGGTCAGGGCACTGTCGTCCTGGATCAGTCGGTCGCGCCATTGTTCGGCCTGGTGCAGGGCCAGTGTTTCGCGGGCCGAGGGCTTGCGCTGTTCTTCCAGCGCGGCCTCGACATCGGCGATGACCTGGGGTTCCAGGGCGCGCATGAGCTTGCCGATGAACTGCATCTGCCGGCGCCGGCCCTCGAAGTTGGTGATGCGGCGGGCTTCAGCCAGGGCGTCGATCAGCTTGTCCGAGATCCCGTGACGCTCGCGCAGCCGGGCCATCAGGTCGCTGCGCAGGGTCAGCAGGGCTTCACCGAGCTTCTGCAGGTGCTCGCTCTCGCGCTTGAGATCGGTTTTGCTGCGATCGGTGTCGCCTTTGGCCTCGCGCTTGAGTTCGAGGTCGAGTTCGCTGCCTTCGGCGACGAAGTGGCCGCGGACGTAATAGCCGCGTTGGGACTTGCGGGGCATGGGTATGGACGCCAGGCGCCCCAGGGCCGTCGGGTCAGGCCGGTTCGGTGCGGGCCCGGAAGGCCTGAGCAACGTTGGCGTGAAGGGGCGCTCGAAGGCGCAAAGCGGTGAAGATGAACCGGCGGGTATCATAACCGGCACCATGAATCTCGCCACCACAGCCACCCACCGCCCCACCCCCGTCGAAGGGCCTTCTGACCAGCCTTTGGCGGGCTTTCAGTACAGCCGTGCACGGTTTGAAGAGCTGGCCGATCTGGCACTGGACCACGCCCGCCAGCTGGGCGCCGCGGACGCGGCGGTCGAGGTGTCCGAGGGGGCCGGCCTGTCGGTCTCGGTGCGCAAGGGGGCGCTGGAGAACGTCGAACGCAACCGCGACAAATCGTTGGGGGTGACGGTGTACCTCGGCCGCAAGCGGGGCAATGCGTCCACCTCGGACTTTTCGCCTGCAGCGATCCGCCAGACGGTCCAGGCGGCCTATGACATCGCCCGTTTCACAGCGGACGATCCGGTGGCCGGCTTGCCCGAACCCGAGGATGTGGCCGACCGTTACCCGGACCTCGATCTTTTCCACCCCTGGGCCATCAGTTCGGCCGAGGCCATGCGACTGGCCCAGGCCTGCGAAGCGGCTGCGTTTGCCACCAGCCGCAAGATCACGAACAGCGAGGGTGCCGGGGTGTCGGCCCAGCAATCGCACTTCTTCAGCGAACACATGCGCGGTGGCGAGCGTCGCCGCCCGGGCGTCTTTCACGGCGGATACGCCAGTTCGCGCCACAGCCTGTCGGTGGCACCGATCGCCGGGCGCGGCGATGCCATGCAGCGCGACTATTGGTACAGCTCGCAGCGCGCGCCGCAGGACCTGGCCGCGCCCGAGGTGGTCGGGCGCTACGCGGCCGAACGCACACTGGCCCGGCTGGGCGGACGCAAGCTCGCCACCACCGAGTGTCCGGTCCTGTTCGAGTCGCCTCTGGCGGCGGGACTGCTGGGCGCGTATGTGCAGGCCACCAGCGGAGGGGCGCTGTACCGCCGCACCAGCTTTCTGTGCGACAGCCTGGGCAAGCAGGTCATGGCCCGGCACCTGGACATTGTGGAAGACCCCCTTCTGGTCAACGGCAAGGGCAGTGCTCCCTTCGACGATGAAGGGGTTCGCACGGTGCGCCGCAAGGTGCTCAGCGCCGGCAAGGTGCAGGGCTACTTCCTGTCCAGCTACTCGGCGCGCAAACTCGGCATGCGGACCACCGGCAATGCGGGCGGCTCGCACAACCTCACGCTGACCAGCCGGCTGACCCGTCCGGAAGACGATCTGGATGCCATGCTCCGGAAGCTGGGGCGCGGTCTGTTCGTGACCGAACTGATGGGGCAGGGCGTGAACTACGTGACCGGAGACTACTCGCGTGGTGCTTCGGGCTACTGGGTGGAGAACGGGCGCATTGCCTATCCGGTGCAGGAGATCACCATCGCCGGCAACCTGCGTGACATGCTCAAGGGCATCGTGGCGGTGGGGGCCGACGCCTACACGCACGGCGCCAAGACCACGGGTTCCATCCTCATCGACCGCATGAAGGTGGCGGGCAGCTGACCGGAACCCGGCCTCGCCATCGGTGCCGGCCGGCACCGCCTGACCGCGGTCGCTGCGCCAGCCCGAACCTCCACTTTGCGGCCACAGCCTTGCCACCCGAATCCCTGGCCTTGATCGCAGCCGCCTGCTGGGCGGTTTCCAGCCTGTTTTCCGCCAGTCCCGCGCAACGGCTGGGCGCCTTCGCCTTCAGCCGCTGGCGCATGTTGTTCGCTTCCCTGCTGCTGTGGTCGCTGGCCCTGGCGGGCGGAGGCTGGCGCAGCCTGGATGTCTCGGGCTTCGGACTGCTGGCCGTGTCGGGCCTGATCGGGATTTTCATTGGCGACACCGCACTGTTTGCCTGCATGAACCGGCTGGGCCCGCGCCGATCGGGTGTCTTGTTTGCCACCCATGCGCTGTTCTCGGCAGGTCTTGCGTGGCTGTTTCTGGGGGAGTCGCTCTGGGGCTTGACCCTGGTGGGCAGCGGCTTGCTGGTGGGGGGTGTCATGCTGGCCATCGTCTGGGGCAAGCGGGAAGACGAGGCTCATGTGTGGGAACAGGTGCGGGGCGCGTTGTGGATCGGGGTGGGGCTGGGGCTGCTGGCGGCCCTGTGCCAGTCGGTGGCCACGCTGATGCTCAAGCCGCTGATGAGCAGCGGGGTGGATGCGGTGGCGGCTTCGGCCATGCGCATGAGCACCGCGCTGGCAGCCCATGGAATCTTGTGGATGCTTTGGCAAGGCGCCAGGGCTCGGGCCAGCCTGCGCCTGAAGGATGCGACCTGGATCTTTCTGAGCGCGGCCATTGCCATGGCGCTGGGCATGACGCTGATCTTGCAGGCCATGCGCCATGGCCAGGCTGGGCTGGTGGCGGTGCTGTCTTCCGTGACGCCGGTGCTGATCCTGCCGCTGCTGTGGCTGGTCTACCGCCGACGCCCCGCCCTTGGAGCTTGGGTCGGCGCCTCGTTGGCGGTCTTGGGAACGGCACTCATCCTGACCTGAATGCCCTCAGCCGGGTTCGCGCCCCCTTGGGGGGCAGCGACCCGCGCAGCGGTGGAGCGTGGGGGCCAACAGTTCAACGCTTGCGCTGAACCAGCAGATTGCGGCGGGCGTCTTCCGGGTAAGCAAACGTGATGACCCCCTTGTTGACCTTGCCCATGACCAGCATGTTCTGGCTGATGGCGTCCTTGTCGTCGCGGCTGAAGGGGCGCTCGTGGGTGGCCACCACACCGTAGTAGACGCGCGGGATGTTTTCCAGCGCCTGCTTGACAGCCGGCCCCGTGAAGCGCCCATCGCGGATGCCGAACAGCGCATAGGTCAGCAAGTAGGTGGTGTCATAGGCCTGCGCGGCGGCCATGGGCACCTTCAGTGGTTGCTTGAACTTGCGGGCATAGGCACTGAGAAAAGCCGCACGGCGCTCGTTGCTGGGCTCGGCAATGAAGGTCTGGGCCATCAGGGCCCCCTCGGCCGCCGCGCCGGCACCGTCGATGAAGAACGGGAAGGACAGCGGCCAGGCGCCGACCTGGGGTACGTTCCAGCCGAGGTCGCGACGACCCAGGGCAATGGTGGCGTTCTCGGGCCCGACGGTGTAGCTGAAGACCACGTTGGCGCCGGCGTCGCGGGCGGCCTGGAGCTCCTTGCGCAGGTCCTTGACGCCCAGCGGGAAGCGGGCGACGAAGGTGGGCTTGAGGTTCTTGGCGGCCAGGGCCGCTTCGACGTCCTTGAGGCCGGCCTCGCCATAGCCGGTGGTGTCGGCAAAGATGGCCACGCGTGTCCAGCCGCGGCGCACCAGGTCATCGACCACGAACGGCGCCTGGATGGCGTCGCGCGCCGATGTGCGGAAGACATAGCTTTCGGGCGCCGGGTAGGTGGAGGTCAGCGGGGTGCCGGTGGAGCAGGGCACGATCAGCGGCAGTTGACCCTGTTGGTAAACCTCCAGCGAGCGCATGGCCACGCCGGTGTTGCAGAAGCCGATGGTGGCCACCACCCCTTCCTTGACCAGCTCTTCCGAGCGCTGACGGCCCACGTCGGGGGTGCCCTCGTCGTCCTTGATGACCAGCTGCAAGGGACGGCCCAGGTAGCCGCCGACCGCGTTGATTTCCTCGACCGCCAGCTCGATGCCGTGTCGCATGGGCGTGCCAAAGTCGGATGAAGGGCCGGTGAAGGGACCGATGACACCGATTTTGAGCGGTTCGCCAGTCTGGGCGGACACGCCCTGGGCCGACAGGATGAGGAATGGCCAGACCAGCCAGGTGACCAGATGACGAAGGCGTTGCATGGGCGATCCTTTCAGTGACGGCCGCGAGTGTAGGCAGTGTCCTGGCGGGGACAACTCGCGATTTACCCTGAAAAGTGGGCCAGGCGTCAGTGCTTCGTCAGCCTGTCTGGGGCGGCATGCCCTGGATCAGCCAGCCAGGGCCGCTTTGACCGCTGCCGAGACCACAGCCATGTCGGCCTTGCCGGCCAGACGGGCCTTGGCAGCGCCCATCACCTTGCCCATGTCGCCCGGTCCGGCGGCGCGGCCCAGTTCGCCAGCGAGGGCATCCAGCACGGCACGAACCTCTGCAGCCACCTCATCGGCCGACAGGCGTGCGGGCAGGTAGGTCTGGAGCACCTTCAGCTCGCCCTGCTCCTTGTCGACCAGGTCCTGCCGGCCAGCCTGCTCGAACGCGGCAATCGAGTCCTTTCGCTGCTTGACCATCTTGTCAATGACGCCGATCACCTGGGCATCGTCCAGTTCGATCCGCTCGTCCACCTCTTTCTGCTTGAGGGCCGCGGTCAGAAGGCGGATGGTGCCCAGACGCTCGCTGTCCTTGGCCCGCATGGCGGCTTTCATGTCTTCGGTGATGCGTTCTTTCAGGCTCATGGTCGGTCTGCAGCGTCAAAACCGGCATTGTCGCAGAGGCAAACGCGCTCAGGCCCTCAGACCGCTTCCAGGGCCAGCAGTTCGTTGATCTGCTGGCGGCGGCGGATCAGCCGGCACGCGTCGCCGTCCACCAGGACCTCGGCCGCCAGGGGCCGGCTGTTGTAGTTGCTGGACATCGAGGCGCCGTAGGCGCCGGCGTCGTGCAGCACCAGCAGATCACCCACCCTGGCCTCGGGCAGTTCGCGGGTCAACACCAAGCCGCCCTCGGCCTGGGTGAATACGTCACCCGATTCGCACAGCGGTCCGGCCACCACGGTTTCCCGCAGCCGGCGCGGTGTGTCGTCGCAAGGCAGCAGGCTCATGCCGTGCCACGCACCGTACATGGCGGGCCGCATGAGGTCGGAGAAGCCGGCGTCGACCAGGGTGAAGTGTTGGGCGCCCTGGAACTTGGTGGCACGCACCTCGGCCATCAGCACGCCGGATTCGGCCACCAGGTATCGGCCGGGTTCGAGTTCGAGATGGACAGGGTGACCCAGGTGAGAGGCAATCTCGCGCCGGGCGGCATCCCAGAGTCGGAAGTAGTGCGCGGTGTCGATGCGGGGCTCGCCGGCGCGGTAGGGGATGGACAGGCCGCCACCGGCGGAGATGGCACGCACGGACGCACCGCTGCTGCGCACCAGCTGCACCATGGCCGAGCAGACCTGCTCCAGGTGGCCGTAGTCGACCCCCGAGCCGATGTGCATGTGCAGGCCCTCGAGGTTCAGGCCGTGTGCCCGGATGCGTTCCAGTGCCTGGGGCAGCTGGCTGTGCCAGATGCCATGCTTGCTGTGTTCGCCGCCGGTGTTGGTCTTGTTGCTGTGCCCGTGGCCGAAGCCGGGGTTGATGCGCAGCCAGACCCGGTGGCCCGGCGAACGCTGGCCGAGCTGGTCGAGCATGTCGACTGAGCCGGCATTGACGGGAATGCCATGGCGGACCACCGTGTCCAGGGTGGCGTGGTCGAACAGATCGGCCGTGAACACGATGCCGGTGGCGCCACAGGGCTCGGGCGAGGCGGTGTAGCCGGCGGCCAGGGCACGTTCAATTTCGCCCAGCGAGACCGCGTCGACCACCACGCCTTGCTCGCGCATCAGCCGCAGCAGGTGCAGGTTGGCGTTGGCCTTCTGGGCGTAGCGGACGGTGTCAAACTGGCGCAGCTCGGCGATGCGCTGGCGGATGGTGGCGGCGTCGTAGGCCCACAGCGGCGTGCCGTGGGAGCGCGCCAGGGTCTTCAGGAGGTCAGGCTGAAAGGGGTTCATGGGATCGCATCTTGCACCCGTGAAGGTATATTGTGCAATGCCGACATTTAAAGAACGCATTCAAATTGGATATGAAACTCACCCACCGTCACATCGAGGTGTTCCGCGCCGTCATGCAGACCGGTCAGGTGACTCTGGCGGCCGAACGCCTGCACACCTCGCAGCCCACCGTCAGCCGGGAGTTGGCCCGCCTGGAGCAGGTGACCGGCCTGCACCTGTTCGACCGTGTGCGCGGGCGCCTGCAGCCGACCGCCCGCGCTCTGGCCTTCCTGGAGGAGGTGGAGTTGTCCTACGTCGGGCTGGAGCGGATCGCGGCCACCGCGGTCGGCCTGCGGTCGTGGGCGCAGGGCCGTCTGCAGGTGGCTTGTCTGCCCGCGTTGGCGCATGCCCTGTTGCCCCAGGCCCTGCAGCGCCTGGCCGCGCAGCTGCCGGATGCGGCGGTCGGGCTGACCCCGCTGGACTCGCCCCAGCTGGAGGCGGCCCTGTCCGAGCAGCGCTTCGACCTGGGTCTGAGCGAACGCCTGGACGCGCCACCGGCCTCCAGCCTGGAGCACCTGCTCGTGGCCGATGAAGTGGCGGTGCTGCCGGCCGGACACCGTCTGGCGGGTCGGGCGCGTCTGTCGGCGGGCGATTTCGAAGGGGAGGCCTTCATCAGCCTGGCCCCGGGCGACCCGTATCGCCAGCAGGTGGACGACTGGTTCGCGCAGGCGGGCGTGAGCCGTTTGTTGCGGCTGGAGACGGCCAGTGCCGTCTCGGTGTGCGCCCTGGTGGAGCAGGGTCTGGGCGTGGGGGTGGTCAACCCCCTGACGGCACTGGCGATGCAGGGACCTCGATTGCTGGTCCGGCCGCTGGCGGTCAGCATCCCGTTCAGGGTGTCGCTGATGCGGCCTGCCTGGCGGGCCGAACACCCGTTGCGGGCGCCGCTGGAAACCGCCTTGCGGCAGACAGCCCGGATGCTGCAGCAGGGCCTGCCGTAAGCTGTGGCGTGCGTTGGCCCAACAAAAAACCCGCGCCGGCGTCCCGGGGCGGGTTTTTCAGTCAGGCTGTGCCGGGGCTCAGTAGAGCTTCTTGGGCAGCTGCATGCTGCGCACGCGCTTGTAGTGGCGCTTGACGGCGGCGGCCTTCTTGCGCTTGCGCTCGGCGGTGGGCTTCTCGTAGAACTCGCGGGCGCGCAGGTCGGTCAGCAGGCCGAGTTTTTCAATGGTGCGCTTGAAGCGGCGCAGGGCCACGTCGAAGGGTTCGTTGTCTTTAACGCGAATGGTGGTCATCAGCTAATGGTTTCCATGATGTGCATCCAGAGGATGACCGGGAAGATCGGGCCCGGCCTTCTTGTCTGCGATATTCCCCGTCTGAAACTAGTATTGGCCGACGGGGTTTTGCCAGCAAAGCCTTGGATTATAGCGTCCCGTTCAGAAAATGCCAGTTCGGCAAACGCTTTTGTATCCCGCGAAGCAGCGACCCGCGCAGCGGCGGAGCGTGGGGGCGACAACGACCGCAGCGAAGGGCCGCCCCGAGCAAGGTCAGCCCCCTCGGGGGGCAGCGACCCGCGCAGCGGCGGAGCGTGGGGGCGACAACGACCGCAGCGCAGGGCCGCCCCAAGCAAGGTCAGCCCCCTCGGGGGGCAGCGACCCGCGCAGCGGCGGAGCGTGGGGGCCCTATGTCCGCCACGCGGGCAACTGCCAGTTGCGCCAAAGCGCCAGCCCCCGCAAGCCGGCGGTGACACCGACGCAGGCCACCAGGGCCACCCAGCCGGGTGCGCCCAGCTGCCACAGACCCACATAGACCCAGCCGCCGAAGAAGGCGCACAGGGCATAGGGGCGGTGGTCGTGGAACGCGGTGGGGATCTCGTTGCAGACGACATCGCGCAGCACGCCGCCGAACACCCCGGTGATCAGGCCCATCAGCACCGCGACCAGAGCGGGGAGTTCCAGCATGAGCGACTGGTGCACGCCGGTGGCCGCGAACAGGCCCAGGCCCAGCGCGTCGGGCCACTGAATGGCTTTTTCGGTCGGTGCAAAATGCCGGCTGCGCAAGAAGAACATGGCCAGCACACACAAGCCCAGCACGGCCCAGAGCAGTTCGACGTGCCTGACCCAGAAGAACGGGCGCTGGTCCAGCAACAGGTCGCGCAGCGTGCCACCGCCAAACGCCGCCAGGAAGCCCACCACACAAACGCCCACCGCATCCAGCCGCTTGCGCGCGCCCTCCAGAATGCCCGAGAGCGCAAAGGCAGCGGTGGCCGCGATCTCGACCAGCAGTCGCAGGGTCTCACCCCAGAGTTGAACGTTCGGCATCGCCCCATTGTCCATGACCTCACTTCCGTTGATCACCGATCCCGCCTTTTATGCCGTGTCCATTCCGGCCGTGCTGCTGCTGGGCATGAGCAAGAGCGGCTTCGGGTCGGGCTTCGGTTCGCTGGCGGTGCCCATGATGGCGCTGGCGGTCACGGTGCCGCAGGCAGCGGCCATCCTGATGCCCATCCTGCTGGTGATGGACCTGATGGGCATGGCCGCCTTCCGGCGCCACGTGGACTGGTGTTTGCTGCGTTTTCTGCTCTTGCCCGGCCTGCTTGGCATTGTCATCGGCACGCTGCTGTTCCGATCGCTGGACGCCCGGCTGGTGGCGGGGATTGTGGGGGGCTTCACCTTGCTGTTCCTGGCGCAGCGCCTGCTGTTTCCGCCCCGCGCCGACAGCCCCCCGCCCCCGCGCTGGGTCGGTTTCTTCCTGACCGCCACCTCGGGCTTCACCAGCTTCATCGCTCACGCCGGCGGGCCGCCGATCAACGCCTACGTGATCCCGATGCGGCTGTCTCCACTGGTCTTCACCGGCACCATGGCTTTCTTCTTCTTTGTGGTCAACCTGAGCAAGTGGGTGCCCTACGCCTGGTTGGGGCTGCTGGACTGGCGCAACATGAGCACCTCGCTGGCCTTGCTGCCCTTTGCGCCCCTGGGGGTCTGGGCCGGGGTGCGGATTGCGCACCGGATTCAGCCGCAGCTGTTCTACCGGTTGGTCTACATCGGCATGTTCCTGACCGGCGTCAAGCTGCTCTGGGACGCCTGGTGAGGTGACCGGGGCGCCACGCGCTACCATGGCGCTTGTCGGTCTGATCTGAGGAGGTCTGTATGCCTGTGGTGCTGGTGGCGAATCCCAAGGGTGGCGTGGGCAAGTCCACGCTGTCGACCAACGTGGCCGGTTACTTTGCCAGCCAGGGTCACAGCGTCATGCTGGGTGATGCAGACCGCCAGCAGTCGTCGCGGCTGTGGTTGCGCCTGCGACCGCCGGAAGCACGCACGATCCAGACCTGGGACATCTCGCATGACCTGATTGCCCGCCCGCCCCGCGACGTCTCGCACGTGGTGCTCGACACCCCGGCCGGGCTGCACGGCTGGCGCTTCAAGGACGTGATGCGCCTGGCCGACAAGGTGCTGGTGCCTTTGCAGCCCAGCATTTTCGACATCTATGCGACGCGGGCCTTTCTGGACGAGGTGGCAGAGCTCAAGCGCTCGTCCCAGCTGGACATCGGCATCATCGGCATGCGGGTCGATCCGCGCACCATTGCCGCCGACAAGCTGCGCGAGTTCGTCTCGGGGCTGGGCTTGCCCGTGCTGGCCTACCTGCGCGACACGCAGAACTACATCCACCTGGCCGCCCGCGGGCTGACCCTGTTCGATGTGGCGCCCAGCCGGGTGGAAAAGGATCTGCTGCAATGGCAGCCCATTTGCGAGTGGCTGGACCGCTGAGCGGACAGCCACTGTCACAGCGCCGACAGGACGGTGGTGGTGGCCCTGCTAAGGTGACGCCATGAAGCGATTTGAATCGATGGCCGAGCTGACGGCCTGTATCGGCCAGGAAGTGGCTGTCAGCGACTGGATCACCATCTCCCAGGCACAGGTCGACCAGTTCGCCCAGGCCACCGGAGACCACCAGTGGATCCATTGCGACATCGAACGAGCCCGGCAGGGGCCGTTCGGTACCACCATTGCGCATGGCTTTCTCACGCTGTCCTTATTGCCCCGTTTCTTCGACCTGGCCATGGGTTTCCCGCCGGTGCGCATGGGCATCAACTACGGACTCAACAAGGTCCGGTTTCCGTCGCCCGTGCCAGTGGGCAGTCGGGTGCGTGCACGCCTGACGCTGCTGGCCAGCGAGCCCCTGGAGGGCAACGGCGTGCAACTGACCTGGCAGGTGCTGGTCGAGCGCGAAGGGAGCGACAAACCGGTGTGTGTGGCCGAGTCGCTGGCACGGCATTACACCTGATCAGGGCCGTTCGGCCGAGTCCTTGCCGATCGTCAGACCCGTCCGATCTGACGCGAATCGATCCAGCCCTCGAAAGCAGGCAACAGCCCGTTGATGCGTTCCGATGCGACGGACTGGTCGTGGCGGTGGGCAATGATCTGGAAAGCATCGTTGCGCAGCAGCCAGAGTTCCTGGGGTGTGCGCGCCAGCTCGATCCGACGGCGAAGTCGGTCGGCCGCCTCTCCCAGACAGTCTTCGAAACTGGCCGCCAATGCCTGACGGATGCGTGTGAGGTCCTGTAGGCCCGCCTTGCGCGGCGCTGCCTGTTTTTGGCCAAAGGCGAGGCGCAGGATGCGGGTGATGGCCGGGATCAACAAGCTCTCCTGCCAGTGGACTGCAGTCGCATGGGTGCAAGGTCTCGGTTCATGGGGCACTGCCTTCGAAGTCTTGCTGGCGCCAGGCTTCGAACACCACAGCAGCCACCGCGTTTGACAGGTTCAGGCTGCGCTGACCGGGTCGCATCGGCAAACGAAGGCGTTGCTCGGGCGCAAAGCTGTCGAGGATGTGGTCCGGCAGACCTCGGGTTTCAGAACCGAACACCAGCCAGTCCCCGACATCGAAGCTATGGTCATGGACGCGGCGAAGGCCCCGGGTGCTCAGCGCCAGCAGGCGCTCGTGCGGGGGTCGGGCCATGGCCAGAAACGCACCCCAGTCCGGGTGGCGCTGCACCTCGGCGAACTCGTGGTAGTCGAGCCCGGCGCGGCGCAGCTGCTTGTCGTCCATTGAGAAGCCCAGCGGCTCGATCAGGTGCAGACGGCAGCCGGTGTTGGCGCACAACCGGATCACATTGCCCGTGTTGGGCGGGATCTCGGGAGTGACCAGGACGACATTGAACATGCGGGCAGGCAGACGGGCGCGTGAATGTTGTCTGGGTGTTGCAGCAGCGACCCCCCAGTGCGTTCGTCGGGCCGGTTGACCGGTCTTCTCCGCTCCCTGCGAGGGGGCCATCATAGCGTCATCAAACCGGCGGAGCCGGCATCGGCTGCTATCGGTGATGTAACAGTTTCAACAGCGGCCGTGTCGGGTCGCTGTGCAGGCCACGGGTTCACGTGGGTCGTGCCGTGTCCGTTCTCGCAAACACGAGACCGTGGACTTCGGCTGCGCCGGCTCTGCGCAGTGCCCGGGCGGCCATCTCCAGCGTGGCGCCTGTGGTGCTTACATCGTCCACCAGCAAGACGCGCTTTCCGCTCAGCTCGCCACCGTGCGCCGGATGAACCTGGAAGGCCTGGCGCAGGTTCCGCCAACGCTGCTCGCGCGAGAGCGTGTGCTGGTCAGGCTGTTCGCCGTGGCGCATCAGGGTTTGGGCGCCAGGCCCAGGGACCGTCAAGACCATTTGCCGCCCCAACAGGCGCAAGGCCTTGGCGATCTCCCAAGCCTGGTTGTAGCCGCGTTCGGCGAGCCGGCCGGCGGTCAGCGGAACCGGGACCATCAGGTCGGCTTCGGTCAGCAGCGTGCGCACTTCAGGGCGCTGCAGCATCAGGCGGGCCATGGTATGGGCCCACGCGGGTTCATTGCGGAATTTCAGGCGGGCCACCAGCCCGTCCCAGGGGTAGGCGTAGTCCACCGCTGCCACGCAATGAACCAGGTGGCGCGGTTTGCCAGGCACCAGGCAGTCGGTACAGCGGGTTTGACCAGGTGGAGCCGGCGCAGCGCAGGTCTGGCAACGCCAGCGTGGTGCGGCAAACCGGCGCACACAGGCCGTACAGACCGGATCACTCGGCCAGGTCGAGCAGACTTCGCATTGGCCTGGCCAGAGGGCGGACCAGGATCGCCATAGGGACAACATGCAGCCAATATACTGATCGGCCAACCAGCTCCGCGACACCGGCCTGTCAGAACTCACAGTGAACCCGACGCCTTCCACCCCGGTCGATCCACCGCAGGCAGAGCCGATCGACAGCGTGCCAGGGCTCGATCCGGTGGCGGTGGCCCGCTGGACCCGGCGTCTCGTCCTCACCACCCCGTGGCTGCATGAAGAGGTGGCGTCCCGCATGCTGACCCGGCTTGACTGCTTTCGCCAGTTGCCTTCGAGCTGGCTGCACTGGGAACCTGCGTTGGGCGGACTCCAGGCCCACCGCCACTTGCTGCAGCGCCTTCCGGGTGCCCAGTGTCATGTGGTGGCCCAGGATGCACCGGGGGCCTTGAGCGCGGTCAACGGCGGGCAGCGGACACCGTGGCGTTTCCTGCGCCGCAAGAACCCCGCGCTCGCGTCGCTGGCCGATGAACGGATCCGGGTCGGCATGGTGTGGGCCAACATGTGCTTGCATCTGGAGCCCCATCCACTGCAACTGCTGCAACGCTGGAACCGACACATCGACACCGATGGTTTTCTGATGTTCTCCTGCCTGGGGCCGGACAGCCTGTCCGAGCTGCGGGCGCTGTATCGGCTGCGCGGCTGGGGCGAGCCCACCCATGGATTTGTCGATATGCACGACTGGGGCGATCTTCTGGTGCAGGCCGGCTTTGCCGAGCCGGTGGTGGACATGGAGCGCATCACCTTGACCTACAGCAGCGCCGAAGCCATGCTGGACGAGCTTCGCCTGCTGGGCCGCAACTTCAGCAGCCAACGCTTTGCCGGGCTGAGGGGGCGCGCCTGGCGCCAGCATCTCATCGAAGGCATGTGCGCCGACATGCCCCGCGATCCGGATGGCCGCCTGCGTCTGTCGTTCGAACTCATCTACGGACATGCCTTCAAGCCCAGGCCCAGCTTGAAGGCGCTGCCACAGCAAAGTGTCCCCTTGGACACCCTGCGGGACATGCTTCGGTCCTCGCGCCGCTGACCTTCGGATGCCGGCGTGTCGCCATATGCCACGATGCCCCAGTCGGATGAGGTGACGTGTCAGCAGGACGGGGGATTTACCTCGCTACAATTGACATAAATCAAACTCTCCAGGGCATTTTCCCTGTTGCTTTGCGGCGGTGCTGCAAGGGCTTGGCGGGAGGGGTGCTTGAACAGCGATCCGGATGTGTATCGACTGGCTCAGAGCTGCGATGGTGCTCTGGTCTGGTCCCTGCGTCGTCATTGTTCGGTGGCGCCGTCCCAGCTGGCGATGGTTTTTGCCTTGCTGGGCACGGTGTCTCTCGGGTTTGCGGTGTTTTTCTGGACACAGGGTGCGGTGCTGGTCATGCCCTTTGCCGTGCTCGAACTGCTGGCGCTGGGAGCGGCATTTGTCGTGCATGCGCGCCACGCCACCGACGGTGAGAGTGTGACCATTCGCGGCGGGCAACTGATCGTGGAGAGCGAGAGCGCTGGTGAGATCCGGCGAAGCGAGTTTGAGCGCGGGCACGTCCGGTTGCATTCGGGCGGGCGGCAGGTGCTGATCGAGGTTCGGGCGGGCGCCCAGACGGTCCGGATTGGTCGCCACCTGAGGCCCGAGTTGAGGCCACTGCTGCTGAACGAACTGCGGCGGGCCTTGCGGGATGTGTGAGGGGTAGAGGGTTGGGTATTTCCCCGGGTGGGCGAGGACGGGAAAATTTGTTTTAATTTGCATTGATATAAATCAATACTTATATTTGAGGCGCACAAAGTGAGTACGACGATGAAATCGGGTATGTCCTTGCGACAGAGGCTGGCCGCCGTGCGGTCGACGATGACGGGCCTTTTCCTGGGCGCGGGTGTCTGGGTGACGGCCGCCGCGCAACGGGTCAACGACCTGCCAGGTGGCCCGGCCGTCAACCAGTTGAATTTCGCGCCCCCGGCCACCCGCATCGCCGAAGAGCAGCACTGGCTGCACTGGTTCATGATGGGCATCTGCGCCGTGATCTTCGTGATCGTGTTCGGCGTCATGTTCTACTCCATCCTCAAGCACCGCAAGTCGGTGGGTCACAAGGCGCAGGAACTGCCCGAGCCGATCTGGGTGGAGCTGGGCTGGACCATCGTGCCCTTGCTGATCGTCATCGGCATGGCCCTGCCGGCCACCAAAGTGCTGGTGGCCCAGAAAGACACCACCAACGCCGACATCACCATCAAGGCGGTCGGCATGCAATGGAAGTGGGGCTACGAGTACCTCAAAGGCGAAGGCGAGGGCATCGGCTTCCTGTCCACTCTGGACAACAGCCACCGCGTCATGTCCGCCAGCGGCCGCCCCGAGCCGGTGGACGACTACCTGCTGAAGGTCGACAACCCGATGGTGGTGCCGGTGGGCAAGAAGATCCGCATCATCACCACCGCCAACGACGTGATCCATGCCTGGATGGTGCCGGCTTTTGGCGTCAAGCAGGACGCCATCCCGGGCTTCGTGCGCGACACCTGGTTCCGAGCCGAGCGCACCGGCGACTTCTACGGTCAGTGTGCCGAACTGTGCGGCAAGGAACACGCCTACATGCCCATCCACGTCAAGGTGGTGACCGCCCAGGAATACAGCGTCTGGGTGGCCGAGCAACAGGCCATCATGGCCGCTGCGGCCGACGACCCGACCAAGGTGTGGACCCTGGCCGATCTGGTGCAGCGCGGCGAATCGGTTTACGCCGCCAACTGCGCGGCTTGCCACCAGGCCAGCGGCAAGGGCGCAGGTCCCATCAAGGCCCTCGATGGCTCGGCCATCGTGACCGCCACCGATCCTGCGCAGTTCATCAGCATCATGCTCAACGGTGCGGGTGGCGGTTCCATGCCGGCCTGGAAGCAGCTGTCCGACACCGAACTGGCCGCCGTCATGACCTTCACCAAGAACAGCTGGTCCAACGCGACCGAGCGACTCGTGCAGCCGGCCGATGTGGTCGCTGCGCGCCAGTGAACCGGCCCCCCGAATTCTGAAAGACCAAGGAATCGATCATGAGTGCAGTTCTTGACCACCACGACGCGCACGGTCACGACCACGACCACCACGCGCCCACGGGCTGGCGGCGCTGGGTCTACGCCACCAACCACAAGGACATCGGGACGATGTACCTGCTGTTCTCGTTCACTATGTTGATGATCGGTGGCCTGCTGGCGCTGCTCATCCGCGCCGAGCTGTTCCAGCCCGGCCTGCAGGTGGTGAACCCCGAGCTGTTCAACCAGCTGACCACCATGCACGGCCTGATCATGGTGTTCGGCGCCATCATGCCGGCCTTCGTGGGCTTCGCCAACTGGATGCTGCCGCTGCAGATCGGCGCCTCCGACATGGCCTTCGCGCGCATGAACAACTTCAGCTTCTGGCTGATGGTGCCTGCCGCCATCATCCTGGCCGGCTCGTTCTTCATGCCCGGTGGCGCACCCGCAGCCGGCTGGACGCTGTACGCGCCGCTGACGCTGCAGATGGGCCCGTCCATGGATGCGGCCATCTTCGCCATGCACATCCTGGGCGCTTCGTCCATCATGGGCTCGATCAACATCATCGTGACCATCCTCAACATGCGTGCCCCCGGCATGACGCTGATGAAGATGCCGATGTTCGCCTGGACCTGGCTGATCACCGCCTACCTGCTGATCGCGGTCATGCCCGTGCTGGCCGGCGCCATCACCATGACGCTGACCGACCGCCACTTCGGCACCGCCTTCTTCAACCCCGCTGGCGGCGGCGACCCGATCATGTACCAGCACATCTTCTGGTTCTTCGGTCACCCCGAGGTTTACATCATGATCCTGCCGGCCTTCGGCATCGTCAGCCAGGTGGTGCCGGCCTTTGCGCGCAAGAAGCTGTTCGGCTACGCCTCCATGGTCTATGCCACGGGCTCCATCGCCATCCTGTCCTTTGTCGTGTGGGCGCACCACATGTTCACCACCGGCATGCCGGTGACCGGTCAGCTGTTCTTCATGTACAGCACCATGCTGATCGCCGTGCCCACGGGCGTGAAGATCTTCAACTGGATCGCAACCATGTGGAAGGGCTCGATGACCTTCGAGACCCCGATGCTGTGGGCGGTCGGCTTCATCTTCGTGTTCACCATCGGCGGCTTTACAGGCCTGATCCTGTCGGTGGCCCCGATCGACATCCAGATGCAGGACACCTACTACGTGGTGGCGCACTTCCACTACGTGCTGGTGGCCGGATCGCTGTTCGCCATGTTCTCGGGCATCTACTACTGGCTGCCCAAGTGGACCGGCGTGATGTACAGCGAGACCCGTGGCAAGATCCACTTCTGGTGGTCCATGATCTCGTTCAACATCACCTTCTTCCCGATGCACTTCCTGGGCCTGGCCGGCATGCCGCGTCGTTATGCCGACTATCCGATGCAGTTCACCGACTTCAACATGATCGCCTCGGTGGGTGCGTTTGCTTTCGGTATCGCCCAGGTCTACTTCTTCGTGGCCGTCATCCTGCCCGCCATGATGGGCAAGGGTGAAAAGGCGCCGCAAAAGCCCTGGGAAGGCGCGGAAGGGCTGGAATGGGAAGTGCCTTCGCCGGCGCCCCACCACACCTTCGAGAACCCGCCCAAGCTCGATGCCACGGCCACCCGCGTGATTGGTTGAGCGTGGCTGAAACCACCATGAAGACGCCGGAACAGAAACGCGCGAACGTCCGCCTGGGCTTGATCCTGGCATCGGTGGCGTTCGCCTTCTTCCTCGGCTTCCTGTTCAAGATGCGGTTTTTCGGCTGACCACGGTCTGATCTGTCATGGGACTCAAGCGAGCCAATCTCACCATGGTGGCCAAGCTCAGCGTGGTTGCGCTGGGCATGTTCGCCTTCGGTTATGCGCTGGTGCCGATCTACCGTGCCGTCTGTGATGCCCTGGGCATCAACGTGCTGGCCATTGCCGAGCGGCAAGTGCCCGGGATGAACACCCGGCTGCCGCAGAACACCCAGGTGGACACCTCGCGCACCATCACGGTGGAATTCGACACCAATGTGCGTGGCCCCTGGCATTTCAAGCCGGCCCAGCGCTCGATTCAGGTGCACCCGGGTGAGCTGGCGACCGTCATGTACGAGTTCCAGAACGTCCAGAACCGGTCCATGGCGGCGCAGGCCATCCCCAGCTACGCACCGCGGCAGTCGGCCTCGCACTTCAACAAGCTCGAGTGTTTCTGCTTCACCCAGTACGAACTTGAACCGGGCGAAAAGAAGGAGTGGCCGGTGGCCTTTGTCATTGACCCACGCCTGCCCCGGGACGTGACCACCATCACCCTGTCCTACACCTTCTTCGAGGTGGGTGGCCGGGTACCGGCCGCACCTTCGACGTCGGTGTCGCCCTCGGTGCCGGTGGCCGCACAGGCGGCCCCATCTCGGCAGGGGGCGGTATGAACACCGCGCAGTGTCCTACATGGGGCACGTGCCTCCGGTTTGCTACGCGGAGGGCTTCCAGGTGAACTCTCCTGAAGCCAGGCAAGGTGGCTCGATTGTGGCCACCATCAAGGCCGTACTCTGGGGCTTTCTCGGAGTGCGGCGGCGGGACGACTACCAGAAAGACATTGCCCGTCTCAATCCCTTGCACCTTATGGCGGTGGGCGTGGTGATGGCCTTTCTGTTCGTGATCGGGCTGATGCTGCTGGTCAACTGGGTGGTCGCGTGAACCATCGGCCCTGATACCCTACACAACATTCAAACATTACAAGCGATTCGCAACTAGGAGTGAGCATGTCAGCAGCATCCCACGGCACGACGCCCTATTACTACGTACCGGGCCTGTCGAGGCACCCGGCGATGGCCGCCATCGGTCTGTTTTTTGTGATCCTCGGCGCGGGTCAGTGGGTCAACGGGTCCGGGTGGGGCATGTACTCGCTGGCCTTTGGCCTGGTGTTCTGGCTGGTGGTGCTGTACCAATGGTTCGGCGATGCCATCCACGAAAGCGAAAGCGGTCTGTACGGTCGCAAGATCGACCTGTCCTACCGCTGGAGCATGAGCTGGTTCATCTTCTCGGAGGTGATGTTCTTCGGCGCGTTCTTCACCGCCCTGTGGTGGGCGCGTGTTCAGGCGGTGCCGAACCTGGGCAATGTCGAGAACGCCTTGCTCTGGCCCGATTTCACCGCCGTCTGGCCCAGCATCCAGGCGGGCATGACCGCGTCGCCAGCTGGCATCGTCGAGCCCTTCCAGACCATGGGGCCGTTCTGGCTGCCCACCATCAACACGGCCTTGCTGCTGACCTCGGGCGTGACCCTGACCATTGCCCACCATGCCCTGCAGGCCGGCAACCGCGCCAAAACCATCGCCTTCATGTGGATGACGGTGTTGCTGGGCGCCATCTTCCTGTGCGTGCAGGGTTACGAGTACTTCTATGCCTACACCAGCCTGAACCTCAAGCTGAGCTCGGGCATTTTCGGCTCGACTTTCTACATGCTCACCGGCTTCCACGGCTTCCACGTGCTGCTGGGCATGATCATGCTGCTGGTCATCACCCTGCGGCTGCAAAAAGGTCACTTCAGTGCCAAGAGCCATTTCGGTTTCGAGGGTGCAGCCTGGTACTGGCACTTCGTTGACGTGGTCTGGCTGGGTCTCTACATCCTGGTCTACTGGATGTGAAACCGGCCCGGCCGAGTGCCGGGACCGCCGACAACAGGCGCCACTCTGGCGCCTTTTTCATGTTCGTTCACAATCCGGTTCAGCGCGACACGGGCAAACCCGTGGGCTGGATCCAGCCCATGAAATAGCTCAGCAGCACGATGGCAAACAGCAGCACCGAAAAGCCGATGCGAAAGGCCAGTGCACGGGCCATGTGGTTGTTGCGAGGCGCGTTGGCGTCCTCGGCATCTGGCGCTCGATCACCCCGCATCATGAACACCAGCGCAGCAGCCAGACTGCCGATGATGGCAACGAACCCGAGAATCACCACGTATTTCATGGCCAGCATTATCCGTCTGCCCGCCCGATGGCAGGGGTCACCCGAATGAAAGCCCGGTCCTGGCATGTCTGGGTGGTGTGGCTTGCCACCGCCTTCACCATGGCGATCACGGCTTCGCTGGGTCTGTGGCAGTTGGGTCGGGCAGCGCAGAAGCAGGCGCTGTACGACCAGATCGAGCGGCGAGGGCAGGAGCCCCCGTTGACGACCGAGGCTTTGTCCCGGGCCCATGACCTCGATGAGCTGCTGCACCGCAAGGCCCGGCTGCGTGGCCAATGGGTGGGGCAGCACACGGTTTTTCTGGACAACCGCCAGATGAACGCCATCCCGGGTTTCTTTGTGGTCACGCCGCTGCAGCTGCAGGGAAGCGATCGCCACATCCTGGTCCAGCGTGGCTGGGTGGCACGCGATTTCCATGATCGCACACGCCTGCCCGAGGTGCCTTCGCCAGGCGACAGTCTTGTCGAGGTCGAAGGACGGCTGTCCCCGGCGCCAGCCAAGCTTTACGAGCTGGGTCAGGCGGGTCTGGGCCCAATCCGGCAAAATATCGATATCGAAGCTTTTTCGGCTGAAACAGGCTTGCCTCTGCTGGAGATCTCGGTACTCCAGACGGGCCCCGAACGCGATGAAGGCCTGCTCAGAGCGTGGCCGCGGGTGGAGTCCGGCGTGGCCAAGCACCATGGCTACGCATTCCAGTGGTTCGGTCTGTGTGCTCTGACGGCCCTGCTGTTCGTCTGGTTCCAGCTGATTGCACCCCGGCGCAAGCCCCACACCCCATGACCCGTACCCCCGACGAGCCCCTGACCATGACGGTCCACACCCTGCCCCAGCCTGGCGAGGTGGCCGCCATCGACGCGGCGCGCACCCGCTCCGGACGCTGGAAGATGCTGATGCTTCTGCTGGTGTGCGCAGCCCCGGTCATCGCCTCCTACTTCACCTACTACGTGATCCGTCCCTCGGGGGGGCACAGCTACGGTGAGCTGATCGACCCGCAACGTCCTTTGCCCGCCATGGAGGGCATGAACGCCCAGGGCGAGGCGGTGGCCTTGACGTCCCTGCGTCAGCAGTGGTTGCTTATCAGTGTGGCCGACAGTGCCTGCAACGAAGCCTGCGAGCGGCACCTCTATCTGCAACGGCAGATCCGGGAGATGCTGGGGCGCGAGAAAGACCGGGTGGACTGGGTCTGGCTGCGAACCGGGTCCGACACGCTGCGCGAGCCACTGGTGCAGGCCACAGCTGCTGCTCTGGTCCTCCAGGTCGACGCCGACGCGCTGGCGCAGTGGCTCGTACCCGCCGCCGGCCATCGGCTGGAGGACCACCTGTACGTGGTGGATCCGCTGGGCAACTGGATGATGCGCTTTCCGGCCGATCTGGATCCCAAGCGCGCGCGCCGTGACCTCGACCGCCTGCTGCGTGCCTCGTCCTTCTGGGACAAGCCCGGCCGTTGAGCCGCTTGCCGGTATTTTTCCCGAGCGCAGGACATGGACACGCAACCCTTGTACGACCTGGCCCCGATCGCGCGGCTGATGCTGCTGGGTGTGGTGCTGGCGCTGGGCCCCATCGCCTGGGTCTGGTTGCGCAGCCGCCGGGCCGAACCCGCCCAGCGCTTGCGCCTGTTGACGCTGGTGACCCTGTTTCTCACCTTCGACCTGGTGCTGTTCGGCGCCTTCACCCGCTTGACCGATTCGGGTCTGGGTTGCCCGGACTGGCCCGGATGCTACGGCAGCGCCAGTCCGATCGGCGCCAGTGCCTCGATTGCGGCGGCCCAGGAGGCCATGCCCTTTGGGCCGGTCACCTTCCCCAAGGCCTGGATCGAGATGATCCACCGCTACCTGGCCACGGCCGTCGGGGTGCTTATTCTGGTGTTGGCCATCAACAGCACCCTGGCACGCCGTCAGCTGCCCATGTCATTGTGGTGGCCTTGGGTGACGCTGATCTGGGTGTGCGTTCAGGGTGCCTTCGGTGCACTGACCGTCACCATGAAGCTGTTCCCGGCCATTGTCACGCTCCACCTGCTGGGTGGGCTGGGACTGCTGGCTCTGTTGCGGGCCCAGTCGGTCGCCTATGCACACGCTTTGCCCGGTGCAGTTGGTGCGGTGCCCGTCCCGTCCACCTTGCGCCTGGCCCTGGTGGGCGTGTTCGCCTTGTTGTGGCTGCAGGTGGCCCTGGGTGGCTGGGTCAGCACCAACTACGCTGTGCTGGCTTGTCGCGATTTTCCCACCTGCCAGGGCAGCTGGTGGCCCGACATGGATCTGCGCGAAGGCTTCACGCTCTGGCGTGAGCTCGGCCAGGCCCGTTCCGGCGATTCGATTCCTTTTGCGGCCCTCACCGCCATCCACTATGTGCATCGACTGGCGGCCTATGTGGTGCTGGCGGCGCTGATCTGGCTGGCCTGGCGGCTGTGGCGGGTTGAAGGCCTGCGCGCCGGTGCCAAGGGATTGCTGATCCTGGCCGGCTGGCAACTGGTCAGTGGCCTGAGCAACGTGGTGCTGGAGTGGCCTCTGGTGGCCGCTGTGGCCCACACCGGCGGGGCGGCGGCCCTGGTGGTGCTGATGACCGGTCTGTTGGCCCGCACCCGTGCATCGACCACACCGGTCCGTGCGCTCTCCACCCCCATGCCGCAAGCTTCAAGATGAGTGCAGCCCCTTCCTCGACCTCTTCGCTGGGTCTGTCGTCCACCTGGCGGCAGTTCTACATTCTGACCAAACCGCGGGTGGTTCAGCTGATCGTGTTTTGCGCCCTGATCGGTATGGTGCTGGCGATCCCGGGTCTGCCCAGCTGGTCGCAGGTGCAGCTCATCGTGCTGGCCTGCCTGGGTATCTGGCTGGTGGCCGGAGCGGCGGCGGCTTTCAACTGCATCGTCGAGCAGCAGATTGACCGGCGCATGAAGCGCACCGCCTGGCGCCCGACGGCGAAAGGCGAGTTGACCAATGCCCAGACCCTGGCCTTCTCCGCCTTGCTCTGTGGCCTGGGCTCGGCGATTCTGTACCTCTGGGTCAATCCGCTGACGATGTGGCTGACCTTCGGTACCTTTGTGGGGTATGCGGTCATCTACACCGTCATTCTCAAGCCGCTGACGCCCCAGAACATCGTCATCGGCGGCGCTTCCGGCGCGATGCCGCCGGTGCTGGGCTGGGCCGCGGTGAGCGGCCATGTGGCGCCCGAGGCGCTGATCCTGTTCCTGATCATCTTTCTGTGGACGCCGCCGCACTTCTGGGCACTGGCGCTGTACCGGGTCGAAGACTACCGCAAGTCGGGTCTGCCGATGCTGCCGGTCACGCACGGATCGGAGTTCACCCGCCTGCAAATCCTGCTCTACACCCTGGTGCTGTTTGCGGCCTGTCTGATGCCGTTCATGATGCGCATGAGCGGCTGGTTCTATCTGGCGGCGGCGGTGTTGCTCAACGCAGGCTTCGTGGCCTATGCCTATGTGCTCTGGCGTGACTATTCGGACGCGTTGGCCCGCAAGACCTTCCGCTTCTCGCTGATTCACCTGTCGCTGCTGTTTGCGGCACTGCTGATCGACCACTACCTGCCATGACCCACCTGTTTTCCCGAAACCGTCGCCAACTGGTGCTGGGCGCCGGTGCCATCGGCGTCCTGCCCTGGCTGGCTGGCTGCGGCCAGTCGGGCCAGGGCTTTGCCGGCATCGATATCACCGGCGCCGACTACGCGACCGGCTTCGCGCTGACCGACCACAATGGCCAGATGCGGACCCTGGCCGATTTCCGGGGCAAGGCGGTCGTCATCTTCTTCGGCTTCACCCAGTGCCCGGACGTCTGCCCGACATCCATGTCCGAAATGGCGCAGGCCCGCGAGCTGCTGGGCGCAGACGGCGAACGCCTGCAAGGTCTGTTCGTCAGCATCGACCCGGAGCGAGACACACCCGAGATCATGAAGGAGTACATGGCGGCCTTCGACCCCAGCTTTCTGGCGCTGTATTCGGCGCCCGGCGAGCTGCCGGAGCTGGCCAAGCGCTTCCGGATCTACTACAAGAAGGTGCCCGGCGCCACACCCACCAGCTACTCGATGGACCACACGGCCGGCAGCTATGTCTATGATCCGCAGGGCCGGGTGCGGTTGTACCACCGCTATGGCACCGGCGCCCAGGCGCTGGCCGACGACATCCGCAAGCTCCTGGCAGGCGCCTGAGTCGAACCCATCGCCTCAGTGCGGAAAGCGCTCGCGCAGGCGCAGCTTGTAGAACTTGCCGGTCGAGGTCCGCGGCACGGCTTCGATGAATTCGTAGCGCTCGGGCAACTGCCACTTGGCAAAGCCCCTGTCCAGCAGGCAGGCATCGAGTGAGCTGCGGTCCAGCGGCTGGCCGCTGCGGCTGACCACACAGGCCAGCGGGCGCTCGCTCCACTTCTCGTCCGGGATGGCAATGACGGCCGCTTCCAGCACCTCGGGGTGGCCCATGAGCGCGTTCTCCAGGTCGACCGAACTGATCCACTCGCCACCCGACTTGATCAGGTCCTTGGTGCGGTCGGTGATGCGCACGAAGCCGTGTGGGTCCATGCTGGCGACGTCGCCGGTGCGCAGCCAGCCGTCCGGGGTGAACTTGTCTTCGCTGACCGGCACCCGGTGGTAGCGGCCGGTGATGAAGGGCCCCCTCACCTGGATCTCGCCGACGCTCTGGCCGTCCCAGGGCGCGTCGCTGCCGTCGTCCTGGCGCAGGCGCACGTCCACCAGGGGCACGGGCACACCGGCCATGGCGGCGCGGCGGTAGCGCTCGTTGTCGTCAATGTCGCGCAGCTCGGCCTTGGGGTAGGACACGGTGGCCAGCGGCGAGGTTTCGGTCATGCCCCAGCCCTGCAGCAGCCAGACCCCGTGTCGGTGGAAGCTGCGGATCAGCGATTCGGGCACGGCCGCTCCACCGACCAGGCTGCGCATACCCGGCGGCAGTTTCCATCGGCCGGGCTGGGTGCTCAGTGCCGCCTCGTAGGCCTGGATGAGGCCCAGCCAGATGGTGGGCACGCCCAGGGCCAGCGTTGGTGGCTGGTGTTGCATCAGGTCCAGCAGGTCGTCCGGGTGCAGGTGGGGACCCGGAAACACCAGCCTGGTGCCCAGCATGACGCAAGCGTAAGGGATGCCCCAGCTGTTGGCGTGGAACATGGGGGTGACTGGCAGCACCGTGTCGGTGCCACGAAGGCCCCAGCAATCGCCCAGGCAGCCCACCAGGGTGTGCAGCACGGTCGAGCGGTGGGAATAGACCACGCCCTTGGGCCGCCCGGTGGTGCCCGAGGTGTAGCACATGGACACCGGGTCATCCTCGGCGTGGGCCGGGTACCGGAACTGGCTGACTTCGGTGGCCGCCAACAGGGCTTCGTAGTCGGTCAGGCCTTCACCGTCGGGCACCGGGGCCCCTGAGAACGGAAACACGATGACGTGCTCGAAGCGGTGCAGGTGGGCAAACTGGCGGTACAGCGGCAGCAGGATGTCGTCGACCACCAGCACACGGTCCTGCGCGTCGGCCGCGATCCAGCCGATCTCGTCAGGCGACAGGCGCAGGTTCAGGGTGTGCATGACTGCACCGGCCGCCGGGATGCCGAAATAGCACTCCAGGTGGGCGTGGTGGTTCCAGCACAGCGTGGCCACCCGGTCGCCCCGGGAAACGCCCAGATCGAGCAGGGCCTGTGCCAGCCGCCGCGCTCGCTCGTGGAACTCGCTGAAGCGGTGCGTGCAGTAGCTTTTGTCGGGCAGCCGACTCACGATCTCGCTGGACGGGAACAGGTATCCGGCGCGGTCCAGCAGGTGGTTGAGCGACAGCGGCTGCGCCATCATGGTCGAGACCATGGGCGACTGGTTGGCATCCTGCATGGACGTCCCTCCGGAAAATGTCAATCGACCTTGGCGCCGCTGAGCTTGACCATGCGTTCGTATTTGGCGCGCTCGCGGTTCATGAACTCACCGAAGGCCTGGGGTGTGCTGGGTGCCGGTTCGGCCATCAGGGTGGCAAACCGTTCGCGCACCGCCGGTGTGTTCAGGGCCTGGGTGAATGCGGCATTGAGCTGGGAGACCCGCTCGGCCGGTGTGCCGGCCGGCACCACCAGTCCCCACCAGGTGTCGATCTCGAAGCCGGGCAGGGTTTCGGCCACGGTGGGCACATTCGGCATCACCTGCGTGCGCTGGGCCGTGGTCACCGCCAGGGCCTTGAGCCGTCCCGAGCGGATGTTGCCCGCCGCTGTGGCCAGGTTGTCGAAATTGAAATCGACCTGGCCGCCCAGCAGGGCCGCCTGTGCTGGCGCGCCGCCGTTGTAGGGGATGTGCACCGCAAAGATGCCGGCCTGGTTCTTGAACAGCTCACCGGCCAGATGGCCAGCGCTGCCATTGCCACCCGAGCCGTAGTTCAGTCGGCCCGGGTTGGCCTTGGCATACGCGATCAGGTCGGCCACGGTGTTGATGCCCAGGCGCTGGGCCGTCTCGGCATTGATCACCAGCACATTGGGCACCCTCAGCATCTGGGTGACCGGCGCAAAGTCTTTCACCGGGTCGTAGGGCAACTGCTTGAACAGCCAGGGGTTGATGCCGTGCGAGGCGGTGGTGGCAATGCCCAGTGTCATGCCGTCGGGTGCCGAGCGAGCAGCGGCGCCAACGCCGATGTTGCCGCCGGCACCGGCACGGTTCTCGATGATCACCGTGCCCAGTGTGTCTTTCACCGCTTCGGCCAGCACCCTGGCTGTCACGTCGATCGGACCCCCAGCCGCAAACGGCACGATGATGCGCACCGGGTTGGTCTGGGCCCTGGCGGGCAGCGAAACCAGGGAAGCGGCGGCCGCCAGGGCCAGAAGGTGTCGGCGATGGAACATGCGAAGGACTCCGGATCAGCAAAACGAACAGAGCTCCAGTGTGCTGCCGGTGCCGCCCGGGCACCATCGGGGAATGCACGCAAACGACACCTGCGCGACAGGCAGGCCGTGTCTCCAGCCAGCAACCGCCGTGGAACCGGCTTTGCCGGGCCACAGGTGGTGTCCCCCCTCCCAGGGGGGAAGCCGCGCAGCGGCGCAGGGGGGTCTTACTGCTTGTCCGCCGCGCTTGTGAACGAGTCGGCGAAAAAGGCCTCTTCCGGAAGGCCGGCGTGGGCCATGTAATCGCGGCGTGCCGACTCGACCACGATCGGCGCGCCGCAGGCGTAGACCTCGTGGCCCGACAGGTCCGGGAAGTCCTGCAGCACGGCCTGGTGCACGTAGCCTGTGCGACCGGTCCAGGCGTCCTCGGGCAGGGCATCCGAGATCACCGGCACGTACTGCAACCAGGGCAGGTGGGTCAGCTGCTCGCGGATCCAGGCGTCCTGGTACAGGTCGGCCGGGCGGCGGCCGCCCCAGTACAGCGTCGCGGGTCTGTCCATGCCCTTGAAACGCATGTGCTCGATGATGGCCTTGATCGGCGCAAAGCCGGTGCCCGAGGCCAGGAACACGATGGGCTTGGCACTGTCCTCGCGCAGGAAGAAACTGCCGTACGGCCCCTCTATGCGCAGGATCTCTTTTTCCTTCATGTTCCCGAACACATGGTCGGTGAACTTGCCGCCTGGCATGTGGCGCAGGTGCAGCTCGATGCGGGGGCCGGCAGCCTGTGTGTGCGGCGCATTGGCCATGGAGTAGCTGCGGCGGTCACCGTCGCGCAGCAGGAACTCGACATACTGGCCGGCGTGGTACTGAAAGGTGTCGGCAGCGGGCAGCTGCAGGCCCATGACAACGACGTCGTGGGACACACGTTCAAGCGAGTTCACCCGCACCGGCATCTTCTTGATCGGAAAGGCGCCCGCCTCGGTCACCTGCCGTGACTCCAGTACCACGTCACTCTGGGGCACACCGCAGCAGGTCAGCACGAAGCCGGCGGCCTCTTCGTCGGCCGACAGGGCCTTGGACTGGTGCGGGCCGTGTTCCACCGTGCCGGACAGCTTGCGGCATTTGCAGGAGCCACAGGCGCCGTCCTTGCAACCGTAGGGAAGGCCGATGCCCTGGCGGATGCCGGCGGCCAGCATGGTTTCACCAGGTTCGGCACTGAAGCTGCGCCCGCTGGGTTCGACGGTGATGGAAAAGCTCATGGGGGAAGTCGTTACAGTGGAGGTGTCCGGGCGAGTCTGTTCGCCCGGCTGCCCGGGCGCCAGTCCGGTGCCAACCTCAGATTGTCGCAAAAACCATATCCATGGGTCTGCTTGGTGCTTTGCCTGCGCGCTTTCGCCGCGAGCGCGTGCTGATCGTCGGGTGCGGCGACGTGGGGCTGCGTGTGGCTCGTGAGCTGGGGGGGGGGCGTCGCGCCCGTTTGCTGGCCCTGACGTCGTCCGAACGGAGACAAACGGAACTTCGCCGTGCCGGCCTCACGCCACTGGTGGGTGATCTGGACCAGCCAGCTTCCTTGCAGCGACTCGGTGGCGTGGCCACGCGCATCATTCACCTGGCGCCTCCCCCGACGCACGATCCGGCCCATCAGGGCGAAGACCCTCGCACCCGCCATCTGTTGCGTGCCCTGGCTCGGCGCGGTCCACCGGTGTCGCTGGTGTATGGGTCGACCAGCGGGGTCTATGGCGATCGCCAGGGCAGCTGGGTCGATGAGTCGATGCCGGTGTCACCGGCCACACCGCGGGCCTGGCGAAGGGTGGACGCCGAGCGCTGGGTGGGGGCTTATGGCCGTGCCAGCGGCGTCCGTGCGGTGGTGCTGCGCATTCCTGGCATCTACGCCGCCGACCGTGACGGTGGCACGCCACGCGCCCGGTTGCAGCGTGGCACGCCCGTGCTGAGGCCCGAGGACGACGTGTTCACCAACCACATCCACGCCGATGATCTGGCGCGCGCCTGTGTGCTGGCCCTCTGGCGGGGGCGTCCCCAGCGCAAGCTCCATGTGGTGGACGACACCGAATTGCGCATGGGCGACTATTTCGATCTGGCCGCCGATCTGTATGGCCTGCCGCGCCCGCCGCGCATGTCCCGCAGCGAGGCGCAGGCACAATTGCCACCTGCCCTGCTGAGCTTCATGGGCGAGTCGCGCCGGCTGTCCAACCGACGCATGAAGCGCGAACTGCGCCTGAAGCTGCGTTACCCCACGGTCAACGAAGGTCTGAGAGACTGAGAGGAAATCGGTCATGCCCGTCTTGCCACCCCAAACCACCGCCGGCGGCGCTTTGGGATGCCCTTTCGGGCACACCCAATTCCCTCTCAGCCTCTGAGGCCCTGAACTTCCAACGGCTGGTCAGCTTGGTGCGCCCAGGCTGACCAGCAGCACTGCCGTGTACCCCACATAGGCCAGCAGGAGCAGTGTGCCTTCGACCCGGTTGATGCGGCCTGGGCGGCCACGCCAGCCCCAGCCGAGCACAAACAGGGCCAGGGTCAGGGCGCCCATGACCAGGAGGTCGCGGTTGACAGCCTCGACAGGCACTTGCAGCGGCGATATGCTGGCGGCAATGCCCACCACCGCCAGGGTGTTGAACAGGTTGGAGCCCAGCACGTTGCCCAGAGCCAGATCGTGTTCACCTTTGCGGGCTGCTGCCACACACGAGGCCAGTTCAGGCAAAGACGTGCCGACGGCCACCACGGTCAGGCCAATCACCAGATCGCTCACTCCCAGGGCCTGGGCCACTGCGACCGCCCCCCAGACCAGCATGCGCGAACTCACGATCAGCACCAGCAGGCCGACCACCAGCCAGAAGAAGGCCTTGCCCAGCGGCATCGGATCGGACCTGAGCTGCTCTTCGGTTTCAAACGCCAGGGCATCGGAGCCGCCGCGCAGCCCGGCTGCAATGGACCAGGTCATGAGCGCAGCGAACAAGCCGAGCAGGACCAGGCCATCCAGGCGCAGCAGCTGCAGGTCCCACGCCAGGTACCCGGCCACCAGCGTGACCGCGGTCAGGATGGGCAGTTCCTTGCGCAGGATCAGGGAGTGCACCGTGATCGGGTTGATCAGTGCGGTGATGCCGAGAATGAGCGCGATGTTGGCGATGTTCGATCCCCATCCGTTGCCCAGGGCCAGCCCCGGGTTGCCCTGCAGCGCCGCATTGGTTGATACCACCAGCTCGGGCGCCGAGGTGCCAAAACCGACGATCACCATGCCCACCAGCAGCGGAGGCACGGAAAAATGGGTGGCCGTTGCCGAGGCGCCGTCGACAAAGCGGTCGGCGCTCCAGACAAGCAGGGCCAGACCGGCCAGAATGGCAAGCGCGGGCAGAATCATGGTGTGGGGTGTTGCAGGTCTTTGAGAACAGCCTGCGATTGTCTCAGACCGGCCGCATTCCCACTGCCGGGCCCTGCCATAGGGGCCGTTTTCGCCAAGATGTCACGACCTCGCGTTTCTCTTCCTCATCGACTGGGTCTGGGGCATGGCCTGGGCGACAAAAGCTTGCGCCTGTCCCGTGTGCTGCTGGCCACCGCGCTGGCGGGATTGATGCTCATGCTGGTCTGGTGGTGGCGGCCGTTGTTCCTCATTCCGGGGGCCGACGACCTGGTCATGCCGGGTGGCGACCCGCATTTGCGGGCCCTCATGCGCACGATTTCGGCGGGTGAATCCAATGTGAGCCGCTCCTACCATGTGGTTCATGGCGGCGGCCTGGTCGACTCGCTGGAGCGCCACCCCAACCGCTGCGAGCCCATCCGAGGTGGACCCAACCGAGGGCGCTGCTCCACGGCTGCCGGTCGTTACCAGATCCTGCATGGCACCTGGCTGGAGGTGGCCCAGCGTTACCACCCGCAGGCCCAGGAAGGGCCGGTCGATCCGACCAGCCTGGACTTTTCCGAACTGTCACAAGACCTGGTGGTCCATGCATGGCTGGCAGACGAACGGGTCTGGCGGGTCGACCTGGCCGAGCTGTTGCGTCAGGACCGGCTGGACGAGGTGTTGCGACGCCTGTCCGGAACCTGGACCAGCCTGGGCTATGGCATCGAGAGCCATGCCATGACGCAGCGTCTGCCGCGCATTTACCGGGACGTGCTGGAAGCCGAGTTGCGCCGGACGCAGCGACCGGTGCCCAGCGATGAAAAAGGCCGTACAGCGGAAGCTGCACGGCCCTGATCTGGTGCCGGAGGCCGGACTCGAACCGGCACACCTTGCGGCGGGGGATTTTGAGTCCCCTGCGTCTACCGATTTCGCCACTCCGGCTGAATGGGGATGCTTGGCCTGAAATTATGGCACAGTGTGCCCATGAACTACCCGACCATCGAAGACGCCATCGGCCGCACGCCCCTGGTGGCACTGCAGCGCATTGGTGCGGCCGAGAATGCGGCCCGCGGCAACGTGATCCTGGGCAAGCTCGAAGGCAACAACCCGGCCGGCTCGGTCAAGGACCGCCCGGCGGTGTCCATGATCCGTCGCGCCGAAGAGCGCGGCGACATCCGCCCCGGCGACACGCTGATCGAGGCCACCTCCGGCAACACCGGCATTGCTCTGGCCATGGCGGCGGCCATCAAGGGTTACCGCATGGTGCTCATCATGCCCGAGGACCTGTCCATCGAACGGGCCCAGACCATGAAGGCTTTCGGTGCCGAGCTCATCCTCACGCCCAAGAGCGGCGGCATGGAGTCGGCGCGCGACCTGGCCGAAAAGATGGAAAAGGAAGGCAAGGGCAAGGTGCTGGACCAGTTCGCCAATGCCGACAACCCGCGCATACACTACGAAACCACCGGCCCGGAGCTGTGGGAGCAGACCGGGGGGCGCATCACCCACTTTGTCAGCGCCATGGGCACGACCGGCACCATCACCGGCGTATCGCGCTTCCTCAAGGAAAAGAACCCCGCGATTCGCATCATCGGCGCGCAGCCCAGCGAGGGTTCGCGCATTCCGGGCATCCGCAAGTGGCCACAGGAATACCTGCCCAAAATCTACGACCCGTCGGCGGTCGATGAACTGGTTTATGTTAGTCAGGCGGACGCGGAGGACATGTGCCGTCGCCTGGCGCGCGAAGAGGGCATTTTTGCCGGCATCTCGGCCGCCGGTGCCTGCTGGGTGGCCCAGCAGATCGCGACCAGGGTCCAGGGCGCCACCATCGCCTTCGTGGTCTGTGATCGCGGCGACCGCTACCTGTCCACCGGCGTGTTCCCCGCTTGAGAGTCGCACAGAAGGTATGACCTGGGTTCGCGGTCTGTACCTGCTGTTCGCCCTGCTGGTGTTCCCCATCATCCTGTTGCTGTTCGCGCAGTGGCCTTTGCGCGACCTGGTGCAGGCGGGCTCGCGGCTGGCCAACGACATGGGGCAGTTGTCGTTCGGGCTGTACATGGCCACCGCCATCACGGCCGCGAGCTGGGCCGGTATTCACCTGGCCTGTCACCTGCCCGGCCTGCACCATGCAAAGGCCGGCGAGGGTGCTCAGACGGGCTGGCGCACCTGGGCCGTGTTCCTGTGTGTGGCCCCCTGGGCGCTGTTCATTCTGCTCACCTACCGTGATCCGGTGCTGCAGTCGCTGCAGCAGATCGAGCGCTTTCCAGACACCGGCCACCCTGGCTTTTTCCTCATGCGGGTGGCTGTGATGTGGATGGCCTTGCTGGTGCTGGCGCATGCCGTGTGGGCGCTCCTCTCGCCGCTGTGGACAAAGAGAGGAACCCCATGAGCGGTTATGGCATTGCCATGTTTTTCTTTCTGTGCGGCGCCATCGTGTTCACGGGCCTGCCTGTGTGGGCCCTGCTGCTCGGCGTCAGTGCCTTGTTTGCCTCGCTGGCGGTGCTCACGGGTGAGGTGTCCTGGACGCTGTTCGCTGTGCTGGGCGACCGCATGGTGGGCCTGCTGGCCGACGACTTGCTGCAGGCCATTGTCATTTTTGTCTTTATCGGCATCCTGCTGCACAAGTTGCCGATCGCCGACGCCATGTATGAGGTGTTGTACCGCTTGCTGCCGCGCCGCGCGGCCCCGCCGGTGCGGCAGGCGGTGGCCTCGATGGCCCTGGGTGCCATGGTGGCGCCCATGAACGGCTCGGCCGCCTCCAGCGCGGCGCTCATGGGGCGTCTGCTCGGTCCGCGTCTGCGCCGACAGGAGTCGGCACGCTCGACCGCCCTGCTCAGCGCGGCGGCCACCATCGGCGTGGTGGTGCCACCATCTCTGGTTCTGCTGCTGCTGGGCGATGCCATGATGCGCGCGCACCTGGAGGCCAGCCGCTTGCCGGGCTATGCCAATGAAGGTCTGCGCATTGTCAACACCCAGGACATCCTGAGAGCGGCGCTGGTGCCGGCTGTGATCGTCGTGGTGGTCTGGCTGCTGGTCGCTGCATGGCAGGCCCGGCAGGAGGCTGTCAAGACGGGAGGGCCAACCCGGGAGGCCCAACCCGGTGCCTTGCCTTTGCGCACCGCGCTGCTGGCCCTGGTCAGCGTGACGACCCTGCTGGCCTTGCTGGGCGGGGTGTTCATGGGCAAGCTGCTGCCGGTGGAGGCGGCTGCGACCGGCGGCACACTGATGATTCTGGGGACGGTACTGACGCGGCGCCTGAACTGGCAACAGTGGCGGCTGGCGCTCACGGAGAGCCTTCAGCTCTCGGGCGCTCTGTTTGCGTTGCTGGTGGGCGCCACCACGTTCAGTCTGGTGTTTCGCGCTCTTGGCACCGACCGGTGGCTTGCCGACACCTTGCTGGCCATGCCGGTTCCCTTGCTGGTCGGGGCTTTGCTGGTGTTGCTGCTGGTGGCGCTGTGTGCACTGGTGCTGGATGCGTTCGAGATGATCTTCGTGGTCGTTCCCATCGTCGCGCCAGCTTTCATCATTTTCATGGGTGACCCCAGGCAGGCGGCGGTGCTGATGCTGTTTGTGCTGCAGCTGAGCTTTCTGATTCCTCCCATGGGTTACGCGGTGCTGATGGTTCAGGCCAATGCCGCCATGGGCAGACCATCTTTGAGGCAATTGCTCGCGAGGGTGGCGCCTTTTGCTGTGGTGCAGGCGGTGGTGATGGCGGCGGTCTTCAGCTTTCCCGCCATGACCAACCTGCTGGCGGGCGAGAACAAATACCTGCCCCGAATTGACGACACCATGCTCAATGCCGCCATGGAGATGATGCAGGGTCTGGGTGGCCGGGACTGGGATGACGATGGCGAAGAAGATGACTGATCATTGCTTCGGAGCACCAACATGACCGACATCTTTTCAGCATGCAGGGGCGCGTGGTGAGCGCCGCAGATGCGTACCGCTTTTGTCCTTGTTGTGCCACGCCGCTGGCACTGGCCGGGGTGCAGGAAGACGGCGGATGGAAGGAGCGCCTGCGCTGCGCCGCTTGTGGCTTCACCCACTGGAACAACCCCACGCCGGTGCTGGCCGCCATCGTGGAGCTGGACGGACGGGTTCTGCTGGCACGCAACGCAGCCTGGCAGGGGCGCATGTTCGGTCTGATCACCGGCTTCATGGAGGCGGGTGAGTCGCCAGAGGAAGGCGTGCGCCGCGAGGTGGCCGAGGAAACGGGCCTTTCGATCGATACCCTCAGCCTGGTGGGGGTGCATGATTTCCAGCGCATGAATCAGGTGTTGATCACTTACCATGCGGTCGGGCGCGGGGAGGTGCGTTTGTCCGCCGAGCTGGCTGAATACAAGCTGTTGCCACCGGACAAGGTCCGTTGCTGGCCTGCCGGTACCGGTTTTGCGCTGGCCGACTGGTTGCGTTCCCGCGGTATCCAGCCGCAGTTCATCGAGCCGCCAGCAGCCTGATCCAGGCGATAAGGCGGGTCGTGGTGCATGGATGCGTGGCCCGCTTAAAATTGAAGGCTTACAGGATATGACCATGAACGCCGACAAAGAACTTGACGCCCGCGGACTGAACTGCCCGTTGCCCATTCTCAAGGCCAAGAAGGCCTTGGCCGACATGCACAGTGGCCAGACCCTGAAGGTGATCGCCACCGACTCCGGGTCCGTACGCGACTTTCAGGCCTTTGCCAAGCAGACCGGCAACGAATTGCTGGACCAGCAGACGGTGGGCGACGAGCACATCACCATCCTCAAACGCCGCTGACCCCTTCGACGGGTCGGGTCCTGCCCCATGGAAGTCCTGCTTCTTGATCCGCTGGTGCCGGAGGCGCTGGTCTGGTTGCAGGAGCGCCATGAGGTGAGTTACCGGCCCGAACTGGGCGATGATCCGATCGAGCTGCGCAAGAGCACGTACAAGACCCGGGCCATCGTGTTGCCACCCCATGTGGTGGTGTCGCAGGAATTTCTCGATTTCTCGCCCAAGCTGCAAGTCGTGGCACGCATGCAGGTTTCCAGCGACAACACCGACCTGGACGCCTGCGCCCGCCGCCAGGTTCGGGTGGTGCAAGCCCGTGCTGCGACCGTGCGATCGAATGCCGAGTACCTGCTCTACGGCCTGCTCATGCTCTATCGCCGTGGCATGGTCAGCGCGCTGCTTGGGCGCAAGCTGTCCCAGGTGCGGATGGGGCGCGAATTGCACGGCAGCACGGTCGGCTTGCTCGGGCTGGCGCCGGTGGCCCACACGCTGGCGCCCATGCTGCGTTCGCTGGGTGTGCGGCTGCTGGGTTACGACCCTGCGGTGCACCGCGCGGCACCGCTGTGGAACAAGCTGGGTGTCGAGCCGGTCACGGTTCAGGAGCTGCTGGCGCGGTCCGATGCGATTTCCTTGCAAATGGTCTATGCGTCCAGGTTCAAGGCCTGGATCAACGAACGCCTGCTCAACCATTGCAAGCCGGGTCAGCTGTGGGTCGGCGTCAGCCGCAGTTCCCTGTTTGAACCGGAAGCGCTGGCGCTGGCGCTGACCGATGGCCGCATCGATGCCTGCCTTCTCGATGGCGCAAACCCCCGGTTTGCCGGCGAGGGAACACCGTTGCACGGGGTGCCCAACCTGCATCTGACGCCTCGTCTGGGATCGCACACCCGCGAGGCCAAGCTGAGGGCCAGCTGGTATGTGGCCCATCGCATCCATGAGACCCTCTCACCCGGTGTGGTGCGCAGCGAAGAGCGCAGCAGCGGTTTCTCGGCGCTGGACAGCCTCGATTTTCGCGATCAAGAGGAGCCCCAGGCGGTGACGCCGTCGCAGTGGAGCTCACTGATGCAGTTGCAGCGCTAGAAAGGCTCAGGCGCCCAGGCGGGCCAGCTGGTCCCGCACCTTCTCCAGGGTGGCGCCGAAGTCGGCCAGGCGCTTGCGTTCCTGTTCGATGACCGCCGGCGGGGCCTTGGCCACGAAGGCTTCGTTGGACAGCTTGCCATTGGCCTTGGCGATCTCGGTCTCCAGGCGGGTGGCTTCCTTGCCCAGGCGGGCCCTCTCGGCCGCCACGTCGATCTCCATGAACAGGCACAGGCGGGCCTCGCCGACCACGGCCACCGGTGCACCCTGGGCCGCGGCGGCCCAGGTGGACTCGTCGTCGAACACCTTCACCTCGGCCAGCTTGGCCAGGCCCTGCAGCACGGCGGCGTTGGCGCGCATGAAGTCGGCATCACCGACCACGAACAGGGGCAGGCGGGTGGCGGGCGACACATTGAGTTCGCCGCGCAGCGTGCGGCAGGCGTCAACCAGGCTCTTGAGTTTGCCAACCTGTGCCTCGGCGACTTCGTCGATGCGATCGGGCTGGCTGACCGGGTAGGCGGCCACGCTGACCGACTCGCCGGCGCGACCGGCCACGGGCGCCACCTTCTGCCAGAGCTCTTCGGTGATGAAGGGGGTGATGGGGTGGGCCAGCCGGAGAATGGTTTCCAGTGTGCGGATCAGGGTGCGGCGGGTGGCGCGTTGCTGCGCGTCGTCGCCGGTCTGGATCTGCACTTTGGCGATTTCCAGGTACCAGTCGCAGAATTCGTCCCAGACGAACTGGTAGATGCTGTTGGCGACGTTGTCCAGCCGGTACTCGGCAAATCCCCGGGCCACGTCGGCCTCGACGCGCTGGAGTTGTGAGACGATCCAGCGGTCGGCCTGGCTGAAGTTCAGGTAGCCCCCGGGCAGGCATTCGGCGGCGCCGTGTTCCTTTAGCCCACAGTCCTGACCCTCGCAGTTCATCAGCGTGAAGCGGGTGGCGTTCCAGAGCTTGTTGCAGAAGTTGCGGTAGCCCTCGCAGCGCTTGGAGTCGAAGTTGATGCTGCGGCCCAGCGAGGCCAGCGCGGCGAAGGTGAAGCGCAGGGCATCGGCGCCGTAGGCGGGTATGCCGTCTGGAAATTCCTTTTCGGTGGCCTTGCGGACCTTGGGTGCGGTTTCGGGTTTGCGCAGGCCGGTGGTGCGTTTGTCGAGCAGGGGGGCGAGCTCGATGCCGTCGATGAGGTCGACGGGGTCAAGCACGTTGCCTTCGGATTTGCTCATTTTCTGGCCTTGTGCATCGCGCACCAGGCCGTGGATGTAGACGTGTTTGAACGGCACGCGGCCGGTGAAGTGGGTGGTCATCATGATCATCCGGGCGACCCAGAAGAAAATGATGTCGTAGCCTGTGACCAGGACGGTGCTGGGGAGGTAGAGGTCGTAGTCTGTTGGGCTGGCGGTGGTCGGAGCGCCGCCGGCAGCGCCGGACGCGCCCTGGCTCATGTTCGCTGCGCTCACAGCATCGCCCGGTTCGCGCCCGGCGCTGCCGGCGGCTTCGGGCCAACCCATGGTGCTGAAGGGAACCAGCGCGCTGGAGTACCAGGTGTCGAGCACGTCCGGGTCGCGCGTGAGCTTCTTGCCGGGGCCAGCCTTGGCCTGGGCTTCGGCTTCGTCGCGCGCCACATAGACTTCGCCCTGCTCGTCGTACCAGGCGGGGATCTGGTGGCCCCACCAGAGCTGGCGGCTGATGCACCAATCTTGGATGTTGTTCATCCACTGGTTGTAGGTGTTGACCCAGTTCTCCGGCACAAACTTCACCTGGCCACTGGAGACCGCTTCGATGGCTTTCTGCGCGATGCTCTTGCCGGTGGTGTCGCCGCGGCCCACCTCGCTCATGCTCACGAACCACTGGTCGGTCAGCATGGGCTCGATCACCTGGCCGGTGCGCGCGCAACGCGGCACCATGAGCTTGTGTTTCTTGACCTCCACCAGCAGGCCGGCGCTTTCCAGGTCGGCCACGACCTGCTTGCGGGCGACGAAGCGGTCCAGGCCGCGGTACTTGGCCGGCGCGTTGTCGTTGATGGTGGCGTCCAGGTGCAGCACGCCAATGACGGGCAACTGGTGCCGCTGGCCGACGGCGTAGTCGTTGGCGTCGTGGGCCGGCGTGACCTTGACCACGCCGGTGCCGAACGCGCGGTCGACGTATTCGTCGGCGATGACCGGGATCTCGCGATCGCACAGCGGCAGTTTCACGTAGTGGCCGATCAGGTGCCGGTAGCGCTCGTCTTCGGGATGGACCATGACGGCCACGTCACCGAGCAGGGTCTCGGGGCGGGTGGTGGCCACGGTCAGGTGGCCGCTGCCGTCCACCAGCGGGTAGGCGATGTGCCAGAGCGAACCGTCTTCCTCCTCGCTTTCGACCTCCAGGTCGGACACGGCGGTCTTGAGCACCGGGTCCCAGTTGACCAGGCGCTTGCCACGGTAGATCAGGCCTTGCTCGTACAGGCGCACGAAGGTCTCGGTCACCACCTTCGAGAGCTTGTCGTCCATGGTGAAGTACTCGCGACTCCAGTCCACCGAGTCGCCCATGCGGCGCATCTGGGAGGTGATGGTGTTGCCCGACTGCTCCTTCCACTCCCAGACCTTGGCCACGAAGTTCTTGCGCGCCTCGTCCGGGGTGGGGCCCATGTCGTGGCGGCTGATGCCCTGGGCCTGCAGCTGGCGTTCGACCACAATTTGGGTGGCGATGCCGGCGTGGTCGGTGCCGGGCACCCAGACCGTGTTGAAGCCCATCATGCGGTGGTAGCGCGTCAGGCTGTCCATGATGGTCTGGTTGAACGCATGGCCCATGTGCAGCGTGCCGGTGACATTGGGCGGCGGCAGCTGGATGGCGAACGAGGGTGCATCGGCCCGGGCTTCACCCGTGCCACGAAAACCCGCCACACCGTAGCCGCGGCGTTCCCATTCGGGGCCCCAGCGCGATTCGATCGGTGCGGGCTCGAAAGATTTGGACAGGCTGTTCAGGCCGGGTTGCTCGATGGGTTGGGTCATGGTGATGGCGGGTGTGATCGGGTGCAGGCCCATGCCCAGGGCCAGAGGCCCGGACAAACCCCGAATTTTACGGGGGGAGTGGCGCGCGCAAGCTGGCGTGTGGCGCGCTGCACCGGCTGGAGGGCATCCGTGCCTCTATATTGAGAACGAGTATCAGTAAAAATTCGTTGATAGATGGGATCAATTCGTCACATAGGCCCGGGCAATTGGACTTGGTTCTCCAAACTGCGTATGGTTGAAGCGTCTCGGCGGTGTTGACCCGTTTGGGGTGGCACTGCCGGGCGATTCTTAAACCCACGTGAAGGAGATGACGATGCCCGCATTGAAAGGCTCGAAAACCGAGCAGTGCCTGAAGGACGCGTTCGCCGGTGAATCCCAGGCCAACCGCCGCTACCTGTACTTCGCAAACAAGGCCGACGTGGAAGGCCAGAACGACGTGGCGGCCCTGTTCCGCTCCACCGCCGAGGGTGAGACCGGTCACGCACACGGCCACCTGGAGTTCCTGGAAGCCGCTGGCGACCCGGCCACCGGCCTGCCCATTGGCAGCACCCGCCAGAACCTGGAATCGGCCGTGGCCGGCGAAACCCACGAGTACACCGACATGTACCCGGGCATGGCCAAGACCGCCCGTGAAGAGGGCTTCGACGAAATCGCCGACTGGTTCGAGACCCTGGCCAAGGCCGAGCGCTCGCACGCCAACCGCTACCAGAAGGCCCTGAACGAGCTGGTGGACTGAGTCCAGGTCATGTGACACCCCCGCGCCGCGCCTGCGGCGCGTCACCCCCTCAAGGGGGCGACACTTGCGGCCCGGCCAAGCCGGTTCCGCGGTGTCCCTGGATTGGATGACCCCTCTTGCGCGGGGCTCTTGAAAGCGCTGCGTGTCAGCGTTTTCAAAAGCATCCGAGACAACCCACGATCCACCGCGCCGCAGAGCGTGACAACGACAAGGAGTGCAGCATGGCCAGAGAAGGCAACCTGGAGGCACCGACGCGCCACCCGCTCGACTGGAAGAACCCCGACTTCTACGACGAGGAAAAGTGTTTCGTCGAGCTGGAGCGCATCTTCGACATCTGCCACGGCTGCCGCCGTTGCGTCAGCCTCTGCGGTTCCTTCCCCACCCTGTTCGACCTGGTCGATGAGAGCTCGACCATGGAGGTCGACGGGGTCAAGAAGGAGGACTACTGGAAGGTGGTCGACCAGTGCTACATGTGCGACCTGTGCTACATGACCAAGTGTCCGTACACGCCGCCGCACGAATGGAACCTGGACTTCCCGCACACCATGCTGCGAGCCAAGGCCATCAAGTTCAAGAAGGGGCTGGTCGGCAAGGCCGAGCAGTTCCTGGCCTCCACCGATACCCACGGCAGCTTCGCCGGCATTCCGGTGGTCGTGCAGTTGGCCAATGCGGTCAACAAGACCAAGTTCGCGCGCGGCGTGATGGAAAACATGCTGGGCGTCGACAAGGACGCCTGGCTGCCCGAGCTGGCGACGAAGAAGTTTCGTTCGGCCGCGCCGGCGTCCAAAGCCAGCCAGGTGGTGGACGGCGAGAAGACACCGGGCAAGGTAGCCATCTTCTCGACCTGCTACATCAACTACAACGAACCCGGCATCGGCATGGACCTGCTCAAGGTGCTGGAGCACAACGGCATTCCCTACACCCTGGTCGAGAAGGAGAAGTGCTGCGGCATGCCCAAGCTCGAACTGGGCGACCTGGAGTCGGTGCAGGCCAGCAAGGAAGCCAATATCCCGGTGCTGGCGAAGTACGCCAAGGACGGGTATGCCATTCTGGCGGCGGTGCCCAGCTGCGCCTTGATGTTCAAGCAGGAAATCCCGCTGATGTTTCCTGACGACGCCGACACCCAGCTCGTCAAGGATGCGATGTGGGACCCCTTCGAGTACCTGATGGCGCGCAAGCGCGACGGCCTGCTCAAGACCGACTTCCCGCAACAGCTGGGCAACATCAGCTACCAGGTGCCCTGCCACGGCCGGGTGCAGAACATCGGCAAGAAGACCGAGGAAATGCTCAAGATGATCCCGGGCACCGAGGTCAACACCATCGAGCGCTGCTCGGGCCACGCCGGCACCTATGGCGTCAAGAAGGGCTCGCACCAGACAGCCATGAAGATCGGCAAGCCGGTGTTCAAGGCCATGGCCAATATGAAAGACGGCAGCAAGCCCGACTACATCAGCTCCGACTGCCCGCTGGGTGGCCACCACATCGCGCAGGGCTTCGAGGTGAACGGCCTGGGCGCGCCCGAGCTGCAGCACCCGATTTCACTCGTCGCCAAGGCCTATGGCTTGAAATGAGGAATCCACCATGCAACTGACCGGAAAAATCACCCCCGACAGCCTCATGACCCTGGAGGCCTACAGCAAGTGGCGCAAGGCGCACAAGGGCGAGGTCATCGCCCACCGCAAGCTGCGCAGCGTGCAGCTGGGGGAACACATCAACCTGCAGTTCGAGAGCGAGACCACCATCCGCTACCAGATCCAGGAAATGCTGCGCATCGAGAAGATCTTCGAGGAAGAGGGCATCCAGGACGAGGTGGAGGCTTATGCACCGCTGGTGCCAGACGGCACAAACTGGAAGGCGACCATGATGATCGAGTACACCGACATCAACGAGCGCAAGCGCGAACTGGCGCGCCTGATCGGTGTCGAGGACCGGCTGTTCATCGAGGTCGAGGGCTACCAGCGCGTCTACGCCATCGCCGACGAGGACCTGGACCGCGAGAACGAGGTCAAGACCAGTGCGGTGCACTTCGTGCGTTTCGAGTTCACCCCGCCCATGATCGCCGCCCTCAAGGCCGGCGCGGCCGCCAAGCTCGGCTGCGACCACACCCACTACCCGGCGCATGTGCAGATCCGGCCTGAGACGCTGGCGAGCCTGGCGGGGGATCTGAAGTGAAGGGGGACCCGGACACGGTCATGCCATGGCCGGCTTGTTCATAATGTGGTCTGACCTTCCATGAACGGGCGCCGTACTTCGGCGCCTTCTGCTTTCACTGGCATGCTGTTTCTTCTCTCTCCTGCCAAGTCGCTCGACTACGAATCCCCAATCCCGACCGAGATGCACACCCGACCGCAGTTCGTGCCGCAGGCGGCCGAGCTGATCGGGGTGCTTCGGCAGAAGTCGCCGCAGCAGATCGCCGAGCTGATGGACCTGTCGGATGCGCTGGCCGGGCTGAATGTGGCGCGCTACGAGGCCTGGTCGACCCAGTTCACTGCCCGCAATTCACGGCAGGCGGTGCTGGCCTTCGACGGTGACGTGTATGGAGGTCTTGACGCCCGCTCGCTGTGCGAGGACGATCTGCTGTGGCTGCAGGAGCACCTGTGCATTCTCAGCGGCCTGTATGGCCTGCTGCGGCCTCTGGACCGCATGCAGCCCTACCGGCTGGAGATGGGCACGCGCCTGGCCACGGAGCGTGGCAGCAACCTCTACCAGTTCTGGGGCCGTCAGATTGCCGAGCACCTGAACACACGGGCGCGTGGCCAGAAGACGCCGGTGGTGGTCAACCTGGCCAGCGAAGAGTATTTCAAGGCGGTGGACCGCAAGACCCTGTTGCCACGGGTGGTCACCTGCGTGTTCGAGGAGCGCAAGGGCGCGGGCTTCAAGGTGGTCAGTTTCATGGCCAAACGGGCACGCGGCCTGATGGTGCGGTATGCGGTGGCGCACCGCATCGAGACGCCCGAGGCCCTCAAGGGCTTCGATCTCGAGGGCTACCGCTACGTGCCGGCGGCGTCGGACACCGACCGGCTGGTGTTCCGCCGCGAAGCCAAGCCCGCCTGACACCCCGGGAGCACAGCCATGACCCAGATCGTCACCCTGGAATTGAAGCGATGGATTCTCGAGCAGGCCCGCGACGGGCACAGCCCCGAGTCGGTGCTGGCGGCCATGCAGGCGTCCGGCTGGCAGGCCGATGTGGCGATTCGGGCGCTGGAAGACACCCTGCAGCAGCACCTGAAGCAGACGGAGGCGGCCGCACCAACTGGTGGTGCAGGAGTGCCGGTGCCCGACCTGAACCTCACCGGTTCACCGTCGCGCATCGACGCCGGCGACCGGGTGGTGGAGGTGATTGCCACCCTCGGGTCGCCGCGGGTGGTGGTGCTCGGTGGTCTGCTCAGCGACGAGGAGTGTGATGGCCTCATCGAAGCGGCGCGGCCACGGCTGGCGCGTTCATTGACGGTGCAGACGCAAACAGGCGGGGAGGAGATGAACCCCGACCGGACCAGTCAGGGCATGTTCTTCCAGCGGGGCGAAAGCGAGCTGATTTCGCGCGTCGAGGCACGCATCGCCCGCCTGGTGCAATGGCCGGTGGACCATGGCGAAGGGGTGCAGGTGCTGCGTTACCGGCCCGGCGCCGAGTACAAGCCGCACTACGACTACTTCGACCCGGGCGAGCCGGGCACGCCGACCATTCTCAAGCGGGGTGGTCAGCGTGTGGGCACCGTGGTCATGTACCTGAACCAGCCGGAGCAGGGAGGTGGCACCACCTTCCCGGACATCGGGCTGGAGGTGGCACCGGTGCGTGGCAACGCGGTGTTCTTCAGCTACGACCGGCCCCACCCGGCCACCCGCACCCTGCATGGCGGGGCACCGGTGATCGCGGGTGAAAAATGGGTGGCCACCAAATGGCTTCGCGAAGGGGTCTTCAACTGAGCGTCAACCTGCCGATAAGCCAACATCTTCGCCACACACAGTCTGGCGGCTTCATGGCCGCTGCAACCGAATGAGCTCCCACCTTCCCGAGATGTCACCCCTGGGCAAACCGGCCGCCTTTGTGGACCAGTACCAGCCCGACCTGCTCTTTCCCCTGCCACGCGAACCCAAGCGCCGCGAGATCGGCATCACCGGCAGCGTGCCCTTCCTGGGCGCCGACCTGTGGACGGCGTTCGAGCTGAGCTGGCTCAACCCACGTGGCAAGCCGGTGGTGGCGCTGGCCCACATCACGGTGCCCTGCGAAAGCACCCACATCGTGGAGAGCAAGTCGTTCAAGCTCTACCTGGGCAGCTTCAGTGGCACCCGCTTCGATAGTGCCGATACGGTGCGGGAGCACATCCGCCGGGACGTCAGCGCCGCGATCTGGCAGGGTGGGCAGGTGCGTTCGTCGGCCGGTGTCCGGCTGCTGCTGCCCGAGCTGTTCGTCTGTGAGCCGGTGCAGGAGCTCGAAGGCCTGAACCTGGACCGGCTGGACGTGGAGTGCACGCACGACAGCCCTGCGCCGGAGCTGCTGACTGCTGCGTTCGGCGAGAAACCGGTGGAAGAAACCCTGGTCAGCCACCTGCTCAAGAGCAACTGCCTGGTGACCGGCCAACCCGACTGGGGCAGCCTGCAAATCCGCTACAGCGGGCCGCAGATCGACCAGGCCGGGCTGCTGCAGTACATCGTCAGTTTCCGCCGACACCACGAGTTCCACGAGCAGTGTGTCGAGCGGATCTACATGGACATCATGAACCGATGCAAGCCAGCGCGGCTGATGGTGTACGCCCGCTACACCCGGCGTGGTGGTCTGGACATCAACCCCTGGCGCAGCAGCCATCCGCAGCTGCCTCCGGCCAACGTGCGTACCGCCCGGCAGTGAGTGCCGGACCGGCCTTCAGAGCATTTTCTGGATCAGCGCGCCGGTGAACAGCACCGGCCCGGTCGGCCCGCGTTCGCTGGGCACACCACCTTCGGGTTCGAGGCTGATGGCCAGGGCAGGCACGCCCTGGATGTCGCTTTCACCCGCAGCCAGCTGCAACAGCCGCTCGCGCGTGAGCACGCCCAGCGAGCGCGGTGCACCACCTGGCGGCAGGGCCCACAGCTGCAGCGATTTGTCGGACGCTTCCTGATAGCCACCGACACGCTGCAAGGTCAGGCGCTGGTTGGCCGGGTCAAAGGTGACCAGCATGGCAGGGCCGGCGCTGTCGTCGTTGAGCACGGCCACGTATTGCACCTGGGGCTGGTTGGCCAGCTCGGATTGCAGGGCCGCCACGCGCGAGTCCATTTCCTCGCGCAGGCCGACGGCCGACATGACCGCCACCACGGTGGCCAGGGCGCCAGCGACCGCACCGCCGCGCCAGAGCGCCAGGCTCTGCCACCAGCCAACACGGCCGGCAGGTCGGGCCGAGGCTGCCATGCGCTGGATCTGGTCGGCTTCGATGTCGGCCCGCACCAGGTTGTGGATGCGGGTCCAGACCGCGGGCGATGGGCTGACCGGCTCCTGCAGTTCGGTCAGGGCCGACACACGGGCCTGCCAGATCAGCATGGCCGCGCGCACGGTGGCGTGGTCACGGGCCAGGGTTTCGAGGCGCCGCCTGGCTCCGCCGCGCAAGGTGCCCAGCGCGTAGGCGCTCGCCAGGTGGTCGAGCAGCCGGGGATCGTGGATGCGTTTCATGGACGATTCCTCAGGCAAAGTGCGCCATGCAGGTGCGCAGCTGCTCCAGGCCGCGACGGATCCAGGACTTGACCGTGCCCAGTGGCAGCTGCAACTGGCGCGCCAGGTCGCCGTGGCTGAGATCCCGCAGGTAGGCCAGGCTGACCACTTCGCGCTGTTTGTTCTCCAGCTTGCCCAGGCACTGGTGCAGTGCCCAGGCCTGCTGGCTGGCCAGGTTGGCGTCCAGAGGGCCGGGCTCGTCAGACGCCAGGCCATCGGCCGGGCCGTCGTCGATGTCGTCGCTCAGGTGTTCGCGTTCGGCCTTGCGGCGGCGAAGCTGGTCGAGCGAGCGGCTGCGCACGATGAGACCCAGCCAGGCCATCGGCGGGCTGAGGCTGGCGCGGTAGTCGCCCGCCTGGCGCCAGATCTGCAGGAAGGCGTCCTGCAGGGCGTCTTCGGCCCATTCACGGTTGCCCACGACACGCAGGGCGAGACCGTACAGCTTGGCCGAACACAGGTCGTAGAGCTGTTTGAGGGCCTGTTCGTCGCGTGCGGCGATGCGGTCGATCAGCGCGATCAGGGAAGCGTCGGGGGCGAGGTTCATGCGCAGGTGCCTTCGGGGCTCAGTAGACGGACGGAGTCTCGTTGGTCACACGACGTGCCCGCCGGGGCTGGATCTGGGTCGGTACGCTCAGTGCCGTGACGGGCTGAACCTCAATGGTGGTGGCGGCCTGCTCGACCAGCTGATCCGGGTGCCAGACGCGCAGCCGCATCGGTCCCTCGGGCACTTGCGGCAGCAGGGCAACACCATCGGCCCCTGTCCTGACCGCCCAGGGTGTGTCGGCCACGTACACGAAGCCTCGCATCGACCCGTGCAGGTGGCAGCCCAGCTGGATCGGCCCGGCCTTGTCGAGGGTGAGCACCTGGCTGGGCGCCTGCTGACCCTGCACCGCGCCCGCCAGCCGGAACTCGAACGCGGCCGCGGTACCCATGCCCTGCAGGCCGGCCGGCCCCCCCCGCACATGGTGGTCCCACCGGTCCAGGTTGGTGAAGGTGACTCGGGTGCCGGCGGGCACCACACTGACGGTGGGCACGAACTGCATGCGTTCCTGCGTGATGGTGTGGGTGGTCGGTGGCGGCACGGGCACCGCACGGCCATCGGTGGTCTCCAGCACCACGACCGCGTCGGGCAGGGGCTTGCCATCGCGGGCCAGCACGGTGACCTGAACCGTCGCGGCCTGTGTCAGCGCGGACAGGGTGGACATGCCGGCCAGAAGGCCAACCGCGGCAAGGGTTCGGATGCGCATGGGGAAGCCTCCTATCGGACGGTGATGACATCCCGGTGCATGGGGGCCAGCAGGGACAGCAGCTGATTCTGCCTGCCAAAGGGTATCCCGCGGGCAGCCATGCTGTTCTGCAGCACTTCGACCAGGGCATTGAAGTCGGCCCGGGTGATGTCCATGCCCTCGTGCGCCGTCCGCATGTCCGGGCCCTGGTAGGCGCAGGGGCCGCCGGTGAGCTGACAGAGCTGGTCGGTCAGCGACTGAGCCAGGTTGTCCAGGTTGGTGTCGGTGAACTGGGTGCCAATGCGTGGATCGGCCTTGAGGCCCCGCGCAAAACCGTCCATCAGCAGCCGGATTCCCTGGCGTTCGCCCAGGGCCTGGTAGAGGCCCGGCGCGGGGGGCACCGGATAGGCCGAGGCCGGCGAGGCGACGGGAGGTCGGGCCGCTGGCTGGGCCAGGGCCTGGCCGGCGGACAGGGCGGCCAGGATCAATGAGGTGCAGGTGATCAGCAGTTTCATGGTGGTGTGATTCGATGGACGGTATGGGTGGGGCGAGCGGCTCAGAAGGCGAACTGGGCCGACAGGTAGAAGCCGGTCTGGCGGCGGCCGGCGGTGGTGGCAGGCACCACGCGACCCAGGTCGACGTAGGCGGCGGTCAGCGACACGTTCTTGCCGGGTGCCCAGGCAACGAAGATGTCCTTCCAGCTGTCCGAGCGCAGGCCGTCGCCCAGCCCTGCGGCCGTGCCTGCCCGGCGCAGCTTGTCGGGCATGCCCCGCACCTCGAAGCCGACCGCGAGGTTGCGGGCCAGCAGGTAAGCCACCGAGATCTCGGGGACCACCTCGTAGCCGTTGTCGGCACCTCCCAGCCGGGCGCCGTGGCCCAGCAGTCCCCCTTGGTTGGCGCGGGTGGCGCGCAAGGTGCCGTTGACCAGCAGGCCCTGGGCCAGGAACAGCTTGGTGGCGCTGACGTAGAGGTCGGTGCCCGAGCGGTTGGCACCCAGGGCGTCGAGGGTGGCGTCCAGCCCGCTGGCGTCAAGGCGTTTGTGCTGCACTCCGATGGCGATCTGCGGCATCAGGCGGTCGCTGTCGAGGACGGCGTCACCGGCAATGCGCAACTTGGCGCCCACGATGGTCTGTCGCAGGTTCAGGCCGGGCAGACCCAGCGCCGTGCCGGTGACGCCGGTGTCGAAGTCCTGGCGGCCCAGCGAGAGTTCCAGCCGGTCATGAATGCCTACGACGGCGCCAGCCGCGCTGAGTCCGTAGTCGCGTGTTTCCGCGCGGCTGAGATAGGCCGCCACACCGATCTGCCCTTCGGTGGCCTGGCTGCCGATCACCGCCCAGGGTGACAGCCCGCCGCCGGCCGCACCATCGATGGTGCTGACGCCGCCAGTGAGCAGCAGCTTGCCGGTGTCGGCGTGGGCCGGTGCCAGGAGGGCCGTGCCGGCCAGCAGGGCGGCCGTGATGCAGGCGTGCCTGACCGGGTTTCCCCGGGGCTGCCGGTTCGGACCTGCAGGACGGAAGTTTGGGTGAAAGACGAAGGAAGGCATGGTGGTTCGTTGGGCTGGTGGTGGTTGTGTCGGTGGCGAGGACAAGCGCCAGGCCTGGCGCCATGTCAACCCATACGCGGATCGGCTCGTGTTGGATGCAAAAGGGAAGGCGAGACCAGGAAACCCGGTAGCGCCTAGGGGTTTTTGCATCCGTTGTGCGGGCGACCCGCGTATCCGTCGTGACGGCTGTCACACCGGCTTCCCGTCCCAACCCCTTTCCAAGCCAACCCACTCATGGAGACCACGATGAAACCCAATGCCAATCTCGACGCCCGCCGCCAGTTCCTGCGCGGTACCGGCACGCTGTCTGCCGCCGCCCTGGCCCTTCTGGCAGGACGTGAGGTCCTGGCGGCCAACCACGCCGCCAACCTGTCCAAGGATGTCGACATCCTCAACGTCGCGCTGGGACTGGAGCACGAAGCGATCAATGCCTACCAGCTGGGCGCGGGCAGCGGCCTGCTGAAAAAGCCGGTGCTGGACGTGGCGGTGCAGTTCCAGGGCCACCACAAGACCCACCGGGATGCACTTGTGGCGACCATCCAGAAGCTCGGTGGCAGGCCGGTGGCCGAGAAGTCGCTGGACGAGTACGCCAAGGCCCTGGGCGCGGCGTCGCTCAAGAGTCAGGCCGATGTGCTGGACCTGGCGGCCCGCCTGGAGCTGGGCGCGACCAATGCCTACCTCAGTGTGATTCCCGCCATGGGCGACCGCGAGCTGGCCAAGGTGGCAGCCCGGCTGGCTGCAGACGAAACCATGCACTTCACGGTGCTGACCGGTGCACTGGGCCGTGCCCTGCCACCTGGCGCCCTGTCCTTTGGCGCTTGAGTTCGTATTTTTTCTCACCGAAAGGAGCAGACCATGACCTTCAAGACCGCCCTGGCCACCACGGCCGCCTTCGCCCTGACCGCCTGTGCCTCCGGCACGGGAGCCCCGGCACAGCAGGCGTTCTCCCAGTCCGCGCTGCCGGCTCCGGTTCAGGTGCCAGCCGGTCACCGTGTGGCGATGGAAACCGTCGGCGTGGGCCAGATCACCTACGAGTGCCGGGCGAAGCAGGATATGGCCGGGCAGTTCGAATGGGTGTTCGCCGGACCCGACGCGCGTCTGCTGGACCGCGGCGGCCGGCAGGTGGGCCGGTACTACGGCCCGCCTGCCACCTGGGAGAGCATGGACGGCTCGAAGCTGACCGCCACACAGCTGGCCGTGGCACCGGCGGGCAGCGGCAACATCCCGCTGCAGCTGGTGCAGGCCAACCCGGCCATGGGCATGGGTGCCATGCAGGGCGTGACCTACATCCAGCGGGTAGCGACCCAGGGCGGCGTGGCACCTGCCACCGCCTGCGGCGCATCGAACGTGGGCAGCCGGCAGATCGTCAACTACCAGGCCGACTACATTTTCTGGAAGGCCGCCTGATCAGGCGGAGCGGCAGAACGCTTCGAGCAGGTTGACCGCGTTGGTGCCGACCTCGGCCACCGCGTAACCGCCCTCAAAGGTGAACACCGTCGGCAGGCCGGCTGCTGCGAGCAGGCGGCCGACGGTGTCGTAGTCCTCGCTGCGCAGCCTGAAGCCCGAGATCGGGTCGCCTTCGAAGGTGTCCAGTCCCATGGGTACCACCAGTGCCTGTGCGTCGAATGCGTCCACCGCTTCCAGCGCGTGGTCGAAGGCCTCGCACCAGGTGACGAAATCGGTGCCCCGCGGCAGGGGCAGGTTCAGGTTGCGGCCCTCTCCCGCGCCCGCGCCACGCTCGTCGGCATGGCCCAGGAAGAACGGGTACTCGGTGCGCGGGTCGCCGTGGATGGAGACCGTGAGCACGTCCGGGCGCTCATAGAAGATGGTCTGCGTGCCGTTGCCGTGGTGGTAATCGATGTCGAGAACAGCGACCCTCGCGAGCCCCGCGTCGCGCAGGGTCTGGGCTGCGATGGCGGCGTTGTTGAGGAAGCAGTAGCCGCCGAAAAAATCCGGTCCGGCATGGTGACCGGGGGGCCGGGTCAGCGCGAACGCCGCGCGGTCGCCGGCCAGCACGGCCTGTGCCGCACCGACGGCACAGGCTGCACCCATGCGCGCGGCGGCCCAGGTTCCGGCCATCAGTGGGGTGCCAGAGTCAAATCCGAACAGACCCAGGCGGGCGGCGAAGTTGCCGGGCAGCACATCGGTGCGGAAGGCGTGCCGGCCGGGCAGGGGCCAGACCGACGGCAAGGCGTCGCGCTGGGCGTTGGCCGGGTCCATGGCCACCCATTCGTCCCAGGCAGCAGCCAGGAACGTCGTGTACCGGGGGTCGTGGACGCGTGCGATGGCCGCGTCGAGCGCGCTGTTGTCCACCGCAGGCTCCAGCAGCTCGCCCATCGGACGCCGCCGCAACTCGGCCAGCACGAAATCCAGGCGCTCGGGCACTTCGTGGCAAGGCACCAGACGGCCGCGGAACATTTCCTGCCGTCCGGCATGGGCGGCGTGCAAGGGGTTGTGGATGGTCTTCATGTGGACAAGTGTCGCACCGCCCCGTACCTAGCGCCAGTGCTCCGGGCGGGTCGGTGAAAGATCGCTTGCCGGATCACCGGCGTGGTGCTACCTTCTGATCTCCATCCGCTGTGCCGGCGTGGGGTATTCCATGTCCGCGCCGGAGGGTGTGCCTGTTCTTCGTGCCCCTGCCACAGAAAGCGAGCGAACCGTGAGACACACCACCCTGCGCACCTTCCGGTTTCCCGAAGGCACCTGCATCGCCCAGGCGCAACCGCCCGCCGGGGTACCGGTCACGCCGGCCTCGCCGGGGCGTGCGGTCATGACCGACCTGACCCATGTGCGCGCGGCCACCATCGCACCCGATATGCGGCTGGCCGAAGCGCGCCAGACCATGATCCACCAGGGTGTGCGCCTGCTGTTCGTGGTCAGCGAAATGCCCTGTGTCGATGGTCTGATCACCTCGACCGACCTCGAAGGCGAACGCCCCACGCGGATCATCAGCGCCCGCAGCGTGCGCTACGAAGACCTGACCGTGGCCGACGTGATGTCGCCGCTGTCGGTGCTCGATGCCATCGACCTGGAGGACCTGGCGCATTCGAACGTTGCCCAGGTGATCGACACCCTCAAGCAGGTCGGGCGCCGGCACCTGATCGTGGTGCAAAAGGCTGGGCAGGGTCACGGTCCCCGCGTGCGGGGCGTGATTTCACTGACCCAGATCGAGCGTCAACTCGGGCAGACCATCGGCCTGGTCGAACAGGCAGACAACTTCCGCGAGACCCGCCCGACGCTGACGGCCTGATACGGGGTCGTCATGCCCGCGCATGCGGGCATCCACGTGCATCCAGGATCTCGCTTCGTTCGTGGACACCCGCGTGCGCGGGTGTGACGGACGGGGTGGTCGTTCATGAGCCTCAGCCCAGCGAATTGAACGTCGTCAGCGGCGCCAGGGATGGAAAGTCGCCCAGGCGCTTGCCTTTCATGGCTGCGATGGACTCGCCCACGTGCCGGTTGCTCCAGATGGCGCCCTGCAGCCAACCCATCTGGCGCAGGCTGTCTTCCACGCTGTGGTCTCGCGCATAGTTGACCGCCTGCTTGGTGCCCCAGATGGCAATCGGTGGCTTGGCGGCGATCTCTTTCGCGCACTGCAGTGCGGCGGCCAGCATGGCTTCGGGGCTGTCGAACAGCTCGTTGACCAAGCCGTAAGCCAAGGCACGCTGGGCCGGCAGGCGACGGCCGGTGTAGGCCAGCTCCTTGACCACTGCCAGCGGCACCAGCTTGGGCAGGCGCTGCAGGGTACCCACATCCGCGACCATGCCGATGTTGATTTCCTGTATGCAGAAGAACGCGTCCTGTGTGGCGTAGCGGATGCAGCCACAGGTCACCATGTCCACGGCGCCACCGATGCAGCCGCCCTGGATGGCGAAGATCACCGGAATGCGCAGGCTCTCTATCTTGGTGAAGGTGGCCTGCATGTCGGTCAGCAGATCGAAGATGGCCGCCCGTCCCTCGGGGCTCTGGTCGTCCATCTGGATGGCGCCGGCAAAGGTTTCCAGGGCCATGCCGGCCGAGAAATGCTTGCCGGTGCTGCTGATGACCAGCGCCCGGGCCTTGCCATCCTGATGGATCTGCGTGAGCAACTCGTCCAGTTCGCGCCAGAAGGTCGGGTGCATGGTGTTCATGGCCTCAGGCCGGTTGAGCACCAGGTGGGCGACGTGGTCGTCACCCAAGCTCAGGGAAAAGCAGGTCGGTGTGGTCATCGGGGCTCCTGTCGCGTGCGCTGCGGGGTGGTGCGGTCGGGGTCTCACTGTAGCGGCCGCCGGGCAGGGCCTCTGTCCCGGGTTTGACGAGTTTGCCCACACGCACACCGAGCAGCCGGAAGCGCCGGCTCAGGTCCACCCGTTTGAGGCATTGGCCGGCATGGCGTCGGATGGCCACGGCGTCGTCGGTGGCCTCGTCGATGGTCAGGTCGCGCGTGACCTTCTCGAAGTTGTCGTAGGTGATCTTGATGCCGATGGTGCGACCCGCATACCCTTTGCGCCGAAGGTCGGCCGAGACCTGCTCGCACAGCCGGGTGAATATGGCGCCCAGCTCGGCCCGGTCACGCGCCGCGTGCAGGTCGCGCTCGAAGGTGGTCTCGCGGCTCATGCTGACCGGCTCGCTCTCGGTTTCCACCGGCCGGTCGTCGCGCCCCCAGGCGGCCTCGTGCAGCCAGGCGCCGTAGCTCTTGCCGAAATGCGCGACCAGCCAGCCCGGCTCGCGGGCGGCCAGCTCGCCGATGGTGTGGATGCCATGCGACTGCAACTTCGCGTCGGCCTTGGGGCCGATGCCGTTGATCTTGCGGCAGGGCAGGGGCCAGATCAGGGTCTTCAGGTCTTCGGGGTGAACGATGCTGATGCCGTTGGGTTTGTTGAATTCACTGGCCATCTTGGCGATCAGCTTGTTCGGTGCCACGCCGATCGAGCAGGTCAATCCGGTGGCCTGGAAGATGCTTTTCTGGATCAGGCGTGCCAGCACCCTGCCGCCCTCGCGCTGGCCCCCGGGCACATCGGTGAAGTCGATGTAGACCTCGTCCACCCCCCGGTCCTGCATGACCGGCGCGATCTCCTGGATGGTGCTCTTGAAAAGCCGCGACAGGCGTTTGACCTCGTCGAAGTCCACCGGCAGCAGAATGGCCTCCGGGCACAGACGCGCCGCCTTCATCAGACCCATGGCGGAGCCGACGCCGAATTGCCGTGCCGCGTAGGTGGCCGTGGTGGCCACGCCGCGCCCGACGTAGTCTTTCAGGCGCGGGAAAAAGTCGACCGGCACGCGGTCCAGCGAGTCGGGTCCCCAGTCGCGATCCGGGTAGGCCTGGCGCAATCGCTCGAACATCTCGGCCTCGCGCCGGCGACCGCCGCCGATCACCAGTGGCAGCCCCTTGAGCTGCGGATAGCGCAGCAACTCGACTGACGCGAAGAAGGCGTCCATGTCGAGGTGGGCGATGCGGCGGTTCGGAGTGACGGTGGCGCTCACGCGCACAGCATAGCTGCATTAACATTTCCATTGGCCGGCGCCGTGTGCCGGTCGGGAGTCCGCAATTGAGGCGAAGAATCGGGTTGGGTGTGCTGGCCGTCTGGGGCTGTCTGGCGGTACCTGGCGCGTCCTGGGCGGGCAGTGAACCGGGCCCCTTCGCCAATGTCATGGCGTCAGTGCTGACACGTCACCCGGACGAGGCGGCTCCTGCCTGTGCCGGGGCACGCGACGCCTTCGGTTTTCTTGGCAGGCTGCAGCTGGAGCGGGTGCGACCGGTCCTGATCGAGGTGGTGTCCGAGATGCCGGAAGACCTGCGACGGGATGCGGTGGGTTGTTACGCGCCCCGTACACACCGCCTGCTGGTGCTCGAAATGGCGCGCTTCATGGACCGCGGACGGTGGTTTGGGGTACCGACCAGCGAGACCCTCTACCGCAGCGTGGTGGCACACGAAGTGGCGCACGCGCTGGTGGGCTGTCACCTGGACGGCAGGCAGCTGGTCACTTCGGCGCACGAATACGTGGCCTATGTGGCCATGTTTGCCACCATGGACCCTGCGACGCTGGAGGCCGTGTTCGCGGCCATGCCTGGCCCTGGGTTCACCTACGATGCCGAGATCAACGACATGCGCTACACCCTGGATCCGATGGCCTTTGGCGTCGAAGCTTATCGGCACTGGTTGCGCCAGCCAGACGGGTTCGGATTTCTGCGACAGGTGATCGATGGCAAGGTGGTGCCCGAGCTGCTGCTGTCGCGATCATCCCTTGGGCAGGCACCTGATTCCCGTTTGGCGGGTGGGGCTGCGTCGCCATTTTCAGGAGCTTACCGATGAATGCCCACCTATCCCGTCTTCTGGCCGCGCTCCTTCTGGGCGCTGGCCTGGCCCTGGCGGGCCTCTTTGTCAGTGTGGGTCTTGAACGTTTCCGGCTTGCCGACCGGTCGGTGACGGTCAAGGGGCTGGCAGAGCAGGCGGTCGACAGCGATTACGCGGTCTGGGTGCTCGGTTTCCGGCGCGCCGGACCCGAGTTCGGGTCGGTGCAGCAGGCGCTGGCGGCCGACCGCGAGCGGGTGCTGGCCTTTTTGCGCGAGCGCGGTTTCACCGAGCAGGAGCTGGAGATCCGGCCCTTGCAGGTGCAGGACCTGTATGCCCGGGAATATGGTCAGGGCAACCAGCCGCTGAGGTTCAACGGGACCGGTCAGGTGCTGGTCAAGAGTGCCCGGGTGGCCGAGGTGGAGCAGGCCGCCCTCGCTGTCGACCCGCTGATCCAGGCAGGGGTGCAGCTGGGTGGTCCGGATGAGGGGCCGGCGGGTCCTCGCTACCAGCTGCGCGGCTTCAACGACCTCAAGGGTCCGCTGCTGGCCGAGGCCACACGCAACGCACGCGAGCAGGCCGACAAGTTTGCAGCCGAGGCAGGTGCACGCCTGGGACCCCTGCGCAGCGCCAACCAGGGGGTGATTCGCATCAGCGGCGACGACGGCAACGATTTCGATGACGGCCGATCACGCAGCAAGCGGCTGCGTGTGGTCAGCACCTTCGAATACGCGCTGCGCTAACCGGCCGCCGGCGGCGCCGAAAAACCGTCCGAGGGGCGGTCGCTTCGTGATGCCAAAGGCAGGTGCTGGACCACTTTGCGGGGGTCGTCGGCGCTGCGGTCGAGCGCCCGGGCCAGGCGGGCCAGCAGACGGGTCTCGTCGATCGGGCTGTCGTTGGCCATGTCGATCACGCCGTCGGGCGGCATGGCGGTCACCACACGCAGCTTCAGGCTCACCAATGGCCCGATCATCGGAACCGTCTCCAGGCCCTTGGCCACCACATGTTGTGCCAGGCGCCGGATGTCTTCGGTCTGTTGAGGTCCTTCCACCAGAATCGCAAAGCGGGTGTCGTCCAGGCGGCTGACGGTGTCGAGATCGCGAACCACCTCCGACAGTCGGGCGGCCGCCACCACCATGGCCTTGTCGGCGGCTTCGCGTCCGAACTCGGTCTGGATGTCGGCATGGTTGCCCAGCTCGACCAACAGCACTCCGACCTGGTGACGGGTGCGACGGGCGCGTCCGAGGGCGTCGCGCAGTCGCAGGGTCAGCACCGGCAGCAGGGCCAGACCGGTCAGCGGGTCGGTGCTTTCCAGGGCGCGCAGGCGGGCGCGGTGCTCGCTGAAGTCTTTGGCGCGCCGGTGCAGGATGTACAGCAGCAGCGGAATCTCGATGGCAGAGCCGATCATGACAGCGTATTGGGTGGCCCAGCTGTCGGGCAGCACGCCAGCGCTACGCAGCGCCGGGAACGGGTAGCCCAGGTGCACCGGCAGGAAGCCCAGGAACAGCCAGCCGGCGTAGGCCTGTCCGTGTCGCCATGTCCACAGGCACAGGGCGATGCTGAGCAGCACCGACAGCAGGCCATAGAGGTTCAGCAGGGCGAAGGCCAGGCTGTTGTGCAGCGTGAAGTAGAGCAGCGGGAACAGCAGACCGATCACGCACCAGGCCAGCACCACCCGGTCCACGCGCACGCTGTAGCGCGACAGGGCACAGACCTCGCGCACAAACCAGATGCCCGAAGCGGTCAGCCACAGCATGAACAGCGCTGGCGCCATGTCGTTCCAGCGCGGACTCTGGTCCCAGAAGAAAAGGCCACCGATGCCGGTAAAGGCGGTCTGGAAGCCCAGCATGCAGGCCACGTAGACGCAATAGGCGATGAACGCACGGTCCCGGTAGAGTCGCCAGTGCACACCGCCCAGGAACAGCACCAGCAAACCGAATCCCAGGTAGGCGCCGACCGTGAGGAAGGTCCAGTAGCGCTTGCTCTGCAGCTGGCGCTCTTCGAGCAGTTGCAGCCGAGGGCTGGTGGGTGCGGGGGCGTTGCTCAGGCGCAACCACACGGCCGGGTCGGCACCGGTGTCGATGTCGAACACTGGGGTCTGGTCCGGGTGGCTCCACTGTGCCACCGGCAGGTGGTCGCCGGCCACCTGTTCGCGCCAGGTGCCGTCGGACTGGCGCTGGTAGAAGGTGGCGGTGTTGATGAAGGCCGATGCACTCAGTGCCAGGTACCAGCGCTGCTCCTGGGGCAGTGAGGGCAGGGGTGGCTGGATCCAGAGGGCCTTGCCCGCCAGGTCAAACCCCTGGTGCCGTTCCAGGGTGCTCAGAGCCGACGTCGGCAAGCTGGCAACCTCATCGACGGTGGCGGTGCCAGTGGGATCGACCCAGTAGCGACTGCCCAGGGTGATCTCGGTCTCGGTTGAATCCGCTGTATCGGCCCGAGCGGGCCAGGCGCAGGTGGCCGTCAGCAGCAACAGCCAGGCCAGCCACACACCACCGGTCCACCGGATGTGTGTGGAGAGCAGCTCGCGCAGGCGAGGCATGTTCCCGAAGGAAGGCACCGGCTTCATGCTTGTGCCCCATGGGTTGGTGGGGCGGTGGTGAGCCACTGACCGTGTGTGGTCAGTCGGTCCTCCAGACGGTTGAGCCAGCCGGGAGCCTGGGCGTCAACGTGCCAGTCACGCACGGTCGCGTGCATCTGGTTCAGCAAACCCTTGGGCAGGGCCAGTGGGCGGGTCTGGTCGAGCAGGAAGCGGGTGAGCATGTGGTAACCGATGACGCGCGTGAGCATGCGTGTGATGGAAAAACCCGGTCGCCACCAACGGCCTGCGCGGTCGATGCCTCCCGTGACAGCCATGGCGATAGCGAAGAGGGTGCGAGTGGCCAGTCCGGCCTGGGGGCCGACGCCGATGCGCCGGGCGGCCGCTGGCCCGAGCAAATGCTCGATCATGGGCACCGGCAGGTGGCGGATCAGCGGGACGCGGATGCTGCGTGCGAGGGCGTTGACCAGGGCCTCACCCAGCGCCGGCCGCGGGTCGGTGGCACCCGCCAGGTCCACCTGGAAATTTCCCAGACGCTCCAGCAGCTGCCGGGCTGTGTCCATGTCGCTCGCCATCAGGCTGTCGTCGACGCCCAGCACATGGCCGACCACGTTCCAGAGGTGCAGGTAGGCGTGTTCCTCACGCGGGCTCAGACCCAGCCCGAGCGTGCGCAGGGCACGCAGAAACACGAAGTGGAAGGTCAGCAGCGTGAAGGCCAGTTCCAGCTGGCTGCAGGGCACACCCAGCCGATCGCTGTCCCAGTCATGGCGACACCAGATCCGGTGACGTTCGTCTTTCAGGGCGGCGGCTTCCTCGGCTTGACGCTGCACGATCAGGTGCCGGATCGTGGCGTGGATGAGCCGCACCTTGAGCACCTGGGCCACGCCACCGCCTTCCGCTGCGCCCAGTCCACCCTTCATCATGACCGGAAAGATCATGGCGGCGGTCTGACGGATGCGGTGTTCGGTGTGCTGCTCCAGTTGGCCGGACAGGTGCAACACCTCGGCCAGTTGTGGCATCTGGTAGCAGGCGGGCAGGCTGGCACAGAACAGCAGGGCGCAGGACAGCGGGCCCTGGTCCATGAACACAGACTCGGCCTCTACGATCAGAGCGGGTTCGGCCCACGCGGGCAAGGCCTTGGCTTTCTCCACGTAGCGGCTCATGGCGGCCAGCACCTCGGGGTCGACGCCATCGGTGTTCCAGCGCTCGGGTGCCAGATCGACGTTGCTCTGCCACGCTGCCATCAGTCGATTGGCCTGGGCCAGGCGAACCATGGCGGCGTCCAGGGGGCGGTTGCCCATGACGGCGTCGACCGTGTGGTCGGCCAGCGGGTCGCCTGTTCGGGCTGCCCATGGCAGGTCGGCTGACATGGGCTTCATCCGTCGGCCATGACCAAGGTCTGGCGCCACTGCATCCAGCTGGTCCATGCGATCAGCATGGGGATGCCCATGGCAAAGAACGCCACCACCTTCAGCGCGAGGTTCGCGCCCCAGACCATCTGGAAAACCAGGGCGCAGGTGTAGATGGACAGTAGCAAGGCCACAGGCACGATCGGTTGCCGAGCGCTGGCGCTCAATGGTGGGTGGCGAACGGTCATGCGATCAAACAGCAGTGTGATGACGAAGGACACCACCATCCATCCGACAAAACCCTCGACCGTCTCGCCGAACCAGCCACCGTCGGGCTTTTCCATCACCCAGGCTTTGAGCACATAGACAAAGTAGGGGTCGGCGCCAAGGTCGAACGCGGTGACCAGCATGGCGGCCAGCAGGGCGGTGAGCAAGCTGGCGGGCCAGCCGCTGCCGTGCGCCGGCGGGCGCCGCCACAGCAACAAGTGCGCCATCACCCAGCCCACCATGGCCAGCGCGAACCACATCAGCGGAATCACCACCGGCACATCGATCAGGCGCGGTCCGAGCACCTCGGTGTACGTGTAGCGGCCGAACAGCCAGCCATGACGGGTGCCCAATTGCTCTGCCAGCCAGCCAGCGGCCACGGCAAAGGGCATACACACCGCCAACCAGCCGACCGGCAGCAGCCGCTGGGCAGCCAGCGCTGCTGCGCCGAATAGGAGCACGGACGCCACCACCAAGGCCACCGACACGGGTGGGTGGTGTGCCACTGTCCATGCAGCCAATGTCAGCGCCGAAGCGGCCCCGATCCAGACGGGTGTCCGGGCAAAAACACGTCGGGTCAACCGCAGCCCCCTTGAAGACGCGACCGCGCCAGCCGAGCGCGTCGGCAGGAACGGTGCTGTGAACTCCCTGTGATGAAGGCGGGAAGCAGGTCCGGCCCGGGCTGACATTTTAGGTGGCGTGGGTGGCCTGCCCACCCTGCTGCCGGTCAGGCCCAGGGCGCCAGCCGTCGGTCAACGGGCGCTGATCAGATCGACTTGACCACCCACCATCCCTTGAACAGCCAGGGCAGGCTGGGACCGGCGCCGGCGGGCACGCCCCCCTTGTTCTCTGCGCTGATGGCGATCTCCGTCATGTCTAGCAGATCGGCGTCGGTCACCGGCAGCTGAAGCGTCTGGTATTTGCTCTCGATAACACCAAGTGACCGAGGCGCCTGCTCGCCGCGGATGGCCCAGACCTGCATGCTGTCTTCGCGACCCTCACGTACCTCATTCAGCCGCTGCACCAGAAGCATGCCTTCCTTGGGGTTGTGGGTGACGAGCATGGCGGGCTTTTGTTTGTCATCCAGCAGGACCGCCACATGGCGCACCTGTGGAATATCGATCAGCCGAGTCTGCAAGTGGCCGATCTGGGCTTGCAACTGGGTCATCATGCTGGCTGAGGCGGCCCAGGCCAGCAGCAGCACGATCATCAGGAGTATGGCCAGGGCTCGCCACCATCCGGATACACCGCGGCTGGGGTTGGTGCTGGGACGGGAGACAGACGTGTTTTCTGTGTTCATGGGTGGACTTGAAGAAGGCGCAGTTTTTCACGCAGGGTGTGGATGTCACGCACCTTGCCAGTGGAACTTTTCGGTGACAATCGGCAGCGGGGAGTTCAAGAACAAGGAGTGCCAGACCAGGATATGGCGGCCTCCACGCGTTGCATTTTCCCATGGAGTCCGATACGACCGAGAGCCAGCCCGGCGACTGGCCCGACAGCGACGGCACCCCGGCCGATGTGCCGGTGCTGCGCGTGATCTACACCAGCATCAGCCGATTGCAGGGGCCGGTGCTCGCCGAAATGCGCCTTATCCGGGACCAGGCCGGCAGACGCAACGGGCCTGAGGGCATCCGGGTGGCTCTGTTGTTCAAGTCGGGCTACTTTGTTCAATGGGCCGAGGGCCCGCCAGCCGCTGTGGACCAGTTGCTCGATCGTGTGGCGGGCGACCCGCGCCACCATCGGTTGCAGGTGCTGCACCGCAGCCTGGGACGCAGGCGCCTCTTCAGGCCCTGGATCGGGGCCATTGTCCAGAGCGATGAGCCTCCCGCTGTCATGGCGGCCAGGGTGCAGCGCATGCTCAAGCGACCGGAGCAGGTCGCCACCCGTGAGCCAGCCGAGGTCTGGGCATCACTTTGCTCGCCACCCCAGCCCGACATGCCTCGGCCAGGTGGTGCCGGTTTGCGCGTGATGCTGCTGTCGGCGCGTGGCCGCCACTCGTTTGATCTGCTGCGTTGGGTGGCCGACCACTACCGACGACCCATTGTTTCGCGTCGCTTCGCGGCAGCGGCAGACGATGTGCCCGATGTGGCCAGTGACTACATTGACCTGCCCCACGACGACATGCCAGGTGGCCTGCGGCTGGTGGCCCATGCGCGCCAGAGCCTGGCGATGGGTGTGGCCCATGCCTTTCTGCCCGATCACGGTGCGGTGGTGATCCGGTTGGACGGCGAACTGGAGCGCAACCGTCAACTGGTCGATCGGCTCATGGGGGTCTGCGACCAGGTGCAGCACCGTCTGCCCATTGTGGGTTTGGGCAGCCTCAATTCCGGGCAGGACGAACTGGCCAGGCGGGTGCGGGACATGGGCCACGAATGGCTGGAGGCCACGGTGCCGGCCGGCCTCGTGTCCGAGGCCCGGCACTGGGCTTGCCTGACGCCGGTGCTCAGCCGGCTGGCGGCCGCACGGTCTGCCTGAGCAGGGCGCCGCTCAGAGCGCGACCGGGTAGGTGCCCGGCAGCAGGATGGACTTGTCCACCGTCTCGATCTGCGTGTGGCCGCAGAAGGCCATCGTCAGGTCCAGTTCCTTGTGCAGAATCTGCAGGCACTTGGTGACGCCGGCCTCGCCCATCGCGCCCAGCCCGTACAGGAAGGGCCGGCCGATGTAGGTGCCCTGGGCGCCCAGGGCGCGTGCCTTGAGCACGTCCTGACCACTGCGCACGCCGCCGTCCATGTGGATCTCGATCTGGCCGCCCACGGCGTCGACGATGGTGGGCAGGCACTCGATGCTGCTCTGCGCGCCATCGAGCTGACGGCCACCGTGGTTGGACACGATCAGCGCATCGGCGCCGGATTGCACCGCCAGCTTGGCGTCTTCCACGTCCTGGATGCCCTTGAGGATGAGCTTGCCGCCCCAGCGGTTCTTGATCCATTCCACGTCACCCCAGTTCAGGGCCGGGTCGAACTGGTCGGCCGTCCAGGCCGACAGGCTGCTCATGTCGGCAACACCGGTGACGTGACCCACGATGTTGCCGAACTGCCGGCGCGGCGTGCCCAGCATGCCCAGCGCCCAGCGCGGCTTGGTGGCGATGTTGATCATGTTGGCGAGGGTCAGCTTGGGCGGCGCCGACAGGCCGTTCTTCAGGTCCTTGTGGCGCTGGCCCAGGATCTGCAGGTCCAGCGTCAGCACCAGGGCTGCGCAATTGGCCGCCTTGGCGCGGTCGATCAGGCGCTCGATGAAGCCGCGGTCCTTCATCACATAGAGCTGGAACCAGAAACCTTCACCGGCGTGTTTGGCCACGTCCTCGATGGAGCAGATGCTCATGGTCGAGAGGGTGAACGGAATACCGAACTTCTTCGCCGCCCGCGCGGCCAGGATCTCGCCGTCGGCGTGCTGCATGCCGGTCAGGCCCGTGGGTGCAATGGCCACGGGCATGGCCACCTTCTGGCCGATCATTGTGGTGACGGTGGACCGGTTCTCCATGTTGACCGCCACCCGCTGACGCAGTTTGATCTTCTGGAAATCGTCGTTGTTGGCGCGGTAGGTGCTCTCCGTCCACGAGCCGGAATCGGCGTAGTCGTAGAACATGCGCGGCACGCGCTTCTGGGCCAGGATGCGCAGGTCTTCGATGTTGGTGATCACAGTCATGGGCTTGTCTCCGGGAGGGTATGGGCGCCATGGTAGCGGCGCCGGAAGGGGCGCCGGTGTGAAAACCGCTATTCGGGTTTGAAATTTTGCCGATTCGGTTCTCAGGCGTTGGCCGCACCGATCGGGATGCGGGCAGACACGGTGGTTCCCGAACCTGGTGCGCTGTCGATCGACAGGTGGCCACCGTGGGACTCGACGCGCACGCGCATCCCCAGCAGCCCATGGCGACCATGGGAGACCTGCTGCGGGTCAAACCCCTGGCCGTCATCACAAACGCTCAAGCGCACCTGTTCGTTTTCCGACACCAGCCGGACCGTGACCTGGGTGCAGCGGGCGTATTTGCCGATGTTGGTCAGCGATTCCTGGCAGATGCGGTAGAGCGTCAGCTCGGCGGACGGGTCCAGTGCCACGTCGTGCAGATCGGCGTACACGGGCCTGCCGAGCCGCGCGGCCATTTCCCGGCACAGGATTTCGAGTGCCTGCACCAGGCCCAGCTGCTTGAGTGCCGAGGGCTGCAGATCCTCGATGATGCGGCGCTTCAGCGCAATGCCTTCGTTCAAGCGGGATTCGATGGACAGCATGCGCTCGGACACTTTCGGGGGCAGGTCGGGCACCCGACGCAGGCGCGCGAAGTCCAGCTTCATCGAGGTGAGCAGACCGCCCAACTCGTCGTGCAGTTCCCGGGCGATGTGGCTGCGTTCGTCTTCGCGGGCGTTGACCAGGTGGGTCGCCATTTCGGTCAGCTCCGCCGTGCGCTCGCGCACCCGTTCGGCCAGGCGCTGACCCTCCTGCGCCATCTGCAGATCGCCCCGACGCAACTGGCGCTGGAACAGGAACAGACCCAGCATGGTGACCAGCGCCAGCAGGTGCACGGCCACCCGATTGAGCATGAGGGCGCGGTACAGATTGCCACGGGCCTCCTGCTGGACCGCCGCCGCCTCGTCCAGGACCTCGGCGAAGGCGGCCCGCAGGGCGTCGCGCCGGGCCAGGCTGGCACTGCCGGCTGCAGCCGCAATCGCCGGCGCCCGCTCGCCTCGCCTGACCATCTCGATCCATTCGTCGGTGGCACGGATGTGCTCGACGATCAGCCGCTCGATCGGTTCCACCGAAATGCTGCGCCGCGGGTCCACCTTGTTGAACAGCTCGAAGGCGCTGGCTTTGGTCTCCTGCATCTGCTGCACCGACGCGTGGTATCGGCTGGCTTCCTCGGGTTCGGCGGTCAGGATGTAGGACCGTGCATACAGGCCGACCTCGGTCAGCAGTTGCAGGGTTTCGGCCGATCTGACGCGGGCATCGGTCAGGGCGATGCCGCTGGTCAAGGTGTGCTCGGAGTGCTGATAGGCACTCTCGTTGACGGCCATGCCAACCAGCCCCAGCGCGATCACGATCGGCATGGTGTAGCGGCCGCGCGCGGCCATCTCGAAGCTGCTGCGCAGGCGGTTGACGGGTGCGGCCGAAGGCGCTTGGGTGCTGGGAGGGGGCATGCAGCGTCGGGTGAAGAGTGGCCTCGGATGGCTGGCGTTACGGGCCAGGAGGGGCTGGGCAGCTCAGGCTTCGGCCAGCTTCTCGCAGTAATCGATCAGGGCGTCCAGCTCGTTTGACTTGTCAAACACCTCGGCCGCGCCCAGGGCGCTGCAGCGGCGTCGCACTTCGGGTGTGGCGAAGTTGGTCAGCACCACCCGGCGCGCCCCGAGCTGCATCTTCTGCGCAGCCGCCAGCACACCCAGCCCGGTTCCTCCCGAAAGAAACACGTCCACGATGACCAGGTCCAGATCGTTGGCATGCTTGTCCAATTCGCGCACCGCGTCGGCCTCTGTGGCCACAGAGCCCACCACCTTGATGTTGGTCAGTTCCTCCAGCGTCGCCACCAGGTTGCCCAGAATGACCGGATTGTCTTCGACGATGAACGCTCTGAGGGTGGACATGGGGTGGTGGCCGCTCACGGGCAGGGGTCGATGCCCCTGAATCATTTCTTTACACGCCTGCAACGATACCCGCACTGGGCTGGCATCGTTGTAGGACGAGTCTGACATGGCCTCAGTTCACGATGATGTCATTGGCGACACGGTTGACGCCTTTGACGTTGGATGCAATGGTCTCGGCGCGCGTACGCTCCACCTCGGACTTGGCAAAGCCGGACAGCTGCACCACGCCGTTGAGGGTTTCCACCTTGATGGCCATGACACTGACGGTCGGATCGTCGGCAAAGCGGGCCCTGACCTGGGTCGTGATGGTGGTGTCGTCAATGTAGGCTCCGACGGTCTGCTGGTCACGGGCGACCGCGCAGCCGGTCAGGTAGATGCTGCCAATGGCCAGGGATGCGGCCAATGCAATGTTCTTGAGCATGGTGGCTCCTTTGGGGCCGAAGGGGTCGGGTCAGCGAACTGCGGTCCGCTTGGCGGTGTGCCGCAGCGGACCGCAACCAGCGTTATGTTCAGCTGTTGCCTTGCACCACCAGACGGTTCTCGACAGCGTTCACGCCGTCCACGGCTCGTGCAAGAACCGCGGCGCGTTCAGCCGCGTCGGCGGTAGGGGCTGGGCCAGACAGCGACACAACGCCATCGACTGTGTCGACATTGATGCTCAAGGCGCTGAGCTGGTCGTCGGCGGCCAGGGCGGTCTTGACCTTGGCGGTGATGGCCAGGTCGGTGGCGCTATCGGCCACGGCCTGTGCGGCTTGCTGGCCATTCTGGTGCAGATCGCTGGCGGCCGCCTGCAGATCCTGACGGGCTTCGTTCATGGCCTGCTCGGTGTGGTTGATGGCGTCGTCAAGCCGTTGTCCCACCGTGGGCTCTTCTTTCTGACCGCAGGCGGCGATGGCAAACGCCATGGCACTGGTGGCGATGACGATCTGGGTGCGACGGGTGATGTTCATGAGGGTTCTCCTTGGATAGAAAAAACAGAGGGGTCATGCCCCGGTGCATCGAACAGGCGCCTGGCGCGCTGTCCGCGTGCACTCACTTGCGAAACCAGCTGTCGGTGGCTTTGCGTTCCCACTCGGCGACCTGCTTCTCGGCGTCTTCCCTGGCGCAGCCATAGCGCTCCTGGACCTTGCCGGCCAGTTGTTCGCGGCGTCCGGCCACCACGTCCAGATCGTCGTCGGTGAGCTTGCCCCACTGCTCGCGGGCCTTGCCCTTGATCTGCTTCCAGTTGCCTTCAATACGGTCCCAGTTCATGCGGTTCTCCTGTTGGGTTGGCGGACGGACCGGCTGGTCCGACCCGGGAACAGCCGCGACGGGAATCGCTGTGCTGTGACTCCAATGTAGAAACACCCGGTCGTTTTGCCTGTCGGCCGAGGCTGCGTGCCTTCGTAGGACATCGCGCCACCGCCCTGTCGGTACCGTGTAGGAAACGTCCGACGGACAAGCCGGTGTGCCCGCGCTACATTGGTGCTCGGGTCCGCAGGGCGGGCATCCAAAAGCATTCAGGAGATTCCATGATCCGAATTGGCATCGTTGACGACCACGCGGTGGTGCGGGCCGGTCTCAAGCAGTACCTGGCCGACCACGTGGACCTGCGCGTCACGGGCGAGGCCGGCAACGGGGCGCAGGCGCTGGAGCTGGCCCGTGGTGGCGAGATCGATGTGCTGCTGATGGACATCTCCATGCCAGACCAGAGTGGCGTGGACGCGCTCAAGGCCATCAAGGCCCGGTTTCCCGACTTGTCGGTGCTCATCCTCAGCGGCTTCCCCGAAGCCCACTACGCCACCAACCTGCTGCGACTGGGTGCCAGCGGCTACCTCAACAAGGAGTGTGAACCGGAGGAGATCGTGCTGGCCATCCGCACCGTGTCCATGGGACGCAAGTACATCAGCCAGGCGGTGGCAGCGCTGCTGGCCGAAGGTGTGGCCGGCGGCCTGGAGCGCCCGCCCCATGAGTTGCTGTCCGACCGTGAGCTGCAGGTGTTTCTGCGGCTGGCACGCGGCGAAACCATCGGCAACATGGCCGAAGCCATGCACCTGAGTGTGAAGACGGTCAGCACCTACCGGACGCGGGTGCTGGACAAGCTCAAGCTGTCGAGCAACAGCGAACTCACCTACTACGCCATGACCAATGGCCTGATCCAGTAGCGTGGTTCAGGGCGGGCCGGGTGGCTTGCCTGCGTTCGAACCCGATGCTGGTCCCGTCTGACGGGCGAGGGTGGTGATCCAGGCACTCAACGCGCCGGCGAGTGCGAGTTGCACCGATGGCTGGGCCAGCTGTGCCCAGACGATCTGCCCCGCATGGTGGCGAAGATTTTGCGTCTGCTGGCGCAGGGCGGCGCCCAGCCAGGGGCGCACCAGCACCAGAGCGCCACCCACGGCTGCGGCCGCTGCCAGGCAAGCCCAGGGGTGGCGCCGGATCACGGGTCGCGCTTCTCGCGCCACGGTGTCGGCCACCAGCCCCACGCTGGTGCGCCACGGCTGCCGCTTCCACCAGCGCTGCGCCAGCGCGCGGGCCACGCCCAAAGTCTGGTCGCTCAGGCCCTTGCGCCCGATTTGGCGCAACAAAAGGGAAAGGGGTCGTGCATGCGTGCTGGACGGACCCGTGCTGCGTGGCAGATCGGCCGTGGCCGGCTCGGGCCACACGGTCTGGATCAGCAAGGTTCGGGAGTTGTCCATGCGCTGCAAGGCCAATGCCTTGCGTTCGGCCGGCGACAGGTCGCGGCCAGTCTGGGGGCGGGTCGGCAGGCTCATTCCTTGTCCAGCAGACGCAGGGTGGCCAGGTCCTGGGCCAGTTGCTGGCGCAGGGCCTGGAACGGCTGGACCCTGTCCATGCGCCGAACCCGCCAGGCCAGCCAGCCTGCGCCCAGCCAGGGGATGGCGGGAATCGCGGCCAGCAGCCAGGGCATGGGCATGGAGCCAACCGGAATCACGGCCAGCGCCAGACCGGCGCCGCCGGCCAGTGCCAGGCCCAGGTAGGCCAGCAGGGCCGCAGCAGCGCCCAGTGAGGCCCGGTGTTTCCAGTCCTCATGCCATTCATCGAGCTCGGCATTGGCCAGGCTCAGGTAGGCATCGGCATGCTCGAGCACCAGGTCGGGCTGCCGGGTCACGGCGAGGAAGGCGGGGTGTATCACGGCCGGGCGAGGGTGGCGAGGTTCAGCGCTGAGCCGGTGAATCCGAGCGGCGGTTGGTCGCCCAACTGACCACCAGGGTGGCGGCGGCGCCGGCGGCCGCTGCCATCAGCAGGGCCTTGGCAGGTTCACGGCGCACGTAGCGGGTGGTCTGGGTGCCCACCTCGCTGGCCTTGTCAGCCACCGCTGAGCCGGCCAGGCGCGCCTTTTCGATGCCGGTGCGGGCCATGTCTTCGGCCCGCTCGGCCACCCGCGTCAGGCTGCCGTGTGTGCCGTGTGTGTCTTCGCGCAGCTGATCCAGGCCACGGTCGGCTTCGGCCGCCACCTGCTGGGCACCAGCGATCAGCTCGTCGGCCTGGTGAGCTGTTCGGGCGATCACGTTGTGGGCGACCTGCTCGCCCTGATCGATCATGTCCTGGGTGTTCTCGAGGGTGGTCTTGGCTCGGATGTTCATGTGGATGCTCCTGTGTTGGTTCGGGTTGCAGACGATGGACTCTGTGTGTGACAGCGTGGGTGGGTGCAAATGTGGCGGCGTCTCTAGCGTTTGATCAGGCCGAAGACGAAGCTCACCGCGGCCATGACCAGGAACACGAAGAACAAGATCTTCGCGATACCGGCCGCGCTGGCGGCGATGCCACCGAAGCCGAGCACGGCGGCAATCAGGGCGACGACGAAGAAGACGACGGCGTAGTGCAGCATGGCAATCTCCTGTCCAAGGTGCGTGCGGGCACGAGGCCTTGGGTTGATGTGCCGCAGCACCATTGCCGCGACAAATTCAGTGTAGGAACGATCGCGCCTGCTGCCTGTCGGTCAATGTCAGTGACGGGCGTAGGACTGGACTGACACGAGGCGCTCGAGGCTGCAAGCACATGCACGCTCGGCGCTCGACAGCGGCTCGACCCAGCCCAGTTGCTGGTCCAGCACGGCCAGGGTGGCCTCCGACGCGTCGCCGCCTGCGCCCTGCCGTGCGCGGATGCGCTCGCGCAGCACCCCCACCGGCGCTTCGCAGGCCAGTATGGCAAAGGGCACACCCTGGGCCCCGGCCAGGTCGGCGAAGGCCTGGCGCTCGTGCTGGCGCAGAAAGGCGGCATCGACGATCACGCGCCAGCCCTGGTCCAGTAGCTCGGCCGCGCGCGAGCGCAGGCTGGCGTAGGTGTCGCCGTGCGCCTCTGCCGAATACAGCCCGGTGTTCAGCCCCGAGCCACTGGCCGCCAGCGCCGCCAGCCCGTGCAGTCGCTTGCGCTCCACGTCCGAGCGCAGGCGGACCGCCCGGCCATCATGCTGTGCCGCCAGCCAGCGGGTCGAGGCCCAGGTCTTGCCACTGCCCGACAGCCCATGGGTGATCACCAGGCAGGGTGACGGCTGGGAAGGTGGCAGCCCGGCCAGACTCGAAGCCAGCTGTAGGTAGGTGCGCACCTCCTCCAGTGCCAGGGCTGCCTGGTCGGGGGATGCGCCCAGCTGAGCCCACCGGATGCCCGCCACCTTGGCCCGCACCAGCGCCCGGTAGACCGCAAAGAAGGGCAGCACGGCCGGCGCGCTCACGTCGCCGCTGGCGTCCAGCCATTCGCTCAGCAGCACATGGGCCAGTCCGGCCTGGTCGATATGCCACAGGTCCATCCAGGTGAACGCGATGTCACTGGCGACGTCGATCCAGCGCAGCGCGTCGTTGAATTCGATGGCGTCAAAGGCCATCACCCCCCCGCCCAACCGCACCAGGTTGGCCAGGTGCAGATCGCCATGGCCTTCGCGCACGCGGCCTTCGGCACGGCGTTGCTGCAGCAGCGGGGTCAGTTGGTTCAGACGGGTCTCGGTCCAATCGGACAGCGCAGCCACCGTGTGCAGGTCGGCGTCATCGCTCAGTGTCGAGCGCAGCGAGGCCAGGTTGTCGCGCGCAAAGCCGGCCACGTCATCGGGCCGGCCCCAGGGGCTGTCTTCATCGGACACCGCCGCCGTGGCCTGGAAACTCGCCACATGCCGCGCCAGGGCCTGCAGCATGGCCGAGGTCAGCTCGCCGCGCGCGGCCACATGGTCCAGCCGGTCAAGCTCAGGGAAGCGGCGCATCTGCACCGCCCATTCGATCGCCTTCTCAGGGTCACCGCCGATCACCGGCGCTTGTGCTGTGCCGGTGATGGGCAGGGCGGCCAGGTAGATGCGAGACGCCGGGTCGGGCGGTGCAAAGCGGCTGTTGACCCGCAGCTCGGCCTCGCAGGCGGCACGCCGTTTGTCCAGCGTGGAAAAGTCCATGAAGGACAGGGCCACCGGCTTCTTGATCTTGTAGGCGCGGTCCCCGGCCAGCAGCACCCAGGCGCCGTGGGTCTGCAGCAGCTCGACCCGGTCCACCGGGTGCGGATGGCGGGTCGGGTCCAGCAGTGCTGAAATCAGGGGCGGGACAGCAACGGACATGACTTGACTGTATCGTGTCGGTCAGGAAACCGGAGACACCGTTGTGAACCTCGCCCATCTGCTGAAGCGCAAGGCGCTCGAGCACCCGGATCGACCCGCCATCTTCAACGGCAGCCAGCCTGTGGCCACCCATGCCCAGTGGGCCTGGCGCGCTGCGCGTATTGGCGCCCGGCTGTGTGCCAGTGGGCTGCAGCCGGGTGACCGGGTTGTGCTGTTCATGCGCAACCACCCGCGCTACCTGGAGCTGCTGTTCGGCGCCTGGTGGGCCGGGCTGGTGGTGGTGCCCGTCAATGCCAAGCTGCACCTCAAGGAAGTGCAGTGGATTGTGGAGAACGCGGGTGCGCGCTGGGCTTTTGTGACAAGCGACGTCGTCCCCGACCCGGCCGAACTCACCGGGCTGGACGGTGTCATGGATGTGGACAGTGCCGGGTGCGATGCGTGGATCAACACGGGGGAGAGCCTGCCCGACATTGAAGCCCGCGCCCCCGACGACACCGCCTGGCTGTTCTACACCAGCGGCACCACCGGCCGACCCAAGGGTGTGATGATCACGCACCGCAACCTGCTGACCATGGGCCTCGGCTACTTCATTGACGTCGACCACGTTGCTTCGCAGGACGCCATCGCCTACGCCGCACCCATGTCGCACGGCGCCGGGCTCTACGCCATCCCGCACCTCATGGCCGGCGCGCGGCACGTGGTGCCGGCTTCAGGCGGGTTTGATGCCGCCGAACTGTTCGAGCTGGGGCGCGACCTCGGTCCGCTCTCGCTGTTCGCGGCGCCGACCATCGTCAAACGCATCGTCGACGAAGCCGAGGCACAGGGTCTCACGCCCGAACAGTGCGGCCAGAGCTTCAAGACCATCATCTACGGCGGCGCGCCCATGTACGCCGCCGACATCCGCCGCGCGCTGCGCGGCATGGGTCCACGCTTCGTGCAGATCTACGGCCAGGGCGAAAGCCCCATGACCGGCACCGCCCTCAGCCGCGCCCACCTGGCCGACACCGGGCACCCCCGGCACGAAGAACGCATGGCCTCGGTCGGCGTGGCGCAGACGCCGGTGCGCATCCGCGTCGCGGGGCCTGACGGGCGATCACTGCCCGCAGGCGAGGTGGGCGAGGTGCTGATCAAGGGTGACAGCGTCATGGCCGGCTACTGGGGCAACCCCGAGGCCACCCAGGCGGCCATCCGCGATGGCTGGCTCTGGACCGGCGACATGGGCGCACTCGACACCGACGGCTTCCTCACACTCAAGGACCGCAGCAAGGACCTGATCATCAGCGGCGGCAGCAACATCTATCCGCGCGAGGTGGAAGAGGTGCTGCTGCACGCACCTGGCGTGGCCGAAGTGGCGGTGGTCGGCGCGCCCGACCCCGAATGGGGCGAAATCGTGGTGGCGTTCGTGGTGCCGCTGCCCGGTGCGGCGCTGGACCCCAAGACGCTCGACGCCTTCTGTCTGGACCAGATCGCCCGCTTCAAACGGCCCAAGCGGTATGAACTGGTCGAGGCGCTGCCAAAGAACAACTACGGGAAGGTGTTGAAGACGGTGTTGCGGGAGTGGGCCTGACCTTGCCCCTCAGTACACGGCGTCGTGATCGTCCACGCTCCAGCGTGATGCGGTGCGACAGGTTGATCGAGACCGAGTGCTCCTCCTGCAACTTGCCCGGCAGCGCGTGAAGGCGCAGCGAAGGGTGGTGCGGGTTCATCTCCAGCAGGGCCAACGTCTTGCCGTACCGCGCCTTGAGTTACGGGTGCCGCTTGAGAAAGCGCAGCGCGCGGCGGGTGTCGTCGTCGGTGAAGACCAGTTGATAGGTCATGGGCCGCGAAACGCTCAGTGGCCCGCATTTTCGACCAGCAAGCGCTCCATGCGCTGAATGTGCTCGGCCACCGTTTCCGTCACCGTGCGCCCCGCAGCCACGTCGGCCCGACTCTGTGCCAGCGCCGTATCGAGTTCGCACTCGCGCAGGTAGTGGTACTGCGCCACGTCCATCACCACGAACCGGTCCTTGCCGCGCACCGAGATCGTGGCCTCGGTCTGACCGGCCAGCACCTCTTCAATCGCGGCGACGCCGCGTACTTTCAGGTCGTTGGCGGTGAGTTGAGGCATGGAGGGATGTCCTTCGCTGATGTTCCGTGTGATTTTGCGTTTCATCAATCGTTCGGTAAACCATGTTGTTGACGCTTCGATCAGAGGTCCGGACTTGCCAATAGGGTGTAGGGGTGCTGCTTGCATGCACCTGGCGTGCCCGAAGTGGTGGTGGCTTTTGTGGTGCCGCAGCCGGGTGCGGCGCTGGACGCCAAGACGCTCGATGCCTTCTGCGGCGCAGACTCCTAGGCTCTGTTCAAGGGCAAAGTCATGAACCGGCTGAACGGATCTTCCGGGTAGTCTGCAAACGGCCCGCATTCCACAAAGCCGAACCGCCGGTACATCGCGATCGCGGGTTCGAACGCCGGTGTGCTGCCGGTTTCCAGACTCACCCGCGCGTAGCCGCGCTGGCGGGCCAGCTTCAGCAGTTCGGTCAGGATGGCTTGCGCAGCGCCCTGGCGCAGGTGGCGGGCGCTGGTGCGCATCGACTTGAGTTCACCGTGGCCGTCCGCGCTGGCGGTGGTGGGCTCCAGTTCCTTGAGAGCCCCCATGGCGACCAGTTCGCCATCGTCGCCCGGGCAGGCGTCAGGCGCACGCCGCCAGGCGGTGAGGAAGGTGATGTCGGGCCGGCGCAGTCCGTCCAGATCGAGCGCGTGCACGCTCTCAGGGGGTGATTCGGCGTGCATGCCGGCCAGGTGCTCATGCAGCAAGGCAACAACCTGTGGGTGGGTCAGCTCACGGTCGATCCGTATCTCGATCGGACTGGTCTCGACAGGATGGGCAGGGCATGACCCGCTGTGTGCTGTCGCTCGACCATAGGCGCGCTCCACCCGCGCCACCCGCACATCAAAATGGGCGTACCAGCGCTCGCGCCCGAGTTTGCGGGCGGCCTGGTGATCCACATGCGCCTTCCAGGCCGCTATGGCGGCTTCGGACGTCCAGTACGAGACCGTGATGCCAAAGCCGTCAGGGCCTCGGGCGCTGACCACACCCAGAAAACCCGGCTGCTGGCGGGCCAGGGCCTCCATCTGGTCGGCCATGGCGGCGTAGCCCTGATCGCCTTCTGTGCGTTGCGATGAAAAGATGACGGCGTAGTACGGCGGTTCCATGCGGTGCTCCCTCGGGAGCGCATGGTGCCACAGCTTCAGGCCGGCTCAACTGCTCAGCTGCAGGTGACGCTGCCGCAGCCACTCATCGAGGCCGGGCGCACTTTGGCGGGGTCGGCCAGGGTTTCGGTGCGGGTGTCGAAGCCCACGTCTTTCAGGTGCAGGGCCAGGCCGGCGTCCATGCTGGCGGCGTGTTGCGGGAACCACTCGGCCAGGGCTTCGGCCAGGCGGTTGATGATGTCGGTGTCACCTTGTTCGAAATGTTCGACCACCGCGCGCATGGTTTCCAGAATGGTGGCGTGGTGGCTGGCGTGGCAGTTGTCGGCCGCGAAGCCGGTGGCCACCATCCAGCGCTCTTCCTGCGCAAAGTGGTCCACCGTGTGTTCGATGAAGGCGCGGTACAGCGGCAGCTGGCGCTCGGGCGGCGTTCTGAGCAGTTCATTGAGCAGGGTCACGAACTCCTGGTGCGTGTCGTCCATGCGGGCGTCACCGGTGTTCAGCGACTCGGTCCAGTCCAGACCCTGGGGCGCCGAGTCAGCGCTTTTGGTGGGGGCAGAGTTTTCCATGGGATCGAAGCATACCTGCCCATTCGTCGGGCGGGTTGATGCAGGTCAACGCCGCAGACCGGGGCAGCGTCCGGCGCAATGTGTGCGCACTTGTAACTGCAGGCTCAGAGGGTGGGAGGGAGTTGGGCGTGGCCGAAAGGGCGCCCCAAAGCACCGCCGGCCAGGCGCAAAGCACAGCCGTAGCTCGGGCTGCGGCGCGCATTGGCAACGCCGCAGGTGGTGTTTGGGGGTGTCAAGGCGGCCATGACCGATTTCTTCTCACCCTCTCAGCCATGTCAATCCGATACAAGCGCGTTTGCGATCGGCTTCCTATCATCCGGCCCGGACTGTTGACACGGTCCGGGTCCGGGCCAGACCTCGGGTCCCCGTCAGGCGACCGCCAGGGGGCGGCGGTTCACACATCCATCAGGAGACGCTCGTCATGACCACCAAACCGAAGCTTTCTTTGCCCGGGCGCTTGAGCCGTTGGGCTTGTGCCCTGCCTTTGGCCCTTTTCGGGCTGACGGCACACGCCCAGACGGCAGCGCCCACGTCGGCTTCGCTGAACGCGACCTCAGGTCCTTTCTCCATCAGCTCGACCTCGGTGTCATCGTTTTCGGCCCGCGGCTTCGGGGGCGGCACCATCTACTACCCATCGGCCAGTGGTCGGTACGGTGTCATTGCCATCAGCCCGGGCTACACGGCCAGGCAGTCGAGCATCGCCTGGCTCGGGCGGCGGCTGGCCTCGCACGGCTTTGTGGTGATCACCATCGACACCAATTCCACGCTGGACCAGCCGCCCAGCCGGGCCACCCAGTTGATGGCCGCGCTGGATCACGTGGTCAACCGCGCCAGCTCCACCGTGCGCAGCCGGGTCGATTCGACCCGGCAGGCCGTGGCCGGCCATTCGATGGGGGGCGGTGGCTCGCTGATCGCGGCGCGCGACAACCCCAGTCTCAGGGCTGTCTATCCGATGACGCCGTGGAGCGTGTCCAAAGACTACTCACGGGTGCGTGTGCCGACCATGATCATTGGTGCCGACAACGATTCGGTCGCCTCGGTCGTGACCCACGCGCGGCCCTTCTACAGCAGCCTGGCCTCCTCGTTGCCCAAAGCCTACGGCGAGCTGAACAACGCCAGTCACTTCGCGCCGAACACCACCAACACACCCATCGGCCGCTACGCTGTGACCTGGATGAAGCGGTTTGTGGACGGGGATACCCGCTACTCGCCTTTTCTGTGTGGTGCGCCGCATGAGCAGTACGCCACCCGGAGTGTGTTCGCGCGCTACCAGCAGAACTGTCCGTACTGATGGCGTGTGACCATGCGAGACGATGACCGTCGCCTGATGACCCTGCTGGGTCAGGGGCAGCGCGTCGGACGAGCCAGGGCCCCTGGATCCGGTGCCCGGTCCCTCCGGGTGCTGGGCTGGCTGATGGCGGTCCTGGCCGCCATCAGCTTCACCCTGGTTGTTTGGCGCGACGCGGGACAGCCAGGGCCCGCCGGACCGGCACCCCAGGCGGAAGGGCCGCGCGCCGATGTCCGGTGGTGGGGCAACCCCCAGCTGGGGACTGGGCCGGACCTGCCAACCGAGGAGGTGCTGCCCTTGCCGACGCAGCCCCTGGTGCCCGAGCCTGTCAACAGCCCTGAGGGCCTGTTCCAGCTGGACGAACGCGGGCAGCTGCAGCTGGACGAGCGCACCCGCCTGGAAGTGGAGCGCCTGCTGGCCATGCACGACCCGCAGCAGCTGGAGCAACGCATGGAGGAACACCTGGTCGGGCTGCCGTCTGCAGCGGTGGCCGCTGCCCGGCAACTGGTGCAACAGTATGCCGGCTATGCCGATGCCCAGAAACGCAGTTATCCTCCGGGAACCGCGCCTCTGGTGGCCGAAGAAGGCCTTGCCGAGCTTGACGGTCTCAACGCATTGCGCGTGAGCTACTTCGGACGCGAGGCCGCGCAGCGCATGTTTGGCGAAGAGGAAGCCATCGCGCGGCGCTTGCTGGAGTTGATGCGGGACGACCCGGTTCCCCACGCACCCATGGAGGAAAAGGCCATGCGCGCGCAGGTCCGGCTGGACGAAGAAATGGCATCTGGCCGCTTTCCGGCGGCAAGACCCTGAGGCGGTTTCGGTTGTGGGTGCCGACCGGCGCTTCTGCTCAGGTGGGGAGGAGAGCGATGGAGAGAAGCACGGGCAGCGAGTCTCTGGTTGGAGCGGGTGTTTTCCCCATGCCGGGTGGGCAGACGGAAGCGGATATGGCCACCAGGGACCGCCTTCGCCTGCATGGGGACAGCTTCAGCTACGCGAGCCGGGGCATGAACAGCCTCGCCTGTCGCACCGCCTGTACACTGCTGGTGGCTCTGGGAGTCCGAACGTTGGGTGTCGAGACACGGTCCGGTCGCTTCGAAGGGCGCGCGCTGCTGGTCGCCCCCATGCGACAAAGGCGCCTCCGTGCGAACGACAGCGCCCTGTTGCTGGTCGACGTCGAACCCATACACCCTCGTTTTCGCAGCTTTCTGGCGGCAACCGGCGACTCGGATGTGCTGGTGCTCGATGACGAGGCGGGCCGCGAATTGCAGCGGCTGGGTCAGGCCTTTCACTCCCATGCGGTGGAGGGACCCGCGTACGACCGGGCCTTGCGCAAGGCCATTCATCATCTCGCGAATCGGTTTTCCGAGCCAGTGCCGCTCGATGATCGTGTGATCTGGATGATGCGCACCATCGAAAGCCGTCCCCACTGCGGGCTGGGCGAACTCGCGCAGTCGCTTGGCTTGTCGCCCGGCCATGTGTGCCGCCTGTTCTCGGCCAGCGTGGGCGTGCCTTTGCGGCACTATGCCGTGTCGGCCAAGATCCGCGCGGCCGCCCGCTTTCTTGGCGAAGGCCATTCGCTGACCGACGTGGCCCTGATGGCCGGGTTTTCCGATTCGGCCCATTTTGCCAAGGCCTGGGCCCGCAGCTATGGCCGGGCGCCCTCGGAATCCTTCTTTTCCAGGCAAATCGAGCGCGACCCCGATGCACTGCCCGACTGGGCGAGGCAACCGGCGGTCGAGCCCGCCTGACCGCCCCACCCGAGGCGGCCGGATCAGGCTGTCGCGTCGTCCGTCTGGGCCGCCAGGCGGGCCTGGATCTCGCTCGACATCAGGACGGCAGGCAAGCGGGAAAGCGCCGGGTGTCCGAGGTAGATCGCCAGGTGAAAGCCCTGTTCCTGAGTGGCCAACTGTTCGATCAGGTTGTTGCCCTCGACAGGGCGGCCGTCTTCGGGGTGTTCACCCAGGTGGTGGCAAAGAGAAGCCAGGCCCAGCCAGGGCACCCGCGTGGTGTCCAATTGATGGGCCGGCGTCACCAGCACACGGGCGCTGTCTCCCACATCTTCGATCAGGCTCTGCGGCAACGACCAGGTCCCGAGCAGCATGGGTCCAAGCTCGCCTGCACTCAAGCCCAACAGCTCCTGTTCCAGTTTTGTGCGACCGATACGGTCTGCCGCCATCCAGGGAGCGAGAGCTTTGGGCGGCAGGAGTGAAGCGACCGCCAGTTGTCCGACGAAACCCAGCACCACCTGCGTGCTCAATGCCCCCTGGTTGGGCAGGTTCAATCCTTTGCCCAATGCCACGGCGAGGTCGCTTGCTGTGCCGCACCAGCGCCAGATGGCGTCGAAGGCCTGCTGTGCCGAGGCCAGGCCCGGTTTGAAAGCCTCGGCCAGCATGTATTGCAGGCAGATGCTGCGCACCGTGTTCATGCCCAGGAAGGTCACGGCCTGTCCCAGGTGAGAAATGGGTTTGTGGAGTCCGAAGCGCGATGAGTTCACGGCCCCGAGCACTTTGGCGGCAATCAAGGGCTCGGCCATGACCAGGTCGGCCAGCTGGGTCGAGTCGGCCTTGGCCACAAACTCCGGCGACAACAGCTGTTGCAGGGAGCGGGGCGGCCTGGGAATGCCACGAATGGCCTGGAGAATCTGCTCGCGACGCCCTGCTTCCAGGTCATTGGCTCGCAGCCAGGTCAGGCTGGCCAGACCTGCCGGCAGCGCCATCGCCTGCGGGGCCTGCCAGTCGACTGCGGTTCGAGCAGACGGCGGCAGTTCCGGGTGACCGGCCATGGCGCGACGCATGGCTTTGGGTGACGCCCCGGGGGCTGCACCGTCGTCTGGTCCGACTGGACGGACCGCTGCCCGCACGGGTGCCGATCGTTTGCGAAAAGCCCACCAGAGCAGGGCAAGAGCCAGGACAGCCGTGATCCACAGAACAAGGGCAGACACGATGGAACATCCTCACAACACGGGCGCGCATCAATGGCGAGCGCGCTCCTTGTTCCGGATATCGGTCTGCGCGGGCTTTTCTTGAGTCGGGCGGCGTTCAGGCCAGACGCTGGCGGTGGCGCGCGATCTGTGTACGGACTTGCGCTGGCGCGGTGCCGCCCAGCGTGTTGCGGGCATTCAGGCTGCCACGCAGTGAAAGCACGTCGAACACGTCTTTTTCGATGCTGGGGTGAAATCCCTGCAACACCGACAGCGGCAATTCGGACAGGTCACAGTTGTGACTGGTGGCGGCCTTGACGGCATGGGCCACGGTCTCGTGCGCGTCGCGGAAGGGCAGCCCCTTCTTGACCAGGTAGTCGGCCAGATCGGTGGCGGTGGCGTAGCCCTTGTTGGCGGCGGCTTCCATGGCGATCGCGTTGACGGTGATGCCGCCTTCCTTCTGGCCGGTGACCGGGTTGGGCTGGCCGCCCACCATCTCGCAGAAGATGCGCAGCGTGTCCTTGAGCGTGTCGACCGTGTCGAACAGCGGCTCCTTGTCTTCCTGGTTGTCCTTGTTGTAGGCCAGGGGCTGGCCCTTCATCAGGGTGATCAGGCCCATCAGGTGGCCGACCACGCGGCCGGTCTTGCCGCGCGCCAGCTCGGGTACATCGGGGTTCTTCTTTTGCGGCATGATGGAACTGCCGGTGGTGAAGCGGTCGGCGATCTTCACGAAGCCGAAGTTCTGGCTCATCCACAGGATCAGCTCTTCGCTGAAACGGCTGATGTGTACCATGCACAGGCTGGCGGCCGCGGTGAACTCGATCGCGAAGTCGCGGTCGCTCACGCCATCCAGGCTGTTCTGGCACACGCCTTCCATACCCAGGGTCCTGGCCACGCGCTCACGGTCGAGCGGGTAGGTGGTGCCGGCCAGCGCGGCGCTGCCCAGCGGCAGGCGGTTGGTGCGGCGGCGCACATCGCCCATGCGCTCGGCGTCGCGGCTGAACATCTCCACGTAGGCCAGCAGGTGGTGCGCAAAGCTCACCGGCTGTGCCACCTGCAGGTGCGTGAAGCCGGGCAGGATGACGTCCACGTTCTGCTCGGCCACGTCCACCAGGGCCACCTGCAGCTCCTTGAGCAGGTCCGAGATCAGGTCGATCTCGTCGCGCAGCCACAGGCGCACGTCGGTGGCCACCTGGTCGTTGCGGCTGCGGCCTGTGTGCAGGCGCTTGCCAGCGTCGCCCACCAGCTGGGTCAGGCGGGCCTCGATGTTCAGGTGCACGTCTTCCAGGTCGAGCTTCCATTCAAACGTGCCAGCCTCGATCTCGCTGCGGATCTGGGCCATGCCCCGTTCGATCTCGGCCCGGTCGGCTGCGGTGATCACACCCTGGGCCGCCAGCATCTCGGCATGGGCCAGACTGCCAGTGATGTCGGCCAGCCACAGTCGTTTGTCAAAGAAGACACTGGCCGTGTATCGCTTGACCAATTCGCTCATCGGCTCCGAGAATAGGGCGGACCAGGCTTCGGATTTCTTGTCGAGCTGATTGGAGGACATGGTGTTGCCAGCGGCTGGAGGGAATGGAGAAGACCGCCAGGGGGCGGGAGAGGGTGACCGGGCACGTGGCGCATTGCGCGATTCGATGACGGTCATCAACAGGACGACCCCACGAAACCCATGAAAGATTCCCGGATTTTATCGAGCTTCCAGGAGCTGTCGCACGCAACGGGCGCGCGTCCTTTGACCGACATGCCGCCCTTGCGCCAGCGTGATCTGGTGTTCGACACCTGTCAGGTCGGGGTGGTGTTGCGGGCGGTGGTGTTTGTGCAGGCGGTGGTGGCCGCAGCTGCGCTGTTCGGCGCCACCAGTGTCTGGGGATGGCTGACGTCCATGGCGCTGGTCACTGGTGCCGCCTTGCCGGCCACGCTGGGCTGGCTGCTGGTGATGTGTGCCGCCAAACGACCGCTCGACCGCTTGCCCGAACCCGCGCAATGGGCCGCCGGCATTGGCCTGGGCGCCTTGATGGCCTTGTATGGATGCGCCATGGCGTCCTGGATGGGGCTGGTGGACCCGGCTCCCTGGTTGGCCAGTGCGGTGTCAGGTGCTCTGGTGGCTCTGGTGTTCGTGACGGCGCTGGTGTGGCGTTTCAAGGCGCGGGAGCCGGCGGGCACCACGGCCCAGTTGGCCGAGCTGCAGGCACGCATACGCCCCCACTTTCTATTCAACACCCTCAACAGCGCCATTGCCCTGGTGCGTGCCGAACCGGCCAAGGCTGAAAGCCTGCTGGAAGACCTCAGTGAACTGTTTCGCCACGCCCTGGCCGACACGCAGCAGGCGGTGCCTTTGCTGCAGGAGCTGGAGCTGGCCGAACACTACCTGGCCATCGAGCAGGTGCGCTTCGGCGACCGACTCAAAGTCGAGTGGAGTCTGGACGAAGCCAGCTTCAAGGCCAAATTACCACCCCTGATCCTGCAGCCTTTGGTGGAGAATGCGGTCAAGCACGGGGTGGAGCCCAGCCCGGACGGCGCCATCGTTCGCATCAGCACGCAGCGACGCGGGAGTGTGGTGGTGATCAAAGTGACCAACACGGTGCCGGCCGGAACCGGCAAGCCCGGTCACGGGCTGGCACTGGACAATGTGCGCCAGCGGCTGACCCTGCTGCACGATGTGCAGGGGCGGTTTCAGAGCGCGCTGGTCAACGGGGTGTTTCAGGTTCGCCTGGAAATCCCGGTATAACACGGGGGTCGGCATGATCCGAGATGGGAGCAAGGCATGGTTCTGAGGGCACTGATCGTTGACGATGAGGCACTGGCGCGAGCACGCCTGCGCACGCTCCTGGGTGATTGCCGGGAGCCTCGGGTCGAAGTGGTGGGCGAAGCCGGCAATGCCGTCCAGGCCATGGACCAGATCCAGCGGGGCGGGCTTGATGTGGTCATGCTCGATGTGCACATGCCTGGAGTGGATGGCATGGCGCTGGCCGGTGCGCTGCGTAACATGCCGGATCCGCCCGCCATCATTTTTGTCACCGCCCACGCCGAGCACGCGGTGCAGGCCTTCGAGCTGGAGGCGGTCGACTACCTGACCAAGCCGGTGCGACTGGAGCGCCTGCTGCGCGCCCTGCAAAAAGTCGAGCGACAGCGCAGCAGCGAGCCGGCCATCATCGAAGGCGCCGGCGAAAGCCTGATCATCCAGGAGCGCGGTCGCAGCGAGCGGGTGGCGCTGGCCGATGTCATCTACCTCAAGGCCGAGCTCAAGTACATCACGGTGCGCACCACCGACAAAGAACACATCTACGACGGTGCGCTCAACGACCTGGAACAGCGCTTCGGCCACCTGTTCGTGCGGGTGCACCGCAACGCCCTGGTCTCGCGCCGCCGCGTGCGCGCGGTCGAAAAGCACAGCGACCCGGTGGAGGGCGAGGGCTGGACCGTGCGCCTGGACGGCGTCGACGAACGCCTGGCCGTGTCACGTCGGCAGCTGGCCGCAGTCCGTGAAGCCCTGATGGCGTGAACAGCTCCCCCCGCGCCGCAGTACGAGGCCCACCCCTGCCGCGCTTCGCGCGACCCCCTGACAGGGGGCAACAGCAGCGGCCCGGCAAAGCCGGTTCCGCGCTGTTCTGGGCCAAATCAGGCTCGTCGGAAACACAAGCCAGAGAGGGGGAGTTCAGGCCAGGGCACCGCGGAACCGGCTTTGCCGGGCCGCCAGTGCCGCCCCCTGGGGGGTGACGCCGGAGGCGGCGCGGGGGGGTCAAAATTCGGCGGCTTCGATCAGGAAGCGCACCCGCCGCTGCCCCTGCCACTCATCCGCATCCAGCCGGAACGCGATCTTGACCCTTGTGGGCAGCGGTTCGGTGTGGCCAAACCAGATGCCGTCCACCGGGTCACCCTGGTGCTTGAGCTTGACGGCCAGGTGCTTCTCGGCGACCAGGCGCTGGCTGACGATTTGCACCTCTTCACAGAACACCGGCGGGGCGAAACCCTGGCCCCAGACGTGGCCGTGCAGCGCGTCCACCAGGTCCGGTCGGCGGTACTGCGGTTCCAGCGCACCGTCGGCTTCCAGCCGGCGTTGCAGGGTGGCGTCGTCCAGCCATTCGTGGGCGACCTGGGCCAGCGCCTGCTCGAAGGTGTCCAGGTGCTCCTCGTCGATCGTGCAGCCGGCGGCCATGGCATGGCCCCCGAAGCGCAGCAGCACGCCCGGGTGGCGCTTGGCCACCAGGTCGAGCGCGTCGCGCAGGTGAAAGCCCGGAATCGACCGGCCCGAGCCCTTGAGCTCGTGCTCCTTGCCCTCGGCGCCACTGGCCGCGAACACGAAGGTCGGCCGGTGCAGCTTGTCTTTCAGCCGCGAGGCCACGATGCCGACCACACCCTCGTGAAAGTCGGGGTCGAACACGGTGATGGCCGGCGGCGGCTCCTCGCTCTCGTCGAACAGCTCCTCGGCCAGCATCAGCGCCTGTTCGCGCATGTCGCCTTCGATGGCCCGGCGTTCGCGGTTGATGCCATCCAGCGCGCGCGCCAGTTCGTCGGCGCGCCCCGGGTCGTCGGTCAGCAGGCATTCGATGCCCAGTGTCATGTCGGCCAGCCGGCCGGCGGCATTCAGACGCGGACCCAGGGCAAAACCGAAATCGAAGCTGCTGGCCTTTTGAGGCTGGCGCCCGGCGGCGGTGAACAGCGCGGCCATGCCGGGTGGCATGGCGCCGGCCCGCACCCGCTTGAGGCCCTGGGCGACCAGGCGGCGGTTGTTGGTGTCCAGCTTCACCACATCGGCCACCGTGCCCAGCGCCACAAGCGGCAGCAGCGCATCGATCCGCGGTTGGGTCTGCAAAGCGAAAACGCCACGCTCGCGCAGCTCGGCGCGCAATGCCAGCAGCACGTAGAACATCACACCGACGCCAGCGATGCTTTTGCTCTCGAAGCCGCAACCGGGCTGGTTGGGGTTGACGATCAGGCAGTCCTGCGGCAGCGTGACCGCCCCGTCCTGTACGGCCGGCAGGTGGTGGTCGGTGACCAGCACCTGAAGGCCCAATTCGCGGGCCACCCGCACGCCCTCGACGCTGGCAATGCCGTTGTCCACCGTGAGGAGCCAGTCGGCGCCGCGCTGTTTCACGCGCCGCGCTATGGCGGGGGTCAGGCCATAACCGTCGTTGACACGATCGGGCACCAGGTACTCCACCCGGTCCCAGCCCAGCGCGGCGCCCAGCAGGCGCAGGCCGCGCACCGCGACCGCGCAGGCGGTGGCGCCGTCGCAGTCGTAATCGGCCACCACACACACACGCTGACCGGCCTGCATGGCATTGGCCAGGGCACGGGCGGCGTCAAGGGTGCCTTGCATCGAGGCGGGCGGCAGCAGGCGCGCCAGCGCGTCGTCCAGCTCATCGGGGTGCTGGATCCCGCGAGCCGCGAACAGGCGCGCCAGCAGGGGGTGCAGTCCGCTCTGTTCCAGGGTCCATGCGGCGCGGGGCGGGATGTCTCGGGTGACGATCTTCATAGGCTGGCAAGTGTCTCACCAACGGGCGGCGGGCGGCGCCAGCGGGCGATCAGGCGCTGCCAGAGGCCGCCGTTCTGCCCAGGGCCGGGGGTGGCCCAGGTGCGTGCGTGGCGTTCACCGCACAGCGTCAGGTGCACGACATGGCCGGCTTCCGCGGCGCGCAGCAGTTCGGCCATGGGGCCGGCATCCAGCGCCTGCCACGCGGCTTGCCAGGCAGACCAGTCGTCCCGCAGCGCGGGCTGGCGCAGGCTGTCGGGGCAGTGCGGAGCGGGTCGAACGGGCTCGGCCACCTCACAGGCACCGGCACCGTGCACCCAGAAACCATTGACTGGCAGCAGGCGCGCGGCCTCGCGGGCATCGTTGACGGGCAGGGTGTAGAACAGCATCTGGGCTTCGCTCTGCAGGCGCTGCAGCAGGCGCTGGCCCTGCGGGTTGTCGGGCGATTCGGTGAGCCAGGGGCCGACCGGCCGGCCGCTGACCCGGTCCAGGCTGGCGCACACCAGGCCGCGCAGCGGCTCGCCCGACGCGCGCCACCGGCCGCTGTCCACGAACTGCAGGGCCAGGCCGTCTTCCTCGCACAGCGGGGCCAGCGCCGCCAGCAGGGCGCGCGAGCTGCTTTCGTCCAGCCCGATCTGGTCGGCGGGCAGCAAACTCACCTGGTCGATTCCGATCTGGAAATGGCAGGGGCTGAACCAGGCCTGGGGGGTGCCGGGGGCATCGCTGTCGGCGGCGGCCCAGGGCAGTTGCCCGTCCCGCACGGGCAGACCCCGGGCCGTGGCCAGGGCGCGTTCGTGCGGTGGGCTCAGGCTGTGCTCGCTGCCTTCATCTTCTGTTTGCCGTGTCAGGCGGGCCAGCAAGGCCTGCAGGTTCGGCAGCTGCAGACCGGGCAGCAGCGCCTGGCAGCCGGGGGCCGATGCGGCGGCGCAGGCAACGATCCAGGTGGTTGGGGTGTCGGGGGCCATCTCGGGGGCGGGCATGGCGCGATTGTCGGGGATGCCACAATGGCGGATGGAACCTGGCGACGATCCCGTGTCTCTGACCGGGGCTCCTGCGGCAGGTGCCGCGACCAAGTCATCTGATGCAAACCCCCTACGAACTCATTCTGGGCTGGCGCTACACCCGCGCCGGCCGCGCCACCCGGCGCAACGGCTTCATCTCCTTCATCTCGGGGGTCTCGATGCTGGGCATCGCCCTGGGAGTGGCCGCACTCATCATTGTGTTGTCGGTGATGAACGGCTTCCAGAAGGAGGTGCGCGACCGCATGCTGGGCGTGCTCTCGCACATTGAAATCTTCGAGCCGGCGGGCGAGGCCATTCCCGACCTGTCGCGTGTGCTGGCCACCTTGCAGGCGCACCCCGAGGTGCTCGGTGCGGCGCCTTTCGTCGGTGCGCAGGCGCTGATGGCGCGCGGGGAAGACATGAAGGGCACGCTGGTGCGGGGCATCGACCCGTCGCTGGAACCGTCCGTGACCGACCTGGCGGCCGACATGGCCGACACCGTGCTGCCCCGTTTGCAGCCCGGCGCTTTTGGGGTGGTGCTGGGGGGCGAGCTGGCGCGCAGCCTGGGCGTCATCAGCGGCGACACCGTGACGCTGATCGCCCCCAGCGGCCAGGTCACTCCGGCCGGTGTGGTGCCGCGCATCCGCCAGCTGTCGGTGGTGGGCATTTTTGATTCCGGCCACTACGAGTACGACTCGGCATTGGCACTGATGCATGTGGACGATGCGGCGCGCATTTTTCGGGTCGAGGGCCCGACGGGCGTGCGCGTGAAGATCCGCGACCTGCACGCCGCGCGCGAGGTGGCAATCGACATCGCCGGGCGCCTTGACCGTGGCCTGCTGGTGCGCGACTGGACGCGCCAGAACCGCACCTGGTTCGCTGCCGTGCAGCTGGAAAAACGCATGATGTTCATCATCCTCACGCTGATCGTGGCGGTGGCGGCCTTCAACCTGGTGTCCACGCTGGTGATGACGGTGACCGACAAACGCGCCGACATCGCCATCTTGCGCACCCTGGGCGCGAGCCCGGGCAGCATCATGGGTGTGTTCATGGTGCAGGGTGCAATGGTGGGTTTCATCGGCACCGGCCTGGGCCTGTTGCTGGGCCTGGGCGTGGCCTTCAACATCGACAGCATCGTGCCCGCGCTCGAGAGGGCCATTGGCGCGAGCTTTTTGCCGCAGGACATCTACCTGATCAACCGCATGCCCAGCGACCCGCAACGCAGTGACATTCTGCCGATTGCGCTGATCTCGCTGGCCATGTCCTTTGTGGCCACGCTCTACCCGAGCTGGCGCGCCAGCCGGGTCAATCCTGCAGAGGCGCTCAGATATGAGTAGTGTTGCCCTCGCGCTCCACGGCTGCGCGGGTCGCTGCCCGCAACCTCACTTCGTCACACCCGCGCACGCGGGTGTCCACGCCTGCTGTTCTCTTTCCCATGGTCCTCTGCACGGCGGTTCCGCGCTTGCTGGCGGCCAGTTTCCTGCCCCATGAACGACCCCGTACTCCAGGCCACAGGCCTGACCAAACGTTTCACCGAAGGTCGACTGGACGTGACCGTGCTGCGTGGCGTGGACCTGGCGGTGCGTCGGGGCGAGACGGTCGCCATCGTCGGTGCATCGGGTTCGGGCAAGAGCACCTTGCTGCACCTGCTGGGCGGCCTGGACGCACCATCACATGGTGAGGTGCAGCTGATGGGCGAGACCCTCAACAAGCTCAGTGCATCGTGCCAGGGGGTGTTGCGCAACCGGCACCTGGGCTTTGTCTACCAGTTCCACCACCTGCTGCCCGAGTTCAGTGCCGTCGATAACGTGGCCATGCCGCTGTGGATCCGCCGCATGGACCGCGCCCTGGCACGCGCACAGGCGGCCGACACCCTGTCGCGTGTGGGGCTGGCCGAGCGCCTGCGACACCGGCCGGCCGAATTGTCCGGTGGTGAGCGTCAGCGGGTGGCGATGGCGCGCGCACTGGTCACCCGCCCCGCCTGTGTGCTGGCCGATGAGCCCACCGGCAATCTCGACCGCAGCACCGCCGACGGGGTGTTCGAGCTGATGCTTCAGCTGGCGCGCGACCAGGGCACGGCCTTTGTGGTGGTGACCCACGACGAGAGCCTGGCCGCGCGCTGCAACCGCGTGCTGCACCTGAGCAGCGGCGTGCTGACCTGACCTGGTCCGCGTCAGGGTTGGGTGCGCACGAAGCGCAGCGGCGCCGCCTGCCCCTGTACATGGATCAGCAACTGGCCGTCCTTGACTTCGTAGCGCTGGGCCTGCTGCAGGGCCGCGAAATAGCGCGATTCCAGCTCGCCGGCCGGACCCATGCAGGCCATTTTGGTGGCACCCACCTGGCTGAAGCCGATTTGCTGGCCCGACAGGGTGACGCTGCCAAAGTAGCGATTGCACGAACCGCTGCCAGCCACCTTGCCCGGTTCGGTGAAGGCCATGGTGGCGGCCGGCTGTTCGGGCAATGCCTGGCCGTTCATTTCCACCAGGCGCCATTCTGTGCCCACCAGGCCCCCTGGCTGGGCGCCACCGGCGCAGGCGGCCAGCGACAGGGCCAGGGCGGGCAGGGCCCAGGTCAGGGCGCGCAGGGGGCGCAGGGTCCAAGGGGGCGAGGTGTCTGACATGTGTTCCTCCAGCTGAGTACAAGCTTGTGCCCGGGGGCGGCACAATCACCATGGACCTGTTTATACCCCCATGTGGATAGATACCCACTGCCACCTTGACGCACCCGAGTTCGGTTCGGGACCGGACGCCGCCGACACCGTGCGGGCGCAGGCCCGCGAACGCGGCGTGGCGCTGTGTGTTGTACCGGCGGTCGAATGGGCCAACTTCGATGCGGTGCGCCTGCTGGCCCATCGCCACGGTGATGCGTATGCGCTGGGCATCCATCCCCTGTACGTACCGCAGGCCAGCGAAGGCGATCTGGACCGCCTGGACGAGGCCCTGGTCCGCCACCGGGCCGACCCTCGCCTGGTGGCGGTGGGCGAGATCGGACTGGATTTTTTTGTCCCCGCGCTGTGCGAGCCGGCCATGCGCGAGCGGCAGTTGCATTTTTACCGGGCCCAGCTGCGGCTGGCGCACCGGCACGACCTGCCAGTCATCCTGCACGTGCGCAAGAGTGCCGACGCGCTGCTGCGGCAGCTGCGCGAGCGGCCGGTGTCCGGCGGCATAGCCCATGCCTTCAGCGGCAGCGCGCAGCAGGCCCTGGCCTTCACCCAACTGGGTTTTCGGCTGGGCTTTGGCGGAGCCATGAGCTTCGAGACCGCACGGCGGCTGCGCGCGCTGGCCACTGAGCTGCCCCTGCAGCATCTGGTGCTGGAGACCGACGCGCCCGACATCCCGCCACACTGGCTTTACGTCACGGCCGCCGAGCGCCAGGCCGGTCGACCGCAGGGCGTCAACACCCCCGCCGAGCTGCCGCGCATCGGTGAGGTGCTGGCCGGGCTGCGTGGCCAGCCGGTGGCTGAGGTGGCCCGCCAGACCACCGCCAACGCGCTGGCGGCACTCCCGCGTCTGGCGGCGCTGTGGTCGGGCCGGGAGGCGCCATGAAGCGCCTGCAGGGGCTGGAGCCGGTGATCGACGTCAACACCCGACTGCTGGTGCTGGGCAGTTTTCCGGGGGTGGCCTCGCTGCGCTCGCAACAGTACTACGGACACCCGCAAAACCATTTCTGGAAGATTCTGGGTGCCTTGTGGGACGTGCCCTTGGCGGCGATGGACTACCCGGCGCGTCTGGCCTCGGTGCGAGCGCGCGGTCTGGGCATCTGGGATGTGTACGCCGCCTGCGAACGCGAGGGCAGCCTGGACGCCGACATCCGGTCGGCTGAACTCAATGATTTCGAACGAGTCCGGCGCACCTGCCCGCAGTTGCAGGCCATCGCCCACAACGGGGGTGAGAGTTTCCGCCATGCCCGCCACACCCGGGCTCTGGGCCTGCCGGTGTACCGGCTGCCGTCCACCAGCCCGGCCAATGCCAGCTGGTCGTTCCAGCGCAAGCGCGATGCCTGGGCCGAGGTGCTGCAGCGCCACGGCCTGCTCCGATAATCGGCACTTGCCCACCGAACGCCAGACACCATGCAATTGCGCCGTCCTCGCCCGATCGCCGAACCCGTTTGTTCCCGCAAGCCCCTATGAGTCGAAGCCGGCGCCAGACCGAATCGGAGCTGCCCGAGGTCACCATCTCGGAGGACGCCGACGTGCGCTTCCTGCACCTGGGCACCGAATGGATCCAGGGGTCGATGCTGATCGACGCCCCCTTTGACATCGAACTGGAGTACGTCCAGCGCATGATGGCCTGGCTGCTGTTCGTCGACCCGGACAGCGTGGCTTCGCGCCGCGCCCTGCAGCTGGGTCTGGGCTCGGCCGCGCTGACCAAGTTCTGCTTCAAGAAGCTGCGCATGGACACCACGGCCATCGAGCTCAACCCCCAGGTGCTGGCCGTGTGCCACCAGTGGTTCAAGCTGCCGCCCGACGGGCCCCGTCTGCGTGTGCTGCTGGCCGATGCCGGCGCCGAAATCCGGCGCGCCGAGCACCTGGGGCGCTACGACGTGGTGCAGGTCGACCTGTACGACCACGAAGCGGCGGCGCCGGTGCTGGACCACGCCGAGTTCTACACCGATGTGCGTGCCCTGCTTGCAGATGAGGGGGGCATGACGGTCAACCTGTTCGGGCGCGATGCCAGTTTCGAGCGGTCGCTGCAGGCCATCGTCGATGCCTTCGGCATGGAGGCCGTGTGGGCGTTCCGACCCACGCGCGAGGGCAACACCATCGTGCTGGCCCTGCGCAACCCCCAGCACCCGACCCGCATGGACCTGCTGGCACGGGCCGAGGCCGTGCAGGCCCGCTGGGGCCTGCCGGCCACCAAGTGGCTGCGCCTGTTCAAGGCGGTATCCTGAGCACCATGAAGACCAAGCCCAAACCCACCGGCGCACCAGCAGACGCCGACCTCGGCCCTCTGGACTGGCGGCGCCTGGTCGAGTGGCTGCAGGCCGACGGTGTGATCTCGACCGAAGAGGCCGCGCGCACGGTCGCCCGCTGCGCTTCGGCCCACAGCGCCCAGCACCCGTTGCAGCGCCTGGCCGTGGTGGCCATGGCCCGTGCGGCCGACGGCCGTGTGCTCGACGCCGAGATGCTGACCGAGTGGCTGGCCACGCGCGCCGGGCTGGGTTACCAGCGCATCGACCCGCTGAAGGTCGATGTGGGCAAGGTGGCCGACGTCATGAGCGCCGCCTACGCCGAGCGGCACAAGGTGCTGCCTTTGCAGCTGGGCCCCGGCGAAGTGGTGGTCGCCACGGCCGAGCCCTTTGTGCGCGACTGGGTGCCCGAGGTCGAGCGCCAGACCCGGCGCACCGTGCGCCTGGTGCTGGCCAGTCCGGCCGAGATCAGCCGCTACACCGCCGAATTCTTTGCCCTGGCCAAGTCGGTGCGCGCCGCCAGCAAGGCCGGTGGTGCGGCCGGGTTTGGCAGCTTCGAACAACTGGTCGAGCTGGGCAAGAGCAACAAGCAGCTCGACGCCAACGACCAGGGCGTGGTGCAGGTGGTCGACTGGCTATGGCAGTACGCGTTTGACCAGCGTGCCAGTGACATCCACCTGGAGCCCCGGCGCGAGCAGGGCGTCATCCGCTTTCGCATTGACGGTGTGCTGCACCCGGTCTACCAACTGCCCATGGGCGTGCTCAACGCCATGATTGCGCGCATCAAGCTGCTGGGCCGCATGGACGTGGTCGAGCGGCGCCGACCGCAAGACGGTCGCATCAAGACCTTGCGACCGGGCGTGGGCGAATACAGGGGTGACGAGGTTGAAATGCGCCTGTCCACCTTGCCGACCGCCTTCGGCGAGAAGCTGGTGATGCGCATCTTCGACCCCGATTCCACCGCCAAAGACCTGTCGGCCCTGGGTTTCTCCGCCCACGATGCGCAGCGCTGGGAAGACCTGATGCGCAGACCCCACGGCATTGTGCTGGTGACCGGCCCCACCGGCTCGGGCAAGACCACCACGTTGTACGCCACCCTCAAGCGGCTGGCCACCGAGGAGGTCAACGTCAGCACGGTAGAGGACCCGATCGAGATGATCGAACCGGCCTTCAACCAGACCCAGGTGCAGCCCCACCTCGACCTGGACTTTGCCCAGGGGCTGCGGGCCCTCATGCGGCAGGATCCGGACATCATCATGGTGGGCGAGGTGCGTGACCTGAACACCGCCGAGATGGCGGTACAGGCCGCGCTCACCGGCCACCTGGTGTTCACCACCCTGCACACCAACGATGCGCCTTCGGCCATCATGCGCCTGCTTGAACTGGGCATTGCACCTTACCTGCTCAACGCCACCGTGCTGGGTGTGCTGGCGCAACGCCTGGTGCGCACCCTGTGCCCGGCCTGCCGGCAACGGGAAGACGATGGCACAGCCGAGACTTCACGCACCCGGCTGGCCGACATGGTCAAGCCCTGGCAGATCAGTGGCCGCTACCGGCCCTATCAGGCGGTGGGTTGTGTCGACTGCCGCATGACGGGGTTTCGGGGGCGCACCGGTCTCTATGAGTTGCTGACGGTCACCGAGGCGTTCAAGGACAAAGTCAGCCGCGAGCCCCGCCTGGAGGTGCTGCGCAAGCAGGCCGTGACCGATGGCATGCGACCGCTGCGGCTGGCCGGTGCGGCGCGTGTGGCCGAAGGTCTGACCACCCTCGAAGAGGTGATGGCATGCACACCGCCGATGAGCTGACGTCTTGCCACGCCCACCGCGCAGGGGCCTCGTCGTATAGTGGGGCTCTGAAGCTCTTTTCAACCCGGCGCACATGATCCCCATCAAGACCGAGTCGGCCTGGCGGGGCACCGCCGACTGCCGCAACTGCGGCATTCGGGACATGGTGCTTTTTGCCGACCTGCACGAAGACGATTTCAAGCTCATCCACGCCCCGATCGACGACCTGGAGATCGTGGCCGGTCAACCCGTGGTTCGCCTGGGCGAGACGGCCACCTCGCTCTACACCCTGCGTGTGGGTCTGGTGAAACTGGTGCGCAACACCATCGACGGCCGTCAGCGCATCGTGCGCGTGCTGCGCGCCGGTGACGTCATCGGCCTGGAGGCGCTCATGGGCCCGACCTACGAATCCGACGCCATCGCCCTCACCCCCATCAAGGTCTGCCGCCTGCCGCTGCAGGTGATACAGCGCCTGAACCGGGAAACGCCGCGCCTGCACCAGCGCCTGCTGGAAAAATGGCACCGCAGCCTGAAAGAGGCCGACGACTGGCTGGCCGACCTGAACTTCGGCAACGCGCGCCAGCGGGTGGCCGGACTCATCCTCAAGATGCGCTCCGAGCACGACACCGGCGTCAGCACCCTGTTCTCGCGCGAGGACATGGGTGCCATGCTCGACCTCAAGCTGGAGACGGTCAGCCGCACCCTCAACACCTTCCAGCGCGAAGGACTGATCGAACCGCTCGACAGGCAGGGCCGCGTCTACCGCATCCTCGACATTGAGCGCCTGTTGGCACCCAGGGCCGAATGAGATCGGGCCGCCGCTGACGATGGCTGCCATGGCCAGATGCGACTGCGCGAAACCGACGGGCCCGGGATAATCGGTGCAATGACCGCGCCACGGGCCCCGTCCGCATCACCAAACCCCCACCTGCTCACCGGTCTGCTGCTGGCTGCGGCCGGCTCCGTCGCGTTCAGCGGCAAGGCCATCATCGTCAAGCTGGCCTACCGCTACGGCGTCGATGCGGTCACGCTCATCATGTACCGCATGCTGTTCGCGTTGCCGCTGTTCATCGGCCTGGCCTGGTGGGCCAGCCGGCCGCGCGGCGGTGTCCGCCCGAGCCCGCTGACCCGGCGCGACTGGCTGGGCATCGTTGGCCTGGGCATCACCGGCTACTACCTGGCCAGCTTCCTGGACTTCTGGGGCCTGGAGTACATCAGCGCCAGCCTGGAGCGGCTCATCCTTTACCTCAATCCCACCCTGGTGCTGATCCTCGGCTGGGTCATCTACCGCCGCGCCATCACCGGCCTGCAGGCGCTGGCCATGGCGGTCAGCTACGCCGGTGTGCTGCTGGTGTTCGGCCACGAAGCCGACTTTGCCGGCCCGCACGCGGTGCTGGGCGCCGCCCTGGTGTTCGGCAGCGCCATCAGCTACGCCATCTACCTGGTCTACAGCGGCGAGCTGGTCAAGCGCCTCGGTGCCATGCGCCTGGTCGGCCTGGCCACCACGGTCGCCTGTGTGCTGTGCCTGCTGCAGTTCGTGCTGCTGCGTCCCCTGTCGGCCGCCATCGTCGCGCCCGAGGTCATCTGGCTGTCGGTGCTCAACGCCACACTTTGCACCTTCGCGCCCGTCATCATGGTCATGATGGCCATCGAGCGCATCGGCGCCGGCCTGGCCGCGCAGACCGGCATGATCGGCCCCATGTCCACCATCGCCATGGGTGTGCTGATTCTGGACGAACCGTTCAACGCCTGGATCGTGGCCGGCACTGTGCTGGTGGTCGCCGGCGTGTTCCTGGTCACCCGCGCCGGTGCGGCCGGCGGCCGCTGAACCTACCCACATTTTCAAGGAGAAAACGCATGGATCTGGGCATCAAGGGCAAATGGGCGCTGGTCTGCGGCGCCAGCAAAGGGCTGGGGTTGGGCTGTGCGCAAGCCCTGGCCGCCGAAGGCGTCAACCTGGTCATGGTGGCGCGCGGCGCCGACGCCCTTCTTGCCTCGGCCGAGCGCATCCGCAGCGCGTCGCCCGGCGTTCAGGTGCTGGCCGTGGCGGCCGACATCACCACGCCCGAAGGCCGTGCCGCCGCCCTGGCCGCCCCGGGCGGGCCGGGCACCGCCTTCGACATCGTCGTCACCAACGCCGGCGGCCCGCCGCCCGGTGACTTCCGCGACTGGGACCGCGAGGCCTGGCTCAAGGCGGTCGAGGCCAACATGCTCACGCCCATCGAGCTCATCAAGGCCACGGTGGACGGCATGGCCGGGCGCGGCTTCGGGCGCATCGTCAACATCACCAGCAGCGCGGTCAAGGCGCCCATCGACATATTGGGGTTGTCCAACGGCGCGCGCAGCGGCCTGACCGGTTTTGTGGCCGGCCTGGCGCGCAGCGGCATCGCGGCCCAAGGCGTGACGATCAACAACCTGCTGCCCGGCAAGTTCGACACCGACCGCCTGCAGGCCACCCTGGCCAGCGCCGCCAGCAAGACCGGCAAGGCGCTGGACGACATCCGGGCCAGCCAGATGGGCCAGATCCCGGCCCGGCGCTTTGGCACCCCGCAGGAATTCGGCGCCATCTGCGCCTTCCTGTGCAGCGTGCACGCGGGCTACATCAACGGTCAGAACATCCTGCCCGATGGGGGGCTGTATCCGGGGACGTATTGAGACGGCAGCGGGTCTGAGACCCCGGGGGGTTGGCTATTGAGCCGTCACGGGCCTGATGGACAACCAATCCCCCATCAAGGCCTCATACGCCGCCGCCCAGCGCAGCAGCAGCGCATCGTGCCGGGGCCGGGCGATCAGCTGCAAGCCCATGGGCCAGCGGCCGTTGGGGTGGAAGCCCGCCGGCACGCTGATGGCCGGGGCGCCGGCCAGGGTGGCGTAAATGGTGCACTCCATCCAGCGGTGGTAGGTGTCCATGGTGCGTCCCGCGATCTCGCGTGGCCAGCGCTGCTCAACCGGAAAGGGCCAGCACTGGGCGGCGGGCAGGGCGATCAGGTCGTGGTGCTCGAAGGCGGCCAGCAACTGGTGCAGGAAGGTGGTGCGGGCCTGGCAGGCCCGCTCGAAGGCCGCAAAGCCCAGGCCTTGGGCCTGGTCGTGTTCCCACAGGGCCTCGGGTTTGAGTTTTTCACGTGCGCCCGGTAGTGCCAGCACGGCCGCCACGCGCGGCGCTGTCAGCGCCTGGCGCCAGACCAGCCAGGTCTGCCACAGCGCCTCGGGGTCGAAACCGGGTGCCGCCGGCTCCACGCGCGCCCCGGCGCGGGCCAGGCGCGCCAGCGCCGATTCGCAGGCATTCAGGACGCCGGGCTCGGTGGCCAGGTGGCCTTGCAGGTCGCCCCACCAGCCGATGCGCAGGCCTTGCAGCGGGCCGGCGTCGGTGGGCAGGCGCTCGGCCAGGCTGCCCAGCACCGGGTCGGACCAGGACAGCGGCACACGCGCGTCGTGCCCGGCCTGGGTGGCCAGCAGGCGGGTCAGGTCGCGCACGCTGCGCGCCAGTGGCCCTTCGGTGCCAAGCTGGCTGATCCAGACCTCGGGCCCCGGGCCGAAGGGCACCAGGCCCTGGCTCGGGCGCAGGCCGAACAGGTTGTGCCAGGCGGCCGGGTTGCGCAGCGAGCCCATGAAGTCCGAACCGTCGGCCACCGGCAGCAGGTGCGCGGCCAGCGCGGCGCAGGCGCCGCCGCTGCTGCCGCCCGCACTGACGGCCGGGTCCCAGGCGTTGCGGGTCAGGCCGAACAGCTCATTGAAGGTGTGCGAGCCCAGCCCGAACTCGGGCACGTTGGTCTTGCCGATGACGATGGCACCGGCGGCCTTGATGCGGGCCGCCATGATGCTGTCGCTGCGCGCGGTGTTGCCGGCCAGCAGGCGGCAGCCGTAGGTGGTGGGCAGGCCCGCGGTGGCCGAGGTGTCCTTGATGGCATGCGGCAGGCCGTGCAGCCAGCCGCGCGACTGACCGGCATCCAGCTCGGCATCGCAGCGTGCCGCTTCGGCCAGCAGTTCGGCCGCAGGCCGGCGGCTGACGATGGCGTTGAGCGCCGGGTTGAGGCGGTCGATGCGGTCCAGGTAGGTTTGCATGACCTCGAGGCAGGAGACGCTGCGCGCGTGGATGGCCACGGACAGGGCGCTGGCGTCGAGATCGGTGATCGATTGGCTCATCGAATGGCTCCAGGCTGGGTGTGTTCGTCAGCTGCGGCGCCCGGACGACACCAGTATGCCGCCGACGATCAGCACAAAGCCCGCCGCGTGGTACGTCCGAGGGGTCTCACCCAGCAGCAACACCGACATGAGTGCCGCGAACAGCGGGGTCAGGTTGGAAAAGAAACCGGCGACGGCAGGACCCACGCGGGCCACGCCCGCGCCCCAGCAGCGGTAGGCCAGCAGCGAGGGACCAACCGCCACGAACAGCAAAGCCGCTGCCAGTGGCCAACCCCACTGGATGGAGGCGGCCGCCTCGCCCCCCGGACCGGGCAGCAACCATTCTCCGCCGGTCATCAGCGCCGACCAGCCCAGACCGAACACCATCTGGCCCAGCAGAAAGGCGGCCCAGTCGCTGCGGATGTGGGGCGGGTATCCGCCCGTGGGTGGCCGCACCAGCAACCAGCTGTACCAGGCCCAGACGATGGAAGCCAGCAGCATCCAGGCGTCGCCGGGCACCAGTCGCACGCTCGCCAGGGTGTTCAGTTCGCCACGGGTCAGGACGACCGCGACGCCCGACAGGGAGAGCAGGGCGCCCAGTGCCGCGCGGCGCGATACACCGGCGTCAAAGAAAAGCCGCCCCATGAGCAGCATCCAGACCGGTGTGCTGGCGGCCACCAGCGTCACGTTGATGGGGGTGGAGGTCTTGAGGGCCAGGTATTGCAGGGCGTTGTACAGACCCACACCGAGCAGGCCCAGCAGGGCAAAGCGCCGCCAGTGTGGCCACAGACCGCTGCCCCGGCGCAAAACCCACGCGGCCAGCGGCAGCACGATCGCAAAAGCCAGCACCCAGCGCAGGAAATTCAGCGTCACCGGGGGCACGACCCCTTGCATCAGCCGTCCCACCACAGCGTTGCCGGCCCACATCAAGGGCGGAATGACGAGCAGGGCGGCGGTGCCCACCGTCAGGCGGTGGCTGGTGTTGTCGGGCATGCTTGCACTGTAGCAAGCTCGGCATCACCCGATGACTTGGGGGTTCAACCCGGTGTCGCGCACGCGAAAAGGCCTTTTCATGGCAGCATCACCCCATCCAATCCGGGCCTGTTTTCGGTCCGGACCGTCAACCCGCCATGAGGAGACCCTAATGACCATCAGCAGCCGCACCGTGCGCATCCACGCCAATGGCGGACCCGAACAGCTTGTGCTGGAAACGGTCGAGGTGGGCGACCCGGGGCCGGGCCAGGTGCGCATCCGGCACCATGCCATCGGCCTGAATTTCATCGATGTCTACCAGCGCAGTGGCCTGTATGCCTTGCCCCTGCCGTTGTCGCTGGGCATGGAGGGCGCCGGCGTGATCGAGGCGGTGGGTGAGGGTGTGACCCACCTCAAGGTGGGCGACCGGGCCGCCTATGCCGCCAACCCGCCGGGCAGCTACAGCGAGGTGCGCGTGATGCCCGCCATGAACGTCTGCCAATTGCCTGACGCCATCGACTTCGACACGGGTGCGGCCATGATGCTCAAGGGCCTGACGGCGCAGTATCTGCTCAAGCGCTGCAAACCGGTTGAGGGCCTGGAGCCAGGTGATTTCGTGCTATTCCACGCGGCAGCCGGGGGCGTGGGCCTGATTGCCTGTCAGTGGGCCAAGGCGCTGGGCTTGCGTCTGATCGGCACCGCCGGCTCCGACGAAAAGTGTGCGCTGGCGGCCGAACACGGCGCCGAATTCACCATCAACTACCGGACCGGGAGTTTTGTCGATCGGGTCAAGGAGATCACGGGAGGGCAAGGGGTCAAGGTCGTCTACGATTCGGTCGGCAAGGACACCTGGGAAGGCTCCCTCGACTGCCTGCGCCCCTTCGGCCTGATGGTCAGCTTCGGCAACGCCAGCGGTCCCGTGGCGCCGTTTGCTCCAGGCGTTCTGGGCCCCAAGGGCTCGCTTTATGTGACCCGCCAGACCCTGTTCACCCATATCAGCAGCCGTGAGCGTACCCAGGCCATGGCCAACGAACTGTTCGAGGTGGTGGGCAGCGGCCAGGTGCAGATCCGCATCGACCAGCGCTTTGCGCTGGCCGATGTGCGAAAGGCGCATGAAAGCCTGGAGGCCCGTGCCACCACCGGCTGCACCGTGCTGCTGCCCTGAAAGGGCGCCGACCCGGGCGCAAAAAGGCCACCGTTGGTGGCCTTGTGTCTCACCTGCACTCAGGGCCGGTGCCAGTGCAGTGTCTCACTGCTATGTGGAACATAAAAACGCATCGTTCTTATTTGTCCCATCAAGAGTCAAACACTGCACTGTCCGATCAGAACGACATACCCGCGCTGACCGTAAAGCCGTTGAACTTGACGCCACTGCCGCTGTAGTAGCTCATGTAGTCGGCGCTGACCGTGATGGGGCGCCCACCGAACGAACTCATGCCCGTCTGGGTCTTGAAACCTGCGCCGTAGGACAGGCCCGCGCCGCTGGTGGTCCCGGCGTAGCCGCGCACGCTGGTGCCGGTGTTGGCAAAGCCCAGCCGCGCGAAGATCTCGGTATCTCCACCGATGCGAAGGCGCGGTTTCGCGTACGCGCCAAACAGAGCGCCGGTGCTCAGGCTGTAGGCTGTGCCGTAGGGGCCGCTGATGCCGGTGCCAGCCAGTCCCAACCCGAGCATGCCCTCCACCGCCAGCATGGGGTGCAGGTCGTAGCCCACAATGCCTCGTGCAATGATGGGTCTGGCGGAAACGCCGATGCGGGAAATCTTGTAGCTGAGCAGACCCAGACCAAGCTCGGCATACAGTGGGTGACCCGCAAAGCCGGCGGCCTGCAGTCCACGTTCGGTGTGTTTTTCAGCTTGTGCCGCACCGCGGCTGGCCCGGTCCTGGGCCGTTTGAGCATGGGCGCTGGTGCCCATGGCGACGATCGCGACACAGGCGATCGACTTGATCACAGAAGTCATGGTTTCTCCCTTGGATGAAATGGTGCGTTGGCCGTGGCCACCTTGGTCAGTTCGCCCCCCTGTGAAGGGCCTTCCGAACCAAGGCCGCGAGTGTACCCAGGGCCTGTTTCACATGAGGGAAAAAGTGGTATTTGTGATACTCAAAAATACAGATTGATGGGGTTCTTATAGTTGTTTTGTCCAAATCAGAGCTGCCTTGCACGAAGGCTTGGGAACTGCAGCAGCAAGAGCAATAGAAAAGGGCCGCTGTGTGACAGCGGCCCTTTTTTGGCGGTCAGTTGTGGGGCTGTGTCAGAAGCGGAAGCCCATGCCCACGGTGATGCCGTCGACCTTGACCCCTTTGCGGTCGTAGTAGTTCATGTAGTCGGCGTTGATGGACAGCTGCGGCGTGAACGAATAGCCCGCGCCGAAGCCATAGGCCAGACCGGTGCCACGATCGGACACGCTGAAGCCCGAGGTGCTGGCACTCACTTTGGTGCTGGTGGCACCCAGGCGACCAAACAGTTCAAAGGAGTTGCCCAGCTTCACTTTGGGCTTGATGAAGGCGCCGACCATGTTGTCGACCTTGCCCTTGACGGTCACGCCACCGACGCGCACGTCATCGGAACCCATGCCCAGGCCCAGCATGGCCTCGGCCGCCAGGTTGGGTGAAAGCTCGTAGCCGACAATGCCGCGAACCATGCCCGGCTTGATGGTGCTGCGGAACGCGGCGCTGTTTTCCTGGTATTCCAGTGCGCTGTAGCCCAGTTCGCCGTAGAGCGCCTGTGCCTGGGCACCCAGTGCGGTGAGCGATGCAGCGGCCACGGCCAGCAGTCGTGCGGTGTGTTTCATGAAACCTCCATGCATGTTGATCAGACTGTCGCCCCGGATGAGCAACAGTCTGTGGGAGGTCTTGGTAGGCCGGTTGTTCCTGCTCTAAGGCAAACTCTCGGCAAAGAAGGTATCGGTCTGTAAGGCCACCGAACCAATCTATGCTGTGGCGGTCTGGCCAGGCGCAACCGAGCGCAGGGCCTGCTCCAGGTGTTGCACGGTGGTGCTCACGTCGTGCCACTTGTCCAGCCCGAACAGGCCAATGCGGAAGGTCTTGAAGTCGGCCCCTTCGTCGCATTGCAGTGGCACACCCGCGGCGGTCTGCAGGCCTGCTGCCAGAAACTTCTTGCTGTTCTGCACGTCCGGGTCGGTGGTGTAGCTGACCACCACCCCGGGCGCCTGAAAGCCGGGGGCTGCCACGCTTGGAAAACCGTGCTGTTCCAGCAGTGAGCGGACCGCGCGGCCGAGCGTCACCTGTTCGTCGCGCACCTTGGCGTAGCCGTAGGTCTCGGTTTCGGCCATGGTGTCGCGCAGCCTCTGCAGCGCATCGGTCGGCAGGGTGGTGTGGTAGGCGTGGCCACCGCTTTCGTAGGTTTCCATGATCTGCAGCCACTTCTTCAGGTCCATGGCGAAGGTGGAGCTCTGGGTGGCGTCGATGGCCGCGCGGGCGCGCTCGCTGAGCATCACCATGGCGCAGCACGGCGAACTGCTCCAGCCCTTCTGGGGTGCGGAGATCAGGATGTCCACACCGGTGGCCTGCATGTCGACCCACATGGCGCCGGAGGCGATGCAGTCGAGCACGAAAAGACCACCCACGTCGTGCACCGCGTCGGCCACGGCCTGCAGGTAGTCGTCGGGCAGGATCATGCCGGCTGCGGTCTCCACGTGGGGTGCGAACACCAGCGCCGGTTTCTCCCTGGCGATGGTTGCCTTCACCTCTTCAATGGGGCAGGGCGTCCAGGGCGCCTGGGCACCGGCTTCGGTCTGCCGGGCCTTGAGCACCGTGTGGCTGGCCGGGATGGACCCCATGTCGAAGATTTGCGTCCAGCGGTAGCTGAACCAGCCGTTGCGGATCACCACCACGTGCTTGCCGTGCGCAAACTGGCGCGCCACCGACTCCATGCCGAAGGTACCGCTGCCCGGCACCAGCACGGCCGAGTGAGCACCATAGACGCGTTTGAGCATGGCCGAGATATCGGTCATCACGCCCTGGAAGCGCCTGGACATGTGGTTGAGCGCACGGTCGGTGTAGACGACCGAGAACTCCAGCAGTCCGTCAGGGTCGATGTGGGGCAGCAGTCCGGGCATGGCGATGTCTCCGTGTCAAAGCGGTTGGTGGTGGTCAGATTAGCACAGGCCCGCTGACCCGCAAACCCTTGCCGCGATTCCCCCGCACGCCCTCGTCATTCCCGTGCCAACCCCCGTCATTCCCGTGCCAACCCTCGTCATTCCCGCGCACGCGGGAATCCAGGCGGTCCCGAGCACTGACCGGAGTCAACCCGCCACGCGGGCACCCGCGTTCGCGGGTGTGACGAAGTTCGTCACTTGCTGCGCCTGACCCGCAGGACTTCGTCCAGTATCAGCGCCACGGCACCGGCAGTGATCGCCATGTCGGCCACGTTGAAGGCAGGGAAATGCCCGCCATGGAAGATGCCGGCCAGGAAGGACCAGTGAAAGTCCAGGAAGTCCACCACATAGCCATGCACCACGCGGTCGATCAGGTTGTTACCGATGGCACCGGCCAGGATGCAGGCCAGGGCAAACGAAAACAGCTTCTGGCTGGCATGCGAGCGCAGCATCCAGAGCACAAACACCGCCACCACCGCGCTCAGGCCGATGAAGAACCAGCGCTGCCAGCCCCCGGCGTTGGCCAGGAAGGAGAAGGCGGCGCCTGTGTTGTGGGCACGCACGATGTTGAAGAAGCTGGTGACATAGGTGCTGTCGCCCAGGCGGTAGTTGCCGATGATCCACCACTTGGTGAGTTGGTCCAGCAGCACGATGGCCGCGGCCAACGCCAGCCAGTGCCACATCGAGAGCCTTTTGCCCGCCATCAGGCCACCGTCCTGGTCTCGCCCGCGCCGGCGCCCGCCGCCTCGGCCAGGTTGCCCACGCAGCGGCCGCACAGGCTCGGGTGTTCGGCATGGCTGCCCACATCGTCGGCGTAGTGCCAGCAGCGTTCGCACTTGGTCGCGGTGCTGGGCGTGACCTGAACCGCGAGTTCGGCGCCATCGACCACACCCACGGCCGAGGTGATGGTCACGAACTTCAGGTCGTTACCCAGCGAGCGCAACAGGGCGGCGTCGTCGGCGCCGACGGTGATGGTCAGCGTGGCCTGCAGTGATGCACCCACCTGGCCAGCGGCGCGCAGGTCTTCGATGGCCTTGTTGGCCACATCGCGAATCTCGCGGATGCGGGCCCACTTGGCCAGCAGCGCCTCGTTGGGCGAGGGCAGGCCACAGAAGGTCTCGAAGAAGATCGAACCTTTCGTCTGGTCCTTGGCGAAGACGGCCCAGGCTTCCTCGGCGGTGAAGCTGAGAATGGGGGCCATCCAGCGCAGCATGGCGTGGGTGATCTGGTGCAGCGCGGTCTGTGCGGAGCGACGGGCCAGGCTCTTGGGTGCGGTGGTGTAGAGCCGGTCCTTGAGCACATCCAGGTAGAACGCCCCGAGGTCTTCCGAGCAGTAGACCTGCAGCTTGCTGACGACCGGGTGGAACTCGTAGGCGTCGAAGTGCTTCAGGATCTCGGCCTGCAGCTCGCTGGTGCGGGCCAGGGCGTAGCGGTCGATTTCCAGCATCTGCTCCGGCGGCACGGCGTCGGTGGCCGGGTCGAAATCGACCGTGTTGGCCATCAGGAAGCGCAGGGTGTTGCGGATGCGGCGGTAGGCATCGACCACGCGGGCCAGGATCTTGTCGTCGATGTTCAGGTCGCCCGAGTAGTCGGTGGCGCCCACCCACAGCCGCACGATTTCGGCACCCAGCTTGGTGGTCACGCTTTGCGGCTCGACCGTATTGCCCAGCGACTTGCTCATCTTGCGGCCCTGGCCGTCGGTGGCGAAGCCGTGGGTCAGCAGGCCCTTGTACGGCGCCCGGCCTTCGATGGCGCAGCCCAGCAGCAGCGAGCTGTGGAACCAGCCGCGGTGCTGGTCGTGGCCTTCCAGGTAGAGGTCGGCCTCGGGGCCTTGTGCGTGGCTGGCGCCGTTCGGATAGGCCTTGGCGTGGCTGCCGCGCAGCACGTGCCAGAAGGTCGAGCCGGAGTCGAACCAGACCTCCAGGATGTCGGTGCTCTTGGTGTACTTCGCCGCGTCCTCGGCGCCCAGGATCTCCTCGGCCGTCACACGGCTCCAGGCCTCGATGCCGCCTTTCTCGACGATGTCGGCCGCCTGGTCGAGGATTTCCATGGTGCGCGGGTGCAGCTCGCCCGAGTCCTTGTGCAGGAAGAAGGGCACCGGCACGCCCCAGCTGCGCTGGCGCGAGATGCACCAGTCGGGCCGGTTGGCGATCATGTCGCGCAGGCGGACTTTTCCGTTCTCGGGGTAGAAGCTGGTGTGGTCGATGGCGTCCAGCGCCAGCTGGCGCAGGGTCTTGGGCGCTTTGTCTTTCGTGAAGACACCTTCGCCCTCGTCCATGCGCACGAACCACTGTGCGGCGGCGCGGTAGATGACCGGTGTCTTGTGGCGCCAGCAGTGCGGGTAGCTGTGGGTGATGCGCTCGGTGGCCATCAGGCGGCCGTGTTCGCGCAACGTGTCGATGATGACCGGGCAGGCTTTCCAGATGTGCTGGCCGCCAAACAGCGGCAGCTCGTCGGTGTAGACCCCGTTGCCCTGCACCGGATTGAGGATGTCGTCGTAGGCCAGACCGTGGGCGACGCAACTGTTGAAGTCGTCCACACCGTAGGCGGGCGAGGAGTGCACGATGCCGGTGCCGTCGCTGTCGCTGACGTACTCGGCCAGGTACAGCGGGCTCTTGCGGCGGTAGGCGTACTTGCCACTGCCGCTGTCGATATCGTGCAGCGGGTGACGGAACACCTGGCCGCGCAGGGCTTCGCCCTTGGCGGTGGCCAGCACGTTCCCATCCAGCCCGAAGCGGGCCAGGCATTTCTCGACCAGGCTCTCGGCCAGCAGCAGCACGCCCTTGGGCGTGTCGACCAGCGCGTAGTCCAGCTCGGGGTGGGCGTTGAGCGCCTGGTTGGCCGGGATGGTCCAGGCGGTGGTGGTCCAGATGACGGCAAAGGCCGACTTGCCGGCCGGCAGGGCGGCCAGACCGAAGGCCCGGGCCAGACCGGCCGCATCGTCGGTCTCGAAGGCCACGTCCAGGGTGTCGCTCTGCTTGTCGGCGTACTCGATCTCGAACTCGGCCAGCGAGGAGCCGCAGTCGAAACACCAGTACACCGGCTTGAGGCCGCGGTAGACGAAGCCGCGCTCGATCACGCGCTTGAAGGCGCGGATCTGCCCGGCCTCGTTGGCCGGGTCCATGGTGCGGTAGGGGCGCTCCCAGTCGCCCAGCACGCCCAGGCGCTTGAAGTCCTCGCGCTGCTGGTCGATCTGCTCGGTGGCATAGGCGCGGCTCTTGGCCTGCATGTCGTCGCGCGACAGGTTGCGCCCATGCAGTTTCTCGATGGCGTTCTCGATCGGCAGGCCATGGCAGTCCCAACCCGGGATGTACTGCGCGTCGAAGCCGGCCAGCTGGCGGCTCTTGACGATCATGTCCTTGAGCACCTTGTTCAGTGCGTGGCCAATGTGCAGTTTGCCATTGGCGTAAGGCGGGCCGTCGTGCAGCACGAACAGCGGCGCGCCATGGCGGGCCTCGCGCAGGCGCTTATAGAGGCCGCCGTCATTCCAGTCCCTGACCCAGCCCGGCTCGCGCTTGGGCAGATCGCCGCGCATCGGGAACGGGGTGTCGGGCATGTTCAGGGTGGCGCGGTAGGCGCCGCCCGAGCTCTCGTTCTTGGCCTCGGACTTGGCGGGGGTGTTCTTGTCGGACATGTGGGGACTCTCAGAGGGCTTCGACAGGCTCAGCCCGATCGGGAGAAGGGCAGGCGGGTGGGAGCTACCGTTCGCCCTGAGCCTGTCGAAGGGCGGCGACCGGAAGGGGGCACTCAGCCCTGAATTCGGTCGCGCGTGGTCTGCCTGCGGGTCTGTGTGTGCAGCGAGGCAAAGTGGTCGCGTGCGTCGTCGCAGTCCTGGGCGATGCCCTGCGTCAGGGCTTCCAGACTGGCGTACTTGCGCTCGTCGTGCAGTTTGTGCAGCAGTTCCACCCGAATGATTTTACCGTAGGCCTCTCCGCCGGGCAGATGGGCCGACAGCCCGGCCGGCCAGGACAGACAATGCGTTTCGAGCAGCACTCGCCCGCCATTGACGTCGTTGGGGTCGATGGAGGGACGGACGCCCAGGTTCGCCACACCTTCCAGTGGCGGGTGGTCCAAGGGCAGCAGGCCGTGCACATGAACGGCAAAGATGCCACTGGCCGCCGGTTTCCAGTGCGAGAAGCGCAGGTTGAGGGTGCGGAAACCGTCGCCGGCACCGGGCGCGCTCTCCGAGAGCTGACGGCCGAGCTTGCGACCGTGCAGCACGTGGCCGCTGATGCTGTAGGGCCGGCCGAGCAGGGCGGCGACCTGGTTCATGTCGCCAGCGGCCAGCGCGTCCCGCACCGCCGAGCTGGACACCCGCAGCCCGTGGACTTCGTAGCTCTGCATGCGCGCCACGTCAAAGCCCAGTCGCTGACCGGCGGCGTCGAGCATGTCGTAGTCGCCGGCCCGACGGGCTCCGAAGCGGAAGTCGTCGCCCACCAGCACGTACTTCACGCCCAGGGCGCCCACCAGGATGTCGTCGATGAAGGCCTCGGGCGGCTGCGCGGCCAGGCGCTCATTGAAGGGCAGGATGACACACTGGTCCACCCCGCAGCGTTCCAGCTCCTGCAGTTTGTCGCGCAGGGTGGCGATGCGGGCGGGTGCCAGCTCCGGTTTGCGGTGCAGGGCGGCAAAGAAGTCCCGGGGGTGGGGCTCGAAGGTCATCACGCAGCTGGGCACGCTGCGGTGTCGTGCTTCGTTCTGCAGCAAAGCCAGCATGGCCTGATGGCCCCGGTGCACGCCGTCGAAGTTGCCGATGGTTAGCGCGCAGCCACCGGTCGGGCTCCGACGCAGGGCCTGTTGCAGGTTCCAGAGACCTCGGATGATTTTCATGAAAAGGCGGGAAACGTTGTCCTCCGTGACCTTGCCTTGTCCTGGTTGCGGGCCTTCTGGGGCGCACAGCCTGGGCTCAGGCAAATGGCCCGGGTCAGATGTCTGTCATGGAAGCACGCTATATTGACACATGCGGCGCCACCCCGACTCGTCAGCGGCAGGTGGTCACCCCAGACAGATTGTCCGCTTGTTCGTCAACGTGGAGGTGGGTCTTGAAGGTGTTGAAGTTGTCTGCGCAGGGGCTTCCCCAGTCCTGGATCAGCCTGGAGGAGGCGGTACTGCACTACGCCGCCGATGAGGTGCGCTGGGAGATGGGCGCTCAGGTGGCCGTGTTTCGCGGCGGCCACAATGCGGTCACCGGGCGCCAGTCGATCATCGAAGTCAACTCCATCATCGGCACGCAGGGTGTGCCCCGCATCAACCCCTTCGGCCTGCGCCCGTCGCTGACCAACAGCAAGCTGTTTGCCCGTGACCGTTGTCTGTGCGCCTATTGCGGCGGTCATTTTCATGAGGACGATCTCACCCGCGAGCACATCGTTCCGCTGGGCCAGCGTGGGCAGGACGTCTGGATGAATGTGGTCACGGCCTGCCGCTCGTGCAACCACCGCAAGGGCAACCGCACGCCCGAGCAGGCCCACATGCCCCTGATGTACGCGCCTTATGTGCCCAGCCTCTGGGAAGACTTCATCTTGCGCAACCGCCGCATCCTGGCGGACCAGATGGAGTTCCTGATGGCGCACCTGCCCAAGTCCTCGCGCCTGCACGCCTGATCGGCGCGAAAACTGGGCCCGAACCCGCCTGCTTTTCCGTTTTTTGCCACGCATCGGTCCCGGTAGCATGGGTGGATGACTGCCTGCCGCGCTTTACGTCTGCTGGTGGCCGATGACGATCCGCTGCAGCTGCGAGTAGCTGCCCGGCTGCTCAAGTCACTCGGCCACTCGGGTGCGCTCGCAAACCATGGGGAGGCTGCGCTGGCCTTGCTGGAGCGCCAGGTGTTCGACGTGGTGCTGCTGGATCTGAGGATGCCGGTGCTCGACGGTGTGGAGACGTTGTGTCGCATCCGGCTGCAGGACAGCCGCTTGCCGGTGGTGCTGGTCAGTGGCGACGATCTCAGCAGCGCATGGGATTTCTACAGTCGCATGGGCGCCAACGCCTGCCTGATGAAGCCCTTGGCGCTGGATGCACTGCACCAGGTCTTGTCGCGCTTGTCGAGATAGGACCGGTTCGACATGTTGCAGCCAGCCATTGTCACGATGCAGCGCGGGCTCTGGCCCCTGGTGCTGGTGGCTGGTCTTTTGGTGGCGGTGTCGGCTTTCGGCGGTCTGGGGTGGCTGCACGTGGGCCGGGATGGCACGCTCGTGCTGATGGGTGCCGGGGTGGGGATGCTGGGCCTGGTCTGGCGCCTGCACCACAGGTTCGGGGCCTGCCTGGCGTCCGTGGACGCCATGAATGCCCGCCTGCAGCTGCTGGTCAGGGTATCTCGTCATGTGAGCAGTCCGGTGCTGGTCACCGACAGCAATGGCTTGGTGGTGTGGGTCAACGAGGCCTTCGAACGCGAGACGGGTTATGCCTCGGCGCAGGTGGTGGCCACGCGGCCGGGTCGCCGGCTGCGCTCGCCGCTGGCCGACCCGCAAGCGATCGAGCGGCTGCGTGCCGCGATTCGCCAAAAGCAAGACGTCGAGGTCGAACTCCTGCACCGCTATCGGGACGAAAGGGATCGCTGGGTGCGGTTGGCACTGACGGCTCAATGGACCGAGCAGGGGCACTTCTGCGGATTTGTGGTGGTGCTTGTCGACGTCGACCAGCAGGTTCGCACGCGCGAGGCCTACAGCAAGACCTTGCGTGAGCGCGACGCCCTGTTCAACGCCCTGGACGAGCACACCATCATGGCCGAGGCCGATGCCGAGGGTCGTTTCACCCGGGTCAATCGGCGTTTTGAGGAGGTCAGCGGCTACGGCGAGGCCGAGCTGATGGGTCAGGGATTCGATCTGCTGGGCTCTGGCTGGCATCCACCCACTTTCTGGCGGAAATTGTGGCAGCGGGTCGAGCAGGGTCGGCCCTGGCAGGGCGAAATCTGCCATCGCAGCAAATCGGGACGCCTCTACTGGACACAGACGCTGTTGACGCCTTTCAGGGATGATGGGGGTCGGGTGGAGCGGATCGTGGTCCTGCAGAACGATGTCTCCGAGCACCAGCGCGCCCGCATCGAGCTCAGCAAGAGCCAGACCCTGCTGACCCGAACCAGCCGGCTGGCTGGCGTCGGCGGCTGGTATGCCACGCCTGATGGTGCGTTGTTGCACATGACCCCCGAGTGCCGCCATTTGTTGGGCATCGGCAGCCACGAGAGGCTCACCCTCGGTGAGTTGTGGCGTGTGTTCGACGCCGGAGCCCGTCTGGTGGTTCGCCGACGCATCGATCAACTCATGTCCGGGGAGGCGCAGGAGGTCGACCTGGTGGCGCCGGTCAGTCGGTCTTCCGGGGCGGGCGCCCAATGGGTGAAGATGGTGGCCAGTTTCACGGAGACAGACGCCGACGGGTCGGGTCGACTCGTCAGACGGCTGATCGGAGCGGTACAGGACTACACGGCGCAGGTTCAGGCACAGCAGCGCATCCGCGAAGAACAGCGCATCCTGCACAGCGCCATGGATGCTGTCGGCGAAGCCTTTGCGCTGTTCGACGCCCATGGGCGGCTGGTCTATTACAACGATGCCCAGTCGGCCTGGCTGCCGGACCGGACGCTGCGCGTGGGCATGCGCCACGAAGACCTGCTGCAGTCCATGGCCGATCTCGGACTGTTCCGGGACGCGGTCGGGCGCGAGGCCGAATGGGTCAGCGAGGTGCTTCGGGCACCGTTGCGCAGCGCCCCGGACCGGATCCGGCAGATGGCCGATGGCCGGTGGTTCCGTTTCGTCGACCGCCTCACGGCCGACGGACAACGGGTGGTGCTGCGCTACGACGTCACCGAGCTGCAGGCGGCACTGATCCGGGCCGACGCGGCGGTGGCTGGCAAGGAGCAGTTCCTCGCCAACATGAGTCACGAAATCCGCACGCCCATCAATGCGGTCACGGGCATGCTGCAGCTGCTGGCCGACACGCCGCTGGATGCCAGGCAGTCGGACATGGTGGCAAAGGCCAGGCTGGCAGCGCGGTCGCTGCTGGGCATCATCAACGACATCCTGGACTTTTCCAAGATCCGGGCCGGCAAGATGGAGCTCGACGTGGTGCCTTTCCGTCTGGCCGAACTCAGGCGCGAGCTCGAAGTGGTGTTGGAGGGGGCCAGGGGTCGACGGGCGCTGCGGCTGGTCTTCGACACCGACGCGGCCCTGCCCCCGGTTCTTGTGGGAGACCAGATCCGCCTGAGGCAGGTGCTGATCAACCTGGGCGGCAACGCCGTCAAGTTCACCCCACAAGGTCAGGTCACGCTCGGATGGCACCTGTTGTCCTGCGATGTGTCGGTGGCCCGCGTCCGGTTCTTTGTCAAGGACACGGGCATCGGCATCGCGCCCGCCAAGCAGGCCTCGGTCTTTGACAGCTTCTCCCAGGGCGAAGCGTCCACCAACCGGCGTTTCGGGGGTTCGGGCCTGGGCTTGTCCATCAGCCAGCACCTGGTGGGTCTGATGGGAGGACGCATCGAGCTCGAAAGCGAACCGGGTGTCGGCAGTCTGTTCTGGTTTGACGTCGAGCTGGCCGTGGCCGCGGAGTCCGACCTATGCGCCGACGCCGATGGCCTGGCCTGGAACGGGCAGGGACCGCCGCTGGCCGGGGTCCGGATCCTGCTGGCCGAGGACAACGAGCTCAACCAGGAGGTGGCCATGGCCCTGCTGGGCAAGGTGGGAGCCCGGGTCACCCTGGTCTCGAACGGCCTGCAGGCGATCGAGGCCTTGCGTGTCGACCCACAAGGCTTTGATGTGGTCCTCATGGATGTGCAGATGCCGGTGCTGGACGGTCTTCGGGCCACCGAGTGCATCCGGGATGGCCTGAAGCTCGATCGTTTGCCCGTGCTGGCCATGACGGCCAATGCCGCGGTCGCCGACCGCGAGGCTTGCCTTCAGGCGGGCATGAGCGCCCATATTGCCAAACCATTTGACTTGGCTGATCTGGTTCAGACGGTGCGTCAGGTGCTCGATGGCGCAGCAAGGACTGAGGCCTGCCTGCCGACGCCCGAATCGGCGTCGTGCCGGCTCGATACCCTGGACGACACCTCGACCTTGCAGCGCCTGGGTGGTGACCGGATGCTATTGAAACAGCTTCGAGAGCGTTTCGTCGACTCGGCCACCCAACTGGTTGAGCTGGCCAATGCCAGTTTGGCTCGGGACCAATGGGTTGAGGTGGCCGGTGCGATGCATCAGCTCAAGGCCAGTGCCGGGGCTGTCGGCGCAACCAGGCTGGCCAGCTTGGCCGCGGAAACCGAGTCGCTGTTCCGCAAGCCTGCCCCGGCTTTCACGATGCAACGAAGGCGCGAAGCGCTGAACCATTTGTCCCAGGCTTTGTCGGATGTGCGCGTCTGCCTTGCAGAAGCCAACGCCGTTGCCGACGTCCTCGGTTCCCCTGCGCTGCACCCGTCCATCGGCCATGGGTCGATCCGAAGCACCATCGAGGCACTCAAGCCCTTGTATCCGCTTTTCCAGGCGGCAGACATCGATGCACTGGAGGCGCATGAGGAATGGGCGCGCTGTCACCCTGCAGCCCGCGATGAGCGCTTCTCGGCCCTCAACGCCTGCGTCGACCGGTTGGATCTGGGCGGTGCCGCACAGGCCTGTATCAGCCTCTTTGACTCCCTGGTGCTGGCTGACAGGTCGGTCGAATGAGCGCCTGATTGCCCGGCTTATCTGGGCTTCGGCCATTCAAGCCACCAGGACAATCTGCCGATACCCACACTGAGTCAACCCGGTCACGTGCCGTGTCGGTTGGCAAGATCATGGATTGCTTAGGAGCGACAATGAGAAACAACCAGCCGGTTACGCAGAAAGCACACGATTTTCCTCCCGACCAGACGCTGATTTCCGTGACCGACCTGAAGGGGCGGATCACCTATTGCAATGCCAACTTTGTGGCGGTCAGCGGGTTCACACGAGAGGAGCTGATGGGGCAGCCGCACAACCTGGTGCGGCACCCCGACATGCCATCGGAAGCTTTCCGGGACATGTGGGAAACCATTGAAAATGGGTTCCCCTGGTCGGGTTTGGTCAAGAACCGACGCAAGAACGGCGACCATTACTGGGTACGCGCCAATGCCACGCCGGTGCGAAGCGGCGACCGTATCGTCGGCTACCTGTCGGTGCGAAGCAAGCCGGCGGATGATGAGGTGCAGGCGGCCGAGTCGGTTTACGCCACGATGCGTGCAGAAGCGGGTGCGGGCAGGCGGGTGCACATGCTGCACCGGGGTGAGGTGATCCGATCCGGCTGGCTGGGTGCGCTGGGTCGTGCGCTGCGGCCTGGCCTGCGTGGCCAGCTCGCCCTGTTGACTGTCTGGGCGGCTGTCGGCCCATTTATGGGCGCGTTGCTGGACGTATCGCTGGCGGTGCTCTTGCTGGCGGGTCTGGTGACGGTCGGGTCGGCATCCTGGCTGGCTGCCAGCATGGTGCTTCGCCCATTGCGTCACGTGGTGCAGACCGCCAACCTGGTGGCGAGCGGCGATCTGACCGCAACGGTGAAGGTCGACGGACGTGACGAGATCCGTCAATTGCAGCTGGCGCTGGCACAACTGGTCGTGTCTGTGCGTACCGTGGTCCGCGATGTTCGGCACGAGGTTGCCAACCTGCGCGGCGCGACCCAGGAAATCGCTGCAGGCAATCAGGACATGTCCTCGCGCACCGAGTCTCAGGCCTCCGGTCTGGAGCAGACTGCCTCATCCATGGAGGAGATCAACGGTACCACGCAGCAGACAACCCAGCTGGCGCGGGACGGGGCCCAGACGGCCCGCGACACTTCGGGTGTTACCCGTCGCAGCAACGAGGCGGTGCTTGCCGTGTCACAGACCATGCAGGAGATAGCAGAGTCCTCAGGACGCATCGGAGACATCATCCAGGTGATCGAGGGCGTCGCTTTCCAGACCAACATTCTGGCTCTCAACGCGGCGGTGGAAGCCGCGCGTGCAGGTGAGCAGGGGCGAGGCTTCGCGGTGGTGGCTTCCGAGGTGAGGGCGCTGGCTCAGCGAACCACAGCAGCGGCCAAGGAGATTCGTGCATTGATCGAGGAGTCACGCGAGCGCGTGGACGAAGGGGCCTCGCGTACCGCCGATGCCCGTGACCGGATGGACGAGGCCATGCATTCGGTGGAACGGGTGGCTCAGGTCCTGGAGAGCATCAGCCACGCCACCGGCGAACAGTCCACCGGCGTTGCAAAGATCAGCCATGCCCTGGTCGACCTTGATGGCATTACGCAGCAGAACGCGGCCATGGTGGAGCAGCTGGCAGCCGCTGCCCAGTCGCTCAATCACCAGGTTCAGCAGGTGCACGACTCGATCCGGGTGTTCCGACTGACGGACGCAGACGTGACCCTGGCCGAAGTCGACGCGGTGGCATTGCGCAAGGAGTCGAAGGCGCAGGCCTCACACGAACGTCTTGACACGCAGCAGGTGCTTCAGGAGCATCAACAGTACACAGTCGATCTTCGCAACGCTGTGATGCGAAAACTACGTCTTGATGCCGACCGGTTCGGGCGCACCGATTGCTGTCATCTGGGGGCCTGGATGGGTGGATCAGGAGCTCAGCGCCACGCACATACCCCGGCATTCCGGGAGCTGGTGCGTCATCACCAGTCGGTTCATGCCGAGGCAGCACGGGCGTGTCAGGCGATCAATGAGCGACGCTACACGGACGCACAGGCCTTGCTGGAGTCAGGGCACATCCAGCAGGCCGCCCGCTCCATGATGGGGGTGCTGAAGAAACTGGCCGGGGAGTGAATCCGGGCCCGGCGCGGGCGCTTCAGGCGAAAACGCCCGCGGTGTCTTCCATGCGCGCCGACACCTCGCCCAGGTGGTGCAGGGTGTCGCCGAAAACCATCTCCATCTGGGTCAGTTTCTTGAAGTAGTGGCTGACGATGTACTCGTCGGTCACGCCGATGCCGCCGTGCAGCTGCACCGACTGCTGGCCCACAAACCGCATGCTCTGGCCCAGTTGCACCTTGGCGCGGGCCAGGGCGCGGCGGCGCTCCGGCGCTGGCGCATTGAGCTTGAGGCTGGCGTAGTAGCTCATCGAGCGCGCCAGCTCCAGCTGCATCTTCATGTCGGCCACCCGGTGCCGCAGGGCCTGGAAACTGGCAATGGCCACACCGAACTGCTTGCGGGTGTTCATGTACTCGACCGTGATCGCCAGCGTCTTGTCCATCACGCCCACCGCCTCGGCGCAGGTCGAAGCAATGCCGATGTCGACCGCGTGTTCCAGCGCCATCAGGCCATCGGTGGTGACCAGGCGGGCAGGCGCCTGCTGCAGCACCAGCTCGGCGGCACGGCTGCCGTCCTGCGTCAGGTAGCCTCGCGCAGACACACCAGCCGCCGATCGTTCCACCAGATACAGCCCCATCTGGCCACCGGCCATGGCCGGTACCAGGAACGCATCGGCCCGATCACCCACCGGCACGACGCTCTTGGCACCGGTCAGCCGGCAGGCGTCGCCGCTGCCTTCGGCGGTGGTCTTGCAAGCATCCAGGCGGTAGCGCGCGCCGCGTTCCTGGTGCGCCAGCACCACCACCGCTTCGCCCGAGGCGATCTTCGGCAGCCAGTCGGCCTTGAGTGTGGCGCTGCCACAGCCACCCAGCACCGCACCCGCGATCAGGGTCTGGGCCAGGGGTTCGAGCACGATGCCACGGCCCAGCTCCTCCATCACCACCATGCCTTCGACCGGGCCCATGCCCAGGCCACCGTCGTCCTCGGTGATGTAAAGGCCGGTCAGGCCCAACTCGGCCAGCTCGCCATAGGCGCTGCGGTCGAAGCCGCCGGCGGCCACGATGGCACGGCGGCGCTCGAAGTCATAGCCCTTGTCGACCCACTTGCGCACCGCGTCGCGCAGCTGTTCCTGGTCGTCGGAAAAATCGAAATCCATGTTGGTCTCCAAAAATGTGAGCCCCCACGCTCACCCCAGGTTCGCTGGCCCACGGGGGGTGCGATTTTCCCTGGAGCGGCGCGGCGGAAAATCATCCCAGTACCGTCTGCGCCACGATGCCGCGCTGCACCTCGTTGGAGCCACCGTAGATGGTGGTCTTGCGCATGTTGAAATAGGTCGATGCCAATGGCGCATTGCCCGGAACGCCGCCCGGGAAGTCGCCCTGCCAGCCTGCCTCCATGGCCTCTTCGATGAAGGGCAGGGCAAAAGGCCCGGCCGCCAGCATCATGAGCTCGGTGTAACGCTGCTGGATCTCGCTGCCCTTGATCTTGAGCAGGCCGGCAATGTCCAGCGACTGCTTGCCCGAACGCTCGGCCGACAGCACACGCAGCACCAGCATCTCCAGCGCCACGATGTCCACCTCCAGCAGCGCGATCTGGTCTCGAAAACGCAGGTCGTCCCACACGCCTTCGGCCTTGGCGATGCGCTTGAGGCGTTCGAGTTCGCGTTTGGCCCGGTTGACGTCGGCAATGTTGGTGCGCTCGTGCGCCAGCAGGTGCTTGGCGTAGGTCCAGCCCTTGTTCTCTTCGCCAATCAGGTTCTCGGCCGGCACCTCGACGTTGTCGAACCAGACCTCGTTGACCTCGCATTCGCCGTCCAGCAGCTTGATGGGGCGCACGGTCACGCCGGGCGATTTCATGTCGATCAGCAGGAAGCTGATGCCGGTCTGGGGCTTGCCCTCGGTCGAGGTGCGCACCAGGCAGAAAATCCATTCGCCGTACTGGCCCAGGGTGGTCCAGGTCTTCTGGCCGTTGACGATGTATTTGTCACCCTGGCGTTCGGCGCGGGTCTTCAGCGAAGCCAGATCGGAGCCGGCGCCGGGCTCGCTGTAACCCTGGCTCCACCAGACCTCGCCGCTGGCGATACCGGGCAGGAAGCGCTTCTGCTGCTCCTCGTTGCCAAAAGCCATGATGACCGGGGCCACCATCACCGGGCCGAAAGGCACGATGCGCGGCGCGCCGGCCAGGGCACACTCCTCCTCGAACAGGTGCTTTTGCACCGCGTTCCAGCCGGGACCGCCGAACTGCTTGGGCCAGCCATAGCCCAGCCAGCCTTTCTTGCCCAGGATCTTTGCCCAGCGCTGCATGTCATCGCGACTCAGGCGCAACGCATTGTGCACCTTGTGGCTGATGTCGGCGGGCAGGTTGTCCCTGACCCAGGATCGGATTTCCTCGCGGAAAGCCTGCTCTTCGGGCGTGAATGCCAGATCCATGCGTGTCTCCGTGTGTGACCATGAACAGGCCTGGGTTCCAGGCCGGCTACCTATTTGCGTCAGTTTCGCACGACCGTTCGATTTTGGGCTGTCCGCACGGCGACAAACCCGACGGACTGGTCAGGCTCCCAGTTCCCTGAGCGTGTTCTCCAGCTGTTCCACCCGGGCTTCGAGCTGGGCCAATCGTTCGGCCAGCGCCGTGTCCACGCCAGGTGTCGCCAGACTTGCGGTGCCTGGCTCTGGCAAGTCGACGGCGCCGCACAGCAGGTGGGCCCAGCGCGCCTCACGGGCGCCCGGGGCCTTGGGCAGCAACACCACCAGCGGACCGCCTTTTTCGTCGCTGCGGTCCGCCAGCTCCTCCAGAAAGGCCTCGACCGAGGCGATGTCCAGGAACTTGTACCAGCGGTCCGCGTTGATGCGCAATTCGCCGGCCGTCTGTGGTCCGCGCAGCATCAGCAGGCCCAGCAGCACGGCCGACTGTTCGGGCACACCGACGGCCCGCTGGAAGTTGTGTTCATAGCGGGTCACGCGCGAGCCGCTGGACTCGATGACGAGGCTGGTCTCGCGCAAGGTGTCGATGGCCGCGCTGATGTCGGCCTCGCTCAGGTTCATCACCGGATCGCGGCTGGACTTCTGGTTGCAGCCGCTGTGCAGGCTGTTGAGGGTGAGCGGGTAGCTGTCGGGGACGGTGCGGGCCTTCTCCATGAGGGTGGCGAGGACGCGGGCCTGCGCCGGGCTCAGGGGCCGTTGACGGAAGTCGTGGTTCATTACACTTGGCGGGTTGTGACCGAAAAGAACATTGTCATCCTGATTTCCGGCGGCGGCTCGAACATGGCCGCGATTGCCGATGCGGCCCACCGCGGCCAATGGGAGCGCCGCCACGGCGCGCGCGTGGCGGCTGTCATCAGCAACCGGCCTGGCGCCGGCGGCCTGGCGCTGGCGCGCGAACGCGGCATCGCCACCGGTGTGGTCGAACACACAGCCTTTGACGGACGGGAGGCCTTCGACGCTGCCCTGGTGGCCGAGATCGACCGCCACCGTCCCGCCTTGGTGGTGCTGGCCGGCTTCATGCGCATTCTCACCCCGGGGTTTGTGCGCCACTACGAAGGTCGGCTGGTGAACATCCATCCCAGCCTGCTGCCGGCCTTCCCGGGCCTGCATACCCACCGGCGCGCCATCGAGGCCGGCTGCCGCTTCGCCGGTTGCACCGTGCACCGCGTCACCAGCGAGCTCGACCATGGTGAGTACCTGGAGCAGGCGGTGGTGCCGGTGTTGCCGGGTGACACGCCCGAATCGTTGGCCGAGCGGGTGCTCAGCCAGGAACACCTGGTCTACCCGCGGGCGGTCGAGCGCCTGATCTCGGGTGCTGCTCTCGGCCTCTCAGCCTTTCAGCCCTTGAGTCCCACATAGGCCAGGGCGCCCACGGTCACCAGGGCGACCGACGCCCAACCCAGCCGGTCGATGTGCTGGCGCAGCTGGGCTTCCATGCGGGCACCTCCCCAGCGCATGAGACCGGCCACGAGGAAAAAGCGTGCCCCGCGACCGACCAGGGATGCCAGAACAAAGGGGAACAAAGCCATCGACAGCGCACCGGCGGCGATGGTGAAGATCTTGTAGGGAATGGGTGAAAAGCCGGCGATCAGGACCGCCAGCACGCCCCATTGTCCGAACCAGGCGGTGGCCATTTCGTAGGCACCCCAGTAGCGGCTCGTCTGCAACCACGGCTCAATGGCGCCAAAAGCCAGCAAGCCGATGAAGTAGCCCAGCAGGCCGCCAGCGACCGAGGTCAGGGTGGTCAGAAGCGCGTAGCGCCAGGCGCGCTCCGGGCGCGCCAGGGACATGGGCGCCAGCATCACGTCGGGTGGCGGGAAGGGCAGGACGCAGGATTCGACGAAGCTCAACCCGCCCAGGTACCAGGGCGCCAGGCGGTGGCGCGCCCACTGCATGGCGCGTTCGTACAGGGGGGCAAACAGCTTCATGGGCGAGGACCTGGTTCAGACACCTTTGTGAAACACCAGACCCGCGTGCTCACGCATGGCATGGAACCGGATCTTGGGCCAGTTGGCCTCGACCGCGCGCAGGGTGGCCGCGTGGTCCAGCAGAATGGTCGGTGCATCGACGGCGTCCAGGGCCACGCGGTGGGCGTTGGCGTCGATGAAGCGTTTGAGCTCCTGCTCACCGCCATCTTCGGGCGCACAGGTCACCCAGCGCGCCACGTGGTAGTTGCTGGACATGATGCGGGCCTTGACGCCGTACTCGGCTTGCAATCGGTGCTGCACCACCTCGAACTGCAGCTGTCCGACAGCGCCCAGCAGCAGCACGGTGCCAGCCACCGGGCGGAACACCTGGATCGCACCTTCTTCCCCCAGCTGGGTCAGGCCGGCGCGCAGCTGCTTGGTCTTGAGCGGATCGGCCACCTCGACGCTGCGGATGATTTCCGGGGCGAAGAAGGGCAGTCCGGTGAACTGCAGGCTCTCGCCTTCAGTCAGGGTGTCGCCCAGTTGCAGCACCCCATGGTTGGGAATGCCAATGATGTCGCCGGCAAAGGCCTCGTCCAGCAATTCCCGCCGCTGGGACAGGAAACTCACCACCGTGTTGGGGCGCAGCTCCTTGCCGCTGCGCACCACCTTCAGCCGCATGCCCCGCTCGAAATGGCCACTGGCCACGCGAACGAAGGCGATCCGGTCGCGGTGGGCCGGGTCCATGTTGGCCTGGATCTTGAACACCACGCCGGTGAATTTGGGTTCCTCCGGGTGCACCACGCGCTGGATGGACGGGCGGTCGCCGGGGGGCGGTGCCAGGTCGACCAGGGCGTCGAGCACCTCGCGCACCCCGAAATTGTTGACGGCCGAGCCGAACAGCATGGGTGTCTGGGTACCGGCGAGGAAGGCGTCCTTGTCGAATGCCGGAGATGCACCTTCGACCAGTTCCAGCTCATCCTTGGCCTGTGTCCATTCCATGCCGAAGCGTTTCTCGCTTTCGGGGTTGTCCAGCCCGGCCAGCACCTCCTCGTCACCACCGCGGCGGTCTTCGCCGGCGGCAAACACACGCATCTGGTCTTCACGGCGGTCGTACACACCGCGGAAGGTCTTGCCCATGCCCACCGGCCAGGTGAACGGCACCACCGTCATGCCCAGCTCACGTTCGATCTCGTCCATCAGGTCCAGTGGGGCCTTGACCTCGCGGTCCATCTTGTTGATGAAGGTCAGGATGGGCGTGTTGCGTGCCCGGCAGACCTGCAGCAGGCGGCGGGTCTGGGGCTCGACACCGTTGCCCGCGTCGATCACCATCAGCGCCGCATCGACCGCCGTGAGCACGCGGTAGGTGTCTTCGGAAAAGTCCTGGTGTCCCGGCGTGTCCAGCAGGTTGATGACGCAGTCGCGGTACTCCATCTGCATCACCGAAGACGCCACCGAGATGCCGCGCTGCTTCTCGATCTCCATCCAGTCGGAGGTGGCATGGCGCGCGGCCTTGCGCGCCTTGACCGAGCCCGCGATGTTGATGGCGCCCGAGAACAGCAGCAGCTTCTCGGTCAGCGTGGTCTTGCCCGCGTCGGGGTGCGAGATGATGGCAAAGGTGCGGCGTCGATGCACCTGTTGGGCGATTTCGGACATAACCTGCAATTATCGCCGGAGGGCTGGCGTTTGGCCCCCACGCTCCGCCGCTGCGCGGGTCGCTGCCCCCCAAGGGGGCGTGAATCCGGCTTGGGGCGGCCCGGCGCCGGATTTCCTTGACCCCCACGCTCCGCCGCTGCGCGGGTCGCTGCCCCCCAAGGGGGCGTGAATCCAGCTTGGGGCGGCCCGGCGCCGGATTCCTCTGCCCCCACGCTCCCGGGTGCTCGACCTGTCGTTCACGCACCCCAACCCGTCACTCCCGCGCACGCGGGAGGACGAGAAAAGACCCCTGCGTGCGCGGAAGTGATGAGGAACACGCCGGTGCAGTGGGAAAGACCCCGATCAGGGGAGAATACGCACATGCATCCCAAAGCCCTGCTGGACGAATCGTCCAGCCTCATTGAAAAAGTCTTCAAGTTCGACCACCCGGCCGACGCCATCGTGGCGCGCCACTTCCGCGAGAACAAGTCTCTGGGTCCGCGTGAGCGGGCAACCCTGTCAGACACGGTGTACACCGTGCTGCGCGAACGCCTGCGGCTGGAATGGCTGGCTCGCTCGGGCAGCGGTTCCAAGTGGCGCCGACTGGCCATCCTGGGTTTTCCTGGTGACCGCGACTTTCTCAAGAGCGCATTGAGCGAGCCGGAGAAGACCTGGCTTGACGCCTGCAACAAGGTGTCCGACGCCGACCTGCTGGCGCCGCACCGGCACAACCTGCCCGACTGGCTGGCGCAGGCCTTGCGCGAACAGGTGGGGGACGAGTTTGATGCCCTGGCCGCCAACCTCAACCAGCCCGCGCCTTTGGACTTGCGTGTGAACAGCCTCAAGGCCAAGCGCGACCCGGTGCTGGCCCAGTTGCGCGCAGCGGGCCTGAAGGCGGAGCCCACACCCCATTCGCCCCTGGGTGTGCGGCTGCAAGGCAAGCCCTCGCTGGCCAGGGTGCCGGCTTTTGTGTCCGGCGAGGTCGAGGTCCAGGACGAAGGCTCCCAGTTGCTGGCGCTCCTGCTGGACGCCAAGCGCGGCGAGATGGTGGTGGACTTCTGTGCCGGTGCCGGTGGCAAGACCTTGGCCATCGGTGCGGCCATGCGCAACAGCGGCCGGCTGTATGCCTTCGACACCTCGGCCCACCGGCTCGATGCCATCAAGCCACGGCTGGCCCGCAGTGGCCTGTCCAATGTGCATCCGGTGGCGATCGCCCACGAGCGCGACGAGCGCATCAAGCGGCTGGCCGGCAAGATTGACCGGGTACTGGTCGACGCCCCGTGCTCCGGACTGGGGACGCTGCGTCGCAGCCCGGATCTGAAATGGCGGCAGACCCCGGAAACGGTGGCGGCCCAGGCTGAACTGCAGCAGCGCATCCTGGCCAGCGCGGCGCGCCTGGTCAAGCCGGGTGGCCGTCTGGTGTACGCCACCTGCAGCCTGCTGCCGCAGGAAAACGAGGCCGTGGCCGAGGCCTTCACCAACGACCACCCGGATTTTGTGGCGCTGTCGGCCTTGTCACTCCTCAATGGAGCACAGGTGGGCCAAGCGCAATCACTGGTGTCGGGCGAGACGGGGTGCTTTTTGCGCCTGTGGCCGCACCGCCATGCGACAGACGGATTTTTTGCCGCCATCTGGCAAAAGAGGCCTTGATCGGGCGGCAAAAGGCCTGATCTGGGTCAGTAATTCCCACATTTCTGCGCTTTCCGGTTGCTCTGGGTACTTGGTGGAATCGACCCCCGGCCGGTAAAATCGCCTCGCATGCCCAGTCAGGCGGGCCGATGGTCTGACACGTCCGTTTCCCGGCCATGCCGTGGGTTGCCTCTCTCTCGCTTAGGAATTGAATGAATACGTCCGATACCGTTGTTTCCACCTTGTGGGACGGTCTGGTCCGCTTTCTGGACCAGGGCCTCACCGGCGCCAGCTGGTGGCAGGCCATTCTCGTGGCTCTGGTGCTCACGCACATCACCATCGCCAGTGTCACCATCTATCTGCACCGCCATTCCGCGCACCGGGCGCTTGATCTGCATCCGATCGCCTCGCACTTTTTCCGTTTCTGGCTCTGGATGACCACCGGCATGGTCACCAAGGAGTGGACGGCCATCCATCGCAAGCACCACGCCAAGTGCGAGCGCGAAGGTGATCCGCACAGCCCCGTCATCTTCGGTATCAAGAAGGTGTTCTGGGAAGGTGCCGAGCTCTACCGTGAGGAGTCGCGCAACCAGGAGACCCTGCAGCGCTTTGGCCACAACACGCCGACCGACTGGATCGAGCGCAACCTCTACACCCGCTACAACAAGCTGGGCGTGAGCCTGATGCTCATCATCGACGTGGCGCTGTTCGGTGCCCTGGGCCTGACGGTCTGGGCAATCCAGATGGCGTGGATTCCCGTGACCGCGGCCGGCATCATCAACGGTTTTGGTCACTACTGGGGTTACCGCAACTTCGAGGCGCAGGACGCCAGCACCAACGTGTCCCCCTGGGGCATTCTGATCGGTGGCGAAGAGCTGCACAACAACCACCACACCTACCCGACATCGGCCAAATTGTCGGTCAAGCCCTATGAGTTCGACATCGGCTGGATGTACATCACGCTGCTCAAGTCGGTGGGCCTGGCCACGGTCAAGAAGACGCCTCCCAAACTCGCTTATGGCGATGTGCGGCCGGTGGCAGATGAAAAGACCCTTGAGGCGATCATTGCCAACCGCTACGAAGTGATGGCCGGTTATGCCCGTGAGATGAGGGCCGCATGCCAGCGCGAACTCGACAGCGTCAAGGCGCGCAGTGCGGATGCGGCCCTGGTCAAGGCGGCGCAGCGCTGGCTGCACCGCGACGACGACAAGGTGCCCGCCAATGTGAAGCTGCAACTGGCCCAGGTGCGGGCCCATAGCCCGGTTCTGGACAAGATGGTGACCATGCGCGAGGAGCTGCGTGCCTTGTGGACCGGCACCAACGCCACTCGGGAACAGCTCGCCGCCGATCTGCAGGCCTGGTGCCGCCGCGCCGAAGACAGTGGTATCGCCGCGCTGCGCGATTTCTCCATCAAGCTGCGCTCGGCACACGCCTGAAGCCCCTCTGCGCCGCCCGGGCGGCGCATCACCCTTTCAAAAGGGCAACAAAAAACCCGCTGTGAACACAGCGGGTTTTTTGTTGGGGAAAACGCCGAATCACTTCAGCTTGATTTCCTTGTAGTCCACGTGCTTGCGCGCGACCGGATCAAATTTCTTGATCAGCATCTTGTCGGGCGTGGTCTTCTTGTTCTTGGTGGTGGTGTAGAAGTGACCGGTGCCGGCGGTGGACTCCAGCTTGATCTTCTCGCGTGCGCCTTTGGTTGCCATGGTGCCTTACTCCTTAAGCCTGGCCGCGTGCGCGCAGGTCGGCGAGCACGGCATCGATGCCTTTCTTGTCGATCAGGCGCAGGGCTGCACCCGAGACGCGCAGACGAACCCAGCGGTTCTCGCTCTCGACCCAGAAACGGCGGTATTGCAGGTTCGGCAGGAACCGGCGCTTGGTTTTGTTGTTGGCGTGGGAAACGTTGTTCCCGACCATGGGCTTTTTGCCCGTGACGTCGCAGACGCGTGCCATGAGGACACTCCGATCTCATCAAACGGCCGCTACCCGTGCGGTAGGGGCCTCACCTCGCCAGAAGGGTGGCGGTAACCCGTTGAATCCAGGGTGCAGATTCAGCAAAGCCCACTATTATAAACAAGAACGCCACCATTCACCACCACCGCCCATCTGAGCAATGAGCGGCTTGCCGCTATCCAGACCAAGGGCACCGCGGAACGGGCTTTGCCCGGCCGCAGGTGCCGCCGCCTTCCCAAGCCGAAGGCGCCAGATGAGGGGGCGCGCGAAGCGCGGCGGGGGGAGGCTCCGAATCCATCGGGGAGAGGGTCACAAATTCTCGAGGTACCGCTGTGCGTCCAGCGCCGCCATGCAACCGGTGCCGGCGCTGGTGATGGCCTGGCGGTAGACATGGTCCTGCACGTCACCTGCGGCGAAGACACCGGGCACACTGGTCATGGTGGCCATGCCCGAAAGGCCCGATTTCGTGACGATGTAGCCGTCCTTCATGTCGAGCTGTCCTTTGAAAATCTCGGTGTTCGGGCTGTGGCCGATGGCGATGAAGCAGCCTTTGACCGCCACGTCCTCGGTGGTGCCCGACTGCACGTTTTTCAGTCGCACGCCGGTCACGCCGGTGGCGTCACCGAGCACTTCGTCCAGCACGCTGAACACCTTCAGCTCGATCTTGCCTTCTTGCACCCGCTCCATCAGTTTGTCGACCATGATGGGCTCGGCACGGAAGCTGTCGCGGCGGTGCACCAGGGTCACCTTGCTGGCGATGTTCGACAGGTAGAGCGCTTCTTCAACGGCGGTATTGCCGCCGCCGACCACGGCCACTTCCTGGCCACGGTAGAAGAATCCGTCGCACGTGGCGCAGCCGCTGACGCCCTTGCCCATGAAGGCCTCTTCGGAGGGCAGGCCCAGGTACTTGGCGGAGGCGCCGGTGGCAATGATCAGGGCGTCGCAGCTGTACTCGCCGCTGTCGCCCTTGAGCACAAAGGGACGCTTGGACAGGTCCACCGCGTTGATGTGGTCAAACACGATCTCGGTCTTGAAGCGCTCGGCGTGCGCGAGAAAGCGCTGCATCAGGTCCGGACCCTGCACGCCGTCCACGTCGGCAGGCCAGTTGTCCACCTCGGTGGTGGTCATGAGTTGCCCCCCCTGGGCAATGCCGGTGATGAGCACCGGGGCCAGATTGGCGCGCGCGGCATACACTGCAGCGGTGTATCCGGCCGGTCCTGATCCTAGAATGAGTACTTTGGAATGCTTCATGATGCTGAGCCTGTGCCCACATGGCGTGAGCTGGTATAGAGTGGAGTAGTACGTTTCCGCAAGCGTACGGTCTGGTAGGAGATAAGCGACCCACTTTCGATTGTACGAAGGCAGGTTTGCAGACCCATTCACACGTTAGGAATTCACGCATGTCCATCCTGTCCAATCTGGATCTGATCCGTCGCGTGCCGCTGTTCTCCACCCTGACGCAGGCGCAGGCCGAGTCGGTGGCCGATGCGGTCATCAAGCGTCGCTTCAAGCGGGGTGAGGTGATCGTCGAGCAGGGCAAGAAATCCAACTTCCTGGCCATCGTGCTGACCGGGCGAGCCCGAGTGGTGACCCAGGACAGCCGGGGGCGCGAGGTGATCCTGGCCACCATGAACCCGGGGGACTATGTGGGGGAAATGAGCCTGATCGACAACCAGCCCCACTCGGCATCGGTCAGGGCCGAGGTGCAGACGGACGTGCTGATTCTGGGACGGGTCGAGTTCGCCCGCTGCCTGCCCGAGAACACGTCCATGGCCTACGCGGTCATGAAGGGCCTGGTGCAGCGCCTGCGCCACGCCGATCGCAAAATTGAATCCTTGGCCTTGATGGACGTCTATGGTCGCGTGGCGCGCGCCCTGCTGGAGTTTGCCCAGCCCGACCGCGAGGGGCAGCTGGTGATACGTGAACGGGTATCCCGTCAGGATGTGGCCAAGATGATCGGTGCCTCGCGCGAGATGGTCAGCCGGGTCATGAAGGACCTGGAGGAGCGTGGCTTCATCGAGACCACCCCCGAAGGCGCCACCGTCATCAAGGAACGCCTGAACACGCTGAGCTGAGAGGCCGGGCTGGGTTGAGGCAAGCCGGGCGCCCTCTGGCTGGGGCCTGCGGGTCGGCTGTGACTGGGTTGCCGTCCGCTTCTGTCCACCCGGTTCGTCATGGGGTAAGCTTGCCCTCGTTCGATGCGAGGCCTATGACCTATTCCCTCAATACCCTCAATGCCGACCAGGCGCAGGCCACCCCGTCGGTGGTGTCCCGCTTCGCCCAGGAGATCACGCTGGTGCTCGGCGCCGCTGCCCTGGCCTTTGCCATGCTGGCGCTGCTGAGCCATTCGGTGGCCGACCCGGCCTGGAGCACAACCGGCACGCGGGACACCGTCGCCAACTGGGGCGGGCGTCTGGGTGCCCTGTTGTCCGATGGCGCCTACTTTCTTTTCGGGTTCTCGGTCTGGTGGATGTTTTTTGCCGGGCTTCGGGCGTGGTTGTCGGTGCTGGCGCGCTGGATCCGCGGTCATCAGGGCGTGCCAACGGAAGGGGCGGTATCGTCCTCTGGACAGTGGTGGCGCCAGCCAGGCGCGCGTCGGGCTTTGTTCTGGCTCGGGCTGTTGACCCTGGTGGCTGCCAGTGCGGTCCTGGAGTGGACCCGGCTGTACCGGTTTGACCCGGGCCTGCCGGGGTACGCCGGAGGTGCCCTGGGCCAGTGGCTGGGACCGCTGGTGATGCGATGGACCGGATTCAATGGCTCGGCCCTGCTGATGATGAGCTTGCTCGTCCTGTGCCTGCCGGTGGTGTTCCGTTTTTCCTGGGGGCATGTGGCCGAGCTTATGGGGGGGCGGCTGGACGGCTGGTTCGAGGCGCGGCGCGAAAAGCGTGAGGCCGATGAAGACCTGCGCATCGGCGAACAGGCGGCCCGTGAGCGCGAGGAGGTGGTCAAGGTCGAGCGTGTCGAGATCGAGGAACATCACCCGGTGCCGGTCCTGATAGAGCCCACGGTCACCGAGGTGCCGCGCAGCGAACGCGTGGCCAAGGAGCGGCAAAAGCCCCTGTTCGCCGAGATGCCCGACAGCAAGCTGCCTCAGGTGGACCTGCTCGACAGCGCACCGGGGCAGCAGGCGGGTGTGGACAGCCAGACACTGGAGATGACCAGCCGCCTGATCGAGAAGAAGCTCAAGGACTTCGGGGTCGAGGTGCGGGTGGTAGCGGCCGCACCCGGTCCGGTGATCACGCGCTACGAAATTGAGCCCGCGACAGGAGTGAAGGGCTCGCAGATCGTCAACCTCAGCCGCGACCTGGCGCGTTCGCTGTCGCTGGTATCGATCCGGGTGATCGAAACCATTCCGGGCAAGAACCTGATGGCTCTGGAGCTGCCCAACGCGAAACGCCAGACCATCAAGCTCAGCGAGATCCTGGGTTCGCAGGTCTACAACGATGCGAAGAGCCTGCTGACCATGGGCCTGGGCAAGGACATCGCCGGATTGCCGGTGGTGGCCGACCTGGCCAAGATGCCGCACTGCCTGGTGGCCGGTACCACCGGCTCAGGCAAGTCGGTGGGTATCAACGCCATGATCCTGTCGCTGCTCTACAAGGCCGACGCCAAGGACGTCCGGCTGTTGCTGATCGATCCGAAGATGCTCGAACTGAGCGTCTACGAGGGCATTCCGCACCTGTTGTGTCCGGTGGTCACGGATATGAAGCACGCGGCCAACGGCCTGAACTGGTGCGTGGGTGAAATGGAAAAGCGCTACAAGCTCATGAGCAAGATGGGCGTGCGCAACCTGGCCGGCTTCAACGCCAAGATCGACGAGGCCTCGGCGCGCGGCGACATCATCGGCAACCCGTTCAGTCTGACGCCCGAGCAACCCGAGCCGCTGGAGCGTCTGCCCTACATTGTGGTGGTCATTGACGAACTCGCCGACCTGATGATGGTGGTGGGCAAAAAAATCGAGGAGCTGATTGCCCGGCTGGCGCAAAAGGCGCGGGCTGCAGGCATCCACCTGATCCTGGCCACGCAGCGCCCCAGCGTGGACGTGATCACCGGCCTGATCAAGGCCAACATCCCGACGCGCCTGTCCTTCCAGGTCAGCAGCAAGATCGACAGTCGCACCATTCTGGACCAGATGGGGGCCGAGACTCTGTTGGGCATGGGCGACATGCTCTACCTGCCTTCCGGCACCGGCTTCCCGGTGCGGGTACACGGGGCCTTCGTCAGTGACGATGAGGTGCACCGCGTGGTGGCCTACCTCAAGGAGCAGGGCGGGGAGCCCAACTACATCGATGGGGTGCTGGAGGCTGCCGGTGGTGAAGGCGAAGGCGCGGACATGTTTGGCGAGGGCGGTGGCGCCGGTGGCGAAAAAGACCCACTCTACGACCAGGCGGTGGCCATCGTGCTGCAGGACCGCAAGGCATCCATTTCCTATGTGCAGCGCAAGCTCAAGATCGGTTACAACCGGGCGGCGCGCCTGCTGGAAGACATGGAGACGGCGGGTCTGGTCAGTGCGCTGACCAGCAGTGGCCAGCGAGACATCCTGGTGGCGCCCCGGGGAGACGCCTGATACGCCTGGCCGACCTGCGGCTTGAACCTTGCAGCCGCCCTCCGATCCGAACAGCATGATCCGACGCTCTGTACTTTTTCTGGCCCTGGCCGGGTTCGCCGTGCTGGCACGCGCCGATGGCCTTGCGCAACTCGAACGCTTTCTGCAGGAGGTGCGCAGCGCCCAGGCGAGTTTCACCCAGGTGGTGATCTCGCCGCAGCGGGCTGGCGAATCGACGGCGCGCAGCAAGACCTCGCATGGCCGCTTCGAGTTCCAGCGGCCCGGGCGATTTCGCTTCGAGTACAACCGGCCTTTCGAGCAAACCATTGTGGCTGATGGCCAGACGCTGTGGCTGCACGACGTGGACCTGGAGCAGGTGACCGCCCGCCGTCAGCAGGAGGTGCTGGGCAGCACACCTGCGGCCCTGATTGTGGCGGGCACCAGCCTGCGTGAACTGGGCACCCATTTCGATCTGAGTGCGGCCGGGCAGGCCGACGGGCTCGATTGGGTGCAGGCCCTTCCGCGCCAGGGAGACGGTCAGCTGAAGCAGGTGCGTGTGGGTTTCCGCCAGGGTGAGCTGGCTCGCCTGGAGATCGAGGACGGCCTCGGGCAGCGTTCGGTGCTGAGCTTCTCGGGCTGGCAGGCCAACGAGGCGGTGCCGGCCGAGCGCTTCCGCTTTCAGCCACCGCCGGGTGTGGCCGTGATCCGGCCCTGAGCGTCAGGTCACTGGGGTCACGCCTTCGGCTTCTTGATGCCCGCCATGCGCGCGGCGACCGGGGCACCCATGATCACCGTCACCACACGGGTCAGGTGGTGCACGATGACGAAGCCCAGGTCCGCGCCGGCGGCCAGTGCCAGCACCGTCATCTCGGCCTGACCGCCGGGCGCAAAAGCCAGAAAGCCTTCCACCGGTTTGGCCAGGCCCGACAGGGTCACGATCTCGGTGAAGAGTGCGGCCAGTACGGCCAGTATGGCGACGAAGGAAATCCCCGAGACGATGAAGCTGCGCAGCTCGTGCAGGGTCACGCCCACGTACTGCACCCCAATGCCCAGGCCGATGAAAATCTGTGCGACGAGGATGGCTTCAAGCGGTGGGCGGGAGTGGATGAACCCACCCAGTGACAGGGCCGCAGTGACGATCATGGGTCCCAGGATCGAGGCGCCAAAAAGTCCGATCTTCTCGCCCCCCTTCCAGCCGATCAGCGCAGCCGCCGCCATCAGGGCCAGTTCGACGGGGGGCAGGTTGCGCGCCGGCTCGCCCAGCGCACCGGTCAGGCTGGTGCCATACAGCAGGGTCAGGATGATGGGCGCCACGGTGACGATGATCAGCATCCGTGTCGCGTGGATCAGCGCCAGCGCACGGGGGTCGCCACCGGCCTCTTTGCCAAAGGCCACCATGTCCGGCAGCCCCCCGGGCATGGCCGCGTACCAGGCGGTGGCAGGGTCGTAACCGAGGCGGCGAAAGAAGGGCACACCCACCAGCCCGATCAGGGCCACGTAGATCGGCACCAGGGCCACGCTGCCAAGCAGTTGCGGGATGCGGCCCACGATCTCCGGCGTGATCGAGGCGCCGATGGCGACGCCCAGAATGGTTCGTGCCGCTGTCGAGACGGTGCCCATGCCCTTGAGCCGCGCCCCTGACAGGGCGGCCAGCAGGCAGGCTGCCATGGGCCCGAACAGAAAGGGCAGTGGCAGGCCAATGAGCTGAAACAGTCCTGCGCCCAGGAGGGCCAGGGTCAGTGTTCCCAAGCGGGGAAACAGATGAAGGGGCATGGGAAATGTCCGGACCGGGTAGCGCCGATCAGGTTCTGGTGACGAGTGGGTTCACGGGGTCAGCTGCCCTCGGGGGCCGGTGTGAGTTTGAGCTTCATGCCGACATGGGTGGCTTCGAACCCCAGGCTTTCGTAGAAGCGCTGCGCATCGGCGCGCTGTTTGTCGGTGGTGAGCTGCACGAGATGGCAGCCGCGCTGCCGGGCCCTGTCGATGGCCCAGGTCAGCAACTGCCTTCCCAGGCCGGTGCCTCTGAGGTGGCTGGCCACCCGAACACCTTCGATGGTGGCCCGCCAGCCCCCCTGGTGGGTGATGTGGGGGGTGAAGGTCAGCTGCAGCACGGCGATGGCGTTTCCGTCCGGGCCTTCGGCCACCAGCAGCTCGTTGTTCGGGTCCTGGGCAATGGCCTCGAACGCGGCCAGGTACGAGGTGGCCAGCGGGTCGGTCAAGCGCTCGCGCCGGGCGCCGAGCGGGTCATCGGCCAGCATGCCGACAATCGCCTGCAGGTCTTGTGCCTTGGCCGGACGGCATCGTGCCGCAACGGCGTTGTGGGGGCCGTTCGATCTGCTTGGGCTCATCCGGCGCCATCCCGCGCCGCAAACGCGAGCACATTTCGCAGTGCCGCCGAAAAGTACAGCTCATAGCCCTTTTGTTCCACGTAGCCCAGATGGGGCGTGGTGACCACGTTGTCCATGTGAAGCAGCGGATCGTTCGGATCGATGGGCTCGCGGTCGAACACATCGAGTGCGGCGTGGCCCGGGCGGCCCTGGTTCAATGCCGTGAGGAGCGCGCCTTTTTCGATCAGCTCCGAGCGGCTGGTGTTGACCAGCAATGCCGTTGGCTTCATCTGGGCCAGATCGCTGGCTTTCACGATTTCACGGGTGGCTTCGTTCAGGCGCAGGTGCAGGCTGACGATATCGGCCTGCTGGAAGAACGCCGCCTTGGATTCGGCCACCCGATGGCCGTCGGCCAGTGCCTTCTCCCGGCTGGCCTCGCGGCCCCAGACGAGGACCTCCATGTCGAAGGCCTTGCCGTAGCGGGCCATGCGCTGACCGATTTTTCCGTAGCCCCAGATGCCCAGCACATCGCCCTTGACGGCCCGCCCGATCCGGTTGTGGGCGGGATCGGGCGATGCCATCTGCCAGCGCCCGGCCTTCATGTGCGCGACATACTGGGGGATGCGCCGGTAGGCGGCCATCAGCAAGGCCCAGGTGAGCTCCGCCGGCGCGGTGGGGTCGCCCACACCTTCCATCACGGTGACACCCCGGCGCTGTGCTTCTTCAACGTCCACATTGCCGCTGACCTTGCCGGTCTGGGAGATGAGCCTGAGCCTGGGCAGGCGTGCCAGCAAGGACGCCTTGATGTGGGTGCGCTCCCGGATCAGCACGACCGCCTCATGGTCGGCAAGGCGCTGTGCCAGCTCGTCCTCGTTCAGGGGATCGGTGAAAACATCCACTTCGTGCCCTTTGAGCAGCTCGAAGCAGGGCAGTTGGCGAACAGCGTCCTGGTAGTCTTCCAGAATGGCGATCTTCATGGTGCGTCTCCTTTCAAGTTGTGTGGAACAGTTGGGCTTGTTGGGCCCGGCTTCAGGCCATGCGGGCGATCTGCTCCAGCATCCGGGCCGATGGCTGGTAAATCCTGAAGTGGCCGTCCATGTAGAGTTGGGCGTTGCGCTCGTAGGCCACCCAGGGGAAGTCGAAGCCACTGCCCGCCAGCTGCCGGCCAAAGACACGGGCTCGCAAGATGCCGGCCGGGTTTTCCATCGCCACCGCGCGCTCCGAATCGTTGGCGGTCAGTGGCTCAAGACCTGTGGCCGCCTCGTGCGCCGTGGTGCCTGGAATCAGGCAGGCCGTGGCCAGGCAACACCCGCCGGTGACAGCCAGGGACGCGTGTGATTCCTGCGGCGTGAAGTAGCGCACCGAGATGTGGCCACCCTGCGTGGGCCGGGAGACCAGACAGACCTTGGGCACGGTTTCGCTGGTGGCCAGTTCGTCGGCGCTCATGGGCACGCCTTTCTTCTTGAGCTGCATCGCCAGGCCGGCCTGCACCCAGATTGAACGCAGGCGGTCTTTGAGCTGGGTGTGGGCGTTGAGGCTGGCCACCGATTCGTCGCCACGCATGCCCACGGCGTCGGCTCGAATGATCACCATCGGCACGGCGACATCGACGCAACTGACCTCGACACCATCGAAGCGGTCGCGCACCTGTCCGGTGGGCAGGAGCTGCCCGGTCTTGGCGCCCACCGGGTGTCGCAGGCTCAGCTCCACGCCCGGAAACTCGCCGTAGACGCCAGGAATGGCCGTGTCGGCGGGTATCGCAGGCAGGCCACCGGGTGTGCGCACCCGGCAGTCGGTCACCACACCCGTGTTGGTGTTGAACACCCGGATGTGTGTGTCGGGGTCACCGGCGGTCACCAGGCCGTTGTTCAGCAGAAACATCGGGATGGCGGCCGACATGTTGCCGCAGTTGACGCTCCAGTCGATGGCGGACTTTTCTGCCGCCAGCTGGGCCAGGGTGCTGTTGAAGTCGGCCTGGGTGCCGTCGGCGGGTTCGATGATGAACACCTTGTTGCTGGTGGCCGGGCCACGCCCGAGGCCGGTGATCTGCCGGTTGCCCTTGAGTTCGCCTTCGTCAGGCACTCCCATGATCTTGCGGATGATGGCTTCCCTCGCATCGGCCAGGGGGGCCAGGTGTGGTCCCCAGAGGATGATGCCGGTGGAGGTTCCTCCCCGCATGTAGCTGACCGGAAAATGCAGGACACCATCCCGCACAAACGGCCTGGAAGCCAGCAGTGCGGACGCTGATGATGCTGGGGACTGTTGGTTGTTGTTCATGTTGTCTCCTGGCATCAGACCCAGCCCATGCCGCCAATGAACGCACCGGCGGCCAGGACCCACAACAGGTGAATCGAGGTGCGCCACAGAATCAGCGCCGCTCCCAGCACCAGCAGGCCGGCCACCACCATGCTCTCGGGCGTGAGATGGGGCTTGAGCAACAGCCAGGAGGTGGACGCGAGCAGGGCCACCACCAGGGGTGTCAAACCCGACTTGAAGGCCCGCACACCTGGGCGCGTGCGGTTGCGCTGGGCCCAGCGTGTCGCGTAGAGGGTGAGCACGGAGCTGGGAATCAGCAGGCCCAGCAGGCACAGCAAGGCACCCAGTGCAGCCAGCCACAGGCTGCCCGCGTTGACGCCCACGTTCCAGCCCATGAGCACCACAAACAACACGTTGGGGCCTGGCGCTGCCTGGGCCAGGGCCACCGACGAGGCGAACTGCTGGGGTGTCAGCCACCCGTGCTGGTCAACCAGGTATCGGTGCATGTCGGGCAGCACACTGATGCCGCCACCGACCGACAGCAGCGACAGCATGCCAAAGTGCAGCCACAGGCCCAGCCAGTCCGTCCAGCCCAGTTCGATCATGGCTCGGGCTCCTCAGCCACCGGCGCGGCGACGATGCAGCGGTAGGTCCAGAGACAGGACAGGGTGCCGACGACGAGCAGGACCCAGACCAGGGGAAACCGCAGAATGGCAACGGCCACAAAACCAGCCCCGGCAGACATGACACAGAAGCTCACCCCCCCGACGTGGGTTCGCAGTGCCGGGATGAGCTTGAGTGCGGTGGTCAGAATGAGGGCGACCACCACCAGCCCCATGCCTTTCAAGGCCCCTTGCACCACCGGCAGATGCTGAAAGCTCGTGAAGGCCATGGCCAGCAGCGCGATGATGACCAGGGGAAACAGAAACAGACCGAGCAGGGCGGCCAGCGCGCCCCGCAAACCCAGGTAGCGGTCGCCGAGCAGCACCCCCAGGTTGGCCACGTTCGGGCCGGGCAGGACCTGCGCCACGGCCCAATCTTCCAGAAACCCGTCCCGGGAGAACCACCGTCGTCGCTCGACCAGCTCCCGCTGGGTCACGGCCATCACGCCACCGAAGCCCTGGAGCGACAACATGCTGAAGCCCCAGAAGATCTCCCACAGGGTGCTGGGTGGGGCATAGACGTGTTCGTTGCCGCGTGCGCTGGCCGGGTTGCCCGCGGCGAGTTTGTTCAAGGCATCACTCCGGGGGGTCATCTCGGCCAACCTTCCTCAGTCATCGCCCAGGGCCAGCGTGCTGGGCTGGCGCCGCTCCACAGCGAACCGGATCAGGGCGGCGGTGCGGAAGATGCCGTGGGCAAACTTGCCATAGGGCAGGGTGGCGAACAGGGCCATTACCACGCCCAGGTGGACCGCGAGCATGAGGGCCAGGGCATCGGTGCTGCGCAGCCACCACAGCAGCAGACCCGTCAGGCTGGTCAGGAACAGCAGGGCGATGAAGCCGTAGTCCATGGCAGCTTGTTGTGGCTCGCCGTGCAAAGGGTGTCGGGTGCGTTTGAGACGGAACAGGCCGATGGTGCCGATCAGCATGCTGACCCCACCCACCGCGCCCAGCACCTTGGGCAGGCTCGGCCAGTCGTAGGGGGCTTCCCAGCCGAAGACATAGTGGTAGATGGTGCCCAGGCTGGTGGCGGCAAAGCACAACATGAAGCCATAGAAGGTGAAGTGGTGTGTCCGCCGACGTGCCTGCGTGTTGGCGTCGTCTTCGTTGTGACAGCCTTCACCGTGGCCGCCGTCCAGGTACTTGAGCGTCAGGGCATCGTGGGCCGCACCCGAGAGGTCCCGGCTGGCCGCCGGAACCCCCGATGTGGCCGGGGTCACCTGGCGCAGGAAGCGGGTCACGCCCAGCCCCAGCGCCAGCACCGCCCAGCCGAACACCGGGGCAAACATCAGCACCAGCAGGTTGTGCGGAAACAGCTGGTAGAAATCACCGCCGAGATCACCCCCCCACAGCGTGCCGTTGAGCGCCAGGGCCAGGACCAGGAACAGCGTCAGTGCCGCAGCCAGGGCCAGCGACACCGCCAGGCCATTGCGCTGGTACAGCGTGCCCAGCGCGGGAGGCCAGGCGTAGTTGACGTAGGTCTGGCCCCGCACCTGGGCCATGGCCTTGGGCACGTTGACGCCGAACTCGTGTGGCGGGGCGTACTGGCAGGCGTGCAGGCAGGCGCCGCAGTTGTGGCACAGGTTGGCCAGGTAGTGCACATCGGCGGCCGCAAATTCCAGGCGCCGCGTCATGGCGGGAAACACGGCACAAAATCCTTCGCAGTACCGGCAGGCATTGCAGATGGCCATCTGGCGGGCCACCTCGGCTTCGGGGCCGCTGACCACCTCGCCGGCTGCCAGCGCGCGCGCATCTTGCACCAATGTATCAAGCGCCGACATGTTCCACCTCCTTGTGCCGGACCGCCCGCGCGGCTTCACGGCCCGCAATGCGTCCGAAAGCGGTGCCGATGGACATGCCCACCCCGGCGGTGTAACCCTTGCCCAGCACGTTGCCCGCCATCATCTCGCCGGCGACAAACAGGTTCGGGCTGGGCACATCGGCAAAGCGCACGGCGGCGGTTTCGTCGGTCTTCAGGCCCAGGTAGGTGAAGGTGACGCCAGGGCGCAAGGCGTAGGCGGTGAAGGGCGCGGTGTCGATCGGACGCGCCCAGTGGGTCTTGGCCGGGGTCAGACCGTCGGTGTGGCAGTCGTCCAGCGCGGTGTGGTCGAAACGCCCCGGACGGCAGGAGCTGTTGTAATCGTTGAGGGTCTGCATGAAGGTGTCCCGGTCCAGGCCCAGCTGGTCTGCCAGCTCGGGCAAGGTGTGGGCCCGGGTGCCTGGAAACACCGGGGGCATGAAGCGGCCGACGGCCTTGGCGTCGATGATGGAGTATGCGATCTGCCCGGGTTGCTGGGCCACCAGTCGGCCCCAGATGGCGTAGCGCTTGGGCCAGAAGTCTTCACCCTCGTCGTAGAAGCGGCGGCCTTCGCGGTTGACCACCACACCCAGCGACACACAGTCGATGCGGGTGCAGATGCCGCCGTCGTACAGCGGCGCCCGTGCGTCGATGGCCACCATGTGGGCTTGCGTGGGGTCGCCGATGGCGTCGGCCCCATGTTCGTCGAGCATGTGGCGCAGCAGCACCCCCTGGTTGAACCGCGTGCCGCGAATCAGGAAGTTGTCCGACGGGGTCTCTCCGCGTTCGTTCACACCCCAGGCCTCGCGCAACCAGTCGCGGTTCGATTCGAAACCACCGGCCGCCAGCACGCAGCTGCGCGCTTCAATGCGCTCGGAGCCGACGTAGGCAGCCACAAAGCGGCCCGCCTTGAGTTCCAGTCGGTCCACCGGGCATGCGTAGCGGACCTGGATGCCCAGGCGTTCGGCGCTGCGGTAATAGGCGTTGATGAGCGCCTTGCCGCCGCCCATGAAGAAGGCATTGGTTCGGGCGGTGTGCAGGGCACCCGAGAGTGAGGGCTGAAAGTGCACGCCGTGGCTGCGCATCCAGGGTCGGCAGGTGCTGGATTCTCGAATCACCAGCCGGGCCAGTTTTTCATCGGTCAGGCCGCCCGTGACCTTCAGCAGATCCTGCCAGAACTCTTCTTCGGGGTAGGCGTCAACCAGCACGTCTTGCGGAGCTTCGTGCATGCACCGCAGGTTGCGGGTGTGTGCCGAGTTGCCGCCGCGCCACTCGCGCGGTGCGGCCTCCAGCACCAGCACGCTGGCTCCCGCCTCGCGTGCGGTCAAGGCCGCACAGAGAGCGGCGTTGCCACCACCAATCACCAGCACATCAACCATGCCCATCATCCCTGCTGTCGCGCTGCCAGCACACGGTCCACCATGACCCCGGCCTGCCCGACGTGGTTGACCGGGTTGCACAGGTGTTCCAGCTGCTCGCGGGTGACGTGGCGGTTGATTTCCGGGTGCTCCTCCAGGATGTCGATGAGCGGCCGGTTCTCCTTGAGCGCCTGGCGGCACAGGTCGTACACCAGGTCGTGCGCATACTCCCGACCGAGGTAGGGCCCCAGGCCCATCATCACCGCCTCGGACATGACCAGCCCGTTGGTGATGTCCATGTTGGCGCGCATGCGCTGGGCATCAACCTCCAGACCCTGCAGGACAAACTTGGTCTGCTTGAGCGCGCCCGAGATCAGGCAGAAGATCTCGGACACCGAGATCCACTCGATCTCCCACGGTCCGGTGGAGCGCTCGTGGTCGGCCACCATCGCATCCATCAAGGCCGCTGCGTGCTGCCGGGCCACCGAGATGTTGGCGTGGATGTACAGGCAGGAGATCGGGTTGCGCTTCTGTGGCATGGTGCTCGATGAGCCACGGCCAGGCGCAAAAGGCTCGAACACCTCGGCCACCTCGGTCTGCATCAGCAGTTTCACGTCCATGGCGATCTTGCCCAGCGATCCGCCGACCAGACCCAGAAAGGCGCCCACCTCGGCCACGGTGTCGCGCACCGTGTGCCAGGAGATCAGGGGTTGCGCCAGGCCCAGCTCTTTCATCAGTGCGGCCTGCGTTTCCATCGCCCCGCTCTCCAGCGACGACAGCGTGCCCGAGGCGCCACCGAACTCACCCATCAGCACCCGGGGCTTGAGCTGTTGCAGGCGCTCGCGGTGGCGCTCGATGCCGGCCAGGATGCTGGCCATCTTGTAGCCAAAGGTGATGGGCGTGGCCTGCTGCAGGTTGGACCGACCGATGATGGGGGTGTCGCGGTGTGTTCTGGCCAGCACGGCCAGCGCATCCGAGATGTCGGTCAGGTCCTGCTCGACCAGCGCCAGTGCCTCGCGCATCTGCAGCACCATGGCGGTGTCGGTGATGTCCTGCGTGGTCGCACCCCAGTGGCAGTACTCGCCCAGCCGGTCGCGGCAGTTGGCGTTGATCTGGTTGACCACCGCGATGATGGGGTAGCCGATCTGCTCGGTCTTGGCCTTGAGCTGATCCCAGTCGATCATCGACAGCTCGCAGTTCTTGACGATTTCCTCTGCGGCTTCGGGCGGGATCAGACCCAGCTCGCCCTGCACCTTGGCCAGGGCGCGTTCGATGTCCAGGTACTTGGCGGTGCGGTTTTCGTCCGACCAGACCTGGCGCATGCGCGCATCGCTGAAGATGTCGCCGAAGATGCGGGAGTCGATGATGGTGGCGGGCATGAGGTATCTCCGAAAGGATTGGGGGTTGTCAGTGGGTGGCCTCGGCCAGCGCCAGGATGCGTTGAGCGCGCAAGGCCACCGGCTTGTCGACCATGCGGCCGTCCAGCTGGATCGCACCCGTGTGGGGGCCGGCGCGCCAGGCACTGTCCACGCGCTGCGCCCAGGCAAGGGTAGCTTGGTCGGGTCGAAAGGCTTCGCGAACGGCGCTCAGCTGCTGTGGATGAATACACATCTTGGCGCCGAAGCCCAGTGCGCGTGCGTGCATAACGTCGGCTCTGACCTGGGCCGCGTCCAGTTCGGGCGTGACCCCGGCCACTGGCGCGGGCAGTCCGGCCACGCGCGAAGCCATGGCGATGGCCACGGCCGCCGTGTCCAGGGCAAACCCGGGACCGGGCAGGTCCAGATCCAGCTGGTAGTCGATTGACCCGAAGGCCAGCCGGGAAACACCCGCAGTCGCCGCCAGTTCAGGCAATGCGGCCACGCCTTGCACCGTTTCCACCAGCGGCATCACGCGCCCACCCGAGGGCAGGCAGGTCAGCACGGGCACCAGCTGCGCGGCGCCCTCGGCCTTGGACAGCATCACCTCGGACAGGCTTTGAACGGCCAGCCACCGCAGGTCCTCGGCATGCCAGGGGCTGTGTGCATCGTTGATGCGCACCAGCACCCGCTGCTGTTCGGTGGGTGGGAGCGTTTGCAGCCATTCAGACACGGTGCTGCGTGCCCGCGCCTTGTCAGCCGGTGCCACCGCGTCCTCCAGGTCGAGAATGGTGCGATCGGCACCGCTGTGCAGCGCTTTGATGAAGCGCTCGGGGCGGTTGCCTGGTACAAACAGGTAGGTCAACGGACTCACACCACCCCCTCGGCCCGCAGAGCCTGGATTTGCTCGGGTGTGTAGCCCAGTCCGGTCAGGATCTGATCGGTGTGTTCTCCCAGGGCCGGCACCGCGTCCATGCGCGGAGGCGCAGCGGTCCAGGAGCCCGGTGGCAGCAAGGCAGGCACGGCCCCCACCGGTGTGTCCACCGACTGCCAGCGCTGGCGCGCGTGAAGCTGCGGGTGGGACCAGACTTCGGCCATGCTGTTGACCTGGGCATTGGCGATCTGGGCGGCCTCCAGGCGTTGAACCACTTCTTCGGCGGTCAGACCGGCGAATGCCGCAACGATGATCTCGTAGAGTTCCGCCCGCGAGGCCGCCCGTTTGGGATTGCTAGAGAAACGCTCGTCCATGGCCAGCTGGGGTTGCAGCAACACGCGCTCACAGAAGGCCTTCCATTCCCGCTCGTTCTGCAGGCCCAGCATCACCGTGCGCCCATCTCCCGCCGGAAAGGGGCCATAGGGGTAGATGGTGGCGTGGCTGGCACCGGTGCGCTGGGGCGGCTCGCCGCCATCGATGCTGTAGTACAGCGGGTAACCCATCCACTCGGTCAGGGCTTCGAGCATGGATATGTCGATGTGCTGGCCCTCGCCGGTCTGCCGGCGATGCAGCAGCGCCGCCAGGATGTTGGTGTAGGCATACATGCCCGCCGCAATGTCGGCAATCGACGGTCCGGCCTTGGCCGGCGTCTCTGGCGTGCCTGTGACCGAGACAAAACCGGCCTCGCTCTGAATCAGCAGGTCGTAGGCCTTTTTGTCGCGGTAAGGGCCGTTGTTGCCGTAGCCAGAAATATCGCAGACGATGATGCCGGGCTTGAGTTTGCTCAGCACCTCGAAAGACAGCCCCAGGCGCGCGGCCGCGCCAGGCGCCAGGTTCTGCACCACCACATCGGCCTGTTCTTCGATGATGCGCTTGAGAATCCGTTGTGCCTCGGGCTGCTTGACGTCCAGCGTCAGACTCTCTTTGCTGCGATTGGTCCACACAAAATGCGAGGCCAGACCGCGCACACGGCTGTCGTAGCCGCGCGCAAAGTCGCCCACGCCTGGGCGCTCGACCTTGATGACGCGCGCACCCAGGTCGGCCAGCTGCCGGGTGGCGAATGGCGCGGCAATCGCATGCTCCAGGGTGACGACGGTGATGCCTTTGAGCGCTTGCATGTCGGTTCCTCAGCGCAGGGTGGCGACCGCGTCCATGGTCAGCCAGCCTTCGTGGTCCTGGGCCCAGAGCTTGACGGTCTTGCCGTCGGCTTGCGGCGCACCGTTGACACGCAGGGGGTGGAGGTCGAAGGTGGGTCGCACCGCCTTGAAGCTGAACGAGGCCACGTCCGCGTCCGGCATCTCGCGGCGGATCTGGTCCATCAGCAAGGTGGCTATCAGCGGGCCGTGCACGATCAGGCCCGGGTAGCCCTCGACCTCGGTCACATACTTGCGGTCGTAGTGGATGCGGTGGCCGTTGAAGGTCAGCGCGCTGTAGCGAAACAGCAGCACGTCGTCGGCAACGATCGCTCGCTGCCAGGTGGCGCCCTGTGGGGACGGTACCGGTGGCGGATCCACATCACCCGCTTGTCTGGCTTCGCGGTAGACGATGTCGTGGAACTCCACGATGGCCGGGTCGGCCTGTCCGTTGCACCGGACCTCGTGGCGCACCTTGACAAACACCAGTTTGCCTGTACGCCCGGCTTTCTCGCTCACGTTGGCGATGGTGGAGGTGCGCTGGACCGTGTCACCCACACGCACCGGCGACCGGAACTCGAACTGGCTGCCGGCCCACATGCGCCTGGGCAGTGGAACCGGGGGCAGGAAGCCACCGCGCCTGGCATGGCCATCGGCGCCAATTTCACTCTGGCGGTGCAGTGGCAGGAAGTACAGCCAGTGCCACAGGGGAGGAAGTGGGGTTCCCGTCCTGACGTCCATGGGGGCGTGGTCCAGGGTGGCGTTCAGGGCCTTCATGGGGGTCGGGCCAATCTCATCCTGGAGCACTTCCTGACGGCCAATCCAGGCGCTCAACTCAGCAGCTTCTTGGGTCATGGGGGACTCCGGCCTTCAGGGGTGTGGGTTTCGATGAATGCATGGGCTGGTTTCAGCAGACAGCCGACAGGTGGTTTGTGCGGAAGACGTGATCATGGCGAATGGCCAGGCTTGTGTGAAGTGCATATTTATGAACAATTGATCCGTTACATGCATAAATTGGAAAGCTGCAATCGCACATGAACTTCGACATCCATGACCTCATCGCCTTTCGCGCCGTGGCAGAGCTGGGCAGCTTCCGCAAGGCGGCCGAGTCCATCCACATATCGCAGCCCGCGTTCAGTCGTCGTATCGAGAAGCTGGAGCAGGCGCTGGACGCGAAGCTGCTGGAACGAACCACCCGCAAGGTGAACCTCACGCCGATCGGTCGGGAATTTGACAAGCAGCTGCGCCAGATCCTGGATGCCCTCGATGTCACCTTGCTCAACATACGCGGTGTGGCTGCCACACGCATGGGAGAGGTCACGGTGGCCTGTGTGCCCTCTGCTGTGAACTACTTTCTTTCCGATGTGGTCAAGGTGTTCCATGATCGTTATCCGAAGACCCGGGTGCGTGTGCTCGATGACAGCGGCAACAAGGTGCTCATGGCGGTCGCGGAGGGCGAGGCCGATTTCGGGCTCAGTTTCACAGGATCCCAGGAGAACAACATCGAGTTCACCCCCATCTTTGAAGACCGATTTGTCGCCGCCTGCCGCAAGGACCACGCCCTGGCCAAACTGAAAAGCGTTCGCTGGTCCGAACTGGCCGAGCACAACTACATTTCGTACAGCAAGGTGTCGGGCAACCGGGTGTTGCTGGATCAGGCTCTGGCGGGCCTGCCCGATCAACCACGCAGCCTGTACGAAACACAGCATGGCACCACCATGATCGGTCTGGCAGAAGCTGGCCTGGGCGTGGCCGCAGTTCCAGCCATGGCCATGCCGAGAAAGGGACATCCGCTGCTGGTCAGCGTGCCGCTGACCGAACCGGTGGTGACCCGGACCATGGGCTTGATACGAAGGCGCTCCGGACTGCTCACGCCTGCAGCCCAGCAACTCTACGATCTGTTCCTCAAGGGCAAGCGCCTGCGCAAGCTTCGTTGAGATCGTGGCAGGCCAGTTGCTGTGGGATCGACAGCGCCATTGCCCGTGCAGGAGGATCTGTGTTCACTTCAACGGCCACGGCAGTTCCACCATGTGCTGCAACAGACCGGCGGGGAAGTTGAGCGTGAGATAGTGCCCCAGGGTGACCATGAAGCCGATGCACGCAGAGGTGTAGACAAGGCTGCGGAGCCAACCCATCTGTGTGCGCAGCAGCAGGAAACTGGTGATGAACACCGCCAGCGCCAGGATGAATCCGACCAATGCCACGGCGCCGAAAAGAAATGCAAACCAGGCCAGCGAGGGCCACACACTGCTGCCATCGTGTTCGCCGGAGACCCGGGCCGCCAGTTCCTGGTCGTAGTGGGTGCCGTGGCCGGCCTGGCCCTTGGCAATTTTCCAGATGACGTAGCCGGTGGCCAGCAGCATCAGCAGCGACGTGGACAGTGGGAACACCGCACCCAGGAAAGAGAGCGAATAGCTGCTGATGGCACCATAGACAAACATGGCCAGCACAACCAGCGCGAAAATGAGCTGAGGCATGCGCTGGCTCAGCGTCATGCCGCCGGTGGCACCCTTGGGCACAGAGCCGTGTTCCTTCTGCACCGATTCCACGGCGCCGTCTTCCGACACACGGCTGCGCACCGACATCAGAATGGTGACCACGGCCAGGGCGCCAATGATGAGCACGCCGGGGCGGGTCAGGAAACCTGCGCCGTAGAACTGCACGGCCTGGTAGAGGTAGTTCTCGACCTGCGGGGACAGCACGAAGCCGATCAGGAAGGCGGGGCGTGGCCAGCCGAAGCGGCGCAGGAAGATGCCCAGAATGCCCACCGCAAACAGCAGCATCAGGTCGGTGATGTCGCGCCGGGCCTGGAAAGCCGCAAAACAGATCAACATGATCATGGCCGGGGCGACCAGGTTGAACGGAATGAAGGTGATGCGTGCGATGGGAGAGGCCAGCAGGAAACACAGAAACGCCCCGATGATGCTGGCCATGGCCAGGGTCCAGGCGATGGTGTAGGTCAGATGCAGGTTGGAGGTGACCATGCTGGGGCCTGGCTGCAGACCGATGAGCACCATGCCGGCCAGGAACACCGCCATCGATCCCGAGCCGGGAATACCGAACAGCAGCGTGGGCATGAGCGCACCACCCTGAAGCGCGTTGTTGGCAGACTCTGGTGCGATCACTCCTTTGATTTCACCTTTGCCGTACTGGCTCTTGTCCTTGCTGGACTGCACCGCGTGGCCATAGGCCAGCCAGTCCACCACGCCGCCACCCAGACCCGGAATGGCGCCAAACAAGGTGCCCAGTGAAGAAGTCCTCAGCACCAGAAACCAGTTCCGGAGCGTGTCCTTGAGTCCTTGTACCCAACCCGAACCCAGCGATGACCCGGCTGCGATGGGGCGGTGGCGTCGCATCAGCTCGGCCAGTTCGGGAATGGCAAACAGCCCCAGGCCCACGATGACCAGGGGCACGCCGTCCATCAGGTAGTCCAGGCTCAGATCAATGCGGGTTTCGCCGGTGGCCGGCGCCGCACCAATGGCGCCAAAGACGATGCCCAGTCCGCAGGCAGCCAGCCCCCGAACCATGCTGTTGCCCGCCAGGATGCCGACCACCGACAGGCCCAGCACGGCAAACATGAACAGCTCGGCCGTGGAGAACATGAGGATGATCGGCTTGGCGACCACCACAAAACCGGTCAGCAGAACAGCCCCGAACACACCGCCGAGCATGGAAGCGGAAAACGCCGCGCTCAGTGCGCGTGCTGCCTGTCCCTGTTTGGCCAGCGGGTAGCCGTCGAGCACGGTGGCCTGACTGGCGCTGGAGCCCGGTATGCCCATCAGCACGGAGGTGAAGGTGTCGCCCGTGGGAATGACCGCCACCATGCCGATCAACATGGCGATGGCAGATACCGGGTCCATGCCATAGATGAAGGGCATCAGCAGCGACATACCGGCGATGCCGCCCAGACCCGGCAAGATGCCCACCCCCAGACCGATGACGATGCCCAGCAGCATGAAGCCGAGGTGTTGAAAGCTCAGCAGCCCCGTGAGGGCGGTTTGCATGGATTCAAGCATGGGATACGGGCGGCGTCAGAGGTTGGGGCAAATGCGCCGCAGCCTTTGCGAACGCATGAAAGCCCCGGTACAAAGCTGAGCTTTGCACCGGAGCGGATGGCGGTGGAACGAGCCTGGAATCAGAGCGCGACGTTGTAGTTTCTGGTCAGCTGGAATCGCACCCAGTCCCTGGCGTACTCGGGAATGGTGGTGCCCAGTTTGTACAGTTCTTCGGCGGCCTGGTCGGTCACCTGTTCGTAGCCACCCAGCGCGGTTTCAAGGCCGGCCTTGTAGTCGGGGTCGTTGCGCATGTCGCGGAACGCCTTGCGCAAAGTCTCCACAACGTCGCGCGGCGTGGCCTTGGGCACCACCAGCAGCTTCTGTGCCGGAAAGCCCGCGATCAGGAAGGCCTTGACAGCCTCCCACTCGTTGCCGGAAGGAGGCTTGCCATTGACCATCTGGTAGGCCTCGGCAAAGTGCGGCAGGTCGGGGAAGGCCGGGTCGCGAACCAGGTTGCCCTTGTCGTCCGTCACGCCCCAGCTGAACAGGGGCACGGCCTTGCCGGCCTGGACCAGCGGCAGAGAGTTCTGGATGTAGGCCGAACTGGTCTGGTAGTCGATGGTGGCCTCGCCGCGTTCGAAGGCCAGGCGGCCCGCCCCACGGCTTTGCATGCCGAAGACGTGGTGCACGTCCAGGCCCAGCATCTTGAAGGCCAGCAGCGGAACCAGGTCCAGCGAGGTGGCACCCTGGCTGGCGTACACCAGCCTTTGCCCACGCACTTTGGCCAGATCACGCGCCGACTTCACGCCGAAGCGCGGGTTGATGTAGGCCACACCGCCGGTCGGCGAGGCCATGATCACTTCCCAGTTCTTGTAGTCGTAGCGCACCCGGCGGTCGCCCAGCAGATAGGGAAACTGCGTCGAGCCCGAGGTGCCCAGCAGGCTCAGGCCATCGGGCTTGGCGTTGGCGGCGTACTGGTTGGCGCCGGTGATGGAGCCACCCCCAGGGACGTTGCGAACCACCACGTTGGGGTTGCCGGGCAGGTACTTGGACAGGAAGGGCGCATTGAAACGTGCCCACACATCCGAGCCACCGCCGGTGCCGAAGGGGATCACCAGCTCGACCGTCTTGCCTGCGTAGCTGACGCCTTGTGCCCAGGCGGCTGAAGGCAGCCCGGCGGCGATGGCGGTGGACGCGGCGGCAAGCTTGAGAGAGGAAGCGCCGAAGCTGCGGCGGGTGATGGGGTATGTCATACCTTGTCTCCGAAACGGTGAGAAAAGTGAAAAGGGTCGCCCTGGCAATGACTTGAACCCGGGGAACAGACGATGGTAGTGGCCACCGGACTGATCCTTGGGCGGGTTTTCCCCAGCTCAGGGCATTGCGGTCAAATCGTGTGTTTTGTTCATTTTGTTTGCGCGCTGCGCGGCGGTTCTGGCCCGGCATGGGGCTTGCGCCACAATGCCGGGAGCGAGCTACCACCAGCCGATGTGAACACGCCCCACCTTCCCCTGGCCGAACGCCTTCGTCCCGGCACCCTGGCCGATGTCATTGGTCAGCGTCAGTTGCTGGGTGAGGGCATGGCGTTGCGGCTGGCTTTCGAGTCGGGCCAGCCGCACAGTTGCATTCTGTGGGGGCCTCCCGGGGTGGGCAAGACCACCATCGCCCGGTTGATGGCCGACGCCTTCGATGCGCAGTTCATCACCATCAGCGCGGTGCTTGGTGGCGTCAAGGACATTCGCGAGGCGGTGGAACGCGCCGAAGCGGCGCGCGATGGTCTGCAGGCCCAGCGCACCATCGTGTTCGTGGACGAAGTGCACCGCTTCAACAAGAGTCAGCAGGACGCGTTTCTTCCGCACGTGGAGAGCGGCCTGTTCACCTTCATCGGCGCCACCACCGAGAACCCGTCGTTCGAAGTCAACTCGGCCCTGCTGTCGCGGGCGGCGGTCTATGTGCTGCAGCCGCTGACGGAAGACGACCTGAGGCAACTGGTGCTGCGCGCGCGGACCATCGGGGCCGTTCCGGAGGTCGAGAAGCCGGCCGAAGACAGGCTCATCGCCTACGCCGACGGTGATGCGCGGCGCCTGCTCAACACGCTGGAAACCCTGGCCGTGGCGGCCGGACGCGAGAAGCGTGAGCGGGTGACCGACGACTGGCTGCTGAAGGTGCTGGGCGAACGCATGCGCCGCTACGACAAGGGGGGTGAGCAGTTCTACGACACCATCAGTGCCTTGCACAAGAGTGTGCGGGGCTCCGACCCCGATGCCGCGCTGTACTGGTTTGTGCGCATGCTCGACGGAGGCGCCGACCCGCGTTATCTGGCCCGGCGGCTCATCCGCATGGCCAGTGAAGACATCGGTCTGGCCGATCCCCGGGCCTTGCGTCTCGCGCTCGACGCGGCCGAGGTCTACGAGCGGCTGGGCACCCCCGAGGGAGAGCTGGCCTTGGCAGAGTGTGTGGTCTATCTGGCCGTGGCCCCCAAATCGAACGCCGTCTACAAGGCGTTCAACGAGGCCAAAGCCTTTGTCAAGAAAGACGGCAGCCGCCCGGTGCCCATGCACTTGCGCAACGCGCCGACCCAGCTGATGAAGGATCTGGACTATGGCAAGGCCTACCGCTACGCCCACGACGAGGCCGGTGGTTTTGCCGCAGGTGAGCGCTATCTGCCCGAAGGCATGGCCGACCCGGGCTTTTACCGGCCTGTGCCACGAGGGCTGGAGATTCGCATCGCCGATAAGCTCAGCGAGCTCAGACGCCTGAACGATCAGAATTCCTAATGAACCAGCTGTAACGCTGATCCTGACGCCGCCTGTCGCCTGTTTCAGGGAAAACCCGTGTGTGATAAGGGCTTACACGCATGCGGCGGTCATTTACGCCTCGCTACAATCCGCCCACCAACCCGCAGGGCGCCCCAAGACAGGGCATGCCTGGCGGGTTTTTTGCTAGGTTGAGGCGGTCCGACGCGAATCAAAGATCAGAGCGGACTGTCAAACTCACGGAGAAACTTCATGGACGTCTTGCTACAGCAGATCATCAACGGTCTGGTGCTGGGCAGCATGTATGCGCTGGTGGCCCTCGGGTACACCATGGTGTACGGCATCATCGGGCTCATCAACTTTGCACACGGTGACGTGCTCATGATCGGGGCACTCACCAGCTGGGTGACCATCGGCACCATGCGCGACGGCATGCCCGGCGCGCCCCTGTGGTTGATTCTTCTGCTGGCCACCCTGATATCCATGGTGGTCTGTGCTGCGCTCAATTTCGTGATCGAGAAGCTGGCCTACCGGCCATTGCGCAACTCCCCCCGGCTGGCCCCGCTGATCACGGCCATCGGCATGTCGATCCTGCTGCAGACGATCGCCATGATCATCTTCAAGCCCAACCCCAAGTCCTATCCCTCGATGCTCTCGCGCGAGCCGATCGAAATCGGCGGCGCCGTGATCTCGGTGACCCAGATCACCATCCTGGCAACCACCGCCATCGTGCTGGCGCTGCTGATGTGGATGGTCAACCGCACCAACCTGGGTCGTGCCATGCGGGCGACGGCCGAGAACCCTCGGGTGGCCGCGCTGATGGGCATCAAGCCCGACACCGTGATCTCCGCCACCTTCATCATCGGCGCGATGCTGGCGGCCATTGCCGGCATCATGTGGGCCTCCAACTACGGAACGGTGCAGCACGCCATGGGCTTCATGCCCGGCCTCAAGGCCTTTGTGGCCGCCGTGATGGGGGGTATCGGCAACCTGGCCGGCGCCGTGCTCGGCGGCGTGCTGCTGGGACTGATCGAAGCGCTCGGGGCCGGCTACCTGGGCAAGCTCACCGGCGGATTTCTGGGCAGCCAGTACACCGACATCTTCGCCTTCATCGTGCTGGCTCTGGTGCTGACCTTGCGTCCGTCGGGTCTGCTGGGTGAGCGTGTGGCCGACCGCGCCTGACGCAAGGAGAGTTCCCATGCTCAATTCAAAAGCCTCCAAGCTGATCACCTTCTTCATTGTGGCGGTGGCTCTGCTGGTGCTGCCACTGCTGCTGCAGGCCACCGGCAGCAACTCCTGGGTGCGCATCGTCGACATCGCGCTGCTTTATGTGCTGCTGGCCCTGGGCCTGAACATCGTCGTCGGCTTCGCCGGCCTGCTCGACCTGGGCTTCATCGCCTTCTTTGCGGTCGGAGCCTACCTGTACGGTCTGCTGGCCTCGCCGCACCTGACCCAGAACTTCCCGGCGATCGCCGCCATGTTCCCGAACGGGCTGCACATGAGCTTCTGGTTCGTGATGATCCTGGCGGGGGTGCTGGCGGGTCTGGTCGGGCTGATCCTGGGCTTCCCCGTGCTAAAACTGCGCGGTGACTACCTGGCCATCGTGACCCTGGGTTTCGGCGAGATCGTGCGCATCTTCATGCTCAACATGGACCGCCCGATCAACATCACCAACGGCCCCAAAGGCATCAGCGGCATTGACCCGGTGACGGTGTTCGGCCACAACATGGGGCAGAGGCTGAACATATCGCTGGGCGATTGGACCTTCACCTTTCAGTCGGTCACGCTGTACTACTACCTGATCCTGTTCTTCGTGGTGATCGCGGTGATCATCGCCTACCGATTGCAGGACTCGCGCATCGGCCGCGCCTGGATGGCCATCCGTGAAGACGAGATCGCGGCCAAGGCCATGGGCCTGAACACCCGCAACCTCAAGCTGGCCGCCTTCGGCAGCAGCGCCGTGTTCGGTGGTGTGGCCGGGGTGCTGTTCGCCTCGCTGATGCGCGGTGTCTACCCCGAATCCTTCATCCTGATGGAGTCGGTCATGGTCGTGGCCATGGTGGTGCTGGGTGGCCTGGGTCATGTGCCTGGCGTCATCCTGGGCGCACTGGTGCTGGCTGGCCTGCCCGAACTGCTGCGCCATGTTGCCCACCCGCTGACCGCCATGACCGACGGCCGCCTGGGGCCCGAGATCCTGCGCCAGCTGCTGATCGCCCTGGCCATGATCATCATCATGCTGCTGCGTCCGAAGGGGCTGTGGCCGGCGCCCGAGCACGGCAAGTCCCTGAGCAAGTGAGGCAGAGGTCACGAAATGACAGACACCATTCTGAAAGTCGCCAACGTCTCCAAACGCTTCGGTGGCCTGCAGGCCCTGAGCGACGTGGGCATCGAGATCCAGCGCGGTCAGGTCTATGGCCTGATCGGCCCCAACGGTGCCGGCAAGACCACCTTCTTCAACGTGCTGACCGGCTTGTACACACCCGACAGCGGCAGCTTCGAGCTGGCCGGCAAACCCTACACACCCACTGCGGTGCACGAGGTGGCCAAGGCCGGCATCGCCCGCACCTTCCAGAACATCCGGCTGTTTGCCGACATGACGGCACTGGAAAACGTGATGGTGGGGCGCCATGTGCGCACCCGCTCGGGCCTGATCGGGGCCATGCTGCGCACGCCGCGCTTCAAGCGCGAGGAAAAGGAAATTGCCGACCGGGCCCGTGAACTGCTCGACTACGTGGGGCTGGCCAAGTTCGCCGACTACAAGGCCCGCACCCTCAGTTACGGCGACCAGCGCCGACTGGAGATTGCGCGCGCCCTGGCGACCGACCCGCAGCTGATTGCCCTGGACGAGCCGGCCGCCGGCATGAACGCCACCGAGAAGGTGTTGCTGCGCGAACTGATCGACCAGATCCGCAAGGACAACCGCACCATCCTGCTCATCGAACACGACGTGAAGCTGGTGATGGGCCTGTGTGACCGCGTGACCGTGCTGGACTACGGCAAGCAGCTGTCACAGGGCACACCGGCCGATGTCCAGAAAGACCCGAAAGTGATCGAAGCCTATCTGGGCACCGGATCGAACTGAGGCAGGCGAGAACCTTATGTCAAATACATTGTTGAAAGTCACCGACCTGCGGGTCTCCTACGGTGGCATCAAGGCGGTCAAGGGCGTGAGCCTGGAGGTGCAGGAGGGCGAGCTGATCTCGCTGATCGGCTCCAACGGCGCCGGCAAAACCACAACCATGAAGGCCATCACCGGCTCGCTGGGCATCGAAGGTGGCAGCATCGAGTACATGGGTCAGAGCATCCGGGGCCAGGGTGCCTGGGACCTGGTCAAGCAGGGCCTGGCCATGGTGCCCGAGGGGCGCGGTGTGTTCACCCGCATGACCATCACCGAGAACCTGCAGATGGGCGCCTACACCCGCAGCGACAAGGCGGGCATTGCCGAAGACATCGAGCGCATGTTCAGCATCTTCCCGCGCCTGCGCGAACGCAAGGACCAGCTCGCGGGCACCATGTCGGGCGGTGAGCAGCAGATGCTGGCCATGGGCCGGGCCCTGATGAGCCGCCCCAAGGTGCTGCTGCTGGACGAGCCCTCCATGGGCCTGTCGCCCATCATGGTCGACAAGATCTTCGAGGTGGTGCGCGACGTGTCGTCCCAAGGCATGACCATTCTGCTGGTCGAGCAGAACGCCCAGCGCGCGCTGCAGATTGCCAACCGCGGCTACGTGATGGACTCGGGCGAGATCACCATGACCGGTCCCGGCAAGGAACTGCTGGTCGACCCGCGCGTGCGCGAGGCGTATCTGGGGCACTGAGCTTCCTGTCCGCTTTTTGCGGGAAATTACAATGACGGGTTGCGCCTTTGTGGCGCAGCCCGTTTTTTTATGTCTTCCACCATGACCATCGAACACGCCCCAACCGCACCCGCCACCGACGAGAACCAGCTCATCGCCGAGCGGCGCGAGAAGCTCAAGGCGCTGCGCGACGCGCAGCAGCGGGGCGAGGGCGTGGCCTTCCCGAACGATTTCAAACCGGCCGACAAAGCGTCCGAGCTGTTTGCCCTTCATGGTGAAGCCACCAAGGAGGCGCTGGAGGCCAACCCGGTGCGCGCCAGCGTGGCCGGCCGCATGATGCTCAAGCGAGTCATGGGCAAGGCCAGTTTCGCCACCCTGCAGGACGCCTCGCTGGGCCCCAGCGGCGGCCGCATCCAGATCTACCTGAACAACGACAGCGTGGGCGAGGCCCAGCACGCGGTGTTCAAGCACTGGGACCTGGGTGACATCGTGGCCGCCGAAGGTGTGCTGTTCAAGACCCGTACCGGCGAGCTGACCATCCATGCCGACAAGGTTCGGCTGCTGACCAAGAGCCTGCGGCCGCTGCCCGACAAGTTCCACGGCGTGCACGACCAGGAAATCAAGTACCGCCAGCGCTACGTCGACCTGATGACCGACGAGTCCGCGCGCCGCCGCTTCATGCTGCGCAGCCAGGCCCTGACTGCCATCCGCGAGTTCATGGTCAGCCACGCCTTTCTGGAGGTGGAAACGCCCATGCTGCACCCGATTCCGGGCGGAGCCAATGCGCGGCCGTTCGAGACGCACCACAACGCGCTGGATCAGCAGATGTTCCTGCGTATCGCGCCCGAGCTCTACCTCAAGCGTCTGCTGGTGGGCGGTTTCGACCGGGTGTTCGAGATCAACCGCAACTTCCGCAACGAAGGCATCAGCGTCCGGCACAACCCCGAGTTCACCATGATGGAGTTCTACGCGGCCTACTGGAACTACCGCGACCTCATGGGCTTCACCGAAGAGCTGATCCGCCATGTGGTGCGCCAGGTGCGGGGCGACGAGCCGCTGAGCTACCAGGGCCGCGCGGTCGACGTGGACGCGCCTTTCGAGCGCCTGACCATCCGCGACGCCATCGTCAAGTACACCGAGGCAGGCGAACAGGTCGACGATGCCACCTGGTTGCTGTCGCAGCTGCGCAAGCTCGGCCTGACCGAAGAAAAGCACCGCCTCAGCGGCCGCAGCCTGGCCAGCCTGCAGGTGATGTACTTCGAGGAGACGGTGGAAGAGAAGCTGTGGAACCCCACCTTCATCATGGACCACCCGACCGAGATCTCGCCACTGGCGCGGGCCAACGACGCCCGGCCCGAGGTCACCGAGCGCTTCGAGCTCTACATCACCGGTCGCGAGTTCGGCAACGCCTTCTCGGAGCTCAACGACGCCGAAGACCAGGCCGCGCGCTTCCATGCCCAGGTGGCCAGCAAGGACGCCGGTGACCACGAGGCCATGTACTACGACGCCGACTTCGTGCGCGCGCTGGAGTACGGCATGCCGCCGGCCGGTGGCTGCGGCATCGGCATCGACCGCCTCATGATGCTGCTGACCGACAGCCCCAGCATCCGCGACGTCATCCTGTTCCCGGCGCTGCGGCGCGAGGGATGAACCCGGCGCGGCCCGGTCCGGCGTGCAGCCGGGGCGGCGAGCGCCTGGCCTGGCGGCTGTTCTGGCTGGCCATGGCCGCCACGCTGGCGGTCTGCGCCTGGGACTTTTCCGGACGCTGGCACACACCCGGCCATGAACTGCGCAACTTCATCATGCTGGGCCTGTACTGGGGGCCCAAACTGGCCGGGCCCTTCCTGCTCTGGGGCTTGCTGGCCCACGCCCTGGGTCACGCCGGCTGGGCGCGGCTGAAGGCCTTGCTGGCCCTGGCCTTCGTGCTGGTGGGCCTGTGGGCGTCCTGGGTCGAGCCGTTCGCGCAGAGAACGCGCCAGACCACACTCACCGGCATTCCCGAAGGCGCCCAGCCCCTGCGGCTGGCGGTGCTGGCCGACATCCACTGGGGCTTGTTCTACCGGGACTTCCAGCTCGCGCGGCTGGTGCGCACGCTCAATGCGATGGACGTGGACGCGGTGCTGGTGGCCGGCGACTGGGTGCACGATCCGCTGTTCGACCTGGAGGCTGGGCTCAGGCTGCTGGCCGACATCCGCCACCCGGTGTTTGCGGTGCTGGGCAACCACGACACCAAGGCGCCCGGCCCCGACCTGACCGGCCCCCTGAGCCAGGCGCTGCGCACCCATGGCGTGCGCCTGATCGAAGGGGAGCTGTTGGAGATCAAGGGCTGGCAGCTGGTGGGCCTGTCGGACTTCTGGGGGGGCCAGCCACAGGCCGAGGTGCGTGCCCTGTGGCCCGCGGGTGAATCCGTGCCGCCCCGTCTGGTGCTGATGCATCAGCCCGACACCATGACCCTGCTGCCACCCGATGCCGCCTTCCTGGCCTTTGCCGGGCACACCCACGGCGGGCAGATCTGGATTCCGGGTTTCACCCCCTGGTTCGTGCGCCAGACCAACACCCAGCAACCCTGGGTCAACGGCTTGTATGGCACACCGGGCGGACGACTGCTGGTCACGCCCGGCCTGGGCACCATCGGGTTGCCGGCCCGTCTGGGCGTCTGGCCCACCATCGAGCTGGTCGACCTGCGGGACTGAGCGTCATCCACAGGCCCCAAGAAAAACCGCCGGCAGGCGGCGGTTCATCTCAGGTCTGGCAGGGCAGGCTCAGGCAAAGGCTTCGAGCGCCTTGCGCATCTTCTTCATGGCCGCCACCTCGATCTGGCGGATGCGCTCGGCGCTCACGCCGTACTCGGCCGCGAGCTCGTGCAGCGTCATGCCACCCGAGCCGTCGTCGTTCACCTTGAGCCAGCGCTCGGTCACGATGCGGCGCGAGCGCTCGTCCAGCTCGCCCATGGCCCGCGCCACGCCTTCGGTGGCCAATGCATCGCGCTCGGCGGACTCCAGCACCACCGTGGGCTCGTGGGAGCCGTCGGCCAGCCAGGCGATCGGGCCGTAGCTGTCCTCGCCGTCGTCCGACGGGCTCGGGTCCAGCACCACGTCGCCACCGGACAGGCGGGTTTCCATTTCACGCACTTCGTCGGGTTTGACGTTCAGGTCGCGCGCGACCACGTCCACCTCGGCGTCCGACAGGCCTTCGCGGTGGGTGTCACCTTCGGCGGCCTCGGCACGGAAGCCCTGCTTCATGCTGCGCAGGTTGAAGAACAGCTTGCGCTGGGCCTTGGTGGTGGCCACCTTGACCATGCGCCAGTTCTTCAGGATGTATTCGTGGATCTCGGCCTTGATCCAGTGGATGGCGTAGCTGACCAGGCGCACGCCCTGATCGGGGTCGAAGCGCTTGACCGCCTTCATCAGGCCCACGTTGCCCTCCTGGATCAGGTCGCCGTGCGGCAGGCCATAACCCAGGTACTGGCGGGCAATCGACACCACAAGGCGCAGGTGCGACATCACCAGGCGGCCGGCGGCCTCCAGGTCGTTCTCGTCGCGCAGGCGGCGCGCGGCCTGCTGTTCCTCTTCGAGGCTCAGCATGGGCATGCGGTTGACCGCCGAGATGTAGGCGTCCAGGTTGCCCAGCGGGGGCAGGGTGAGCGAACGGCTCGACCAGGCACCCGAAACGGCCAGGGCGCCGGCGGCGGGCTGGGCAGCAAGAGCAAGCGAATGGGACATGTTCAGAACCCTCCTGAGATGGTCTTTCTGTAATGTTAGCACTCTCTGAGAGTGAGTGCTAATGGAAAGGTTCCCCCCGTGTATGTGAGCATGAATTCAATTTCTGGCTCCTCTTTTGGCTACGCACTCACAGCGTAGGGGCTTGGCCAAGTGCCCAATGACCGACAGGGCATTTGTCGCCACCCCCGAGGCCGCGCATCAGCCGATGCACCATGTCCCGCGCGACCGACCCGACCGGCCCGCGCGCGGCGGGCACCTGCCCCAGGCGCAGCGCGGCCAGCCCATGGATGGCGCTCCAGGCGAACAGCACATCGGCGGCCTGGGGTTCTTGCGGAATGACGCCGCAGGTCTTGAGGCCGTGCAGGGCGGCCGGCAGGTGGTCGTAGCTGCTGGGCCGTCCGCTGGCCGTTGCCGACGCCCGGTATTGGGCGGCGTGCACTCCGAACATCAGGCGCCACAGGGCGGGCTCGTCATCGGCAAAGGCCAGATAGGCCTCGCCGAGTCGGCACAGGCGTTCGATGGCTTCGGGGCCGTCGGCGGGTGGTTGTGCCGGGTCGAAGGCGGCCGCGAAGCGCTGCCGAAGCTGTTCAAAACCCCGCGCGGCCAGTTCGTCCAGTAAGGCCTGCTTGTTGTCGAAGTGTCGGTACACCGAGGCGGCGGTCACCCCCAGGCCCTGGGCCAGTTCGCGCAGCGACAGGGTCTCCGGGTCGCGGGTGGCGGCTGCGGCCAGCAGGGCCTCACGCAGGTCACCGTGGTGGTAGCTCGGGGGGCGTGGTGCTGAGTGCATGCCGTCATGTTAACAGTGTTGACATTTCTGGGTGAAATCTCTAAAGTTAACGACGTTAACTTATCGGCGGTGGCACGGTGCCGCAGCCCGCACCAGGAGCAGCACATGGAACTCGGCTTGCATCGCCTCAGCGCCGCGGCAGCACAGGCCGCCCACCTTTTCGAGATCGACACGGTTCCTCTGGTGGCGCACCGCGTCGACACGGTGTTGGGAGAACTGTCGGTGCACGACAGCCAGACGCCGGGGCTGACCGGACCGGCGCAGGTGCTGGTGCTCTGGCCGTCCATCCTGGCCGACCACCGCATTTACCTGCCGCAGGTGGTCCAGTGGAGGCAGCGCTACCGGGTGCTGTTGATCGACGGCCCGGGGCACGGCCGCAGCGGACCGGCCCCGTGCCATTTCAGCATGGCCCAGTGCGCGCAGGCCCAGGCGCAGGTGCTGGACCGGCTGGGGGTGCGGGAGCCGGTGGTCTGCATCGGCACCTCCTGGGGCGGTCTGGTGGGTGGCGAGTTTGCGCTGCTGTTCCCGGCGCGCACCCGTGCGCTGGTCATGCTGAATACGCCGGTGTTTCCGAGCCGGCGTGGTCTGGGCGACCGCTTCGTCACCTGGGGTGCGCGCTGGATGCACGGGTTGCGCGTGTACACCGATGGCGTGGCCAAGGCCTTCTATCTTCCATCCACACGGGCCCAGCGGAAGCCGTTCATGGCCATGTTTCACGACCACCTGGCCCGGGCCGACGGCCGTGCCCTGGCGCGTTCGGTGCAGTCGGTGCTGCTGGAGCGGGTCGATCTGGCTTTGCGCCTGGGCCAGATTGCAGCGCCGACCCTGTTCGTGGCAGGTGAGCACGACGACATGTACCCGCTGGAGGACCTGCGCCGCGCCGCAGCCGCCCTGCCAAGGGGGCGTTTCGTTGCCCTGCCGACCGCGCACATCAGCGTGGTCGACGCGCCTGAGCAGACGACGAAAGTCATCGATGACTTTCTGCTTGGTCTCTGAGGTCTCGAGGCCACGCCAACCGCCATGGCGATCCGCCCGTCCCACGCGAAGGCCGCCCGGGGCAGGCGCGATCAGAGAAAGAACGACGCCCCGGTTGCCGCTACAGTGATGACGGTGACCGACAGCATGGCCATCGTGTCCCGCTTTTCATCGCCGTTTCTTCGGGACAGCCAGCTGGCCAGGCCCAGCGACAGCGACAGGAGGGAAAGGGCCACGGTGTAATGCTGCATGGGTTCACCCGGTTGAAAGCTCTATGCTTGATCAAGTCGTTCGTGGCTTGAAGCAGCGTGCAACGCAGCGGCGCATCGGTTTTTCCGAAGTGCTCGGCCCTGTCTGTCCCGAGGTGTTGATGTGTCCAGGATGAATTACCGCCACCTCTACTATTTCTGGGTGGTGGCCAAGGAAGGGGGGTTTGCCCGGGCTGCGGAACGGCTGGACATGGCCATCCAGACCATCAGCGCCCAGGTGAAGGCGCTGGAGCAGGACCTCGGCCACCAGTTGCTGAAGCCGGCGGGACGGAAGCTGGCGCTGACGGAAGCCGGGCAGAGCGTTTTTGTCCGTGCAGAGGCCATTTTCCAGCTGGGCGAGTCCATTCCGGACGCCGTGGCACAGGCCACCTCGGCGCCGGCCGTCCGGCTGGCGGTGGGCATGTCGGACGGTTTGTCCAAGCTGGCTTCCCACAGCTTGCTCAGGCCGGTGCTGGGCACGCCGGCCCTGCGGTTGACCTGCCACGAAGGCGAGGTGGAGCAGCTGATGTCCGAGCTGGCCCTGCACCAGCTGGACCTGGTGCTGGCGTGCCAGCCACCGGCCAAGGGCTCCGACCAGCGGCTCACCAGCGACCGCCTCATGGTCTGCCCGGTCGACTGGTATGGGCCGGCCGCGCTGATCCGCAAGCTGCCCCCCGAACCCCTGATGGCCAGCCTGGCCCGTCTGCCTTTGCTGCTGCCCACCGGACACACGCGCTTGCGCGAGCGCATCGAGCGCTGGTTCGAGGCCCATCAGATCGCGCCGCAGGTGGTGGGGGAGTTCGAGGACAGTGCCCTGATGGCCTTGTTTGCCTCCCAGGGCATGGGCGTCTTCCCCTTGGCGGCCCTGGGTGCCGATCGGCTCGCGCCCAGCCTGCGGCTGCGCCTGCTTGGCCGCAGCGAGGGGCTGTACGAGGAGATTCACGGGATACGTTCCCGCCGGGGTCTGCACCACCCGCTGGTGATGCAGATTCTCAGCGCCGCCGCGGTCCCCCCGCTTCGTTATTGACGAACACGCGCTTCGCAATGGCCTGATCGACCGCGGCGGTGTTTGGGTGCACAGTGCGAGCCTGAAACGGAGCAGGAGGGCTCATGCTGTGGCTTGAAGGGGTGTGGTTTGTGGCGGGTCTGCTGGCCCTGGTGGCGGGCGCGAACGCGCTGGTGCGCGGGGCGTCCGGGCTGGCGCTGAGCTTTGGTCTGTCGCCGCTGGTGGTGGGCCTGACGGTGGTGGCTTTTGGCACCAGTGCGCCGGAAATGGCGGTGTCCACCAGCGCGGTGCTGGGCGGGCAGACAGACATTGCCGTGGGCAATGTGGTCGGCAGCAACATCTTCAATGTGCTCTTCATTCTGGGGGCCAGCGCCCTGATCGTGCCGTTGGTGGTGCACCACCAGCTGATCCGGCAGGAGGTGCCGATCATGCTGGGGGCTTCGCTGCTCTTGCTGGCCTTCGGTCTGGACGGACGCATCGCGCTGGGGGAAGGCGCGGCCTTGCTGCTGCTGATGCTGGCCTACACGGCGTTTCTGGTGATCCAGTCGCGCCGCCAGACCGCGGGTTTGTCCAGCGAGTTCGACGACGAGTTGCGACCGCCCGCAGCGGGGGCCTGGGATTCCAGCATCTGGGTCCAGCTGGGCCTGATCGCCGTCGGCCTCGGTTTGCTGGTCATGGGTTCGGACTGGCTGGTGGGTTCGGCGGTGGCCTTTGCCCGGGCGCTGGGGGTGGGCGATCTGGTCATCGGACTGACGATTGTGGCCGCGGGCACGTCCATGCCGGAAGTCGCCACCTCGATCACCGCGGCCCTGAAAGGTGAGCGGGACATTGCGGTGGGCAACGTGGTCGGCAGCAACACCTTCAACATCCTGGGTGTGGTTGGCCTCAGTGGCCTGGTGGCCGGTCCGCAAGGCCTGACCCTGGTGCCTTCGGTGCTGCATTTCGACATCTGGGTGATGCTGGCCGTGGCCTTTGCCTGCCTGCCGGTGTTTGTCACCGGCCGGGAGATCGCCCGCTGGGAAGGGGCGGTCTTTCTGGGTTATTACCTCGCCTATGTGGCCTACCTCATCCTCGCGGCCCAGCAGCACGCGGCCATCGAAACCTTCTCTGCCGTCATGCTGGGTTTTGTGCTGCCGCTGACCGTGGTCACGCTGGTGGTGGTGTGGTTGCGCGAGCCCCGGAATCGTCGGCAGCAGTGAAGGTCCCCAGGGCGGGGTGGGGCTGACGGCCTGCCGCTCTGGCATCTGACGGGCGGTACCTCGTCCGCCACTGGATCAAAAATAACCCGTCGTTTATATTGTCGGCTCCATACCCGAGCAGGAGACGAACATGCGACGTATCGGGCACTGGGCCGCTGCGGCCGCCGGCGTGGCATGCGCCTGGGCGGTACAAGCGGCCGAGGTGGTGTTCCAGCCGGTGGCCGACGGCGTCTATGCCTTCGTTGGCGAGACCGAGGGCCGCACCTATGAAAACGAGGCCCTCAACGCCAACTTCGGCCTGGTGGTGACCCCGGCCGGGGCGCTGCTGATCGACAGCGGGGCCAGCTGGCAGGGCGCCCGGCAACTGGCCGAGGCGGCGAAGAAGGTCACGCCGCAGCCGATTCGATGGGTGATCAACACCGGTGGGCAGGACCACCGCTGGATGGGCAACGGTTTCTTCAAGGCGCAGGGCGCCGAGACCATGGCGCACGCCGGGGCCGAGGCCGACATGCGGGCGCGCGGCCCCGAGCACCTGAAGGCCAACGCGCCGGTGCTGAAGGACAGGCTGGCCGGTACCGAGGTGGTGTTGCCCGCGCGCTGGCTCCAGGACGCCGACTCAACGCTGGATATGGGTGGGGTCGATGTGCGCGTGGTGTACCGCGGTGGAGGTCACACCCCCGGCGACCTGATGGTCTGGCTGCCGAAGGCTGGTGTGGTGTTCACCGGTGACGTGGTCTATGTGGACCGCATCCTGGGCCTGCACCCGGTCAGCAGGACCAAGGCCTGGCTGCAGTCGTTCGAAGCGCTGGAGGCGCTGAACCCCCGGGTGGTGGTGCCAGGGCACGGCCGGGTCACCACACTGGCCCAGGCACAGAAAGACACCGGCGCGCTGCTCAAGGCGCTGCGGGCCCACATGGGGCAGGCGGTAGAGGCCGGGACCGATCTGGCCACGGCCGTCAAGAGCTTTGACGCGGCGCCTTTCAGCCACCTGCAGCATGTGGAGGTGTGGTTGCCCCAGCTGGCCAACCGCACCTATCTCGAAATGGAGATGGAGTGAGGGTCGGTGCCGTCCTCATGCAAATCTCCGCAGACAAGGACAGAATGCACGGCTATGTCAAACGAGTTCATCCCCGTTGAGCCCACCGTCCGGTCCGGCTGGCGCCGTCGCCAGGTGCTTTCCGCCGCGCTGGGCGGCGTGGCCTGGGCGGTGACGCCCGCGGCCCTGTCACAACCCGTCTCGGCCCTGGCCGAAGAGGCCAAGGCGCCGCCGCTGCCCGAACTGGGCAGCGCCCTTCAGGTGCCGCGCATCACCCGCTTCGACGGCACCGTCTACGAACCGGCCCAGAGCCAGGGCCAGGTGCTGCTGGTCTACTGGTGGGCCAGCACCTGCCCGTTCTGCGCGCTGCAAAGCCCGCACATGGAGAAGCTCTGGCGCAGCCAGCAGGCGCGCGGCCTGCAGATGCTGGCGCTTTCCATCGACCGCAAGCCGGAGGACGCCACCGCCTACCTGCGTAGCCGTGGCTACAGCTTTCCCTCGGCCTGGGCCAGCCCGGAGTGGCGCAAGGCATTTCCCAAGCCCAAGGGCCTGCCCATCACCCTGGTGCGCGGGCGTGATGGCCGGGTGGTGCTGGCCGAGCGCGGCCAGATGTTCCCGGAGGACGTCGAAGCGATTGCCTCGCTGGTTTGAGTCGCCAGGGCGGCCCGGTCAGACCAGTTCCAGCACGCGTTCTGGCGGGCGGCCGATGCGCACGCCGCTGGCGGTGACCGCAATCGGTCGCTGAAGCAGCACCGGGTGGGCCAGGACGGCGTCGATCAACTGGCTGTCGGTCATGTCGGCACGCCCGAGGTTCAGGACCTGGTAGGGCACTTCCTTGCTGCGCAGGAACTCGCGCAACGGCAGCCCGCTGGCGGCCACCAGGCCTTGCAATGTGGCCCGGTCGGGTGGGGTCTTGAGGTATTCGACGATGACGGGTTCGATGCCGCGCTCACGCAGCAGCGTCAGGGCCTGACGCGAGGTGCTGCAGCGGGGGTTGTGGTACAGGGTCAGGGGGCTCATGCCCTCATTGTGAGGCAAGGGGCCGTGGTCGCCAGGCATTGACCAGCGCCACCAGGGACAGCATCACCGGCACCTCGACCAGCACCCCGACCACGGTGGCCAGCGCAGCGCCCGAGTTCAGGCCGAACAGCGAGATGGCCACCGCCACCGCGAGCTCGAAGAAATTGGACGTGCCGATCAGGCAGGCCGGGCCGGCGATGCTGTGCGGCAGCCTGAGCAGGCGTGCACCCCACCAGGCGATGAAGAAGATGCCGTAGGTCTGAAGAATCAGCGGGATGGCGATCATGCCGATGATCAATGGCTGCTCGACGATGGTGCGTGCCTGGAAGCCGAACAACAGCACCACGGTGGCGATCAGGCCGAGCACCGACAAGGGCTTGAGCAAGGCCACCCGGTCGCGCAGGTGCTGCTCGCTGACCGCGATCCAGGTGCGGCGTGTCAACAGACCTGCCACCAGCGGCAGCACGACGTAGAGCACGGTCGACAGCAGCAGGGTTTCCCACGGCACGGTCACGTCGGTCACGCCCAGCAGGAAGGCAGCGATGGGCGCGAAGGCGAAGATCATGATCACGTCGTTGACCGAGACCTGCACCAGGGTGTAGCTGGCGTCGCCCTTGACCAGCTGGCTCCAGACGAAGACCATGGCGGTGCAGGGCGCCACGCCCAGCAGGATCATGCCGGCGATGTATTCGCTGGCCGACTGGGGGTCGACCCAGGGTGCAAACACGTACTGGAAGAACAGCACACCCATGGCGGCCATGGTGAAGGGTTTGATGAGCCAGTTGACCACCAGGGTCAGCATCAGGCCCTGGGGCTTCTTGCCGACGTCCTTGATGGCGTTCCAGTCGATCTGGATCATCATCGGGTAGATCATCACCCAGATGAAGACGGCCACCACCAGATTGACCTGGGCCACCTCCAGGGAGGCGACGGCCTGGAACAGGCCGGGAACGATCAGGCCCAGGCCCACACCGGCCAGGATGCCCAGGCCGACCCAGACGGTGAGGTAGCGTTCGAACAGTCCCATGGATGCGTCGTGGTTCAGGCCTTGGTCTGACCGATGATACGCAGCTCGTTCTGCAGGGCCAGCTTGTCGAGTTTGTCGATGGGCAGGTTGACCAGCAGGGCCACCCGGCGGCTGAGCGTGATGAAGGTGTCGGCAAAGGCGCGCTGGATGGCCTGTTCGTCGCCCTTGACCTCTACAGGGTCGGGTACACCCCAGTGGGCCGATATGGGCTGGCCAGGCCAGATGGGACAGACCTCGCCAGCGGCCTTGTCGCAAACGGTGAGGACAAAGTTCATCTGCGGGGCGTCAGGCCGCGCAAACTCGTCCCAGTTCTTGCTGCGCAGACCGTCTGTGCGGTAGCGGTTGCGTTCCAGCAGCTCAAGCGCGTGCGGGTTGACCCGACCGGCCGGGTGGCTGCCCGCGCTGTGACCCCGAAAGCGCCCGCCACCGATCTGGTTGAGGATGGCCTCGGCCATGATGCTGCGCGCCGAGTTGCCGGTGCACAGGAAGAGCACGTTGAAGAGCGTCATCGAGGGTCCTTTCAGCAGCAGCGGCTGGCGGGTTGGCCGGTGGTCCCGGTGGGGGTGGTGGCTGGTGTGCAGCAGGCGGATTCCGTGGCCGGTGCCGCTTCGCGGAACACCGGGATGTTGCCCAGGGTGTGGAAGTGCTCCCAGGCGATGCCCTGCGGGTCGGTGACCCAGTGCTTCTCGCTGCGGGCGTAGCAGCAGGTGGTAGCGCCTTCATCCAGCAGCGCCCTGTCGGCCTGTTGCGCGCGGGTCCTGAGTGCCTGCAGCTCGTTGGCGTTGTCGGTCTGGATGCCCAGGTGGTCGATGCCGGTACCCTGGCCACGGGTCGAGATGGCGAAGTTCACCGGCGGGTCGTCGAGCATCCATTTGGCATAGTCGGCCTCGGTGCGGGCCGGGCTGGCGTCGAACAGGCGGTTGTAGAAGGCGATGCTGCGGTCGAGGTCCTCGACGTGCAGGTGGACGTGAAAGCGCTTCATGGTGGGTTCTCTCCTCAGCAGGAACAGGACAGGGCGGTGGACGGCTCGGGTGAGATCGCGCAGGGCTCGCCCTGACAGCAGTGCGCGGTGAGGTAGGCCAGCAGGGCGTTCATGTGCTCGAAGCCGGCGCGGTAGACCAGGTTACGGCCCAGGCGCTCGCTGTGCACAAGACCGGCCTGGTTCAGTTCTTTCAGGTGGAACGACAGCGCGGTGGCCGAGCAGCCCAGGGTGTCGGCGAGCTGTCCCGGTGTCAGGCCGGCAGGGCCGGCGCCCACCAGTTCGCGAAAGGCGCGCAGCCGCGTGGCCTGCGACAGGGCCGACAGCGCGGCCAGGGCCTGGGTTTCGTCCATGGTGTGTCCTTTCCTGGGTGTTCAGGTGGTGGCCGCAGCCGGGGTGTGGTGGGTCGGCAGGGCCAGCGTGGCCAGCCAGCACAGCACCAGCATCAGCGCTGAGCCCAGCAGGGCGTAGAGCAGGCCGCCCCACTGGTAGAGCAGACCCGACATCAGCGTGCCGAAGAAGCGGCCAAGGGCATTGGCGGCGTAGTAAAAGCCCACGTCTTCGGCCGCCTTCTCGCTGCCGGCATAGGCCAGCACCAGATAGGAGTGCACCGAGGAATTGACGGCAAAGGCGAAGCCGAACAGCGCCAGGCCACCGACGACGACCCATTCCAGGTGGGGCACGTTCAGCCAGACGGTCAGCGCCAGGCCCATGGGCACCAGGGCCAGCAGGGCCGACCACAGGCGGGCCGCCGGCACCTCGGCGCTCAGGCCGTCCGCGCTGCGCCTGACGATGCCCGGGGCCATGGCCTGCACGAGACCGTAGCCGATGGTCCAGGCGGCCAGGAAGCCGCCGACCATGGTGAAGGTCCAGCCCTGCGCATACAGGAACACCGGCACACCGACCACGAACCACACGTCGCGCGCGCCGAACAGCACCACGCGCGCAGCGGCCAGGCCGTTGATGCCAGCGTTCTTGGCAAACAGCTCTTTGGCCGACTTCGAGGCCTTGCTCTTGCCCATCATCGTGGGCAGCGACCACAGCACACCGACCAGCACCACGGCCAGCAACGCGGCCATGCACCACAGGGACAGCCGAAAGCCCAGCGTCTGCAGCAGCACACCACCCAGGAAGAAGCCCACGCCCTTCATGGCGTTCTTGCTGCCGGTGAACCAGGCGACCCACTTGAACAATTGACTGTTGCCGCCGTCCTCTGCCTTGGCCTGCGCCTGCGTGACCTTGATGGCCGACTTGCTCGCCGTTTTGGTCAGGTCCTTGGCCACTCCGCAGATGCCTTGCGCCACCACCACCCAGGCCACCGACAGGGCCGCGGCCCAGCCCGGCTGCAGCAGCGACAGGAGCAGGAAGCCGGTGATCTGGGTGCTCAGGCCCACCGTCAGCATGCGGGTGATGCCATAGCGCGTGGCCAGCCAGCCACCGATTAGGTTGGCCAGCACGCCGGCCGCCTCGTACAACAGGAACAGGAAGGCCAGCGTGAACGGCGAATAGCCGAGCTGGTAGAAGTGCAGCAGCACCAGCATGCGCAGCGCGCCGTCGGTGAGCGTGAAGCCCCAGTAGGCGGCGGTGACGATGGCGTAGTTGCGGACGGCGGGGTTCATGTGCGTGCGATCAGATGCCGGTGGCTTCCAGGTGGCAGGCCAGGTCCACCATGCGGGTGGCATAACCCATCTCGTTGTCGTACCAGGCGTAGACCTTGAGCAGCGTGCCGTCGGTGACCATCGTCGAGAGGGCATCGACGATGGAACTGCGGGTGTCGCGCGCGTAGTCGGCGCTCACCAGCGGGCGGGTTTCGTAGCCCAGGATGCCGGCCAGCGGGCCCTTGGCGGCCGCTTCGAACAGGGCATTGACTTCGTCGGCGGTGGTGGGCCGGTTGAGCTCGAACACGCAGTCGGTCAGCGAGGCGTTGAGCACTGGAACGCGCACGGCATGGCCGTTGAGCTTGCCCTTGAGTTCGGGGTAGATCAGTGCGATGGCGGTGGCGCTGCCGGTGGTCGTTGGTGCCAGGCTGGTCATGGCGCTGCGGGCGCGGCGCAGGTCCTTGTGCGGCGCGTCCACCACCACGTTGGTGTTGGTCGGGTCGTGCAGGGTGGTGATCTGGCCGTGCTTGATGCCGATGGCCTCGTGCACCACCTTGACCACCGGGGCCAGGCAGTTGGTGGTGCAGGACGCGGCTGTGACGATGCGGTCGCGCCCAGGCTGGTAGAGGTGCTCGTTGACGCCGACCACGATGTTCAGCACATCGCCCACCTTCACCGGCGCGGCGACGATGACGCGCTTGGCGCCGCGGTCCAGGTGGCCTTGCAGGGTTTCGGGCGTGAGGAACTTGCCGGTGCATTCGAGCACCAGGTCCACACCCAGGTCGCCCCAGGGAATGTCGGCAGGATGCGCGTGTTCGGTGAAGCCCAGGTGCTGATCGCCGATGCGGACGGTGTCGTTGCCTTTGGCTTCGATGTCGGCACGCCACCGGCCTTGCACCGTGTCGAAGGCCAGCAGGTGGGCACAGGCGGCCGCGCCCCCCTTGATTTCGTTGAGGTGCACCACCTGCAGGCGGTTGCCGCTGCGGGGGTCGTGATCCGGACGCTCGATGGCGCCGAAGGCCGCGCGCAGGGCCAGACGCCCCATGCGGCCCATGCCGTTGATGCCGACTTTCATGATGATCGGGTTCTGTGTGTGTCGGGGGGAAACAGGTGTTGAGGTGTCTGCATCGGTTCAATAATTCAAGAATAATTGAAATATAGTCGAAGTCTGTGAAATCTCTGTGACACTGGGGTCGTTCAGGCGCCGAGATGGCCGAGTGTCGTGCACACGACGCGTCTCCGTGTGGCTTTCAGGTCCCCTGCTGCCTATTCACGGGGTCGTTGGCGTGAAACGCTCCACCGGGCCGCCGGGGCGACCGTCCCGGGTGTTCACGGCCTCGGGCGCCTGCGGTTCGGTCAGCAGGCGCACGGTGAAAACGGCGCCGGTGGCTCCGTCCTCACGGTTGCCGGCCGAAAGACTGCCGCCGTAGCGCTCGACCAGACCCTGGCTGATCCAGAGCCCCAGGCCGTTGCCATCGTTCTTGGTGGTGAAGAAGGGACGGAACAGACGCTCCTGAACGCCTGGGGCCAGGCCCGATCCCGTATCGAACACCTGCAGCAGTGCCCCCTGCGGACTCTGCTCGACCGACCAGTCCGTGGTGCAAAGGCGCAGTTCGCCTCCCTGGGGCATGACCTGGATGGCATTGATCAAGAGGTTGATGATGACTTGCTGCAACTCCTGTCGGTTGCAGCCCACCCGCCGCGTGGCCTGCAGGTCTTGCACAACCGCAATGCGCGTCTGCGCCAGCAGGTGGGCGACCAGCACCAGGCAGTCCTGCACGGTTCGGTTGAGGTCCAGGGCCTCGACATAGCCGGCGTATTCGGTTGGTCGGGCGTACTGGAGCAGCTGGGTGACGATGATGCGCATGCGCTCGACCTGATCGTCCAGCAGCTTGAGCTCTGACCTGACCGGATGCGCATGGGAGCCCAGCGTCTCTCGAACCAGGTCCAGGTTGCCCTGCATGACGGCAATCGGGTTGTTGATCTCGTGCGCCACGCTGGCGGTCAGCTGACCGATGGCGGCCAGTTTCTCGCTTTTGACCAGCTGTTGTTGGGCCAGTCTGAGCGAAGCGTTGCTGGCCTCGAGTTCGCGCGTACGTTCGGCCACCTTGAGGTCCAGTTCCTCGCCCCACCGGCGCAGCGCGGTGGTGTTTTCGTCGATCACATCCAGCAACTGGTCGAGGTGGCCCGCCAGTGCACCGAATTCATCACGCACTGGCAGCTGGCCCACACGTGCGGCGGCCTCGCCATCCTCCACGCGCTGCATGGTGCGGTTCATCTGCTCCACCGGCTTGAAAATGCTGCGCGCCCAGCGCACCGAGAGCCAGGCCGAGAGCGCCATCACACCCAGGAAGATCAGACCCATCGCGGCCAGCATGGCATGGCGCACCCAGCGGAAGGGCGACTCCAGAAAACCCACATAAAGCATGCCCACCCGCTCGCCCCGGGCATCCAGCAAGGGCTCGTAGGCCGAGACGTACCAGTCGTTGACCACAAAGGCGCGGTCCAGCCAGGTCTGGCCCTCGCCAAGCACGCGGTCACGCACCGTCTGTGACACACGCGTGCCGATCGCGCGCTGGTCCTGAAACAGGCGAACATTGGTGGTGATGCGCACGTCGTCCAGGAACAGCGTGGCTGTGCCTTCACTGCCGAAGGGAAGGGCACCTTCGGGGTACACGATGCGGTTGATGTGGTCGATGAAGTCCAGGTTCTGGTTGAGCAGCAGACCTCCCACCAGCAGCGCCCGCGGCTGGCCGGCCGTGTCCAGCACCGGCTGCAACGCCAGCAGCACCAGGGCCCGGTCCTCCACGCTGCGCTCGTCGGGTGCGGCGTTCCGCGTGGGCACCAGAGGAATGTGCAGGCGCGGCAACAGTTGCGGCGCAAGCACGGCGAGTTCGTCGCGAGAGAGGCGTACGATCTGTGCCGAACGGGTTGACCTTGTCGGGGTATGGGCCGCCGTCTGGAGCAGGGGTGCCAGGCTGGCTGGCAAGGTGGTGCTCGAATCGTCCTGGCTCACCAGCAGCAGGAAGTCCAGGCCCAGCTCCTGCCGGTCGGCCAGCAGGCGGGCGGGCAGGCCCCCGTCTGCCATGGCCTGCAGCAGCCGCTGCGACCGCGCCACACCACGCGTGCCGCTGCCGACCTCGGTCAAGGTCTGATCGAAGTAGCCGCGCGCCACGGCCAGATCGCTGCGCACCTTGGTGATGAGCAGGCGGTCGTAGGTGAAGCTGCTCCAGACCGCCAGGGCCAGCACCAGCAGTGGAAACACCACCAGCAATGGCAGCAGGGCCATGGCCAGCAGCTTGTGACGTACCGACGACGCCAGCCAGACCTGGACGCGTTGCAGCATGTTCAGCGTCCGGTGGCGGAGAAGCCCCACTCGGCCACACGGCGCTCGAGGGTCCGTCGCGATACCCCCAGCAACTGGGCAGCCCGGGTCTTGTCACCCTGCACCGACTCCAGCACCGACAGGATGTGCCGTTTCTCCAGCGTCTGCAGATCGGTCGGCAGACCTGCAATGTCCTTCTGTCCGCCGGTCTGGGCCGGGTACAGCGCCGAGACGTTGATGGCACCCAGAATGAGCGACCGTTCGATCAGGTTGCGCAGCTCGCGCACATTGCCCGGCCAGTCGTACTGAAGCAGGAAGGCCATCTCCTCGTCGCTGATGGACAGCGGCTCCACACCCAGGGCTGGCGCCATCTGCTCGATGAAATGACCGACCAGCGCGGGTATGTCTGCCTTGTGTTCCCGCAGGGGCGGCAGCTGCAGGTCCACCACCCGTAGCCGAAAGAACAGGTCCTGGCGGAAGCGTCCCGCAGCCACCTCTTCGCTGAGTTGCCGGTTCGTGGCCGCAATCACGCGCAGCTTCAGTGGCACCAGCTGCTGGCTGCCCACCGGCCGGATCTGGTGGTCTTCAATGGCGCGCAGCAGCGTGGCCTGTATGGACAAGGGCAGCTCCGCGATTTCGTCCAGAAACAGGGTGCCGCCCTGGGCATAGTGGAAAAGGCCATCGCGCGCCCGTGTGGCGCCGGTGAATGCTCCTTTGGCATGCCCGAACAGCTCGCTCTCGATCAGTTCCGGAGAAACGGCGGCGCAATTGACCGGCACAAACGGACCCGAAGCCCTGACGCTGCGGGCGTGCAGCTCGCGCGCCACCAACTCCTTGCCGGTTCCGGACTCGCCCTGCAGCAGCACGGTGCTTGACACCGCCGCCACGCGCTCGATCGACTGGCGCAGGTCCTGGATGGCGCTTGAAGCGCCCACCAGTGAGGTGCTGCGCCTGGCCTCGCGGGTCACGGCCCGTTTGAGCACGAAGTTCTCGCGCCGCAAGCGGGTGCGTTCGTGGCACTGCTTGACCGCATTGAGGATCTGCGGCACCCGAAACGGCTTGAGGATGAAGTCCGAGGCGCCCGCACGCAGGGCTTCGATCGCCGTTTCCAGGTCGGCAAAGGCCGTGATCAGGATCACCTCGCCAGTGAACCCCTGCTCACGCAATTCTTTGAGCCAAGCCACACCACTCGTGCCGGGCAGAGAAATGTCCAGGATGATCAGGTCCGCATGGTGCCCGGCCAGCCACTGTGCGCCTTCTTCCGCCGAGCTGGCACTCATGACGAAGTGGCAACGTGGTGCCAGGGTCTTGACCAGGAAGTTGAGCATGCCCTGCTCGTCGTCGACCACCAGGACCGACCAGTCTGGCCAGCCCTCGAGCGTTCGTTGAGGCAGGGTGTCGGGATCGGTGGGCGAGTGGTTCACCCGGCGGGATTCTACGGAGTTGGCCGATCAAAACACTCGACTATTGGCGCAAAACCCACAAGCTGTCGAGTGACTCTTGGCCACCTGTTGGTCGGTCTGATTGCGACAATTTGTCGTTGCCCGTCGACAAGCTGACGCCCAAAGGGTCGCCAGCCCGTCTGAGTGTGTCAGCGCAGACGCGTGTCACGGATGGCCGATGCACACAAACCGCAGGGATTGGTGCGGGCGGCGGTGAGCACGCAATGCCCCTTGCTGGCATGACATGGCCGAAGGCAATGGCTTGGCACGAAACTGGCTTAAGGATGGAATCTCGGGCGATGTGTTGCAGTGCGGCATTGAAAGCGCTCGACTGCAAGATCGGAGCCTGAGCGCAATGTTCGGGTCGTGACGCTTGCCAGCCAGGCATGGCAGCAGTAGATTCCTCATGTGAAATATGTCCGCAATTCGACTTTGCGGTGATCAGTCCACAGGAGACACGCATGAGCAAGTCCCAGCAACCCGAAGGCGGTGATGGCCGCAACGGCATGAACCGACGCACCCTGTTTGCCGGTGCGTCCACCGTAGGCGCTCTGGCCGCAGTGGCCACCGTACTGCCCCGCGCAGGCAGCGATTCCGCGGCAACCGCTCCCCGCGAGGCGCCCAAGCGAGGCGGCGGCTACATGCTGAGCGAGCACGTCAAGCATTACTACCGGACCACACGCATCTGACGGCACAGGGTCACCTGCGACCCACCCTGTCATCACCCACGCCAACCGATTCCTGCGTCCGCCTGAGGCTGCATCACAGCGGGCAGGGGGGGCGGTCTTCAAGGAGACATCCATGTTGCTGACCAAGAAATCCACATCCTCCGGCGCGTCGGGCTCGCGTGCCCACACCAGCTTTGTCCAGCACCTGCAGCGAGGCTTGTCCAGCGCCTTGCCCACCATGGACCGCCGTGCCTTTCTGCGCCGCTCCGGTCTTGGTGTCGGTGTGGGTCTGGCGGCCACGCAGTTGACCCTGGTCAAAAAGGCCAAGGCCGCCTCGGGCGGTTCCATCGACGGCACCGGCAAGATCGAGGTGCGCCGCACCGTCTGCACACACTGCTCGGTCGGCTGCGCCACGGATGCGGTGGTGGAGAACGGCGTCTGGACCCGTCAGGAACCGGTGTTCGATTCGCCCATCAACCTGGGTGCCCACTGCGCCAAGGGAGCCTCGCTGCGCGAGCACGGCCACGGTGAATACCGGCTCCGTTATCCGATGAAGCTGGTCAATGGCAAGTACCAGCGCATCAGCTGGGATGAGGCCTACAACGGCATCGTCGCCAAGATGAACGCGCTGCGCGACGCCAGTGGTCCGGATTCGGTCTACTTCATCGGCTCGTCCAAGCACAACAACGAGCAGGCCTACCTGCTGCGCAAGTTCGTCAGCTTCTGGGGCACCAACAACTGCGACCACCAGGCGCGCATCTGCCACTCCACCACGGTGGCTGGCGTGGCCAACACCTGGGGCTACGGTGCGATGACCAACTCGTACAACGACATGCAGAACAGCAAGGTCGCCTTGTACATCGGCTCCAATGCCGCCGAAGCGCACCCGGTGTCCCTGCTGCACATGCTGCACGCCAAGGAAAACGGCTGCAAGATGATCGTGGTCGATCCGCGCTTCACCCGCACGGCTGCCAAGGCCGACGAGTACGTTCGCATCCGTTCCGGCACCGACATCCCCTACCTGTTCGGGCTGCTGTACCACATCTTCAAGAACGGCTGGGAAGACAAGAAGTACATCAACGACCGCGTCTATGGCATGGAAGCGGTCAAGGCCGATGTGCTGGCCAAGTGGACGCCGGACAAGGTCGAAGAGGCCTGCGGTGTCAAGGAAGAGCAGATGCTCAAGGTGGCCCGCATGCTGCACGAGAACAGCCCGGGCACCATCGTGTGGTGCATGGGCCAGACCCAGCACACCATCGGCAACGCCATGGTTCGCGCATCCTGCATCCTGCAGCTGGCGCTGGGCAACGTCGGCAAGAGTGGTGGTGGCACCAACATCTTCCGCGGTCACGACAACGTGCAGGGTGCCACCGACGTCGGTCCCAACCCCGATTCGCTGCCCGGTTACTACGGCCTGGCTGCCGGTTCCTGGAAGCACTATGCCAACGTGTGGGGCGTCGATTACGACTGGATCAAGTCTCGCTACAGCGAAGGCATGATGGAAAAACCCGGCATCACCGTCTCGCGCTGGGTGGACGGTGTGCTGGAAGACAAGGAGCTGATCGACCAGGGTTCCAACATCCGTGGCATGTTCTTCTGGGGTCACGCGCCCAACTCCCAGACCCGCGGTCTGGAAATGAAGCGGGCCATGGACAAGCTGGATCTGCTGGTGGTGATCGATCCCTACCCGTCGGCGACCGCCTCCATGGCCGCCATGCCGGGGCGTGCCGAGGACCTCAATCCCAACCGCGAGGTCTACCTGCTGCCCGCGGCCACCCAGTTCGAGACCAGTGGGTCATGCACCGCATCCAACCGCTCGATCCAGTGGCGTGAGCAGGTCATCGAGCCCTTGTGGGACAGCCGCACCGATCACATGATCATGCACCAGCTGGCCCAGAGACTGGGGTTTGCAGAGCAGCTCTCCAAGAACTTCCAGATGGTCAAGGGCAAAGGCGGCATGGAAGAGCCCATGATCGAGGACATCCTGCGCGAAATCAACCGCAGTGTCTGGACCATCGGCTACACCGGCCAGAGCCCGGAGCGCCTGAAGGCCCACATGCGCCACATGGACGCCTTCGACGTCAAGACGCTCAAGTGCAAGGGCAAGGTGGTCGACCAGGAGACCGGTTACGACATGAGTGGCGACTATTTTGGCCTGCCGTGGCCCTGCTACGGCACTCCAGCGCTCAAGCACCCGGGTTCGCCCAACCTGTACGACACCTCCAAGCACGTCATGGACGGCGGCGGCAACTTCCGGGCGAACTTCGGTGTCGAGCGAGAAGGCGTGAGCCTGCTGGCCGAAGACGGGTCACATTCGCTCGGGGCCGAAATTACCACCGGATACCCGGAATTCGATGACGTTCTGCTTAAGAAGCTTGGCTGGTGGAGCGACCTGTCCGCCGATGAACAGGTCAAGGCCGAAGGCAAGAACTGGAAAACCGACCCGACCGGGGCCATCATCCGTGTGGCCATGGCCCATGGCTGCCATCCGTTTGGCAACGCCAAGGCGCGTGCGGTGGTCTGGAACTTCCCCGACGCCATTCCCCAGCACCGTGAGCCGATCTACGGCACCCGCCCGGACCTGATGGCCAAGTACCCCAGCCACGACGACCAGAAGACGCGCTGGCGCATGCCGATTCTGTACAAGTCGCTGCAGCAGAAGAACGTCGAGGACAAGGTCCACGAGAAATTCCCGCTGATCATGACCTCCGGCCGACTGGTCGAGTACGAAGGCGGTGGCGAGGAAACCCGCTCCAACCCCTGGCTGGCCGAACTGCAGCAGGAAATGTTCGTCGAGATCAACCCGGCCACCGCGGCCGAGCGCGGCATTCGCAACGGTGAGCGGGTCTGGGTTAGCACACCGACGGGTGCCCGCATCAATGTGCAGGCGCTGGTGACCGAGCGGGTGGACCGTGAAACGGTGTTCCTGCCGTTCCACTTCTCGGGCCGGTGGCAGGGTGCCGACCTCAAGCCCTATTACCCCGACGGCGCTTTCCCCATTGTGCGGGGTGAGGCCGTCAACACGGCCACCACCTATGGCTACGACATCGTGACCATGATGCAGGAAACCAAGACCACGGTCTGCAATGTGAGCAAGGCATAAGGAGACACCAAGATGGCACGCATGAAATTTATCTGTGACGCCGAACGCTGCATCGAGTGCAACGGTTGTGTCACGGCTTGCAAGAACGAGCACGAAGTGCCCTGGGGCGTGAACCGCCGCCGGGTCGTCACCCTCAACGACGGCGTGCCGGGCGAAAAATCCATCTCGGTGGCCTGCATGCATTGCAGTGACGCGCCCTGCATGGCGGTCTGCCCGGTCAACTGCTTCTACCGCACCGACGAGGGTGTGGTGTTGCACGACAAGGATGTCTGCATCGGCTGCGGATACTGCAGCTACGCCTGCCCGTTCGGCGCGCCCCAGTTTCCCAGCCAGGGCACCTTCGGTGTGCGTGGCAAGATGGACAAGTGCACCTTCTGCGCCGGCGGTCCCGAGGCCCATGGCAGCCAGTCCGAATTCGAGAAATACGGCCGCAACCGTCTGGCCGAAGGCAAATTGCCGGCCTGTGCCGAGCAGTGCTCGACCAAGGCCTTGCTGGCGGGCGATGGTGATGTCGTCGCCGACATCTTCCGCAACCGGGTGTTGCAACGTGGCAAGGGTGCCGAAGTCTGGGGCTGGGGCACCGCGTATGGCAGCGCACAAGGAGGTCGGTCATGATTCAGTTGAAACGTACAGCCACCCTTCTGGGCGCCATTCTGCTCGCGTTCTCCATGGCCGGCTGTGGTGATCAGCCGCAGGAGCTACAGGGACAGGCGATCAAGAACGACAACGCGCCGTACTCCGGTGTCGGCAAGAGTCAGTATGCCGACAAGGGCTGGCAAGCGGGTGACCGCAACAGCTGGGAGCAGCACCTCAAGGCCCGTGCCCAGTACGGCCAAAATGACTACGCTCGCATGAGCAACTAACAGACGCGAGGAGCGCTTCATGCCAAGCCAACTGATGACCGGTCTGCGCCGGCTCTTGTCGCCGCTGGGCTGGTCGGCTGTGATCCTGTGGCTCGGGCTGGGATGGGCCCATGCGCAGTCCTTGCAGGTTGCCCCGGTGGAAGACGATCTGGTGCCTCCTGCCGCTGCTTCTCAGCAGCAAGGCGGCATCCGCAGCGCCAACATCTTCGAGATTGCGCCGGACGCCAGCAGCGATCCGAACTACGCGAACCAGTCCAACGCGGAGCGGGGCAGGGTGCAACCGGGCAACAACGCGCCCATGTGGCGTGATGTTCGGGAAGGGGTGACGGGCTACACCAGTCTGCCGTATCTGGAGGCGGGCAACCTGATCCAGGGCTTCGTGCAATACCCTGGATCGCGTTTCACCACCGCCGGTGAGGCCTGGCGTCAGGTCCGCAACAACTGGATCATTCCTTACGGTGGTTCCCTGTTGCTCATTGTGCTGGTCGCCATTGCCCTGTTCTACTTTGGCAAGGGCACCATCCGTTTGCACGGCAAGGAGACCGGGCGCCTGATCGAACGGTTCACCTACGTGGAGCGCGCGGCGCACTGGGTCAACGCCATCGCCTTTGTCGTGCTGGCGCTCTCCGGTATCGTCATGGCCTTCGGCAAGTTCTTCCTGTTGCCGGTGCTTGGTAGCACGCTGTTCGGCTGGCTGGCCTATGCCATGAAGAATGCCCACAACTTTGCCGGCCCGCTGTTTGCCGTGTCGCTGGTCGTGGTCATCATCACCTTTGCCCGCGACAATCTGCCGTCCAAAGGCGATCTGACCTGGCTGCTCAAGGGTGGCGGCCTGCTCAGCGGACACGAAGTGCCTTCGCACCGCTTCAACGCCGGAGAGAAGGTGCTGTTCTGGCTGGGCGTGTTCGCGATCGGTCTGGTGGTTGTGGCCACAGGTCTGTTCCTGGACAAGATCCTGCCCGTGTTCGAGTACACCCGTGGCAACATGCAGGTGGCCCACATGATCCACGCCAGTGCGGCAGTGCTCATGATGGCCATGTTCATGGGACACATCTACATGGGCACCCTGGGCATGTCCGGCGCCTACCAGGCCATGAAGACAGGCTATGTCGACGAGACCTGGGCCAAGGAACACCACGAGCTCTGGTACGACGACATCAAGGCCGGCAAGATTCCGGCCCAGCGCAGTGGCGACAAGGCCCCGGCGGCAACGCCAGGGCAGACGGCGGGCGCCTGAGCCCTCCAGCGTCGACCACCCAAGGGGCCCTAGCGGGCCCCTTGTTGCATGCAGACCCTGCTGCTCTTGCAGAGCCCTTTGACAGGGCATACTGCGGTCACGGGCCTCTTAGAGAACCAGCAAGAACACCTTCCTGTCCGCCATGACCCCATCCGAAGACCGAGCCGTCCGCCTGCCGCACCTGACCGGCGCCCGGGCGCCCCTGACCCGCACCGTGGACGTGGTCGACGAATTCGGGCGTGCGTCGCAGGTCTCCATTCCGGCCGAGCGAGACCTGACGGTCTATGTCGACAAGCGCGAACTGGTCACCTTGATGACCTTGGGCGGGCACCCGGAATGGCTGGTGCTGGGCTACCTGCGCAACCAGCGCCTGGTCGGTGGTCTGGACGAAATCGAGTCCATCACGGTCGACTGGGACGTGGGTGCGGCTTCGGTCAAGACCCGACACGGGATCGATCGCATTGAAGAGCGTACAGCCCGCCGTGTGGTGACCACCGGTTGCGGGCAGGGCAGCGTGTTCGGCAGCCTGATGGACGAGATCGACAAGGTCTGCCTGCCACCAGAGGCCGGCCTGAGGCAGTCCCAGCTGTACGGCCTGGTGGATGCCATCCGGCTGAAGGAGAGCACCTACAAATCGGCTGGATCGGTGCATGCCTGTGCCCTGTTCCGTGGGGCCGAGCTGCTGCTGTTCGTGGAGGATGTGGGGCGCCACAACGCGGTGGACACCATTGCCGGCTGGATGTGGCTGCAGGATGCCGTCGCGCCGGGCAGCATGGTGGGCGAGGACAAGGTGTTCTACACCACCGGACGCCTGACCAGCGAGATGGTCATCAAATCGGCCCAGATGGGCGTGCCCGTCGTGGTGTCCCGCAGCGGCATCACTGAAATGGGGCTGGAGGTGGCGCGCCGGGTGGGTCTGTGCGCCATCGGAAGGGCCACCCACAAGCGCTTCTTGTGCTTTGCCAACCCGCAGCGCCTGCATTGGGATGCCATGCCGGCCGTGCCCGCTGCCCGGTCACATACCTTGGATGCCCTCTGATTGCGGCAATAATCGCCCCCATGAGCCGAGAAGTCCACGTCATCGATCACCCCCTGGTCCAGCACAAGCTGACCCTGATGCGCCGCAAGGACACCAGCACCAAGAGCTTTCGTGAGCTGGTGCATGAGCTGTCTGCCCTGCTGGCCTACGAGATCACCCGCGACATGCCGATGCAGGAGATCGAAATCGAGACCCCGCTGGAGACCATGACCTCCCGGGTCATCGACGGCAAGAAGATCGTCCTCGCGTCCATCCTGCGCGCCGGCAACGGCTTCCTGGACGGCATGCTGCAGGTCATTCCGGGGGCACGCGTCGGCCACATCGGCCTGTACCGGGATCCCCAGACCCTGCAGGCGGTCGAGTACTACTTCAAGATGCCCCAGGACATGCACGAACGCGACGTGATCGTCCTGGACCCGATGCTGGCCACCGGCAACTCGGCCGTGGCCGCGGTCGACCGCCTGAAGCAGACCCAGCCACGCTCGATCCGTTTTGTCTGCCTGGTCACGTGCCCGCAGGGGCTCAAGACCTTCCACGACGCGCACCCGGACGTACCGGTCTACACACCGGCCGTGGACCGGGGCCTGAACGAGCACGGCTACATCGTGCCCGGCCTGGGCGACGCGGGCGACCGCATCTTCGGGACGAAGTGAGACCACGCCCATCGCTGGCTCACTGCGTGTAGCCAGTACCGCTCCTCAAGGGGCAACGCAAGCGGCCCGGCAAAGCCGGTTCCGCCGCGTTCTGGTTCTTTGGCCCGGACGCGGAAACGGGGCTGAAACACAGGGTTTGCCCGGATCGGGTATGGTTCGAACATGGTCTCTGTTCCCGTCTCTTTCTGGTCCCTCGGCTGGCGCACGCTCTGGCGCGACTGGCGTGCGGGCGAGTTGCGCCTGCTGCTGATTGCGGTCACGCTGGCGGTCGCCGCCCTGACCGCGGTGGGCTTCTTCGCCGACCGCCTGCAAAACGGACTGCAAAGGGATGCCCGGGCACTGATCGGTGGCGACGCGGTGATCAGCAGCGACCAGCCGGCGCCACCAGCCTTCGAAGCGCAGGCCCGCGAACTGGGCCTGCAGGTGGCCCAGACCCTGAGCTTTCCGACCATGGGCCGCGCTCCCGACGAACTGGGCGGCGCCGCCCGCCTGGTGGCGCTGAAGGCGGTGGGCGAAGGCTACCCCCTGCGGGGTGCTTTGCGCTTGGCCGACCGGCCCGGTGGCCCCGACCAGCCGGTGGCCGAGGTGCCGCCCCGGGGCCGCGCCTGGGTGGACCCGGCACTGCTGGGCGTGCTGGAGCTGGAAATCGGGCAGACCCTGTGGCTGGGCGACAGCGCGTTCGTGCTGGACAAGGTCATCGTGGTCGAACCCGATCGCGGTGCCGGCTTCATGAGCTTTGCGCCCCGGGTGATGATCCACGCCGATGACCTGCCGGCCACCGGTCTGGTGCAGCCGGCCAGCCGCCTGAGTTACCGCCTGGCGGTCGCCGGCGACGACGCAGCGGTGGCCCGCTTCGTGCGCTGGGCCCAAGCCGAGATCGACCGGCCCGAGGTGCGCGGCATCCGGCTCGAGTCGCTGGAAGGGGGTCGGCCAGAGATGCAGCAAACCCTGGAGCGGGCCGAGAAATTCCTCAACCTGGTGGCCCTGCTGGCGGCGCTGTTGTGTGCGGTGGCCGTGGCCATCGCCTCGCGCGGCTTTGCCCAGCGCCACCTGGACGACTGCGCCATGCTGCGGGTGCTGGGCCTGTCCCAGGGCACGATGGCGCGGGCCTACACGCTGGAGTTCATTCTGGTGGGCCTGATGGCCAGCGCGCTCGGGCTGGTGCTCGGTTATGCGGTCCACCATGTGTTCGTGGTGCTGCTGGCCGGCCTGGTTGATGCCGGTCTGCCGGCGCCGGGCCTGGGGCCGGTCGGGCTCGGCCTGGGCATGGGCCTGACCCTCATGATCGCCTTCGGTCTGCCACCGGTGCTGCAGCTCTCGCGGGTGCCGCCGCTGCGGGTGATCCGCCGCGACGTGGGCCAGCTCAAGCCCGCCAGTCTGGCGGTGCTGCTGCTGGGCATGGTCGGCTTTGCCGGCCTGCTCATGATGGCCAGCCGCGACCTGCTCCTGGGTGGTATCGCGGTGGGCGGCTTCACCGTGGCCGTGGTGCTGTTTGCCGTGGTCAGCTACCTGGCGGTGCGCCTGCTGCGCGCCAGCGTCAACGAAAACACCGCGCCCCGCGCCCTCATCATGGCCACCCGCCAGCTGTCGGCCCGCCCGGTGTATGCCGTGGTGCAGATCAGCGCGCTTTCGGTGGGCCTGCTGGCGCTGGTGCTGCTGGTCTTGTTGCGCACCGACCTGATTGCCAGCTGGCGCAACGCCACGCCTCCCGACGCGCCCGACCGCTTCGTGATCAACATCCAGCCCGATCAGGGCCAGGCGTTCCGGGCTGCGCTGAAGGAGGGCGGCGTGAGCGAGTTCGACTGGTACCCGATGATCCGCGGGCGCCTGGTCACCATCAACGGGCAGACCGTCGACCCCGACAGCTTTGCCACGGACCGCGCCCAGCGCCTGGTCGAGCGTGAATTCAATCTCTCGCACAGTGCCACCCTGCCGCCGCACAACCCGGTCTCGGCCGGCCGCTGGACCGAGGACGAGGCCGATGCCCTGAGTGTGGAGGAGGGTCTGGCCCAGGAGCTGGGTCTGAAGATCGGAGACCGGCTGGGCTTCGATATCGCCGGCATCGTGACCGAGGGGCGCATCACCAGCCTGCGCAAGGTGGACTGGGGGTCGATGCGGGTGAACTTCTTCGTCATCTTTCCGCGCGCGCAGATGGATGAGGTGCCCCTGACCTTCATCAGCGCCTTCCGCGCCCCCCCGGCCGGATCCGCCTTCGACAACGCGCTGGTGCGGCAGTTTCCCAACATCACCAACGTCGACATGAGCCAGACCATCGCCCAGGTGCAGCGTGTACTGGGGCAGGTGATCCGCGCGGTCGAGTTCCTGTTCGCCTTCACCCTGGCCGCCGGGCTGGTGGTGCTGCTGGCCGCAATCACGGCCACCCGGGGCGAACGGGAGCGAGAGTTTGCCGTGTTGCGGGCCGTCGGCGCCAGCTCCGGCCTGCTGCGGCAGGTCCAGCGCATCGAATTGCTGGGCGTCGGCTTGCTGGCGGGGGTTCTGGCCTCTGTGGTGGCGGTGGTTGTGGGCTGGGCGCTGGCCCGGTACGCGTTCGAGTTCGCCTGGACCGCCTCACCGATGGTGCCGCTGGCGGGCGCGCTGGCCGGTGCCGTGCTGGCGCTGGCCGCCGGCTGGTGGGGGCTGCGCGGCGTGTTGCGCACCCCTGTGGTGGAAACGTTGAGGCGGGCCGCATCGTGAGTGTCGCGAATACAGAGCCGGCAGCGCCGGCCACCCCTTTTGAATGGATCGGTGGTGAGGCATCGGTGCGCCTCCTGGTGGACCGTTTTTACGACCTGATGGATCTGGAGCCGGCCTACCGGGAACTGCGCCAGGCCCATGGCACCACGCTGGACGACGCGCGCCAGAAACTGCACTGGTTCCTCTGCGGCTGGTTGGGAGGGCCGCAACACTACACCGAACGCTTCGGGCATCCGCGGCTGCGCATGCGTCACATGCCGTTTGCCATTGGCATTCTGGAGCGAGACCAGTGGCTGGCCTGCATGGACCAGGCCATGGGCGACGTGGGTGTGGACCCCGAGTTGCGCCGCCGGCTGGCGGCCAGTTTCTTCCAGACCGCCGACTGGATGCGCAACACGCCCTGAGCGGCGCCGGGTCGCTGCGTGAACCCGTCGGCGCCCGGCTCGCGGATAATCCGCCATCCGCGCCGCGTGGCCGGTCCGGTTTCTCCCGCTTTTCATCATGACCTACCTGCTTCCCGGCATCCTGGCCATGGCGGCCATCGTGCTGGCGTCCAACATTCTGGTGCAGTTCCTGTTCGGCCAGTGGCTGACCTGGGGCGCTTTCACCTACCCGCTGGCCTTTCTGGTCACCGATCTGGTCAATTTCCTGCACGGGCCGCGGGCCGCCCGCAAGGTGGTGCTGGCCGGTTTCACGGTCGGCATCCTCTGTTCGCTGGTCGGCAGCCAGATCGTGGGCGAGTTCGGTCCGCTGGTGACGCTGCGCATCGCGTTGGCCTCGGGTGTGGCCTTCCTGGTGGCCCAGATGCTGGACGTGTTCCTGTTCGACCGCCTGCGCCAGGGCGCCTGGTGGCGCGCGCCCCTGGCTTCGACCGTGGTGGGTTCCACCATCGATACCCTGCTGTTCTTCTCCATCGCGTTCGCGGCAGCCCTGGTCTGGATCGAACCGGGCAATGACGTGGGCTGGGCCAACGAGATCCTGCCCCTGCTGGGCATGGGGCCCGACGCGCCGCTGTGGGTGTCCATGGCCAGTGCCGACTGGCTGGTGAAGCTGGGCCTGGCCTTGCTGGCCCTGTTGCCGTTCCGCATCGTGATCCGGCGGTTACTGGCCCAGCGCCGTCCGGCTGCTCAGGCAGGCTCGCGCGAGACGCCCTGAGCCTGCCTGAGCAGCACCACCAGTGCGCCTGCGCCACCTTCGGCCGGGCGTGCCTGGGCAAAAGCCAGCACCTCGCTTTTCTGCACCAGCCAGCGCGGCACACGGTCCTTGAGCACCGGGGTGCGCCCGGGGGACCCCAGGCCTTTGCCGTGCACCACACGCACGCAGCGCAGGCCTTGCTGGTGGCATTCGCGCAGAAAGCGCCCCAGCGCCTCCCGTGCTTCGTCGGTGCGCAGGCCGTGCAGGTCGATCTGCCGCTGGATGCTCCAGCGCCCGGCCCGAAGCCTCACCAGCACGTCCGGCCCCAGGCCAGGCCGCAGAAAGCTCAGTCGATCGTCGGTGTGCAGCAGGGTCTCGACATCAAACTCGTCCGACAGGGCCTCGCGCATCACCGCTGCCTCGTCACGCTGTCGCTGCAAGGGCTGAGGCTGCACATCCGGGGGGGGACTGGCCACCCGCCCCGGGTCGCGCAGGGGGCGAACCGGTCCCACGGCCAGCTCGAACAGGCGCCGCTCCCGTGCTTCATGCTCCTGGCGCTCGCGCTCGGCCTGCTCGCGCGCCAGGGCAGCGGCAGCACGCTCTCTCATGACGAGGCGCAACTGCTTGAGATCGACCAGGGAATGCACCTTCATGGTCGCATTGTCGGTCAGCACCCTGCCCTGCAGGTCAAGGCATGTGGATGACCCTCATACCAGTCCCATCTCAGCCATGGACACCGCCTGACTCCGGGTGACGATGAAGTGATCCAGCACACGCACGTCGACGAGTGACAGGGCAGCTTTGAGCGACTGGGTCAGCGATTCGTCAGCGCGTGACGGTTCGGCCACCCCGCTGGGGTGGTTGTGGGTCAGCACCACCGCGGCTGCGTGGTGGTGCAGGGCGCGCAGCACCACCTCCCTGGGGTAGACGCTGGTCTGGGTCAGCGTGCCCCGAAACAGCTCTTCCAGAGCGATCAGGCGGTTCTGGCTGTCCAGGTACAGCACGGCAAACACCTCGTGAGGGCGGGCGCCGAGCTGCAGTTGCAGGTAGTTGCGCACAGCTTGCGGGCTGTCGAACAGGGGCCGGGATTTCAGTTCCTGTGCCAGTGCGCGGCGGGCCAGTTCCGCCACTGCCACCAGCTCGGCCCGCTTGGCTGGCCCCAGCCCCTTGACCTGCCGCAGCGCCTGTGCATCCGTGTGCAGCAGGCCCGCGAGCCCGTCAAACCGATCGAGCAGCTCCTGCCCCAGTTGAAGCACATGCTTGCCTGGCAGGCCGGTGCGCAGCAGCAGGGCCAGCAGTTCGGCATCGCCCAGGGCCGATGGCCCTCGCGTCAGCAGCTTCTCGCGCGGCCTTGCGTCGGCTGGCAGGCCTTGCAGGCCCGATGTCCCGCTTTTTCCAAGCATGGTGTTTTCTCCCTGTACGCCCAGCTTTTTACAATAGGCACATGTGCTCCGGAATGCCGTATCCCCAGACTGCGGGGTGTGTTTCGGTGCGAGCCCCCATAACCATCCCCCATTCGTCCATGTCACAGGTCCAGCAAGGCTCCTTTCTCACGTTGCACTACCGCCTTTCTGGCGCCAATGGACGGGTGTTCATCGACACCTTTGACGGGCAGCCAGCCACCCTGAGCATGGGGGGCGGCCAGCTGTCGCCGGCCATTGAGCACAAGCTGATCGGCCTGGAAGAAGGCACGCGCACCACGATTGAACTGTCCGAAGGTGAGGCCTTTGGTGAACACCGGCCAGAGATGGTTCAATGGGTCGCACGCAAGCTGCTGAGTGAACTCGGCGACCCGAACGAGCGTTACGCGGTGGGCGATGTGGTCCAGTTCCCGACGCCCGATGGGCTGGGCAGCTACGCCGGGGCCGTGCGAGACGTCAACGAGGACGGGGCGGTACTTTTCGACTTCAACCACCCGCTGGCCGGGCAGCCGGTGCGCTTTGAAGTCCAGTTGATCGGGGTGTTGAATTGACTTCGCCGCGTCGTTTCGTTGCAACCTCCGTCAGGCAGCCTTTGTGTTCCGGCCAGTCCGGTTCGGCGGTGTGCTGGTCTGGCGTGTCTGACCGTGAGGGCAGTTCTTCATGAGCGAGATTCTTCTGGCCGAGCCGCGCGGTTTCTGCGCCGGCGTGGACCGCGCCATCGAGATCGTTGAGCGCGCGCTGGCCAAGTTCGGGCGCCCCATTTATGTCCGGCACGAGATCGTGCACAACACCTACGTGGTCAACGACCTCCGTGACAAGGGGGCCATCTTCATTGAAGACCTGGACGAGGTCCCTCCGGGCGCCACCCTGGTGTTTTCTGCCCATGGGGTCAGCAAGGCGGTACAGGAAGAAGCAGAGCGCCGGGGCTTTCAGATCTTTGATGCCACCTGCCCGCTGGTGACCAAGGTGCATGTGGAAGTGGCCAAGCTGTTCAAGGAGGGCTACGAGTTCATCATGATCGGGCACAAGGGGCACCCCGAGGTTGAAGGCACCATGGGGCAGCTCAGCGAGGGCATTCATCTGGTCGAAGACATCGACGATGTGGCCAGGGTGCAGCCGGGTCAGACCGAGCGGCTGGCGGTGGTCACACAGACCACCCTGTCGGTCGATGACACGGCGGGCATTCTGGCAGCCGTCAAGGCACGCTTTCCCATGGTCCGTGAACCCAAGCAGCAAGACATCTGCTACGCAACCCAGAACCGCCAGGACGCCGTGAAGCTGCTCAGTCCGCAGGTGGATGTGGTCATTGTGGTGGGCAGCCCCACCAGCAGCAACAGCAACCGGCTGCGAGAAGTGGCCCAGCGCCTGGGTACCGAAGCCTATATGGTGGACAACGCAGGTGAGCTGCATGCCGAGTGGTTCGCGGGCAGGCAAAGGGTGGGGCTGACGGCGGGTGCCTCGGCGCCAGACATCCTGGTGCAGCAGGTGATCGAGCGCTTGCGAGAAATGGGGGTGATCTCCGTGCGCAAACTCGACGGCATCACAGAAACCATCAAGTTTCCCTTGCCCAAGGGGCTGAAGATCGGGCCGTAGGGCCTCTTCAGCACCCACACGCGGGTGCAGCAGGGGGCCGAGTCCCTACAATCCGGGCATGCTTGACATCCTCCAACTCCGCAAAGATCTGGACGCCGTCGTCGCGCGCCTGGAAACCCGCAAGAATCCCCAGCCTTACCTGGACGTGCAGGCGTTCCAGTCGCTGGAGCATGAGCGAAAGGTGCTCCAGACCCGAACCGAGAGCCTGCAGGCGCAGCGCAACAGCCTGTCCAAGCAGATTGGCGTGCTCAAAGGCAAAGGTCAACACGCTCAGGCCGAGGAGGTCATGGCCCAGGTCGGCGAGATGAAGGCCGAACTCGAGGCCTCCGCCACCCGGCTGGACGTGATCCAGACCGAACTGCAAACCCTGCTGCTGGCGGTGCCCAACCTGCCGCACGAGAGTGTGCCGGTTGGCACGGGCGAGGAGGGCAACGTGGTGGTGCGCCAGTGGGGCACGCCGCGCAGCTTTGACTTTGAAGTTCGCGACCATGTCGACATTGGCGAAGAGTTGGGTTTGGACTTCGACACCGGCACCAAGCTGGCCGGTTCGCGCTTCACCTTCATGCGAGGCCCGATTGCACGCCTGCACCGGGCCCTTGCCCAGTTCATGCTTGATGTGCAGACACAGGAACACGGCTACACCGAGTGCTACACGCCTTACATCGTCAACGCCGACACCCTGAGGGGCACCGGTCAGCTGCCCAAGTTCGAGGCCGACCTGTTCGCGGCCAACAAGGGCGGTCAGGACGGGGCGGACGACAATCAGGCGCTGTACCTGATTCCCACCAGCGAGGTGACGTTGACCAACGTGGTGCGCGACGAGATCCTGGCGGAAACCGATCTGCCCATCCGGATGACAGCGCACACACCGTGCTTTCGCTCCGAAGCCGGCAGCGCCGGCCGCGACACACGCGGCATGATCCGCCAGCACCAGTTCGACAAGGTCGAGATGGTGCAGATTGTGCATCCGGACAAAAGCTACGAGGCTTTGGAAGAAATGACCGGCCACGCCGAGGCTGTCCTGCAGAAGCTGGGTCTGCCCTACCGGGTGATGAGCCTGTGCACGGGTGACATGGGCTTTGGTGCCAGCAAGACCTACGACCTGGAGGTCTGGGTGCCGGCGCAGGGCACCTACCGCGAGATCAGCTCGGTCTCCAACTGCGAGGCCTTCCAGGCGCGCCGCCTGCAGGCGCGCTTCAAGAACGCCCAAGGAAAGAATGAGCTGGTGCATACCCTCAACGGCTCCGGTCTGGCGGTGGGACGTGCGCTGGTGGCCGTGCTGGAAAACTTCCAGAACGCCGACGGCAGCGTGACCGTGCCCGAGGTGTTGCGGCCCTATATGGGGGGCACGGAGCGGCTGTCGGCCTGAACGCCGCCGAGCGGCCATGAAAAAGCCCGGCAGAGCCGGGCTTTTGTGTTTGTGGCGGAGAAGGAGGGATTCGAACCCTCGATACAGGAGATCCTGTATGCCGGATTTCGAATCCGGTGCATTCGACCACTCTGCCACCTCTCCGCGGTCAAGCCCTGCATTCTAGCAGTTTCCCGGTGTGGGGCTCTGGCGACGCCGGCCAGCGTTCGCGGTGCGACAATGACCAAATCTGCCCTTTTGCCGCGCCCGATGCTCGTCGATACCCAGCCTGCGACCCACCAGCACATCCCCGCCTCGCCGGAGGTGCGCGAGCAATGGGTGAACGCCCAACTCATCGGCGTGGTCATGGACGGCGCCATGACGTCGTTGCTGGCATCGTGCATGGCCTTGCCAGCGCTGATTTTCCTGCTGGCTGGCGAGGTTCCTCTCTACCTTCTGCTGGCCTGGTCCGGTTTGATGGTGTTCATGCTGTTGCACCGGTATCGGGTCATCGGCATCTACCGCATGCGCTATGACAGCGTGGGCGGCACCACCCGACAGGATTTCATCCGTCGTTACAGCTGGTCCTGGGTGCTGGCCGCTGGGCTCTGGGGTGTACCGGTGGGCTTGTCTTTCCTGCAGGCCGGCATTTACGTCCAGTTTGTCTGTGCGCTGGTCGCATTGGCCCAGGGACTGATTTCCATCATCACCCTCAGCGCGTGGTTTCCTTTGTTTCGCGCGTGCAATGCGGCAATGCTGCTCACCGTGACCGGCGGTATCGTGGTTCAGATCGCCTTGCACGGCCTGGACCAGCGGATGCTGGAGACTTCTGCCATCCTGTTGGCGCTGCTGATGATCTACTGGTGGTTGCTGCTGGTGGGCGGGCGGCGCCTGCAGGCCACCCAGCATTCCAACCTGGAGTTGCAGTTCTCCAATCAGGAACTCATCGATTCCCTGACCCTGCAAACCCGTGCTTCGCTGAGGGCCGTGAGCACCAAGAACCGCTTTCTCGCATCGGCTGCCCATGATCTGCGCCAGCCGGTCCATGCCCTCAGTCTTTATGCAGACTGGCTGGCCACCGAACCCGAGATGGCACGCGACATTGCGCCGCGCATTCTGCAGTCGACACGGGCCATCAACGAGCTGTTTGACTCGCTGTTCGATCTGACTAGGATCGACGCCGGCAACTACAAGGTCAAACTGCAGAGTGTCCGGGTTCGTGAACTGCTGGCCGACGTGGCACTTCAGTTCGAACCGGTGGCAGCAGGCAAGTCCCTGCGTCTGCGCACGCGGTCTCCGGATGTCTCGATCTGGGCCGATCCGGTGGTCCTGCGGCGCATCCTCGGCAACCTGGTCTCCAATGCCCTCAAACACACGCAAGAGGGCGGTGTGCTGCTGGCGCTTCGCGTGCGCCGTGACATGGTGGTGTTCGAGGTCTGGGACACCGGTGTGGGCATTGCCCGGGAACACCAGCAAGCCATTTTTCAGGAGTTTTTCCGGGTGTCTCAGCACCAGGGTACCGAAGACAGCCTGGGACTGGGCCTGACCATCGTCTCCAAGCTGGCCACCCTGATGGGCTACCAACTGGCCCTCAACTCGGTGGCCACCCGTGGCAGCGTCTTCAGGGTGATGGTGCCTGCATTCACGCAGTCGGCTGAACTGCGGGACATGGGGAGACCGGCATCAAGGGTCCGGTTGGCTGCGGGCAACTGAAGTTGATTGCCGGGGGCCACAGGCCCTCGGGGTTCACAGCTCCAGAAGGCCGGCCGTGCGTGCCAGGTGACTGGCCTGCGAACGGCTCTTGACATTCAGCCGGCGGAACAGGCGCCACAGGTGGACCTTCACGGTGTGCTCGCTGATCTGGAGCTGCTCGGCGATGTCACGATTGGACAGGCCTCTGTCCAGCATGACCAGCAGCTGCTTTTGTCGCTTGGACAGCTTCTCGGGAATGGTCGGGGCGTTCTCGTCTTCAGGCTCGTCGGCCAGGAACTCCCGCAGCACACGGGCAATTTGGGCCGCCCCTGCCGATTTTTCGACATAGGCGTCTGCCCCTGCTTCACGAGACAAGTCCTCGTAGTCGGAAGCGGGCGAAGCCGACAGCACGATCAGTGAGGTGTCGGGCAGCATCTGGCGCACTTCACGGACACCCGAAACGCCGTTGGTGTCGGGCAGCTTCAGGTCCAGGCAGACCAGTTCGGGCTCGCCATGCTCGGCAATGGCGCGGCTCACCGAGGCCAGCCGCTCAAGTTCAACCACCTGGGTCGAAGCCCGCAGACGACGCAGAAGCATCACCACGGCTTCCCGCATCAGTGGGTGGTCATCAATGACAAAAATGCTCATGGCGAAAGTATAGTATTACAAACTTGTTCAAGCTTCTAGCATATCGACAAAGGGCTGCTTTGGCGATAGCCGGCAACAGGGCGGTAACGAAGGTTTACTCGAAGTCTTATCGACACCGGCGTGGGTCACTGAAATCAGGCAGGCGTCCGGGTCAAGGGGTGCAGCTTTATGTATGGTCTTCCTGCAAGTGGGCCAGGGCTGCTTGCACCAGTGCGGTATCTGCTTGATTCTCCAGAAGGTTCTGCAGTTCCGTCAGGGCGGTAGGCCCGTCTTGCCGCAACCGTGCAATGGTTTGAGCGGCTTCACGGGGTGAGGCGAAGCCAATGCTTTGCAGCAGCACCGAGCCTTTGGCGTCCAGCAGTTTGAAGCGGAACTGGCCGTCTGTTTCACGGTACTGCTTGAAAACGGGTGCTGCCGACTTGCCAGGCTTGGTCACGGGAGCCTGGACAGGCTGGCTGTCGAGTGCCCGCAGTCCCACGGCGTGGCGCAGGCGTGCGGTGAAGGGGCGGGAGGTGGCGCGGGCCTTCTCGGCGCCGGCCAGCAGTGTGCGCTCGATGCGCGCCGGGTCGTTCATCAGTTCATCGTACACGGTCCGCATGGGGGCGATTTCCTGCTCCAGGCGCTCGAACAGCAGCTGTTTGGCATCGCCCCACGCAATGCCGTCGTCGTAGGCCTTGGCCAGGCCGGCGGTTTCCTCTGTGCTGGCAAAGGCCTGGTAGATCTGGAACAGGGCCGATCCCTCGGTGTCTTTGGGCTCACCCGGTGCCCGCGAGTCGGTCACGATACCCATGATGAGCTTGCGCAACTGATCGCGCGGCACGAACAGGGGAATGGTGTTGTCGTAGCTCTTGCTCATCTTGCGGCCATCCAGCCCCGGCAGGGTGGCCACGTGGGCCTCGATCTCGGCTTCGGGCAGCGTGAAGTGTTCGCCATACAGGTGGTTGAAGCTCGATGCCATGTCGCGCGCCATCTCGATGTGCTGCACCTGGTCGCGGCCCACCGGCACCTTGTGGGCATTGAACATCAGGATGTCGGCCGCCATCAGCACCGGGTACATGAACAGGCCGGCCGTCACGCCATCGTCGGGCTCCAGGCCAGCGGCGCTGTTCTTGTCCACCGAGGCCTTGTAGGCATGGGCGCGGTTGAGCAGGCCTTTGCCGGTCACGCAGGTCAGCAGCCAGGTCAGCTCGGGAATCTCTGGGATGTCGGACTGGCGGTAGAAGGTGACCTGTTCCGGATCGAGGCCGCAAGCCAGCCAGGTGGCCGCAATCTCCAGGGTGGAGCGTTGCACGCGGGCGGGCTCACCCACCTTGATCAGGGCGTGGTAATCGGCCAGGAAATAGAAGCTGTCGACATGGGCCAGCCGGCTGGCACGCACGGTGGGGCGGATGGCCCCCACGTAGTTGCCCAGGTGCGGGGTGCCCGAGGTGGTGATGCCGGTGAGAACGCGCAGGGTCTTCATGGAACGAAAGGGGAATTCAGAGCAGCAACATGCGCAGCGGGGTCAGCAGGATTTCGATGGCCTGGGCAGACAGGTTCATGAGGGGGCGCAGCCAGAGGTTGCCCACCACACCGGTCAGGACCAGGGCCAGGACGATGAAGAAGCCATAGGGCTCGACCCGGGACACGGTGTAGGCCAGCTGGTTAGGCAACAGGCCGACCAGGATGCGGCCGCCGTCCAGCGGTGGCAGGGGGAACATGTTGAAGGCGAACATCACCAGGTTGACCAGCACACCGGCACGGCACATCTGCAGGAAGAAGCGTTCCTCGACGCCACTGGCCAACAGGATGTAGAGCAGCACCGTCCAGCCGACGGCCTGGACCAGGTTGGCCCCGGGGCCGGCCAGCGCGACCCAGATCATGTCGCGCTTGGGGTTGCGCAGGCGCGAGAAGTTCACCGGAACGGGCTTGGCGTAGCCGAACAGAAACGCCCCTGCGGTGGCGAAATACAGCAACAGCGGCATGGCGATGGTGCCGACCGGATCGATGTGTTTGGTCGGGTTGAGCGTGATGCGCCCGAGCATGTAGGCGGTGTTGTCACCAAAATGCCGCGCCGCATAGCCATGGGCCGCCTCATGCACGGTGATGGCGAACAGCACCGGAATGGCGTAGATGGCCACGGTCTGGATGATGAGGGCGATGTCCATGAAGGCGTTGGCAAAACCCGTATTGTCCCAGATGGCGCCGCCGGGTCGCGGCGGGCGGCTTCAGAGACCCAGGGGCTGGAGCTGACCCTGCCCCTGGCGCAGGACTTCTGGCTCGCCGCCCATGCCCATGGGCGTGAGGTCGACCACCGTGGTCGGCTCCAGCACGCAGGCGCCGGCGTCGATGACGGCCGCCAGTTCGTGCTCGAAGCGCTCGCGGATTTCATGCGCGTCGTTGAGCGGATCGCTTTCGCCGGGCGGGATGAGGGTGGTGGCCAGCAAGGGCGCGTTGTGAAGGGCCAGCAATTCGGACAGGGTCCGGTGCTGCGGCACACGCAGGCCGATGGTTTTGCGTGAAGGGTGGCTCAGACGACGAGGCACTTCCTTGCTGGCTTCCAGAATGAAGGTGTAGGGACCGGGGGTGGCCAGCTTGAGCAGCCGGTACTGGCGGTTGTCGACACGGGCGTAGCTGGCCACCTCGCTGAGGTCGCGGCACAGCAGGGTCAGGTGATGCCGGTCGTCCACCTGGCGGATGCGTCGAAGCCGGTCGGCGGCCGCTTTGTCGTCGAGATGGCAGACCAGGGCGTAGCTGGAGTCGGTCGGCACGGCCAGCACGCCGCCGCGCTCGAGCAGCTGGACGGCCTGCTTCAGCAGCCGCGGTTGCGGGTTGTCGGGATGGACTTCGAAGAACTGCGACATGGGCTCATTGTGCGCGAGGGGCCGGTGGTCGGGGCAGCCGGGCGGTGAGCCAGCTGGCGGTGGCGCCGCACAGCACGATCAGCGCAATCCCCGACAACTCCAGCGCGCCAGGGACATGGTCGAACACCAGCCAGCCGCACAGCATGGCAAAACCGATCTGCCCATACAGGTAGGGGCTCAGGGTGGAGGCCGGGGCCCGTGCAAAGGCCAGGATCAACAGGAAATGTCCGACGGTGCCCATCAGGCCGACCAGACACAGCAGGGCCAGCGTGCGCAGGTCGGGGATGGCCTGCCAGACCAGCGGCACCAGCAGCGATGCCGCCAGGGCACCGACCCAGCCGGTGTAGAAGTGCATGGTCATTGGGTCTTCCGTGCGCGCCATGCGGCTGGTCAGGATCTGGAACACCGCGTAGGCGGTGACCATGGCCAGGGGCAGCAGGGCGGGCCATCCGAACAGTTCGCCACCGGGGCGCACCACCAGCAGGGCACCAGCGAACCCCCCGACCACCAGCAACCACCGCAGAGGGCTGACCCGCTCCTTCAGGAACAGGGCGGCCAGCAAGGTCACCACCAGCGGCGTGGTCATGACGATGGCGGTGAACTCGCCCACCGGCATGTACTGGACGCTGACAAAAGACAGAACGCTGACGGTGAACAGCAGCAGTCCACGCAGCAACTGCAGCCGAGGCTGATCTGTGGTCAACAGGCTGCGACCTCTCACCGGGAGCATGAACACGGTGACAGCGACCGCCTGAAACAGGTAGCGAAACCACACGGCGACCAGCACCGACATGACGGCTCCCACCACCTTCACACCCGTGTCCAGCACGGCAAAACAGGCGGTGGCGCCCACGAGAAAAAGAATGCCCTGCAGCACGCGCGGGCCCGATGTGGCTGACGACATCAGTGGATGCGGGATTCCAGCAGTTCCCAGACCGGTCTGACCTGACCAGGCAGATCGGGCAACTGACCGAGGTCGATGCGGCTTTCCTGCGGGCTGTGGAAGTCGCTGCCCCGGGAGGCGGCCAGTCCGAATTCGCGGCAGAACTCGGCGTATTTGGCGTACTCGGACGTGCTGTGGGCTCCGGTGACCACCTCGACCGCCTGGCCGCCCAGCTGGCAAAACTCGGTGAACAGCGCGTATTCCTCGTTGGCGGTGAAGCGGTAGCGGGCCGGATGGGCGATGACCGCCACGCCGCCGGCACCGGTGATCCAGCCGACGGCGTCGCGCAGGCTGGCCCAGCGGTGTGGCACATAGCCGGGTTTGCCTTCAACCAGGTAACGCCGGAACACCTCGTGCGTGTCGCCGCAGACGCCGCTTTCGACGAGGAAGCGTGCGAAATGGGTGCGCGAGATCAGTTCCGGGTTGTCCACGTAGCGCAGCGCACCTTCGTAGGCGCCGCCGATGCCAGCCCGTTCCAGGTCGGCCGACATGGCGCGGGCCCGGGCCTCACGGCCACCCCGGGTCTCGCGCAGGCCCTGGACCAGCGGCTGATGGGTCGGGTCCATGCCGAGACCGACGATGTGGACGGTGACGCCGGCGAAGGTGACCGAGATTTCTGTGCCGGTGAGGTAGGGCAGCCCGATCTGGCGGGCGGCTTCGATGGCGCGGGCCTGACCGCCCAGCTCATCGTGGTCGGTCAGCGACCAGAGGGCCACCCCGTTGGCCTTGGCCCGCAGCGCCAGGGCTTCGGGCGTGAGCGTGCCGTCGGACACCACGGAATGGCTGTGCAGGTCGGCGTTGACAAGATGGCTCACCCCCTGATTGTAGGGAGGGTGGCTGACCGGCGCCGTCCCGCGGCGGATAGCCTTATGTGGCCATGGCCCGATGAGCAGGCCCGTGGACACCCCGCAACCGGTCAGCCCGTGTTGCGCAAACCGGCCGCGATGCCGTTGATCGACAGGTGGATGCCGCGCCGGACACGTTCGTCCCGGTCGCTGTCGCGCGCACCCGATCGGTGGCGCCGGATCAGTTCGACCTGCAGATGGTGCAGCGGGTCGATGTACGGGAAGCGGTGACGGATCGAGCGTTGCAGGGCGGCGTTGCCGGCCAGGCGCTGTTTCTGGCCGGTGATCAGGGCCAGGGCCTGGGCGGTGCGCTGCCATTCGCTTTCGATGGCCGCGTGCACGCGCTCGCGCAGGCGCCGGTCCGGCACCAGCTCGGCGTAGCGCGAGGCCAGTGCCAGATCGCTCTTGGCCAGCACCATGTCCATATTGGACAGCAGGGTGGCAAAGAAGGGCCATTCTCGGGCCATCTGCTGCAGCAGGCGTTTGCGTTGGGCCACCTGTGCCTTGCCAGCATCGTGGATGAAACGGTCCACCGCCGACCCGAAGCCGTACCAGCCGGGCAGCGTCAGACGGCACTGGCCCCAGCTGAAGCCCCAGGGGATGGCGCGCAAATCCTCGATGCGCTGGGTGGCCTTGCGGGACGCCGGACGCGAGCCGATATTGAGTTCGGCGATCTCGCGAATCGGTGTGGCCGCGAAGAAGTACTCGGCAAAGCGGGGCGTTTCGTAGACCAGGGCACGGTAGGCGGCCATGCTGTGCCGCGAGAGCGCATCGGCGGCGTCCATGAAGGCGGGCGGTGCTTCTCGGGTGGGTTGCAGCAGTGTGGCCTCCAGCGTGGCCGCGACCAGGGTTTCCAGGTTGCGGCGACCGATGTCGGGGTTCGCGTACTTGGAGCCGATGACCTCACCTTGCTCGGTCAGCCTGATCTGGCCCCGCACGGTGCCCGGCGGTTGGGCCAGGATGGCCTGGTAGCTCGGGCCGCCGCCACGACCCACCGTGCCACCGCGACCATGGAACATCCTTAGCATGATGGACTTTTCGTCACTGCGATTGAGGCTGTCGAACAGTTCGACCAGGGCAATTTCGGCGCGGTAGAGCTCCCAGTTGCTGGTGAAGATGCCGCCGTCCTTGTTGCTGTCGGAGTAGCCGAGCATCACATCCTGCTCGCAGTAGCCAGTCGCGTCACCGTCCTGCACCATGGCACGGATGCCGGGCAGGGCGTAGTAGTCGCGCATGATGGGCGCGGCGTTGCGCAGGTCTTCGATGGTCTCGAACAGCGGGACCACGATCAGTTCGCAGCGGGCTGGCAGGTCTGCGTCGCCCAGCAGGCCGTGCATCAGACCACACTCCTTCTGCAACAGCAGCACCTCCAGCAGGTCGCTGACGGTTTCGGTGTGGCTGATGATGGCGTGGCGGATGGCCTGGGCGCCGAAGCGCTGGCGCCCTGCGCGGGCGGCGTTGAAGATGGCCAGTTCGCTGCGCGTGTGTTCGCTGTAACGGGCCTCTGGAACGCGCAGCGGACGTGCGTCCTTGAGCTGGCGCAGCAGCAGCGTCTGCTTGGCCGTTTCGTCCAGGGCGCTGTAGTTGGCCTCGATGCGCGCCACCGCCAGCAGCTCGGCCACCGCCTCCTCGTGTTTGTCCGAGCTTTGACGCAGGTCCACCGTCGCCAGGTGGAAACCAAACACCTCGACCGCGCGGATCAGGGGTTGCAGGCGCGCCCGGGCCAGCGCGCCACCATGGTGGGCCAGCAGCGAAGCCTCAATGGTGCGCAGGTCGGCCAGAAAATCCTCGGCCTGCAGGTAGGGGTCCTGGGGAGCCACCGCGTGTCGGGCCGCTTCGCCCCCCGTCAGTGCCCGCAACGTGGCCGCCAGGCGGGCGTACATGCCGGTCAGTGCACGGCGGTAGGGTTCGTCCTGGCGGTGGGCATTGGTGTCGGGCGAGCGCTGGGCCAGGGCCTGCATGTCAGGACTGAAGTCGGCCAGCATCACCGACATCGACAGTTCGGCGCCCAGCAGATGAACCTGGGTCAGGTGGTGGCGCAGCACCAGCTCGGCCTGGCTGCGCAAGGCCAGATCCAGGGTGTCGGCGGTGACAAACGGGTTGCCGTCGCGGTCACCGCCGATCCACTGGCCCATGCGCAGGAAGGAGGGTATGGCCCCGTCAGTGCCGCCGGACTCCTGCAGGCTGTCTTCCAGCTCGCGGTACAGGCGCGGAATCTGTTCGAGGAAGGTGGCCTGGTAGTAGCTCAGGGCGTTTTCGATCTCGTCGGCCACCGTCAGCTTGGTGAAGCGCAGCAGCCGCGTCTGCCACAGCTGCACCACCCGTGCCCGGATCTGCTCTTCGTTTCGGGCCAGTTCGCGGGCGGACAGGCCGCCGGCGGTGTCGCGTTCGGCCAGCAGACGGGCAATCGCACGCTCTGCATCGAGAATGCTCTTGCGCTGGACTTCGGTCGGGTGGGCGGTGAGCACTGGCGAGACGTGGAAGTGCGCCAGTGCATGCTCGATGTCACGGGCCTTGAAGCCGGCCTCGCGCAGGCGACGCAGGCTCATCGCCAGGCTGCCTTCCTGGACATCACCGGCGCGTTCGTGGACGGAGCGCCGCCGGATGTGGTGCCGGTCTTCGGCCAGATTGGCCAGGTGGCTGAAATAGGTGAAGGCGCGGATCACGCTGACCGTCTGGTCGGCACTCAGGCTTTTCAGCAGCTTCTTGAGGCTCTGGTCGGCGGTCGCATCGGCGTGGCGGCGAAAGGCAACCGACAGCCGGCGCACCTGCTCGATCAGGTCAAAGGCCGACTGTCCTTCCTGTTCCCGTATCACGTCACCCAGCAATCGACCCAGCAAGCGGATGTCTTCGATCAGTGGCTGGTCCTTGTCGGTTCCGGCGCGCACGCGCGAGTGGCTGTTGGGGCGGGCGGTCACAGGGCTCATGGGACGGGCTTTGCTGAAAAAACGGGCAGGGGGCATGCTAGCATCCGAAAGCTGTCAAAAAGCCGTCGGCACGGTACCAACCGGGTACAAAACGCCCCGACGGGCCTGAATCTTTCTCAAACTCCCGCCGTGTCTTCTTCAACATTGCCCGCACCGCTGTCCATCACCATCGCCACGCGCGAGAGCCGGCTGGCCCTCTGGCAGGCCGAGCACGTCAAGGCCTTGCTGGAACAACAAGGTCATCGGGTCGGCCTGCTGGGCATGACCACCAAAGGCGACCAGATTCTCGACCGCAGCCTGTCCAAGGTCGGCGGCAAGGGCCTGTTCGTCAAGGAACTCGAGGTGGCGCTCGAAGAGGGGCGGGCGGACATCGCTGTGCATTCCCTGAAGGATGTGCCGATGGACCTGCCGGCCGGTTTCGAGCTGGCCTGCGTGATGGAGCGCGAGGACCCGCGCGATGCCTGGGTGTCTGCCCATGCTGCCGGGCTGGCCGAGCTTCCCCTCGGCGCGGTGGTGGGCACGTCCAGCCTGCGGCGCCTCGTGTTGTTGCGAGAGTCGCTGAATCGCCTGGGCCGCCAGGACGTGCGCATCGAGCCCCTGCGTGGCAACCTCGACACCCGCCTGCGCAAGCTGGACGAAGGCCAGTACCACGCCATCGTGCTGGCCGCGGCCGGCCTCAAGCGCCTGGGGCTGGGGGGGCGCATCCGTGCATTGTTCGAGCCCGAGCAGTCGCTGCCCGCTGCGGGGCAGGGCGCACTGGGTATCGAGATCCGGGCGGGGCGCCCGGAGCTGGTCGCGGCGCTGGCACCGCTGGTGCACATGCCCACCTGGTTGCGTGTGGCGGCCGAGCGCACGGTCTCGCGCGCCATGGGGGGCAGTTGTTCCATGCCGCTGGCCGCGTACGCTCAGTGGCGGTCCGAACAGCCCGACATGCTGGCCATCGAGGCCGCCTGGGGTGACCCCGATGGAAGAAACCCAGTGCTGCGGCAGCAGCGCCAAGGATGCGTTCGATCGCTGGCGCAAGCCGAGGCCCTGGGCGAAGAGGTAGCGACCGCCCTAAAGGCCGCGGGCGCCGTGGCTCCGCCGGCCGGAGACTGAGGTCTTGGCTGAAAGCGTGGGTGCTTTCGCCATGGAGGGGCCCGCTGGTCGCCCCACCGTGCTGGTGACCCGGCCCGAAGAGGAGGGGGCTGTCTGGGTGTCCGCCCTGAACGAGCGTGGCTGGCGGGCGAAGGCGCTCCCCCTCATTGACCTGCAGGCGCCGTCCAGCGAGGAGATGCGCGAGGCACTGGCCGAGGCCCGTCAGCATTGGCAAGACTTTGACGCGCTGATGTTCGTCAGTGGCTCGGCAGTTCGGCATTTTTTTGACGATGCCATGGTCGCCGGGGACGCGCCGTGCAAAGCGACCCGATTCTGGGCGCCTGGCCCGGCCACCGCACGCGAGCTTGAAAAGGTGCTGGCGCGGCTGGGCCTTCCGACGGAGCGGATCGACGCACCGCCGGCCGACGCAGCCCAATTTGACTCGGAGCACTTGTGGCCCGTGGTGCAGGATCAGATGGCCTCCGGGCGGCGCCTGCTGGTCGTGCGTGGCGGCAGTTCTGCCGCTGTGCCGGCCGAAGGCGAGCTGGCCGGCCAGGGCAGGGATTGGTTGCTGCGCCAGTGTCGGGATCGGGGGGCCGAGGTCCATGCCTGTATGGCCTACGTGCGTCGACCACCTCACTGGGACCCTGCCCTGCGACAGCGGGTTCGGCAATGTCTGGGTCCTAACCATGTGTGGCTTTTCAGCAGCTCGGAAGCGGTGACGAACCTGCAGCAGGTCTGGCCGGGCTTCGATGCCACGGGGACGGCCGCACTTGCCACGCATCCGCGCATTGCTGCAGCCGCACAGCTCGCCGGCTTCGGGCCGGTGATGCTCACCCGACCGGCGCTGCCGGATGTTCTGGCCACTCTAGAATGTGGTGGTCATACGCCATGAGTTCCACCGATTCCTCCTCACCTTCCACGGGCGCGCCTCAGCCACTGGTTTTGCCGGCCGAGCCCGATCAGCGGCCTGGTGGCTCGTCACAGCGGCCTGGCCCTGGCGGCGTGATGTGGGTTGGGCTGGCGCTGGCCTTGCTTGCCCTGCTGGTGGTCGGCATGCTGTGGCAGCGACTGGGGCAGGTGCAACAGGAACTGGCCCGACGAAGCCAGGACACCGCCGTGGAGGCTGCGCAGGCACGGAACAAGGCCTCGGAAGCTGAGGCGCTGGTCACCGAACTGCAGGCCCGCCTGAGCGTCGCCGAGCTGCGCCTCTCCGAGGTCAGCCTGCAGCGCAGCCAGCTGGAGGAGCTGATGCTGAGCCTGTCCCGCTCGCGCGATGATCATCTGGTTCAGGATCTGGAATCCGCACTGCGGCTGGCTCAGCAGCAAACCGAGCTCACGGGCAGTGCACAACCGCTGATTTCGGCATTGCAGGCGGCCGACCAGCGGATAGCGCGTGCGGCCCAGCCTCGCCTGAACCCGGTGCAGCGGGCCATTGCGCGCGATCTGGACCGGATCCAGGCCACCTTGGTGGCCGACGTGCCGTCTGCGGTTCAGATGCTGGACGAGCTGGTGCGTCAGGTCGATGACTGGCCCTTGCTGAACCGGGTGGGTCCGGCGGCAACGTCCCTGGCCGATGGCCCGCAGCCGGCGCCTGCGGCCGATGCGCAGGCCCCGACCGTCGAATCGTCGCCGGCCGGGGCCAGTGGCTGGTCGCGCGTGTCGGCCTGGTGGGCGGTGTGGCGGCAGCGCGCCTGGGCGGACATCACCCGCGGCGGGCAGGAGCTGCTCAGGGTCAGCCGGATCGATCGACCCGAAGCCGCTTTGCTCGCGCCCGATCAGGCGTTCTTCCTGCGCGAGAACCTCAAGCTGCAATTGCTGAATGCCCGTCTGAGCCTGCTCGCCAGGCACAACGCGTCGGCCCGTGCCGATATGGCCGCGGTGGAGCAAGCCCTGATGGCGTACTTTGATACCGGCGTCGCGTCGGTGTCGAGTGCCGCTCGCACCATGGCACGGCTGCAGGAAGAGCTGGCCGGGCACGAGCTGCCGCGCGCCGATGAAACGCTGACCGCTCTGGCGGTGGCGGCCGGGGGCCGATGATGTTCCGGTCGCGGCAGGCCGGCGTGGTTCGCGGTGTGTTTCTGTTGCTTGGGCTGGCGTCCCTGGCGGTGGCCCTGTCCCTGCTGGTGGGCAACAACCAGAGCACATTGACGCTGTTTTGGCCGCCCCATCGCGTCGACGTGTCGTTCAATCTGGCGCTGTTTGTGCTGGTGTTCGGTTTTGGCCTGCTGTACCTCGCCCTCAGGGCCATCGCCGCCTTGCGTGAGTTGCCTGCCCAGGCCAGGCGCTGGCGCAGCCAGCAACTGGAGCGCGCGGTGGTGGCATCGGTGCTCGATGCCCTGGCCCACCAACTGGCTGGTCGATTCGTGCGCGCCCAGGCCAGCGCCCGACAGGCGCTGGACCAGATCGCGTCGTCCACATCGTCGGTGCCCTGGCCGCGTCGCGACCAGATGGAGATGCTGGCGCACCTTCTGTTGGCCGAAAGCGCCCAGTCGCTGCAGAACCGGACACTGCGAGACGAACACCTGGCGCATGTGCTGCAACCTCGCTGGGCGCGACTGATGCCCGAAGCGGGGGAAGGCGCTTTGCTGAGGGCGGTCCGCTGGGCGATAGAAGACCGAGATCCAGTGCTGGCGCGGGAGCGTCTGGCCGCCTTGCCGCAGGGGGCGGCGCGCCGTATCCAGGCTTTGCGCCTGAAGCTGCGGGTGGCCCGGCTGGATGGGGCCGGTGCCGAGGCGCTGGAGACCGCCAGATTGCTGGCCAAGCACAAAGCTTTTTCCCCTGAGGCGTCGCGCAGCCTGGTGCGTGGGCTGGCGCTGGACGCTTTGCGGCAGGCCCATGACCTGTCCCAGTTGCGAGACGTCTGGTCCGGGTTCGACGAGTCCGAACGTCTGATGCCCGAGCTGGCCTTGGCGGCAGCACAACGGGCACTCGTGCTGGGCAGCGAGGAAGCCTCCGGTGAAACCTGGTCCGAATCCGTGCCTGTCCAGCAGCCAGTGAACGAAACCCATGCCTGGGTGCAGCAGTGCCTTGAGCCGGTCTGGGATCGATTCGATACCCTGGACGACACGACCCAGGCCCGTCTGGTGCGGGTGCTGGAGGAGGCGCTGGCCAACATCGATGCGGCATGGTTGCTCCGTCTGGAGCAGCGACAGCGCCAGATGCCCGACAACGCCAGCCTGCAGTACCTGACCGGGCAGGCCTGCATGCAACGCCAGCTCTGGGGCAAGGCGGCCCAGCTGCTCGGTCAGGCCGCGGCCCGTCTGCAGGACCGCGTGCTGCTGCGCAGGACCTGGCGCGCCATGGCCCGTCTGGCACAAGAGCGTGGCGACGAGTCAGCGGCTCAGGAGGCCTGGATGAAGGCAGCGCTGATCGACTGAGAGGCTGAGAGGAAATCGGTCATGGCCGCCTTGACACCCCAAACCACCACCTGCGGCGTTGCAAATGCGCGTCGTAGCCCGAGCTACGGCTGTGCTTTGCGCCTTGCCGGCGGCGCTTTGGGGTGCCCTTTCGGGCACGCCCAATTCCCTCTCATCCTCTGAGCGGTGTGGCCGCGCGTCGCGCCAAGGACACTGGAACAAAAGCAAAAGCCCGTCAGTTGACGGGCTTTGCTGCATCTGCACGGGGGTGATCCCACGCGCCCTGTGTCACATCGTCAGTTCTGCTGTTCGAAGGGCAGGGTGACCTGGCGCAGATCCTTGCGCGTCTCGACCAGCACCAGAGGGCCCTCGTCTGGCACCACCACCGGCTTGGGCTCGCGCGGCACATGGATGGGGCGTGGCTCGGCCGCAATCGCCGCCTGAACAGCTGCGACTTTGCCCGCATCGGAGTTGACCCACTCAAGGCCGCTGTCGCGCGCCACCTGTTCCAGCTCGGCGATGGACAGCGTGTAGCTGGCCACTTTCGGCAGGCCTGCCGGACGGTCGACCGCCACCACCGGCGCTGCGACAGGTGCCGGCGTCTCGGTTCGCAGCACCGGTTCGGTCGGGATCGCAGCGGGCGTGCTGGTGTCCGGCACCACTTCGGTGGCCACCGGCATGGTGAAGTAGCTCGCGCGCGCCGGCGCCTCCTCGGCTTCCTCGGTTTCTGCCGGGATGCCTTCGGCTGTCACTGGCGCTTCGGTGGCAGGCTGTGCTGCGCGTTCGCGGCGATCACGACCGTAGCGGTCGCGGCTGCGGCGTTCGCGCTGTGCACGGGGTGCGGCGTCGGCTGTGGCCTCTGGCGTCTGGTCACCGAGCTGTCCGGACTCGAGCTGATCACCAGCGCTGATCGGCGCGTCGACCGTGGCCGCAGCGCCCGTTGCGTCGTTGGACTCCTGGCGGCGGCGGCCATCACCTCGGCCGCGACGCTCACGGCGCACGGAAGAATCGCTGTCCTCACTGACCGGACGCTCGCCGGTTTGCGCGTCCGAAAGTGCCAGGGTCGCTGCGTCGTTGCCCTGGGCTTCCCGGGGGCGGCGTTGGCCCTGGTTGCGGTTGTCTGTGCGCTCGTTGCGGCGCGCTTCGCCCGAGCGCCCGTCTGTGCGGCCCTCTGAACGGACCTCCTGGCGACCTTGGGCTTCCCCACGGACCTCGCCTCGGCCCTCACCCCGGTTCTGCCGACCAGTCCCTTCCCGGGCTTCGCCCTGGCCCCGGCGCTGGTCGTTGCCGCCGCGTCCGCCGCGTCCGCCGCGCCCATCGCGCCCATCGCGCCCATCGCGGCGGCCCTCCTGTCGCTCTGAGCGCGCTTTGGCCTCGGCTGGCTTTTCGATCGGACCGACGTTGCTGGCCGGTGCCGGTGTGGGTGCGGGACTGCCCATGCCGAACAGGCCTTTGAGCCAGGCGAAGAAGCCAGTCTCGGCCGGTGTCGGTGCCGCAGGCTTCAATGCCGCAGCAGGGGGAGCTGAAACCACCGGTGCTGCCGCAACGGGCTCTGGTTTGGGGGCGGCGACCGGGGCCGGACCGTCGGGCAGCACACCCTTGATCACGGGTTCCTGCCTGTTTGTCCGCTCCTGGCTGCGGCGGGTGAAGCTGGCGACATCGTCGACCTCTTCGGCCAGCTTATAGCTGGAGTCGAGGTTGTCCAGGCGTGCGTCGTCGTGCTTGAGGCGCTCGAGCTTGTAGTTGGGCGTGTCCAGCGACTTGTTGGGCACCAGCAGCACGTTGATGCGCTGCTTGAGTTCGATTTTGGTGATCTCGGTTCGCTTCTCGTTGAGCAGGAAGCTGGCCACCTCGACCGGCACCTGCACCAGCACGGCGGCCGTGCTGTCCTTGAGCGACTCTTCCTGGATCACGCGCAGAATCTGCAGTGCCGAGCTTTCGGTGTCGCGGATGTGGCCGGAGCCACCGCAGCGCGGGCAGGGGATGGAGGCGCCCTCGCTGAGCATCGGCTTGAGTCGCTGGCGGCTCATTTCCAGCAGGCCGAACTTGCTGATGGAGCCGAACTGCACGCGGGCGCGGTCCTGGCGCAGCGCGTCGCGCAGGCGGTTCTCGACTTCGCGGCGGTTCTTCGACTCGTCCATGTCGATGAAGTCGATGACGATCAGGCCACCGAGATCGCGCAGGCGCGCCTGGCGGGCCACCTCGTCGGCGGCTTCCAGGTTGGTGCGGGTCGCGGTTTCCTCGATGTCGCCTCCCTTGATGGCGCGGGCGGAGTTCACGTCGACCGCCACCAGCGCCTCGGTCTGGTCGATCACGATGGCACCACCACTGGGCAGTTGCACGATGCGGCTGTAGGCGGTCTCGATCTGGTGTTCGATCTGGAAGCGGCTGAACAGCGGGGCGTCGTCGCGGTAGCGCTTGACCCGGCGCTCGTGCTCCGGCATCACGTGGCTCATGAATTGGTGAGCCTGTTCGTAGATGTCGTCGGTGTCGATCAGGATCTCGCCGATGTCGCTGTTGAAGTAGTCGCGGATGGCGCGGATCACCAGGCTCGATTCCTGGTAGATCAGGAAGGCGCCTTTGCCCCCCTTGGCAGCGCCGTCAATGGCGTTCCACAGCTTGAGCAGGTAGTTCAGATCCCACTGCAGCTCGGCGGCGTCGCGACCGATGCCCGCAGTGCGGGCAATGATGCTCATGCCGTTGGGGTATTCGAGCTGGTCGAGTGCGGCCTTGAGTTCGGCACGATCCTCGCCTTCGATGCGCCGGCTGACGCCGCCGCCACGGGGGTTGTTGGGCATCAGGACCACATAGCGGCCGGCCAGACTGATGAACGTGGTCAGCGCGGCTCCCTTGTTGCCGCGCTCTTCCTTCTCGACCTGGACCAAGAGTTCATGGCCTTCCTTGATGACGTCGTTGATGCGTGCCTGAGAAGGCGAGACGTTGCCCTGGAAGTACTGCTTGGAAATCTCCTTGAATGGCAGAAACCCGTGCCGTTCTTCGCCGTAGTCGACGAAACAGGCTTCGAGCGAGGGCTCGACCCGGGTCACGACGGCCTTGTAGATGTTGCCCTTGCGCTGTTCGCGCCCTTCGATTTCGATCTCGTAGTCGAGCAGCTTCTGCCCGTCGACGATGGCCAGGCGGCGCTCTTCGGCCTGCGTGGCGTTGATCAGCATGCGTTTCATGTCGCGTTTTCCTTCGTTCAGACACACACAGCCCCGCCCGCCCGGAACAGGGCGGGGAAGCTCCATGCCGCGAGCCTGCGGGAAACAGCGAACGGGGGTGGGAATTGCCGGAGAGCCGTTGTCCGGGCATTCGGGGCCACAGGGGCCGGGCACTTGGTGCCACATCGAAATGCCGGGTCAGGGCGTAGGCGCTGAACGTTGTCTGACCGGGGCAGGCAGGGGGCGGATCGTCGTCGTCGACAGGCTCCGGCCGGTGTCTCTCCGGTCTCGCTTCGTTCTCGGTCAGCCGCCTTGTGGGGGCTGACCGTGGGGGGTATTCCGTCAGTCGGGTTCGCAGGGTTCCTGGGCAAGCTCTCCCGCCGCGTCGACCGATCCAGCGTGTGCAAGCAGACCGCCGGAACGGGCGTCTGATGGCTGACGGGAACGGGTGCTGCGGGTGGCAGCTCTTGGCCGGTCGGGGGACATCAGCCGGGCTTTCGGTCCCGGTGCTGGGTGGGCTGCCTTAAACTCAAGACAAATCAAACACTTATCGCCCACGACTGGCGTGACCCATTATAAGACGGGTCGCCGTCGGCGTGGTGCCCTTCTTTTGCACCCATGTCCAGCCAGATCCCGCCAGCGGCCGTCCGTCACATCACGGTCGACGAGGAGTCGACCGGCCAGCGCCTGGACAACTTCCTCGTGCGACACCTCAAGGGTGTCCCCAAAAGTCACATCTACCGGATCATCCGTTCGGGTGAAGTCCGGCGCAACAAAGGCCGGGTCGGCGCCGAGGACCGGGTGGTCGCCGGCGATGTGCTGCGCATTCCTCCCATCCGCTTGTCCGAACGGGCCGAGGACAAGGCGGCGCACCCAGCCCCCGCACGGGATTTTCCCGTGCTGTACGAGGACGACGCGTTTCTGGCCATCGACAAGCCCGCCGGTGTCGCGGTGCATGGTGGCAGCGGGGTGAGTTTCGGTGTCATCGAGCAGCTGCGGCAGGCGCGGCCCCAGGCGCGCCTGCTGGAACTGGTGCACCGGTTGGACCGGGACACCAGCGGCCTGTTGCTTGTGGCCAAGAAGCGCAGCGCGCTCAAGGCCTTGCAGGACCAGTTCCGCGAACGGCAGACCGGCAAGACCTATCTGGCGCTGGTGAAGGGGCGCTGGCCCGCCCGTCTGAAGGTGCTGGATCAGCCTTTGCACAAGTACCTGCTGCCCGATGGCGAACGGCGTGTGAAGGTGACCACCCGAGACGACCCCGATGGCATGCCCTCGGTCAGTCTGGTGCGGGTGGCCGGGCATGTGCCAGGGCCTGTGGCGCTGGCCCCGTTCTGCCCGGAAGGTCTGAGTCTTCTGGAGGTGACCATCAAGACCGGTCGTACACACCAGATTCGCGTCCATCTGGCCCACGCTGGCCATGTGATTGCGGGCGACGACAAATACGGCGATTTCGAAATGAATCGCCAATTGGCCCGGGCCGGATTGCGCCGCATGTTTCTGCATGCCTGGCGATTGAAACTGAAACACCCGGTGACGCATGAAAGCATGCTGTTGCAGTCTGAATTGCCGGAAGAATTGCGCCAATGGCTGCCCGACGGATGGAATCCGGATTAAAATGGAGGGTGCATCGTTGGGATGCAGTACAACCAGACCGAAATCCAATACTATCAGGTGACATTCATGGCAACATATTCCGAACTGATGGCGCAGGCCCAGGCATTGATGGCCCAGGCCGAGCAGGCGCGCAAGAACGAGCTTTCCGAAGTGATCGCCGACATCAAGGCAAAAATGAAACAGTACGGTATCACGGTCGCAGACCTGGGTGGTGCCTCTGCGCGCAAGGCAGGCAAATCGAAATCTTCGGCGCCGGCCAAATACCGTGGCCCCAACGGCGAACTGTGGGCAGGCGGCCCGGGCCGCAAGCCGCAATGGGTGCGTGATGCGCTGGCTGCCGGCAAGAGCATCGAAGATTTCCGCATCTGAACGGTTCAGGCCCAAAAAAAGCCCGCCGTCGGCGGGTTTTTTGTTGCCTGCTTCATTGCAGGCATCCGGGTTTCAGGGTGAACCCGGGCATGCCCGCGTTCAGTCTTTTTGCCAGATCACACGTTGGCCGGTGTTTTCCCATTCTTCATAGTGGTTGGCGTACAGCTCTTCGATGCGGTTGCGTTTGACTTTGAACGTGGGCGTGATCACATCGTTGTCCACGGTCCAGGCGGTGGTGACCACCACCACACATTGCAATCGCTCATGGGGGTCGAGGGTGGCATTGATGTCTTTGAGGTGTCCTGCCAGGGACTGCTCGATCGCGCTGCGCCCGTCGGGTTGCGCTGCACGGGTCACAAACTCGGCATTGAGCATCACGATGCCCAGGGGTTGCCCCAGGTTGGCCCCGGTAACCACACAGGCCTCCACCGCCTCATGCATTACCAGCCGGTCTTCAATGGGTGCCGGCGCCACATATTTGCCTTTGCCGGTCTTGAACAGATCCTTGACCCGGCCGGTGATGCGCAGCAACCCCTGGGCATCGATACTGCCCTTGTCGCCGGTGCGCAACCAGCCATCGGCGGTGAAGGCCTCGGCCGATTTTTCGGGTTCCTTGTAATAGCCCAGCATCAGGGCCTGGCTTCGCATCTGGATTTCGCCGGTTTGCGGGTCGATGCGGTGCTCCACGCCCTCGTACGCGGGCCCGACCGTGCCCTGCTGGTTCTTGCCGGGTTCGGTGATGTGGGAGAGGGCCAGGTTTTCGGTCATGCCGTAGCCTTCGTTGATGTGCAGCCCCAGTTTGCTGTACCACTCCAGCAGGGCCATGGGCATCGGGGCGGCGCCACCGGCTGCAAACTTGCAGACATCCAGCCCCAGCGCCTTGAGCACCTTGCGCCGCACGATGCCGCCCAGGATGGGAATGCCCAGCAGCCGGTTGAGCTTGGCCGGTGGCATCTTGTGGTGCACGCCCTGCTGGAATTTGACCCACAGTCGTGGCACGGAAAAGAAGATGGTGGGGCGCGCCCGTTGCAGATCGGCTGCAAAGGTGTCCAGCGACTCGGCGAAGTACAGGTGCATGCCGGTGTGCAGCCAGCCGTGTTCGACCAGCATGCGTTCGACCACATGGGCCAGCGGAAGGTAGGACAGCATTCGGTCATCAGACGACATGGGAATCCGTTTGAGACCCATCTCGAGTGCCCAGGCAAAGTTGCCGAAGCTGTGCATGACGCCCTTGGGCATACCGGTGGTGCCCGACGTGTAGATCAGGGTGGCCAGTTCGGCTTCGTCGCGCACGGGGGCACCCTGCAAGGGCTGGGTACGGGCGCAGATGGCATCCCAGCCTTCGTACGAACGAATGGCATCGTCGGGCGAGAGCGGGTAGCTGATGCAGGGCATGCCGGGTGGCACGCCAGGTTTCATGCCTTCCCAGCCATCGAGTTTGCCGACAAAGCAGGCCTTGGATTCGCTGTGTTCCAGGATTTGCCGGATGGTTTCGGGCGCCAGCGTCGGGTACAGGGGCACCGACACGTACCCGGCCATCCAGATCGCCAGATCGCTCATCAGCCACCAGGCGCAGTTCTTGGACAGAATGGCCACTTTGGAGCCCGGCTCCCAGCCCTGGGACTGCAGGTGCTGGGCCATGCGGCGCGCCTGATCGGCCACCTGCGCCCAGGTGAAGTCCTTGACAACCCCACCGCCCATGGGCTGGGTGAGGGTGACGCGGTCGGGTGCGGTTTTCTCCCAGCGGTACAGGCACTGCAGCGCCAGGCGATCGGCGGCGACTTTGCTCATTCTTGTCTCCGGTTGGTTGGTGTCGACCTCCAATCTAGCAAGGGCACAGCGGCTTGTTTAGAGGGTATAGCCTGACTGGTCGGTCAGTCATTGCGGCGCCAGCTGTTTTTCTGCGGAAGATCCGGACAGCCGGGTGCCGCGCTATGCTTGTGTCATGAACTCACAGTCCATCGAACTCATCGAACTGCTCGGTGCCGACACCGGATCGGCGGCGCCGTCCGCCAGCGTCATCGTCCTGCATGGTCTGGGCGCCGACGGCCAGGACTTTGTGCCGGTGGTCCAGGCCATGGACCTGAGTCCGGTGGGCCCGGTCCGTTTTGTGCTGCCGAGCGCTCCTGAGCGGGCTGTCACCATCAACGGGGGCTACCGCATGCGTGCCTGGTACGACATCCACCCGGCCCCCGCCGATGCACACCAGCTGCGCCTGGAGGATGAGAACGGCCTGCTGGCCTCTCGGGCACTGGTGCAGCAACTGATCGACCGCGAAGTGGAACGGGGCGTCCCGTCTTCACGCATTGTGCTGATGGGCTTTTCGCAAGGGTGTGCCATGACCTTGTTGACCGGCCTGCTGGCGCCCGCTCCGCTGGCCGGACTGGCTGGTCTGTCCGGCTACTTGCCACTGGCCAGTCGTTTCAACAAGGACGTGGACGGAATTCCACTGTCAATGCCCGTGTTTCTGGCGCACGGCGAGCACGACGACATCGTGACCCCGGACCGAGGACTGGCCGCGCGTCATGCCTTGCTGGCCATGGGTATGGCGGTGCAGTGGCACAGCTACCCCATGGGGCACGAGGTGTGCATGCCCGAGATCGAGGACCTGAACCGCTGGTTGCTCAGTGTGCTGTCCTGAGTGCCAGGGCGTTGCTGCTTTGGTGGGGCGGGAAGGTGTTCATCCGCCAAAGTTGACGGCAATGTACGCGTAGCCGCCACCGCGCTGGCAGGCGGCGCCGACTTCTCTGAGGTCGGCACGCATCAGGGCAGCGCAGTGCGGCGGGCTGTTGAGCCACGCGGTCATGCTGGAAGGCAGTATGGATGGAGTGGCAATGCGTTCGGTGCGGGCCAGGATTTCGCTGCTGGCGTGGCCGCGGTACCCGCTGTCTGCTATGCGCTGCTCGTAGTGGCTGCCATTGGATCCGGTGTGGGAGAAGAATCCGACATTGGCCATGTCGCTGGCATGTACAGCCGCGGCGTCCGCCAGCGCGCCGTGCCAGTTCAGCGAGGGCGCCGCAGGGTAGTCCGCGCCACCACAGCTGCGGGCGCTGGCACGCGCGGCGTTCAGCGAGGCCACCACCTGTTCGGCGAACTGGTGGATGTCGCAGGTGGGCGCGGCTGTTCGGCTGCTGGCGGCGGTGTCGTTGTGGCTGTCCCCGCCGCCCCCGCAAGCGGTGACAAGCAGTGCCACAGTCAGGGCCATCAAAGGTGTTGTGCGGCGCATTGGGTGTTCCCGATCCGTTCTGGGGGGAGCCAGCGCGAGTCCGCTGGTAGGGCGGTCAATGCTGGCTCAGATGCCAGACACTTCGGCCGCCACCGGGTGTTCTTGAGTCCGGGCCGTCGCTTGCCGGGCGGCTGTCAGACCAAAGGCGCGCCTCAGGGTCGGGTCGGCAGACCCAGCTGCTGCGCCAGTTCGGCTTGCAGCGCGTCAATGGACTCCAGAATGGCCTGCTGGTGGGCCTCGCGACGGAACAGTTCCTCGGTCTTCAGGAGCAGGAATTCCGTTCCCAACCCGATGCCCAGTCCACCAACCACGCCACCGACGATCGCTCCTGTCGCGGTGCCCAGACCTGGAATCACCGAACCGACCGCGGCCCCCGTGGCCGCGCCCGCGCCCGCCCCACCCAGGGCGGCACCTGATCGGGCCAGCGCGGCCCTGCTGAGGGTGCTTGCGGCCATGCGCAAGGTGCCGCGGGCTGCCATTCGCATGACAAGCTGGCGCGCGATGAGCGCACTGACCACGCCCGTGGCGCCACCCACCGCGAACCGCTGTTCCAGCGTGGTCAGGCGCTCGTGCTGGCTGGGTCGCTGAAGGTCCTGCAGCGTGAACTGCCCGGTCACGGTGTGGTGTGTATCGGGCGGCAAATCGACACGGCGCGAGCGCAGAAGCTCGTCAGACCGGCGTTGAATGTCGTTGGCGAGCTGTCGGTCCGTCTGCAAGGCCTGGCCGATGGCCAGCTGGAACGGCTCGAACGGATCGCCTGCACCGAGTGTTTCCTGCAAGCGCACTTGCAGGTGGGCCTCCGGGCCACCGGTGGCCGCGCTGAACAGGCGAACGTACTCCGCGCCCAGGCTGTAGTACCAGTCCAGGTAGCGGTCGACATTCTGACGAAGCCGGTCAAAGCCGTCGTGGTAGGCGGCCACGACCTGTTGCATCGCTTCGCGCTGCAGGTGGACCGCCTCCATCTGCAGCTGCCGCAACTCGGCAGCGGTCCCTGGTTCAACGGGTATGCCGTCGATCAGCTCAATGGCGACCTCCCGCGCCTGGCCTGGCAACTGGCGTACCGCGTCGTGGCGCTGCAACTGGGAATCCAGCATCACCACCACCGGCACAAAGACAAATGCCACCAACACGGCCAGCAGGCTGGCCACTGCGGCCAGGCGGTGAGGTGGAACGGGCAGAGGTTCGTCGAGCGCTTGTGGGGGCATCAGCACGCGCTCCAGTTCCCTGGGGGGCAGGGCAAATGCGGCCATGGACAGGGCGACAAACAGGTAGTAAGGCAACTGGGTCAGGGCCACCAGGGGCCTTAGCAACCAGCCGATCGGCGTGCCGCTGTGTTGTGCGCGGTAGATCAGGTGCAGTTCCAGCCCGCGCACCAGACTGGCCCAGTCTGCCACGGCGACCGCCAGTGCACTGGTGCCGAGCCAGTGCCGGGAGGCGCCGGCTTGTTCTATGGCCTCGGCCAGCGTAAGAGGTCCGAGCGAGGGTGTCGCCGGCTGGCGCAACAGCAGGTCGGCCAACACCATCAACAGGGCGGTGAACACCGCAATCCACAACAGGGGCCAGCCGTAGCGGTAGACCGGTTGCAGCTCGATCTGCAGTTTCGGCATGAGCGCGCGGTGCAGGGTCAGGAAGACCAGGGCCGAGAGCAGCAGCAGCCACCCGTCGATGGCGTGCAGTGTCGACAACCGGGGCGCCAGCAAAGCGGTGGCGGCAAAAGCGGCGGCAGCGCCACCCAGTATGCGCAGCCACGGTCCTGAGAGCCAGGCCAGAACCCGCGAACCGGAGGACCACATCGCCATGTTGCGGATGCGACGCAAGGTAGCCAGGTAGGTCGAGAACAGGCCTGCTGGTGCGGCCAGCAACAGCAGACACAGGGCAGGCCAGATGGGCCCGGAACGCGTGGCTGCCATGCCGGCAAAGACCACCAGACTCAAGATGAACAGGGCGATGGCGACAACGCGTACCATGGTCCTCCAATGTGTACCGGAAACAAAAAAGCCAACCGCACAGGGTTGGCTTGATTTGAACAGGTATGTGGTGCCGGAAAGAGGAATCGAACCCCCGACCTTCTCATTACGAATGAGCTGCTCTACCGACTGAGCTATTCCGGCTGAACCAAAGATTCTAGCAAAAGCTTATGCCTTTGCCGTGGCCTCGTCGGCTTCGAGGTGGTAGCCGGTCACGCGTTCGACCTCGTTGCGAGAACCCAGCACGACACTGACACGCTCGTGCAACTTGCCTGGCACGATGTCCAGGATGCGCTGGCGGCCATTGGTAGCAGCGCCACCGGCCTGTTCGACCAGCCAGCCCATGGGGTTGGCTTCGTACATCAGGCGCAGCTTGCCGGGTTTGTCGGGTTCACGCTTGTCCCAGGGGTACATGAACACGCCGCCGCGCGTCAGGATGCGGTGCACGTCAGCCACCATCGAGGCCACCCAGCGCATGTTGAAGTCCTTGCCGCGCGGGCCTTCCTTACCCTGCAGGCATTCGTCGATATAGCGCCGCACCGGGGCGTCCCAGTGGCGCATGTTGCTCATGTTGATGGCAAATTCCTTGGTGTCCGCCGGAATCTGCACCTGGTCCTGGGTGAGCACCCAGGAGCCCTGTTCCCGATCCAGGGTGAACATGGCCACGCCGTCGCCCACAGTCAGCACCAGTGTGGTCTGCGGGCCATAGACACAATAGCCGGCCGCCACCTGTTGACGCCCCGGTTGCAGGAAGTCGGCCTCGCACACCGGGTCGATGATGGTCGGGTCGTCGTGCTGCTTGCGCAGCACCGAGAAGATGGTGCCGATGCTGACGTTGACGTCGATGTTGCTGGAGCCATCAAGCGGGTCGAACATCAGCAGGTACTCGCCCTTGGGGAAGCGGTTGGGCACCACGTAGATGCTGTCCATTTCCTCCGACGCCATGGCGGCCAGATGGCCACCCCATTCGTTGGCTTCGATCAGCACCTCATTGGCGATAACGTCGAGTTTTTTCTGCACCTCGCCCTGCACGTTCTCGGTGTCGGCGCTGCCCAGGATCTCACCCAGAGCGCCCTTGTTGACGCTGATGGAGATGCGCTTGCAGGCGCGGGCCACCACCTCGATGAGCAGGCGCAGTTCCGGTGGTATGCGGCCGTGCACACGCTGCTGCTCGACCAGGTAGCGGGTCAGGGAAATCTTGTCGGTCATGGGGGAGTCCTCCTCATTCGGCGAGTGATCGGGTGACCACCTCGCGCACATCGTTGCTCAGATCGGGACGCGCGGCCACGCGCGCAATGGCTTCGCGGGCGGAGCTGCGATAGGGCTCGGCCAGCTTCTTCCACCGGTCCATGGCGCGAGCCAGTCGCGCTGCGACCTGCGGGTTGAAGGCATCGAGCTCGAGCACGCGGTCGCTCCAGAACACATAACCCGCCGCGTCGACCCTGTGGAAGGCGCCGGGGTTGGCATGGCAGTAGCTGAAGATCACGCTGCGCGCCCGATTCGGGTTGCGCAGCTGGAAGTCGGGGTGCTGCATGAGCTGGCGCACCAGAGGCAGCACGTTGCCACCGCGGTCGGGGGCGCTGGCCTGCAGGGCAAACCACTTGTCGATCACCAGGGCCTCGTGCCGGAACAAGGTGTGGAAGCGCTTCAGGGCGTCCTGGGCCAGGGGCTGGCCGCTGACCACCAGCGCCGACAAGGCGTTGAATCGGTCGGTCATGTTACCCGCGTCCTTGAAGCGCTGGTAGGCTTTGCCAGGCCACACCGGGTTGCCGTTCTCGCGCGCGGCCAGACACAGCATGCCCAGGGCCAGGCCTGACAGGGCACGTCGGCCGGTGCTCACCGGGTCGGGACGGTAGGCGCCGTTCTCCCGATGCTGCTCCCATGCCCAGACCCAGTCCTCGTGCAGTGCGTGGGCAAGCTGTTCGCGCATGGCTTCGCGCACCGCATGCACGCGCTGCGGGTCCACCACTTCCAGCTGTTCAGAGATGTAGGTTTCTGCCGGGAAGGTCAGTACCAGTTCCTTGAAGGCCGCGTCCAGGCCAGGATGGCGCAGCACAGCCCGCATGGCTTCGACGAAGGCCGGGTCCAGGGGGCGCTGGTTGACAGGCCCGTCCTGTCGAATGGCCGCCAGCGCGCGGCGAAGGGCGAGTCGCTGAGCTGCCTCCCAGCGGTTGAAGGCATCGGTGTCGTGGGCCAGCAGGGTCAGCAAGTGCTCATCGCTCTGCTCCATGTCGAGCACGACCGGCGCCGAAAAGCCGCGCAGCAGCGACGGCACCGGCTCGGCACTCAGACCGGTGAAGACCAGCGTCTGCTCGGCTTCGGTCAATACGAAGGTGTGGCTGCCTTGGCTGGGGCTGTCCCAGCCTTCCAGATGCAGGGGCAACTCATGGCCTTGGGCGTCCAGCAGGCCCAGGGTCATGGGGATGACGAAGGGCAGCTTCTCTGGCTGGCCAGGTGTGGGCGCGCAGTGCTGACGCAGGGTCAGCAGATAGCGGCCACTGGCCGCATCCCACCGGCCTTGGCCTTGCACGCGTGGTGTGCCGGCCTGGCTGTACCAGCGCTTGAACTGGGGCAGCAGGCGGGCCAGATCGCTGTCCTCGTTGGCGTCCGCAACGGACTGGGCGAAGTCGTCGCAGGTGACCGCTTTGCCGTCATGGCGCTGGAAGTACAGGCGCATGCCTTTGCGAAAGCCATCCCGTCCCACCAGGGTCTGCATCATGCGCACGACCTCGGCGCCTTTTTCGTAGACGGTGACGGTGTAGAAGTTGTTGATCTCGACGTAGCTGTCGGGTCGCACCGGGTGGGCCATGGGGCCGGCGTCTTCGGGGAACTGCGCGGTGCGCAGCACGCGAACGTCTTCGATGCGTTTGACCGCGCGCGCCGACGGGTCGGCGCACAGGTCCATGCTGAACTCCTGGTCGCGGAAAACCGTCAGGCCTTCCTTGAGCGAGAGCTGGAACCAGTCGCGGCAGGTGACGCGGTTGCCGGTCCAGTTGTGGAAGTATTCATGGCCGACGACCGATTCGATGTTGGCAAAGTCGGTGTCCGTGGCGGTGGCGCTGTTGGCCAGCACATACTTCGTGTTGAAGATGTTCAGTCCCTTGTTCTCCATCGCGCCCATGTTGAAGTCGGCGGTGGCGACGATCATGAAGCGCTCCAGGTCGAGCGGCAGACCGAAGCGGGCTTCGTCCCAGACCACGCTGGACATCAGCGAGTTCATGGCGTGCTCGGTCTTGTCCATGTCGCCGGGGCGTACATAGATCTGCAGCAGGTGCTCCTTGCCGGTGCGCGAGACGACGCGCTGCTCACGGGCCACCAGCTTGCCGGCCACCAGGGCGAACAGGTAGCAGGGCTTCTTGTGCGGGTCGACCCACTTGGCGAAATGGCGGTTGTCGGGCAGGTCACCCGACTCCACAAGGTTGCCATTGGACAGCAGCACCGGATACTTCGCCTTGTCGGCGCGCAGGGTGACGGTGTAGCTGGCCATCACGTCCGGGCGGTCCAGGAAGTAGGTGATCCGCCGGAAGCCCTCGGCTTCGCACTGTGTGAAGAAGGTGCCTTCGCTGACGTACAGCCCCATCAGCTGCGTGTTCTTTTCGGGGGCGCAGGTGGTGAAGATTTCCAGGTCGAAAGCCTCGTTGCCTTCGGGCAGGTTCTCCAGCACCAGGGTCTGGCCGTCCATGCGAAAGGACGTGCCGGCGCCGTTGACCAGCACGCGGGCCAGGTTCAGGTCTTCACCGTCGAGCCGCAGCGCCTGCGCGGGCACATCGGCGTTGCGGCGCAGGCGCATGCGGTTGAGCACCCGGGTCTTGGCAGGGTCCAGGTCGAAGCTCAGGTCGACTGTGTCGATCCAGTAGGCGGGAGCGACATAGTCTTCACGGCGCACGACGATGGCCGGGCCTTCACGCAGAGCACTCATGCTCATACTCCTTGTTTGAGGGACGCTTCGATGAAGGGGTCCAGATCACCGTCCAGCACCTTCTGGGTGGCGGAAATCTCGACGTTGGTGCGCAAGTCCTTGATGCGGCTGTTGTCCAGCACATACGACCGGATCTGATGACCCCAGCCGACGTCGGTCTTGGTGTCTTCCAGTTTTTGCTGTTCTTCCATGCGCTTGCGCATTTCCAGGTCGTAGAGCTTGGAGCGCAGGCGCTGCCACGCCATGTCCTTGTTGCTGTGCTGGCTGCGACCGTCCTGACACTGCACCACGGTGTTGGTGGGGATGTGGGTCAGGCGCACCGCCGAGTCGGTTTTGTTGATGTGCTGGCCGCCGGCGCCGCTGGCGCGGTAGGTGTCGACCCGCACATCGGCCGGGTTGATGTCGATTTCGATCGAGTCGTCGATCTCGGGGTAGACAAAAACCGAGGCGAACGAGGTGTGGCGACCACCCGAGCTGTCGAAGGGGCTCTTGCGCACCAGGCGGTGCACACCGGTTTCGGTGCGCAGCAAGCCGAAGGCGTACTCGCCCTCGATCTTGATGGTCGCGCTCTTGATGCCTGCCGTGTCACCCGGCGTTTCTTCCTCGACCGTGGTCTTGAAGCCCTTGCGCTCGGCGTAGCGCAGGTACTGGCGCAGCAGCATGCTGGCCCAGTCGCAGGCTTCGGTACCACCCGCGCCGGCCTGGATGTCCAGGAAGCAGTTGAGCGGGTCGGCGGGGTTGTTGAACATGCGCCGGAACTCGAGCTTCTCGACCTCGGCGGCGATCTTGGATGCCTCGCCTTCGATGGTCTCAATGCCGGCCTCGTCACCGTCGGCCTCGGACATCTCGAACAGCTCGGTGTTGTCGGTCAGCTCGCTGCTGAGCCGATCCAGCACCACCACCACATCTTCCAGTGACTTCTTCTCGCGACCCAGGTCCTGGGCCCGTTTGGGGTCGTTCCAGACCGTCGGATCTTCGAGCGCGGACTCGACCTCCTTCAGCTTCGATGCCTTGGCATCGTAGTCAAAGATACCTCCGAAGCTCGGCAACCCGGTCGGTCAGGTCGGCAAGCTGGTTGCGAAGGGCGTTGGTGCGTTCTGCGTCCATGGAAACTCTCTCTCGGATTCGGGCTGTGCCATCGCCACCGCATCGGCAACGGCCGAGGGGTGGAGCAAACCCTGAATTTTCTCATGAACCGCCGAGGAGGCGGATGGCATCAATCGAGGAAGTCGTGAAGCAGTCGCGCCAGGGCTTCGGGCTGGTCGTGGTGCAGCATGTGGCCGGCATCGTCGACCTGGGCTTCGGTCAGCCGTGGCACGGCCTGGAGCCGTTCACGGTACTCGGCCAGGGTGTACCTGCCACGCCACCACAGGCCCAGGCTGTCGTCGCTGGCGGTCACGCTCAGGGTGGGCGCCTCGATCCGCTTGAACACCTCCAGTGCCTCGTCCGCCCGGTACAGGTGGGCACTGACCACCTTGTGGGCCGGGTCGCCCAGGATCTGCCATTGGCCCTTTTTGTCGGGCTCGGCCCATTGGCGGGCCAGCCAGTCGGCCTTGTCCTGCGGCAGGCGCGGGTTGGTCTTCATCAGGCGCCGGGCCACCTGGTCTGCACTGTCGTAGTGCTTGAGGGTGGTCTGGCCCTGGCGCAGTGCGCGCAGCTCGTCCAGCCATTGACCGTAGCGCCCGGGTGCCTGGGCCGCTTTGGTGGCCGGCATGCCAAAGCCTTCCAGGTTGACCAGGCGCCGGATGCGCGTTGGGCGCACGCCCGCGTAGATCATGGCGACGTTGCCACCCATGCTGTGACCCACGAGATCGACCTGCCGCTCGCCCACATAGTGATCGAGCAGGGCATCGAGGTCGGCCAGGTAGTCGGCAAACCAGTAGCTGTCGACCGGCGGCCCCTCGCGGCGGGTCAGGCCGAAGCCGCGCCAGTCGGGTGCCACGATCCAGCGTCCATCCGCCAGGGCATCGACCATGAACTGCCAGGACGCGGCCACATCCATCCAGCCGTGGACCAGCACGAGTGGGCTTGTGTCGACCTGGGGCTCACCCCAGATGCGCACGTGGTAGTGCTGGTCGCGGATCGGGACAAACTCGCTGCGGGCGTTGCGGATGACTTGGTACATTCCACAGATGATAAAAACACACAGGAGACTGCGCATGCGAGCGAGTCGTCGCAGCGACAGCAGGCCAGTGGCAGAAGACGCCTACTTGAGCCTGCATGGGAACTTCCGATGGGATGTCCCCGAGTGGTTCAACATGGCCCAGGTGTGCTCGCGCCGCTGGGCCGAAGACAGTCGGCATGCGGGCCAGACGGCGGTGATTGCCTGCGGCGCGCATCAGGCCGACCGCGAGCACAGCTACGCCGAGCTGCAGCAGCAGGCCAACCGACTGTCCAACGCCCTGTTGGCCCTGGGTGTGGGGCGCGGCGACCGGGTGGCCATCGTGTTGCCACAGCGCTTCGAGACGGCGGTGGCCTACATGGCCGTGCTTCAGATGGGCGCGGTGGGCATGCCACTGTCGCAGCTGTTCGGGCCGGAGGCGCTGGCCTATCGCCTGCATGACAGCGAGGCCGTGGTGGCCATCTGCGATGCCAGTACCTATGCGGCGGTGCAGGCCGTCAGCGCAGACTGTCCGGCCCTGCACACGGTCATCGCCGTCGACGGTCTGGCGACCGGTGGCAGCGCGCTGGACTGGACTTCGGTGCTGGCGCAGGAGCCTGACCGCTTCGATCTGGTGCCCACGCGGGCCGAAGAGGCTGCAGTCCTCATCTACACCAGCGGCACCACAGGCAACCCCAAGGGCGCGCTCATTCCACACCGGGCCTTGATCGGCAACCTCAGCGGTTTCATCTGCAGTCAGAACTGGTTCGGTTTCGACCCGTTCGATGCTTCTGCGGCCTCGCAGGCGGTGTTCTGGTCCCCGGCGGACTGGGCCTGGACCGGTGGCCTGATGGATGCCCTGCTGCCCACGCTGTACTTTGGGCGCCCCATCGTCGGGTACAACGGTCGCTTCAGTCCGCAGGTCGCGTTCGAGCTGCTGGAGCGGCACCGTGTGACCCACACTTTCCTGTTTCCGACGGCCCTCAAGGCCATGATGAAGGCCTGCCCCAAGCCGCGTCAGCTCTATGACATCCGGCTGGAAGGCCTGATGAGCGCCGGCGAGGCGGTGGGCGACGCGGTGTTTGCCTGGTGCGAGCAGCAGCTGGGCATCACGGTCAACGAGATGTTCGGTCAGACCGAGATCAACTACATCGTGGGCAACTGTTCGCGTTTATACGCTGCAAAGGCTGGCAGCATGGGCAAGGCCTATCCCGGTCACCGGGTGGCGGTGATCGACGAAGCAGGTCATGAGTGTCCCGTTGGTGTTCCCGGTGACGTGGCGGTACACAGGCTGGACGTGCACGGCCAGCCGGATCCGATCTTTTTCCTGGGCTACTGGAAGAACGAGGCTGCCACCCATGGCAAGTTCACGCCGGACCCATTGGCCACCGCCGCGCAGCTTGCCGAACGCGACGAGGTGCTGGGCGTGCCGCTGCACAGCTGGTGCCGCACGGGCGACCTCGCGGTTCGCGACGCCGACGGCTATCTCTGGTACCAGGGGCGTGCCGACGACGTGTTCAAGGCGGCCGGCTACCGCATCGGCCCCAGCGAGATCGAGAACTGCCTGGTCAAGCACCCGGCGGTGGCCAATGCAGCGGTGGTGCCCAAGCCGGACGCCGAGCGTGGCGCCGTGGTGAAGGCCTATGTGGTGCTGGCGCCTGGTCATGAACCCGATGACGGGCTGGTGAAGGAACTGCAGGCACACGTCAAAGGGAAACTGGCGCCCTACGAATACCCAAAGGCCGTGGAGTTTGTAGACTCACTGCCCATGACCACCACGGGCAAGGTCCAGCGGCGCGTGCTGCGCCTGCAGGAAGAGGCCCGCTACCAGCAAGAACAGGAAAGCAAGAAGTGAAACTGCCCACCACCACCCTTGGCCAGAGCGACCTGGAAGTCACCGCCATCTGCCTGGGCACCATGACATTTGGTGAACAGGTGAATGAATCCGATGCCCACGCCATCCTCGACCGCTCACTGGAGCGCGGTGTCAACTTCATCGACACAGCCGAGATGTACTCGGTGCCTGCCCGGGCAGAGACCTGTGGTGCCACCGAAACCATCATCGGCAACTGGTTCGCCCGCCGCCCTGGCGCGCGACAGAAACTGGTGCTGGCCACCAAGGTGGCCGGTCCTTCGCGTGGCATGCCCTGGATACGGGGTGAGCAGTCCGGCCTGACCAGGGCCGAGATCGTGAACGCCTGTGAAGGCAGCCTGCGCCGACTGCAGACCGAGGTCATCGATCTCTACCAGATCCACTGGCCGGCGCGCAATGTGCCCGCTTTTGGTGCCATGTACTTCGACCCCACCAAGGACAAGGACTGTGCGTCCATCCACGAACAGCTCGAGGCCATGGACCAGCTGGTGCGCCAGGGCAAGGTGCGGGCCATCGGGCTGTCCAACGAGTCACCGTATGGTGTGCACGAGTTCGTGCGCCTGGCCGAACAGCATGGCCTGCCGCGTGTGGCCACGGTGCAGAACCCGTATTGCCTGATCAACCGGACCCATGAAAACGGACTGGACGAAACCTGCCACCGCCTGGGCGTGGATCTGCTGGCCTATTCGCCGCTGGGTTTCGGTCTGCTGACCGGCAAATACGACGAGACCGGCCTGGTCGGCGACCATGGCCGCATGGCCTTGTTCGAGTCCATGCGCAAGCAGCGCTGGGGGCGGCCCGATTCGCTCGCTGCCGCGCGCCGCTACAACGCCCTGGCCCGCGAACACGGCCTCACACCCTCGCAGCTGGCGCTGGCCTTCTGCTACCGCAACTGGCGTGTCGCCAGCACCATCATCGGCGTCACTTCGCTGGCGCAGCTGGACGAATGCCTGGACGCCTGGAGCGTGCAGCTGTCGCCCGAGCTGCTGGCCGCGATCGATGCCATCCGCTGGGAAGCACGCGATCCGGCGCAGTGACGGACGCTGCGCCTGCTGTCATGATGGTGGTGGAGGAGCATTGACGGTAGCCCCTGGTCGGGTCGGATTCCTGTCTGCCGTATTCGACGGATCGGGATTGACTCAGCATTCTGAAACTTGCGGACGGTGATACCGATCCCACCCATTCGATGAACTTCAGGAGACCCAACCATGCTCAACGATTCGCACCAACAGGACTTGTCGGCCTTGCTCCCTGGTCGCACGACGGGTGAGGGAGCCACACGCCGAACCGCACTGAAAGCGGCGCTGGGTGTTGGCTATGCGGCAGCGGCCTTGCCTTCGCTGGCCCAGACAGCAATCACGACGCCTTCCGATGGCCTGACTGTCGGCGAGGTCATGGTCGATGTGGCCGGGTTCTCGATGCCGGTGTACCGGGCGGCGCCCGCAGGCAAGACCGGCCTGCCTGTGGTGCTGGTGCTGTCGGAGATCTTTGGTGTGCACGAGTACATTGCCGACACGGCCCGTCGCCTGGCGCGGGCCGGCTACATGGCACTGGCACCCGAATTGTTCGTTCGTCAAGGTGATGCCCAGAGTTACGGTGAGATGGCGCGCCTGATCGCCGAGGTCATATCCAAGGTGCCGGACGCCCAGGTACTGGGCGATCTGGATGCCACCGTCCAGTGGGCAGCGGCCCATGGGGGTGACATTGGCAAGCTCGGAGTCACGGGGTTCTGCTGGGGTGGTCGGCAGACCTGGCTGTATGCGGCGCACAACCCGGCGGTCAAAGCTGGGGTGGCCTGGTACGGTCGACTGGTGGGGCCCACCAGCGAGCTGACCCCCCGGCATCCGGTGGACGTCGCCGGGCAGCTGCACGGGCCGGTGCTGGGCCTGTATGGAGCGGAAGACTCGGGCATACCCCTTGACACGGTTGATAAGATGAAGTCTGCGCTGGCGTCAGGTAATGCTGCGGCCAAGGCATCCTCGTTCGTGGTGTACCCAGGTGCTCCACATGCCTTCCATGCCGACTACCGTCCAAGTTACCGCAAGGATGCGGCTGAAGATGGCTGGAAGCGTGCGCTGGACTGGTTCCGGCAGAATGGGGTCGCCTGAGCCCAGGAGTCTGAGCGGCAGGAGGCATCGAAGCGAAACGCACGAAAACCGAGGCTCATGTGGTTCTCCCGACAAGCCCAGGGAGGCCCCTTGGGCGCAGGAGGCAGTACCGCGGGAGACCGGTTTGTCGTGTGTTGCAGCCGATGCTTTTTCTGCAGCGCAGACTCCTAGGTTGCTGGCGCAGCGGGGTCGCGACTTGCGGCCCCTTTTTTGTGCCTGGTCCCCGCTGGTGGCCGAATCCGCGTACCTTTTGACATGACTCTGATTGCGATCCTGATCGGAACCGTTGCTGCCGGTGTGGGCAGCGTGTGGTTGGCCGCCTTGCTGAGCTTTGCCATGCTGGCGCGCTTCACCCAGCACATGCTCAGCCTGGCTGCTGGCGCCTTGATGGCCACCGCATTCATGCACCTGCTACCCGAGGCTTTCGAGAGCGCGGCGGGCGCACATGAGCTGTTTGCCCTGTTGTTGGCGGGCCTGGTGTTCTTCTTTCTGCTCGACAAGGCCGAACTCTGGCACCACGGCCACGAGCACCACCAGGGTCCCGTTTCGCCCGGAACAGAGGCTGGCGAACACCAAGGGCATGGTCATGGTCACCACCACCATCATCATCGTCACGGTGAGGACGATCGCCGGGCTGGCGGTTGGGCTGTGCTGGCGGGCGACAGCGTACACGCCTTTGGTGACGGCATCCTGATCGCCTCGGCATTTGTGGCCGACGTTCGCCTGGGTGTGGTTGCCTCGATCGCGGTGCTCGCGCACGAGGTGCCGCACCATATGGGGGATCTGGTGGTGCTCAGGCAAACCTCTGGCACTGAACGGGCCGCACTGATCAAGGTGTCCATGGCCGGGACCGTCACCGCGCTGGGCGGGCTGGTGGGGTATGTCCTGCTCAACCGCCTGGAAGACTGGCTGCCTTACTTTCTGGTGGCGGCCTCGAGCAGCTTTGTCTACGTGGCCCTGGCGGACCTGATTCCCCAGTTGCAGAAACGCCTGGGACTGCGTCAGACCGTCGCACAGGTCGCGTGGCTGTTGGCCGGAATCGCACTCGTGACCCTGGTCAGTGGGCTGGCGCACAGCCATTGAAGGGTGGCCTTTTCAGACGGTCTCGCTGCCGAAACTGAAGCAGAACCTCGCACCCTGACCCGGATGGCCTTCGCCCCTGATCTGGCCGCCATGGCGTTCTATGATGCGGCGCACCGTGGCCAGGCCGATTCCTGAGCCCTCGAATTCATTGCTGCCGTGAAGCCGGGTGAAGGGCTTGAACAGGCGGTCGGCACGGGCCATGTCAAAACCGGCACCATTATCCTGAACATGGAAGCCCGTCTCACCGGTCTCGGGGTCGTGGCATGACCCGAACTCGATGCGGGCCCGAGGCGTGTGGCGGCTGTACTTCCAGGCGTTGCCAATCAGGTTCTCAAACACGATGTGCGCCATCCTGGGATCGCAGTTGGCGTGCAGGTCGGGTTCGATGTGCACTTCCACTTCCCGCTCGGAATCCCGGTCCCTCTCTCGCCGCACCACGTCCATGACCAGCTCACTCAGGTTCACACGGGTGCGCTGCAACTGCCCCTGGCTGACCCTGGCCAGCGACAACAGGTCGTTGATCAAGGTGTTCATCCGTGCAACGGAGGCCATCACACGCTGAATCAACTCGTCATCCTGCGCATGGAGTCTGCCAGCCAGTTGCTCCTGCAAAAGGTGCATGAAGCCGTCGATCGACCGCAGGGGCGATTTGAGGTCGTGCGAAACCGAGTACGAAAAGGTCTCCAGTTCCTGGTTCAGGTACTGCAGCTGCTCAGTCCTTTTTTGCACGCGCTGTTCCAGCGTGGCCTGCAAGCGCAGGATTTCGCGGTCCCGCTGCAGGCGAACCAGTTCGGCGTTGCAACGGCTGGCAAACACTTGAATGAGCGCGCGGGTTTCGTCGCTGGGTAGCATGGCTCCGTACCAGACCACCGCCAGCAGGCCGATGGGCGTGCCATCGGCGTCACGCAAGGCCATGCCGGCCAGAGCGCCCACGAGGTCAGGATCGAACGGCGGGGTGCTTTGCACCAGTTGACTGCTTTCAAGGTCCAGGACAAGCAGGCCTTCGTTGGTCAGCAGGCGGCTGTACGTGGTGTGGGTCAAACTCATTCGTCGGTTGGCTTGCAGTTCGTCACCGATCCGAAGCGCCAGGCTTTCGCCGTCCTGGGGACCGCTCAGCTCAACCACGACCACTCCCTGGGAGGCTGTTGCCGCTGCCAGACGCTCGGCCAGCGACAGAAAGAATGCTTCACCTGTGTGGGCCGAGACGCCTTCGGCCAGGTTGATCAGGGTGTCCTGCCGACGCTTTTCTTCCGCCACATTGAGGGTGAAAGAGAGGGCACAGTGTTCACCACCGATGTCGATGATTTCAGCCCACACCTTGACCGGAACCACCTCGCCCTGGCGGCTGCGCATGCGGGTTTCGTAGCCTTGCAGGCGTCCGTGCAAGCGCAGCGTCTGCACATAGGCTTCCCTGTCCTTCTCATCGATCCAGACACCGACTTCAATCGAGGTGCGGCCACGCAGGTCGTCCTGCGTCCATCCGATCACGCGCTCATTGGCCGGGTTGGCCTCGACAAACAGGCCGTCTGACAAACGCGTGATGGTCATGCCCAAGGGGCTGAAATTGAAAGCCTTCGAGAAGCGTTCTTCCGATGTGCGCAAGGCGCGCTTGGACTGTTCTTCGGCACTCACGTCCAGCACCATGATCATGAGCAGCCGCTCGCTTTCCTGGTTGACCACATTGCCAAAGACCACCGCATCGATCTCCGAGCCATCCTTGCACCTGAGTTTGACCCGAAGGTTGCTCACCTGCCCTTGGGCCTTGAGCATCGCCCTGAAGGCCAGGTGCTCTGCTGGATTGGCCCAGAACTCTGGTGGTGATTGTCCGATCAGCCGTTCGTTCGGGTAGCCCAGCAGCCTTTCAAAGGCCGCGTTGGCGTTGACGATGCGTCGGGTCTCCAGGCTCAGAACCAGGGTGGCTGCCGGGTTGTTCTGGAACAGCGACAAAAACCGCTCCTGACTGGCCCGCATGTCGCGCTCGGCAAGGACGGCGACGTCGTACGCATCCTTCTGCTCCCGAAAAGCCTCCAGCAGACGGAAGCGACTGAACAGCAAGCTGACCAGTGTCGTCACGATGCAGGTGGCCTGCAGTATCCAGACGGTCCAACCCACGGCAGGCAACTGCATGCTCAGACTGCCTGTCTGCTCCAGCAGGTTCAGCCCCGCGAGTACGAGCAGGCTGATCAGTGCCGTTATTAACGTGGCGGTTCGAGGCAGAAAACTGCCAGCGAGGACCAGCGTGGCGAGCATCGCCAGGCTGCCACCGCTTCGGACCGAGCCCTGCGACAAGATGGCGCCAACAGAAGCACACCACAGGGCCAGAATCAGGGCATAAGCCACCCAACGACGGTAACTGGACCGGTAGATCGGCCACAACAGCCACAAAGCGGTAGTCAGGGCCAAGGCCACTTTCGCTGTCGGACCGAGCCCGTCGCGCAGGAGAATGCCCGTCGTGGTCAGTGTGGTTGCCACGCTGGCCGTCAGCAGCACCACAGCCAGCGCCTGGTCCTGGAAGTGGCCAACGGCCAGTGCCGGTGGTACTGGCTCGCTCAAGGTCGAGGGGGTTTTGTCGTTCATGATCCACTCCCATCGGCTTTCTTCACCGTGGGCATGGCATGGGCCTGCGAGGCTGATGCGGACAGCAGACTGCCAGGACCAAATCCAAACCGAAACTCAGCACCTTTGTCGGGAGCCCCCTGTCCGCTGATGTGCCCGCCATGGCGCTCGATGATGCGTCGAACGGTGGCCAGACCAATGCCAGTGCCCTCGAACTCGCTGGACATGTGCAGCCGCTGAAAGGGTTTGAACAGCTTGTCGGCATAGGCCATGTTGAAGCCCACGCCGTTGTCTCTGAGAAACAGCTCGTCGGCTCGGACACGGCCCAGCTCGATCACGGTGATGGGTCTCTCCCGGCTGTACTTGAGGGCATTGCCCAGCAGGTTTTCCAGCGCGATGCGAGTGAGTCGGGGGTCGCAATCGATGTGCAGGTCTGGCTCGACATGGCGTTCCATCCGGCGGTACGGATGCCGATCCTGCTCCGCGTCCAGTATCTCGTGTGCCAGCGCCGACAGGTTGACTGCCTTGCGTTCCAGGGCGCCCTGACTGACGCGGGCCAGCGCCAGCAGGTCGCTGATCAGCGTCGACATGCGTGCGGTGGCCGCCACAATGCGTTGCATCATCGCGGACTCGTCCGGTTGCAGCCGACCCTCCAGTTGCTCCAAAAGCAGACGCGTGAACCCGTCGATGGACCTCAAGGGCGATTTCAGATCGTGTGACACCGAGTAAGCGAACGAATCCAGTTCCGCGTTGAGCTTGTTCAGGTCTGCGGTCCGCTCCTGAACCCGGTGCTCCAGGGACTCGTTGAGCGCCCGGATCTCTCGTTCCTGTTCCAGCCGCAGCAGTTCGGCGTTGGCACGGCCGGCAAAAATGGACATCATGGCCCAGGTGTCCGGGTGCAGTTCGATGGGCTTCCTCCAGAGTGCATTGATCACCCCGATGGCCGCACCATTGGCATCGTGCAAACGTTGTCCGACGTAGGCCTTGAAGCCGCCTTGCACCAGTGGGGCATGCTGGTTGAACTGCAGGTCCAGGTCCCGGGTGAACACACTGAGTTCGCGCTGCAGCATCGCAGCTCCGCAAGGTGTGCCGGAGGGCAGGTAGGTGTAGTTCCGAACAGGCTGGCCGTCCAGCCAGACCGCCAGTGTGCGCATGCTGCCATCGGGCAGCAGCTCGGCGATGGAAGTCATGTCGGCAGACATCACTTCGGCCATGTGACGGGTCACTGACCTGAAGAAGTCATCGGCCGAGCTGCCCGACATGCCCCGGGCCATGTCGATCAACAGTCTCTCACGGCGCTTTTCTTCGCTGATGTCGACGGTGCACGAGAGAATGCAGGGCTCCTGATCGACCTCGATCAGCTCGGCCCACAGGCGGGTCTGGCGCAGGCTGCCGTCCTTGTGTCGCATGACCGTGTCGTAGGCGTGCACACGCCCCTCATGCATCAGCAGATCCACAAAGGCTGATCGGTCCTCGGGGGTCAGCCAGGAGCCCGAGTCGATCGATGTCTTGCCCATCAGGTCTTCTCGAACATACCCTTGCGCCCGGTCTTCCGCGTTGTTGACTTCGATGAAGCTGCCATCGGCCAGGCGGGTGATGGTCATGTTCAGCGGACTGAAGTTGAACGCCTTGGAGAATCGCTCTTCGGACCGGCGCAACTGGTCCAGCATGCGTTGCTGCTCGGTGATGTCGATCAGGGTGCTGATGACCAGCCGGTCACCTTCTTCGTCGTTGAGCTCGCTGGAGAGCATCACTTTGCAAGGCGTTCCGTCGACCCGCAGCCCGTCCATTTCGTGCTGCATGATCCGGCGCTCTTTCAATAGGCGACGCGCGTGCTCCATCCGGTGTTGCTGATCGGCCCAGAAGAAATGGTCCATGCGACCGAGCATCTGATCCCGGGTATAGCCATAGGCCCTTTCGAAGGCCGGGTTGACGTCGAGAATCACCCCGCTGACCGCCGATTGGGCCACCATCGGACTCGGGCTGCCGTGGAACATGCGGCTGAAACGCCGGATCAGGCGGTCGCGCTCCCGCTCGGTCTGTTGCCTGAGCTGCAGTTCCTGGCGTGTAAGCTCATGTGCTTTTTCCAGGCTGCGGCGGGTGTAGAACACCATGATGGCGATCACCACAATGGTGGCAGAGTACACGACCCACGCCGCAAGACCGACTTCTAGATGTGGTTCCGGCATGAACCCTGAGCGTTCTGCGATCACTGCAAGAGCCAAGCCTGCGGCAGCGAGCGTTACCGTCACCAATAGCGCGCGCAAGCTTACAAAAGTCCCAGCGCCCGCTACAACAGCAGCCAGCAGAGTTGTACTGGCCGAACGGATCGACCCGAACATAAAAATGTTATGGAAGCAGGACAATAGAACGACAGCGATGAGCAAATACGGCGTGAACCGTTCGTGTCCGTGCCGTATCAGCCAAGCGCTTACCCACCCCGAAGTTGCGATCGCTGCTGGAGCTGCTGCGTAGCTGATTGGGCTGGTGAATGCGAGAATGACGGTCACCATCGATGCGGCAATGGCCACGACCATTGCGATCGCCCACATGACGGACGATTTGTCGTCTTTCGAAGGTGCCATGTTCGCCGGAGGGTTTTCGGAGGAAGACAAGTTCACTCCCTTCGCGTTGCCTCAAATTGATATCCAGCGGTCGTCATCGATGTTCCGCCTGAGCCACCGGTGAAAAAAGCATCTATCACCTCAGCCTCAAACTGACTGCGCCACAGGCGCGCCGGGCGAGCGACACCATTCGCTCCAACTGCCCGGATACAGGGTGGTTCGACCCAGCCCGGCCAGCTCCATGGCCAGCAGATTGGGCAGCGCGCTGACACCGCTGCCACACTGGTGTACCACCGAAACCGGACTCCGCCCAGCCAGCAAGGCGTCAAATTCCTGGCGCAGCTTGGCGGCCGTTTTGAAGCGCCCGTCGGGACCGTAGTTCTCGGTAAAGGGCCGGTTGATTGCACCGGGAATATGGCCGGCCACGGGGTCCAGCGGTTCAACCTCGCCCCGAAAACGCGGCGTGGCACGGGCGTCCAGCAGGCATTGCGACGGCGATCCGATTTGTCGTGCCACCTGGTCGTGTGTGACCATCGTGGCGAGCGGATCCGCCAGAGGGTAGGGTGGTGCCCGCTCGTCCAGCAAGGGCGAAGGCCCGGACTCTGCCATGCCCCCTTCGGCAACCCAGGCCGCCGTGCCACCATCCAGCACGGCCACTGCTTCATGGCCACACCATTTGAGCATCCACCACAGTCGGACACTGAACGCCGAACCTTGCGATTCGCAGACCACCACCTGCATGCCCGGGTGCAGGCCCGTTCGCCCCAGCCAGGCGGCAATGCGCTCCCGGGATGGCATGGGGTGTCGACCTCCGCAAACGGCATCTGTTCCGGACTTGTCGCTGAGGTCCGTTTCAAGATCGGCATGCAACGCGCCAGGGATGTGCGCCTGTTCGTACAGCATGCGGCCACGCGAACGGTCCATCAGGTCGACGCTGCAGTCGTACAGCCTGAGCGGTGAGCCCTCCCGCATCAGGGATTTCAGGCTCTTGGCGTCGATCAGTGTGGTGTGCATCGGCCAATTGTGGGCCAGCCCACAGGGTCTTGGCGATCACACCAAAGAATTAAGCGCGCCCGGTGGCCGTGAGGCCCTTCACGTCAGCTGTGCTCTTCTGCCGGGGCGTTGGGCACGGCTCGGGAGCGCAGCACCGTGGCCAGAATGCCGCTGGCGATGATCAGGGCCATGCCCATCCAGCCGATCAGGGGCAGCTGGTCGCCAAAAATGGTGATGCCGAACAGGCCCGCAAACACGATGCCGGTGTACTGCAGGTTGGCCACCACCATGGTGGCGCCGCGCGCATACGCCCGGGTCATGCACAGCTGTCCGAACACCGCCAGCAAGCCAATCGGCAACAGCCACAGGGCGGTTGGCCAGTGCAGCGGGCTGGCCCCCATGAACAGCATGCCCAGCAGGCCGGCAATCACCGCACCGACCGAGAAATAAAAGACGGTCCGACTCTCCGGCTCACCTGCCCTGGCCAGTGCCGCCACCTGCAGATAGGCAAAGGCCGAGAACACGCCGGACAGCAGACCCACCAAGGCGCCCACCACCTGGTCCTCGTTGAGCGTGGGGCGCAGCATCATGGCCACACCGGCAAAACCGGCCAGCACGGTCAGAAACAGAGGCCCCTGCCTTCGGATGGGCGCGTGGCGGCCCTGCATGAGCAGGGCCCCACCCAGCAGGAAGGCCGCAATCCAGACGCTGCTCATGTAGTTGAGCGTGACCGCTGTGGCCAGGGGAAGGGCGGCAATTGCCACAAACCACGAGGTCAGAGCAATGGTGCCGACCACGCTGCGCCAGAAATGCATCATGGGCACGGACGTGCGCAGCGACACGCCCCGTGTCCGTGTGAAGACCAGCAGAAAGACCATGCCCACCACGCCCCGGTAGGCCACGATTTCGAAGCTGTTGAAATGGGCGGATGCGAATTTGATGCAGACCCCCATGCTGGCAAAGAAGAGCGATGCCAGCAGCATCCAGAGGGCCTGCATGCATCAGCCTTTCAGCGCGGAGCCCAGCTGCCGTCTGTACCACTCGTGGAAGTGCTGCATGCCATCTTCCATGGGGCTCTGGTAGGGGCCGACCTCGTTGTCGCCGCGCGCCAGCAAGGCCTTGCGACCGGCGTCCATGCGCTCGGCGATCTCGTCGTCCTCGATGCAGGTCTCCATGTAGGCCGCGCGCTGGGCCTCGACGAACTCGCGCTCGAAGGCCGAGATCTCTTCGGGGTAGTAGAACTCCACCATGTTCAGCGTCTTGTCCACGCTGATCGGATGCAGGGTCGAGACCGTCAGCACATGCGGGTACCACTCCACCATGATGTGGGGGTAGTAGGTCAGCCAGATGGCGCCATGCTCGGGCAGCTGCCCTTCTCGGTACTGCATGAGCTGCTGGTGCCAGCGCTGGTACACCGGGCTGCCCGATTTGGACAGAAGGTTCTGAACACCGACTGTCTGCACTGAATACTCGGGCTTGAACTCCCAGCGCAGGTCGCTGCAGGTCACGAAGTTGCCCAGACCTGGGTGGAAGGGCTCGACATGGTAGTCCTCCAGATAGACCTCGATGAAGGTCTTCCAGTTGTAGTTGCACTCGTGCAGCTCCACATGGTCGAGCACCATGCCGTCGAAGTTCAGCGCCGAGCGTGGGCCCATGCCGGCCAGGTCGGCCTCGATGTCGCGGCCGTTGTCTTCGAACAGCATGCCGTTCCACTCACGCAGGGCGTAGCGCTTGAGGTCCAGGCAGGGATCCTGCGAAAAATGAGGCGCACCCAGCAGCGAGCCGAGTTGGCTGCTCTGCCCGCCGCTGTAGGTCCAGCGGTGCAGAGGGCAGACGATGTGGCCGCCGGCATGCCCCTTGCGGTTCTCGCCCAGGTTGCCACGGCCGTTCAGCATCACGGCCTGGCGGTGGCGGCAGATGTTGGAGACCAGCTCCACCCCTTGCGGCGTGCGCACCAGGGCACGACCTTCTTTTTCCTGGGGCAGGGCGTGATAGTCGCCCAGGTTCGCCACGGCGTTGGTGTGCCCCACATAGCGGGGCCCTCGCTGAAAGATCGTTTCAAGTTCTCTCTGGAACAGCGCCTCGTCGAAGTAGCTGGAAACCGGAAGTTGGCTTTCGGCCTGCTGAAGCTGAAGACTCAAATCAGACATGGTGGTCCTGACCTAAAGACTCCCCCTATGAAGGGGCAGGGTGAAGCGCTTAGCGAGTGAACGATCTGCGCGGGAAGGGTGAAAGTGCTGCGTCCCTCCGGGCGTGTGAGGCCCGTCAGTTGAACAAGAAAAAAAGAGGCGTGATTGTACCCTGGGGGCAAAACCGCTGCCTCGCGCTGGCCAGGCTTCCAAGGCCGGCAGTAAAATGAAAGATTGCTGTCCGGGGGGGCCACTCAGTGCCCCCTCTTTGCCCACTCCAGATCCTGCGACTGCTCCCACATGCCCTCTGCACAGTCCGCCAAGCCGAGCCGCCAGGCGGCGCGTCCCGCCAGCGAGGCTGATCTGCCTGCCACCTACGAAGAAGCTCTGAGCGAGTTGGAGCGGCTGGTTGCCCAGCTGGACGCGGGCCAGTTGCCCCTGGATCAGCTCCTTGGCCATTACGAGCGTGGTACGCGCCTGCTCGCCTTCTGTCGTGGTCGCCTGCAGGCGGTCGAGCAACAGATTCGGGTGCTCGAGGGTGGTGAAGCCAAACCATGGGACCCCGCTTGACCTTGTCCGACACACCCACATCCTCGCAGACAGGCCAGCGCCTGGACGCCTGGCGAGAGCAACAGCAACACGCCGTCGAGCAAGCCCTGTCCAAATGGGTGCAGGCCGATGCGCCCGCCGGACTGGGGGAGGCGATGCGTTACGCGGTCCTGGATGGGGGTAAGCGGCTTCGTCCGCTGCTGGTGCTGGCCACTGCGCAGGCGCTGAATGGCAATCCCGAAGCCGCCATGCGAGCAGCCTGTGCCGCAGAGCTCATCCATGCCTATTCCCTGGTGCATGACGACATGCCCTGCATGGACAATGATGTGCTTCGACGTGGCAAGCCCACGGTTCATGTGCGCTTTGGCGAAGCTCAGGCCCTGCTGGCTGGTGATGCCTTGCAGGCTCTGGCGTTCGAGCTGCTGGTGCCCGACAGCCCGGACGTGCCGCCTGCCATGGCCGCGCACCTGTGTCGCCTGCTCGCACGAGCTGCTGGCGCCGACGGCATGGCGGGTGGACAGGCCTTTGATCTGGCCAGCGTCGGCCGGTCACTGGCTCTGCCCGAGCTTGAAGCCATGCACCGGCGCAAGACGGGGGCCTTGCTGCAGGCCAGCGTGCTCATGGGGGCCGCCACCGCTGCACCCACGGCCGAAACCCTGAAGCACCTGGTGTCTTTTGGCGCTGCCCTGGGCCTGGCGTTCCAGGTGGTGGATGACATCCTGGACGTGACAGCCGACTCGGCCACCCTGGGCAAGACCGCAGGCAAGGATGCGGCCAGTGACAAGCCGACCTTTGTGTCGCTCATGGGATTGACCCAGGCGCAAGCCTATGCCGACGCGGTGCTTGACCAGGCCCATGGGGCACTGCGCTTGAGCGGGATCGCCAACCGGGATATCCTGCACGAATTGACCGACTGGGTGGGGCGCAGGACATCCTGAGAGGCTGAGTCCGTGCCACCGATCACGAGAACACTTTATGAGCTCCCTGCTGACCCAAATTGATTCGCCGGCCGACCTGCGTCGCCTGACGCGCCAGCAACTGCCGCAACTGGCGGGCGAACTTCGGCAGTTCTTGCTCGACAGCGTTTCGCGCACCGGAGGGCACCTTAGTTCCAACCTGGGCACTGTCGAGCTCACTGTGGCCCTGCACTATGTGTTCAACACGCCGGAAGACCGGCTGGTCTGGGACGTGGGGCACCAGACCTACCCGCACAAGATCCTGACGGGTCGGCGTGAGCGCATGAACACCCTCAGGCAGTTCGGCGGCCTCAGCGGTTTTCCCAGGCGAGACGAAAGCGAGTTCGACACCTTTGGCACCGCCCACTCCTCGACCAGCATCTCGGCTGCCCTGGGCATGGCGCTGGCTGCCAAGATGAAAGGTGAGGGCCGCCACGCCGTGGCGATCATCGGCGATGGCGCCATGACCGCCGGCATGGCCTTCGAGGCCCTGAACAATGCCGGTGTCGAAGACGGCAGGCTGTTGGTCGTGCTCAACGACAACGACATGTCGATCTCGCCGCCGGTCGGTGCGCTTAATCGTTACCTGGCCCAGCTCATGAGCGGTCAGTTCTACGCGGCGGCCAAGAACGTGGGCAAGACCGTGCTCAAGGGTGCTCCGCCTTTGTTCGAACTGGCCAAGCGTCTGGAGGAACACGCCAAAGGCATGGTGGTCCCGGCCACCCTGTTCGAGAAGTTCGGGTTCAACTATGTGGGCCCGATCGACGGGCACGATCTCGATTCGCTCGTGCCCACGCTGGAGAACATCCGCCATTTGCTGGAAAACGGCGATGGCCCCCAGTTCCTGCATGTGGTCACCCGCAAAGGGCAGGGCTACAAATTGGCCGAAGCCGACCCCATTGCCTACCATGGACCGGGCAAGTTTGACCCATCCGTCGGTCTGGTCAAGCCCGCGACGCCGCCCAAGACCACGTTCACCCAGGTCTTCGGTCAATGGCTGTGCGACATGGCCGATGCCGATCCGCGGCTGGTTGGCATCACGCCCGCCATGCGTGAAGGCTCCGGCATGGTGGAGTTCCACAAGCGCTTTCCCGGCCGATACTTCGATGTGGGTATCGCCGAGCAACACGCCGTCACCTTTGCTGCTGGCCTGGCCTGTGAAGGCATGAAGCCGGTCGTCGCCATCTATTCCACCTTTCTTCAGCGGGCCTACGATCAGCTTATCCACGATGTGGCCTTGCAGAACCTGCCCGTGGTGTTCGCGCTGGACCGGGCCGGGCTGGTGGGGGCGGATGGCGCCACCCATGCGGGCGCCTACGACATCGCCTACCTGCGCTGCATTCCCAACATGTCGGTAGCCTGTCCGGCCGATGAAGCTGAAACCCGTCAGCTGCTGTCGACCGCGCATGCCCAGAACCACCCCGTGGCGGTGCGATACCCGCGCGGCGCAGGGGTCGGCGCCGAAATCCCCTCGGATCTCCAGGGTCTGCCGTTCGGCAAGGGTGAGGTGCGACTTCGGGGTCGTGGCGTGGCCATCCTGGCCTTTGGCACCTTGTTGTATCCCGCTCTGAAAGCCGCTGAAGCCCTGGATGCGACGGTGGTGAACATGCGCTGGGCCAAACCCCTGGATATCGATCTGCTTCGCGAGATGGCCCGCTCCCACACGGCCCTGGTGACCGTGGAAGAGGGGTGTGCCATGGGGGGTGCCGGGTCGGCCGTGCTGGAAGCGCTGCAGGCCGAGGGATTGGTGCTGCCGGTGCTCACGCTGGGCCTGCCCGACCGTTTCATCGAGCACGGAGACCCGGCCCAGTTATTGGCCACGGTGGGTCTGGATGCGCCGGGCATCGAATCGGCCATCCGCCAGCAGCTGTCCGACCACCTGGAGCCCATGACCGGATTGAAGTCCGTGGCCTGATTGCGCTGCTTTGGTGCGCGGATGCAAAAAATTTCACGCCGGCATTGAGCGGTTTTTCAGCTCGACCGGTTGAAGCTTGCACCTAGCTGAACACTTGGGGGCACAGGCCCGTATATCGAGGGAAAACCCCCAAAGGTGGCCCCTTCCCGCTTTTTACAATGACTTGCGACTGTTCAGTCGTCGACCTCTGCCGTCTGGCGGAGACCATACCGTCTATAACCACGGAGTCAATCTACATGGATCGTCGATCAATAATCAAACACGCGGGCGTGGCCGGCGTGCTTGCCGCCGGTGCAGCACCTGCCATTGTCAGTGCCCAGCCAGCCGTCCGCTGGCGCCTGGCCTCCAGCTTCCCACGTGCCCTGGACACCATCTACGGGGCCGCAGAGGTGTTCGCCAAGACCGTCTCCGATTCCACCGGTGGCCGCTTCCAGGTTTCCGTGCACCCGGGTGGCGAGCTGATGCCCGCCTTCGGTGTGGTGGACGGCGTCCAGGCCGGCACGGTCGAGTGTGCTCACACCGCGCCTTACTATTTCTTCGGCAAGGACGATACCTTTGCCATGGGAACGGCCATTCCCTTCGGTCTCAACAGCCGTCAGCTGACGGCCTGGTACTACGATGGCAACGGTCTGAAACTGTTCCGCGAGTTCTACGACGCCTACAACATCGTCAACTTCCCCATGGGCAACACCGGTGCCCAGATGGGTGGCTGGTACCGCAAGGAAATCAAGTCGCCTGCCGACCTGCAAGGTCTGAAGTTCCGCGTCGGTGGATTTGCCGGCAAGGTCATGAGCAAGCTCGGTTCCGTGCCCCAGATGATTCCCGGTGGCGAAATCTACCAGGCCCTGGAGCGCGGCACGATCGACGCCGTGGAATGGGTCGGCCCTTATGACGACGAGAAGCTCGGCTTCCAGCGCGTCGCGCAGAACTACTACTACCCTGGCTGGTGGGAAGGTGGCGCACAGCTCGATCTGTACGTCAACAAGGCCGCCTACAACGCGTTGTCGCCCGAGTACAAGACCATCGTCACGGCAGCGGCTTCCCATGCCCACACTGTGATGCAGTCGATGTACGACGTGCGCAACCCGCAGGCGCTCAAGCGCCTGGTGGCTGGTGGCACCAAGGTCCTTCCGTTCCCGCGCTCGGTGATGGACGCTGCGTTCAACGCCTCGCAGGAACTGTACAAGGAGCTTAACGACACCAACCCGCGCTGGAAGAAGATCTTCGACGACTACTCGGCCTTCCGCCGCGACGCCAACCTGTGGTTCCGCTTCACCGAGGCGCGTTTCGACAGCTACATGCAGGCCGCCCGCCTGTAAACTGCCGTCTTCCGGCACAGGACGCCCCGCGTTGCTGCGGGGCGTTTTGTTATCTGACCCTGGCAACGGGGCTTCTGCCTTTCAACAAACCGCAGGTCAACCGATCTGCGCAGGCATGCAGTCATGAAATTCCTTCTGGTTTTCTCGCGCGCCGTCGATGCGGTCAACGGCGCCATCGGCAAGTTGCTGATGTGGTTGATTCTGGCGGCCACCCTGATCAGCGCGGGCAATGCCATCAGCCGTTACGCCTTCAGCAAGAGCTCCAACGCCTTTCTGGAGATCCAGTGGTACCTGTTTGGCGCGGTGTTCCTGCTGGGTGGTGGTTATGCGTTCCTGCGCAACGCCCACGTGCGCATCGACGTGCTTTCCAGCCGGCTTTCGGCGCGAGCGCGCAACTGGGTTGACGTGGTCGGCATCGTGGTTTTCCTGCTGCCCCTGTGCTACATGATGGCCAAGATGGGCTGGCCTGTCTTTGAGCGGGCCTGGACAAGCGGAGAAATGTCATCGAACGCCGGCGGTCTGATTCGCTGGCCGGCCTATCTGATGATCCCGGCGGGCTTCCTCCTGCTGGGCCTGCAGGGCGTGTCCGAGCTGATCAAGCGGCTGAACTTCCTGCTGGCAGACGGGCCGGACCCGCTCGACCACACCGGCCCGAGCGAAACCGAAATGCTCGCCAAGGAAATTGCTGAAGCGGAAAAAGCCGCAGCGCTGGCCTCCAACGGGGGGCAGAAATCATGATTGACTTGCTGATCAACCAGTTTGTGCCCCTGATGTTCGTGGGGCTCTTCCTGTTCCTCATCATGGGGTTCCCAGTGGCCTTCTCGCTGGCGGCCACCGGTCTGTTCTTCGGCCTGATCGGCATGGAGCTGGGGTTGTTCCCGCCCGTGCTGTTCAACGCCCTGCCGCTGCGGGTGTTCGGCATCATGCAGAACGACACGCTGCTGGCCATTCCGTTCTTCACCATCATGGGCATTGTGCTGGAGCGCAGCCGAATGGCCGAGGACCTGCTGGAGACCATTGGCCAGGTGTTCGGTCCGATTCGTGGCGGTCTGGGTGTGGCCGTGATTCTGGTGGGTGCCCTGCTGGCCGCGACCACGGGTGTGGTGTCGGCGGCGGTGATCTCCATGGGCCTGATCTCGCTGCCCATCATGCTGCGCTACGGCTACAACCGTTCGATCGCCACCGGCACCATCACGGCTTCGGGCACGCTGGCGCAGGCCCTGCCGCCTTCGCTTGTGCTGATTGTGCTGGCCGACCAGTTGGGCCGTTCGGTGGGCGACATGTACGCCGGGGCCTTGTTGCCCGGTCTGATGCTGGTGGGTGCGTACCTGCTCTTCATCGCCGGTGTGGCGGTCTTCAAGCCGCAATGGGTGCCCGCGCTGCCGCCCGAGGCGCGCATCTACAACGAAGCCAACGGCGCCAGCGGCCACAAGTCGTTGGTCGTGCTGCTGGGCATGTCGGCGGTGGTGGGCTACGTCTGGTCCATGATGCACAACGACCTGATGAAGCAGTGGCTGGGACGACGCAACGACGCACCCGGCGACGAAACCTTCATCACCTCCATGCTGGTGGCCGCCCTGTTTGCGCTCGCGCTGGCCCTGGTCAACAAGCTGTTCCGCCTGCATCTGGTCTCGCGCCTGGCACAGCAGGTGACCTTTGTGCTGATTCCGCCCTTGCTGCTGATCTTCCTGGTTCTCGGCACCATTTTCCTGGGCATTGCCACGCCGACCGAAGGCGGCGCCATGGGCGCCCTGGGCGCCCTGATCATGGCCCTTCTGCGTGGGAGGTTGTCACTCACCGTCCTCAAGCAGGCGCTGGAGAACAGCACCAAGCTGTCCATCTTCGTGCTCTTCATCCTGATTGGCTCGACGGTGTTCGCGTTCACCTTCAACGCGGCCGACGGACACATCTGGGTGGAGCACCTGTTCGACAAGCTGCCGGGCGGACAGATCGGCTTCCTGATCTTCGTGAACATCCTCGTGTTTGCGCTGGGTTTCTTCATCGACTTCTTCGAGATCGCCTTCATTGTGGTGCCGCTGCTCGCACCGGTGGCCGAGAAGCTGGACGTGAACCTGATCTGGTTCGGCATCATCATTGCCATGAACCTGCAGACCTCGTTCCTCACCCCGCCGTTCGGCTTTGCGCTGTTCTACCTGCGCAGCGTCGCCGCCCGCAACGACTATGTCGACGAGGTCACGAAGAAGCCGATCAAGCGCGTGACGACCGAGCAGATCTACAAGGGATCGATTGCCTTCATCATCATTCAGGTCATGATGGTTGCCTTGCTGATCTGGCAGCCGACCCTGGTGACCGGACAGCTGGAAGCGCCGGTCGAGGTGGATGCCGATGCGGTTCGCGAGCAACTGCTCAACATGCCTGGTCTGAGCAACGACAGCTGGGGCAGCGATGACCCCTGGGCCGACGAGCAGGACACCACCCCGGATGCGGCAGAAGAAGAGGACGCCGACGACCCGGCCCGTGCGCTCGAGGAGGCCTTGCGCCGTGCGGCAGAATGAACGCGGTTGAAGCGAAGATGCAGGTCGACGTCCGGGTTCTGGATGAGCGGTTGCGGACGCAGATGCCATCCTACGCCACGCCGGGCAGTGCGGGTCTGGATCTGAGGGCGTGCCTGGAGGCACCCTTGACCCTGGCACCGAATGCATGGCAACTGGTGCCCACCGGCATGGCCATCCACCTGGCCGACCCCGGCTATGCCGCGCTCATTCTGCCCCGCTCGGGGCTGGGCCATAAGCACGGCATCGTGCTGGGCAATCTGGTGGGCCTGATCGACAGCGATTACCAGGGGCAGCTGATGGTCAGTGCCTGGAACCGCAGCGACGTGGCCTTCACCATCGAGCCCATGGAGCGCATTGCCCAGCTGGTCATCGTGCCTGTGGTCCAGGCCAGCTTCCGCCTGGTGGACACGTTCGAAGAAGCCAGCGCGCGTGGCGCGGGCGGCTACGGGTCCACCGGCCGCGGCTGAAGGCCAGGCTCAAGTCAACGGCCAGGCTTGCTGGTGCCTCTTGCCCGGGCCTGCAAAGTCAATGCAGGGTGGGCGACGGGGCATCTCCGTTGTCCGCGTCGGCGCTCGGGTCTGTTGACGGCATGCGGAAGAAACCGGTACCCAGGGTGCCACGTCCCACTTCTTCCAGCTCGGCCTCCCGCACCGCGTGCACCTTCAGGCTGACACGCAAGGCAATGCCGGCCAGCGGATGGTTGGCATCAAGCACCACATGATCGGGGTAGATGTCGCTGACAAAATACAGCCGGTCCTTGGGTGCCTGGGCGCTGCAGCCAGCCGGCAGGCCTTCGAAGCCCATGCCTTCCTCGATGTCGTCGGGGAACAGGTGTCGCGGCTCCAGAAACAGCAGCTGGTCATCGTAATCACCGAAGGCATCGTGCGGCTCCAGGTGCACATCGATCGAATCGCCCACACCGTGGCCCTGGAGTGTGTCTTCGATCTTGGCCAGCAGATCCTGCCCGCCAACGAGAAACTCCACCGGTTCATCCAGAACGTCCAGCACCTCGCCCAGGGTGTCCTTGAGTGTCCAGGTCAATGAAACCACGCACTGGTGGTTGATGGTCTTGCGGCTTTTCATCAGACAATTGTCCCATGACTGCCACTTCCCCTGCGATGACCGCCCCGCCCATCGACCTGCCCACCGCCCTGCTGGGTGGCCTGAGTCCCGTTCAGTTCATGCGCCGCCACTGGCAGAAGAAGCCTTTGCTGGTGCGCCAGGCCCTGCCCGGGTTCGTGCCGCCGGTTTCCCGCAGCGAACTGTTTGCCCTGGCGGCCGAGTCGGGCGTCGAGTCGCGCCTGATTGTGCATGGCGACGATGGCTGGACCTTGCGGCACGGGCCGTTCCTGCGCAGATCCCTGCCGCCCTTGGGTCGACCGCGCTGGACTTTGCTGGTGCAGGGTGTCGATCTGCACCGCCAGCAGGCGCACGAACTGCTCTCGCGCTTTCGCTTTGTGCCGGACGCCCGGCTGGACGATCTGATGATTTCCTGGGCCAGTGATGGCGGCGGTGTGGGTCCGCACTTCGACAGCTATGACGTGTTTCTGCTGCAGGCCAGTGGCCGCCGTCGATGGCGAATCGGTCGCCAGAAGGATCTGACCCTCGAAGCTGGCGTGCCCCTGAAGATCCTGAGCCGATTTGAACCGGAACAGGAGCATGTGCTGGAGCCGGGTGACATGTTGTACCTGCCCCCGCGCTGGGCGCACGACGGGGTGGCCGAGGGGGGTGACTGCATGACATGTTCGATCGGTTTTCGCGTGCCCCAGCGGGCCGGTCTGGCGGCCGAGCTGGCGCAGCGCATGGGCGAAGCCTACGAGGACAGCACCTTGTACCGTGACCCGGCGCAAGCGGCCACGGTGCACCCGGCGGCGATGCCTGCAGAGCTGACCGCATTTGCAGCCGATGCCCTGCAACGCCTCCTGGCCGACCGCAGCTCTCTGGCCTGTGCTTTGGGCGAGGTGATGACCGAGCCCAAGCCCTCCGTCTGGTTTGAAGAAGCCGTGCAGCCCTGGTCGCCCGGTGCGGTGCGGCTCGACCGGCGCACCCGCATGATGTACGACGAAGGGCACATATTCATCAACGGCGAGAGTTTTCGCGCCAGTGGCGCCGATGCACGCCTGATGCGATCACTGGCTGACCGACGCTGCCTGGGCGCCCAATCGGTATGCAAGGCCAGCGACGGGGCACAGGCCTTGCTGGCCGATTGGTTCGAGGCGGGCTGGTTGCATCGGTCAATGGAAGGGGAAGGTGTATGAACAAGCCTGCACCACCGGATGAATCACCGGCTTTGCCGGTGGGGAGATTCCAGGGGCGCCAGCAGTTTGCCGACCTGGTGCGGCAGGGAATCGAAATGGCCGCAACCAAGGCATGGAGTCCGCTGGTTTTCTGTGACGCCGACTTCGAGGACTGGCCGCTGGGAGAGAGTTCGGTGGTGCAGTCTCTGCAGGAATGGGCAGGACAAGGTCGCCACATCCGGTTCCTGGCCAGGGACTATCAGAAGCTGCGTGAGCGCCATCCCAGGCTCGTGCAATGGCGGGTGCAGTGGTCGCACCTGGTGGAGGCGCATGTCTGGTCTTCGGCAGGTGAGGGCGAGGTACCCAGCGCGTTGTGGACGCCGAATTGGTGCGTGGAGCGCGTGGACCCGATCCGTTGCGTCATGGTGGCCAGTGCGGAGCGCGCTCGGGTGCTGGGCATGCGTGAACGGATCGATTCGGCGTGGCAGCGTGGGCGCCCGGGCTTTGCTGCAACGGTGCTCGGTTTGTAATGGGCTTGTTCGCCCGTGCCGTGACGGACACGGTCTGGCACTGGAATCCGCGCCTTGCCCTGACCCAAGATCCATCAGATCTGGGTTCAGGTTTCAGCACCGAACCAGATGTTGCAAGGCATGACCAGCCTGTGTCGAAAAGAAAAAGTTGATCAGGGTAAACCCGCTTGATTTTCGCGGGGTACCATCCGGGGTCTGTGCATCACAAACTTGATGCATGCGGCAGAGCGGCCGCGGCGCGGCGCACCCAGATGGGGTTGTCGTGTCCCGACGCCGCCGCTCTCTCACTCAACCCTGACCACAGGAAACACCCTATGAAAAGCACTGTTCTGCTCGCCGCCGCTTGTGCGGTCATCATCCTGACCGCCTGCGGCAAGAAGGAAGACATGCCGCCGGTGGCTGCTCCGGCGCCGGCCCCTGCCGCAACGGAATCTGCTGCCGACAGCGCCGCAGCTGCCCTTGAGGCCGCGCGGGAGGCAGCGGCATCGGCCACAGAGGCTGCGTCGCAGGCACTTGAATCGGGCACGGCTGCTGTGCAGGAAGCCGCCACCGAGGCCGCCGAGGCAGCTTCCGAGGCCGCTGACGAGGCTGCTGCCCGGGCATCTGAGGCTGCCAAGGCCGCTGCCGACGCCGCCGCTGACGCAGTCAAGTCAAACAATTGACAGGCTGGTCCGTGCTGGTTGATTGAACTGACCCTCTCGGGGAAGTCACCATGAGAAAGGCCACACAATGTGTGGCCTTTCTTCTTTGGCGTGTTGCCCAGCGGTTGGCGCTGAACCTGGTTCTATTGCAGTTCTTCCGCCAGCAGTGAGAGGATCCGGCGGGCGACCTCGGACGTTTCACTCTGACCGCTGGCATCGAGCACGGTCACCGTGGTCTGGTTGTCGGTGCTGCGCACCGCCACTCGGTACCGGATGGGTGTGCTCTCGTCCCTGCGTGCACCAAACACCCTGCTGAGCAGGCCAGGTTGACCTCTGTCAGCCACCGGCTCGACGTAGCGCACGAAATAGAGCCCTTGGCTGCGATCGCGGTCTTCGACGGTGAAACTGGTGCGGTCCAGCGCCAGCCCGACGCGTCGCCAGGCCCGATCGAACCCGTCTTCAAACTGGAGAGCAGGCGCCCCGTTGGCGGTCGACAGACTCACGGCCGATTGGGCGGGTGCGGTGGCAGCAATGGCCTGGGCCTGGATTTCGCTCACGCCCAGGCGAACCATCAGGCGGCGCAGAAATTCGGTTTCCAGTTCCAGCTCGCGCGGGCGGGGCTGCCAGCGGGTCTGATCACGCAGGCCGCTGGTGTAGACCTCAATCATGCCGCGGTGGCTGATATAGATCTCGGTCTTGCCGTCCTCCCGTCGCTCCAGTCGCGTGCGGAAACGGTCGCGCTCGCCGGTCGAGTAAAGGTTGTCCAGCAGGCGCCCCAAGGTGCGGCGGATGAGGTCCTGGGGAATTTTGGCCCGGTTTTCGGCCCAGTCGGTTTCCATGATGCCCAGGCGCTCCTGGTCGAGCTCAAGCACAAACCCGTTTTCTTCCCAGAAACTCCTGATGGGACCCCAGAGGGCATCGGCAGGGCGGTCCACGACCAGCCAGCGCTGGTTGCCGGCGCGCTCAATGCGAACGTCGCCGACCTGGTCTTGGGCGGTGTTGCCCCGGTCGACCACAGAGTCGGCCTGCGTTGCACCGAATCCGCTGGCGGTCACCGTGCTGCCAGGGACAACGTACCGGGAATCCCGGCTGAGCTGGGTCAGGTCAGGGGGGACCTCCAGCGTGCTGCCGCGTTGCGCGCTCTTGTAGTCGATGCGGTCTTCCTGCAGCACGGTACAACCGCTGGCAAGCAGGGCGGCCGCCAACATAGACAAGGCGGCCGGACGGGCAACAGGGCGTCGGAAGGAAGATCTCATGGACATGCTCGTTGTGGCAAGGGCGGGGTGGTGCCGACGTGGTCAGATCAGACCGCTGTCTCTCAGGGCCGATTCGACGGCCGGCTCCAGGGCAGCAGACATCGGTGTCAGGGGCAGCCGCAGGGCACTGCCGCACAGGCCCATGCGTTGCATGACCCACTTGACCGGGATGGGGTTGGGCTCGGCCATCAGCTGGCGGTGCACCGGCAACAGCCGCAGCTGGATGTCCATGGCACGGCGGGCATCCCCAGCAATGGCCGCTTCACACAGCTGGTGCATCAGGCGAGGTGCCACATTGGCTGTGACGCTCACATTGCCGTGACCACCGCACAGCATGAGTGCCACGGCTGTGGCGTCGTCGCCAGAGTAAATGGCGAAGTCCTTGCGGGCTTCGCGAATGAGCCACTGCGCACGCTCGATGTTGCCGCTGGCTTCCTTGATGCCAACGATGCCGTCGACCTGGGACAGCCTCAGTGTGGTCTCGACCGACATGTCGGCCACAGTGCGACCGGGCACGTTGTAGAGCACGATGGGCAGGTCGCCGGTGGCTTCGGCGATGGCCTTGAAATGGCGGTATTGACCTTCTTGTGTGGGCTTGTTGTAGTAGGGCACCACCTGCAGCTGGCAGTCAGCCCCGACGCTGCGGGCGAACTTCGCCAATTCAATGGCCTCGGCGGTGGAGTTGGCACCGCAACCGGCCATGATGGGCACACGTCGGGCTGCCTGTTCGACCGAGACGCGGATGATCTCACAGTGTTCTTCTACCGAAACGGTGGGCGATTCGCCGGTGGTGCCCACAACGCCGATGCAGTCGGTGCCTTCGTCGATGTGCCAGTCGATCAGCTTGCGCAAAGCGGGGTAATCCACGCTGCCGTCTTCGAGCATGGGGGTGACGAGGGCAACGATGCTGCCGGTGATGGTCTTCATGGGTGTGTCAGAGGATGGAGCGGCCTGAAAGTTGCCGTTGTGCGGACCGTTTCCGGTCATGACAGGACGCCAATCGGCATTCTAGCCCTCCTTGTCGGGGGGGTCGATCCGGTGGCGTGCCGGGGTGGAGGACAGGGTATTGAGGGGGCGTGAAGCCACCACGCGCTGGATGAAGCGCTCGGGGTGCAGTGCATGGCCGTTCTCGTAGGCGACGACATGAAGGCCATGGCACATTGTCAGCAGCTCGCCGTGCTGAAGCAGGAACTCGGGACGGCTCGGGCGTCCAATGGTGGCGTGGTCGACCGAGAAGGTTTCCCAGATCAGCACGCCTGCGGGGGCCAGGCTGTCCAGCAGAATAGGTATAAGCGGCCGCCACAGGTAATTGGTGATGACCACCGCAGCGAATCGCTCGCCGGGCAGAGGCCAGGGGCCGTTTTCGATGTCGGCTTCGATTGCGCGGCCCAGCGGGGCCACAGCGGCAATGGCTTCAGGCGAACGGTCGATGCCGGTGACCGGGTGTCCGCGCCCGGCAAACCAGCGCATGTGGCGCCCGTGTCCGCAGGCCACATCGAGCACATGGCCTGCGGGCGCCACCAGATGGGACCAGCGCTGCACCCAGGCAGAAGGGGCTTCGGTGCCGTGCATCAGAAGCAACTCCAGACCTGGTCGGCCAGCTGGATCAGAAAATCGGGGCGCTGGTAGAGGGCCAGGGTGGCCAGCAGCACCAGGGCAACCGCCAGCCAGGTCAGTCCTCGTGTCCAGAAGGATCGTGTGGCATTCATGCGCTGGCTCCCAGGCGTTGCGGACCGCGTGCAATGGCGGTCTCCCTGACCGGCAGGTTGACCAGGGCCGCGAACACACCCAGCGCAATGGCGATCAGCCAGACCACGTCGTAGCTGCCCGTGCGGTCGTACAGCACGCCACCGAGCCAGACCCCCAGAAAGCTGCCGATCTGGTGGCTGAAGAAGACAAAGCCCCCCAGCATGGACAGGTGGGCCACGCCAAAGATCTGGGCCACGACGGCATTGGTCGGTGGCACGGTCGACAGCCAGAGCACGCCCATCACGGCTGCGAACGCGTACACGCTCAGCGGTGACAGGGGCACCAGCAGGAAGACGGTGATGGCCACGGCTCGGGCCAGGTAGATGAAGGCCAGGATGTGCCGCTTGGGCAGCCGCTGGCCCAGGGCGCCCGCAGCGTAGGTGCCGATCACGTTGAACAGGCCGATCAGGGCCAGTGCGTAGCTGGCCACCTGGGGCGAAAGGCCGTTGTCCTTGAGGTAGCTGGGCAGGTGCACGCCGATGAAAACCACCTGGAAACCGCAGACAAAGTAGCCGGCCATCAGCAGCTGAAAACTTCGGTAGCCCAGCGCCTCGCGCAGCGCCTGAACAATGGTCTGATCGCGCACCGGCGCCTGCCCGGCGGCAAAGCCCGGCTCGCGCAGCCCGAGCGCCAGCGGCATCACCAGCAGCAAGGCCACACCCAACCAGATCAGGGCCTGTTGCCAGCCGAAGCTGCTGATCAGCCAGCCTTCGACCGGCACCATCAGGAACTGGCCGAAGGAGCCGGCGGCCGCGGCGACGCCCATGGCCCATGAGCGGCGCTCGGGTGCGATCTGACGACCGATCACGCCGTAGATGACGGCATAGGTGGTGCCGGCCTGGGCCGCACCGATCAGCACACCGGCGGTCAGCGCAAAGCCGGTGGTGCTGGTGGACCAGGCCATGCCCAGCAGGCCCAGGGCGTACATCAGCGCACCAGCGATCAAGACCCGGAAGGCACCGAAGCGGTCGGCCGCCATGCCGGCAAAGATGCCAAACAGGCCCCAGGACAGGTTTTGCACCGCCATGGCAAAGGCAAAGGACTCGCGGCTCCAGCCCTGCTCGGAGGTGATGGGCAGCAGCCAGAGCCCGAAGCCGTGCCGCACCCCCATGGACAGGGTGACGATGGCGGCGCCGCAGGCCAGCACCTGCCAGGCGTTCAGGCCGCCTGGGGCTTGGGGGGCGGCAGTGGCTGGAGCGGAAGAGGACGACATGGAAGGAATGTATCGAAAACCGGTCATTCTCGCCTGTCGCGCCGGCTGCTGCAGTCCGTGACATTTTTGGGCTGCATTGATTCGCGGACGGCATCGGTTTTTGTTGATCTGTGGTTTTGTACAGTATTTTCGGGGTGCCGGGCTTACAATCCGCGCCCATGGCAAGCAAATCCCCTTCCGACTATTCCGAAGGCTCCATCCGCGTCCTCAAGGGGCTGGAGCCGGTCAAACAGCGGCCGGGCATGTACACCCGGACCGACAACCCGCTTCACATCATCCAGGAGGTGCTGGACAACGCGGCCGATGAGGCCCTGGCCGGCTTTGGCAAGAAGATCAAGGTCTGCCTACACGCCGATGGCTCGGTCAGTGTGGAGGATGACGGGCGCGGCATCCCGTTTGGTCTGCATCCCGAGGAAAAGGCGCCGGTGGTCGAACTGGTGTTCACCCGGTTGCACGCCGGCGGCAAGTTCGACAAAGGCAAGGGCGGGGCCTACAGCTTCTCTGGCGGTCTGCACGGCGTGGGCGTCAGTGTGACCAACGCGCTGTCGACCCGGCTGGAGGTGCACAGCTACCGCGACGGCCAGGTGGCCCGACTGGCCTTTTCGGCCGGCGACGTGGTCGAGCCGCTGCAGGTGCAGGCGCGCGGCGAGGGTGACCGCAGACAAGGCACCACGGTACGGGTCTGGCCTGACGCAAAGTACTTCGAGAGCGCCGTCCTGCCCGCAGGCGAGCTCACGCACCTGCTGCGCAGCAAGGCGGTGCTGATGCCCGGCGTGCAGGTCACGCTGGTCAACGAAAAAACGCGCGACACCCAGTCCTGGCTTTACAAGGGCGGCCTGCGCGACTACCTGGCACAGACCCTGGCAGCCGAACCGGTGATCCCCATGTTCGAAGGTGAGGGCTTTGCCGACGCGGGTCACGACAGTTTTGCCGAGGGCGAAGGGGCCGCCTGGTGCGTGGCCTTCACCGAGGAAGGTGCGCCGGTGCGCGAGAGCTATGTGAACCTGATTCCCACCAGTGCCGGCGGTACCCACGAAAGTGGTCTGCGCGACGGCCTGTTCCAGGCTGTCAAGAGCTTCATTGAGCTGCATGCGTTGTTGCCCAAGGGCGTCAAGCTCTTGCCCGAAGACGTGTTTGCGCGCGCCTCGTATGTGCTCAGCGCCAAGGTGCTGGACCCGCAGTTCCAGGGCCAGATCAAGGAGCGGCTCAATTCCCGCGACGCGGTGCGCCTGGTCAGCAGCTTTGTCCGACCGGCGCTGGAGCTGTGGCTCAACCAGCACGTCGACTACGGGCGCAAGCTGGCCGAGCTGGCCATCAAGGCCGCGCAAAGCCGCCAGAAGGCCGGCCAGAAGGTCGAGAAACGCAAGGGCTCGGGCGTGGCAGTGCTGCCGGGCAAGCTGACCGATTGTGAGAGCCGCGACCTGGCGCACAACGAGGTGTTCCTGGTCGAGGGCGACTCCGCCGGTGGCAGCGCCAAGATGGGGCGCGACAAGGAGTGCCAGGCCATCCTGCCCTTGCGCGGCAAGGTGCTCAACACCTGGGAGGTCGAGCGCGACCGGCTGTTTGCCAACAACGAGATCCACGACATCTCGGTGGCCATCGGGGTCGATCCGCACGGCCCGCAGGACAACCCCGACCTCAGCGGCCTGCGCTATGGCAAGGTCTGCATCCTGTCGGACGCCGATGTCGATGGCTCGCACATCCAGGTGCTGCTGCTGACCCTGTTCTTCCGCCACTTTCCCAGGCTGATCGAGGCCGGGCACGTGTACGTGGCGCGGCCGCCCCTGTTCCGTGTGGACGTGCCGGCGCGCGGCAAGAAGCCGGCCGCCAAGCAGTACGCACTGGACGAAGGCGAGCTGCACGCCATCCTGGACAAGGCCGAGAAGGACGGCGTGGCGCGCGAGAAGTGCCAAATCAGCCGTTTCAAGGGCCTGGGCGAGATGAGCGCCGAGCAGCTGTGGGACACCACGCTCAACCCCGACACGCGCCGCCTGATGCCGGTGACGCTGGGGCAGCTTGACCTGGCCGGTACCGAGGCCTTGTTCACCAAGCTGATGGGCAAGGGCGAGGCTGCCTCTCGCCGGGAGCTGATGGAGCTGCACGGCGACTCGGTGGAGGTGGACGTCTGATGCGAAGTGTTCGCCATGCCCTGCTGACCTTGCTGGCCTGTGTGGGCGTCTTGCTGGCGCCTGCGGCTCGGGCGCAACTCTGGGGTTTCGTCGACGAGCAGGGCTTCTTCCATTTCTCGGACACGCCCGCAGACGGTCGCTTCACGCGCCTGCTGGACCTGCCACTGGGTGACGAAGCCGTGCAGGCCTTGCTGGAAAGCCGTCGCGCGGCCACCTGGTTCGACATTTCGGTGGCTTACAAGGCGGTTCGGCCGCTGCTCAGGCAGGCGGCCCGCGAGCATGGTGTCGACTATGACCTGCTCAAGGCGGTGATTGCCACCGAGTCGGGCTTCAACCCGCGCGCGGTCAGCCACAAGGGCGCGGTCGGTCTGATGCAGCTCATGCCGGCCACGGCCGCCGGTCTGGGGGTCCATGCCGTGCAGGGCCAGAGCCTGGAGCTTCGCCTGACCGATCCGCGGATCAACGTGCAGGCGGGCGCCCGCTACCTGGCGCAGCAACTGGCCCGCTTCGACGGGCAGGTGGAGCTGGCTCTGGCGGCCTACAACGCGGGCGCTGGCGCCGTCCTGCGTGCCGGGCGGCAGGTGCCCGATTTTCCCGAAACCCGGCAGTACGTGCGCAAGGTGATGCGCCTGTATGAGCAACTGCGGCCAGCGACCCTGGCCGGGGCCTACCACTTCTGAGAGGGTGCGAGGAAATCGGTCATGGCCGCCTTGACACCCCAAAACACCACCTGCGGCGTTGCCAATGCGTGCCGCAGCCCGGGCTACGGCTGTGCTTTGCGCCTTGCCGGCGGCAGGCGCTTTAGGGCGCCCTTTCGGCCACGCCCAACTCCCTCTCACCTTCTGAGTCCGACATGAGTTTGATCGATACCGACCTGCCGCTGGAAAAGCCCGACGACGACAGTCTGGCCGCCTACGCCCAGCGTGCCTACCTCGAATACGCCCTTTCGGTGGTCAAGGGCCGGGCTTTGCCGGATGCCTGCGACGGCCAGAAGCCGGTGCAGCGGCGCATTCTGTATGCCATGGAGCGCATGGGCCTGGGCTACAGCGGCCCCAACCGCAACAGCCCCGCCAAGCCCGTCAAGAGTGCGCGCGTGGTCGGTGATGTGCTGGGCCGCTTCCACCCGCATGGCGACCAGGCCGCGTACGACGCACTGGTGCGCATGGCACAGGATTTCGCCCAACGCTACCCGCTGATCGATGGACAAGGCAACTTCGGCAGCCGCGATGGCGACGGTGCCGCCGCCATGCGCTACACCGAAGCGCGCCTCTCGCGTATCACCAGCCTGCTGCTCGACGAAATCGACCAGGGCACGGTGGACTTCGTGCCCAACTACGACGGTTCGACCGAAGAGCCGCGCCAGCTGCCGGCGCGCCTGCCGTTCTCGCTGCTCAACGGCGCCAGTGGCATCGCGGTCGGTCTGGCCACGGAGATACCCAGCCACAACCTGCGCGAGGTGGCCGATGCCTGTGTCGCCCTGGTGAAGAACCCGAAGCTGGCCGATGACGAACTGTTCACGCTGATTCCGGGACCTGACTTCCCCGGCGGTGGACAGATCATCAGCCCGGCCGCCGATATCCAGGACGCCTACCGCACGGGCCGCGGCAGCCTCAAGGTGCGGGCGCGCTGGAAGATCGAGGACCTGGCCCGCGGCCAGTGGCAGCTGGTGGTGAACGAACTGCCGCCGGGCGTGAGCAGCCAGAAGGTGCTGGAGGAGATCGAGGAGATCACCAACCCCAAGGTCAAGGCCGGCAAAAAGGCCTTGTCGCAGGAGCAGACCCAGCTCAAGGCCAGCATGCTCATGGTGCTGGACGGTGTCCGCGACGAATCCAGCAAGGACGCACCGGTGCGCCTGGTGTTCGAGCCCAAGAGCAGCCGCATCGAGCAGCAGGAGCTCATCACCGCGCTGCTGGCCCACACCAGCCTGGAAACCTCGGCCCCCATCAACCTGACCATGGTGGGGCTGGACGGACGACCGACCCAGAAGTCCTTGCGGCAGATGCTGGAGGAGTGGATCGCTTTCCGCCAGACCACCATCACCCGCCGTTCACAGCACCGCCTGCAGAAGGTGCTGGACCGCATCCACATCCTCGAAGGCCGGCAGCTGGTGCTGCTGAACATCGACGAGGTGATCGCCATCATCCGGCAGAGCGATGAACCCAAGGCGGCCCTGATCGAGCGCTTCCGGCTGTCCGACCGGCAGGCCGAGGACATCCTGGAAATCCGGTTGCGCCAGCTGGCACGGCTGGAGGCGATCAAGATCGAGCAGGAGCTCAAGGAGCTGCGCGAGGAACAGGGCAAGCTGGAGGACATTCTGGCCAACCCGTCCACCCTGCGGCGCCTGATGGTTCGCGAGATCGAAGCCGACGCCAAGTCCTTCGGCGACGAACGCCGCACCCTGATCCAGGCCGAGAAGAAAGCCGTGGCCGAGATCAAGGTGGTTGACGAGCCGGTCACGGTGGTGGTCTCGTCCAAAGGATGGGTGCGGGCACGCACCGGTCATGGTCACGATGCGGCCGGTTTTGCCTTCAAGGCCGGAGACGGTCTGTACGGCACCTTCGAGTGCCGCACGGTGGACGTGCTGATCGTCTTTGGCAGCAATGGCCGGGTCTACAGCGTGCCGGTGGCCAGCCTCCCAGGTGCCCGTGGCGATGGCCAGCCCATCACCACCCTGATCGACCTGGAGTCCGGTACGCAGCCGGTGCATTTCTTCGCCGGTCCGGTCGGTGCCACCCTGCTGCTGGCAGGGACCGGTGGTTACGGCTTCCTGGCCAGCGTGGAAAACCTGATCTCGCGTCAGAAGGCCGGCAAGTCTTTCATCAGTCTGGGCGAAGGCGAGACCGTGTGTGCGCCCAGCCACGTCAGCGGCAGTTCGGGCAGCCAGCCGCTGGCACCCGCCTCCCATGTGTGCTGTGCATCGGCTGGCGGCCGCATCCTGACGTTCGAGATCGGCGAGCTCAAGCAGATGGACAAGGGCGGCCGAGGCCTGCTGCTGATCGACCTGGAAGCCAAGGACAGTCTGGCCGGTGCGGCCGCCTACACCCGCAGCATCAAGATCGAAGGCATCGGTCGGGGTGGCAAGGAGCGCGATGAAACCCTGGAAATCCGCAGCCTGAACAACGCCCGCGCGGCCCGTGCCCGCAAGGGCAAGGCGGCGGACCTGGGCTTCAAGCCGAACCGGGTCACCCGGGTCGAATGACATCCACGGAGGTGGCCATGCCCATGATTCCCACCGGTTTTCTGGACAGCCGACTCAAGGGGTTTCCGCCCCACCAGAGTCCGCTGGCGGTGGCCGAGGCTGGCCTGCAAGGCTGGGAGCTGCTGCGCGGTGACCTCATGCTGCCCATGGCCGTGCTCAGGGAGTCGGCGCTGGCCCACAACCTGCGCTGGATGGCCGATTTCTGCCGCCAGCGGGGGCTGGATCTGGCGCCGCATGGCAAGACCACCATGTCGCCCGAGCTCTGGCGCCGCCAGATCGATTCCGGTGCCTGGGCCATCAGCCTGGCAACGGTGTTTCAGGCCTCGGTGGCCGTGCGGCACGGGGTGCGCCGGGTGATCATTCCCAACCAGGTGCTGCAGTGGGCCGAGCTTGACGCGCTGGTGGGTCTGCAGGATGAGGTGCCCAGCTGGTGGGTCTGCTTCCTTGTCGATTCCGAAGCGCAGGTGGCACAGATCGATGCGTGGGCCCGGGACCGGCAGTGGCCGGGGCGCTGGCCGGTGTTGCTGGAGATGGGCATTCCTGGCCAACGCACCGGTTGCCGGAGGGCTGACGAAGCCCTGGCGCTGGCACGCCGGGTCCATGGCAGTCCGAGCCTGCGCCTGGTGGGCGTGGAGTGTTACGAAGGTGCACTGGCCAGCTGTGATCACGAAAAGGACCGGGCCGGGGTCCGCGAACTCATGGACCGGGTCGAGGTGCTGGCCCGATCGGCTGTGGCCGAGGCCCTGTTCGAGGTGACCGCTGCCGATGGCGGTGCCCTGATCCTCAGCGCGGGGGGGTCTTCCATTTTTGATCTGGTGGCCGAGCGCCTGTTGCCTGATCTGGGTGTTCCAGTGCGCGGCGTGCTGCGCTCCGGTTGCTACATCACCCACGACCACAGCCGATACCAGCGCTACCTGTGCTGCGTCGGTGAACGCCTGAACCTGCGTGAGACGCTGAGGCCTGCGCTGGAACTGCTGGCGTGTGTGCAGTCCTGCCCCGAGCCTGGGCTGGCACTGCTGACCATGGGCAAGCGCGATGTCGGGCAGGACATGGACCAGCCGGTGCCCATCTGGCAGGCCGATGTGGGCGGAGCCCCCGAGCCTGCGCCCGCACACTGGCACATCGATGCCCTCAACGACCAGCACGCCTACCTACGGCACGATCCGCAGGCACCCGAGACAGAGCGTCCCCGGGTGGGACAGGTCGTGGGGGTGGGCATATCCCACCCCTGCACCACCTTCGACAAATGGCGCTGGATGCCGGTGGTCGATGACCAGTACCGTGTGACTGACGCCATCACGACCTGGTTCTGAGTGTCGAAGCTGCTCCCTTGCAGACCGGTTCGGGCAGGGTCTGAGGTGTTGCCTCTAACTTTGCTGCAGTGCACCAAAAATCACTTGCAATCCCTGGGATAACCCTTAGAATCGAGTCATGCTGCACTGCAACATAACCCGCTGATCGGGGCGTGTTCAAGGGGCGGCTCCTTCAACCCTCCATCTCAAGGAACCCGACATGAACAACGCCGCCGAACAAATCATCGCCGCCAACAAAGCCAACCTGGACGCCCTGGAAGGCGCCGCCACCAAGGCCTTCGCTGGTGTCGAGAAACTGGTCGAACTCAATCTGGCAGCCTCCAAGGCTGCGCTGGGCGAGTCCTTCGTCTATGCTCAGGCCGTGATGAGCGCCAAGACCCCGCAGGAATTCCTGACCGTCCAGACCGGTCTGTTCCAGCCCATGGCCGAGAAATCGGCCGCCTACTTCCAGCACGTTCAGAGCATCGCCACCGAAGGCAATGTCGAGTTCGTCAAGCAGATGGAAGCCAGCCTGGCCGACGCCCAGAAAGCTGTTGGCGCATCGGTTGAACAACTGGTGAAGAATGCCCCCGCCGGCTCCGAAGCCGCCGTGGCCGCTTTCCAGAGCGCCCTGAGCAATGGCCAGAAAGCCGTCGAGCAGACCCAGGCCGCCATCAAGAAAGCCACCGCCCAAGCCCAGGCCAACTTTGCCGCCGCTTCCAAGCAGGCCACCGATCTGGCCAAGAAGGCCGCCAAGGTCTGATCGTCCAGTGAAGTGAAGCGAGCGGTCCAGGGGCCGCCGCGTGCGACAAGAGAGGCTCCTTCGGGAGCCTCTCTTGTTTTTTCAACCGGGCATGATGGCCGAGCCCACGGTGTAGAACATGCCACCGGCCACATGGTGCAGGCTGCGCATATCATCGGACGCCGCTTCGAAATGCCAGCGTCCGCCTGAAAACACCCGTTCATCTGCCCAGGCACTGACCACCTCGGCCAGGATCAGGTCATGAGGTCCCGCCACATGCTCGGTGGCGGGCAGCACACGGCATTCCATCCAGGCAATGGATCCTTGAACCAGGGGGCAGCCGGTCAAGGATCCGGGCTCGCACGACACACCACAACGCTGCAGCTTGTCAGGGTGGTCCTTGCCGCTCTCGTTTCCGACCGCGCGGGTGAGGGCGGCCTGGGCGACGCAGGGCACGCAGACGCTGAGCACACCTGAGGCCTCGACCAGCTCACGGGTGAGGGTGGCCTTGTCGATGACGACCGCAATTTTGGGCGGGGTGAAGTCCAGCGGCATGGCCCAGGCTGCCGCCATGACATTGACCCGCCCGCCGTGCGCGCTGCCCACCAGCACGGTGGGGCCATGGTTGAGCAGGCGGCTGGCCTTGTCGAGCGGGACGGACTGCATCATGGCCGCACGCTCGTGCTTGCGAAGGCCATGGAAGGGTTCAGGCCAGCTCGGCGATCAGCTCGATCTCGACGCAGGCACCCAGGGGGATCTGTGCGACGCCAAAGGCGCTGCGGGCATGGGCGCCAACCTGCGGGCCGAAGACCTCGCCGAAGAGCTCGCTGGCACCGTTGGTGACCAGGTGCTGCTCGGTGAAGGTGGGTGTGCTGTTGACCAGGCTCATGAGCTTGACGATGCGCTTGACACCGTTGAGGTCGGTGCCGGCGGCCTTGCAGGCAGCGTCCAGCGTGCCCATGAGGTCGATGGCGATGGCGCGTGCCGCGGCCTTGCCGTCTTCGGTGGCCATGGTCAGGCCCAACTGGCCGACCCAGGGTTTGCCGTCCTGGCGAGCGATGTGACCGCTGAGAAAGACCAGCTTGCCGGTCTGCACGAAGGGGACGTAGGCGGCGGCGGGCACGGCGACGGGGGGCAGGGTGATGCCGAGGCGGCTCAGCTGGTCATAGACGCTCATGGAGGACTCCTGGAGATAGGGGGACTTGGGTCCAGGCCATTCTATCTACCGCATCGGTGAGATCGGACCGGGTATCAGCCACATTCATGAAGCCGCTGCCGGGCAGGCGGTGGCCGGCAGCCCGGTTCCTTCAAGTTCGTCGGGTGGTGCCACGGTCACCGCCACGTCAAGGCGGTGCTGGGCACTGCCCTGGATGACGCCCCGCATGGGCGAAACGTCGGAGAAATCGCGGCCAATGGCCAAAGTCACATAGTCTTCGCCCGGGCTGCCCCAGCCACAGCGGTCGTTGGTGGGGTCGAAGTCGAACCAGGCGCCGCCGGGCGGCGTGCCGGGCTCGGCCTGAACCTCCGGTGGCCACGGCAGGTAGACCGAGCCCCAGGCGTGCGAGGCGTCGGCGCCGATCAGGCGAGGCTTGCCTGGCGGCGGTACCGTCAGCAGGTAGCCGCTGACGTAGCGCGCCGGCAGGCCGAGGCTGCGCAGACAGGCCACCAGGATGTGGGCGAAGTCCTGGCAGACCCCCGACTTCTGTTCCAGCGCCCGCAGCGCCGGTGTGTTCACTTCGGTGCTGGCGGTTTCGTAGCGCAGCGTCTGGTGCATGTGGGCGGTGAGGGCACGCACCGCATCGAGCAGCGGTCGACCGGCGGTGAAGAGCGGGCGAGCGAAAGCGGCAAACGCCGCATCGCGCGGCACCATGGGCGACGCAAACAGGAATTCGCTGGCCGGGTCGTAGGGTGCCTGCACCCGGTAGCGAAAGTGCTCTCGCACCCGCTCCCAGGTCATTACCTGCCAGGACGGGCTGTCGGGCAGGGCATCGGGTGCGCGTGTGTCGATCAGGCTGTCGGCCACCACATGGAGTTCGGCATGGGGAGACTGCAGGGCAAAGAAGGTGCGCCGGTTGCCGAAGGCGTCGTGCTGCTGCTTGCGGGTGACGGGTTCGGGTGACACGGTCAGGCTGTGGCTGAGCACGGTCTGGCACGGCGTGTCCACGGGCGAGAGGTGCACCATGTGCTGAGCCAGGTCGACCTCGCCCTGGTAGTCGTAGCGGGTGTGGTGAACAACGCGCAACTGCATGGTGCTCAGCCCTTCAGATGCTGTGTTTGCGCTGGTCGGCGTGGCTGAAGTGCAGGCGCGTGATCTCGTCCGAGAGATCCCCCGCACAGGCCTCGCAGTCGTCCAGCAGTTCGGCCAGCGCGCCCCAGTGGCGCTGGCCCTGATCATCCCGTTGCCAGTGGCTCAGATCGGTCAGCACCCAGGTGTCCGGGTCGGGCAGGCCCATGGCCAGCACGGCGTCTTGCGGTGTGGCGCTCTGCGACAGCTTGGCCAGGCGCGAGCGCAGCGTCTGCACCACCCAGGCCAGCGAGCGCGGGTTGTCGCGGTCCATCACCAGCAGGTCCACCAGAGCGACCATGTCGCGGCGCTGCTGGTACTGGGCGTGGAAGGTGATGGTGCTGTCGAACAAGGCCACCATCGCCTCGAAGCCGGCGGGGTCGTGCACCGCTTCGTGCTCCAGGCCCAGCATGAGTGCGCGCGAGAGGGTGATCATGCGTTCGATGTGCCGGCCGACCGACAGCAGGCGCCAGCCATCGTCGCGCACCATGCGGTCGGTCTGGGAGCCGGTGATGGCGGCCAGCATTTCGCTGGCATTGAGCAGCGCCGACAGCGCCTCGGCCTGGGCGTACTCGGCGCCGCTGGACAGGCGATCGCAGTCGTGGCGAAACTGCGCCTCGGTGCGCTCGATCAGGTTCCAGTGTTCCTGCGAGAGGCGCTCGCGCACCTGTGACGCGGACGACTTGAGGGCCCGCAGGTTGAAACCGACGCTGAAAGACTGCTCGGCCAGCGGGTCACCGGGACGGGGGCACAGTGTCGCAATCAGGCTGCGGGCAAACACACGGCTGGACTGCAAGGCGTCCGGCGCGTCCGGCAGGACCAGCGCGTTTTCGCTGGCCACCGCCGACAGCCAGGCCAGTAAAGGAGCGGAGCCGGGTTCTTCGCCACCCAGGTGGTTGAGCGCGATCTGCGCCAGCCGCACGCTGTTCTCGGCACGCTCGGTGTAGCGGCCCAGCCAGAACAGGTTCTCGGCGGCGCGGCTGGTGACAGGCCGCTTGTGGCGGGCGATGGCCAGTGAGCTGGGCTGGGATTGCAGCAGCGTGGTGGTGTCCACCGCGCCTTCGGTCAACACCCAGCAGTCGGCACTGCTGCCACCGCGTTGCATGGCCGCGACCAGTTGCCCGCGCGGGGCCAGCCGCACCAGTCCGCCGGGCAGCATGCGCCAGCTCTGTGGGCCGTCTGCGAGCGCAAAGACCCGCAGCATGGCCGAGCGGGGCAGCAGGCGCTGTTCGCTCCAGGTGGGTGTCTGCGACAAGGGCAGCCAGGCCTGCACCGTGTGGTCGTCGGGCTGGCGAACCAGGCGACCGGCCCATTCGTCGACCGCGCGGCCGTGCAGGCTTTGCCCGATCACGGTGTGCATGCCCGAACTCGGGTAGGTGGGGCGGATGACGCTCTGGCGCAGCAGGGGCAGCACCTCGCGCAGCGCTGCGTCTTCGCCGCACCACCAGGTGGCCAGCGAAGGCAGCAGCAGGTCCTCACCCAGGAGGTGGCGGCTGATGGCCGGCAGGAAACCGAGCAGGGCGCTGGACTCCAGCGGGGCCGATCCGGGTGTGTTGGCCAGCAGCACGTTGCCGGCCCGGATGACCTGCAGCAGGCCCGGCACACCCAGGGTCGAGTCGGCGCGGAGTTCCAGCGGGTCCAGCCATTCGTCGTCCAGGCGCTTGATGAGGGCATGCACCGGTTCCAGGCCGCCCAGCGTCTTGAGGTACAGGCGCTCGTCGCGCACCGTCAGGTCGTTGCCTTCGACCAGGGTGATGCCCAGGTAGCGCGCCAGGTAGGCGTGTTCGAAGTAGGTTTCGTTGTAGGGCCCCGGCGTGAGCAGCGCAATGCGGGCCTGCTCGCCCTCGGGCGCCATGCGCTTGATGCCTTCCATCAGGGCCTGGTAGCTGGCGGCCAGGCGCTGCACCTTCATGCCGGCAAAGGCCTTGGGGAACTGCCGCGAGACCGCGATGCGGTTTTCCAGCAGGTAGCCCAGGCCAGACGGAGCCTGGGTGCGCTGGCCCACCACCCACCATCGCCCGTCCGGTCCGTGGGCCAGATCGAAGGCCACGATATGCAGCCAGTGGTCGTGCACCGGCCGCACATCCTGCATGCCACGCAGGAAGCCGGGGTGGCCCTGAACCAGGGCGGCCGGCAGCAGGGCCTGGCGCAGCAGCTCGCGCGGACCGTAGAGGTCGGCCATCATGGTGTTGAGCAGGCGTGCGCGCTGCAGCACGCCGGCTTCGATCCGGGCCCAGTCCTGCGGGCCGACGATCATCGGGAACAGGTCGAGTGCCCAGGGGCGCTGCAGTCCGGCGACCGAATCGGCATAGACGTTGTAAGTGACCCCGTTGTCACGGATCTGGCGTTGCAGATTGCGCGCGCGCCGGTCCAGGTCGGCCAGGCCGTCGTGGCCGATGTGGTCGAAGAAGCTGCTCCATTCGGTCGAGAGATCGGACCCGGTGGGGTCGCGCAATTCGTCCCGGTGACCGCTGTCGGCGACCACCGAGCGCGACAGCGCCCAGTCCCCCGGGCTGACACCCTCGGGACCGTCGTCGAACAGCGAATCTGAAAATGGAATGTTCACCGGATCCGAGTATGCCTGTTGTGGCTCAGGCGGGTCGGACCCGGTGGACGGTCCGCGTTGCATGCGTCACGCCCGCACGGTTCAACTGGCCTGGCGCAGGTCGAGCGTGAACGGGAATTCGCGGCTGGGCGCTGCCGGTGGCACGACCATGCGGCCGGAGGTGTGGCCCATCTGGAAGAAGCGCGAGAGACGCCGGCTCTCGGCCTCGTAGGCGTTGATGGGGAAGGTGTCGTAGTTGCGGCCGCCCGGGTGCGAGACGTGGTACTGGCAGCCTCCCAGCGAACGCTCCATCCAGTTGTCGACGATGTCGAACGTCAGCGGTGCGTGGGCGGGTATGGACGGGTGCAGAGCCGACGGCGGGCTCCAGGCCTTGTAGCGCACGCTGGCCACATATTCGCCCGCACGGCCTGTGCTTTGCAGGGGCAGCGCGCGGCCGTTGCAGGTGATGACATAGCGGTTGTCGTTGTAGCCGGTGACCTTGACTTCCAGCCGTTCGAGCGAAGAGTCCACGTAACGGACCGTGCCGCCAGGCGCGCCTTCCTCGCCCATCACATGCCACGGCTCCAGCGCGTTGCGCAGCGTCAGCTCGATGCCGCGCGCAGCCACCTCGCCAACAAGAGGAAAGCGGAACTCGAAATGGGGTTCAAACCAGGCCATGTCGAAACCGTAGCCAAAGTCCTGCAGGTCGGCCATCACGTCTTCGAAGTCCATGCGCACGAAGGTGGGAAGCAGGAAACGGTCGTGCAGCTCTGTGCCCCATCGTGTCAGGCGACCGGTGTAGGGCTTTTGCCAGAAACGCGCCACCAGCGCGCGCAGCAGCAGCTGCTGGGCCACGCTCATGCGGGCATGCGGTGGCATCTCGAAGGCGCGCAGTTCCAGCAGGCCCAGCCGGCCCGTGGAGCTGTCGGGCGAGTACAGCTTGTCGATGCAGAACTCGCTGCGGTGGGTGTTTCCGGTGACATCGATCAGGATGTTGCGCAAGGTGCGGTCGACCAGCCAAGGAGGAACGAATTGTTGGCCCCCACGCTCCCCCGCTGCGCGTGGTCCGCTGCCCCCCGAGGGGGCTGACCCGCCTTGGGGCGGCCCGGCGTCGGGTCGGCGTTGACCATGAATCCCGCGCTGGCGCTCGATTTCCTGCAGAGCGATTTCCAGCTCGTAGAGCTGGTCGTTTCGGGCCTCGTCGACACGGGGTGCCTGGCTGGTCGGGCCGATGAACAGACCCGAGAACAGATAGGACAGCGACGGGTGGTTGTGCCAGTAGGCCACCAGGCTGCCCAGCAGTTCGGGCTTGCGCAGGAAGGGCGAGTCGGACGGCGTGGCGCCACCCAGCACGAAATGGTTGCCGCCGCCGGTGCCGGTGTGGCGGCCGTCGGTCATGAACTTCTCGGCGCACAGGCGTGTCTGGTGTGCGGCCTCGTAGAGGAACTCGGTGTGCTCGACCAGTTCGGCCCAGTTGTGCGCCGGGTGGATGTTGACCTCGATGACGCCGGGGTCGGGCGTGACCTGAAGCATCTTCAGGCGCGGGTCGCGCGGGGGTGGGTAGCCTTCGAGCACGATTTTCATGCCCAGACCGGCGGCGGTGGCCTCGATGGCCGACAACAGGTCCAGGTAGTCTTCCAGATGCTGCAGGGGCGGCATGAAGACATACAGGTGATGGCTGTGTCCGCCGCGCTCCTTCTCGGCCTTGGGGCCATTGGCGCGCTGCGGGTCTCGTGCCTCCACGCACAGTGCGGTACGAGTCAGCCAGGCGGCCGATTCGCCACGCTGGGGCATGCGTGCGCCCAGGGCCTGGCTGCCCATCCTGGTTCCGGTGCCATCGCCGCCGGCCGTGCCGTCGCCACTGTCGATGGTGTCGTAGTCGCTGCCCTGCATGGACACCGTGCCGCCTTCGGCGAAGCCGCCACCGACCGAGTGCGGGTGGAACTGGTGGCGCAACGGGGTGCTGCCGGGCAGGGGTGCGCGCGGGCTGTGCGGGTCCGGCTCAATGTGGTAGGGATAGTCACCTGCCGAGACCCAGGGCAACGAGTCCAGCGGCAGCCGGTAGCCCATGGGCGAATCGCCCGGGATCAGGTACATGCGCTCGTCGCGGAAGAACCAGGGTCCGGTGGACCAGACCGCACCGGCGACCCGGTGCGCCGCCAGACTGCCATGCACCGAAGCCTGCAAAGGCAGCACATAGCCCACCGTGGCGTCCAGCCCCTGTCCGAATACGCGACGCAGGCGGGCGCGCTCGAGTTCGTCGTCCAGCTTGCTGTCGAACGGGTCGACGTTGACAGGCAGCTTGCGCTCTCGCCACAGGTAGTACCAGGTGTCCTCGTAACCCGGTGTGATGTACTGCGTGCTCAGGCCCAGCTGGCGCGCCAGGGCCTGGGTGAACCGCAAGGCATCCTCGTGGGTGTAGCGGGCCGGGTCGCGTTCGTCGGCCAGCAGGGACGGGTCGTGCCAGCAAGGCTGACCATCGGCACGCCAGAACACCGACAGCGCCCAGCGCGGCAGCTGCTCGCCCGGGTACCACTTGCCCTGTCCCATGTGCACGAAGCCGCCGCTGCCGTACTGCTCGCGCAGGTGCCCGAGCAACTCGGTGGCGAAGCCTCGTTTGGTGGGGCCCAAGGCATCCGTGTTCCATTCGGCGGCGTCGCGGTCGCTGATGCCGACGAAGGTGGGCTCGCCACCCATGGTCAGGCGCACGTCGTGCTGAACCAGGTCGGCATCAACCAGCTCGCCCAGGGCGACGATGCTGGCCCACTGGTCATCGGTGTAGGGCTTGGTCACCCGGGGCGACTCGTAGACACGGGTCACCTGCATGTGGTGGTCAAACTCAACCTCGCATTGGTCAACGGCGCCTTCCACCGGAGCTGCGCTGGAGGGTTGCGGGGTGCAGGCCAGGGGGATGTGTCCTTCACCAGCCAGCAGGCCCGAGGTCGGATCCAGCCCGATCCAGCCGGCGCCCGGCAGAAAGACCTCGCACCAGGCGTGCAGGTCGGTGCAGTCGGCTTCCGGGCCGCTGGGCCCGTCAACCGACTTGACATCGGGTGTGAGCTGGATGAGGTAGCCGGAGACGAAGCGCGCCGCCAGGCCCAGGTGGCGCAGCAGCTGAACCAGCAGCCAGCCTGAGTCGCGGCAGGATCCGCTCTTGAGCTTGAGGGTCTCCTCGGGTGTCTGCACGCCCGGCTCCATGCGGATGGTGTAGGCGATGTCCTTGTGCAGGCGCTGGTTGATGTCCACCAGGAAGTCGATGGTCCGCCGTTCGCTGCGGTCAACCTGCTCCAGGTAATGGCGCAGCAGTGGCGTCAGGGGTTCGGTGGCCAGGTAGGGCGAGAGCTCCAGGCGCTGCGCCTTCTCATACAGGAAGGGGAAGTTCTCGGCGCCGGGCTCCAGAAAGAAGTCGAAGGGGTTGTATACCGCCATTTCGACCACCAGGTCGATGGTCACCCTGAACTCGGTGGTCGGCTCGGGAAACACCAGCCGGGCCTGGTAGTTGGCGAACGGGTCCTGCTGCCAGTTGATGAAGTGCTTGCCGGGCTCGATTTTCTGTGAGTACGACAGGACCCGGGTGCGGCTGTGTGGCGCCGGGCGCAGCCGGACCACCTGCGGTCCGAGCATGACGGGGCGGTCGTACCGGTAGTGGGTGATGTGGCTCAGGGCGACGTGGATGGCCATGCGAATGACTTTCGACAGGGAGGACAATCAATGATAGGCAGGCGTTGTGCACACCAGAAGTCGGTGTCGGGACAAGCAAGACTTGCGCCATGGTCTGGCCGATGGTGCCGTGCCGAAGGGGGGGGCGGATCCGAACCCTGCCGAATCGAGCGGTGAGGCAGTCCGGCACCTGGCTGTTGCTGGGTTTCGTGCTGGGCGTGGCGCTGCAGTTGCAGCAGCCCTCGCTCTGGCCCATGGGGGTTTACCTGGGCCTGGGTGCGCTGGGGGCTGCCTTCGGCATGCTGGGGCGCGGGTGGCGCGCGCGAGGGGGGTTGGGTTCGATCGCATGGCTGTTGGCGGGTGTGCTGACAGGTACCGCATCGACCGGCGTGCGAGCGGTCTGGTATGCCGGCCAGGCCCTGGACCCGGCGCTCGAAGGTGTCACGCTGCTGGTCACCGGTCGGGTGGCTGCCTTGCCCACACGCCTGCCGCATGGCCTGCGTTTCGAGTTCGAGGTGGAGCGTGCCGAGCACAACGGCCAGGCGGTGTCGGTGCCGCCCCGCCTGCTGCTAGGCTGGTACACCGCGCCGTTTCGGGGCCGTCCTGGCGACGGTGCCGGGGTGCCAGCGGACCGGCCCACATCGGCCCTGCCATCGGTGACCGCTGGCGACCGCTGGCAGTTGGCGGTGCGTCTACGGCGCCCCCACGGCCTGTCCAATCCGCACGGGTTCGACCGCGAGCGCTGGCTGTGGGAAAAGGGCTTGGGCGCCACCGGCAACGTGCGCACCGGGCCGCGCGATCCTGCTTCGCACAAGCTGGCCTCCACCGCGTGGCACCCGCTGGAGCGGGCCCGACAGTGGGTTTACGAAGCCATAGGGGCCCGGGTCGGCGACACCCGCAGCGCCGGTGTGCTGTCGGCGCTGGTGGTGGGCAACCAGAGTGCCATCGAGCGCGAAGACTGGGACCTGTTTCGCATCACGGGCGTGGCCCACCTGATGGCCATATCCGGGCTGCATGTGACCATGTTCGCCTGGCTGGCGGTGGCCCTGGTCGGCGGTCTCTGGCGCGCTCTGGCGCGGATCTGGCCCGCTGCCTTGCTGGCGGTGCCGGCGCCGCTGGCCGCCGGGGTCGGCGGCATCGGGCTGGCCACGGTCTACGCGCTGTTCTCCGGTTGGGAGGTGCCCGCGCAGCGCACCGTCATCATGCTGGCGGTGGTGGTCGGCCTGCGCCTGCACGCCCGGCGGTGGCCCTGGCCGGTGGTCTGGCTGACCGCCATGGTGGTGGTGCTGATGCTGGACCCCTGGGCGCTCATGCACGCGGGCTTCTGGCTGAGCTTTGTGGCGGTGGGCATACTGTTTGCCAGCGACCCGGGTCGTTCATTGCCTGGCGCCACTGGCGACGGCGAAGCGGCCACACCCCGCTGGCGGCGGGCCTTGAGCAAGGGCCTGGGTCTGCTGCGAGAGCAGTCGGTGGTGACGGTGGCGCTGGCGCCGCTGACCCTGATGCTGTTCGGTCAGTTTTCCCTGGTGGGGCTGGTGGCCAACCTGGCGGCCATTCCGTGGGTGACCCTGGTGGTCACGCCGCTGGCCATGCTGGGCGTGTTCTGGGCGCCCTTGTGGGATCTGGCGGCCTGGTCGGTGCAGGCCCTGGGCCTGCTGCTGCAGTGGCTGGCCGGCTGGCCCTGGTCGGCGGTGCACCGGGCGGTCACCCCCTGGCCCATGGCCGTGCTGGCCATGGCGGGAGGCATTGTCATGGTGCTGCGCTTGCCGCCGGTGCTGCGCGCCGCCGGCGCGCTGATGGTCTGGCCGGTGCTGCTGTGGTCGCCCGAGCGTCCGCCACCCGGTGCCTTCGAGATGCTGGCCATCGATGTGGGTCAAGGCAGTGCCGTACTGGTGCGCACGGCCCGCCACAGCCTGCTTTACGACACCGGCCCGCGCTACTCGGCCGACAGCGACGCGGGCGACCGGGTGGTCGTGCCCTTGCTGCATGCCCTGGATGTCCGGCTGGACAAGGTGGTGGTCAGCCACAGCGACAACGACCACTCGGGTGGCATGGAGGCGGTGCGTCGGGCGCATCCCCAGGCCCGGTGGCTGACTTCTTTTGACGAGGTACCTCAGCAGCGCTGCGTGGCCGGTCAGCGGTGGACCTGGGATGGGGTCGATTTCGAGGTGCTGCACCCGCAGGCGCAGCACTACGGGCCTGATGGCAAGGGGCGGTTGTCGAGCAACGCCATGTCCTGCGTGCTGCATGTGGTGGCCGGAGAGCACAGTGCCTGGCTGGGGGGTGACATCGATGCGGCGCAGGAGGTCCGCCTGGCGCTTGATCGTCCGCAGATGCGCACCACGGTGCTGCTGGCGCCCCACCACGGCAGCCTCACTTCCTCCAGTCCGGTGCTGCTCAACACCTTGCAACCGGCCTGGGTGGTGGTGCAGGCGGGGCACCTGAACCGCTTCAACCACCCGTCCCCCCGGGTGCTGGCCCGGTACCGGCAGCGCGGCATTCCCTGGGTGGCCAGCCCGGATTGCGGTGCTGCCATCTGGCGCAGCGATGACCCGGAACACATGCATTGCCACCGCCACGCCCAGCGTCGCTATTGGCACCACCCGGGCCCGCCGGCCTTGCCGTTGCGGCCTGGGCTGGCCCCGGGCACCGAGGAGCCCCACTGACCACAACGGCCGCAAAGGCAGGGTTTTCCAGACTTGAGGGGCGACAAGCGGCCTCGCCTGGCCCAGTCCTTGCTATCCTGTGGGCAGGAGAAAACCGATCATGACCCGACCGATGTTTGACGAGATGAACGCCTCCGAAGGGGAGGTGCGGGCCCACTACGAACGCTATGCACGCTGGCTTGCCCAGCAGCCACCCGAGGTGATGGCGGCCCGGCGCGAAGAGGCGGAGATGATCTTCCGGCGGGTGGGGATCACCTTTGCGGTCTACGGCGCCAAGGACGAAGACGGGGCCGGCACCGAACGCCTGATTCCGTTCGACCTGATCCCGCGCATCATTCCGGCCACCGAATGGGACCGGATGGAAGAGGGGCTGGTGCAGCGGGTGACGGCGCTCAACCGCTTCATCCACGACGTCTACCACGACCAGGAAATCGTCAAGGCCGGCATCATCCCGGCCGACCAGATCTTCCAGAACGCCCAGTTTCGCCCGGAAATGATGGGAGTGGACGTGCCTTGCGGGGTGTATTCGCACATCTCCGGCATCGACATCGTGCGTGCGCCCAACAGTGACGGGGTGGGCGAGTATTACGTGCTCGAAGACAACCTGCGGGTGCCCAGCGGCGTGAGCTACATGCTGGAAGACCGCAAGATGATGATGCGGCTGTTTCCTGACCTGTTCAGCGAGAACCGGGTGGCGCCGGTGGCCCACTACCCCGACCTGCTGCTCGAAACCCTGCGAGCGGTCAGCCCGGCCACCACAGCCGAACCCACCGTGGTGGTGCTCACGCCCGGGATGTACAACAGCGCCTATTTCGAGCATGCCTTCCTGGCCCAGCAGATGGGTGTGGAGCTGGTGGAAGGCCAGGACCTGTTCGTCAAGGACAACTTCGTCTACATGCGCACCACCAAAGGACCCAAGCGCGTGGACGTGATCTACCGCCGCGTCGACGACGACTTCCTGGACCCGCTGGTGTTCCGGCCCGACTCCTCCCTGGGCTGCGCCGGCCTGCTGGGGGTCTACCGCAGCGGCAACGTGGCCATCTGCAATGCGGTCGGCACCGGTGTGGCAGACGACAAGTCCATCTACCCCTACGTGCCCAAGATGATCGACTTCTACCTGGGTCAAAAGCCGATCCTGAGCAACGTCCCGACCTTCATGGGGCGCGATCCCGAAGATCTGAAGTACATCCTGGCGAACCTCAAGGACCTGGTCGTCAAGGAGGTGCATGGCGCCGGCGGTTACGGCATGCTGGTCGGCCCGGCATCGACGGCGCAGGAGATCGAGGACTTCCGCAAGGCTGTCCTTGCACGGCCTGATGGTTACATCGCCCAGCCGACGCTGAGCCTGTCCACCTGCCCGACCTTCGTGGACAGCGGCATTGCGCCGCGCCACATCGATCTGCGCCCCTTCGTCCTGAGCGGCACTGAGGTGCAGATGGTGCCCGGTGGTCTGACCCGCGTGGCATTGAAAGAGGGCTCCCTGGTCGTCAATTCGTCACAGGGTGGTGGTACCAAGGACACCTGGATTCTGGAGAACTGACAGCATGCTTTCCCGTACCGCCGATCACCTTTTCTGGATGTCCCGCTACACCGAGCGGGCCGAGAACACCGCGCGCATGCTCGATGTCAACTACCAGACCGCGCTGCTGCCGCAGTCGGCCGCCGTGGCTCAGCTGGGCTGGGAGGGTCTGTTGTCCATCAGCGAGTTGCTGCCGGCCTTCCGGGCCCGCTATGGCGACGGCGCCATCGTGCAGCGCAACGTGCTGGACTTCATGGTGCGCGACGAGAACAACCCGTCCAGCATCGTGTCCTGCCTGCGCGCGGCGCGCGAGAACGCGCGTGCGGTGCGTGGCACGCTGACGACCGAATTCTGGGAGACCCAGAACGCCACTTGGCTCAAGCTGATGGGCTACCTCAAGACGCGTGACTTCGAGCGCGACCCGGGTGCCTTCTTCGAATGGGTCAAGCACCGATCACATCTCTCGCGTGGCGTGGCCATTGGCACCATGCTGCAGGACGAGGCCTTCCACTTCTACCGCATGGGCACCTTCCTGGAGCGGGCCGACAACACAGCGCGCCTGCTCGATGTGAAGTTCCATGCCGTCCAGAGCGACTTCTTCGGTGCTGCCAGTGAGCTCGATCAGGAGTACGATTTCTACCACTGGAGTGCCATCCTGCGCTCGGTCTCGGCCTTCGAGGTCTACCGCAAGGTCTACCGCGATGTGATCACGCCCGAGCGGGTGGCCGAGCTGCTGATCCTGCGCGCCGACATGCCGCGCAGCCTGGCGGCCAGCCTCAACGAGGTCGTCAACAACCTCAGCGTGGTGGCCAACGACCATTCCCAGGAGACCCTGCGCCGGGCCGGCAAGCTGCGGGCCGACCTGCAGTTCGCCCGCATTGACGAAATCCTGGCCACCGGCCTGCATGCGTTCCTGACCCAGTTCCTCGATCGGGTCAACGAACTCGGTGGCCGCATCAGCCAGGATTTCCTGGTGCCTTCGGTGCACTGACCGCCTGCCGGTCGCGGCAGGCACAATCCGGGTTTTGTCCCGGCCCCCATCGGGGCTGCCTGCCGATGAGACTGTCTGTTCGCCACACCACCCGCTACACCTACACCGAGCCGCTGCTGTATTCGGTGCAGACGCTGCACCTGTGGCCGGTCAGCGGCCCCCTGCAGGCGGTGGAGCAATGGGAAGTGAAGACCCCCGCCACCCTGCATGCCCAGCCCGACGGCCAGGGCAACCGGGTGCACAGCTACAGCCTGGTGGCCCGGCCCGAGCAGGACCTGCGTGAGCAGGTGATCACGGCGCGCGGCGTGGTCATGACGCGGGGCGGAGCCGAGATCTCGGACGTCGGTCGCACACCCCCGCCTGAGTTCTACCTGCGGTCGACCGCGCTGGCCGAGCCGCACCCGCGCATGGCGGCCTGGGCCAGGGCCGCCGTGCCCGGTCTGGCCGGCAGCCTCGATGCCGGCGATCGGCCTTCGGTGGCGCTGCTCCTGTCCCTCACGGCTGCGGTGGCCGACAAGGTGGCCTACCGCAAAGGCAGCACCAGCGTCGAGACCACGGCCCTGGAGGCCTTTGACTGGGAGCTTGGTGTGTGCCAGGACCAGGCGCACGTGATGGTGGCCGTGTGCCGAAGCATTGGCTGGCCGGCGCGATACGTCAGTGGCTATTTCTACGCCGCCAACGAACCCGAGCTGGCCAGCCATGCCTGGGCCGATGTGTGCATCGATTCGGGTGTCCGACGCTGGCTGAGCCTGGATGTGACGCACCGCTGCCCGACCGACGAGCGCCACATCCGGGTCGCTGCCGCCACCGACTACGCGGCCTGCCTGCCGGTCAAGGGATTGCGGCGCGGCGGGGGGCGGGAGCAGCTTTCGGTCGACATCCGCATCGAGCCGGTGGGTGACTGAGCCGCGGCTGCCAGACCGTCAGCGTTCCGGGGAACGACCGGGCAGCATCGACTGGATGGTTTCCCCCAGTTCGATGACCGCCAGCGCATAGTAGCTGCTCCAGTTGTAGCGCGTGACCACATAGAAGTTCTGCGTGCCGGCCACGTAGCTGCGCGGACCCGTGCCGTTCTCGAGTTCGACCAGGGCCATCGGGCCGACGTGTCTGCGCCCCTGCTCGGTCAACTGCACGCCCAGTGACTCCAGTGCCGTGGCGTCAAACGTGGGCCGGATGTCGGGCTCCAGCAGGGTGGGCAGGTCCAGGCGTGCACGGTCGAACTGCACCGGGTAGTGGGTGGGCATGCCGGTCTGCCAGCCGAAGGCCTTGAAGTAGTTGGCCACCGACCCGATGACGTCTGCCTGGCTTTCGAACAGGTCGATGCGACCATCACCGTCGAAGTCGATGGCGTAGCGCAGCCAGCTGCTGGGCATGAACTGGGGCCAGCCCATGGCGCCGGCGTAGCTGCCACGCAGAGAAGCAGGGTCTCGACCCGATTCGCGGGCGAGGGTCAGCAGGTGCTCCAGTTCCTCCCGAAAAAAGGCCTGGCGGGCCTGGGCACGTGGATGCGCTTCGGGAAAATCGAAGGCCAGTGTGGCCAGCGCATCGAGCACACGGAACTGCCCCAGGTGCTGCCCGTACAAGGTTTCGACACCGATGACGCCAACAATCAGGCTGGCCGGTACGCCAAACTCCGCCTCCGCTCGCGCGAGCGTGTCACGGTGGGCGGTCCAGTAGCCGAGACCGGCCTGGATGCGCCGAGGTTCGATGAAGCGGGCCCGGTAGGCTGTCCAGTTTCTGGGTGTGCCGGAAGGGGCCGGCAGCACCAGGCGGGTCACGCTGGGCAGGTGTTGGGCCTGCCCGATCTGCTGGCGCACCCAATGGGCGTCCCAGCCATTGCGCTGGGCCACTTCCTGCGCAAAGGCCATCGCCCCGGCGTGCTGCTCATAGCGCACCTCGCCCACCGTGGGTGGCCGCTGTTTGGCTGCACCGGTTCGGGGTGTGGTGGTGGCCAGCACCGCCCCGCTCACCGCGCACAGGAGCAGGGTGGTCAGTGTGCCCAGCAGGCGGGACGTGGATGAAAAATGCGTCATGGGCGGTGGTTTCTGGCAGGCCAGGGCAGCCGTTTGAATTCAGCTCGCAGTGTAGCGAGTGAGCTTTCGCTTGCCCGGCCATAGCGCCAGCGTTCCAGCTGCAACAACCATTGCGCAAGCTCCCGGGCAAAGGCGGTGTCCCCCAGTTGCCGTGAGGCGTGTTCGGCCAGGGCACGGGGTGGCAGGTTCTCACGGGCTGTGACACCCCGCCGTGTGAGCTCATGGCGGGCCTTATCGAGCAGTCGCAGCCACGGATCGTGCTGCTGACGCTCCCACAATTGCCAGGCTGCGCCAGCCAGGCTGGCCACCACCAGCACCGCCAGCAGCGCATACAGCAGATCGGTCCATCGGGGTGAGGAGATCCCCAGCCGCTGCAGCAGGTCCAGTTGCCGGCCCTGGGTGTAGTTCAGCACCCATTGGTTCCAGTGGTTGTTGACGGCCTCCCAGACCGCTCTCATCTGGGCCAGCAAAGTGGGGTCGAAGCTGCCAACCATTCCGGCCAGTGCGCCAGCAGGCGGCCGCAGGCGTTCCAGTGATCCGATACGCCACTGCGCCACAGCGGCTGTCGGATCGACCCTGACCCAGCCCTGACCGGACAGCCAGACTTCGGCCCAGGCGTGGGCATCGCGCTGGCGCACCACCCAGTAATCGTCGACGGCATTGAGCTCTCCACCCTGGTAGCCGGTGACCACACGGGCCGGAATGTCCATGGCCCGCATCAGGATGACGAAGCTGGCGGCGATGTGCTCGCAGAAGCCCTCTTTGCGGTCGAACCAGAACTCGTCGGCCGCATGCTGGCCATAGACCCCGGGTTCGAGCGTGTAAACGTAGCCACCGGTGCGCAGCCGTTCGATCACGGCGGCCAGCGCCGCAGGGGCCGAGTCAGGACCCGCACCGGTCTGGCGGCGCAGCTCCTGTGCCAGTGCCAGTGTTCTCGGGTTGAAACCCGGCGGCAGTTCGAGGTAATCCTGCAGGCCGAGCATGGGCTCGCGGGGTCCGTAGCCAAAGCTTGTGTGGCTCTCGGCCCGGTACCGCACCAGCTCGAAGATGGGTCGGTCGGTTTTCCATTGCAAGTCGCGTGTCATGGTCGACTGCATGCCTGGCAAGGTGGGGGCCTGCAACGTGGCCTCCAGCACATACAGCCAGGGTCGGCGCTGCGGTTCCAGTGTGACTTCGTAGCGCACCGGTTCGCCCTCGGGGCGCAGGTCCACGGGCAGTGCCATGCCCGGCGGAAAGGCCGAGCGCTGCGGCCGCCACCGGATACCGTCGAAGTCGCCAAGCACCGGGCCACGGAAGTACAGGGCACCCTGCGGTGGGATGTCACCGTCGAATTTCACGCGAAAGGCGATCTCGTCGTTGAGCACCAGTTCGGCGATCTCGCCCACCCGCATTTCTTCCGACAGCCCGCTGCGCCCGATGGGATCGTTGCCGGGCACACCCCACAGCGGGGCCATGCGCGGAAACAGCAGGAACAGCACCAGCATGACGGGGAGACCGAGGGCGGCCATGCCGAAGGCGATGCCGGCCACACGCGGCAAGGGCGGGCGTCCCACGGGCATGTGGGCGTTCACCAGTGCTGTCAGCAGGCCCAGGAGCGCCAGCAGAATGCCCATGGCCGTCAGCAGCGACTGGGAGTAGAAGAAGTGGGTCAGCAGCGTGAAGAAGGCCAGGAAAAACACCACGAAGGCGTCGCGGCGGGCCCGCATTTCAAGTGTCTTGAGGGCCAGCAAGACCACGATCAGCGTGACCCCGGCATCACGCCCCAGAATGGTGCGATGAGTGGCCCAGGTGGCACCCAATGTGAGAGCGAGCAGCACCAGTCTGGGGATCCAGCCCGGCAATGGTGCACCCCGCCAGCTCAGCACCGTTCTCCAGCCCAGAATGCCAAAGGCCAGCACCGAGCACCACCAGGGAATGTGCCCCAGCTGCATGATGACCACCCAGGCAATCACCGCCAGCAGGAACAAGGTGTCGCGGGTGTCCCGGGGCAGGGTGGACAGAGTCATCGCAGCCATGTCAGATCAGATGCGACGGGGGAGCGAGGGTGCACCGGCCAAGGCGCGAAGCGACCCAGGGGAAGACTCACATCTCGGGTGGCGCCAGCATGAGCAGGCCAAGGCAGCCGTGGAACGGGCTCTGCCCGGCCACAGGCTGCGTCCCCCTCCCGCAGGAGAGGGGGAAGGCGCGAAGCGACGCAGGGGGTGTTCCACTTCATGCCAATGCCATCGCCTCCAGACAGCGCATGCGATGGGCCGGGCCAAGATCGGGCGCGATCTCGGTTCCTGGCAGGCGCAGGCCGTATGCCAGGCCCAGGCGATCGCACAACAGCACCCAGGCACACAAGCGAGACAAGCGGGATTCGATGTCTGCTGCGCCGCAGCGGTTGTGGTCGAGCCAGAGTTGCTGGCGCTGGCTGACCATCAGGTCGCGGCTGACCAGGTCGTCGCGTCCGGCTGCAAAGGCCTTGGCCGCCTTGCGCCAGACCACGGTTCGCATCGGATCGCCGCGGCGGTAGGCGCGCACACCATCGAACTCACCGCTGTTGTGCGCCTGGGTGCGGCCGCCATGGCCAGGTATGGGCTCGCCCAGCGGCAGTGGCGGTGGGTGGCGCTCAGGTGCCGGGTAGACCAGCACATCGGCCCTGGGCTGCCAGAGTGACCAGACGCGGAACATTCCCAGCGGAAACAGCGTCAGGGCGCGTAGCGCAGGCAGGTGTTGACGGCCGCGGTGCATGGCCGGCCAGGCCAGGTGCAGCACTGCATCGCCTTGCGGCGGGACGTCCGTCCAGGCCGGTTCGCAGGGAGCCGCGTCGTCCACCTGCATGGCGATTCCGTAGCGCGCTTGTCGTGCCGGGTTGCTCAGGCGCACTTCCAGTGACACGGCCTGGCCCACGTGCACCGGTGCCGGCGGGTTCAGGTGCAGGCTGAGTCCGCGCAGGTTGCCATGGCACTTGTGCATGCCCACGAGTGCGCTGCCGGCCAGCAGAAAGGTCAGCAGATAGCCCAGGTTCAGCTGGTAGTTGATGCTGGCCACCAGCAACAGCATCAGCGTCAGGGTCAGCATCAGGCCGGGTCGTGTCGGCAGGATATAGACGTTGCGTTGCGTCAGCACCAGGGTGTCGGTGCGGGCTTGCCGGGAATGGATCCAGCGCCGAAGCCGTGCGCGCAGGCCTGCGACCACCCCCTGTCGACCTGCGGACGCCGGCGCAGTGGCCTTGTCGGTCAGGATGGACGTGCTCGGTGGCATCAGGGCAGGGGGGTGGCTTCGAGCATGGCGCGCACCTGCTCGGCACTGCCGCGACCCGCATCGCTCACGGGAACCAGGCGGTGTGCGATGGTCTGCGGCAGGATGGCCGCGATGTCGTCGGGCGCCACGTAGTCGCGGCCGCTGAGGTAAGCCTGGGCTTTGGCGGCGCGCATCACCGCCAGCGCCGCGCGCGGCGAAAGCCCCTGCACGAACCAGCGACCGCTGCGGGTGGCGCGCACCAGATCCTGCAGGTAGTCCAGCAATGGGTCGGCCGCGTGCACAGCAGCGACAGCCTGCTGCAGGCGCGCCAGGTCTTCGATGCTGAACACAGGCCGCAGTCTTTCCAGCATGTCGCGCCTGTCATCGCCGCGCAAGAGCTCGCGCTCGGCAGACCGATCCGGATAGCCCAGCGACAGTCGCATGTGGAATCGGTCCAGCTGCGACTCTGGCAGCGCGTAGGTGCCCAGTTGGTCCATCGGGTTTTGTGTGGCAATGACAAAAAAAGGTTCTGGCAAGGGGCGCGTGGCCCCCTCCACCGTCACCTGCTTTTCTTCCATGGCCTCGAGCAAGGCACTTTGCGTCTTGGGGCTGGCCCGGTTGATTTCGTCGGCCAGCAGCACCTGGGCGAACACCGGCCCGGGGTGGAACACGAAGCCCTCGCGACCGCGCTCGTAGATTGACACCCCGATCAGGTCGCTGGGCATCAGGTCGGCCGTGAACTGCACGCGCGAGAACTGCAGGCCGAAGCTGCGTGCCAGGGCGTGGGCCAGCGTGGTCTTGCCCACGCCGGGCACGTCCTCGATCAGCAGGTGGCCGCCCGCCAGCATGCAGGCGACACAGTCGGCAACCTGGGCAGACTTGCCGACAATCACCATGTTAAGCTGGTCCAGGAGACGCTGAAGCTGTGTATCCGTTTGCATCATCCCGCGAACCATACCGTAAAACGACCATGAGCCAGGGCACCGGATATTTCACCCACAGGGATTGCTGGAAGCACGAGATGGGTGCTGGCCACCCCGAGTGTCCCCAGCGGCTGGACGCCATCGAAGACCGTTTGCTCATCACCGGCCTGGACGTGGCCTTGCAACGGCGAGAGGCCACGCCGGCCTCTCTGGCCGATCTGGAACTGGCCCATGGCCGCATGCACCTGGCGGCCCTGCGTGGACTGAGCGACGCGCTTCGGGACGAGATCGCTGCAGGAGGACCCACGCATGCGCAGATCGACCCGGACACCTCGATCAACGTGCATTCCTGGGAGGCCATGCTGGTGGCGGCCGGTGCTGCCATCGACGCCACCGACGCCGTGATGGCTGGCGAAATGGAGAACGCCTTCTGCGCCGTGCGCCCGCCCGGTCACCACGCCACGCGCCAACAGGCCATGGGGTTTTGCTTCGTCAACAACGTGGCGGTGGCCGCGAAGTACGCGCTGGAGCGGCACGGCCTCAAGCGCGTGGCCATCATCGATTTCGATGTCCACCATGGCAACGGCACCGAAGACATCGTGGCCGGCGACGATCGCATCCTGATGTGCAGTTTCTACCAGCACCCGTTTTATCCGGCCTGGGATCATGCCGACGCGCCCAACCTGGTGAACCTGCCCGTGCCGGCCTACACGCGTGGCATGGATATCCGTGAACTGGTGGACATGATGTGGCTGCCTCGGCTGGAGGCACATCGTCCCGAGATGGTGTTCATCAGCGCCGGCTTCGATGCCCACCGCGAAGACGACATGGGTCAGCTGGGTCTGGTCGAGAACGACTACGCCTGGATGACCGAGCGCCTGGTTGAAGTGGCACGACGCCACGCCAAGGGACGCATCGTCAGCTGCCTCGAAGGTGGCTACCACCTCGGTGCCCTGGCTCGCAGTGTCGAAGCCCATCTGCGAGTGCTCGCCGGCGTCTGAGCTGCTTCAAGCCTTTTCCAGAGGTGCTGATGCGGACGTGGTGGGTGCGCCACAAATAGGTCGCTGTGGTCACGCAGTCGAAGTCGTGCGAGTGCTGACTTCGCCTCGCATGCAGCGCGGCCGCTACACTCGGCGGTTCTGACGACTCTCCTGAAAGGACTCTTACCCATGGCATACAACCGGGCCCAGGCGCAGAAACTGTGCAACGAATCGGAACTGCAACTCGTGGTCGCATCGATGGCCGATGAGGTGACCAAACTCACCGCAGCGCAGCTGCGCAGCAAGATCACGCGCGCCCGCACCCTGCGTGACAAGAACGCCGATCTGTTCCGTCGTCAGACCACCGCCACCCGCAGTGCCACCAGCGCCAAGCGCGGCAACACCGGTGTGGCCAACCAGCGCACCGAACAGAAATCCCGCTTGTTCGACGAGACCCTCAAGCGTTTCGAGGCGCGCCTGGCCAAGGTCGAAGCCGCAGCCGCGAAGGCCGGCTCCGCGTCCAAGCCCGCAGCCAAAGCCGCGGTGGCCCGCAAGTCGCCCACCAAGGCCGCTGTGGCCAGGGCTCCTGCTCAGCCTGCCGCGCCCAAGAAGTCGGTGGCCCGCAAGGCCGCTGCCAAGGCCGCAGTGCGCGCCGAGAAGCCGGCACCGGTTGCCAAGAAGGCCGCAGCCAAGACCGCGGCGCCCAAGGCCGCTGTCAAGGCACCAGTGGCCAAAAAAGCCGCCGTCAAGCCGGTGGCCAAAGCCCCGGTGGCGCGCAGCCAGCGCCCCGCCACGGCCGTCTCCAAGGTCGTGTCGGTGCGCGGCAAGAACATCGGCGCCCACGCCCGTTCGGCCAACGCCAAAGGACAGGCCAAGCGCGCCGGTCGCTGAGCCTTGCAGCCCATCTGATCGAACCCGCCCGGGACACACCGGGCGGGTTTTTTCATGGGCGCCGAGGATGCCGCTCATGCCCCACAATGGCGGCTGTCTTTCCACTGCGAACCCTTGCCATGACCTCAGTTCCTGCTGCCGATCTGCTGTTGCATGCCCGAGACCGGCGGGGTGTGCATTGCCTGACCCTGAACGCGCCGCGCAGTTTCAATGTGCTCAGTGAAGAGATGCTGGTCGCTTTGCAACGTGCGCTGGACGCGGTGGCCGCCGATCCGCAGGCGCGTGCCGTGGTCATCGCCGCTGAGGGAAAGGCCTTCTGTGCCGGGCACGACCTCAAGCAGATGCGCGCCCACCCGGACATCGACTACTACCGACGGCTGTTCACCCGGTGTACCCGTGTGATGATGACCCTGCGTCGGCTGGACGTGCCGGTGCTGGCATGCGTGCAGGGTCTGGCCACGGCAGCGGGCTGCCAGCTGGTGGCCCAGTGCGACCTGGCGGTGGCGTCGGAGGAGGCGAGTTTTGGCGTCAACGGCATCGACGTCGGCCTGTTCTGTGCCACGCCCGGTGTGGCGCTCTCGCGCAACATCCTGCCCAAGCAGGCCATGGAAATGCTGCTGACCGGCGAGTTCATCTCGGCGCAACAGGCGTGCGAGCGCGGCCTGGTCAACCGGGTGGTGGCGGCGGACGCACTGGATGCCGAAGTCGAGCGTCTGCTGCAGCGCCTGCTGGCCAGGCCACGAGAAGCGCTGGCCATGGGCAAGCAACTGTTCTACCGGCAGCTGGAAACCGGCATGGAAGCGGCCTATCAGCTGGCCGGCCACACCATGGCCTGCAACATGGTGCATGAGGTGGCCCAGGAGGGCGTTCAGGCCTTCATCGAAAAGCGTCCGCCGACCTGGCGCGAATGAAGCCGCCAGTCGCCCTGGCAGAGTGTCACCTCAAGTCATGTCCAGCCCGTCCTTTCTCCGATTTTCATGACCCCACCCAAACCCATTGATGACTTCGGCCTCTGGCTGGCTGCCTTCCAGCAACCCAGTGTGCTGGCCGAGACGGGTGCCTTGCTGGCCTGCGTGGTGCTGGCCTGGGGGCTTGCCGCGGTGTTTCGACGGGCACTGGGCGGTGATCCGGGGCGTCACTCGGTGATGTTTGGCCACCGTCTGATTGACGGGGTGCTGTTCCCGCTACTGCTGTTGGCTCTGGCCTACCTGGCCCGCACGGTGCTGCTCAACCACATGCCACTGGCCGTCTTCCGTGTGGCCATTCCGGTGCTGATATCGCTGGCGGTGATTCGCACCGGGGTCAAGGTGCTGACAGTGGCCTTCCCGGGAGCGGCCTGGGTGCCGCCACTGGAGCGCAGCATTTCCTGGGTGGCCTGGGGTGCCATGGTGCTGTGGGTCAGTGGCCTGTTGCCGATCGTGCTGCACGAGATGGACCAGATCAGCTGGAAGGTGGGCAACGCCCAGCTGTCCTTGCGCACCCTCATTGAAGGGGTCATCACCGCCGGCGCGGTGCTCATCCTGGCGCTGTGGGTGTCTTCGGCGATCGAAGCCCGCCTGCTGCGTTCGGTCGAAGGGGGTGAGCTGTCCCTGCGCAAGGCGGTCAGCAACGCCGCCCGGGCCTTGCTGATGTTCGTGGGCCTGATGATGGCCATGACCGCAGTCGGCATCGACCTGACCGCGTTCTCGGTGCTGGGCGGTGCGATTGGTGTGGGCATTGGCTTCGGTCTGCAGAAGCTGGCCGCCAACTACGTCAGCGGATTTGTCATCCTGGCCGAGCGCAGCATGCGCATCGGCGACAACGTGAGGGTCGACAACTTCGAGGGTCGCATCACCGACATCACCGCCCGCTACACCCTGATCCGATCGCCGGCCGGGCGCGAGTCCATCGTGCCCAACGAGACCATGATGACCAGCCGGGTCGAGAACCTGTCGCTGGCCGACCCGAGAATCTGGCTTTCCACCGTGGTGTCGGTCGCCTACGACAGCGATGTCGACCTGGTGCGCCGCCTCTTGGTGGATGCGGCGCTGGCACAGCCCCGCGTGCTCAGGGAGCCGGCTCCCTCGGCCTCGCTGTCGGCCTTCGGTGCAGATGGTCTGGAGTTCACCGTGGGCTTCTGGATTGCCGATCCGCAGAATGGCCAGCTCGGGCTGCGCTCCGACATCAATCTGGCCATCCTGCGCGCTTTGCGCGAGAACGGCGTCGAGATCCCGTACCCGCAGCGGGTGGTGCACATGAAACCACCCGCCGGCTGATCGGCCTGCGAGAGCGGGTCGGCGATCAGCGCCCCATCATGCCCGGCAGCCACAGTGCGATGGAAGGCACCGCAATCAGAATGCCCAGGCGCACGATGTCGGCCACCACGAAGGGCCAGATGCCGCGGTAGATCGTGCCCAGCCTGACATCGGACAGCAGCGAGTTGAGCACGAACAGGTTCAGTCCGACGGGTGGCGAAATCAGGCCGATTTCGACGATGGTCACGATCAGGATGCCGAACCACACCGGGTCGAAACCCAGTCCGACGATGATCGGAAAGAACACCGGAATGGTCAGCAGCACAATGGCCAGCTCCTCCATCACCATGCCCAGCGCCAGGTAGATGCCCATCATCACCACCACCACCATGATGGGGCTGGGGCTGATCTCCAGGATGAATTCCTTGAGGTCGCCGGGCATGCTGGTGAAATTGATGAAGTTGGTGAACACCATGGCCGCGATCAGTATGGCGAACAGCATCGCGGTGGTGCGGGCGCTTTCGATCAGGATGTCCAGCAGCACGCGCGGCGTCAATGAGCGGCGCAGCAGCGCAAACAGGAAGGCACCGGCGGCACCGACGCCCGCGCCTTCTGTGGCGGTGAAGACGCCGCCATAGATGCCGCCGATGACCAGCAGGAACAGCACGCCGACGCCCCAGATACCGCGAACCGCGCGCAGTCGCTCGGCCCAGGTGAAGCGCTCGGCCGGCGGGCCGGCCTCAGGGTCGCGCCAGGTGATGAACACCACCGCCAGGCACAGGCAGATGATGGCCACCAGACCGGGCAGAATGCCGGCCACAAAAAGCTTGCCGATGTCGGTTTCGGTGATGATGCCGTAGACCACCAGAATGGTGGATGGCGGAATCAGGATGCCCAGCGTGCCACCCGAGGCGATCGAGCCGGTGGCGAGGGTGTCTTTGTAGCCATGCGCCTTCATCTGCGGGTAGGCCACACGCGACATGGTCGCTGCGGTGGCAATGGACGAGCCACAGATCGAACCAAAGCCGCCTGAGGCGATGATGCTCGCCATGGCCAGGCCACCTCGCCGATGACCCACAAAGGCGTTGGCCGCGGTGAACAGCTCGCGTGCCAGACCGGCGCGTGCGACAAAGTTGCCCATCAGCACGAACAGCGGAATCACCGACAACACGTAGTGGAAGCCGGTTTCGAACACCACCTGGCTGGTGCTGGCCATGGCGGCCGGCCAGCCGCGCATCAGCGCCAGACCCCCAAACCCGACGATGGTCATCGAGACCGCCAGAGGCAGGCGCAGAAAGGCCAGTCCGAAGACGGCCAGAAAACCCAGCATCGCTTCGGTCATGGTGCCAGCTCCCGCCTGTCGGCTTGTCCGATCAGCACCTGCACGAAGTGGGTCGCCGCGGTCACCGCCAGCAGCACCGCCATCAGGTAGGCCACGGGCGCCACCGGCATCATGAGGTAGGCGGTGACGTCACCGTACTCGGCAAAACGCTCGGCCCGTTGCACCAGCAGCCGCGCCAGGTAGGCAAACACACCGGCACACACCAGATGGATCAGGCGCGCCTGGATGCCTTTGAACCAGTCCGGGATGAGGGCGTCCAGCGAATCGAACACCACGTGCTCATTGCGCCATGACACCAGGGGCAGTGCACCAAAAATCACGATCACCATCAGCACCTCGGTGATCTCCAGGCCGCCAGGGACGGAGTTGTTGAAGAACTTGCGGCCGGTGACATCGACCACGGTGAGCCACATGATGCCGAACAGGCCCATGGCCGCGATCAGGCCGGTGGACCAGTACAGCAGGCGATCCAGAAGTTTGTGCATGGAGAAAGAATGCAAGAAGGGCTGGGGAGCAGCTGTGGGCCGCAATTCACCTGCAAGAACCGCGCCTTGCGCGGGCCCTGCATGTGATCACGGCGGCTGCCCCGCCAGCCCGAAGCGGGAATCAGGCGATCACTTGACCTTGGCGATCTCTGCACGGAACTCGGCCAGCACGGCCTTGGCGTTCTTCAGGCCGCGACCTTCGGCAGTTGTCGCCCAGCGGTCTTCCAGTGCGGCCTGCTTGGCCTTGACCTCGTTGATGAAGGCCTCGTTGGCCTGGATGCGCTGAACACCCTGTTCTTTCTGCACACCGTCGCGGGAAGCGGCGTCCACACGGTCCCAGCCCTCACCGAACATGCGGGCCACCGTCTCGCCGGAGATCTTGTCCACCACGGCCTTGTCCTCGGCCGACAGGGCGTTGTACTTGCCCGGATTCATCATGAACACGAAGCTTGTGTTGTAGAGCCCGCCGGGGAAGGTGGTGGCGTGCTTGATCATGCTCAGGCGGAACGAGGCAATCGACTCATCCGGGAAGAAGGTGCCGTCCATCACCCCGGTCGACAGCAGTTCGAACGACTCGGGGGCCGGCTTGAGCGTGGTGTTCCAGCCCATGGCCCTGGACAGCTCATTGATGTTGCCACCACCGATGCGGAACTTCAGGCGCGCCGCATCAGCGGCTGAAGCCACCGGCTGCTTGGTGTTGAAAATGATGCCGGGCCCGTGGGTGAACACGCCCAGCACCTTCACGCCACGGTGCTCGTTCAGTGGCGCAAAGTGTTTGCTGTAGATGCGCTGGTAGGCCACCGATGTGGTCACGGCGCTGTCGCCGAGAAACGGAAACTCGGCCACCTGGGTGTTGATGAAGCGTCCGGGTGTGTAACCGTCCACCGTGAAGGAAATGTCTGCCAGACCGTCGCGCACCGCATCGAAGGTGCCCGGTGCGGCCACCACGGCCCGGGGCAGGGCGTTGCATTTCATGCGGCCGCTGCTTTCCTTTTCCAGCAGCTCGCACCAGGCCGCCTGCGTGGTGGACAGCACGTGCGTGGGGGGTAGCCAGCTGGAGGTGTTGAACACCGTCTGGGCGGATGCCGCGCCAGCGGAGAGAAAAGCGGTGGACAGGGCGGCTGCAATGGCGTGACGAAGTTTCATGGGGTGGTCTCCGGGGTGGAAATGGAAAGTATGGTTACGTTTGATAATTAAATGACCCTCCATCTCACTATAGGTGACACATCCGCTTTGTCGCCTCCAGACTTACCCGAATTCGCCGACCGATCGGTTGGCTAATTGTCGCCGCGCAGACATTGGACCGGCGGTGTTGGCAGTCGCCGAACTTCCTTCTATAATCCAAAAAAGCACGGTCGTTCGTTTTTTATGCGAGGCCGATCCCGATGGCGTCGCGCAAGTTTCACCGGCAGCGACTGCACCCGGGCATACAATGATCAAGTTGACGTGCACGTCAATTGCACAACGTTTCACAACCATCAGGAGCCAGTCAGCATGAAGGTCATCGTCCCCGTCAAACGTGTGGTCGACTACAACGTCAAGGTGCGTGTCAAGAGCGACGGCACCGGCGTTGACATCGCCAACGTCAAGATGAGCATGAACCCGTTCGACGAAATTGCCGTTGAAGAGGCCGTTCGCCTGAAGGAGAAGGGTGTGGCCACCGAGGTCATCGCCGTTTCTTGCGGCGTGACCCAGTGCCAGGAAACCCTGCGCACCGCCATGGCCATCGGTGCCGACCGTGCCATTCTGGTCGAGACCCCGGCCGACCTGGACCTGCAACCTCTGGCGGTGGCCAAGCTGCTCAAGGCGCTGGTCGACAAGGAGCAACCGGGCCTGGTGATCCTGGGCAAGCAGGCCATCGACGACGACGCCAACCAGACCGGTCAGATGCTGGCGGCCCTGGCCGACCTGCCGCAGGCCACCTTCGCCTCCAAGGTCGAAGTCGCTGGTGACAAGGCCACGGTGACACGGGAAGTCGATGGTGGCCTGGAGACACTGGAAGTGAGCCTGCCGGCCGTGGTCACCACCGACCTGCGCCTGAACGAGCCACGCTATGTGACGCTGCCCAACATCATGAAGGCCAAGAAGAAGCCGCTGGAGACGCTCAAGCCCGAAGACCTGGGTGTGGACGTGAGCCCGCGCCTGAAGACCCTGAAGGTCAGCGAGCCGCCCAAGCGCGGTGCGGGCATCAAGGTGCCCGATGTGGCCACCCTGGTCGAGAAGCTCAAGAACGAAGCGAAGGTGATCTGACGAGGCGTCCGTCCCGCGAAAGCGGGAATCCACTGTCTGCACCCGAGCCGACACACCGCCGAACACCTGGACCCCCGCGTGCGCGGGTGTGACGGAACCACAAGAACAACCGGGACAAGCTGCCGACACAACCCAGGACAAGCTGCCGACAAGCAAAGCCAGAACGATTTGAGATTCCGTCATTCCCGCGAACGCGGGAATCCACCTGCACCCTGGACCCCCGCTTGCGCAGGGGCGACGAAACCACAGGAAAGAAACCGATCATGACCGCACTCGTCATCGCCGAACACGACAACGCCTCCATCAAGGGCGCCACCCTCAACACCGTCACCGCGGCCGCAGCATGCGGCGGTGAGGTTCATGTGCTGGTGGCCGGCCACAACGCTGCTGCCGCCGCTGCCGCTGCCGCGCAGATTGCCGGCGTGGCCAAGGTGATCCACGCCGACGGCGAAGGATTCGCCCATGGCCTGGCCGAAAACGTCGCTGCCCAGGTGCTGGCCCTGGCCAGCAACTACAGCCACATCCTGTTCCCGGCCACCGCCAGCGGCAAGAACGTGGCCCCGCGCGTGGCCGCCAAGCTGGATGTGGCGCAGATCAGCGACATCACCCAGGTCATCAGCGCCGACACCTTCGAGCGCCCGATCTACGCTGGCAACGCCATGGCCACCGTGCAAAGCGCCGACGCCACCAAGGTGCTGACCGTGCGCACCACCGGCTTCGATGCGGCCGGGCAGGGCGGTGGTGCTGCGGTCGAGACCGTGGCTGCGGCCAGCGGCAACGGCAAGAGCAGCTACCTGGGCAGCGAGATCGCCAAGAGCGACCGCCCCGAGCTGACGGCCGCCAAGGTCATTGTTTCCGGTGGCCGTGCCCTGGGCAGCAGCGAGAAGTTCAACGAAGTCATGACCCCGCTGGCCGACAAGCTGGGCGCCGCCATCGGTGCCAGCCGCGCCGCGGTCGACGCCGGCTACGCACCGAACGACCTGCAGGTCGGCCAGACCGGCAAGATCGTGGCGCCGCAGCTTTACATCGCCGCCGGCATTTCCGGAGCCATCCAGCACCTGGCGGGCATGAAGGATTCCAAGGTGATCGTGGCGATCAACAAGGACCCCGAGGCTCCGATCTTCTCGGTCGCCGACTACGGTCTTGAGGCCGACCTGTTCGCGGCCGTGCCCGAGCTGGTGTCCAAGCTCTAAGCCGTTGCCGACCTCAAGGGCATCGTTCGCGATGCCCTTTCTGTATTTGTACCTCACCAAGACGCATCTGGAGACTCACGCATGAGCTACACCGCCCCCCTGAAGGACATGCTGTTCAACATCGAGCACATCGCGCGCATCGACCAGGTGGCCCAGCTGCCCGGCTTCGAGGAAGCCGGCCTGGACACGGCGCAGGCGGTGCTGGAGGAGTGCGCCAAGCTCAACGAGGGCGTGATCGCGCCGCTGAACTGGGAAGGCGACAAGTACCCGTCCTCGTTCCACGACGGCAAGGTCACCACCACGCCAGGTTTCAAGGATGCCTACAAACAGTACGCCGAAGGCGGCTGGCAGGGGCTGCAGCACCCGGTGGACTTCGGCGGCCAGGGCCTGCCCAAGACCATCGGCGCAGCCTGCGGCGAGATACTCAACAGCGCCAACATGAGCTTTGCCCTGTGCCCGCTGCTGACCGACGGCGCCATCGAGGCGCTGCTGACCGCGGCCAGCGACGACCTCAAGGGCGTTTACCTGGAGAAGCTCATCAGCGGCGAGTGGACCGGCACCATGAACCTGACCGAGCCGCAGGCGGGCTCCGACCTGGCCGCCGTGCGCAGCCGCGCCGAACCGCAGCCCGACGGCACGTACAAGGTGTTCGGCACCAAGATCTTCATCACCTATGGTGAGCACGACATGGCCGAGAACATCGTCCACCTCGTGCTGGCCCGCGTGACCGGTGCGCCCGAGGGCGTCAAGGGCATCAGCCTGTTCGTGGTGCCCAAGTTCATGGTCAACGCCGATGGCAGCCTGGGCGCACGCAACGACGTGCACTGCGTGAGCATCGAGCACAAGATGGGCATCAAGGCCAGCCCGACCGCCGTGCTGCAGTACGGTGACCACGGCGGCGCGGTGGGCTACCTGGTGGGCGAAGAAAACCGCGGTCTGGAGTACATGTTCATCATGATGAACGCGGCCCGCTATGCCGTGGGCGTGCAGGGCATCGCCATCTCCGAGCGTGCCTACCAGAAGGCCGTGACCTATGCCAAGGACCGCGTGCAGAGCCGCCCGGTGGACGGCAGCTTCACCACGGCTGCGCCCATCATCCACCACGCCGACGTCAAGCGCATGCTCATGACCATGCGCGCCGCCACCGAAGGCTGCCGTGCCATGGCCAGCGTCGCTGCCGCCGCCTACGACGCGGCCCACCACCACCCCGACGCCGAGGTGCGCAAGCAGAACGCCACCTTCTACGAATTCCTGGTGCCGCTGGTCAAGGGCTACAGCACCGAGATGAGCCTGGAGATCACCAGCCTGGGCGTGCAGGTGCACGGCGGCATGGGCTTCATCGAAGAGACCGGCGCGGCCCAGTACTACCGTGACGCCAAGATCCTGACCATCTACGAAGGCACCACCGCCATCCAGGCCAACGACCTGGTGGGCCGCAAGACCGCGCGGGACGGTGGCACTTCGGCCAAAGCCATCGCAGCGCAGATCGAGAAGACCGAGGGCGAACTCACGGCCCGTGGCAGCGCCAACGCGCTCGCCGTCGCCAAGCGTCTGGGTGCCGCACGCCAGGCCTTCGTGGACGTGGTGGACTTCATCGCCGCCAACACCAAGACCAACCCGAACGCCGCCTTTGCCGGCAGCGTGCCCTACCTGATGCTGGCCGGCAACCTGATGGCGGGCTGGCAACTGGCGCGTGCGCTGCTGGTGGCCGAAGACCTGTCCGCCAAGGGACAGGACGTGCCTTTCATGCAGGCCAAGATCACCACCGCGCGTTTCTATGCCGACCACATCCTCAGCCGTGCGCCGGGTGTGCGCGACGCGATTGTCGACGGCGCCGAAGCCGTGACCGCGCTGCCGGCCGAAGCGTTCTGACGTTCACACCACAAGACCGATCCTGGAGACCCCATGACCCAACGCCACCGCACCCTGCCCCCGGTGCTGCAAAACCTGCCGTTCCCGGTGATCGGCTCGCCACTGTTCATCATCAGCAACCCCAAGCTGGTCATCGCCCAGTGCAAGGCGGGTGTGGTGGGGTCGATGCCGGCGCTCAACGCGCGCCCGGCCTCTCAGCTGGACGAGTGGCTGGCCGAGATCACCGAGGCGCTGGCCGCCCACGACAAGGCGAACCCCGACAACAAGGCCGCGCCCTTTGCCATCAACCAGATCGTGCACAAGAGCAACGACCGGCTGGAGCACGACCTGCAGCTGTGCGCCAAGTACAAGGTGCCGATCATCATCACCAGCCTGGGTGCGCGCGAAGACGTCAACCAGGCGGTGCACAGTTGGGGTGGTGTGGTGATGCACGACGTCATCAACAACGTCTTCGCGCGCAAGGCGATCGAGAAGGGCGCTGACGGGCTGATCCCGGTGGCCGCCGGTGCGGGCGGCCACGCCAGCGTCAAGAGCCCGTTCGCCATGGTCCAGGAGATCCGCGAGTGGTTTGACGGCCCGGTGGCGCTCTCGGGTGCCATCGCCTCGGGCGGCGCCATCCTGGCCGCGCAGGCCATGGGCGCCGACTTCGCCTACATCGGTTCGGCCTTCATCGCCACCGACGAGGCCCGAGCGGTCGATGGCTACAAGCAGATGATCACCGAGTGCAACTCGGACGACATCGTCTACAGCAACTTCTACACCGGCGTGCACGGCAACTACCTCAAGGGCAGCATCCGCAATGCCGGCATGGACCCCGACAACCTGCCGGTGAGCGACCCCAGCAAGATGAACTTCAGCACCGGCGAAGGCGCCAACGCCGCCAAGGCCTGGAAGGACATCTGGGGCTGTGGCCAGGGCATCGGCGCCATCCGCGAGGTGGTCCCGGCGGCCGATCTGGTGGCCCGCTTCAAGCGCGAATACGCCGAGGCCAGAGCCCGCATCTGCGGCGGCTGATCAGCTGCTGCCCCGAACCACCAGTTCGAAGCCCAGGTCGTGGCTGGGCTGGGGAACGGCTTGGCCACGCATGAGGGCCAGCAGCATGTGCGCGGCCGCCTCCCCGATGGCGCGGCGCGGCGTGCGCACCGTGGTCAGGGGGGGCAGCATCTGGTCGCTGCCCGATAGGTCGTTGAAGCCGACCACGGCGATGCGGCCGGGCACCTCCACCCCCAGTCGCAGCGCGGCCAGCAGGCCGCCCTGGGCCAGGTCGTCGTTGCAGAAGAACACGGCGTCGATGTCGGGGTGGCGCTGCATCAGCTCCTGCAGCAGTTCGCCACCCAGCCGCATCGATGACGGCTGGGCACTGAGCAGTTCCAGCTTCGGGTCATACAGCCCGGCCTGGCGCAGGCAGCGGCGGTAGCCCTCGGCCCGTTGCAGGGTGCGCGGATCAAGCTGGGCCGCCACAAACGCGACGCGGCGCCGCCCGCGCGCAAGCAGGTGTGCCGTGATGGCGTGGCCAGCATCCTGCTGGGAGAAGCCGACGCTGTACACCCCGGGCGTGCTGCTCAGCTCCATCAGGTAGACGCAGGGCACGCCGCTACTCTCGATCAGGCGCCGGGCCGCCGGTGTCCGGTCGAATCCGGTCAGCAGCAGACCGGCGGGGCGCTGTGCCAGGAAACTGCGCAGCAGCTGCTCCTCTTCGGCCGGGTCGTAGTGCGTGACCCCGATCAGCGGCTGAAAAGCATGGGGCAGCAAGGTGGCATGCACCGCCTCGACCAGGTCCACAAACAGCGCGTTCGACAGCAGAGGGATGAGCACAGGCACATGTGTGCCGCGCTGGGACGCCAGGGCACGGGCCGCCGGGTCTGGCACGTAGCCCAGCTCACTCGCCGCCCGCTTGACCCGTTCCACGAGTTCTTCCGCCACGCCACGCTCACCTCGCAAGGCACGCGAGGCGGTGATGGGGCTGACACTGGCCTGCCGGGCCACATCGCTGAGCGTGATGCGCCCGCTGGGGCGTCGTCGGCGTTCGTTTGAATGCAAGGGTTATCCCCGATGGATGACGTGAAGACTGCCGGTAGGATAGCGCTACCAAGACGGGGCCGCAAGCCCGTGCTGGGCAAAACCGACCAAGCCAGACAAAACCTACAACAACAGGCCGTTCGGCATTTTTTTGGAATCGATTGGATAGCGCTACCATATGCTGAGTAATGAGAATCCAGCCCGTTTGGTGATCATGGGTGTGGCCGGTTGTGGCAAGTCCAGCCTTGGTCAGGCCTGTGCGAAGGCCTGGCAGGTGTCCTTGCTCGAAGGCGACCATTTTCATTCGGCGGCCAACGTCCACAAGATGCGCAGTGGCGTGGCTCTGAGTGATGATGACCGTGCAGCCTGGCTCGACCTGCTGGCGGCCGAACTGGCCATGCCCAACCCGTCGCCCGTTGTGCTCACCTGCTCGGCCTTGAGACAGCGCTACCGCGATCGATTGCGGGCCGCGGCGCCACAGGTTCGGTTCGTGTTCCTTGCGCTGACCCGCGAACAGGCCCGGGCCCGCGTGGCTGCGCGGCCCGCGCATCTGTTCCCGGTCAGCCTGGTGGACAGCCAGTTCGAGACCCTGGAGGACCCGACCGGCGAACCCGGCGTGCTGCAGCTGGACGCGACCCGACCCTTGAATGAACTGACTGAAGCCACCACCCGGTGGATGCGGGGGCAGTTGCGCGCCGAAGAGGTGCGCCCATGAAGCTGCAGCGACTGGTGCGCCGGGTGTGCGAGGGCTTCATCGCCCTGTGCCTGCTGGTCATGCTGGTGGTCATCTTCGTCAATGTGGTGCTGCGTTACGGCTGGGGCACGGGCATTCTGATTTCCGAGGAGCTCGCGCGGCTGCTTTTTGTCTGGCTGGTCAGCATCTCGGCGGCCATGGCCTTTCATGAGGGCAAGCACCTGGGCTTCGACATGCTCACTTCGCGCCTTCAGGGGCGCCCTGCCTTGGTCATGTGGTGGGTTTCGCGCGGCCTGATGGCCCTGGTTCTGTACTACCTGATCACCGGGGCCTGGGAGCAGGTGCTGATGGGGCTGAACAGCCGCAGCCCGGTCATGGGGTATCCGCTGGCGCTGACCGCCGGGGGCATTTTTGCCATGGGGGTGTCCATGGCCGTGCTGCTGGCCTTGCAGGCCTGGGCTGCGCTTCGCGCCGGGGGCCTGCCGGACACCGAAGCCCCCTCGCACGACAGTGCTCAGGAGGAGCAGACATGACGATTGCTCTGTTCCTGGTGGTGTTGTTTGCCGCCATGACCCTGGGGGTGCCGATCGCGTTTGCCCTCATGCTGACCGCGCTGGCTCTGATGGTGCAGCTGGACTTCTTTGATGCCCAGTTGCTGGCCATGAACGTGCAGGCCGGCTTCGACAGCTTCCCGCTGCTGGCCGTGCCCTTCTTTGTGCTGGCCGGTGAACTGATGAATGCCGGCGGGCTGAGCCGTCGCATCATCGACCTGGCGCGCGCCTTTGTGGGCCATGTTCAGGGCGGGCTCGGTTATGTGGCGATCGCGGCCGCTCTGCTGCTGGCGTCCATGAGCGGTTCGGCCATTGCCGACACGGCCGCACTGGCCACCCTGCTGCTGCCCATGATGCGCAAGCAGAACTACCCGGACGGCTACAGCGCCGGCCTGGTCGGTGCCGGCGGCATCATCGCGCCGATCATTCCTCCGTCCCTGCCCATGGTGATCTATGGCGTCACCACCAATACCTCCATCAGCAAGCTGTTCATGGCCGGCATCGTGCCCGGCGTCATGATGGCCACCGCACTGGTGCTGGTGTGGCGTCGCATTGCGGGCGGGCATGCGCTGCCGGTGGCCGAGAAAACCGGTTGGCCCGAGCGCCGCCGTGTGCTCGCCCGCAGCCTCTGGGCGCTGATGATGCCGGTCATCATCATTGGCGGGCTGCGCTTCGGCTTCTTCACGCCGACCGAGGCGGCCGCCGTGGCCGCGGTCTACGCCCTGATCGTGGCCGTGTTTGTCTACCGCGAGCTCACCCTGCAGGGACTGTACCGGGTGCTGGTGGACGCCAGTCGCACCACGGGTGTGGTCATGTTTCTGTGCGGCGCAGCCATGGCCGCGTCCTACATGATCACGCTGGCCGACCTGCCCAACCAGCTGGGTGATGTCATGGGACCGCTGCTGAGCAACCCGGTGCTGTTCATGCTGGTGGTCTGCTGCTTTCTGCTGGTGGTGGGCATGGTGATGGACCTGACGCCCACCATCCTGATCCTGGCGCCCGTGCTGGCGCCGCTGGCAGCCAAGGCCGGTCTGGACCCGGTGTACTTCGGCTTCGTCTTCATCTTCACCGGTTGTCTGGGGCTCCTCACGCCGCCCGTGGGCACCGTGCTCAACGTGGTGGCCGGTGTCGGGCGCTTGCGCATGGAGCCCGTGATCAAGGGCGTGCTGCCCTTCCTGGCCATCTACTTCACCATGCTCGCCCTGCTGATCCTGTTCCCCGCCATCGTGCTGGCGCCCCTGCGGCTCATGTTCTAGCGCGCGCCCTGTTTCACCCGTGCGGCACCGTCCGCCATCAACCCAAGGAGATAGCCATGAACTTCAAACACCTCGTCGTCGCCCTGAGCGTCGGTGTCGCCAGTGTGGCCGGCGGCCTCGCACAGGCCCAGGACATCGGCAACCGCACCATCCGTTTCGGCTACGGTCTGAACGAGCAATCGAACCAGGGGCGCGCGGCCAAGGTGTTCGCCGACGAGGTGGCCCGTCTGTCGGGCGGCAAGATGCGGGTTCGGGCCATTGGAGCGGCCGCACTGGGCTCGGACGTGCAGATGCAGCAGGCCCTGATCGGTGGCGCGCAGGAGATGATGGTCGGGTCCACCGCCACCCTGGTCGGCATCACCAAGGAAATGGCGATCTGGGACACCCCCTTCCTGTTCAACAACGAAAAAGAGGCCGATGCCATCCTGGACGGCCCGATTGGCCAGAAGGTGATGGACAAGCTGCAGGAAAAAGGCCTGGTCGGTCTGGTGTATTGGGAAAACGGCTTCCGCAACCTGACCAACAGCCGCCAGCCGGTGGCCCGCCTGGAGGATTTCAGTGGCATCAAACTGCGGGTGATGCAGAACCCCGTGTTCATTGACACCTTCCGCACGCTCGGTGCCGACGCGGTGCCCATGGCCTTCTCCGAGCTGTTCACCGCCCTGGAGACCAAGGCCGTGGACGGGCAGGAGAACCCTTTCAACACCATCCTCTCGTCCAAGTTCTATGAGGTGCAGCGCCACCTGGCGGTGACCAACCATGTCTACAGCCCGTGGATCATGCTGGTCAGCAAGCGTTACTGGGACCGCCTGTCGGCCGACGAAAAGAAGGTGCTGATGGATGCCGCCATCAAGAGCCGCGAATTCGAGCGCCAGGACACCCGAGCAGAGGCCGCCAAGGCCCTGGCCGACCTGCGGGCCAAGGGCATGCAGGTCACCGAATTCACACCGGCTGAAACCAACCGCATGCGCGAGAAGCTCGGGGCCATCAACAAGACCATCGCCCAGAACGTGGGTGAAGACCTCTGGAACGAGGTGCAGGCCGAGCTGGCCAAACTGCGCCGCTGAAACCGCTTGCCGGTGAACGGCAGCGGGTGCGTCAGGGTTTGAAGATGGCGCGCAGGGCGTCCAGCAGGGTCGGTGGTCCGGCCAGCTGGACGCCTTTTTCGTCAGAGATCTCGGTCACCCAGCCGCCCTCGCGCCATTCGCTGTAGATCCAGTCGTTGCCGGTGTGGTCCAGCCCGGGCGGTGGTGACGGCGGGGCCGCCACCGGCACGCCCTTGAGCGCGCGCTCCATGAACTCTGACCAGATGGGCAGGGCGGTGCGGCTGCCCGACTCCTGTGGGCCCAGGCTGCGGGGCGAACCGTGCCCGACCCACACCACCGCCGCCAGGCTGGGGTGGTAGCCGGCAAACCAGGCGTCGAAGGCCTTGTCGGTGGTGCCGGTCTTGCCATACAGGTCGGTGCGGCGCAAGCGTTGCTGCACGCTGGCAGCGGTGCCGCTGCGGGTGACCTCGCCCAGCAGGTTGCCGGTCAGCCAGGCGTTGCGCGCCGGAATGGCGCGGTTGTCCTCGGTGCGTTCGGTGGGTGAGGGTGCTTCAAACAAGACCTTGCCCTGCGCGTCGATGATCTTCTCGATCACCACCACCTCGGGCAACCAGCCGCCGTTGGCCAGGGTGGCATAGGCGCGGGCCATCTGCAGAGGGGTGACCTGCCCGGTGCCCAGGGCCAGGGTGAGGTTGTCCGGCTGGCGCGGGGCATCCAGCCCGAAGCGGGTGAGCCACTGGCGCGCCTGACCGGTGCCCGATTCCTGCAACACCCGCACGCTGACCAGGTTGCTTGACCGTGCCAGCGCCTCGCGCAGGCTCATCGGCTCGTCCTGGAAGGCACCGCCACTGTTGCCCGGGCTCCAGCCGTTGGCCGCGGTGAAGGGCCGGTCATCGACCAGGGTGCCCGGCATGATGCGCGACTCCAGTGCGGCGGAGTACAGAAGGGGCTTGATGGCCGAGCCGGGTTGCCGCCAGGCCTGGGTCACGTGGTTGAACGGCTGGCGGCTGAAGTCGTAGCTGCCCACCAGGGCGTGCACCCGACCGGACGCGGGGTCCAGCGCCACCAGGGCCGCCTCGGCCTCGGGCCACTGGGTGATGGCCCAGCTCTTGCCCTGTTGCACCACGCGGATCACCGAGCCCCGCTCGATCTTCAGCCCTGCGCTGGCCTTGGGCTGCAGCGCGGCGCGGGCCCAGCGCAGGCCTTCGCCCTGGAGGGTGATGCGTTCGCCCCCGGCCAGCTGGGCTTTCACCGCCTGGGGGCTGGCCTCCAGCACCACCGCCAGCCGCAGCACATCGTCGTCGCGTTGCCCTTTGAGGGCGTCCAGCGCAGCTTCCTGGGCTGCCTGGGTATCGCCTGCCGGCAGGCTGATGCGGGCTTCGGGGCCTCGCCAGGGGCCGCGCCGGTCCTGCGCCAGCACGCCGCGCTGCAAGGCCTCGTGGGCCGCCTGCTGCGGTGCCGACTGCAATGACGTGATGACGCGGATGCCGCTGGAATAGGCTTCGGTGCCAAAGCGTTCGACCACCGCGCGTCGCGCCATCTCGGCCACGTGGGCCGCCTGCACCGGGCGCTGCTGCCCCGGCGGCCTGATTCGCAGCTTCTCGGCCTTGGCCTTTTTCACCTGCGCCTCGTCGATCAGTCCGGTGGCCCGCATGCGTTCGAGCACGATGTGCTGGCGGCGGGTGGCCCGCTCCAGGTTGCTGACCGGGTTGGCATAGTGCGGGTTCTGGGGCAGACCGGCGAGCATGGCGGTTTCGGCCAGGCTCAGCTCGTCCAGGGGTTTGCCAAAGTAGGTGCGCGAGGCAGCGGCAAAGCCATAGGCCCGCTGGCCCAGGTAGATCTCGTTGAGGTAGATCTCCAGGATGCGGTCCTTGGGCAGGGCGTCCTCCACCCGCAGCGCCAGCACGATCTCCTTGGCCTTGCGTTCCACGCTGAATTCGTGGGTCAGCAGCATGGTGCGCACCAGCTGCTGCGTGATGGTTGAAGCCCCCTGGCGCCGGCCGCCGGTCATCATGGACAGCGCTGCGCGCGCCATGCCCTTGGGGTCGACGCCGCCGTGTTCGTGAAATCGCGTGTCTTCAACGGCCAGCACCGCCTGCTGCAGCAGGCGCGGCATGCGTTCCAGCGGCACGTATTCGCGCCGCTCGCTGCCGAACTGGGCGATTTCGACCCCGTCGGCGGTGAACACCTGCAGCGGCAGCTTCGGCTGGTACTGCACGATGCGGTCGATGGGGGGCAGCTCGAATGTCGACGCCTGTGCCGTCGGAGCGCCCAGCAGGGGCGCGCCGAGCACAAAAAGGCCCGCAGCCAGGGCCCGGCGGCGGGAGGTGACCAGGAACATGGCGCGAATTATCGTGTCCGACGGTGCGTCTTCGGTGAATGTCGGGTAACGCTTTGTGTGTTTCGTGCGTTTGTCCCGAAACGGCCCAGGCCGGCCACTATGATCGGATGAGAACCCCGGGAGAAAAGCGCGTTGCACCCCCTCGAAGCCAGCCAGACGGCGACCTCGAACACCCCGTCGCCGTCTGTGGCCACGGAAGGGCGGCTGGCCCGCCGTCTGAAATGGCTGGCCTGGTGCCTGTTCTGGCTGCTGGTGCTGGCGGCGCTTGCCTGGCACGAACTGCACTTTTCCACCTTTCAGGCCCGCTGGCTGACCCAGCACGCGCGCGGCCTGACCTACAACCTGCACCTGGGCCAAGCCGAAGGTTTTGTGGTGCCCGCCCATGGGCCCTACAACCAGCGTTTGGGCTACACCCAGCTGCCCATGTTCAGTCAGCGCCTGCAGGAGCGTGGTCTGGTCGTGGTCCAGCAGGCCGCGCCCGAGCCGGCCTTGCGTCGCCATTTCGAACTCGGCCTGTCCAACCCGTTCCCCGAGCGGGCGCACGCGGGCCTGACGGTGTACGACTGCCGGCGCGAGCCGGTCTACGCCTTCAGCTACCCCCACCGGCGCTACCTGCGCTTCGAGGATGTGCCCGAGGTGGTCGTGCAGTCGCTGCTGTTTATCGAGAACCGCGACCTGCTGGACGAGCGCCGGCCCCAGCTGAACCCGGCGGTCGACTGGGTGCGGTTTGCGCGTGCGCTCATGGGGCAGCTGGGCAGCCGCCTGGACCTTGACCTGGACACCCCCGGTGGCAGCACCCTGGCCACCCAGATCGAGAAATACCGGCACTCACCCGGCGGCCTGACCCACGAGCCCCGGGAAAAGCTGCGCCAGATGGTCTCGGCCGCGCTGCGCGCCTACCGGCAGGGCGAGCACAACCTGCCGGTGCGCCGCCAGATCGTGCTCGATTACCTCAACACCGTGCCGCTGGCCGCCGCGCCGCGCCATGGCGAGGTGCATGGTCTGGGTGATGGTCTCTGGGTCTGGTTCGGCACCGACTTCACCGACGCCTGGCACGCCATGCTGCGTGCCCGCGACCCGCAGCCACCCGGTCCCGGGCAGGCCCAGATACTGCGCCAGGTGGTGGCCCTCATGGTGGCGCACCGCCGCCCCGCGTGGTACCTGTTCCAGGGGCGCGACGACCTGGACCAGGTGACCGATGCCCACCTGCGTCTGCTGCGCGGCGCCGGCATCATCTCGCGCGAATGGCGCGATGCTGCGCTGGCCGAGCGCCTGCAATTTCGGGACATGGCCGCCAACCCGCCCCGGCCCGAGGTGCACCCGGGCAAGGGCAGCACCGCTGCGCGCGCCCGGCTGGCCGGCTGGCTCGGCGTTTCGCTCTACCAGCTCGACCGGTTCGATGCCGAGCTGGGCACCACCCTGCACGGGCCGCTGCAGGAAGCGGTCGATGCCTACCTGGCGCGGCTGACCGAACCTGACTTTGCCCGCCAGCAGGGGCTGATGGGGGAACGCCTGCTGACCGAGGCGGGCATGGGGCAGGTGCGTTACAGCTTCACCCTGATGGAGCGAACCCCGCAGGGCAACCGCGTGCGCGTGCAGACCGACACCTCCGGCCAGGCGCTGGACATCAACGAAGGCAGCAAGCTGGAACTGGGGTCCACCGCCAAACTGCGCGTGCTGGCCACCTACCTGGAAATGGTCGCCGAGCTGCATGCACGCCTGACCGCCGACGGCGCGCCCCCCTTGCGGCAGCAGGCGGTTGAGGCGCGCGACACACTCACCCGCTGGGCCGTCGACCACCTCGTTGCTGCCAGCGACACCGGTCTGGAGCCCATGCTCGAAGCCGCGCTGGAGCGCCGCTTCTCGGCCAATCCGGACCAGAACTTCTTCACCGGCGGCGGCCTGCACCGCTTCAACAACTTCAACCGTAGCGACGACAACCGCAGCCCGACCCTGCGCGAGGCCATGCAGGCGTCCATCAACCTGCCCTTTGTGCGCCTGATGCGCGAGGTCGTCAACCACGCCAGTGTGCAGATGCCCGGTGGCAGCGCGCGGGTGTTCGACGACGCCAGCGACCCCCGCCGCCTGGAGTACCTGGCGCGCTTCGCCGACCGCGAAGGCCAGGTGTTTGTGCGCCGCTTCTGGCGCAAGACCGAAGGCCGCACGCCCGACGAACTGCGTGCCCAGCTGCTCGAAGGCCTGCGCGCCACGCCGCAGCGCCTGGTGGCCGTGTTCCGCTACCTGGAGCCCGACGCTTCGCTCGACGTGCTGCAGGGTTTTGTGGGGGCGCGCCTGGGTGAAGCCGCACCCGGTCGCGAGACATTGCGCCGCCTGTACGACCAACTGGCCCCCAGCGCCATGGGCCTGACCGACCGCGGCCATGTGGCCGGCGTGCACCCGCTGGAACTCTGGGTGGTGGGCTACCGCCTGCAGCGACCCGAGGCCACGCTGGCGCAGGCGGTGGCCGACAGCCATGCGGTGCGCCAGGAGGTCTACGGCTGGCTGTTCAACACCCGCGCCCGCAGCGCGCAGGACAGCCGCATCCAGACTATGCTGGAGGTGGAGGCCTTTCTCGACATCCACCAGCGCTGGGCGCGCCTGGGTTACCCCTTTGCCCAGCTCGTGCCCTCGCTGGCCACCGCGCTGGGCAGCTCGGGCGACCGGCCGGCCGCCCTGGCCGAGCTCATGGGCGTCATCGTCAACGACGGCGTGCGCCTGCCAACGCGCCGCCTGAGCGACCTGCGTTTTGGCCGAGACACCCCCTGGGAGACCGCCTTTGCCCAACCCGAAGGGCAGGCCGAACAGGTCATGCCGCCCGAGGTCGCGCGCGCCCTGCGCCGCGTGCTGGCCGAGGTGGTGGAGCAGGGCACGGCCAGGCGCCTGGCCGGCAGTTTCCAGACCCGCGACGGCCAGGACCTGTCACCCGGCGGCAAAACCGGCACCGGCGACAACCGCGTGGTGGTGCAGGGCCGGCCGGTGTTCTCGCTCAACCGCACCGCCACCTTTGCCTTCAACCTGGGCGACCGCTACTTCGGCAGCCTGACGGCCTACGTCACCGGCCCCGAGGCGGCCCGCTACCGCTTCACCTCCGGCCTGCCGGTGCAGATTCTGCGCTCCATGGGGCCGGTGCTCATGCCCTACCTGGACCCGGCGCTGGAGGCAGGCTGCCCGAACGGGCAGTGATGGGCCTTAACATTTCGACATGAACCGACTGCACTCCGAATGGGCGCGCCTGTTCGCCGCCGACCCGAGCAAGGGCGCCGACCTCATCGACCCACAGGGCCGCACCCGCGCGCTGGTGGTCGCCTGGGGCCGCCCGGCCGACTGGTCCACCCTGGCGACCCTGTGGCAGGCCGTGCAGGCCGAGCTGGACTGGCCCGCCCCGCTGATCGCGGTCGACGGGCTTGACACCTTTCAGCTCTGGTTCCCGCTAGCCGAACCCGTGCCGGTGCAGGCCGCGCACCAGGTGGCTGTGTCCCTGGCTGCGCGGTGGCTGCCCCATGCTCCACCCGACGCCGTCGCCCGGCGCCTGTTGGTGTGGCCACGCGCGGTGGACGGCGGCTGGCAGCACGCGCCCCGCGTGCCCGCTCGGCTGCCCGGCGCCGAGCCGCGCTGGTCGGCCTTTGTGGCGCCCGACCTGGCGGCCGTCTTCAACGACGAGCCAGCGCTGGACATCGACCCCGGCGACGACGCCCAGGCCGAGCTGCTGGCCCGCCACCGCAGCATCGATGCCAAGGCCTGGGCGCGCGCCTGCCAGAGCCTGCTGGCGGGTGAGCGAGCACCCACTGCAGAGCCAGAGCCGACCTGCATCAAACCGCCCACCCAGAACCCGGACATCGCCATGTCCGACCTGGCCGGCCCCTTCGACGACCCGGCCGACTTTCTCAAGGCCGTCATGAACCACCCCGGCGCGCCGCTGGCCCAGCGCATCGAGGCGGCCCGCGCGCTGCTGCTCAAATCGCCGTAGCCGGCAGCGCGTCCAGCGGGCTGGCCGTGCCGCCGGCCGCCACCTTGAGCACGTGGGTGTAGATCATGGTGGTGGACACATCGGAATGTCCCAGCAGCTCCTGCACGGTGCGGATGTCGGTGCCCGCCTGCAGCAGGTGCGTGGCAAACGAATGGCGCAGCGTGTGCACCGACACCGGTTTGGCAATGCCGGCCTGGGCGACGGCCTTCTTGAGTTGGCGGTTCAGTCGCTCTTCAAACAGATGGTGCCGACGCACCACACCTGTTTGCGGGTCCGTTGACAACCGTGGCGAGGGAAACACCCAAAACCAGGCCCAGCTTTCGCCGGCGCGCGGGTACTTGCGCTCCAGCGCATGGGGTAGAAATACGCCGCTTTGTCCGCTGCTGCGGTCCTGACCCCACAGCGCACGCGCGTGGTTCAACTGCTCGCGCAGTCTGGGCACAAGGGTCCTGGGCAGCATCACCACCCGGTCTTTGCCGCCTTTGCCACTGCGCACCACGACCGCATGCCGATCAAAGTCAAGGTCCTTCACACGCAAACCGAGAGCTTCTCGCAAGCGCAGGCCGCTCCCATAGAGCAGGGACGCCAGCATGGACTCGGTGCCAGTCATCAGTTCCAGCACGCGCTGCACTTCCTGAGCGGAAAGGACCACTGGAATGCGCTTGCGCTCGGGTGGGCGCCCGATGTCGTTCATCCAGGGCAATTCCACGCCCAGCACCTGCCGGTAGAGGAAGAGCAGCGCATTGAGCGCCTGCCGGTGCGTGGCTGGTGACACCTGCTTCTCATTGGCCAGCATGGACAGAAAACCCTCAACCTCGGCCTGGCCCATTTCCCGCAGATGCCGGAAACCGCCGTGAGTGCGGGCTGCCCACAACACAAAAGCCTTGGCCCAGTAGACATAGACCTTTTCGGTCTGTAGGCTGTAGTGCAAATATCGAATGCGCTCGCGAACCTGGTCGAGCAACCGGCTGGACCGGGGAGGAACCCCAATCCACCGAACTTAAGCCGCCCGCTTGTATGACTGCGAAGGATGAGGCTTGGAGTGAGCGGGGTTTCTGGGCCTGGAACGGCCCGGGATGTGCCGCGTCCAGCAGCGAGAGAGCGTGAGCAC